>JAYSEN010000001.1:0-448127 GCA_041913845.1 Undibacterium sp.
AAGGTCTGCGTTTCGCGATTCGTGAAGGTGGTCGTACTGTTGGTGCAGGTGTTGTAGCTAAAATCATCGAATAATTTCGAAAAATTTAGTGTACAATAAGCGGTTGCCGAATTTCGGCAACCGTTTTTTTTCGTTCTTTGTTAAAAATAGTCGGTTCGATGCCGGCTCGCTCTTTAGGAATGATTATGTCAACTCAAAATCAAAAAATCCGCATTCGTCTGAAAGCATTCGATTACAAATTAATCGATCAATCTGCTTTGGAAATCGTTGAAACTGCAAAGCGTACTGGTGCTGTTGTTAAAGGTCCGGTTCCACTGCCAACTCGTATCCAACGTTACGACGTATTGCGTTCCCCGCACGTGAACAAAACTTCGCGCGATCAATTTGAAATCCGTACGCATCAGCGTTTGATGGACATCGTTGATCCTACCGATAAAACTGTTGACGCTCTGATGAAGCTGGACTTGCCAGCCGGTGTTGACGTTGAGATCAAACTCAACTAAGTCGCCATCGTTTTGACGGAAAAACCCCGTTAAATCAAAGAATTGCCTTGTAAGTTGAAAATTTGCGGGCTATAATGGAAGGCTTAGACATTGGTCAGCAATTTGCTGGCCTCTTTGTTTAAGTTTTTTTAATGTCAGCCTCACCCAATCGTAGGTGAGAATGGAGAAAATAATGAGCTTGGGCCTAGTAGGTCGCAAGGTTGGTATGATGCGCATCTTCACGGATGACGGGGATACTATCCCAGTAACCGTGTTGGACGTTTCTAACAACCGCGTGACACAAATCAAAACGCCTGAAACAGATGGTTATACTGCTGTTCAGGTTACCTATGGTCAGCGCCGTGCTTCCCGCATCAATAAAGCGGCAGCCGGTCACCTCGCAAAAGCAGGTGTTGAAGCTGGTACAGTCTTAAAAGAATTCCGTGTTGATGCTGCTAAAGCTGCTGAATTGAAAACTGGCGATGTAATCCCAGTTGGCTTGTTCGAAGCTGGTCAGAAGGTTGACGTTCAGGGTGTGTCGATTGGTAAGGGTTATGCCGGTACCATCAAGCGTTACAACTTCAGCTCTGGTCGTGCTACCCACGGTAACTCGCGTTCGCACAATGTTCCCGGTTCTATCGGTATGGCGCAGGATCCAGGTCGTGTTTTCCCTGGTAAGCGCATGACTGGTCACATGGGTGATGTTAAGTGCACAGTGCAAAACCTCGAAATCGCTCGCGTTGACGCTGAGCGCTCTTTGTTGATGGTTAAAGGTGCGGTGCCTGGTGCGAAAAATGGTCAGGTGATTGTATCGCCGGCTGTTAAAGTTAAAGCCAAGAAGGGAGCCTAATAAATGGAACTGAAGCTCCTGAACGAACAAGGACAAGCAGCATCCAACGTCGCAGCGCCTGACACGATTTTCGGTCGTGATTACAATGAAGCGCTGATTCACCAAGTCGTTGTGGCCTATCAGGCTAATGCTCGTAGCGGTAATCGTAAGCAAAAAGACCGCGAAGAAGTAAAACACACCACTAAAAAACCATGGCGTCAAAAAGGTACGGGTCGTGCTCGTGCCGGTATGTCGTCGTCGCCTTTGTGGCGTGGCGGTGGTCGTATTTTCCCGAATTCGCCAGACGAAAACTTCTCTCACAAAGTTAATAAAAAGATGTTCCGTGCAGGTATCTGCTCGATCCTCTCGCAATTGGCACGTGAAGACCGTTTGAACGTAATCGACAGTCTGACTGTTGATGCGCCTAAAACTAAGTTGTTGTCCGCTAAGTTGAAAACTCTGGGTTGCCTGGATTCCGTTTTGATCATCACTGACGAATTCAATGAAAACCTGATGTTGGCTGCGCGCAATCTGGCTAACGTATTGGTGGTAGAGCCACGTTACGCTGATCCAGTTTCTTTAGTGTTCTACAAAAAAGTATTGATCACTAAAGCAGCTCTGGCAAAGATTGAGGAGATGCTGGCATGAACGCAGTAGTTAAACATAGCGAAGAACGCTTGATGAAAGTGTTGCTGGCTCCTGTTATCACTGAAAAAGCAACGTTCGTTGCTGAAAAAAATGAGCAGGTGGTTTTCCTGGTTGCGCCTGATGCAACTAAGCCAGAAATCAAAGCAGCCGTCGAATTGCTGTTCAAAGTGCAGGTTGCATCTGTACAAGTGGCAAATCGTCAAGGTAAACAAAAACGTACCGGTCGATTTGTTGGTCGTCGCAATCACACCAAACGTGCGTTTGTGTGCTTGAAACCTGGCCAAGAAATCAACTTCACTGAGGGGGCATAATTATGGCACTCGTTAAGATGAAGCCAACCTCACCAGGTCGTCGTGGTATGGTGAAAGTAGTGACCGAAGGCTTGTACAAAGGCCGTCCGTTCGCTGCTTTGTTGGAAAAGAAATCAAAAACTGCTGGCCGTAATAATAACGGTCACATCACTACCCGTCATATCGGTGGTGGTCATCGTCAACACTATCGTGTTGTTGACTTTAAACGTAATAAAGATGGTATCCCAGCGAAGGTTGAGCGTATCGAATACGATCCTAACCGTACCGCTCATATCGCCTTGTTATGCTATGCAGATGGTGAACGTGCATACATTATCGCGCCTAAAGGCTTGTCCGTTGGCGATCAGGTAATGAATGGCTCGCAAGCGCCTATCAAAGCGGGTAACTGCTTGCCTATCCGCAATATCCCAGTTGGCTCGACTATGCACTGCGTAGAAATGTTGCCTGGTAAAGGTGCGCAAATCGCCCGTACCGCTGGTGCTGGTGTTGTGTTGATGGCACGTGAAGGTACTTACGCTCAGGTTCGTCTGCGCTCTGGTGAAGTTCGCCGCATTCATATCGAATGCCGTGCAACTATCGGTGAAGTAGGTAACGGTGAGCACAATCTGCGTAAAATCGGTAAAGCTGGTGCCATGCGTTGGCGCGGTGTTCGTCCTACCGTTCGCGGTGTGGTAATGAACCCGATCGACCATCCGCACGGTGGTGGTGAAGGCCGTACTGCAGCAGGTCGTCATCCAGTATCGCCATGGGGTCAACAGACCAAGGGTAAGAAGACTCGTCGCAATAAGCGTACTACTTCGATGATCGTCTCACGCCGTGGTAAGAAATAAGGATAAGACATGACACGTTCATTGAAAAAAGGACCATTTTGCGATGGTCATCTGCTGAAAAAAGTCGAAGCTGCGCAAGCAACTAAAGACAAAAAGCCAATCAAAACCTGGTCCCGTCGTTCGACTATTCTGCCGGACTTTATCGGTTTGACTATCGCCGTACATAACGGTAAGCAACACGTGCCTGTTTATGTATCGGAAAACATGGTTGGTCACAAGCTCGGCGAATTTGCGTTGACACGCACATTCAAAGGCCATGCAGCCGACAAAAAGGCTAAACGATAAGGACCGATGATGGAAACTAAAGCAATTTTACGCGGCGTTCGTCTGTCTGATCAAAAAGGTCGCCTGGTGGCAGACATGATCCGCGGTAAAAAAGTAGATCAGGCATTGAATATTCTGGCTTTCAGCCCGAAAAAAGGTGCTGCAATCATCAAGAAAGTGCTGGAGTCGGCAATCGCTAACGCTGAGCACAATGATGGCGCAGACATCGACGAACTGAAAGTGAAAACTATCTATGTCGAAAAAGGTGCGGTTCTGAAGCGCTTCACAGCACGTGCTAAAGGTCGCGGTGATCGTATCTCTAAACAAACCTGTCACATCTACGTGACTGTTGGTAATTAAGGAGTCACGATGGGACAGAAGATACATCCAACCGGTTTTCGTCTGGCAGTGACACGTAACTGGGCTTCGCGCTGGTATGCAGGCAATACAAATTTTGCCTCTATGCTCGGCGAAGACATGAAGGTACGTGAATACCTGAAGAAAAAACTGAAAAACGCATCGGTAGGCCGCATCGTTATTGAGCGTCCTGCTAAAAATGCACGCATCACTATTTACAGCTCACGCCCAGGTGTTGTGATCGGTAAAAAAGGCGAAGACATCGAAGTTTTGAAAGCTGATTTGTCGAAATTAATGGGCGTTCCAGTGCACGTTAATATCGAAGAAATCCGCAAGCCAGAAATCGATGCTCAATTGATCGCTGATTCTATCGCTCAACAATTGGAAAAACGTATTATGTTCCGTCGCGCGATGAAACGTGCGATGCAAAACGCAATGCGTTTGGGCGCTCAAGGTATCAAGATCATGTCCGGTGGTCGTTTGAACGGTATCGAGATCGCACGTAAAGAATGGTATCGTGAAGGCCGTGTGCCTCTGCATACTCTGCGTGCAGACATCGACTACGGTTTTGGTGAAGCCTCCACAACTTACGGCATTATTGGCGTTAAAGTGTGGGTATATAAAGGTGATCGCCTGGCTAACGGTGAAGCTCCAGTAATTGAGACAGCACCAGAAGACGACAAAAAACGTCGCGGTCCACGTCGTGATGATGGCAAACCAAATAGCCGTCCACGTACTAAGCGCGCTGACGGTCAAACTACAGCTGCTGCTCCAGCTAAGCGCGTGCGCAAAGCTGAAGCTGCACCAGCTGAGAAAGCAGGAGAATAATCATGCTGCAACCAGCACGCAGAAAATATCGTAAGGAACAGAAAGGCCGCAACAAGGGTATTTCCCACGAACGCGGTACTGCGGTTTCGTTCGGCGAGTTTGGCTTGAAAGCGGTAGGTCGCGGTCGTATCACTGCACGTCAAATTGAAGCTGCGCGTCGTGCAATGACGCGTCACATCAAACGTGGTGGCCGTATCTGGATCCGTATTTTCCCAGACAAACCAATTTCTCAAAAACCAGCTGAAGTCCGTATGGGTAACGGTAAAGGTAACCCAGAGTACTACGTAGCCGAGATTCAACCAGGCAAAATGTTGTACGAAATGGATGGCGTCGACGAATCGTTAGCTCGCGAAGCGTTCCGTCTGGCAGCTGCTAAATTACCATTGCCGACCACATTCGTGGTTCGTCAGGTTGGTCAATAATAGGAGTTGAAAATGAAAGTATCTGAACTCCAGGGTAAAGATCAAGCTGCGTTGGCGAAAGAACTCAACGAGTTGTTAAAAGCACAGTTTAGTTTGCGTATGCAAAAAGCAACGCAACAACTGACAAACACAGCGCAGTTGAAAAAAGTTCGTCGCGACATCGCACGCGTGAAAACTGTCATGTCTCAGAAGGATGCCAAATAATGAACGATCAAGTTAAAGTTGGCCTGAAGCGCACATTAATTGGTAAAGTTGTATCCGATAAAATGGATAAAACTGTGACAGTATTGGTTGAACGTCACGTTCGCCATCCTTTGTATGGCAAAATCATTGTACGTACTGCAAAGTACCATGCACATGATGAGGCTAATCAGGCAAAGCAAGGTGATACCGTTGAAATCCAGGAAGGCCGTCCTATCTCTAAGACTAAAGCCTGGACCGTAACTCGTATCATCGACGTTGCACAAGTCGTATAAATTTATTGCACAAAATCTTTTTTGATGTGATAATGCAGGGCTTCCATCGTAAAATTGCGATGGGGCCCTAAATGCCTTTCACGGCAGTCCTTGTTGTGAAAGTTGTTAAACACCGTCAACCTAATCAGTATGTTGCGTGCAAGCGCAAAAACTGGCAGGACCAAGACTGACTACACATCTGTCTGACAGATGATGTGGATTAAGTTGGGAAAGAGAACACTATGATTCAAACAGAAAGCCGGCTGGAAGTGGCTGACAATACTGGTGCGCGCGAAGTGCTGTGCATCAAGGTGTTGGGCGGCTCCAAGCGTCGTTATGCGGGTATCGGTGACATTATTAAGGTTACCGTGAAGTCTGCTGCTCCTCGCGGTCGCGTAAAAAAAGGCGAAATCTATAACGCCGTTGTTGTTCGCACCGCAAAAGGCGTTCGTCGTCAAGATGGCTCGTTAGTCAAATTTGATGGCAATGCAGCAGTGTTGTTAAATAATAAATTAGAGCCTATCGGCACACGTATTTTTGGCCCAGTGACACGTGAATTGCGTACTGAGCGCTTCATGAAGATCGTGTCTTTGGCTCCTGAAGTGCTGTAAGGAGTCGTGATGAATAAGATTCGTAAAAACGACGAAGTCATCGTCTTGACAGGTAAAGACAAAGGTAAGCGTGGTCAGGTGCAGGCAGTGGATGGCGATTTCGTCGTTGTTGCTGGCGTGAACGTCGCTAAAAAAGCTGTAAAGCCCAATCCTATGACTGGTGCGGTAGGTGGCATCGTTGATAAATTGATGCCGATTCATGTGTCTAACGTTGCGTTGTTCAATGCAGCGACTGGCAAGGCAGACCGTGTTGGCTTTAAATTCGTGGACGGTACTAAAGTTCGCGTGTTTAAGTCAAATGGCGAAGTTGTGAAGGCATAACATCATGGCCCGTCTACAAGCATTATATAAAGATAAAATCGTTGGCGAACTGACTGATAAGTTTTCGTACAAATCAGTTATGGAAGTGCCACGTATCACTAAAATCACCCTGAATATGGGTTTGGCTGAAGCTGTAGCTGATAAAAAAGTTATCGAGCACGCCGTTGGTGATTTGACGAAAATCGCTGGTCAAAAACCAGTGGTAACTAAAGCACGTAAAGCGATCGCTGGCTTCAAAATCCGTGAGGGTTATCCTATCGGTTGTATGGTGACTTTGCGTGGTGCGCGCATGTACGAATTCCTGGATCGTTTCATCACTGTGGCTCTGCCACGTGTACGTGACTTCCGTGGTGTTTCTGGTCGTGCGTTCGATGGTCGTGGTAACTACAATATCGGTGTCAAGGAACAGATCATTTTCCCTGAAATCGAGTACGACAAAATCGATGCTCTGCGTGGTATGAACATCAGTATCACGACGACAGCTAAGACCGACGAAGAAGCGAAAGCGCTCCTCGCCGCATTTAAATTCCCGTTCAGAAACTGAGGTCGCCATGGCAAAACTGGCACTGATTAATCGTGAGCAAAAGCGTGTGGACCTGGCGAATAAATTCGCTGCTAAGCGTGCTGCATTGAAGGCCATCATTGATGACCAATCGAAAAGTGAAGAAGAGCGTTACGAAGCTCGCTTGAAGTTGCAGGCCTTACCACGTAATTCGAACCCGACACGCCAACGCAATCGTTGCGTATTGACAGGTCGTCCACGTGGTACCTTCCGTAAATTCGGTTTGGGCCGTATTAAACTCCGTGAAGTCGCTATGCGTGGCGAAATCCCGGGTATGACTAAAGCTAGCTGGTAATAGGAGAATAAGCAATGAGTATGAGCGATCCTATCGCCGATATGCTGACCCGCATCCGCAATGCACAAGTTGTTAATAAAACTGTCGTTGCAATGCCGTCTTCCAAGGTAAAAGTGGCAATCGCCAATGTCTTGAAAGATGAAGGCTACATCGAAGATTACGCAGTTACTGAAACTGCAGGTAAAGCTGAATTGAAAATCGGCTTGAAATATTACGCTGGTCGTCCTGTAATCGAACGTTTGGAACGTGTTTCACGTCCAGGCTTACGTATTTACAAAGGTAAAGACGAGATCCCTAGCGTATTAAATGGTTTGGGCGTGGCGATTGTTTCCACACCTAAAGGCGTCATGACAGATCGCAAAGCACGTGCTAGCGGTGTGGGTGGCGAAGTTATTTGCTACGTCGCCTAAGGAGTGAAATATGTCTCGAGTAGGTAAGATGCCCATCGCTTTGCCGGCCGGTGCAGAAGTCACCATCACGACAGAGCAAATCACAGTTAAAGGCCCACAAGGTGTTTTGACTCAGGCTTTGAATGGCTTGGTTAATGTCGCTAATGAAAATGGTACTTTGCAATTCACACCAGCTAACGATAGCCGTGATGCAAACGCCATGAGCGGCACCTTGCGTGCATTGGTTAACAATATGGTTAACGGTGTAACCAAAGGCTTTGAGAGAAAATTAAGCTTGGTAGGCGTGGGTTATAAAGCCCAGGCTCAAGGCGACAAATTGAATTTGTCGTTAGGCTTCTCTCATCCAGTTGTCCACAATATGCCTGCTGGCGTAACTTGTGCAACACCAACCCCAACTGAAATCATCATCAAAGGTGTTGATAAGCAAAAAGTTGGTCAGGTTGCTGCTGAAGTTCGCGCATATCGCAGTCCAGAGCCTTATAAAGGCAAAGGTGTTCGCTATGTGGACGAAGTGGTTATTATTAAAGAAACCAAGAAGAAGTAATAGGGGTTGACGATGGACAAGAAACAATCACGTCTGCGCCGCGCACGTCAAACCCGTGCGAAAATCGCAGAACTCAAAGTGAACCGTCTGGCCGTACATCGCACCAATACGCATATCTATGCAAACGTTATTGGTCCAGATTCCAAAGTATTGGCTTCAGCTTCTACTTTGGAAGCAGAAGTACGTGCGGAATTAGCTGGTAAGACTGGCCTCGGTGGTAATGTTGCCGCTGCTACTCTGATCGGCAAACGTGTCGCTGAAAAAGCAATCAAAGCAGGGGTTACCGAAGTCGCGTTCGACCGCTCCGGTTTCCGTTACCATGGCCGTATCAAGGCGTTAGCGGAAGCTGCGCGTGAAGCTGGCTTGAAGTTCTAAGGAAAATTTGTCATGGCAAAAGCACAAGCAAAAACAGCGGCTGACAAACCGGATGATGGTATGCGCGAGAAAATGATCTCGATCAACCGTGTAACCAAAGTGGTTAAGGGTGGTCGTATCATGGGTTTCGCTGCGTTGACCGTTGTCGGTGATGGCGATGGCCGCATCGGCATGGGTAAAGGTAAATCCAAAGAGGTTCCTGTTGCCGTTCAAAAAGCAATGGAAGAAGCTCGCCGCAAAATGATCAAAGTAACGTTGAAAAACGGTACTCTGCAACACACAGTTATCGGTAAGCACGGTGCATCATCTGTGATGATTTCGCCAGCTAAAGAAGGTACTGGCGTGATCGCGGGCGGTCCTATGCGCGCAATCTTCGAAGTAATGGGTGTTACTAATGTTGTGGCCAAATCGAATGGCTCAACTAACCCTTACAACATGGTACGTGCGACTTTAAATGGCTTAGCCAAAATGAGCACTCCAGCAGAGATCGCTGCAAAACGTGGCAAAACTGTTGAAGAAATCTTGGGTTAATAGGTGCCAACATGTCGAAAACAGTAAAAGTCCAATTGGTTAAAGGCTTGATCGGTACTCGTCAAGACCACCGTGCAACAGTGCGTGGTCTGGGTCTGCGTCGCGTTAATTCGGTTTCCGAATTGCAAGACACACCAGCAGTACGTGGCATGATCAGTAAAGTCTCGTATCTTGTGAAGGTTGTAGGCTAAGCCGCAAGGTTTAGTCTCGGAGCAAATTATGGAATTGAATAACATTCAACCAGCTGATGGCGCGAAACACGCAAAACGTCGTGTAGGTCGTGGTATCGGTTCCGGCCTGGGTAAAACCGCAGGTCGCGGCCATAAAGGTCAAAAATCACGTTCGGGCGGCTTCCACAAAGTTGGTTTCGAAGGCGGTCAAATGCCTTTGCAACGTCGTTTGCCAAAACGTGGTTTCAAATCTTTGGCCAAACCATTTAAAGCTGAGGTTCGTTTAGGCGATCTGGAAAATTTACCAGTAACCGAAATCGACGTATTGGCGTTGAAACAAGCAGGTCTGGTTCACGAATTGGCCCGTAATGTACGCGTTATCCTGGCAGGCTCGATTTCTAAAAAAATCAGCTTGAACGGTCTCGGCGTTACTAAAGGTGCCAAGGCTGCTATCGAAGCAGCTGGTGGAACAGTCGCTTAACTTGGTGCACACCGGAGCAATAATTGGCAACATCTCCACAACAAGCTAAAAGCGTGGCCAGCGGATTCCCTTGGGGGCGTCTCTGGTTCTTGCTTGGTGCGCTGATCGTATATCGTATAGGTACCCATATACCGGTACCTGGTATCGATCCTGTCCAACTGGAATTACTGTTTAAGCAGAACCAAGGTGGTTTATTGGGGATGTTTAATATGTTTTCCGGTGGCGCGATGCAGCGTTTCGCCGTGTTCGCATTAGGAATTACGCCTTATATTTCGGCGTCGATCTTCATGCAACTGTTAACGGTAATTTCGCCTCAATTGGAAGCATTGAAAAAAGAAGGTGAATCTGGTCGTCGTAAAATTACACAGTACACACGATATGGTACGGTGCTATTAGCGATAGTACAGGCTTACTTCATTGCTTTTGGTTTAGAAGGACAACCGAATCTGGTCATTGATCCAGGCATAGGTTTCCGCTTCACCACAGTAGTGACTTTGCTGACGGGGACCATGTTTTTGATGTGGTTGGGCGAGCAGATTACTGAGCGTGGCTTGGGAAATGGTATATCTATTCTGATTTTCGCTGGTATTGCAGCAGGTTTGCCAAGTGGCTTGGCAAATTTGGGTCAATTGATCAGTACAGGACAGATAGGCAATTTTGCTGCTTTACTCATCGTTCTGATTGTTCCTGCGGTGACTTTTGCGGTCGTTTACATAGAACGCGGTCAACGTAAGATTTTGGTGAATTATGCCAAGCGTCAGGTCGGAAACAAGATTTATGGTGGCCAGAGTTCACACTTGCCACTGAAGTTGAATATGGCAGGCGTAATTCCTCCTATCTTCGCTTCGTCGATAATCTTGTTTCCAGCGACAATTGCAGGTTGGTTTACGAAAGGTACCGATGCTGAAAACGGCTTCGTGACTTTCATTAAGGATCTGGCGGCATCGCTGGCTCCGGGTGAACCTGTTCATGCCTTGTTGTATGCGGTTGCCATCATTTTCTTTTGCTTCTTCTATACCGCTTTGGTATTTAATAGCAAAGAAACGGCTGACAACCTCAAGAAGAGTGGAGCCTTTGTTCCCGGGATACGTCCAGGTGAGCAAACAGCGCGTTATATCGATAAGATATTGATGCGTCTGACCTTAGCCGGAGCGGTTTACATCACTTTAGTTTGTTTGTTGCCAGAGTTTTTGATCGCTAAATGGAAAGTGCCATTTTATTTTGGTGGTACCTCTCTGTTGATCATCGTGGTCGTGACGATGGATTTCATGGCACAGGTACAAAACTATGTCATGTCCCAGCAATACGAATCGCTCCTACGTAAAGCAAATTTCAAGGGCGGGATTCCGACCCGTTGATGAGCCGGAGAAGCAGATCGAATGGCAAAAGACGACGTTATACAGATGCAGGGCGAGATTCTTGAGAATCTTCCGAATGCAACATTTCGAGTTAAGTTGGAAAACGGGCACGTTGTACTGGGTCATATTTCCGGCAAGATGCGTATGAACTACATTCGCATTTTGCCTGGCGATAAAGTCACAGTGGAATTGACCCCATATGATTTGAGCCGGGCGCGCATCGTGTTCCGAACCAAGTAAATTATTTGAACTATTAGGGAAGAGGGCAAAATGAAAGTTCTCGCATCAGTTAAGCGGATTTGCCGCAACTGCAAAATCATCAAGCGCAAGGGTGTTGTTCGTGTGATTTGCACAGAACCACGCCATAAGCAGCGCCAAGGTTAATTAACGTTATTGAACGAGGAATAACGAATGGCACGTATCGCAGGGGTAAATATCCCAAATCACCAGCACACAGTAATTGGCCTGACCGCGATTTATGGTATTGGTCGTCCACGCGCAGAAGATATTTGCGCAGCTACTGGTGTTGCTACCAATAAAAAAGTTAAAGATCTGGATGACAGCGAATTAGAGAAACTCCGTGACGAGATTGCAAAATACGTCGTTGAGGGTGATCTGCGTCGCGAATTGTCGATGAGCATCAAACGTTTGATGGACTTAGGCTGCTATCGTGGCTTGCGTCATCGTAAAGGTTTGCCGGTTCGTGGCCAGCGTACTCGCACTAATGCGCGTACCCGCAAAGGTCCACGTAAGGCAGCTCAAGCTCTGAAGAAATAATCCAGGTTAGCCGGGATCTAAGGAAGATATTATGGCAAAAGCTCAAAATAACGCAGCAGCAGCTCGTGCGCGTAAGAAAGTTAAAAAGAACGTATCGGAAGGCATCGCTCACGTTCACGCTTCTTTTAACAACACCATCATCACTATCACTGATCGTCAAGGCAATGCATTGTCTTGGGCAACAGCTGGTGGCGCTGGTTTCAAAGGTTCGCGTAAATCGACTCCATTTGCTGCACAGGTAGCTGCTGAAGCTGCAGGTAAAGTTGCAGTTGAATGCGGTATCAAAAACCTCGAAGTACGTATCAAAGGTCCAGGCCCAGGCCGTGAATCTTCGGTACGCGCTTTGAACGCATTGGGTATCAAGATCTCTGTGATCCAGGACGTAACTCCTGTACCACATAACGGTTGCCGTCCTCCAAAACGTCGCCGTATCTAATCCCAGATACTACTGGAGTTTTTTGCGAAACTCCTTTAGAATGCAGACCCGCCATTTTAATGGCGGGTTTTGTGTTGTTCAATAAATTTAAATAGCAATTTAAATTTATTTTAAGACCACTGTTTGGTAGCAGGTGGACCAGACTAGCGTATTGGCATGTTGCCATTACGTCATTGATAAAGGAAAATACCGTGGCACGTTATATCGGACCAAAAGCAAAATTATCACGCCGTGAAGGCACCGACTTATTTCTGAAAAGCGCACGTCGCTCTTTAGATTCCAAGTGCAAATTGGATGTAAAACCTGGTCAACACGGCCGCACTTCGGGTGCCCGTACTTCTGACTTCGGTAACCAATTGCGTGAAAAGCAAAAAGTTAAACGTATGTACGGCGTATTGGAACGTCAATTCCGTCGTTACTTTGCTGAAGCTGACCGTCGTAAAGGCAGCACCGGTGAAAACTTGTTGAAAATGTTGGAATCACGTCTGGACACAGTAGTGTACCGCATGGGTTTCGGCTCGACACGCGCTGAAGCACGTCAGTTGGTCAGCCACAAAGCTTTGACAGTGAACGGCGTTGTAGTGAACATCGCTTCTTACCTGGTAAAAGCTGGTGACGTGATCGCTATCCGTGAAAAAGCTAAAAAACAAGCTCGTATTCAAGAATCGCTGAATTTGGCTGAATCGAATGGTTTCCCAAGCTGGGTAGCAGTGGACGCCAAGAAATTGGAAGGCGTATTCAAATCGGCTCCAGATCGTAGCGATTTCGCTCACGACGTAAACGAATCGCTCATCGTTGAGTTGTATTCGCGTTAATCTTAGTAAGATCGCCTGACTGAAAATTTCTGTCAGGCGTTTTCGTTTAAGGCAATACCGTCGGTATTGCTTTATGTTTTTCATCATGCCATCAGCCTTATCGGTGTAACGAGCCGAGGGTATTGAAAAGGACATCCTGATTATGCAAAACGCGCTGTTAAAACCACGCATTATTGACGTTGAAACTCTGGGCCCTGGCCACGCTAAAGTGACCATGGAACCGTTCGAACGTGGCTATGGCCACACTTTGGGCAATGCTTTACGCCGTGTCTTGTTGTCGACTATGGTGGGTTATGCGCCGACTGAAGTGACTATTGCTGGCGTCGTGCATGAGTATTCGTCGTTAGATGGCGTGCAAGAAGACGTGGTTGATTTATTGCTCAACCTCAAAGGCGTGGTATTCAAATTACACAATCGTGATGAAGTTACGCTGACCTTGCGTAAAGATGGCGAAGGCCCGGTTTTCGCGTCGGACATCGACTTGCCACACGATGTGGAATTAATCAATCCTGATCACGTGATCGCCAATCTGACTGCCGGTGGCAAGTTGGATATGCAGATCAAAGTTGAAAAAGGCCGTGGCTATGTGCCAGGTAACGTCCGTCGTTTGTCGGAAGATGCCAACAAAACCATCGGTCGTATGATTTTGGATGCATCGTTCTCGCCAGTTCGCCGTGTCTCGTATGCTGTTGAATCCGCTCGTGTGGAACAACGTACTGACCTCGATAAATTGGTCATGAATATCGAAACCAATGGCGTGATTTCTCCTGAAGAAGCAATTCGCCAATCGGCTCGTGTTCTGGTTGATCAATTGAATGTGTTCGCTGCTCTGGAAGGCACTGAAACAACCACTGAAGCTCCTTCGCGTGCGCCAGCGGTTGATCCGGTTCTGTTGCGTCCAGTTGATGATCTGGAACTCACCGTTCGTTCGGCAAACTGCCTCAAAGCAGAAAACATTTACTACATTGGTGATCTGATCCAACGTAGCGAAAACGAATTGTTGAAAACACCTAATCTCGGCCGTAAATCGCTCAACGAAATCAAAGAAGTTCTGGCTTCGCGCGGTTTGTCTTTAGGCATGAAATTAGAAAACTGGCCACCAGCTGGTTTAGAGAAGTAATTTTTTCGGGCTCGGTTTTCCCGAGCCATTTATCCATGTATTACCGGCCCGCGGCTTAGCCGATAGAAGAGCTGGCATTAAATTAGAAAGGAACTACCATGCGTCATCGTCATGGCTTACGTAAGCTCAATCGTACTTCTTCCCACCGTCTGGCAATGTTGCGCAACATGACAGTATCCCTGTTGCGTCACGAAGCGATCAAAACCACTTTGCCTAAAGCAAAAGAATTGCGTCGCGTCGTAGAACCTATCCTGACTTTGGGTAAAACCGACACTCTGGCTAACAAACGTTTGGCATTTGCTCGCTTGCGCGATCGCGAAATCGTACAAAAATTGTTTGCTGAACTCGGCCCACGTTTTGCTAACCGTAATGGTGGTTATCTGCGTATCTTGAAAATGGGTTTCCGCGTTGGTGACAACGCGCCTATGGCTTACGTTGAATTGCTGGATCGTCCAGAAGTCAGCGATGCTGCTGAAGCTCCAAGCGTAGAATAAGCGCTGCTGTTTCGCTTAGAATAAAAGCCGTTCAGAAATGAACGGCTTTTTGCATTTAGTTTGCTTACTTTTTAATTTGACTTGTTCCTGGCGGCCTAATTGTGACTACGACACTTAATCATCAACTTGACGATGCAGCCTTGGTTGTACTCTGTAATGTGCCAACGCAAGAACAGGCACTGGAAATTGCGCGAGAATTGCTTGAACTTCGTTTGGCAGCATGTGTCAATATACTTCCCGGGCTGATATCAGTGTATCGCTGGGAACAAACTGTGCAGCAAGAGCATGAGGTGCAATTACAGATTAAAACCTGTCGTTCCCGTTATGCCTTGCTTGAACAATGCTTGTTGGCTAAGCACAGTTATGAATTGCCTGAGATAATCGCGCTACCGATAGAGTCTGGCTTGCCAGCCTATCTGAATTGGCTTACCGCAGAAACCCGACCGCTAGAATAAGGAACGACAGGCATGAAGTCCTGGAATAAATTACTTTTACTTTGCCTGTGCTGGCTGAGCACTCTGGCTTTTAGCACGCTCGTCCATGCCGACGAATTTCTTGATCCTGAAGTCGCCTTCAAAGTCGATGCGAGTATGATCGATACCAGCAATTTGCAGGTACGTTTTACGATTGCGGAGGGCTATTACTTATACCGCGACAAAATCAAGATAGTCAGTAACGACGGCGTATTGGGACAATTTGCTTTACCTGCTGGAAAGGTGAAGTTTGACCAGACTTTTAATAAAGAAGTTGAAACCTATCGCCAGCAAGTGAAGGTAAATATTCCGGTTACTCAGAATGGTAATTTCACGCTGAAATTGAGCCGCCAGGGCTGCGCTGATCAAGGCATTTGTTATCCGCCGCAACAGAGTGAAGTCAGGATCGCGGCTTACGCTGCAGGCGCTGCCACGCCACAAACTGAGGCGAGGCCAGTAACCACGCAAGCCAGCGAATTGGCTAGCAGCGACGCAATGTTGAGTGAAAATGAAAGCGGTAAGATCAATCAAGCTTTGCAGAGCGGTAAGCTGACCCTGATCGTGCCCTTGTTTTTGTTGCTGGGCCTGGGTTTAGCCTTTACCCCCTGTGTCTTGCCGATGTTGCCGATTTTATCGTACATCATTGTTGGCGAAGGCCAGCATGTGACGCGCTTACGCGCTTTTCTGCTGTCCTTAAGCTACGCCTTGGGTATGGCGCTGGTGTACACCAGTCTGGGAATTGCGGCGGGTTTATTGGGTGAAGGCTTGGCGGCGACTTTGCAAAATCCCTGGGTGCTGAGTGCCTTCGCCATCATGATGGTAGTGATGGCTTTATCCATGTTCGACGTCTACCAATTGCAAATGCCTAGTGCGATACAGAGTCGTTTGACGGCGGTATCAGAAGGCCAGAGTAAGGGCAAGATCGCCGGTGTCTTTGTGATGGGGGCACTTTCTGCATTAATCGTTGGTCCCTGTGTCGCCGCCCCTTTAGCTGGTGCGCTGGTTTATATTAGCCAGACCCGTGATGTCGTCGTGGGCGGCAGCGCTTTATTTAGTATGGCCATGGGCATGAGTGTGCCGCTGTTATTACTGGGCTTGTCTGCTGGCAGTTTATTGCCGCGCGCAGGCCGTTGGATGGAAGGCGTGAAAACCTTTTTTGGCGTGTTAATGCTGGCGATGGCTTGGTGGATGGTGAATCCTGTACTCGCGAATGCGGTGCAAATGGCGGGCTGGGCCTTGTTGTTTTTGGGTTATGCCGGGTATTTACTGATTTCTAAGAAAAGCGGCAAATTCGCCAAAGCCTGTGCGCTCTTCCTGGCCTTGTTGGGGACAATACAGGGCGTGGGTTTAGCCAGTGGTGGGCGCGATGTGTTCGCACCTTTGGCTCATTTAACCGGACAGGCAGTACATCCGGCCGCATTTCAGCGCGTGAGTTCGCTGGCCGAGCTAGAGCGTGCCATTCAGCAAAACAAGGGCAAAATCGTGATGCTGGATTTCTATGCAGATTGGTGCGTATCGTGCAAAGAAATGGAAAAGCTGACCTTCACCGATCCGAAAATTAAGCAACAGATGGAGCAAATGTTATTGTTGCAAGCGGACGTAACGGCGAATAACGCGGACGATAAAGCCTTGCTTAAGCGTTTTGGTTTGTTTGGCCCGCCGGGCATTATTTTCTTCGATAGCAGTGGTACAGAAATGCAAGGGAAGCGTGTGATAGGCTATCAAAACACGGCGAAGTTTCAGCAATCATTGGATCTTGTTGTGAAATAACGCGAAATGCAAAACGGCGGTTTGATGCGGGTTTTCAGGTAAATTCGCCTTGTAAGGCGCTTCGCTACTGCGTTTTTAATCTTACGATTGAGATTGGGCCACGCCAGTCAAGTTTTGTACTTGCGTGGTCTAATAACTACAGTTTATAAGTAAGCAACTATTTAATCTGAGTATTTCGCACGGGCTTACATTAAGATGTTTCGCAGCCCTTTTTTAGTCGGTACTTTTTTAAGGAGAAATCCATGACTTTGCGTTTAGGCGATATCGCCCCCGATTTCCAACAAGATAGCTCGGTTGGTCCTTTGAATTTTCACGAATGGGCGGGTAATTCCTGGGTTGTGTTGTTCTCGCATCCAGCCGATTTCACGCCAGTTTGCACTACCGAACTGGGTTTGACAGCCAAATTGGCGCCAGAATTTGCCAAACGCAATGTGAAAGCCATCGCCTTGTCGGTAGACGCTGCGGAATCGCATCTGGGCTGGATTAAAGATATCGAAGAAACTCAGCAAACTGTAGTCGGATTTCCTATCATCGCAGACGCCGATCGTCGTGTTGCCAGCCTGTATGACATGATCCATCCAAATCAATCGGAAACCGTCACAGTGCGTTCGCTGTTCATTATCGATCCGGCTAAAAAAGTTCGTTTGATCATTACCTATCCTTTGTCGACAGGCCGTAACTTCAATGAAATCTTACGCGTGATCGATGCGCTGCAATTAACCGACGGCTATACCGTAGCGACTCCTGGTAACTGGCAAGATGGCGACGACGTGATTATTCCTTTGTCGGTCAAAGATGAAGACGTGATCAAGCAAAAATACCCGAAAGGTTACACGGCACCACGTCCGTATTTGCGCATTACGCCACAACCGAATAAGTAAGGGTGACTGCCTGAACCAAAACGCCAGCAATGAGCTGGCGTTTTTTTTAGCCTCGTGGCGCGGGAGGCTGGCGCCAGTTTGGACTCAAGCGTATGGCGTTTTTTTCTGCGCTGGATTCCCTAAGTTGGCTAGTTGTTTATTCCAGCGCGAGTAATTGTTCGGCGTAATCGTAGAGCGCACCTAAAATTTCTTGTGCGCGCTCATCGTCTTCGTAGTGCTGACCCAGGCTATCTATTTTTTCCTGGAAGGCGTCGACTGCTAAATAGCCATCGGCTCCCTCCATTAGTCGTTGCTGGCGCAAGGCTTGCCAGCGTTGTTGTTCTTCGTCGTTGAGGGTTTCGGGAAAGTTGCGGGCGCGGTAGCGCCACACCAGTTCAGCTAAGCGCTCATCGGTAAACGCGGGCTGGGCTGAGGCTAATTGCTGTGGCTCTAATTGACGTAATTCGTTTAACAGACGTCGATCGGCGGGGTTGATAAAGCCGCCATACAAATCCTGATCGACATCGGTTTGTGGTTCGCTGCTTTGCTGGTACACCGTTTGCCATAAGGCACTTAAGTCGGGCAACGCGGCGGCATAGTCGGCATGGCGCTGAATTTGCGCTAAATCGAGTTGCCAGGCTTGCGCCTGCGCCGGACTCAGGGTTTTGAGCTGACTGATTACGATCGGTGAGCGATTGATGTGCAGGGTTTTGATAGGAAGACGGCTGACGCCTTCGGGCAATTCAGCTTGACGCGTAAACAGCCGCTGCCGCACGGTGTCGCTATCGAGTTGCGCTAATTCACGTGGATCGTGGCGTAAATCCCAGACGATGACCTCGTTGCGATTGCCGGGGTGCACCGCTAAAGGCCAGATCAGACTCAGGCAACCTTGTTCTACCGGATACATGCCGGTGATGTGCAGCACCGGGCGTTTATCGTACAGGCAAAGCTCTTCTAACACGCGTTCTTTTTTGCGTAAGCCCAGACAAAAATCGAACAAACGTGGTTGCAGTTGTTTGACTAAGCGTGCCAGACCTATCGTTGCACGCACATCGGATAAGGCATCATGCGCATGTTGGTGACTTAAGCCATTGGCCGCGGTCAAATGTTCTAAACGAAAGCTGGTCAAGCCGGCTTCATTCTTGGGCCAGTTAATACCTTCCGGGCGCAAGGCGTGCGCGGTGCGCAACAAGTCCAGAATATCCCAGCGTCCGCATTGATTTTGCCATTCGCGTGCATACGGATCGATTAAATTTCGCCAAAATAAAAAGCGAGTCATTTCATCGTCATAGCGCAAGCTGTTATAGCCGACGCCTATCGTGCTACTCTGGCTGAAAGCCGCTTCTATTTGTGCCGCAAACTGGTATTCAGGCAAACCTTGTTGCCAACATTGTTGTGGTGTGATGCCGGTAATCAGGCAAGCTTCCGGTTCTGGCAAAATATCCAGGCTAGGGCGGCAAAAAATATTGATGGCGACGCCAATTTCATTGAGTTCGGCATCGGTGCGGATGGCGGCAAATTGTGCCGGTCTGTCACGCCGCGGATTCGCGCCAAAGGCTTCGTAGTCGTGCCATAAAAATTCGTGCGTTTGCATAAGCGTTTCCAGTTTGAGGCGCGGCCAGTATCAATCAGCCTGCGTTGTGATGGTGAGTTTGGAATTAGCCGCGAGTTTGCAACAGGATGGACGGCGCGGCAAGTAGCTAGTCAGGAAATCTCACGCAAACAAAGTAGCGCCAGCAAAGGCATAGCCAAAGCGCTTGCCTCATTGCCAGCACTTTGGTGTTTCCCGGTTCAGCGTAACTGTTTAGTGTCTGCTAATACTTTGGGGGAGTATATTTGAAAGCGCGCTAATTCACTACGTAATCAAGGTGAAATTTGTCATACACCTGGGAGTATCTGTGCGGGCGGGAAATTCTGCTTAAGCTCAGCGGCTAGCACTCAGCGCGCTGAGCCGTACTGGTAGTCATGCTTATTTGGTCTGATTGTGATAGACCCGCAGTAAATCGCTGACCAGGATGCCATCTATCGTCATGCCTTGCATATCAAGATTGCGCATTTGGACGTCACGAAACGATACCGTATGAAAAACGCTGCCTTGGAAATCGACGTTTGAAAAATTGCTGGCAGCGAGCAAGACTTCATTAAAATTTGAGCGCGATAAATTCTCACGGTTGAAATTTTTACCAAGCAAGGGGGATTGTGTGTCCATCGCGCTTCCTTTCGCGGTTGTTAATTATCGTGTTCAAACCATTCGCGTTGCACACGTTGCTCAAAATAGCGTTTGCTATGAAAGACCACTAACAGCAGCACGACGATCACCGCCATCGCGATCATGGTGATACCAAAGCCGTGGGCTTCTTTGAGCAGCGGCATGTGCTCGAAATTCATGCCAAAAATCCCGGTGATTAAGGTCAGCGGCATGAATAAGGCGGTGATAATGGTCAGCGTGCGCATGATTTCACTGGTTTGATGCGCCATCGCTGCAAAATGAATTTGCACGGCCGATTCCAGGGACTCTTCAAGCCGGCGTGCGTGATTCAATACCCGGCTGATGTGTTCCATCACATCATTGGTGCGCACTAAGAGCAGACTGCTTTGTGCGCTATTGATATCCTGCGTATCGACGATGTGATCACGTAATTCTTGCATCGCATCGTGCTGCTCTTCGGAAAGACTTTCCAGCTTACGCAATTCCACGCGTGAATCGAGTAAGGCCATCCAGTTATTAAACGGGCGACGCGGGTCGAGTAAGGCATGTTGCCAGCGATCGAGCTGCTGAGTCAGCGGTTGGCGCAGTTCCAGATATTGATCGACCATGGCATTTAATAGCCGCAGCATGAGTTCGATAGGGTTGCCTGGCAAGCGCTGACCACCGGGTTCCTGACGTGGTTTGTAATCCAGCCAGCGTTGTTTTGCCAAATCTATGGTGCGGCTTGCCGTCGGCCGTATCGTGATCAAGCCGCGCTGATGCAAAATAAATGACACGGGCTGTGTTGCCAAACGTTGCAAGCTACTCGGTAGCTTGCGTTTGCTTTTAACCCGAGAGTGAAAAACTCCGCTGCCTTCATCACCAGGAATTCCGGTCGGGCTTTCATTTAACCAGAGCTTACGGAAAATCAGTAATTGATAATCGGGCGCACTTTCAAAATGTGAAGGGTGACTCAGATTGGCAATGTCTTTCAAGTGCAATTCATACAGCGCGATACCGGTTAGTCGCTGTAATCGCTCGGCCCAGGCATGCGGCTCGCCACTGACTTCGTCGTGGGATACATCAAGCCAGAAAAAACCTTGTTCGGGTAAGTTGTCAAGCGTGAGGCGTTGAATAGCAGAGTCATGCAGATGCAGCAGATCCATGGTTGTCGTAATAAACAATGAGCGTTAACGCGAGTAGGGAGCAAATGCTGGCTGCGCTCAATAAGGCAACTGCCGAACTGGGCAAGGAATAATGATAAAACCAGCTTTGACTGAATACTACCATGGCCAATACCATCACTAAGCGCACTAATTCTGGCCAGATAAAGATACGCGGTCTTTCCATCAAACCGCCCAGGCTCCACAAGGAAAAGATCTGCCAGGCTGCCAGCATCAAGGCATTCATTGCCAGCATCTGCGGATAATCCAATAAAAAATCGGTACCCACTTGCAGCAAGGCGGCGAACTGCAACAGGCAATACCAGGTCATCCCTTGGCTGATCGGTGGGTTATACAGTGCACGCTTAAGATCAAACTGTTTGTCGTAAGCGGGCAAATCAGCCGGACGCCAGCCAGGTGGCATCAACCAGATTTTTAATTTGTCGACGTAACGTCGTGTATGCCAGGCATCTTTGGCAACCGCAAGATACACTTCCAGATTGGCCCAGAGCGGATTCCAGCTACGTAAAGGGCTGCGCGTGCCAAACACCACGGGATGCTGATCAAGTTCATCGCTGTAAGTGCCGAATAATCGATCCCAGATAATTAAGATGCCACCGTAGTTTTTATCCAGATAAATATCATTCACAGCGTGATGAACCCGGTGATTGGACGGCGAGACAAAGATACGATCAAACCAGCCGAGTTTGCCGATTTGTTCGGTGTGTACCCAAAATTGATAAAGCAGATCGATTAAAGCAATCACCAAAAAGACTTCGGGCGGCCAACCCAGCAGCGCCATCGGCACGTAGAACACCCAGCCAAATAATGCGCCACTGCTGGTTTGGCGCAAAGCCGTGCTGAGGTTATACGATTCGCTTTGATGGTGTACCACGTGAGCGGCCCAGAGTAAGGATGTTTCGTGGCCAAAGCGGTGTAGCCAGTAGTACAGAAAATCGTAAAACAATAAACCGCTGAGCCAGACTAAAGGGTTGCTGGCATCAAGTTGCAGCCAGCCTGTATGCTGATAAATCCAGCTATAGATACCGATCGACAAGGCCTTTAAAAAGACCCCGCTGATTTGGCTCATCACGCCCAGCGATAAACTATTAATCGCGTCATTGACGCGGTATTCGTGTCGCTTACGTTTTCGCGCGAGTAGAAATTCGAAGGCGATGCAAACAAAAAAGACGATGCTGGCATAGCTGATGATTTTTTCGTGCATGGTGTCTCCCCAAGCCTGACTGGTGGCCGGGCATTTTGCCTCTGTACCACCGTTCCCCCCACCTGACCAATTGGGTGGGCAAGAAATGCTCCCAGTTGAGGTCAGGTGACTCTTTACTGCAGCGGTTGATCCGCCTTGTTTTTTTGTGTGCCGAGTTGCTGGCGTGTTTCAGCTTAACTGTTGGCTTTAAGCAAGCGTGCAATGTCTCGTGCAAAGTAAGTCAGCACGCCATCGGCGCCCGCACGTTTAAATGCCAGCAAGGCTTCCATCATGGCTTTATCGTGATCCAGCCAGCCATTTTGCGCGGCTGCTTTAATCATCGCATATTCGCCACTGACCTGATAAGCAAAGGTCGGTACGCGGAATTCATCTTTAACACGGCGCACGATATCCAGGTAAGGCATGCCCGGTTTTACCATCACCATATCGGCACCTTCTGCAATGTCCAGCGCCACTTCACGCAAGGCTTCATCACTGTTGGCAGGGTCCATCTGGTAAGTCATTTTATTGCTCTTGCCGAGATTGACCGCTGAGCCAACCGCATCGCGGAAAGGGCCGTAAAAGGCCGAGGCATATTTGGCTGAGTAAGCCATAATCCGGGTATAGATATGGCCACGCTGTTCAAGTGCCTGACGCACCGCGCCTATGCGGCCATCCATCATATCGGATGGCGCCACGACGTCGCAGCCAGCGTCGGCTTGAACCAATGCTTGCTTGACCAAAATCTCGCAGGTTTCATCATTCAACACATAACCATGCGCATCCAGTACCCCATCCTGACCATGGCTGGTATAAGGATCGAGCGCGACATCCGCTAAGATGCCGAGTTCAGGGAAACGCTGTTTGAGTTCGCGGATCGCGCGCGGCACCAGCCCGTCAGGATCGGTGGCAGCGATACCGTCTGGGGTTTTAAGATGGCTTTCGATGGCAGGAAATAAAGCCAGCACAGGTATCCCCAGCTTCACGCACTCTTCGGCAACCGGCATTAAGCGGTCCACGCTTAAGCGTTCGACGCCGGGCATGGAGCTCACGGCCTGAGTCTGGTTCTGACCTTCAATAATAAAGACTGGATAAATTAAATCACTCGCCTGCACCTGATTTTCACGCATCAATGCACGTGAAAAGGCGTCTTTACGCATACGGCGCATTCTCAGCGCAGGGTAGGGGGCAATACTGGAACTTGCGTTTGTGGGCATAGGTGTGCTCTCCCGAATTTTTTGCAGATTAATGAAACTTTTTCGCCTTGGCAATATCCAAGCGTGCAGGTAGAGGAATTCCTCAGCCTACCGCTTCTCCTCCCTGAGCGGGCACCGTGCGTTCCCTATTCGTACCGGTGTTGCTTGCCCTGGCGAAGACCGATAGTGTAACAGCCAGGGCTTTTTTCTTTTGATCTTAAGCAAATCCAGCGAGCTTAATTGCAGGACGAGCGCTAAATGCTGCTAGTATCGTGGCCTTGATTGAATCGCGTAGTGCGTCAGGTGGGTACGATCAAGCCAGGCTCTTCATCTAATTGCAATAACTGCCGCACTTTGGCGTCTGCCTCTTCCAGGCCGATACGCTTTAAGGCGGAAAACAATTGCACGGTGAAAGGAAACGGCTGGCCTTGTTCGTCGACGTAGGAAGCCAGCGTGGTTTGTGCGCTACGCAAGACTTGCGTTGACTCGCTGCGATTCAATTTATCGGCCTTGGTTAATATGCAGTGTATCGGACGACCAGTTGGCGCAAACCATTCCAGCATCTGTACATCCAGATCGGTAAAGGGGCGACGCGCATCCATGATCAAAACCAGTGCAGCCAGTTGCTGACGTTTTTGAACATAATTGCCCAGCAACTGATTCCAGTGATTTTTCGCGGCGCCTGAGACTTCTGCATAACCATAGCCAGGTAAATCGACGAGCATGGCCCGGATATCTTCGGGACGGGCTTCGTCGTTGCGGTGTTGCCCGACATGGGCACCACCCACAGAAAAGAAGTTGATGTGCTGAGTGCGTCCCGGTGTCTTCGAGGCAAAGCATAAGCGCTTTTGATTGCACAAAGTATTAATAGCGGTTGATTTGCCCGCGTTCGAGCGACCCGCGAAAGCGATCTCAGGAACCCGGCTTGCAGGTAGATCGCGAAGATGATTGACTGTGGTATAAAAGCGCGCTTGCCAGAGGATAGACATAGTTATTCATGAAAAAATGCAACATTCGGCGCTAAATTCGCCATGAAGCTATTGTACAATAAGGGGTTAGCTCAGGGGGTAAATGTATTTAACTTGAATTTAGTCGATTTGCTGTTATTTTGCGGCGAATTTAACTCAAATTCGTGATACATCTGCCATCAGGGGTAAGTAACAGGATAGCCGTGCCTCCCACAACAGAATTTAATTTTATGTCTCAGGGTGTTTGAATGAATCGTGCTTTGAAACCGTTATTGAAATCCTTAGCTGTTGCCTTAACAGTGACTGTAGCAAGTACTGCTTTTGCTAACGAAGCGAAAGCGCCAGTACCGAAAGCTGACGCAGCCAAAGGTGCCACGCTATATACCTCGGGTGATGCAGCACGTGGCATCGTAGCCTGTATGTCTTGCCATGGTGATGCAGGTAATTCCACGATATCGGCTAATCCTAAGCTGGCTGGTCAGCATGAAACTTACCTGGCTAAACAACTCAAAGAATTTACGGGTGCAGATCGCAATAATGCGGTGATGACAACGATGGCGAAAGCCCTGAGTCCCGAGGACGTCAACAATATCGCCGCCTATCTGGCAAATCAAAAGCAAAAACCGGGTACGGCCAAAAATAAAGACATCGTTATGGCAGGTAAGCAAATTTACCGTGCCGGTATTCCAGAAAAAAATGTCCCGGCTTGCGCCGCTTGTCATAGCCCGAATGGTGCAGGTATGCCTGCGCAATATCCGCGTCTGGCTGGTCAGCATCAGGATTACACCGTGGCACAATTGACGGGTTTTGCTGCGGGTAGTCGTAAAAACAGTGCGCAAATGACGACGATCTCGAAAAAAATGTCCAAAGAAGAAATGGACGCCGTAGCCGATTATATTGCCGGTTTGAAATAAAATTTACTGACACGACGCATTTTGCGATGCGACGCTTAGTCATCTGGGCTGACGCCCTGATTCATTGGAGGGGGTGGCGCAAGCCATCCCTTTTTTATTGATTTATGGATACATCAATTCCTGCCCCGAAAAATCGGGGTCACGCCGCTCCCGGACAACGCCTGTTGAGTGACAGTATAGAATTGCTGTCCTCTATGCGTTTTGCCATTAGCTTATTGTGCATTATCGCAATTGCCTCAGTCATAGGCACGGTCTTGCAACAAAATCAGCCCATGCCAAATTATGTGAATCAATTTGGTCCATTCTGGTTTGAGGTATTTGCCAGCTTGTCGCTGTATAACGTTTATTCAGCCTGGTGGTTTTTGCTGATCATGACTTTCCTGGTGTTGTCCACCAGTCTGTGTGTGATACGGAATGCCCCCAAGATGTTGAAAGATATGCGCAGTTGGCGTGATAACGTGCGTGAACAAGCGCTGGGGAATTTTCATCACAAGTTTCATGTTCGCTCGCAGCTGGACGTGCGACAGCTAAGCGCACAGGTGCAAGTGTATTTGCAAAAGCTGGGCTATAAAGTCAAAGTCACTGAAAAAGAGCAGGCACTGTTATTGAGTGCCAAGCAAGGTGCCGCGAATAAATGGGGCTATATACTCGCCCACAGCGCCATCGTTATGATATGCATAGGTGGAATACTTGATTCCGATTTGCCTATCCGTTGCCAGCAATGGTTTATGGGGAAAGTCCCCTTTTCTGGAAATGGCATCATTGCGCAAATTCCGCAACAACATCGCTTATCACTGGCTAATCCCACCTTTCGTGGCAATGCCCTGATACCTGAAGGCGCTACCACTAACACCGTGATCTTACAGCAGCAAGAAGGGGTGTTAATTCAAGAGTTACCATTCTCATTAAAGCTGAAAAAATTTCATATCGACTTTTATAGTTCGGGCATGCCAAAATTGTTTGCCAGTGATGTGGAAGTGATAGATCACGCCAGTGGTCGCCGATTTGAGCATACGATTAAAGTCAATCAACCGCTGATTTACAATGGCATCGCGGTCTATCAATCGAGTTTTGAAGATGGAGGTTCACGTCTGCAGTTAAATGCTTATCCTATGCAGGGTAGCAGTATGCAAAGCACAAGCCTGAAGGCCGAGGTTGGGACCAGTCAAACCCTGAAAATGGCGAATGGGGACGAGTATCAGATTGAGTGGACAGAATTTAAAGTCTTCAATGTCGAAAACCTGGCCAATGAAGCGGCAAAACCCGGGACCGGTTTGAACTTGCGCGACCATCTAGGTGCAGCCGCGAAAACTGATAAGAGCAAAGAGTTTAAAAACGTTGGCCCGGCATTTAAGTACAAAATTCGCGATAAAAATGGTCAGGCCAAAGAGTTTCATAATTACATGCAACCTTTGCTGATTGATGGTAATTGGATGTTATTGGCGGGGGTGCGCAGCGACTTAAATGCTGAGTTTCGTTATTTACGCATTCCTGTTGACGAGAATGACAGCGCCCAGGAATGGTTGCGTTTGCACGCTGCACTGCAAAATCCAGCGTTACGTCAACAGGCAGCGCAACGCTACGCATTACGGGCATTACCTTCGAATATGAGTAATGCCAGTCAAATGCAAAAGCAATTAAGTGACTCGGCACAACGCGCATTAAGTGTGTTTGCTGGCAATGGTCAGTTGGCTGGCTTTGTCGCGATCTCCAAGTTTCTGGAGCAAATCCCTGCGGATGATCAGGGCAAGGCTGCCGATGTCTTCGTTAAAATTCTCAATGGCAGTTTGTGGGATTTATGGATGGTGGCACGCCAGCAAGATGGCTTGCCTGAACTTCAGGCAGATGAGAAGCGTGGACGGTTTTTGCAATTAGCAACGCTGGCTTTATCAGACGCATCGTCCTATGATGCTCCGGTCTATTTGCAATTACAAAGTTTCGACGAAGTCAAAGCCAGCGTATTGCAAATTACTCGCTCGCCGGGTAAAAATCTGGTCTATCTCGGGTGCTTATTCCTGGTAATGGGTGTTTTTGCCATGCTGTATATACGGGAACGCAGGATATGGTGCTGGATCAAACAAGATGGCCAGCATTCAAGTATGCTACTGGCCATGAGTAGCCAGAGAAAAACGCTGGATTTCGAGAAAGAATTTAAACGCTTGCATGACGATTTACCTGGCCTGCTTGGTCAGCGTGAACCGTCTGAAGCTTAATGGAGGTGTTATGGAAATGGTTAATAAAACCTTGTTGCCTGAATCCTATTGGCAACGACTAAAGCACTGGGATTATCTGTATGCGGTGGTGGTGGTTTGCGGTGCAGTTTTTGCATTACTGCAATATGGCGCTTACATGGATGTTTATGAGAAGGGCATATTGCTAGCCAGTGCGCCTGGGTTTATTTACCTGGGATGGTTCTGGAAGCCGATACGCCCACTGTTGCTTGGGATTGCAGCTTTAAGCCTGTTCTCATTGAAGTTGTATGCGGGCGACTTGGCACAAGCAGATACGCGATTTTTTCTTAAGTACTTATTAGCCAGTCAATCAGCGATTTTGTGGATGAGCTTCTTATTTTGCTTGTCCACGGTATTTTATTGGGGTGGTTTGCTTGCGCGTAGTGAGTTTGGCTTACGCATTGGTACTTCATTATGCTGGAGCGCGGTTTTGCTTGGGTTTACTGGCATGATGGTACGCTGGTATGAGTCTTATCTGGTGGGCAGTGATGTTGGCCACATTCCAGTGTCGAATTTGTATGAAGTGTTTATTTTATTTGCCTTGCTGACGGCAATTTTTTATTTGTACTATGAGCAGCATTACCAGACCCGGCAAATGGGACCCTTCGTTTTATTAATCATCGTCGCCGCGATTGGATTTTTACTTTGGTATATGGTGAGTCGCGACGCCGAGCAAATTCAACCCTTAGTGCCAGCATTGCAAAGTTGGTGGATGAAAATTCATGTGCCAGCTAACTTTATAGGCTACGGTACTTTTGCATTAGCGGCGATGGTTGCTTTAGCTTATTTGCTGAAAGCTAAGGGCATACTAAGCGATCGTTTACCTGCTCTGGAATTACTCGATGATGTCATGTACAAAGCCATTGCGGTGGGCTTTGCGTTTTTTACCATAGCGACCATACTCGGTGCTTTATGGGCGGCAGAAGCCTGGGGCGGTTATTGGTCGTGGGATCCCAAAGAAACCTGGGCGTTGATAGTCTGGCTGAATTACGCAGCGTGGTTGCATTTGCGCTTAATGAAAGGCTTACGCGGACAATTAGCGGCATGGTGGGCGTTGGTCGGCTTAGTGGTGACGACCTTTGCGTTTATCGGGGTAAACATGTTTTTAACCGGATTACATTCCTACGGTACGCTGTAAAACTAAATGGCACTGTCAACACAGTGCCATTTTTTTTGCGGAAAACTTATTGCGTGGTTAGTGTATCTGAACTTATCACGATGGCATTTCGTTACAACAAGCATGGAATTTTTTATGTGCGACTTTATCTGAGACTGTAAGCTTTCGAAGTACCGAGCGACTAATACGTGCAAGGCAGGGCATCAGGCATGCTTGCCATCTGAAAGTGAACGCGACACTAGTTAAGGAGATTAGTAGCATGTTGATACGTATTCAGGCAGATATCTGCGATCCACCCCAGCCCTCGGAAATCACCCCACGTGAGGTTTATCAGCAACGTCGCGAATTCATGCAAAGACTGGCGCTTGCCGGTACATTAGGCTCAGCCTTGAATCTGGAAGCGGCAGCTGCACCGCAAGCTCGCACAGCATTAAAGTTAGCGGCAGCGACGAATCCAGCCTATGCATTAATGGAAAAGAAAACCAGTTTTCAAGATGCTACAAGCTACAACAACTTTTATGAGTTCGGAACCGACAAAGCTGAGCCTGCTCAACGCGCACATAGTCTGATAACTCGTCCCTGGATTTTGAGTATCGAAGGCGAGGTCAGGAAGCCTATGCAAATTGACATCGATAGTTTGCTCAAGTTGGCGCCACTGGAAGAACGCATTTATCGGCTGCGTTGTGTTGAAGGCTGGTCCATGGTGATCCCCTGGGTAGGTTATTCGCTTTCGCATTTACTGAAAAAAGTGGAGCCGACTTCGCAAGCCAAATTTGTCGAATTTGTCACTCTGGAAGATAAAAAACAAATGCCGGGTTTGCGTAGCCCGGTATTGGAATGGCCCTATATCGAGGGATTACGGATTGATGAAGCTTATCATCCACTTAGTTTGCTTGCCTTAGGAATGTATGGTGAGGAGCTACCGAAGCAAAATGGTGCGCCGGTCAGAATTGTGTTGCCGTGGAAGTATGGTTTTAAATCGGCCAAGTCGATAGTTAAAATTCGCTTTACCCGTGAACAACCTCGCACCTCGTGGAATCTCGCGGCAGCCAATGAATACGGTTTTTATTCCAACGTCAATCCCGATGTCGATCACCCGCGTTGGTCACAGGCATCTGAACGACGCATAGGCGAAGATGGTTTTTTCACGCGCAAGCGTAAGACGCTGATGTTCAATGGTTATAACGAGGTCGCTTCGTTATATCAAGGCATGGATTTACGTAAGTACTTTTGAGATGCTAAGTAATACTCAACTGAATTCAATACGCCTCAGTGTTTTTGTCTTGGCCTTGCTCCCATTTTTACGATTGTTGTATGCGGGATATGCCAATTTACTCGGGGCGAACCCGCTGGAATTTTTGACGCGTAATACAGGGGATTGGGCCTTGTACTTTTTGGTGCTGACACTCTGTATCACTCCCTTACGGCAATTAACTAAATTGACCTGGCTGATACGCTTAAGGCGTATGCTGGGCTTGTATAGTTTTTTCTATGCCAGCTTGCATCTAGTCTGTTTTATCTGGTTTGATCATTTCTTCGAGTTGCAAGAAATCATCGCAGACATACTCAAACGCCCTTTTGTATTGATGGGAGCGTTGACCTGGTTCAGTATGCTGCCGCTGGCGCTGACTAGCCATAATAAAATAATACGTGTCTTAGGTGGCAAGCGTTGGCAGTTATTGCATCGTCTGGTTTACTTTTCTGCGATTGCAGCCGTATTACATTATTTTTGGATGAAGGCTGGCAAACATGATTTTAGTCAACCAGCTTTATTTGGCACGCTTGTGGCGGGATTATTGCTATATCGAGTCGTTAAGCGTTGGCACGAATCCCGACGCCAACCAGGTTTTTAATGTCCGTGCTGTTGCCAGCCGATCGTCTTGAGAATTTGTATTGCCAAATTGCGCTGAAAAAATCGTCATCGTGATCTGGCAATAAGGATGCACAAGGTTAGGTATTTGGTTAGGGAGATACGACTATAAGCGCCAGGTCAGACCAAGCCCCAGCGAACGCTGCCAACCTAATGTCAGTTGTTGCCAGCGCACGCCTAAGTCGAGATCACAGTTTTTGTGTGGGGAATATATGGCGCCAAGTACGGCTTGCTTATTCCAGTTAGTACGTGATTTTTGATCATTCAGGCCGACTCCCGCGTCAAACACGAGTCGCAATTCGGGGGTGTAATGATAAATTAGTGCCTGACTGACGCTAAATTGTGTATTGCCTGAATCGCTGGCTTGAACTGATCGTTTCAAAGTGAGTGTGGCATTACTTAGCAAACTCAGGCTATCGCTAGTACGGCTGTGTGTCAAAGTGACAACCACTTGTTTTTGCTCGCCCCCTAAGCCTTTGGCGTGATTGCCATTTGGCCAGATCAGGGTCACTTTAAGGTCCCAACTGCGCTCATCTTCGGTCGCAATTAAATATTTCAGCCCCACCGAACTGTCAGCCTGACCGGATAGCCCCGTGTATTTGCCACTCAAATTGAAAAATAAATCGAAATCATCACTGACGCCGTAGCTGTAGGTCATGTTCATGACGCCATTCAGAGGCAATGGTTCCAGGGTTTTATCAGTATTTATCTCGAATTGATGATGATACGCCCCTTGCACATAGGGATCATCGGAGATTAAGGGGTGTCCTGCGTTGGCAATCGCGCAACTAGTCAATCCCAAAAGCAGTAAAAACCAGCGCGATTTATTGGCCTTGAGCATTTAGTTTTATACTTCAGATAAGTGTTATGGTAATCTCTGTAGAGAATGTAAGCAAAACTTGTTGTGGCGATATAGTCAGAATAAACAAGCTGAAGTGAAACACAAGCGCAATGTGCGACTTTTTGCAAAAGGGGATTTCGGTGAATTTTGAGAATTCTTTGATCATGCTGAGTCCGGGGATGTACATCTTAAGGCATCCCGGTGACGCAGGTGCTTTGTTTATTATTGGCCGCGGCCCAGGTGTGATGGCGAGCTCCGGTAAGCTTGAAACCTTGGGAACGCCAGGCACGGAAAATACACGATTGGCAAATGCCAATGACTGCATCATTGTCCATGTTTATGACGGTGATGTTGAGTTGTTGATCACCGTTTGCCAGCCTGAAGCGACCTTTAAAGCACCCAGATTGCGATTGGATAAAATTGCTTTAGGCGTAGCTGCTAACCAGACAAATTCAGGCAAATCCAGCCCAACTTTACCTTCGCTGGCTGACTTTGCAGGCAAAAGCTATCGTAGTCAACACATCAGCCATCAGCAACCGCAGCATACAGGTAGCGCCCCACCGCAGTATTTTGGAGCCGAAAACGCACTGGGATCGGTTTTGCGTCATGTTGAAAATATCAGTTCTACCTTGGCGGCCACTGAGCCGTTTAGCGTTTCAGCTTCTGGCATTACCTTGATCGGTCATATTGAAAGCCTGGGCGATAAATTGGCCATGCCTGGTGAAATCTTGAGTGGCGAGGCAGGTAAGGATTTGCGGCTAGAAGGCTTTCAATTGAATTGGCCAGACATCCCCGACGGTTTGCAATTGACTTACAGCGTCAGGCTGGAGGGAGTGCAAAACGAGCTCAAAGCAAATCTGGGGGAGTTTTGTGGAACACGTGGCCAGGCCCGGCGTATCGTCGCACTCAGCTTTAATCTGACTGGTTTGCACGCTCATCAGTACCAGATCAAGGGGTATGCCAATTTTTCAGGTGGCTTCCGGGTTCCGTTAGGATTTGGTGTGAAACTTGGTGGACCATCAGGTTTTGAGCATTTGACTGGTTTGCAAATTGACATTAAATAAGCCGAACGTGCGATAATTACATTTGCTTTTGTTGCAGAATAATATTGATAGTAACTGTTTTTGAGTTTGAGCTTTTTGAAGTTTTCGTCTAAAGTTACTGCTGTCTGTAAAGAAAACCAACCTTAACCCAAATTTTGTTTGGGCTATTTTTGAAAGGGGTGAGTTATGTATGATTCGGATGTTAGTGTGGTTACCGATGCGTTAAAAAACAGTAATCCCACAGTTTTTTCGTCGAGCACAATTAACGATATCTTGGCATTAACGACTAAGGGTGATTCCAAGGTCACATTTGACACGGCAACGCCCGATGCAAATGGTAATGTAACTGTGGGTTCTGGTAGTGAGGTTGTGTTTGTGGCGTCGTCCGACACACAACAAACCACTATTGTTCCGCCAAAGAATGCGCCTGTCGTAATTTTCCAAGGCAAGGGCGGGGTTGTTACCACTATTAATGATAACGTGACTGCGCCTTCCAGCTCTGGCACTACTGATCGTGTGGTTGTGGGTACCTCTGGTGGTGATAAGATCATTGTTGCGGATGCCCGCAATACCAAAATTGTTTTGGGCAGTGGTGATAGCTCAGTTCAAACTGGTCTTGGGGTGGATACCGTTCAGGCCGGCTTGGGCAATAGCACAATTGTCGGTGGTAGTGGCGATTATGCCGTTGTTAAGTTAGGTGGCAGCGCGACAAATTACCAAGTGACGTCGAATAATGGCCATGCGGTAATTACCGATATGACTAGCCATAAAACCACTGATATTACAAAAATTCAGTACGTTCAGCTTGATAATGGCAAAGCCATGGTATTTGCGAAAGATTCCATTGAGGCTGCTGTTTCTACGCTCTATCACGTTGCTTTCGGACGCGATGCAGATGCGGGTGGTTTAAACTACTGGTTTGATGCTGTTCGTGGCGGCATGAGTTTGAACCAGGTTGCAGTGAGCTTTACACGTGTCGCTGAATTCGCACCAATTGCTGCTAAGTCAGATATCGATTTCATACAAGGCTTGTACCAAAATACGTTTGGTCGTGCTGGTGAAGATGCCGGTGTGGCTTATTGGGTTGACTCTTTGTCTCATGGTGCGACACGTGCAACGATCATTAATTCCTTTGCGCAAATCGCAGTTCAGAATATTCAACATACAGCTGAACACCAGGAAGCTCAGGTTATCGGTAGCGTCACCATTGTTTCTGGCATCGTTTAAGTTTTATGGGGTTACCAAAACAGGGAGCGCAAGCTCCCTTTTTTATTCCAGGAATTCCTAATCAGGTTATTCCTAAGCTGCGCTATGAAAGTTTGTTGGAACAAGCTATTGCCTCGTTCAAACGTCAAGCTTATGCAGATGCCTTAGTTTTTGCCGAAATAGCGTGTCGCTATTTGCCCGATAATCATTTTGCGGCGCTGTTTCGCACCAGGGTGATTGAGTTGCAATTGCCATCGTTAAGTCTGAGGGCCGGGTATTTGGCTTGGCGACGTAAACCCAAGCTTCCTTTGATGCAAGATAGTCTTTTGCAGCAATGGCATGATGCTGGTGCCAGGCAAGCTACGATTGCACTGGCGCAATTATTTCTGGCGCAACGCATTGCAATTTCTGATGATGGCAGTCTCAGAAAACTACTTAGCGTGTCGGGTGCAGAGTTTGTTGTTGCTTGCTGGGCACAAGAAAGCAGTCTTGTCATTGATTTCGAATTTTTCGAAGCTGGCGCTCAAACTAATTATTTGCTTAAAGTAAGCAGTGATGAGGCCAACTATCAATATAAGCTTGCCGAAAACAAACAAAGGATAATCTTAGGTGGCCTGGACACAAGCTTAACCTGGTCGGTCTGCCTTGAGCATAAATCCCAATCCACACGCATCACAGCATCCGGTTCGCCTGTCCGCTTGCGTGTTCCAGAAATTTCAAATAAGCCAGTAACATCAAACACTACCCAGACGGATCTCGTCATTCTTATTCCGGTGTATCAAGACTTTCAACAAGTCGCAGCCTGTATTTCCAGTGTTCTGAGCAGCTTTCAAGCGAATACATGCAAGGCACGTTTGTTAGTGATTGATGATGCCAGTCCTGACGCAGCTTTGTCCAACTGGTTGCAACAGTTAGCTGGCAAGCAGCGCATTGAGTTAATGACGAATAAGGTCAACCTGGGTTTTATTGAAACAGTAAATCGCGGATTGCAAGCGACCATGGGGCAACACGTGCTCCTGCTGAATTCTGATACCAGGGTGAGTGGCAACTGGCTGGATAAGATGCTGGAGAGTTTGCAGAGTGATCAAAAAATTGCCTCTGTCAGTGCCTGGTCAAATAATGGTGAAATCAGTAGTTTTCCAATTATTGCAGAAGCCAGCTTAGCGCCTGAAGCCGAGCAATTGAGCGAATTGCAGCAGCAATTACAATCGGTTTGCGAGGAACAGAAGCTGGCCGATCAAGAACTGCCAGTTTGCTGTGGCTTTGCCATGCTGATGCATGCTAAGGCGATCCAGCAGGTCGGTTTATTAGATGGCTATCATTTGTCACGCGGATATGCTGAAGAAGTGGACTGGTGTCTGCGCGCCAGCGAAGCTGGCTACAAACATCTGTTAAATCCGCAAGTGTTTATCGCCCACCATGGTAGTAGTTCGTTTAAGTTCGAAAAGTATTACCGCGTGGCGCAAAATCTGGATTACATCCATTCACGCTATCCGTCTTATCAACGACATTATCAGCGTTTCATTGCTAAAGATGGTTTAGCAAGCATACGAAAAAAATTAATACACCATCTAAAACAAAAAAATAATACCTGGCTGATGTCGCAACAGGCGAATGAGGACAATGCCTTGCTCAGTCTGCCACCGCAGCAACATCAAAGTTGCGGTGAGTGTCAATGGATAGTGATTTGGGATAACAAGATCGCAGATGGTATGCACAGTGTGCTACAAAAACTTAGTCGTGACTTGCTATTGCTAGCGCCGAAAACCAGGCTACTGATCACGGGTGAGGTGTTTGATGGAATTTGGGCCACCGGCAATAGTTATGTGTTACCCAAAGTACACAACAAAGAAATTAAATTACTTGAAGATAGTCAGTTACTAGCTGGTCTCAATATAAAATTGTTACTAACGAGCCAGATTGAGCGATTCACGCCGGACCCCAGAATCCGGCAACTAGGTCAGCACTTTGATCTTGCGAAAGTTTGGGCTGAACTCAGAGCATTGCCAGATGACGTGGTGTTGACGACAAATTGAAGGTATCCGTTTAAATCGTCGTGATCTTGACGCTATCCAAATAGAGCATAAATGAAGAGAAAAAAAAGAACGATAGTAAAGCCGAATCAGATTAATGCGGATAAATGGTGTGGGCAGCTAGAGGGGTATACAGATGGTTATCTTTACGGCTGGGCGATCAATTCGCAGGATACCTCACAAAGGGTGAGTTTGGAAATTTGCCTGGACCAGGAAGCTATAGGTCTGGTTAGTGCAAATCTCAGACATCACCACCTTAGTGCATCGTCAAGACCATCAAATTTTTCAGCATTGGGTGACATTGATCCTTGCCACGGTTTTATTGCCGAAGTGGGCAAATTGCATCGTGGTGTCAGCTATACCGTCCGAATCGCGAATACTCAAATCTACCTCCCCGGCCTTATTACTGGCAAGGAGGAAGACGATCAGGCCGATGAAGATCACGCCAAAGTTTTGAACCTGGTTTATTCCAATGGTGGACTACGCTTACAAGGTTACGCGGTGCCAGCAGCGACGAATTCGGCCTGTGAAACGCTGTACGCTTATTCCAACGGCGAGCGCATCGCGCAAACCAAAGCAAACCTGTTCTTACCTGCATTAAGAGGGCACTTTGCTGATGCATTCGGTTTTGAAATCAATTTGCCACTTGCTTTTGCTGATAATGAAGTGCACACGATTACGGTCAGAAATGCGGCTGGTATCGAATTAAATGGCAGCCCAATTCAGGTGTGTTGTTCGGCGCAGGGGCTGAAGGCGCTTTTGCCTGATAATCAAATTTCCAGTTGCGATAAGCTGGTGACGATGTATGAAACGTATTTGCCGCAAAGTCTGGGGTGGAGTCATTATGCCGATTGGGACAAGCAATTTGGCCGTGCGGTGACGCCAGCATCTGCGTCCGGTTTGCAAAGCCTGAACGTATTATTTGATAACAGTGGCGACGACGACGATTTTCACGAATGCCAGCTCAATTTGCGTAAACTCTCCCAGGAAACTGGCCTCACCCTGTACTTGCTGGATGGACGAAAAATGTCGCCCTCAGAAATTAAGCAAACCTTAATTTCGAATGCAGCGGAGTTCACATTATTACAGCGTCCTGGTGAAATCCTGCATAGCCAGAACCTTGATGCGTTAATAAGCGAAGCACAAAAATCCACCGCGAAAATTTTTTATGGGGATACCGAGTTCCACGGAAACACTTGGTTTAAACCCGCCTGGAATGTAGAGTATGCGCTGGCTAGCGATTATTTCCTGTATAGCGTGATGTGTCGCAGTGCGGACTTAATTGAGGCAATTCCTACGCCAGATAGCGAAACCGCGCCGGCGCTGTGGTTGTGGCGCCTGGCGCTAAATCTGGATGACCTTAATCCAGATGGCATCGTGCATTTTCCCTATACGGTTAGCCATTTTCCCCAGATAAAGCAGCAACGGCCAAGTGTGGATTTTAACGCCAGACTGAATCAGTTATTGACGGATGAATTTAAACTGACAGCCAGCGTGCATGCCCACCCTGATGGTGCTGCAAGCATAGTTCCAATCCGGCAGTTAAAGCGCTTGCTGAGCGCAGAGATTCGTTCGAAGAAGGTTTGCCTGGTAATCCCTACCCGGGATCAGGTTGAATTATTAAGTCGATGTATTGATAGTATCGGAGAGTTTAGTAACTGGCCTTTGCTTGAAATTATTGTCGTTGACAATGGCTCGATTAAAGACGAGACGCTGCGCTATTTCAAAGTGCTCAAAGGCGCAGGAATAAAGGTAATCCATAGCCCAGGACCATTTAATTATTCCTATCTGAATAATTTGGCGGTAGCACACACCAATGCCGATGTTATTGGCTTAATCAATAACGATATCGAAGCGTTTCATTCTGGCTGGCTGGAAGAAATGTTAAGTCATTTCAGCGATCAACGAGTCGCCATGGTAGGAGCTAAGTTGCTTTGGCCTAACGGCATGGTGCAGCATGGCGGCGTGGTTTTGGGACCTGCTGGCTTAGCAGCGCACTACGGCAATTTATTGCATGATGATGATAGCGGACACTTCAGCAGGAACCAGCTTACCCAACAACTGAGCGCAGTAACGGCAGCATGCTTACTCGTGCGTAAAGCAGACTGGACCTTAGTTGGAGGTTTAAACCAGACTGATTTCCCGGTAGCGTTTAACGACGTTGATTTTTGTTTGAAGTTACGTGCTTTGGGTCGACGAATTATCTGGACACCCTTTGCAAAATTGCTGCATCTCGAGTCGGCTAGTCGCGGCAAAGAAGATAGCCCACAAAAGCAAGCCAGGGCACAACGAGAAATGAGCAACCTGAGGCGACGCTGGGGGGCAGCATTATTAGCCGATCCTAGTTATCATCCCAGTTTGAATCTGGACACGCATGTTCAGGTGTTTACCGGTTATGCTTTACCTCCTCGTCCACGTCGTTTACGTAACAGTCAATTGCAGGGAATTCCAGAGCAAACTCTGGCCGAGCTGAAAGCGGAGGAAAAATGACACAGCAGTATCCGTTACCTACCTATGTGAATATAGGTTGTGGCTATACTGGGCGAGATCGCGTACATGCGATTTTTCGTGATAGCAAATGGCATGAATTACGCCAGGATATTAATCCCGAAGTTAAGCCGGATTTAATTGGCACGATGACCGATTTATCGGCATTATCGGATGCCAGTGTTTATGGGGTATTTTCCTCACACAATATCGAGCACTTACATAGTTTTGAAGTGCCCATCGCTTTACGTGAATTTCGTCGTGTACTGCAACCAGGTGGCTTTGCCATCATTACCGTGCCCGATATTCAGGCGCTAGGCCGATATTTAAGTGAAGACAAAGCAGATCAAACTTTATATCAATCGGCGGTTGGACCTATCACTGTGATGGACATCCTGTTTGGACATCAGAATTCGATTAAGAATGGTAATTCATTTATGGCGCACAAAACAGCCTTCACTGGGCGCATGCTGGGTCAGGCATTGCTTGATGCAGGCTTTAATGATGTCAAAGTGCTCGCTGGATCAGGCTGGGACCTCTGGGCCTTGGCTTCGACGACAGTGATTAGCGAGGAATTAATGCAAGCTTTCAGTGCGGAGATAACTTGAAGGTCTTATTCATACACCAGAGTTTTCCCGGACAATTTATCCATCTGTCCAGGCATCTTGCCGCTGATGGCAAGAATAAGGTGGTCGCCCTGGGTATGGCCGATAACCTGGTGCCATCTGGTGTGGAATACCGTCGCTACCACTTGCTGCGCAAACAAAGTGAGTTAATGCATCCTCTGTTAGCCGATCAGGAAATTAAAGTATTAAGGGCAGAAGCTTGCACTGCGGCGATGATGAAGTTAAAAGCCGAGGGTTTTGTTCCTGACGTGGTCATCGCCCACCCAGGCTGGGGCGAATCTTTGTTTGTGAAGGAAGTATTTCCGCGGACTCGTCTAATTGTGTACTGTGAGTTTTACTACGCAACCGAAGGATTAGATATTGATTTTGATCCGGAAATGCCGGCTCCAAGCTTTCAGCAACGCTGCCAGCTTCGTATGCGGAATGCGATTAACCTGCTGAGTATAGAAGCCGCGGACATGGGGATCGCACCCACACAGTGGCAAAAGAGCGTCTGGCCTGAATTTGTTCAGCATAAAATTCAAGTCATACATGATGGCATTGATACGGCGCAGCTAAAATTTGATCCAACCGCCTGCATCCGGCTCGGCGCGAACGAATATCACCCCGAGCTGGAGTTAAGCAAGGACGTGCCCGTTTTCAGCTACATGGCGCGAAATCTTGAACCCGTTCGTGGATTTCATATTTTTATGCGTACCTTGCCTGAGGTATTACGGCAATGCCCGGATGCACACGCGCTGATCATAGGTGGCGACGGCATCAGTTACGGTAGTCCACCGGAAGAGGGAGGAAACTGGAAAGAAAAAATGTTGCGGGAATTAGACGGCCAGCTTGATATGAGCCGGGTACATTTTGTCGGACAAGTTCCTTATTCAATCTGGCTCAAAACACTCAGCATAACCCGGGTACATTGTTACTGGACCACGCCGTTTGTCTTGTCGTGGTCTTTACTGGAGGCGGCGTTGGCAGGTGTGCCTGTGGTGGCATCTGATACTCCGCCCGTCAGAGAGTTTAGCGACGAATTGAATATTAAATTAGTGGATTTTTTTGATGTGCAAGGATTTGTGTCTAAGGTGAGTTTTTATATTGATAAAAAGCAGATCAATAAAACTATTGAGAATGCAATGGTAAATTTTGAATTAAATAAATGTATCTCAGATTTGGTCGACATTACTAAGTCGGTATAGTATTGTGATTAACTTATTTTCAATAAAATCCCGACAGTGTGGCTGGATCGCTGGGTGAGTAATGATTCAAAAGAATAGTTTAATTTACGTGGTTGTCGAATTAAACGTACCGTAAGCCATTTTAATTTTTTCATCACTCCCATTAGCCTTGGCTTCTATCATTGCACGATCACCCCACTGGTGGGTCTTTTGAATTGTAAATCCGCAGTCACGTAGAACAGCCTCCATACAGGCAATATTGGGTGCCCAAAAATTAGTACTATCTCCATACAATGTGGATGCCTCATAATATCGAGCCATAGGTTGATCTACCCCAAAGTTCTCCACATATGACTCAACAAAAATTGTCCCTTTGCAGATTTTTCGTATTTTCCAAAGAGCTGATACGATATCTGGCAAATGATAAATAACACCCAAAAAGAGAACGATATCAAACTCGCCTAGATTCGAATTTATATCGTAGACGTTAGAAACAACATGAGGAATGCTGATTCCTTTTACTTTCTCCATAATGCCGAATCCAGACTCTGTTTTTGGACGATAGTCTAGAGCGGTTATATTGGCTCCTCGTGCGTAAAGCTCTGCAGAGAAATAGCCATCGCATGCCCCGATGTCCAATATACTTTTTCCCGTGAGATCTGATGGAAGTCCCAATTTATCTAATAAAAAACCTGGATCATAAGTGCCAGGAGTGACTATATTTGGAAAAATTTCGAATTTATGATGCCAATGTGTATGTGATTGTACAAGTCGAAGTGCTTCATCTTGATTCATATTTTCTCCGATGCTTAATAATGTGGGTAATAGTTGGTTAAATGAATTATTTTGCATTTCTTGACTGGGTTCGAAATTCTCCTGGAGAATCGGAGCATGAGAATTGGGAAGGTTCTTTTCGCGTTTATTAATTTCAAGCTCGAGTAATTTGCAATACTCTTCTGCACGACTAGCTCTATCAAGTAAGTCATTTAATTCTTTTGAGTACAGTTCTTGGTTTTTTTGTCGCAAATTAAATTCATTTGTGAATGAATCTTGTATTCTTTTACGATCAGCTTCTAAAGACTTGGCATACTCCTCTGCCAAATTTGCCCTGTTAATATGAAAACGAATTAAATCTTTTATTGTGCTGTCAGATGCTTCAAATTCGCTATTGTCAGTTGATGATATATGATCGTTTCGCTCTAACTTTATTGAATCAAGATAAATCTTCGTTTGTTCTTCAGGATCAAGACGAATGATCGTGTTTTTTTCGGAATTACGTTTTAGTTTTTCGAATTCAGTTTTGTAATGTGTGTCGATCTCTTTAAAAACTTCTTCACGCTTATTTATGTAATCGTAGAGTCGAACTCGTTCGGCTTCCAAGGACTTTGCATAGATTTCTGCGCGTTCAGCTCGCTGAACAACCAACCTTAAATGCTCGGACAAACTTTGTATTTGCTTTGTGCGATTCTCTGAATCGAGTCGAGATTGATGGGAAAGCCTCGCTATTGTCTCTTTTTGTCGTTTTAGCTTGGATTTGTTTTGATTAGAGATTGCCGCATTTAAATCAGTAGCCCATGCAAAAGCTTCAACCCAACTTACTTTAGAAGTATCAGATGCTGTTATCGCCGATTTTTGCCTGTTTTCAGTAACTTTATGATCATTGAAGTCGCCTATCCATGTGGCCAATTCGTATTTGGGATTTTCGCTGTTCAAATCGCATTGTTGTAACAGTAATTCTGCTGCAGTTATTGCGTCTTTTGAAAACCATTTCTTGATATCAGATTTTTTACGCTGACTGGTTTTGTGCTTTTCTAAGTAAGTTGAGTTGTTAAAAGGCTCGAGCATAAGGGCAATAGCTTCACTGTCTTGTCGAAGCCCAAGTTTTCCAGCTAAGTTGCTCAGACATAGTTCTGGATCATTAATCAAATCTTCATATTTAACTAAAATTTTCCCTTGAATGCGAGAACGGATCGTCAGATTACAGTGTTGAAATGCCCTTGCAATTAGCCATTCGTCGGGATTCTCTACGTAAAATGACTTTGTTCCTCGTTTGTTATCGAAAGCGATCATCGACAATGCCATATCCCAAAAATTGCGAATTAAAATAATTTCCTTTGACTGTGGAAAAATATTTTCGGCAAGATTACTCAAATTTGTTCCTGCAGCTTTCTCGACAAATGCCGTTGCTGTTTTCTTTGCTGAGGCTACTTTTTTTATTGCGGTTTTGGCCTTACGCATAAAAAAATCCGCAGTATCGTGAGCGAATTCAATCTCATAAAAATCTCGAAGGTCATTTTTATCCAATCTACGATCAAAGTCTCTATTATTGAAAGGATTAAATCCTGTATTAAACACGTTGACTTTCTCAAATGAGTCCGGTCCCATTGAGCAATCATGATTCGCTGGTGAAGTGACGATATAAGTTGCATGCAGACAGTAAGAGAAGAAGCGGTATTCGAAAGGATAATCGCCAATTAGGCAAACTTCAGGATGTAAGCCAATACAATTTGTCAATATTGTTGAGCCTGATCTCCCAAGGCTGGAAATTAAAATAGGGCGAATATCAAATTCTATTGATGGTTTTTCGAAATCATTGAACGTGTTTTCGCAAAAATCAATCGTTCCAAGATGATGCCTTTGGCTAAATTCATCAGTAACTAAAACCGAAATGCTTCCTTCTTTTCGAAGGATTAGTCGATTGATGCATACTTGAGTAAAAATTGATGACTCTGCATTCTCAGGGCAGAGGCTTGCTAGTACCGACTTAGTTTGTTGAAATGTTGATAGTCTCGAAATGCAGTGATCACCATCCCTCAATAATATTTCTTGACAATTCGGTAGTCCTTTCTTGGAGGATACCCATATGAAGATTCCCAATGAATTTCCATTGACCGCGACACGATCCCAATCAGCGAAACGAATTCCAAGTTTGAGATCAGGGTGAGCTGGTATTTCTCTAAATTCTAATTGCATACTAAAATTGATTTTTTAAAAGGATCAGACAAGCCATACAAGTTCTAGAATGCTTCATGTCAACATTTGAGGTAGTTATTAATCTATCAGTGAACGCAAAAGAGTTCGCGTAATTGATTTAATTCTTGAGTTATCTAATGTCTCACGGATTGACGCTGATGCAATTCTTCCTAGATTGATTCTTGTCGTTTCATCGACTAGGGTACGCATTGCTCTCGCTGCTTCAGCTAAGTCTGGATCCCCCCATACCGTGCCCAAAGGATATGGGCCATAAGCTCGCTCAGTAACTATTGTTTTGGTTGTGATCAAAATGCTGTTGGATTTATTCATGAAGTCCAGATTACCTGAATAATTACTGGCTATAACTGGCTTGCCTAGTGCCATTGCCTCTGCACAAGTTAAACCGAATCCCTCTGATCTATGTAAGGAAACATAAACATCTAAGGTTTTCATAAAGTCAAATGTGTCTTGTCTAGTTAAGGTAGATTCAAAAAATATAATCCTGCCTGACTTCGCCTCTGCACGAATTTTTTCGTATTCATAGGCACCTAGTGTTTTTCCATTTGCACGGAGAATTAAATAGCAGTTGTCTTTTTCATTGAATGCCTGTTTAAAAGCGTCAACTAAACCTCGTACATTTTTACGCTCGAGTATACTGTTGGGATCAAAGTTGAATCCAAATAACGTACCCGTCGAAGGTAGATCAAATTTCGCGCGATTGCTCTTTGCGTTATCAATACCAACAAAATCGAGTGTTAAAGGTACAACTTTTACGGGTAGATTAATTGTTTTTCTGATTGCGACAGCGGAATACTCGCTGGATGTCCATATCTCATCGTAGCCTTGTTCAGCTGATTTGAATCTTTGTGGTAACTCCTCTGTTTCCCATAACCAATACCCCACATTCTTTTTTGCCCAGTAATCTTTTGGCAAAATTGTGTCAAGTAATTGTTTGGAATCTGCGTTCGCAATAGTGAGCGAAACGGAGGCTTTGCTCTTTGGCCACCCAAAAATTAGTGGTGAATTTGGAATTTGGTCGCTATATGCTCGAGGATTTGGTATGTTAAAAAAAGTTGTTGATACGCCCTCTTGTTGCATTATCGTATTTATGCTTCGAGCGGCTTCTCCCATACCAGTTGGTACATTCAGATAGCCCGAGAGATTAACAAGTATGTCGCTTGTATCGGACCGATTTAAGCTAGTTCGGATATTCTCCGAAAATCGATAATTCTTTGCTGGAGACAAACCATTTACAAACCATTTTATATAGTCTTCGGATGCTGGGATTTCATTTGGATATTGCGAATAGAAGTGATCAATTGGACTAAAAAAATGTGAATTTTCAAGCCAATTGATTATCGAGGTTGAGCTAAGGTTGATTCGTCTCTGTTGTCGATTTTCTTCCACTGAATATAAATTTAGGGATATAGGGTTCTTCTTACCAAAATGTGAATACATAAAGCGCATTATCTCTATTGCGTCACGCTTGTGTAGTGCGTATTCGGCAAATAATGAGACCTCCTCAAGACTAATGTCGTTGATATATCGATCTCTACGAAGTCGATCAGCAAATCTGTGAATTTCTATTGGTTCATATAAGCTGGGATATTGACATTGCAGGTCTGAACGTAAGAAATAGATGTTTAAGATTTTAAATATCCCAGGTACCGCTTGGGTTATACGTTTCGCATGTTCTGAAGTTAAGTCAAGCTCCCTTACCCCATAAGTCTCAACCCAACTTGTAAAATCCTTAAAAACTTTTTTATCTTCCCACATATTCTCAAATGCTAAAAATACGTCGGTTCGCGGCGGGTTGGCATTACGGAGTCTAGAGAAAGTGTCTTCTACGTAATCATAGATTTCATCACTATTTTCAAAATCTAGCAGTCCACCAATATAGCCTTCCATTTTCCCGGAGTAATTAATCCATCCTTTAAAACCACTATCTTCCGCATTAAATATAGCGCTAGGATAAGCTTCACGAACGTCAGGTCTGCTGCTAAGTATAAAGGAGTAGAGTAGGATGCAATTTGGATGGTCAAGTGAAATGCCTTTACTCATCAACGCTTTACAGAAATTGTCAGCATCATTTAGAGGGTTTGGGAGCGGTACCTGATTACGAGCGGCCCATTGCATTATTGAGTTTACCATTCGCAATGGTATTTCCACACCGTTCCTGAGAGTTTGATAGGCATATGCCCATTCAGTTGTTTCAGCATAGAAGTTGGCGATAAGAATATCCTTGTATTCGTTTACGAGTTTCTTTAGTTCAGGGTAATCTTCAAGCTGATGGCGATTTTGATGTTTGGATAATTTGCTTGGGTTGAACGGGGAGTAGCCCGAAAAATGAAAGAATGCAATTGGGGTGCCATCTGCGTGCCAAGTAGAGTCAACTTGCCGTATTTTTCGTTCATGAAGATTCCAATATGCAACGTTGTAAGCCGGACTGTAGATAATTCTATGATCAGGAAAAAAACCAGGGACAAGATCAATCCATTTTTGATCGACAAATAGACCATTTGGAATATCTACGATGCAGTCACGATATAACTTGGTCATCCACCAATCGAGCAGTTTTTTTGACGTGGGGCCATTCTTTAACCCGATAAAACCAAGATTGTAGGTGCCGCTTTGCAGTATTGCGGCATCATTTGGCGACATCTCGTCGAAAAACGGACTCCTCATATGAGGTGTCAATACAATGGATGCTGCATTTAACGCTTCATAGACTTCGCTCATTGGGCGATAAATGTAAATGTCTGGATCTAGATAGAGCAACGTCTCGTAGTTTCTACTATCGAATAGATGTGAAAGTGCAAATGGTTTTACTGCAGTATTCAGCTCCATTATTGAGTAACGATATATAAAATTGCCTAAATCCGGAATAGGTAATTCAGAAATCTCAATTATCTCTGCACCCGATTCAAATTTCTTGGGCACCATGTCGTCGGATTGGTCAACCAAAATAATTATGAAATCATTCGTTGGATGATGCCGCTTATACGATGAAGCGAGTGAAATCGCCAGGCTTATATAATTTTTCGAAGCAATCGTAATTGCAGCATGTCGATTTGATTTGTTTCGAGCTAACTCATCTTTATTTTTAGCGTCATTGGTTCGCACGTGATTTATGCCGAGTGTTTGTTCATTCATATTTGTCATGTTTAGTATTGAATTTTGAGAGATATGAGACGTCATATTGATGAAGGGCAAATTTGTTGTCTTTGGCGTTTCCATTGATTATTTATGAGCTATTGGGATTCGATGCTGGGAAATTCAAATCGTCTGGGAAAGCGTAAATTAGTATCGCACGTGCAATAGTGTCTTATCAATAGTTATCACTGCATTAGTGCCACGTTGTTTAATTGTAATGTGGTTTCTGAATTCGGTCGCAGAGATACGACGTTAATAAAGCTGCCGATTTGGAACATTTAATTAATTCATGAGTCAAACGCACATTACAGGAGTTACTAATGAATAAGAAATTTGCCTTTGCTTTTTGTATTACTTCCTCATTCGGATTTGCCAATGTAAGTGAAGCGAATTCGAACCTCACCCTCGAATCCATCTACCACCCCACTAAAAAACAAAATTTCGATCTGAAGCCGATGACGCGTTTGAGTTGGGATGCGCAGAATCGCTTGATTGAGACGCAAAATAAAGACGGTGTGGTTCAGCAGTTTGTCGTCAATCCTGCAACCTGGGAAAAGCAAAGCTTACTGGCGGATGGCAATTATCTGGGCTGGATGAGTAAGGCAGGTATTGCTGACAAAGAGGCGCAAAAGATTATTGCGACTTTATCGGCGCAGATCAGTCCTGAGGTCAGCTCTTACATCTTTAGTTATAAGAATGATTTGTGGTTACTGGACACAGTGGGCAAGCAAGTCCGTCAATTAACTACGACGCCGGATCAACCTGAAGACGAAGCGATACTCTCGCCCGATTTGAAATCCGTTGCCTATTTGAAGGGCAATGACATGTATTTGACCGATGTTGCCAGCGCCAAAGAAACGCGCCTGACAACTGGCGGTAGCGCGACGCAGTTTAATGGTCGGCTGGATTGGGTCTACATGGAAGAAGTGTATGGTCGTGGCCGTTTGCGCGCGTTCTGGTGGGCGCCTGACTCCAAGAAACTGGCCTACCTGAGTTTTGATGAAAGCAAAGTACCCGTCTACACCTTGAGTGGCGATCATGCCCAGCCGATTAAAGCTGAGCACACACGTTACCCTAAAGCCGGTGATCCTAATCCCGAGGTAAAACTCGGCGTGGTAGATTTAACGGGTAAAACCAGTTGGTCGGATAATCCCTATGCCGGGCAACAAATTTTGATTACCCAGGTGGGCTGGAGTCCCGATGGTAAGTTACTGGCGCATTGGCAAGACCGGGCACAAACCTGGCTGGATTTGCGTTTGTATGATCAAGCCTATCAAAGCCGTTCCTTACTGAAAGAAACCAGTCCGGCCTGGACCGAACGTCTGCCTTTGCCAGTGTTCCTAAAGGACGGTGGATTTATCTGGGAATCTGATCGCACTGGCTATCGTCATTTGTACCGCTATGACGCCAACTACCAGTTGCAAACCAAGCTTACTCAGGGCAATTGGGATGTGCGCACGGTGTATGGCGTGGATGAGAAAAATGGCCGTGTCTTGTTCGCGGCCAGTGAGCGTAATCCTATCGGCAACGATATTTATTCGGTGAAACTCGATGGCCAGGGTTTTACCCGCTTAAGTACCGATAAAGCGAGTTACATGGCGAGCTGGAATAAGGATTTCAGCCTGTATCTGGCGCAGTGGAGTAGTTTGCAGCAAACGCCTAAGCAAGCCTTGTTTGATAGCCAGGGTAAGCAAGTTAAGTTAGTCGATGAATTAGCCGTGCCCGCCGCCTATGCGCAATTGAAGTTGGGGGAGGTCAGGCAATTGCAGGTGCCTGCACGCGATGGCTTCCCACTGGAAGCTTTGCTATTCTTGCCGCCTGACTTTGATGCGAGTAAAAAATACCCGGTTTATCACACGCTATACGGTGGCCCGCGTGCACCACAGGTAATAGATCGCTGGAACGCAAATTTATATCATCACTTCCTGGCACAACAAGGCTATGTCGTTTGGGTGTTGGATAATCGTAGTGCCAGCAATAAAGGAGCGGTCAGCGCCTGGCCAATTCATAAAAAGCTGGGGCAACTGGAGTTGCAAGATCAGCTGGATGGCCTGGAATGGCTGCGCAAGCAAGGCTGGGCCGATATGGACAGAGTGGCGCTGTTTGGCTGGAGTTATGGCGGCTATATGACGTCGTATGCGATGACTCATAGCAAAGCCTGGAAGCTGGGGCTGGTCGGTGCTCCCGTCACAGACTGGCATTTGTACGACAGTATTTATACAGAGCGCTATATGGGTTTACCGCAAGATAATCCAGCGGGGTATCTGAGTTCCAGCGTGTTAAAAGCCAGCAAAGATCTACATGGCAAAATCTTAATCATGCATGGCACGATGGATGATAATGTGCATCCGCAAAACACCATTATGCTGATCGATGAATTGAGTAAAGCTGAAAAAGAATACAGTTTGCAAGTCTACCCTGGCCAGGGGCATGGGGTCAGGGACAAGTATTTGATCTGGTCTATGCAAAAAGCCAAATGGGATTTTATAAAGAATAATTTGTAAGTCTGGCTGTCGCGCTTGAGCTGTTGAAAAAAGCCTGATGCAATACATCAGGCTTTTTCTTTGGGCGCTCGCTTTACTGATAAAGCACGGACTCACTGCTAGCACAGTTGCACTTTTCGGCATCAACTTTGACCACTCGCGACTTTGTGCCGAGGTCTCTGGTATTGGTCGTGGCTGTCTGGCCGTGTGCTAATCAAACCCGGGCTAACCAGTGTCTTGCTTCAATTTTGATCATGATAAAAAAGTAGTTCGGCTACAATTTGTAGTCAAACTACATTTGATTTGCACCATTTGTGGATGTTTTGCAACAATATGGGGCAGCTTTGTTGGCTTGTTGCACTAAATAAGTCAGTGTAAATGTAGTTTTGTGTAGTCTTTGTTTGACTGTTGATCTAGTTTTGGTACAAAATGACTCCAGTAATTAAGTGAGCTGAAATTCAAAGTGGTTTTGTAGTGCGGTGTAAAAACACCGGTTAAATACAAGAGTCAGGGGACAATCAGATGAAGCAAACGATACAGCGTGCTGCAAGCACTCAGCAGGAAGGTAGTTTTCAATTACGTCCAGTCGCAATAGCCTGCGCGGTCTTGGTGATGAGCATCAATCAGATGGCTTATGCGCAAGAAGCGAAGGCGCAAGCCGAATCAGCTAGCACGAGTACCGTGGTGGTTACTGGCATACGTAAGGGCATAGAAGATGCGATCAGCGTTAAGCGTAACTCGAACGCGATTGTTGAAGCGATTTCTGCTGAAGACATCGGTAAATTACCGGATACCAGTATTGCTGAATCGATTGCACGCTTACCAGGTTTGTCAGCGCAGCGCGTCAATGGTCAGGCGCAGCAAATCAGTATTCGCGGCACCTCGGGCGATTTGTCGACGGTGACTTTGAATGGTCGCGAGCAAGTGTCCACCAGTGCCAGCCGTGTGGTTGAATACGATCAATACCCTTCTGAATTAATCAGCGGCGTCACTGTCTATAAAACTTCGGATCCTTCATTAGTGGGTCAGGGTTTGTCGGGTACAGTTGATTTGCAGACCGTTAAGCCACTGGCTTTCCCTGGTCGCACTATCGCTGTCAACCTGCGTGGTGAACGCAATTCCATGGGCAGTGTCAGCCAGGGTTCGCCTAGCACTGGTAACCGTGTCAGCGCATCGTACATCGATCAATTTGCGAATCGCACCCTGGGTGTCGCAGTCGGTTTCGCGCACAGCGATAAACCCAATGTCAATGAATTCTTTGAAACCTGGAACTGGGTAGAGGGCAATAATGGTGTGCCAACTGGCGTTAAGGCACCACAAGGGATTAAAGCCCTGGCGATCACCGGCAACTCTAAGCGCGATGGCTTGATCGGTGTGCTGGAATGGCGTCCATCGAAAAACTTTATTTCGACCTTTGATGCCTACCATTCCGAACTCAAGCAAAATGAAGTGCGTCGTGGTTTTGAAGTGCCGCTGGAAAGCTGGAGTGAGGCCAAGTTTTCAAATCTGAATGTGGTGAATGGTAACGCGGTAGCGGGTAGTATTAATGCAGCACCGGTGATACGGAATAATTCCTTCACCAAAGAAAGCGATATCACCGCATTTGGCTGGAATAATAAATTTACGCTAGAACAATGGACCCTGGTCGCGGATTTCAGTCATTCCTCAGCGAAGATTAAAGAAAAGCTCATCGAAGTTAACTCGGGTCGCAGCCCTGTCAATATCAGCTATAACTATGCCAATGGCCGCGATTTGCCTGACTTCACTTTTAGCGATAGCTTTGCCGATGCAGCCGCCATCAAGATCGGTGGCAAGTTTGGCGATGGCTATGTCAATGTTCCCTCCTTGAATGACAAATTGAACTCGCTGCGCTTTAGTGCACGCCGTGATTTTAGCGATGGCTTTATCACCAGTGCTGAAGTTGGTATTAATTATTCTAAGCGTGAGAAATCCAAAGAGCATCTGGAAACTGGCTTCGATAAAATTGGTGATGGCAGCTTTAAATCCAGCGTCTTGTATGCGCCGCAAAACCTGAGCTCGCTCGGTATGCCGAGCACCCTGGCCTGGGATATTCCGGCGGTTTTAGCGAGCAATTTTGGCCCCTATAACCCCGTGGTGTTAAATCCCTGGGGCGCCACCAAAAACTGGTCCTTGACTGAAAAAGTCACGACGGCTTATGCCAAGTTAAATCTGGAACAGGATGTCAATAACATTCCGGTGACGGGTAATCTTGGTTTGCAAGTGGTGCGCACCGATCAATCTTCAACCTCGAATGCTTTATTGGCCTGGCCAATCGCAGCACTGGTGCCTATCAGCGATGGTAAAACTTATACCGATGTTTTGCCGAGTTTAAATCTGGCGGCGATGCTGCCAGGCGAGCAAGTAGTGCGCTTAGGCTTAGGCCGCTCAATTGCGCGTGCCAAGCTGGATGAATTGAATGCGGCACGCGAAGTAGGATTGTCGGAAGGTAAAACTGGCCGTCCTAGCGGTAACGGTGGCAATGCCAAACTCGATCCATGGCGTGCTGATTACATCGACGTTTCGTATGAAAAATACTTCGGTAAAAAGGCCTATATCTCGGTTGCTGCTTTCCACAAAAACCTGAAATCGTATATCTATAAACAAACCACGCCTTACGATTTTTCGGCGATGGCGATTCCAGGTGCCAGCACAAATATGGGGACTTATACTGCGCCAGTTAATGGTCAGGGCGGTAAATTGCAAGGCTTGGAATTGGCTGCATCTTTACCATTTGAATTGATCAGCCCTATGCTGGATGGCTTTGGTGTCAGCGCTAATTTGTCGCTGACCAATAGCGAAATTTCGATTAAAGATCAGCGCTATGGCAGCCAGACTATTCCATTGCCTGGTTTGTCTAAGCAAGTCGCGAATATGACGGTCTATTACGAAAAAGGCGGGTATTCGGCACGTATTAGTCAGCGTTATCGCAGTGATTTTGTTGGTGAAATCGGTGGCCCCGGAGGGCAAAACGAAATCGCCTTCGTCAAAGCCGATACCGTGGTCGATTTGCAGTTAGGCTATGACATCACTTCGGGTTTTGCCAAAGGCGCGTCTTTATTATTCCAGGTGAATAATCTGACTGATACGGCGTTTCAGACTTACTCGGGTTCACCAGATCGCCCACGCGGTTATCAAAAATATGGTCGCCAGATGTTCTTTGGCGTGAATTACAAAATGTAATCCTCATCGTACCAGCTAACCCTTCTATCCCAGCACTGGGGTGGGAGGGTTTTTTTTCACAGAGCGCTCTGCACAACTTCCTGCGCGGCCAATTTTGAAGTCGGTGATGCTCGCTGCGCTTCCCGACATCAAGGTTGAGTGCTCGCGACTTGTACAGAAGTCTTTCAGTTGCTTGTTCTTGCGCTGAATGGCAAGCTCAGCAAGCGAGGGTTCAGATCAAGTAGCTGGCGCGCTTGAGTTCTGCGCGGCATAATCGCTGTACAGGGCTAGTATTCAGAGGTAGTTTGACCCCGGGCTTTTTTTGCCTGCTTCCTATAACGGTGACATCGCTATGCATCTCAGCAAGGATAAACCCAGACTGTCGTTTTGGCAGATCTGGAATATGAGTTTCGGTTTCTTCGGCATACAGTTTGGTTTTGCCTTGCAAAATGCCAATACCAGCCGGATATTTTCAACTCTGGGCGCCAGTCCTGATGACTTGCCACTATTCTGGCTCGCTGCCCCCGTTACTGGTTTGCTGGTGCAACCAGTGATCGGTTATCTGAGTGACAGAACCTGGCATCCGCGCTGGGGCAGACGTCGTCCTTTCTTTTTCATCGGTGCCTTACTCGCTTCTATCGCGCTGTTCGCGATGCCGAACGCCCATGCGATCTGGCTAGCGGTGATCGTGCTGTGGTTAATGGATGCCGCGATCAATGTCTCGATGGAACCGTTTCGTGCCTTTGTCGGCGATAAGTTGCCGGAGTCGCAGCAAACCGCTGGCTATGCCATGCAGACATTTTTCATTGGCTGTGGCGCGGTGATCGCTTCCTTGCTACCGCTGTTTTTTGAACAGATTTTGCATGTCAGTAATGTTGCGGCAGCGGGGCTGATACCCGATACCGTGCGTTATTCGTTTTATGCGGGCGGCACAATTTACTTTCTGGCGGTGCTTTGGACAGTGCTGAGTAGCGATGAAATCGCGCCCGCTGATCTGGCTGGCTTTGTGCAACACAAGCAAGCTGGTGTTGGTATTTTGACTGCAGTCAAAGAAATTTTGGCTGGATTTAAAGCCATGCCCGAGGTGATGGTGAAACTCGCGGTGGTGCAATTCTTTACCTGGATCGCTTTGTTTGCGATGTGGATTTACACCACTTCGGCCGTGGCGAGTCATGTGTTTGGCAGTAGCGATGCGCAATCGGCGAGTTTTCAGCAAGCAGGCAATTGGGTCGGGACGATGTTTGCGGTGTACAACGGCGTCTCGGCACTCGCTGCATTTATTTTACCCGTCTTGGCTAAGCGCATAGGCAAAGCTCAGGTGCACATGATCAGCCTGCTTACTGGTGGCGTGTGTTTAATGAGCGTTTATCTGATACAGCAGCAAAATGCCTTGCTCTTACCTATGCTGGGCGTGGGCCTGGCCTGGGCCAGTATTTTGACCATGCCCTATGCCTTACTCGCCAGTGCTTTGCCGGCTGAGAAAATGGGGTATTACATGGGCGTGTTTAACTTTTTCATCGTCATTCCACAAATTGTCAGCGGGCTCTTGCTGGGTTGGTTGACTCGCCATTTATTTGCAGGAGACGCCTTGAAAACGTTGGTACTAGGCGGTTTTTTCATGATACTGGCGGGAGTATTGTGTTTGTGGCTGGTCCAGGAAAAGTCGCAGACGGCTGCCAGCGAAGCATTGCAGGGGAATTAAAGCATGCCCGATTTATTTCAGCGCCAGCCAGCGCGTCTTGCTCTGGCCTTGGCCATGTGCAGCTTATTCAGCGCGGCACCGGCAAACGCCCAGCAGCACCACGCCTCGGGTTTGCATCACGCCATGCAGCAAGCTCAGGCGCGGCAAAGCAAGCCAGCGCCGTTCTTGTGGGCCAATGCCACGGTGTATTTTTTACTCACCGACCGCTTTTATAACGCGAATCATGGCAATGATCTGGCCTATGGCCGGCAAGCCGATGCAGCGCCCTTGCGCGGTTTTATGGGCGGTGATATTGCGGGCATTACGCAAAAACTGCGCGAGGGTTATTTTCAAAAACTCGGGGTGAATGCAATCTGGCTGACTCCCGTGTTGGAGCAAATCCATGGCGCCACGGATGAAGGCACGGGCAAGTCGTATGGCTTTCATGGTTACTGGACTAAGGATTACACCCGGCTGGATGCGAATTTTGGCACCGAACAAGACTTGCGCGACTTCATCCACACCGCGCACCAGCAAGGCATACGAGTCTTGTTTGATGTGGTGATGAATCACACCGGACCGCAAACGGCATCCGACCCTTTGTGGCCCGATAACTGGGTGCGCTTAGACCCGGTCTGCACTTATCAGGATCTTCCCGGCACCGTCAGTTGCGCCTTAGTTAAAGGCTTGCCCGATTTAAAAACTGAGAGCGCCGGGCCAGTCGACTTGCCGCCTGCGCTGGTGGCAAAATGGCGCGCCGAAGGTCGTTACGACAAAGAAGTGCGCGAGCTGGATGAATTTTTTACCCGCACCGGCTACCCGCGTGCGCCTAAGTATTATCTGATGAAATGGCATAGCGATTGGGTCAGGCGCTTTGGTATTGACGGTTTTCGTGCGGATACGGTTAAACACACCGAGCCTGAACTCTGGCGTGAACTTAAGCAGTTAGCCAGCGTCGCGCATCAGCAATGGAAACGCGAACATCCTCAGCAAGTGAAGTTCGATGAGGCTTTTTATATGACGGCCGAAGTCTACAACTACCGCATCGATCAGGGTTTGCAGTTCACCATGGATGGCGGCAGCCAAATCAATTTTTTCGACTACGGCTTTGATAGCTTGATTAATTTTGGTTTTAAACACGATGCGCAAGCCAGTTATGAAAAACTGTTTGCCAGCTATGCCACTCATTTAAGTGGGAATTTGCGTCAACATGGTGTCTTGAATTACCTGAGTTCGCATGACGACGATCAGCCTTTTGATGCAACACGCAGCAAAACTTTCGAAGCCGCGACCAAGTTATTGCTGAGCCCGGGCACGGCACAGATTTATTACGGTGACGAAACGGCGCGCACCCTGCAAGCCGAGTCGGCGCAAGGGGATGCTAAGCTGCGCGCAGCAATGAATTGGCAAGACTTAGCGCCAGCCAGCCCCAAGTTTGCGGCGACCCAAGCCTTGCTGCGGCATTGGCAATTACTGGGAAGGTTTCGCCAGGCGCATCCAGCAATAGGTGCAGGCAGCCATCAGCAACTAGCCAGTCAGCCCTATACTTTTGCGCGACTATGGCAACAGGCTAGGCAAGAAGATAAGGTGGTGGTGGCGCTGGATTTAACAGTTGGTGTCGAAACCGAGATTACGGTTGCGCCTGTTTTTGCCGATGGCACAGTATTACGCGACGCCTATACCGGCGTTAAAGCCCGAGTCAAGCAAGGCAAATTTAAACTTCGTAAACCCGCCAGCCTGGCTTTATTAGAACAGATGTAAACATGTCCAAGCAAACTTACTCTTATTTCTTGCTGGCCTTAAGTTTGCTGAACGCAGGCCATGCCTGGGCGCAAAATCAGCAAAGGCAAATCCTCGCCGTTAAACAAACTGGCAATACCCTGGAATTGCAAACCAATGATGGTGTTGTGCAATTTCAAGCCTATGCCCCGAACTTAATAGAAAGCCGGTTTTTAGCGCAAGGCAAGCCCAACACGGTGGCTTCGCATGCGGTGGTGATGAAGCCGCAAAAACTGCAGGCTAAATTGCGTCGCAGCGACACCGAACTTATTTTCGATGCGGGTGAATTGCGTGTGCATATTCAACGTTCACCGTATCAGGTCAGTTATTACTACAAGCAGCGTTTATTGCTGGCGGAGAATCAGGGTTTTACTCAGCAAACTGCAGCGCAGTCCGATCTGATCGATTTTACGCTGAGCCCGGATGAAGTGTTGTATGGCGCGGGCTCCCGCGTGCTCGGTATGAACCGGCGTGGTCATCGTCTGCCTTTGTACAACAAAGCGCATTACGGTTACGAAGAAAAGTCGGAGCAAATGAATTTTGCGCTACCGCTGGTGTATTCATCGAAATTATATGGCGTGCATTTTGATAGCCCGGGCACGGGCTTTCTCGATTTAGATAGTCAGCACACTAATCGCTTAGCTTATGAAAGTGCGCAAAGCCGCAATACGTATCAAATTTTTGCGGCCGACAACTGGCCAGAGTTAATCGCAAGCTATACGCAACTGACCGGACGGCAACCCTTGCCACCGCGCTGGATACTCGGTAATTTTGCCAGTCGCTTTGGTTATCACAACGAAGCCGAAGCGCGCGAAATCGTCGCGAAATTTAAAGCAGAACAAATCCCACTCGACGCCATCGTGTTCGATTTATTCTGGTTTGGTAAAACAGTCAAAGGCACTATGGGCAATCTGGCCTTTGATAAAGATAATTTTCCTGAACCCGAAAAAATGATGGCCGACTTTGCACAGCAAAACATCAAAACTGTGCTGATTACCGAACCGTTTATTTTGACGAGTTCGGCACGTTGGCAAGAAGCGGTGCAGCAAGATATTTTGGCGAAGAATCCGCAAAATCAGCCAGCCAGTTATGAGTTTTATTTTGGCCAGACTGGTTTGATCGATATCTTCGATGACAAAGCACGTAACTGGTTTTGGCAAATTTATGCGGATTTAAAAAAGCGTGGCGTGAACGGCTGGTGGGGCGATTTGGGTGAACCCGAAGTGCATCCCGCCGAGTTGCGTCATAAAACTGGCAGCGCCGATCAAGTCCACAATATCTATGGACATGAATGGGCCAAATTGATTGCGCAAGGTTATCAGCGCGAGTTTCCCAAAGAGCGGCCATTTATCTTAATGCGCGCCGGTTATTCAGGTTCACAACGCTATGGTTTGATTCCCTGGTCGGGTGACGTGAATCGCAGTTGGGGCGGTTTGCGGGCCCAGCCTGAAATTGCCTTGCAAATGGGCATGCAAGGGCTGGCCTATATGCATTCTGACTTAGGTGGCTTTGCTGGTGCCAATCTGGATGATGAACTGTATGCACGCTGGCTGCAGTATGGCGTGTTCCAGCCAGTGTTTCGCCCACATGCACAAGAAGAAGTGCCTGCTGAAGCTGTGTTGCGTTCGGATGCCGCCAAGGCGTTGGCAAAGCAAGCAATAAATTTGCGTTATCAGCTACTGCCATATAACTACAACTTAAGCTTTTTGAATACCCAGCGCGGCTTGCCTTTAATGCGCCCCTTATTTTTTGCTGAGCCAGAAAATGCTGCACTCTGGGCAGATGCCAGCAGCTATTTTTGGGGTGAGGATTTGCTAGTGCATCCCGTCATGCAAGCCGGACAAACTCAGGCTGAAATGTACTTCCCTAAAAATGGCCCCTGGTTTGATTTTTATACAGGTCAGCGCTATGAGTCGGCAAGCCGCACCCAGCTTGCCTTGGCGTCGGATCACCTGCCACTGTTCGTGCGCGCTGGGGCCTGGTTGCCTATGAGTGAAGGTTTGCAAAACACCGCAGAATTTGATATCCGGCGCCTGCACTTGCATTACTTTGCTGACCCCAGTCTGACTGAAGCTGCGGGCCAGTTATACGATGATGATGGGCACAGCGCTTCGGCTTACCAAGACGGTGCGTATGCGATTTACCGCTTCAAAGCCCGACAAAGCGCGCAAGTGCTGCGTTTGAATTTGCGTGCAGAAGCAGGCAAGCGTTATCACCATCCCGACAAACAATGGCAATTGCACTTGCACAATCTGCCGCAAGCACCGCGTCAGGTCAGCCTGAATCAACAGCCACTGACTTTTGTCTGGGATGCGCAGACTCAGCAACTCAGCCTGCCATTGCATTGGCCTGGCAGTCGTGCGCAGGAATTGACGATACGCTGGGATTAAGCCGTCGCATAGTCACAGCGCTGGGGCTGTGGTAAATTGCGGGTAATTTTGTAACAGGCTCTGCCAGGGCCGGAATTGAATAGCTAGCCGAATCATGACAGAACATGCTTTAAACGACACTGCCTACAGCGCCTTTTCTGGCGGTCCGCGTTTATTGGCCGACATCGGCGCGACCCATGCCCGCTTCACGCTGGAAACCGCCCCCGGAGTATTTGAGGCGGTAAAGATTTATCGATGTGATGATTACACGGGCATTATTCCCTTAGTCGAATCGTATCTCAACGAACATCCGGGGCGGCGGATTTTGCATGCGGCGTTTGCGATAGCCAATCCTATTGATGGCGACGACGTGCGCATGACCAATCGCGACTGGCATTTTTCGATTGAAGCCGTGCGGCGTCGCTTTGGTCTTTACACCATGTTGATGGTGAATGACTTTACCGCACTGGCGATGTCCTTGCCTGGCTTAAAGCCCGAAGAAGTGATGCAAATCGGTGGCGGTAAAGCGGCCAGCAAATCAGTGATCGGGGTGTTGGGGCCAGGCACAGGTTTGGGCGTTTCGGGTTTAATCCCGACTGCCGATGGCTTTGTCACGCTAGGTTCAGAAGGTGGTCACGTCAATTTTGCCCCTTGTGATGAACGTGAGTTTGCGATCTTGCAGTATGCCTGGCAAGAGTGGCCGCATGTCTCAAGTGAGCGCTTAATTTCCGGGCCTGGTTTGGAAATTATTTATCTGGCGCTGGCGGCGCGCTTGCAACGGCAGGTAAAGCCGCAAGCGGCGCAAGAAATCATGCGCCTGGCTTTGCAGCAGCAGGATGAACTGGCGCTCGAAGCACTCGATAGTTTTTGCGCGATGCTGGGTAGCTTTAGTGCGAATCTGGCCGTGACCTTGGGTGCCTTTGGTGGCATCTACATCGGTGGTGGCATCGTGCCGCAAATGGTGGACTATTTTAAAGCATCGGCATTCCGTCGCCGTTTCGAAGCGAAAGGTCGCTTCAGTGCGTATCTGGCGCAAATTCCCACTTATGTCATCACCACACCGATACCCGCGTTCTATGGCGTCTCGGCGATTTTGTCTGAGCACTTGCGGGGGCGCAGTGGCGACAGCTCTTTAATGGATAGAATCCAGCAAATTCAAGTTGAACTGACCCCAGCCGAGCGCCGCGTTGCGCAACTGGTGTTAGAAAATCCACGCACGGTGTTGAATGAAGCGATTGCTGAAATTGCGCGCTTAGCCGATGTCAGTCAACCCACCGTGATACGTTTTTGCCGCTCGCTCGGCTTCACAGGTTTAGCTGATTTTAAACTCAAGTTTGCCAGCAGCCTGACGGGCACCATACCGGTGCGCCATAGCCAGGTCAGACGCAATGACAGCACCCATGATTTGAGCGCCAAAGTCATCGATAACACGGTCTCGGCGATTTTAAATTTCCGCGATCAGCTCGAAGTGCATGCAATAGATAAAGCCATCAGCTTACTGAAAAAAGCCAATAAGATTGAGTTTTACGCAGTCGGTAATTCACGCGCCGTGGCAGTCGATGGCCAGCACAAATTTTTCCGCTTCCGCATCCCCACCGCAATTTATGGCGATGCGCATTTATTTGCGCTGGCCGCCGAATTACTCAATCCCGGTGATGTCGTGATCGTGGTCTCCAACTCCGGCAAATTACCCGAATTACTGCAAGCCACCGAAGCCGCGCTGGCAGCGGGTGCCGCCGTCATCGCTTTAGCGCCACATCAATCACCGTTAGCCAAGCTCGCCACAGTTTGCCTGGCGGTCAATCACACCGAAGACAATGTCACCTTCTTGTCGATGATTTCGCGCATCTTGCAATTGCTATTAATCGATATTCTGGCAGTGGGTTTATCCATGGATGACAGCAGCAGCGGCCAGCACCGCATCAAAGAAGCCGCACGCTTATCGCAGTTACTGATCTCGCATCTGGATAGTTGATAGGGTGGACGTAAAAAAGCGCATCAGTTTCTATTGAGGACTTGTAAATAAGTATAAGAATTCTTTGTTTGCAGTATTGCGTTGTTTTGATTGCTTCTATTTTGTTATGGCGTGTATGATATGACAATAAATGATAAATTGACTAGATCTACGGTGCTGGAAAATATTTCGAAGGCTGCTCTCTCCGGTAATCTCGGAGCCTTTGTCGGATCAGGATTTACCATGGCTGTAATGAACGAAAATGGAGCTGGCCCAGCTCTAAATTGGGGGGGACTATTAGATCGTGTTATCGAAAAATTTAAAATAGATAAGACAAAAATAAGCACTGAAGGAAAAGGATATCCAGATTATGCTTCAGCGATTTGTAGCGAAATCGCAATTGCAAATGGAATAGCGCATTCGACCGCCGTAAAATTATTAAAGCGTGAGGTAGCAAAAATAACATGTTGGTATCCACGGATTGACAAGCTAGAAGAGTTCCGTGAAAACCTTTTAAATGCTGATTTGAGCTGGATCGTTACCACGAATTACGATCATGTTTTAGAAAGCATGTTACCAGAGTTAGTAAGGTCAATAGGACCTAATGAACCGCTGGTTTTTCAGCATGGAACAATTCCAGTCTATCATTTGCATGGCTCACGATTACAACCGGATGACATTGTCATCACCTCTGAAGACTATGTTAGCTTATTTAGACCAGGGGATTATCGGCAAACAAAGCTGTCACTCATGCTTAAGGAATCCACTACGATTTTCCTAGGTTATGGGTTAGGCGATCTGAATGTGTTGACTGCATTAGATTGGTCAAAAAACGTTTATGGAGGTAGTGATAATTCACATTCTAATAAATGCATTCAGATCTTGAGAACAGCAGAACCAAAAGATACCCCGTATCTAGACAAAAACAGCATGGTAATTCTCGAGGTTTCGGAAATTGCCGGATTTTTCGCTGAGTTAAGAAAGGTCGTTGATAAGCAGCGGGAGCTTTCTCGTAATAGAGAAGAAAAAGCAGTTGCATTGAATAAACAGTTGAAGAAATTTACTTATAAATCGATAAGTGATTTCTTAATGAGCAAGGACAATAGGGAAAAGCTCTATAGTTTTGCTGTACAGCATCCGCAGTTGTTAACTTCTGGTTTGCAAGCACTCATTGATAAATGTAAAGATGGATATGCGCAAGAGAGTCAAGTAAGTGGTGCATTTCAATCTTATGCAGATTTATTGGAGCTACTTCTCGGTCTCTTCGAGTCAATAGAATTTAAGAAAATTCCGCCGACGATATTTGCGACTTGTGCTCGGGCACTTGGTTGGGTCGCTAATTATATCGGTAGTGCCAAGGGCAAGTCCTTTGCTGCGAACAAAATTTGGCTGGAAAGATGGCCAAAATTATCGGAAGACTACAAGCTCGAATTAAAAAGTTTTGCCGAACAAGATGGACTTGTATCTCTCTATGAGTTAATTGAGAAAACAAATTGACATGTGGTTTCGTAGAAAAACAGATACTTCCCAAGCAGTTTGAATTCTATTTTGCTTTGTTAATGATTTCGTGGGCACAAAAAAAGCTGCCCACGCTACGGCTACAGTGCACAACCTAAGTCTACGGCTTGCATTTACAAGAAGTCAGATTAAACCCGGTGCTGCCGGGTTTTTTATACCTGCTTCAAAACGCAATAGCCATGCGGGTTTTCAGGTATGGTGCTGGAAAGGCTCATGAATAGGGCGTGTTGGGGTAGCATGCCAATACTAACTCTCCTGCAAAGCCAGCTACTCACTGTGCCTGCTCCACTACAAAACAACTGATGCTAAGCGCTGGCAGGTTGAAGCTGCCATTCGTTGCGTTATAACGTGTTTCGCTGGCGATGCGTGGGTCGCCAGCTTTGGCTTGCAAATGCACGGGATGTAATTGCAAGGCCAGTTGTTGTAGCGCGGGCAGGCTGATTTGCTGTGGGCTGTTGGCACTGTTGAATAGCACGACGATTTTGCGATAGCGGCTTTCGGGGAGGTCGCTGCCATCGAGTTCTAACACGATCAATGCCGGATTTTGTAGTGGGCCGGTGTTATGAAAGCGCAGCCTTTGTTGGATTTCGTTGGCGCTGCTGAGTTGAAATAAGGGTGAGCTGTAACGCAGGCGCAGTAAGTCAAGTACGCTGGCTTTGCTTTGCAAGATCATGGCCTGGTTGGCGATCAGGGCCGGGTTTTGCAGCAAGGGCCGCATCACTGGGTAATATTCTTGCTGCTGGCTGACGGCAGGCAAACCGCGCGCAAAACCATTGCTGTGATAACGCCAGTCTATCGCATTAAACCAGTCGCCCGAGTTATAGCTATTGTGGTCTAGCGATTTCGAGCGCAAGATTTCACTACCCGCGTGCAGATAGGGTATGCCTTGCGCCAGTATGCTGAAGCCCAGCGCCAGCACTTGCGCGTGGACCCGGGTGCTGGCTGAGCTATTGGCCGGTAAGCGATACAGGTTTAAATCGTAGAGCGTGGCATTGTCGTGATTTTCGGCATAGTTGACCACTTCAGCGGCGCTGCTGACATAACCCGCAGGCTGATCGCCATAGCGAAAATCGGCGAGTTTTTGGGTGACGCCACTTGCATTTTGCAGCCGCACTTCAGCGACCGAGCCGGCTAAGCCTAGCCGGACTAAATCAGCGACGCGCTGTTTTTCTGCGAGTGGCAAATCATGACGTTCCAGCATGCCATTGATATAGCCCTGATTTTTACTCATGCTGGCAGCATTATCGCCATGGCCGCCGCCACGCAAGGCGTCGCGCAAACGGTCATTAAAGGTGGCGATCTGGCTGCCTGCCAGGCTGAGTTGGCTGGCTTGCACAAAGCGCTGATTATTCGCCACTTCACCAAAATTCCAGCCTTCACCGATCAGGTAAATCGGTCTTTGATTATCGGCTTGCAGTTGTTCGCGTAATTGTTCCATCACGGCGCGCGGCTGATGCCCCATTAAATCAAAACGGAAGCTATCGATTTGATAGTGTCTGGCCCAGAGTCTGACCGAATCTTGCATCAGCTTGGCCATCATCATGTGTTCAGTGGCGGTATTGCCGCAAGGTTGGCAAGTTGAATCTTCGACTTTGCCCTGGGCATTTAAGCGCTGGTAATAGCCGGGCACGATACGGTCGAGCAGCGCTTGCGGGTGCTGGCCGCTAAACGCGGTATGGTTGTAGACCACATCCATGCCGACACGTAAGCCCAGCTGATGCAAGGCCATCACCATTTGTCGCATTTCGCGTATACGTACCGCGCCATCGTCAGGCTGGCTGGCATAACTGCCCTCGGGCGCATTGTAATGCCAGGGATCATAACCCCAGTTATAGCAATCTTTCGCGGCATTTCGACGTAACCAGGCTTGTGCACTGGGTGAAGCGCCCTGGCTATTCAATTTCGCTTGCAAGCAGTGGCGTTCTGGCACGGTGGCAAAATCAAACACCGGCAATAAATGTAAATCAGTCAGGCCTGCCGCCGCCAGTTCGCGTAAATGCTGCATGCCATCTGATTGCGTTTGCGTGAAGGCTAAGAATTTGCCGCGTTGTGCCACCGGCACACTTTGGTCTTGAATAGAAAAATCACGCACATGCAATTCATAAAAACTTTGCGCAGTGGCTTTCACTGCGGCAGCAGGGCGTGAATGCTGATCCCAGCCATCAGGTTTCAAAGCCGGGTCATTTAAGTCAGCGATATAACTGTGTCGCGAATCTGCGCTAAGGCTGATGGCATAGGGGTCAGTCACGCGATTGCGCACCAGCCCTTGTCCTGGAACATACACGTCAAGCAGATAGCGGTAATACTGTTGCGATAAATTTTGTGGCAGCCTGCTTTGCCAAATCCCTGTGTTGTGATCTGGTTCTAAGCGCTGCAAGCGGCTGGCGTGGCTTTGTGGATTTTTATAAATGCAGAGATAGACCGCTTGCGCAGTGGGTGCCCAAAGTTTGAAGCTGGTTTGCCCAGGCTGCAGCGCTACGCCGAGTTGCTGTTGGCTGGCGCTGGTGTAAAGCTGGTCAAGTGCTGCCGCAGTTTGCAGATGGCTAGTGGCGATGACCTGGTCTTGGGCATCGCTTCTGACGATCACGAGCTGATTCTTGAGTATGTCGCGTAATTCTGCGGAGGGGAGTGGCTGCTGAAGCTGCAAACCAGCCGGTAAATAACGGAAGGCTGGAGGCGCCGCTGCGGTGGCTTGCGGCTGTTGCACGGACAAGGGAATCACGCGCTCTGCGCCGACCACCTTGCCTTGTTTGACTTGCAATTGTGCGCTGGCCGAGACATACAAGTGAAATTGCTCGCCTGGCTGAACCTCAGCCTGCCCAGACCAATGCAGCCTTTGCGCATCCAGCAAAACCGCATCGGCATTTGTAGCGCGGTAGTTGGCACTGCGAATGGTGCGCTGAAAACCAGCGTTATCGCAATCGCTAAGTTGAGCGGGTGTTTGCGCCTGGCTGGTGCTGGCAAGTAAGCTCAGGGTGCAAATGCTCAACAGAGTCTGGCTGAATTTGCTAAGGGCGGGCCTGGGTTGTGGCATGGCGCTGGTCTCGGTCATGGTTTTATATGGCACTAAGTATTTATGGGCAGATTCTGTTCGTGGCCTTAGTGAAACTGCCGACGGCTGTTCTGTTGTTTGAATAGGTAGTTAAACTACATACAGTGAGGTGAAATTTAACACAGCTTGCCATGCTTTAGTTAGATTGGTACCTTGAAATTGAGAAAATATTAGACATGCGTAAAAATGAAATGTAGTATTGCTACATAATGCAATATGGTTTAGCGCGGTTTAAGACTGCCTTACGTAGTGATTTCGTGATGATTTCGTAATCACTGTCAGCGCGCTATACAGGCAAGCCCGCAGGGGTTTGTGCAGTAGTTAAGAAAATAATAACCGGAACAAGTGCAAGTTCGTGATCCAGGGAGGGGCGGATTTGTCAGCGATGAAATCCGCAAAATAGGGTCGCGCTTGTTTCATACAAAAAGAGGGAAAATGGTGCAGGAAAACTCGATACTAGGCTATGCCGTGCCACGTCTGTTGGCCGATATTGGTGGCACCAATGCGCGCTTTGCGCTGGAACTCGCACCGCAACAGTTTGCGGAAGTGCAGGTTTTGCCCTGCAATGCTTATCCCGATTTGCGTAGCGCGATCTCGGCCTATCTGAGCGAGGTACAGAGCCGGGTGCCAGCCGCAGCGGCGATAGATCAGGCGGCGCTGGCGATTGCCAATCCGGTGGTGTCAGACATCGTCAGCATGACCAATCATCACTGGAGTTTTTCTATCCGCGATTTACGGCAAGCGCTGGGCTTTAAGACGCTTTTGGTAGTGAATGATTTCACGGCGCTGGCGATGGCTTTACCGCATTTGCGCGACGATGAAAAAATTCAAATTGGTGCGGGTACTGCGCAAGCTGGCAAGGTGATAGGCTTGATCGGCCCGGGTACTGGCCTGGGTGTCTCTGGCATCGTGCCTTGCGGCACACATTGGATACCGCTCGCCAGCGAAGGTGGTCATGTCAGTTATTCGCCCGTCGATAAACTCGAAACCCTGATCCTGGAGCGCATCTGGCGCGACTTCCCACATGTGTCCGCCGAGCGTTTGATTTCAGGCATGGGGATAGAATTGCTGTACCGTGTTTTGGCTGAATTAAATCAAATCAGCGTGTCGACGCCACTCAGCGCTGCGGAAATCAGTCAACGCGCTTTGGATGGCAGTTGCGCGCTGTGTTTGCAAACCATACAGCAATTTTGTGCGATGCTGGGCACGGTCGCGGGCAATCTGGCGATGACGCTGGGGGCAGGTGGTGGCATTTACATCGGTGGTGGTATCGTGCCGCGTTTGGGCGAATTGTTTTTGCAGTCAGCTTTCCGTCAGCGCTTTGAGGCAAAAGGGCGCTTCGGTAGTTTTTTGGCGCAGATTCCGACTTATCTAATCACCGCCAAATACCCGGCGTTTCTGGGCGTTTCAGCCATCCTGGCGGAACATTTAAAGCTAGCAGCAGAGGTAGAATAAATCATGAGCAGTGTGACGCAAACCCAGCCAGAATGGTGGCGTGAAGCGGTTATTTATCAAGTTTATCCACGCAGTTTTGCCGATAGCAATGGCGATGGCGTCGGTGATTTACGCGGCATTACCGCCAAGCTCGATTACATTGCCGCGCTCGGTGTGGATATCGTCTGGATTTCACCCTTCTTCAAATCGCCTATGGCTGACTTTGGTTACGATGTCGCGGATTATTGCGATGTTGATCCCTTGTTTGGCAATCTGGCAGATTTTGATGCGCTGCTAACACGGGCGCATGAGCTGGGTTTGAAAATCATGATAGACCAGGTTTTGTCGCATTGTTCTGAGCAACATCCCTGGTTTGTTGAGAGCCGGCAAAGTCGTGATAATCCTAAGGCGGACTGGTTTGTTTGGGCGAATCCGCAAGCTGATGGCACGCCGCCCAATAACTGGTTATCGGTGTTTGGCGGCTCATCCTGGCAATGGGATGCGCGGCGTCGTCAATATTATCTGCATAATTTTTTAGTCAGCCAGCCGGATTTAAATTTTCATCATCCCGAGGTGCAACAGGCTTTGCTCGATAGCATGCGGTTTTGGTTAGATCGTGGGGTCGATGGCTTCCGGCTCGACGCCTGTAATTTTCATTTTCACGATCAGCAATTACGCAGCAATCCACCTGCCTTACAACGCGATACCAAGACCGTGCCAGATACCAATCCCTATGGCATGCAAGCGCATATTTACGATAAAACTCAGCCTGAAAATCTGGCGTTTTTGCAGCGCGTGCGCCGCTTACTCAATGAATATGGCGCGATTGCGATTGGCGAGGTCGGCGCCGATGATTCGCTGGCAGTGATGGCGGAATACACCGAGGGCGGCGATAAATTACAAATGGCGTACAGCTTTAATTTACTGACGCCGTCCGTCAGCGCCGCCTACATCCGGCAACAGGTGGAACAATACGAAGCACGCGTGAAATCGGGTTGGGTATCGTGGTCGGTGGGGAATCATGACGCGGCGCGGGTCGCGACGCGCTGGGGTGGTGCGTCGCCTGATGCAGCCTTTAGTAAGATGATGTATGCCTTGCAAATCGCCTTGCGTGGCACGCCCTGCTTTTATCAAGGCGATGAATTAGGTTTGACGGAAGCCGAGATTCCGTATGAGTTATTGCAAGACCCTTACGGCAAAACCTTTTGGCCAGAATTTAAAGGGCGCGATGGTTGCCGCACCCCTATGCCCTGGCAACATCAGGCAGCACATGCTGGCTTTAGTCAGGGCCAGCCCTGGTTGCCTGTGCCTGCTGAACATTTATCTAAGGCGGTCGATTTGCAAGAGCAGGCGGCAGACTCGGTGCTGAATTATGTGCGCCAGATTTTACGTTGGCGCAAACAGCATCCGGCTTTACTGCATGGCGAGATACGCTTTTTAGAAGCGGCAGAGCCGCTGTTAGTCTTGCAGCGGCAATATGCTGACAATCAGATTTTCGCCGCCTTTAATTTGTCTTCAGCCTGCCAGCGTTTGCATTTGCCTGACTTGCATGGTGCCAGCACACTCAGTGGTTTTAATCTGGCCCATGAATGGGATGGACAGACACTGCACTTGCCAGCTTATGGTGGCTGGTTTGGCGCTAAGTAAAATAGCGGGATAAACCAAATAGCTGATTAGAAAAAAACGGGACTGCAAGCAGTCCCGTTTTGTTTGAGGTGGTTTAGCGCTTATTTTATTGTTACGACCATATTAACCGTGGCAGTGCGTCCCAAATTATCCTGTGCACTGACCTTGACTGTGTAAGTTCCTGCAACCGGGCTGGCCCAGCTGTAGGCGATATTGCCCGCACTCATAACAAAACTCATACCCAAGGGTACACCAGACAAGTTGACCGAAATGCTGCTGGCACCTGGTGCACTGTAAGTGATGTTGCCGGAAATTGCTTTACCAACACTGCCACTGACATTCGGCGCGGTGATACTCAACGTATTGCTGGCGATAACGATAGTCAATACAGCCTGAGCACTTAAACCCGTTTTGCTATCGCTGCCTTTGACTGTCACGCTGTAAGTGCCAGCAAGCGGGCTGGCCCAGCTGATTACGCCAGTGCTGCTAATACTCATGCCTGCTGGCGCACCTGTCAGGGTGTAGCTAAGTGGATTGCTGCTGGTTGCGGTTACGGTATAGCTTAAGGCGCTGCCGACTTTACCATTCACAGTCGCGGCGTTTAAAACCGGTGCGGTTGCCGCTGCGATTGCAAAGCTGATTGTCGCTTTACCGGTCAAGCCGGTTTTACTATCCAGTGCGTTGACCGTGACGCTGTAGTTACCAGCAACTGGATTGGCCCAGCTGATTACGCCTGTCGTGCTAATTGTCATACCACTTGGTGCGCCAGCCAGACTATAAGTAACCGGATTGGCATTGCTGACCGTGACTGTGGTGCTCAGCGCTACACCGGCTTTGCCGCTAATTCTGGCAGGGCTGACCACAGGAGCGGTTGCGGCGCTAATACTGACTGTAATACTGGCTTTACCAATTAAGTTAGTTTTGCTGTCGGTTGCATTCACGGTCACGCTGTAGTTGCCCGCAACAGGATTGGCCCAGCTGATCACGCCCGTGCTGCTGATTGTCATGCCGCTTGGTGCGCCAGTCAGGCTGTAAGTCACTGGGTTTGTGCTGTTGGTGCTGACATTGGCACTCAGGGCGACGCCAGCTTTGCCAGTGATATTGCTGACGGTCACGGTAGGTGGTGTCGCTGCGGCGATGCTGATGCCCAGTTTCGCGCTGCCAGTGAGTTTAGTGACAGTATCGGTTGCAGTTACATTGACCGAATAACTGCCAGCTACCGGGCTAGCCCAGCTCAGTGTGCCATCGCTGGCAATGCTCAAACCACTGGGTGCACCCGTCAGGCTGAAACTGACTGCGTTAGCTGAGCTGTAGCTGAGTTTATAGCTGAGTGCAGTACCAACTTTACCTGTAATGCTGGCCGCCGTTACGACGGGTGGCGTGGCAGGATCAATCTTTATGCTGTAAGTGCCCTGGCCACTCAGATTGGTTTTGCTATCGGTGGCTTTAACAATCACACTGTAGCTACCAGCAACTGGCGTCGCCCAGCTAACCACGCCGCTGGAGTTGATACTCATGCCAGTCGGTGCACCGCTCAAGCTGTAAGTCAGGGCATTCGCAGAACTGGCTGATACGGTGAAAGTTAAAGCAGTACCGACTTTGCCGCTTACGCTAGCGGAATTGACCACCGGAGCGGTAGCCGGAGCGCTGCCGCCATTGATCAAATTAACCAGGTTAGCCACATTCGGGGTGCCCAAACCTACTAACTGATCGTAACCAGTGGTCGCGCTGCAAGTGCTGCAACTGCCATTGCTACCTGATTTCACATCGGCAAAGGCACTGGCATAACTCGTCGCATTGGTGGCGATCTGGGTGTACAGCAGCGAATGCGCAGAACTCAAAACACTTTTGCCATTTTTGACCAGGTTGGCATTGGCTATCGCCATAATCCCGGCCCATTGCGGTGCTGAAATACTGGTGCCGCCACCACTTAACCAGTTGACGGTGGTGCTGCCATTTGCAATCGTCGCGACATATTGCCCCGTATTTGGATCAGCGTTAAAGCCTACGTCAGCCACAGCACGGCGACCACGATTGCCCATGCCTGGAACGGCGCTGGTTTGATAGCTCGGGGTCGCAACGTAGGCGCTAGTGCCGCCCCCGGTGCTGCTCCAGCCATTTTCAGTACGGCTGCCAGTGCCTGAATAACTGAGGCTGGTACCGCCGACTGCAATCACATTAGGGGAAACCGAAGGCCAGTTGACTTGCGTACCATAGTCGCCAGTGGCAGCCAGATACAGCATTTTACTGCCAGTGAAAGTGCTGTCTAAAGAGCTAACCCAGCTACCTTCGACGGCACCAAAACTCATCGAGACCACACCTGGCCCCATGGCATTGGCTAAACGTACAGCCGAAGTCAGATTGTTGACCGAAGCATCAATCGCTTCGATTAACACGATGCGTGCCATAGGTGCGATGGCATGGGCCCATTGCACGTCCAGCGCGATTTCTGTGGCCCAGCCAGAATTATAAGCTGGTGCAGCGCTGTTCAAGCCTGCGTTGCCGTTGGAGTAGGCGATGATTAATTCGCAGCCTGCAGTACTCGCTGCTGGCAAGGGCAGCGAGGCCGATTTAGTGGTGCAAGTTGGTAAGCCAAACTTTTGATTAAACGCCGTCAGTTCGGCGACGGTATTGGGATTATGGTAAGCGTCAACGATGTAAATAGTTTGCCCCGCACCCAAATTGGCTGCTTGCTCTGCACTTAAACCCGTGACGGTGCTGCCAACCGTGCTAAGGCCATAAGCGGCGCGGATTTGTGCTGGCGTATAGGTCACCACGGTGCCAGAACCTGCCATAGGAACGATGGTTTGGGTGCTGCCATCGGCAGGGGCAGGGGGCAGACTGTATTTTGGTGCTTTTTGCAATTTAGCTAGCGCGAAATCTTTGCCATGAACAGGCATTGCTCCGTTCTCATAAAAGCTTTCTGCCGGACGATACTGCGCGCTGTTGGCTTGTCCTTTGCTATCAAGATCAGGCGGTGCAGGCAAAACAACGGGTGCTACTTGAAAGTGTGGGCTGGCTTGTAAAGCCGGATCAAGTTCAGCGCTAACTAATTCACTCTGTAATTGCAATTCGCCCGTTGCAACCAGTGTAGGAGCTGCAGCCGGAACCGCATTTTGACTTTGTTGGGAGACGTTATTGCCACCGCAAGCGCTCAATAAGCACATAGTGAGGCAAGCTAAGCTTAGTTGCGAGAGTTTGCTGGATGTTGGGATCATGGTTGGGGCACTCCGCTAAGCTAGGTGGGAGGGCATTAACCAAAGTCTGGCTGGCGCCAAACTGCGACCCCGCTACCATAGTGAATTCACCTTAGGCCGGAAGTTTTGCGTCATCGCCTTTCAGCGATTTTGCCCTCAAAAAAAACGTATGAGTGAAGCGTAAGCGATTTTCTCGAGTTTTAGGGCTGCCTATTTGTTAGGCATTGTTAAGTCGCTTAAATAACTGCCAATATTTATTAAGTTATTGATTATAAATTGAAAAAATCTATTTTCTTAAAAGTAAATGTGAGCGTGAAAATGTTCAGTACTCGCTCAAAAAATGAAAAATGGCGCTTGCCAAAATAACGGGCAGCGCCAGATTTTGTTTGCGCATGTTTGATCTCAGGCATTCCTGAGTGAACGCAGAAATAAGCCCAGACCACCAAACGCCAGGATCATGATGACGATTAATTCGAACGCCGACATGTGACGCAATTGAAAATGGATCGAGGTAATAACGCCAAATATCATGGCCGCTAAACTTCCTAGAAATAATAGCCAGCCTAACCAGTTTTTCGCATTGAAGAATATCATACCTATCCCAAAAATCATGGGTATCATAATCATGCCACCAGTCACACCCATGCTGCTGCCAAACATGGAAAAGCCAAATATGTTGTTATGCATGCCAAAATAGGAATTGACACTGATGGCATTTAAGAGCAAATAAAAGCCTCCGCACATCATGGCTAAGCCTATAAAAAACTGGCCGATACCGCCAGAAGTTCCACCTGCACCTTTCACGTTTTTCTCCCTGAGTACTTTGTTGTCATGGTTGATGACGCAGCAGCCAGTTTAGTCCGGCCATCTCCTGGTCGGCTCAGAGTATCCGACAAGTTAATTGCGGCAGCAAGGGTAAATTCGTAAGTAATTTACCGCTGGCAACAGGGATTGCGCCTTGGCAAGGAACTTTTTATCCTGGTCTGGAGTCGATATAGTTTCGTTAAGGAATAGTGGGTCAAAACGCCGGGGCTAATGCCTGCGCGACTGGCTAGACTGAGCGAATTCTGATCAACTCTGTTTTGCCCGCCTGGGCTAAAACGCGTTTTGTGTAGTTTAAACTCACCAGGAAATTTCATGATTAAACGCCCTGTCCGCAAGCTGTTACCTGTCTTATTAGCATTAAGTTTTACGCAACTGGCTCAAGCTGATACTGGCCTATTACGGCAACCCGCAATCAGTAAAGATAAGCTTGCGTTTGTTTACAGTGGTGATATCTGGCTGGCCGATCGCGATGGGAAAAATCCACGTCGCCTGACTAATCATCCGGCGAGTGAATTTGCACCGGTCTTTTCGCCTGATGGTAAGTGGCTGGCGTTTTCTGCGAGTTACGACAAAAATACCGATGTCTATGTGATGCCGGCGGAAGGTGGCGACGCTCGTCGTCTGACCTGGCATCCGGGTGCAGATGTGGTGGTTGGTTGGAGTCCCGACAGTAAGCGCATCGTGTTTGCTTCCAGCCGCGAAATTGCAGTGAGTCGCAGCAATCAATTATATGAAGTGGCAATTGAAGGCGGTGAAGAGAAAAAACTTATGGAAGCCATCGCCTGGGAAGGGAATTGGTCGGCTGATGGCAAGTGGTTGGCGTATCAGCCTTTTCCTTCGGCTTATTCGGGAGCCGCAGGCTGGCGCCAATATCGTGGCGGTATGACGCCACCGATCTGGCTGATTGACGCTAAGAGTCAGCAATGGGAAAAAGTTCCGCATGAAAATGCCAGTGATAAATCACCCGTCTGGCTGGGGGATGACGTGTATTTCATTTCAGATCGCAATGGCGTGGCCAATGTGTTTGTCTATCAGCGTGCCACGAAAGTGGTGAAGCAAGTTAGTCAGGAAAGTGAATGGGATGTACGTAGTCTGAGTGCGCTGGGACAACAGATTGTCTATGAAGCGGGTGGCAAACTGAAAGAGCTGGATGTGCAGAGCGGCCAGACCAGAGCCTTGCCGATTGACTTAAGTTCCGCTGCAGCGCAAGCCTATCAAGTCAGACCGCAATGGAAAGATGTTGCTCCCTATATTGATTCTGTGCGTTTGTCGCCGAGTGCCAAGCGTGTCGTGGTGAGTGCCCGTGGTGAAATCTTCAGCGTGCCGGTCAAAGATGGCTCAGTGCGTAATCTGACTGAAACCTCTGGCGTGCGTGAAAAAGATGGCTTGTGGAGCGCCGATGGTAAACAGATTGCCTATATTTCAGATGAAAGCGGGCATCACCAGATTATTTTACGTGAGCAAACCGGTGGAGAAAAAACCAAGCGCTTTGACCTTGGTAAAGAGGGTTACTTTAGTTTGCTAGAGTGGTCCCCCGATAGTCAGATCATTATTTTCCAGGATAATCACTTGCAATTATTTGCGTTGCACCTGGCGCAAGGCAAAATTATCACCTTGGATAAGAGCTTACGACGGAATCAGTTTCAGGTTTCATTTTCTCCCGATAGTCGTTACCTGGCTTACACCCTGGTTGGTCAAAATCATTTTTCGCAAATCAAAGCCTTTGATTTTCTGACGCAAAGCAAACAGGCCATAAGCGATGGCATGAGTGATGCGGCAAACCCTGCCTTTTCACAGGATTATCTGTATTTTACGGCCTCGACCAATACCGGGCCTAGCCATGTGGGATTGGATATGTCGACCCAGGAACGACCACAGCGTCAAGGTATTTATGCCCTGGTCTTAGCCGCCAATGGCAAGTCGCCTTTGCTACCTAAATCGGGCGATGAAGAAGTCAAAAAAGCCAGTGCAGAAAATCAAACCATGACTGAGCCGGCCAGTACAAACAAGGATGGTAAGCCCGGCGCAGACAGTAGCAAAGATACGGAAAAAAATGGCGCTGGCGAAGTAAAAAACAATGAGAAAAAAGCAGAATCTGGTAAGAGCAAAAAAGTAAAATTTGATTTTGCCAATTTGTCGCAACGCATTATTGCCTTGCCTATTTCTGAACGTAATTACAGCAATTTGAAGGTCGCGGCCGATGGTGCGCTGTTTTATCAGGAAAGCCCTCAACCGGGAGCCAGCAATGCGGCACCGGCCGAGCGTAACCCCAATCAGAATACAGTTTATCGCTTCAATTTCGAGGACAAAAAAGCCAAAGTGCTACGCACTGGCGTTACTAACTTTGATTTATCAGCGGACGGCAAAAAACTGTTGTTGTTAAGTATGGGGAGTAGCGTGAAATTGGAAATCGCGGACGCGAATGACAAAATGGATGCGAAGCCGATTAGCTTGAGCGACTTAAAAATGCGTCTTGATCCGCGTGCAGAATGGGAGCAAATTTTTAAAGAAACCTGGTGGATGGAAAAAGAGTATTTCTATGACGCTGCAATGCATGGCCTGGATTGGAATAAGGTTTATCAACGTTATTATCCTAAGCTACAAGATGTGCAACGTCGTGAGGACTTAAATGATTTGCTGGTGCAAATGATCGCTGAAATGCAAGTTGGCCACAATGTACTGGCGGGTGGTGATGTGCATGATGAAGCTGCGGTCAACGTCGGTTTATTGGGCGCAGACATACGCAGTGATAAAGGCCACTATCGCATACAGTCAATTTATCGTGGCGATGTCTGGAATCCGTTTCTGAGTTCACCTTTGGCCGTGCCCGGTATTGACGTGAAGGAAGGTGATTATATTCTGGCGGTCAATGGTAAATCCATTAATACCAGCAGCAATTTTTATCGGGCGTTTGAGAATAAGGCCGGTAAGCAAGTGCAGCTAACGCTGGCACGGCAGTTGGATGCCCAGGGTAAGCCAGTTTCCCCGCATGAAGTAACGATAGTGCCAGTCGCCAATGAAGGTGCATTACGCCAATGGCATTGGATAGAACAAAACCGGATTTATGTGGAGAAAAAGACCGCCGGTAAAATTGCCTACGTGTATTTACCCAACACGGGAGCCGATGGTTATTCCTACTTCAATCGTATGTTTTATCCGCAAGCTGATAAAGCGGGCTTAATTATTGATGAACGTCGCAATGGTGGTGGACAAGCAGCGAACTACATCACGGAAATCCTGGCACGACCTTATCTGGCTGGGTGGAAAGACAGAGATGCCTTGATTTTCAATACCCCAGGTGCGGCAATACACGGCCCTAAGGCCATGTTGATAGACCAGCATGCCGGTTCGGGCGGTGATTTTCTGCCATATAGCTTTAAGCGTCTGGGCCTGGGGAGCTTAATTGGTAAACGTACCTGGGGCGGTTTGATTGGCGTTGCGATCAATCCGAGCTTGATAGATGGTGGTCGTTTAGCCGTACCGTATTTCCGTTTCTTTACCCCCGACGCTGAATGGCGTGTTGAAAATGAAGGTGTCGCACCGGATATCGACGTCGAGCAAAATCCTCTGGAAGTGAATCGTGGCAATGATCCTCAATTGGATGCAGCGATTGCTGATGTTATGACTAAGCTCAAAACTTATCGTGATCCACGTTTGCAAACCGCGCCAGCGCCAGCCAGCTTAGGTAAGTAATACGCGCGTGTGTCAGGTAAAAAGGGGCAGTGCGAAACTGCCCCTTTTTACTTAAGTTTGCTTGCGCAGCGATGGCATCGATGCTGAATAAGCTGCCATGATTAATTCAATCATGTACACCAGATTCAATGTAGTCAGGTTTGAATTCCTGTAGCTGAGAGCGTAGCGGATAGTTAAGGACTCAGGCTTTGACGACATTTTCATACACGCCTTGATACACACCACGCGTATCGACAATTAAGCGAGCATGTTGCTGTATCAAATCGTAATTAAATGCATCATGATGCGTGGCCAGTAATACCAGATCGTAACTGGCTATCAGATCGGCGTTTAACTCCACGCTCTTTAAATCAAAGGCGTAGCGACGCATTTTTGGAAAGCTGGGAACCCAGGGGTCGGAGTAAGCGATTTCCGCTCCTTTGTGCTGCAATAATTCCATTAATTCAACCGAAGGGGATTCGCGCATATCGTCGACATTTTTTTTGTAAGCGATGCCGAGTACCAAAATACGGCTGCCTTTAATCGAACGTTCACGCTCATTGAGCGCATCCGCCACTTTTTGTACGACCCAGGCAGGCATCGCACTATTGACTTCACCCGCTAATTCGATAAAGCGAGTATGCAAACCATATTCACGCGCCTTCCAGGTCAGGTAAAAAGGATCGATAGGTATGCAATGCCCACCCAGGCCTGGGCCGGGATAATACGGCACAAAACCAAATGGCTTGGTTGCGGCAGCTCGTATCACTTCGAAAATATCTATCCCCATGCGATCAGAGACGATCTTCATTTCATTGACTAAACCTATATTCACTGCACGATGAATATTTTCCAACAGCTTAGTCATTTCCGCAGCCTGAGTTGAGCTGACTGGTACCACCTGGTCGATCACTTTGCTATATAAATCGATTCCCGCTTGCAAACAGGCGGGGGTTGAGCCGCCAACGACTTTGGGGATGGTCTGGGTTTTAAAATTCGGGTTGCCGGGGTCTTCGCGTTCGGGTGAAAATACCAGATGAATATCCTGTCCAATAACTAAGCCTCGTTGCTCTATGCGTGGCCGTAAGATTTCTTCGGTGGTGCCTGGCCAGGTGGTACTTTCTAACGCCACTAATTGTTGCGGCCGCAAAAAGGGTAAAACTTGTTCCAACGTGTTGATGACAAAACTTAAATCGGGTTCACGGTACTGGTTTAGCGGCGTTGGCACGCAGATCAGCAAGGCATCGGCGAGGCTGCTTTCAGCAAAATCTGAGCTGGCACGAAAGCCTTGTTGCAAGCCAGTTTGCACGGCCTGGTCGCCTATGTGTTTGATATAGCTTTTGCCCAGATTTAATTGCTGTACTTTATCCGCATCGATATCAAAACCAATGACCTTAAATCCAGCCTCGGCAAAGCGCAGAGCCAAAGGTAAGCCAACATAGCCTAATCCCAAGATGCCAATTGTACGGAATTCCATATTTTTCCAAGTTAAATTAGTCAGTAATCGACGATATCAACGCGAGAATAAGCGTTCTGATACTCGTGCTATTCGCAGAACGCCTTGACGACGCCCGCAAATTTTAGCGGAATGCAGAATTTGTCAATATGATGCAGTTCATACTGGCTTGCAAGCATTGGCAACAAATTATTACGATAGGACCGTTTGAACAACTACACGAGTAAGCGCTGTACTTTACAACGCACCCTGTTTCGCCAGCGACGCCGGGGAAAGTATCGGCATGCCCTGACAGTGCAAGCTGCGACGCGGTTTCTGTATGCGCTAAGGTTGAGCTTATTCGCTTAAGGCGCTGAATATGCCCGTATCGCTGCGCTTTTCTGATGCGCCAGCTTGAACACATCGACAGCTTGCTCGAGTTGTCGCGCTTGATTGGCCAGATTGGCTGCGGCAGCAGCGGACTCTTCGACCATTGCGGTATTTTGCTGGGTGATTTCATCAATATGGTGTATCGATTGATTCACTTCATGTATTCCCTTGCTCTGTTCCTGCGTCGCCTGGCTGATTTCGTGTATGGTTTGACTGACTTGCGTAACGGCGGCGAGTAACTGCTGCATTAACTGGCCAGTCTGTTTAACAATTTGATTGCCTTGGCCGACTTGATTGACCGAATCGTCGATTAAGCTCTTAATTTCTTTGGCTGCGCTGGCCGAACGTTGTGCCAGGTTTCTGACTTCGCTGGCAACGACCGCAAAGCCTCGTCCTTGTTCACCAGCGCGGGCGGCTTCGACTGCGGCATTCAAGGCCAGAATATTGGTTTGAAATGCTATGCCATCGATCAGGCTGATAATATTTTCAATCCGCCTGGCCGCTTCGCTAATGTCGAGCATAGTCTGGCCTAATTGTTGCACCATTGCGCCAGCTTGATTCGCTAAGTCAGATGTGCTTTCTGCAATTTGATTTGCTTGCTGTGAATTAGCGTGATTTTGTTGCACGATTTCGGCAAACTGCATCATATTTGACGCTGTTTTTTGCAAACTCTGCGCCTGGGTTTCGGTACGTGAAGATAAATCCATATTTCCTGCGGCGATTTCCTGGGTGCCGCGTACTATACCGACCACATTGCTTCTGACATCACCTATCATGGCGATCAGATTAACATTTAATTGATTTAACGCTAACAATAACTGGCCAAATTCACTGAAGTTATTACCTTGACTGCTCTTGCTTAAGTCACCACCGGCCATGGCTTTGGTGGCTTGCAAAGCATGATCGATAGGGGCAATAAATTGCGACATAGAAAAATGCCAGATGCCCAACATCGCGCTGCAAGCCAAGGCTAAAGCCAATAAATTAAACCAGCTAAATCCCTGAATTTGCCAGAGTTGGAAAAACCATAGCAAATTTACACTAAAGCAGATTATCAGCGCCAGCCCCATTTTCAAGGACGCTGCGGCATAGCGCCAGCGCTTAAGCTTACCAAGCCAACTGGTATCGATTAACTCGCCTTGCTGAATTGTTAAATGCTGTTCTTCACCAGCTTGCCAGCGCCGGTAGAGTGCATCGGCTTGGTCGATTTCAGTGCGCTGTGGTTTAGTGCGCACCGATAAATAACCCGTAACTTGATTATTTTCTATTAGTGGCGTGACATTGGCCCGAACCCAGTAGTGATCACCATTTTTACAACGGTTTTTAACCATGCCAGTCCATTGCTTACCAGCTTTAATACTGGCCCATAAGTCGGCAAAGGCGGCGGCGGGCATATCAGGATGACGCAAGATATTATGCGGGGCGCCCAGTAACTCTTGCTCGGAGTAGCCACTTATCTCAACAAAGTAGGGATTGCAATATGTGATGATGCCCTTCAGATTGGTTTTAGATACGATAGATTCACCATCTCGCATCAAGGCTTCAATACCTGTGACAGGTTGATTATTTCTCATTAGCCACTCATATCATCGCCTTAGTAACTTATAGGTTTTTCTAATGTAGTAAAGCTTGGCTTTTCCTGCCAGTCCTTAATCAAGCGGATTTTCGCAGACTTGGTTGGTTAGCTTACCTGAGCGTGGGGCGAGGCTGATAGCCAGAACTCGTCATTTGGCTGAAACAGGCTGGCGTACTGCAGCGGTTTGTCGTTGCAATACCGCTTACCTGCAGCTGAATCAGTGAAGCGATGTCACGCTGAATCCGGTCGACACTCAGCGCGACATGCTGATTGGTAATCAGGCACTGCTGCGTTTAGCTGGCGCGGCGATAATCAAGCTGGGTGGCTTGCGGCGGACGATATAAACGCGGTTTAAGGGAGGCGATGGGAGTCATTTTAAAAACGCTGATGGCCTGTTCCAGTTGCATAGCCTGGGTTGCCAGTTGTATGGCAGCCGCGGCCGACTCTTCGACCATCGCAGTATTTTTTTGGGTCACTTCATCGATATGATGGATGGCCCGATTGACTTCATTGATGCCCTTGCTTTGTTCATTGGTCGCCAGGCTAATTTCATGTATCGCCTGACCGACCTGGGCAACACTGGTTTGTAATTGCTCGATTAAGTCACGGGTTTGCCCCACCAATTGATTGCTACCGTGGATTTGACTAACCGTGTCATTGATTAAATCTTTAATTTCCTTGGCAGCGGTCGCAGAACGACGTGCGAGATTGCGCACCTCGCTGGCAACAACCGCGAAACCGCGCCCTTGTTCACCTGCTCTGGCAGCTTCAACGGCGGCATTGAGCGAAAGAATATTGGTTTGGAAAGCAATGCCATCGATCATACTGGTTATGCTCTCTATGCGTTTAGCAGCGTCGCGAATGTCATGCATGGTGCTGCCCAGATTGCCTACCATGTGACTGGCCTGATGCGCCATGTCGGAAGTCGAATCAGCCATTTGTTTGGCAAGCAGGGCGTTATCGCGGTTTTGTTGAATCGTGCTGGTAAATTCCGACATACTCGCTGCGGTTTTTTGCAAGCTATCTGCCTGAGCGATGGTACGTTGTGATAATTCACCATTTCCTTGAGCAATTTCACGCGTTCCTTCGGCTATGCTGCGCACATTATTCCTGACGTCTCCTATCATCGCCGTCAGATTAATGTTTACTTGCTGTAGCGCCTGAAACAGTTGATCAGCGTCGTGCTGACCGGTTTCGATTTTAGTCTTACTTAAATCACCGCCAGCCAGTTGCCGCGTTGAAAGTAAGGCTTGGGCTATCGTTTGCAATAGTTTGGTGCTTGTCAGTCGCCAAAAGCTCGCCAGCATTATTGCTGAAACCAGCATCAGTGCAGCATTAACCCAGGAGAACCCACTAGTCCAGACGCTGTAGCCAAACCACAGTGCCTGCGTCAGACTTAAGCCGAGTAAGCCTAGCAGCAATTGTGTAGTCACGGGTAAGTGCCAGCCTGCTTTGAATTGATCGCGCAATCCGGTTTTACGTAAATAGCCATGATGCAAGCGGATATTCGAGGCTAGTCCAGCCTGCCATTGGCGATAAAGTTGGTCTGCTGCCGTCACTTCGGATGGCTGAGGTTTAGTTCTGACCGATAGATAACCGACTAACTTTCCCTGCTCTTGCAAAGGCGTGACATTGGCACGGACCCAATAATGGTCGCCATTTTTACAGCGATTTTTGACCAGGCCAGTCCATTGCTTGCCCGCTTTTATGGTGCGCCAGAGGTCGCTAAATGCCGCTGCAGGCATATCCGGGTGACGCAAGATATTGTGAGGTGCACCCAATAATTCTTGCTCGCTGTAACCACTGATTTCGATAAAGTAGGGATTGCAATAAGTGATGTTGCCATGTAAGTCTGATTTTGAAACCACTGACTTATTCTCATCCACGAATTGCTCTACGCCGCTTAAATAAGGGGGAGATTTGATCATGCCTGAACTCTCAAAGTGTGGGCCTATTGAGAATACGAAACTTGTTGGTACGCAACACCTTAGCGGATGACAGCCAGCGTCCAATCGACAGCGCGCAGGCCAGATGCCAGAGACTAACTGAAGGTTTGTAGGTGGGAGGGTTGGACAGAAAGATCAACGACGCAGGAAGTGGCGACACAGCAAATTCTGAAACAAGCTAAACCGTATTCAAATATTTCCACATGGAAATATGCTATTTTATCTGAGACGGCTTACGAACGGCTAATAACTTTACTTGTTCAGCCTATTTGAAAAGTTTTTGATAAAAAGTAATCAGCCCCGACTTGCGGGGCTGCTGTGTCATGAGTTGATGTGAAATTACGGCGTCAAATCACTCAGTTTCTTGTTGAAACGGAATAGCCATATACGATTAATCCGCTCACCATCTGCGCCACGAGCGGCTCTCGCTGTGTTGCCGATGCGGCAACCACTGGCGGCGGCGCCAGCCTGCATTTGCCCATTCGCATCGTAATTGCACTTGGTGATATCCGCCCCGGCAATAGCCTGACCATTGGCGCCAAAGACAGCGGTTTTCATGCCAAAGTCGTCATCGTTTGTTAATGCCAGCGTAAACTCATCGACTAAGGCCAGACCTTCTGCTTTTTCTGCACTCCAGCCTGTGGCATTCAGATCCAGTAATAAGGTCTTTTTGAGTGTCACGATATCAGCAAAGTTGACACCATTTAATGCCGTGCCCGTCATGCTGCTTTTTTCAAGGTCGCTCGACATTGCTGCAATATTGGTCACGTTGGTGGGAATTTGCACCAGCATTAAGCGATTAAAGACTTTACCATCCGGGCCTGAACCTTGTTCGATAACGATGAATTTGTTATTGCCCAAGGCTACCAAATCCCCGAGCTTGGCATTCCCGGTTTTTCCACCCTGATAATGGGCGGGATCGACTGGGTAAGCATAGAGCCGGGTTTTTTCGGTTGCCGGGTCAAACTCTACCCAACGGATTAACTTGGCATAGTCGCGGATATTTTCATTGCTGGCCTGGCTGGCTCCGGGAACGACAAAACTGGCTTTGCCATCATCCAGCGGACTTTGGATAAAGCCCTGTAATTTACCGCTGACTGGCTCCAGGCTTAAACCTTCCATGCCGCGATTGGCACGGCGTTTTGCCAGGATTGCAGGTAAGTCAGCGCTACCACTGCCAGGCTGATATTTTTTCAAGACCATGCCAGTACTGGCATCAATTTTGACGATGAATGGACCATATTCATCCGAAACCCAAAGCACGTTACGCGCCGCATCATAGGCTATCGCTTCGGTATCGAGTCCATAATCACTAAACGTGGCCTTACCTTTAGTATCATATTTACCTGCATCGTTGAGCGGCACCTCCTGGGTTGCGCCAACTTTGCCCGCGGCTAAGGGCAAGCCTGTTGCCTTATTATTGGCATCGAAACGAATAGGCATGCTAGATTTTAAAATCGCCCCGTCTTTGCCTACGCTGATGATACCTATCGCCGGGCTAAAACTGGGGGAGGGAAAGAATTTTGCGTCCAGACTACCCGTAGCCCCTGCCGTCAGCACCGAAGCTGGAACTTTGGGGCCATCGCCATTCGGACCACGGTCGGTAATCGCAAAAAACTCCAGACTGCCGTCGGCTGCTTTTCCTTTAAATGTTAAACCTGAGCCATAGGCTGGTAAAAAGCCCTTGGGAAAATCCGCCTTGATATTGGCGTCACTTCCCTCGTAAGGAATGTAAAACTTAGCATCGGCTTGAACCTGATAGCGTGTCACGCTGACACTGATACTCCCCAGAGTATTGGTCTGAGACGTCGTATCGACGTAGGGTTTGCCTAGCTTACTAGCCAGAGTATTTTCAAAGTGCTCGCGAGCCAGGGCGCGTTTTTCTGCATCGACGCTGCGCCCCTGATAATTGGCGGGTAAGGTGCTCAGGACTTTGCTAAAGGCTGCACCAAATTCGCTGGGGGCGGCGTTGAAGTCCAGGCTTTGATTTGCCAGCGCGGTTTTTACACTGGCAGCGATTTTAATCCCATTGTCAGGGTCATTATCTTCATCCAGGGTTTGCAAAGCGACTAAGCGATTAATGACACTTTCATCTTTGGGCGAATTCGCCTTGGCTAAGTCCAGCGGCGTTAAAACGGTGGCGCAACCGGCACTCCCGAACTTTAAGCCACCCACAGTAAAATTAAGATTGTCGCCAGTATTGCAGTTAAATCCACCGTCGGCACGGGTAGTGTTTTTGCCGCTCGCCAGCTCATAGTCCAGACCTTCAACGGCCGCATCTAAGAATACCCCGGTTAACGCTGGTGTCGCGTTGGGGGATGAACTCCCTGAGTTACCACCACAAGCACTTAAAAATATACTGGCGAGTACCGCAGCAGGTAATGGAGCCAGACGTAAAGATAGAGTTGGGACTTTCATGAGAGCAACCGTAAGCAGACAAAAACAGCGACTTTAAGGCCTGACTGTGACTGCATGATGAAACCAGCTTAACATCGCTTAGCTTGGCTTGTCAGTAAGGCTTGCTTGTTTAAAGGCGTCGCTGTAACGGCTTAGTTTCAGAACGGGTCTTAACGACGCTGTCACATGAGCTGGTTAGAGTTGTTGATTTGTCCAGGAGTGCCACATGTTATTTCGATTAAGCAAGTTACTGACCATCGTTGCGCTAAGCGTGCAAGTTCAATTAGCTCAGGCGGCTAGCAATATGACGCCAGACTATGAAGTGAAATTTCTGTTAAAGCCCGAACTCGTTTTAGATAGCGACTATAAATTACAAGTAGTGGTACGTGACGCCTTTCAAATGCCCAGCAGCGTCAGCAAAATGGCGGTTTTGTTTATTGATACCGATGCCAGATCGATTTACAACCAGGGTTGGATAGCACGCTTGCGCAAGAAAGAGGGTGAAGCCGATTTTGAGTTAAGCTATAAAAAACGCTACGGTATAGACAATGGCAATATCGAACAAGCCTTGAATCTGGCGAATACGGAGGGCTTTAGTAGCAAAGACAGTAATTATGAGGCCCAGGTTGAATGGGGCTATCAAAAACAAACCCTGAGTATCACAAACAGCAAATTTGCCAGTAAAGATGGGTATAAGGGGATGGAATTACCCGACAAAAAAGATGCGATTGCCTTGCTGAAGAAAAATATACCTGGCAAGATGGATAACTGGCTCTACAAAAGCTGGGGCAGTAAGCAACTGGAAAATGGACGCGTGTATGGCCCAGTTCAGGCTAAGCGTTCGCAGGGTAGCTTTAATGGCAATAAATTGTATATAGAAATTTGGCCGATTAAAAATAGTCAGGGTAATGGTCTTGAGTATGTCGTTGAAGCTTCATTCAAAGCGGATAGCTATACGCAGGCAAATTCTGTGCGCAGTCAGTTATTTACTTACCTGAATAATCGCGGCTGGTTACTGGCTCAGGATTCCTTGAAAACCCAGTTGATTATGGACAGATACTAAAGCCAACTCCTGGTGGACTGTAACCCTTGAACCAGAAGTGAATCGCGCTCAGCGTTTAACAGTGGCAGTCCACGCGCAAAATCAGACCCAGGCAGAAAAACTTACGCCTGTTGCCATCTGCTTAACAGGCCGGTTTGAGATTGATTTTTTGCAATAGTTGAATATATTGTACTGATAGCAATCTGGACCGGAGTTGCAATGTTTGATTTGCCGCACACTGCTTTAATTCCTCTAATCAAAGCTTTGATTGATACCTTGCCGATAGGTGTCGCAGTCCTTGATCCGCAGTTGCGATTACGCTTGATCAATCAACGTCAGGCCAGTCTGAATCAACTCCCGATAGAACAACAAATAGGTAAAACAGTCAGGGAATTCATCCCCGCTGCGGCCGAAGTCATTGAAGCTAAACTAGGATTTGTTTTAGAACACAAACGACCCTTAATCAAACAACAAATACGTGGCAAAAAAACTCAGGATGGCAAGCAGTTGTATCGGCTGGCTTCCTACTATCCCATCTTAGATGAACACGAGCAAATCATACTGATTTTGGCGCTGATACAGGATGACAGGCTGGACGATGTGCAGTTTCAGGTTCATCAGGAAAGTCAGAATCGACTCTTAAGTGTGCTCGATAATTTATTTACTTTTGTCGGTGTGCTGGATTTAGATGGAACCTTAATCAATGTCAATCGCGCTCCTTTGGAAGCCGGTGGTATTAGTGCCGATGATGTTTTAGGAAAAAAATTCTGGGATTGTTATTGGTGGTCTTACGAGGCGCAAATTCAAGAGAAAATACGCCATACCATTAAGCGCAGTGTATTAGGTGAAGTCTGTCGATTTGATATCCCTGTGCGCATGAAGTTTGGCGAAATCATGTGGATAGATTTTATGCTGGCACCACTACGCGATGAAGATGGTGTTATCACTCACCTCATACCTTCCGGAATAGACATCAGTCAGCGTCATCAAAGCGAAGTTGCATTGCATCGTTCTGAAGATTGGCTGAAGTCGGTGATTGCTTCATCCGAAGAGGCGATTATCACCAAAGATTTGCGGGGCAAAGTAACGAGCTGGAATCCCGCTGCGCAGCGCTTACTGGGTTACAGTGCGGAAGAAATGATCGGGCAACCAATCTTACGGATCTTTCCAGCAGATCGTATCCGCGACGAAGCAGCCATTTTGGAGCGAATTTCAGCGGGTGAATTAATCCCTGCTTTCGAAACAGAACGTATGCACAAATTGGGGCACTTGATACCGATATCGGTGTCAATCTCACCTTTGCGCGACAAATTCGGCAATGTCGTTGGCGCATGTAAAATTGCCCATGACATCAGCAAAGAGAAGCAATATACGCAAATGCTGGAGCAAGCGCTGAATGAAAAAACCAGCTTATTGCACGAGGTCCATCATCGGGTAAAGAACAATTTGCAAATAGTATCCAGCTTGCTCAATCTGCAGTCGCGACGCGTCAGTGCCGAGGTGGCGGAGGCATTAGCAGTCAGCCAGGGACGTATCAAGGCGATGGCCTTAATACATCAGCTATTGTATGAATCGCATAATATGTCTGAAGTTCCTTTGGCTGAATTTTTAAGGAAATTACTGGCGCTTTCAGCGCCGATCTATGCGGCAGATAAAAAAGGAATACAACTGCGTCTGAGTCCTGATCTGGACGAGTCCTTGCGTCTGGATGTGCAAAGAATGATACCGTGTGGCTTAATCATTAATGAGTTGATTTTGAACGCGGTCAAGCACGCCTTTCATGGTCAGGAGCAAGGTCAGATTTATATTTCGCTGGAGCATCAGGGGCCCGATCTGATTATTGTTGTGAAAGATAATGGTTGTGGCTTGCCAGATAATTTTAGCTGGCGCAAGCAAACTGGTTTGGGGAGTCAATTGATACCTATGTTTGCCCAGCAATTAAAGGCGCGTTTAAACTTTAGCAGTACTACAGAGGGGACTCGCTTTGAGTTGAGTTTCAGCTACCTCGAAAAGGAGCTAAGTAATGAATGCTGAGCGCATACTCATCGTCGAAGATGAACCTGTGGTAGCGCTGGACTTGCAGCAATCGCTGGAAGAGCTAGGGCATCAGGTGGTTGCTCTGGCCAATAGCTTTGAGCTGGCTTTGGAAGCCGTCGTCGAGTTTCAACCTAGTCTGATCTTAATGGATATTCATATCGACGGAAAACGCGATGGAATTGATGCCTGTGAATTTATTTATCAGCGCTGGCAATTACCCGTGATTTTTCTGACCGCTTACGCTGATGATAAAACGGTGCAACGCGCCGCCCTGACCAAACCATTTGGTTACGTCATGAAGCCGTTCGAAACCAAGGAATTGTCCGCAGTTATACAAGTAGCCAGAGCACGACATGATGCTGAACTGGCGTTGGCAAAATCCGAACACCGCTTATCGGTCGCCCTGGACGCGGCCGAAATGGGAAGTTGGGAAATTGATCGCGACAATGCGAAATTGCATGGCGATGAACGTTTTTATCAATTGCTCGGGGTACAGCTAACCCCTTTCAATTCTGAGCTGCAAACATTATTGCAACGTGTCCACCCTGAAGACAGAGATGAAACTGCACAGCTCTTTGAAAGTCAGGAATTTTTTAGTCACGTATTTCGTTTGCAAAAGTCGCATCACCAGGTCAATTGGCTGGAAATTTATGGTAAGTCGATACGCAATCAACTCGGTCAGCAATCGGTGATCGGTGCCTTGCGCGATATTACTTTGCGCAAAAACATGGAAGAAAATTTGCGACAGGCCAGTGTAGTCTTTAATACGGCGGTCGAAGGGATGTTGATACTAAATGCCCAGGCTGAGTTGGTGAATGTCAATCCAGCATTTTTAAGTATGACGGGATATAACTATGCGGAGTTATATGGTCATAAGTTGGAAGACTGGATCATGGTGCGGCGTGACAGTGATCCCGCGATTCTGAGTATTGCCAATAGTCCGCAAGCATACTGGACTGGAGAAAGTCGTTGTCGCCGAAAAAATGGAAGTTTGGTGACTGTGTTACAGCATGTTTGTGCCGTAAAAAATGAGGCGGGAGTTTGTGAACAAATTGTGGTCTCAATATCCGACATTAGCTTCATACGCGAAGCTGAGCGGCAATTAGAGCATTTGGCATTTCATGATTCACTAACTGGTCTGGGTAACCGCTATCTGCTCGATCAACGTATGGCGCAAGAAATGCAAAAGGCTGAACAACACGGCCAGCGTTTTGCGATAGTCTTTATTGATTTAGATGGGTTTAAAGCGATCAATGATTCTTTAGGTCATCACATCGGGGATCGCCTGATACAGGAAGCAGCACACCGCATACAAATGCAAATTCGTCGCGATGATGTCGCAATACGTCTGGGGGGGGATGAGTTTGTCGTTTTGTTGAGTAATCTGGCCCACCTTGATGATGGTTACCATGTCGCAGAAAAAATCTTGCAAGCGATGACGTATCCCATCCGTATTGATGATCATCAATTACGTATCAGTGCCAGCCTGGGGATTGCGCGTTACCCTGAAGATGGCATGAGTATGAATGAATTATTGAGTGCCGCCGATAGTGCGATGTATGCCGCTAAGCATCAGGGCAAGGCCAGGGTTTGCAAATACACTCAGGAAATGACTAGCAATGTACGCGCCAGATTGCATCTGGAGCAGGGTTTGCACGATGCCATAGCACAGCAACAGCTTGAGCTATTTTATCAACCTGTCGTCTCTTTGCAAGGTGAGGGCGTGTTAGGCTTCGAAGCCTTAATTCGCTGGCGCCATCCAGAACTGGGTTTGCTTGGCCCCGATCGCTTTATCCAAATTGCCGAAGAAACCGGCTTGATAGTCAGCATAGGCGAGTGGATCGTTGAGCAGGCATTGCTGCAAATTCAACGCTGGAATCACGAATTTAAGAAAAACTGGTTCGTCGCCGTGAATGTCTCGCCACGGCAGTTTTTAAATAGCGACTTTGCCAGCGCGATTATTCATCAGCTACGGCAATTAGACTTGCCTGCACATTGCCTGGAAATTGAGATCACTGAATCGATGTTGCAAGACTTTCAGCGCAGTCGGCGTATTGTAGCCGCACTTAATGAGGCAGGCGTGAGTGTGGCTATCGATGATTTTGGAACAGGCTACTCGTCGATTGCTTTACTAAAGCACTTACCGGTTAGTCGAGTGAAAATTGATCGCTCGTTTGTGGTGACTTTACCGGGAACCGGGCGTGATCTGGGTTTGGTTGCTGCGATTTTAGAGATGGCCCGTAGTCTGGATTTAACCGTTACTGCCGAAGGCATAGAAACCTTGCAGCAAGCGGAAATTTTGGCCGAAGTTGTTTGCCCTGCGGCGCAAGGCTATTATTATTCGGTACCGATTCCGGCTCCTCAACTCACTGCGTCGTGGTTAGAAACGGTTAGCGCCAAATTGTTCCTGAATTAAGCACCCAGACCCTGCCAGCGTGGCGCAATTTGATTCGGGATATTAACGAGGTCGAGCACCCTGGACAGACTATGGTCAACCATTTGTTCCAGATTTTGTGGATTATGGTAAAACGCGGGGACTGGTGGGAAAATTATGCCGCCCATTTCAGTCACGCTAGTCATATTGCGTAAATGCGCCAGATTCAAGGGGGTTTCACGTACCATCAAAATCAGTTTGCGCCGCTCTTTCAGTGTGACATCGGCACTGCGTGTGAGCAAATTATCTGAAAAACCGTGCGCGACTGCGGCCAGGGTTTTCATCGAACAGGGCGCGACTACCATGCCCAGATGTTGAAATGAACCGCTGGCGATACTGGCGCCAACGTCGCGTAAGTTGTGATTGACATCGGCCAATTGCTCGACATCTTTACGCTTTAAGCCCATTTCCTGATGCACATTTAATACTCCGGCTTCACTGAGTAATAAATGGGTTTCTATCCCGCTTGATTGTCGTAATAATTGCAATAAGCGGACGCCATAGATGGCGCCGCTGGCTCCGGTAATGGCAACAATCAAGCGAGCTTGGGACATGAACAGTCAGCGTTTAGTCTTTTAACAGAGTTACTAACTCACCGTTTTCGTACATTTCACCCATAATATCTGAGCCACCAATAAACTCACCTTTTACATACAGTTGCGGGATGGTTGGCCAGTTAGAGTATTCTTTAATTCCCTGACGGACTTCGGCATCTTCCAGAACATTAATGGTGACCAGATTTTGTACACCACAGGCTTTCAGAATTTGCACGGCACGACCCGAAAAACCGCATTGCGGGAATTGCGCTGTGCCTTTCATAAACAACACGACGGGATTCGTGCTGACAGTTTCTTTGATCCAGTTTTGAACGTCGCTCATGTTAACTTCCTTATCGAACAATTTTCGTCATTATAGAGGAAAGCCGGCGTCGATGCCGCACCGCGCTTTGATTCTGCTGTTTTAACTCAAGATAGCCAGGTTTCAAGCTAAATCGACATTAAATTGGCATCAATGATGAATTGTTATCATGCTAATTTAGTGGGATGTCCGTAACACTCTGCCGACGCGGCGTGAAGCCGGAAACCGTGCCGGATTCGGTGGGGGGCACTAAGCGCTTAGCAGCTATGCCAGGACGTTTCCGACTATAAAATTAAGTGACTGGCGGCTGGAGGCAAGCTTATATCAAACTTGCCCCGCACTATGTATCAACGTTTTAATTTTGCAAACGCGGCTGCCATGGCATTTGCAGGTTCGGCGCTGCGTTGCTGCTGTTGTTTATGTTGCTGCAAACGGCGACCATCGTTACGGTCAGCTTTTTGCTCAGGACGGCTGCCAGCAACTGGTGCCTGGTCATCTAAGCGCATGGTCAGGGCGATACGCTGACGTTTGACATCGACTTCCAGTACCTTGACCTTGACCACCTGACCAGCTTTGACCACCGTATGTGGGTCTTTCACAAACTGATGTGAAAGCGCAGAAATGTGAACCAGGCCATCCTGATGCACACCAATATCAACAAAAGCACCAAATGCAGCGACGTTGGTGACCACCCCTTCGAGTATCATTTCAGGACGTAAATCTTTAATTTCTTCTACGCCTTCTTTAAAGCTTGCTGTGGTGAATTCGGGGCGAGGGTCACGTCCGGGTTTTTCTAATTCGCGCAAGATGTCAGAGACCGTTGGAATACCAAATTTTTCATCCGCGTATTTGGCTGGATTAAGTCCTTTTAGTAAGCTGCTTTCGCCTATGAGCGCCTTCACGTCGCGTTGGATATCAGCCAGAATTTTTTCAACCACAGGATAGGATTCGGGATGCACAGCTGAAGCATCGAGCGGATTTTGTCCATTCATAATGCGCAAGAAACCGGCTGCTTGCTCGAAGGTTTTTTCTCCCAGACGTGGCACATTGCGCAAATCGGCACGGCTGGCAAACATCCCTTTGCTTTCGCGGTAATTCACGATCGCTTGGGCAACGCTGCTGCTTAAACCCGATACGCGGGCTAATAAAGGTGCTGACGCGGTATTGACATCAACCCCAACCGCATTGACGCAATCTTCAACGACCGCATCCAGTGAACGAGCTAGCTGTGTCTGACTGACATCGTGCTGATATTGGCCGACCCCAATAGACTTAGGATCAATTTTCACTAACTCAGCTAAAGGATCTTGCAAGCGGCGCGCAATTGAGACAGCACCGCGTAAAGAAACATCCAGCTCAGGTAATTCTTTGGAGGCGAATTCCGAAGCCGAATACACCGAAGCACCAGCTTCTGAGACGACGATTTTCGTGAGCTTCAATTCCGCGTGTCGCTTGATTAAGTCTTGTGCCAGTTTATCAGTTTCGCGCGAAGCGGTACCATTACCGATAGCGATCAACGCTACCTGATGCTTGGCCGCGAGTTGCGCCAGCGTGTGCAATGAACCTTCCCAATCGTTGCGGGGCGCATGGGGATAAATTGCCGTGGTATCCAAGACCTTACCTGTAGCATCAACAACAGCTACTTTGACACCGGTACGCAAACCAGGGTCTAAGCCCATCGTTGCGCGTGAACCAGCCGGTGCGGCTAACAATAAGTCTTTGAGGTTGCGTGCGAAAACCTGAATCGCCTCATGCTCAGCCTGTTCTCTTAACTGACTCATTAATTCGGTTTCGAGGTGCATGAAAATTTTTACACGCCAGGCCCAGCGCACCGTATCCAATAACCATTTGTCGGCTGCCCGACCTTTTTGTGAAATCGCAAAATGGGCAGCAATCCGGCCTTCGCAAGGGTTTAATGGGGCATCCCATTTAGGTTTTTCTTCTTCACTGTCGAGACGCAGGCTGACGTTCAGAATTTCTTCGCGACGACCACGGAATAAGGCCAGAGCACGATGCGAGGGTATGGTTGAGATCGTTTCGCTGTAATCGAAATAATCGTTAAATTTTTCACCGCTATCTTGTTTGCCCTCGACCACTTTGGATTCGACTATCGCATGGTTTTGTAAATAGTCGCGTAAATTTTGCAGCAGGCTGGCTTCTTCGGCAAAGCGTTCCATCAGAATTTGGCGAGCCCCGTCTAAGGCTGCTTTGGTATCTGCAACACCTGGATTATCCCCATTTTCGCTGCTGAACGCCGGGCGCAGATAATTCGCTGCCTGAGCTTCAGGATCTTGCGTCGGGTCGGCAAGCAAACTGTCAGCCAGCGGCAGTAAGCCCGCTTCAATCGCGATTTGCGCCTTGGTGCGGCGTTTGGGTTTATATGGCAGGTATAAATCTTCCAGGCGCGTCTTGTCTTCGGCCAGCAATATCGCTTGCTCTAAGGCCGGTGTTAATTTCCCTTGCTCATTGATGGAGCTCAGAATCGCAGCGCGTCTGTCTTCGAGTTCGCGCAAGTAACGCAGGCGTTCTTCGAGGTTACGCAATTGTGTGTCGTCCAGACCGCCGGTTACTTCTTTACGATAGCGGGCGATAAAAGGCACGGTTGCACCTTCATCAAGTAAGCCTATAGCAGCTTCAATTTGAGCGGGTTTGGCAGCAAGTTCAAGCGCCAGTCGTTGTTGAATAGAAGGTAACATCGTAATCGGGACATAAAACAATCAAGGCGCAGATGATACTCAAATTGTGCAAATCCACCAGTCTTGACAATCAGAATTTCTGAAAAAAATGGGGCTTTGCTGCAAAACTTTACCGAAAGCGCAAGTTTATTGCCTGGCCGAAGCATTCTGTTGCAAATTAAAACGATCTGCCCGGGCTGGCTCGCGCATACTTGTAACCGTTTGCTTGAGGTGTCGCCGTGATTGGGTCCCGAGACTCTGCGATGCCTCTGGTTACTGATTAATTTCAGTTGACACCGCGCAGGTAAACAAAAACCTGAACCTTAGTCGGGGCTAAGCCTGCGTCTCACTCATATTAAATGCGGATATCCATATGAAGTACAGCCTGGTCGTTTTACTTATTTCCAGTTGTTTTTGTGCGCCAGCCATGGCCAAGATTGAAGAATGTACCTTGAATGGCGAGTCAGTCAGTTTGTCACACGGTGGTACCACCGCAGGCAAGAGCGGAATCGTGCGCTGTAAAGATCGCGAAAGCGGTGAAATGATGTATGAACGTGAAGTCAGGAACGGCGTGTTTATGGGGTTGGACCGTTTTTATAAGAATGGCAAATTGTACCGTGAACGTCAGGTTAATGAAAAAGGCAATAATCACGGTAAATTAAAAGAATTCGCGACGAACGGTCAGCTTGTACTTGAAGAAAACTACTTGAATGGACAAGAGCGTGGCATTAGTCAGCGCTGGACTGATAAAGGCAGCTTACTTGAAGTGCGGTATCGCGGTGAAAATTATGACGATAAAGCCCGGGTACGATTTAATCCTGATAAATCCTTAGCGGAACTTGAATGTGGTAAATCCGCTTTGCTGGGAAGTGTTGCGAATGACGCGGAATACTGTGGTTTCAAATCGAAAGCTGTGACGACCAGGTTATATAGCGAAGCAGGGCAATTACGTAGCGAGTTTGTATTGCTGAATGGCGAAAAGCAAAAAGCCACCTATTACCGCAACGATGGAACGCCCGAGAGCGTAGAAGAAGTTTTGCAATCTAAGCGCAGTGAAAAAATCTATTACGCCAATGGCAAATTGCGCCGCGAAAAATTATGGTTTAATGCCAGCCGCCCACTATTAATCGAACGTGAATCTGAATTTCATGAAAGTGGAGCCAAGTTGACGGAAAAACTGTATCAGCAAAATGAAAAAGAGGGACGTAAATTCAGTGAACTGCGTCAAGAAAATAGTTACTTTTTAAATGGTCAGCTTAAGAGCCTGATTAAATACAGTTACGATGGCAAATCTGAAATTCGTGACACTCAGTTTTATCATGATAACGGAAAGTTAGCAGAGCAAGGTCGGGTTGCTTATGAAGGGCGCTATCGTGCACGCTATGTCGGCATCCATCAATTTTTTAGTAGCGAAGGTAAATTGCAGCGCGAAGTTCATTACGATGAGAATGGTAAAATTCAACGTGAACGAATTTGGGATAACGCAAGCAAATTACTCAGTGATGAATTATTGTTTGAAGATGGTTCACGTAAGGCGTATAGCAAATAAGTGCGAGCTGGAATTTCGGTACGGCAGCGAAATAAGTTGGAACGGTGCAAATGAAGCGGCTTAATCTGCTTAAGTCAGTCCATGTAGCGCTGGCTATATTACTGGCTGGCTTGCTGTGTGCTTGCCAGACAGCCGCTGAGCATACGGAGGCGACGATCAGCGTTACGTCCACCGAGTTCCTTTTTAGTGATGGCGGGCACGCAATCAGCTATGCATTGCAAAAGCCGGGTGGACACGTTCCGGCTAATGCTGTGCAAAATTTGTTATTTGTGATCCCCGGCTCAGATTGCATCAGTATGGCCGCGATGTTGCCCGCCTACTTTAAAGGTTTGGAGGGCGATTCGGGCCGCACGCAAATCTACATCCTGCAAAAGCGCCATATCCACCCCTATTCACGGGTCAGTTATTGTGGTGAGGCTTTTACTCGTGATGATCATTTGCAGCAATGGCTGGCTGATCAGACGGAATTTATACTAGCTACACTGAAACTTCATCGTGACGCGGCAGCACCACAACGTGTGATCTTAATGGGTATTTCTGAAGGCGCAGAAACGGCAACTATGCTCGCGCAACATTTACCCATCAGCCACCTGGTATTGTTAGCGCATAGCGGTAAAGCACCACTACAGGTTTATCGGGAATTGGCTCAGAGCAATAAAAACATGGGACAGGCCTGGCAAACCCTGAATGCCGCACTGAATCAGTCGCAGCTCGATGAGCAAACTTTGGTACATGGGCGTAGTTTGCGCTACTGGCGTGAAATACAGACTATGGCACAAACTGAAACTCTGATAAAATTGTCAATTCCTGTTTTGATCGCTGCTGGTGGGCAAGATCCGGTGATGCCGGTCGGCACTGATGCCTTCTTAGCTGAGTTAAATCAAAAGAGTCGGGGGCGAATACAGGTACTCTGGTTTGCTCGTGCAGATCATGCATTGCACCATCCTGGGCATGCTTATTTGCCTGATTTTATGTATTTGCTCGAACAGTGGTTAAGGCAGGATAAACAGGTGATCAATCGTGGTTTTCTTGCTCTGGAGTAAGGGAATTACAGCTTGTTACAACTGTTCCTCTTTAGTACAGTTATTTTCATGACATAAAAATAGTGGCTGACTATACTTGTCGGCTTATTCTGGCATCCCAGTCTGGCGTTGAATTTCTATTTTTCCCTATCCTACATCATGCGTATTTCTCGTCTTACCTATACTCCTCTAGTCGCTGCTCTGGTTTTGAGTGGTTGCGTCACAACTCAAACTCACGACAGTAAAGTTTCTGCCTCGTTATCGGTAGCGAAAACAGGACAGATCGATGAAGCAATACGTCAGGTCGAAGCCCAGACGCAAGGTGATAAAAAAGCCGATTTCTTGTTGAATCTGGAAAAAGGTGAATTGATGCGTATAGGCAAGCGCTACAAAGAAAGCCAGGAAGCTTTCGATGTTGCCGACGCGAAAGTCAAAGAATGGGAAGAGACAGCCAAGTCGAATCCGCAAAAATTACTCGGTCAGATCGGTGCGACCATCATGGGCGATGCCAGCCGTGATTACGAAGGTCAGGATTATGAAAAGGTCATGCTGACGACACGCATGGCGATGAATCGTTTGAATTTGGGTGACCTTGATACTGCCCGTGTTGATATCAAGCGTACTCACGAACGCGAAGCCATCATCGCTGAATTCCGTGCTAAAGAAACCGCGAAAGCCGAAGAAGAAGCCAAAGAAAAAGGCGTTTCAACAGGGAGTAAAGAACTCAATGGTTATCCAGTTGAAACCCTGAATGACCCTGAAGTACTGAAGCTGAAAAACGGTTACCAAAATGCCTTAAGCCATTACATGGCGGGTTTTGTGTATGAAGCTTTGAATGAACCGGGTCTGGCAGCACCTGGCTATCGCAAGGCGATTGAATTGCGCCCGGATTTGCCTGTGCTTGAAGAAGGTTTACGCGGCCTCGATCAGCGTACCAGTTTCCGTCGTCAAAAAGGCGTAACTGACGTATTGTTCGTGATCGAAGCGGGTAATGCGCCAGCGCGTCAATCCAAGAAACTGACTATTCCAGTGCCGACTGGCAGTGGCATTATCGCTGTGAACTGGGCCTTCCCAGTGATTTATCCAGATCCAAATTCTCCCGTCATCAGTACGGTAAAAGTTGGAAATCAAAATTTGAATACGGCATTGATCACGGATTTTAACGTGATGGCACGCCGTGCACTCAAAGATGAATTGCCAGGCATACATACTCGCGCTGCGATTCGCGCGGTCGTTAAAGGCGTGGCGCAAGATCAGGTAAACAAACGCTTCGGTGCACTCGCTGGTTTAGCTGCCAATCTGGCGGTGGCGGCAACTGAAACACCAGCTGACGACAGAATGTGGCGTGCTTTGCCTGAGCGCGTGTTCATTGCTCGTGCTTTCTTACCACCTGGCGAATACGATGTGAATTTTTCTGGACGCGAAGGTACACGCATTAACATCGATGGACGTTATATGGTGGTTCCGGTGCGCGTATATCAGGATAAAACTTATGTCGGTGAGTTAGCCAAGTTTGGTGCAGTGACTCCGGTGGCGCAACTGGAACCAGCTCCGTCGGCGATTCCGGCATCTGAACCGGCTAAAAAATCGACGAAGAATACAAAGAAAACGACTAAAACTACCAAGGCCGTGAATGCCAGTGGTAGTACTGGTGCGAAAGCAAACTAAGGAGAAATACAATGCGTTTGAATAAACTCAGTTTAGCGGTATTGGCAAGTTGCGCTGCGTTGCAAATGACCCCGGTACTGGCACAGGATGTACCGAATGCAATTTCCGCAGGTATCGCATCTAAGCTGTTGGTGCGTGGCACTCTGGAAGGTGTGCAAGTAGTGGACTTACGCTCGCAACGCAAAAATGATGTGATGGTGGTGCAGGCAGAGCTGTTGAATCAAATCGTTAAAGATGTGCGTGTGTACTATCGTTTCCGTTGGTTAGACAACGCCGGTATGCAAGTGGGTGATGGTGAAGTCTGGAAGCCGCTGATGATGTTGGGCAAACAGTCGCAATTCATCAAGAGCATAGCGCCTGGCCCACAAGCCGTGGATTTTAAAATTGAAATGAGTGCAGAACCACGCTAAACCAGCGTTTAATTGAATTGCAGGAGTCTTTATGAAAACAGCAAAAACTATCTTGATCAAATCTACTATCGCCATCGCCTTGTTGTCAGGTTTAGCTGCCTGCCAGACTAAGTTGTCGCAACCAACTGTCAGCTTGGCGCGTCAGGTTAACTACGGCGATAACAAAGCGGTCGAAACCGTGACGAATGAATTCGGTTCTACCGATTTGCAAATGATTGCTGAAAAAATGGTGGGTTCTTTATTAGAAGATCCGGTATTGGCGAATCGTCCGGTTATCACGATCGCAGGTGTGCGCAATAAAACCAGCGAATACATCGATACTAAGTCGATTATGAATTCGATACAAACCGCGTTGGTAAAAAGCCGTAAAGTAAAATTTGCCCGTGGCGCTGATGAAATGCAGCAAGGCGTGGATGAATTGCAGCGTCAAAATCAAAGTGGCTTGTACAAGAATGATACCAAAGCAAAGATAGGTAACATGACCGCTGCTAAATATTCATTGGAAGGTGAAATCGTTTCTATCGTTAAGCAAAACGCCAACACCAAGGACGTGTTCTACAAAATGACGTTGAAATTGTATGACGTTCAGGAAGGCACGATAGAATGGCAGGATGAGAAAGAAATCCGTAAAACTTCTAAGCGTTAATGCATTGATCCCGGCCCTGCAACTTGTGATGCAGTGGCCGATTAATATGGGTGAAATATGAAATTTCAAAAATTCTTATTGGCTGGCGCAGCATTTTTTGTCAGCCTGAGTAGCTACGCTGCCGAGCCAAAAATTGCAGTAACCGATCTCACCTACGAAGAAAAAGTGAGCGAGTACTTCCGCGTCGTTTCTGCCAGCAGCAAAAGTAGCGTTAAAGGTAGTTATAGCGAACGTGAAACCGATCATAGCTATTCACAACGTGGTCGGGTTAACGCCAAAAGTGAAAGTAATTATTTCGAAGCTGAAGGCTATTACACCTATATCGACCGTGGCGAACTGAAAAATTACACGGCCGATTTAAAAGGTGCTCTGATCAAAGGTGGTGTACACGTCAGCCAGGCTAAGCCTTATGTTGGCAAGCCTATGGAAAAAATCTATGACATCATCAGCCGCATCAAACAAGGTATGTATCCCGGCGCTGATTATGTCTTGTTTGGTACCGTATCGAGCATACAATTCCGCCAGGAAAGCAATCAACTGCAATACGGCAATTCGATGACGGCGAGTTTATCGCTTGATCTGATTGTTGATTTCAGCCTCATTAATACCAAAACCTATGAAGTAAAATCGGCCTTTAGTGCAGCTGGTTCAGGCGTAGATACCAAGATTATCAGCCGCGCTGGCGATCGCGTAGTATTCAATCGCGGCAAAGTAATACAAGAAACTTCACGCAGTCTGGCGGACGCCGCTTATAAAGAGCTATCAGTCCAGGTTGGTTTGCCACGTGTGGTGAATCTGCCTAATGGTAATGTGCAAGGTCAGCCCGTCGTTCCGGTTCAACAACAAGAACCCGTGACGGTTTATCGCTGATAAGCCATCTTGCGAGTTTTCTCGTCGCTCAATAAAAAGCCAGCAGTTGCTGGCTTTTTTCATCCAGTTTTACCAACCATATTTCCGATGTTTAGGTCCAATTTCCGCAAGTTTTTTAAATCTGCATTGTGCTTGAGTTATTGCTACGTGTTGAACTGCACGATACTTTCTGCCATCGCGGCCGAAACGGCGCAGTTGCAGCCATTTAGCAGCGATGGCTGTAGTTTATTTCCTGATCGTTCACCAACTGGTGAGGCGGATTGGTGCGAATGCTGCGTACAACATGACTTAGCCTATTGGCGTGGCGGTACTGAGGCGGAACGCTTGCAAGCTGATCGCGAGTTATATTCGTGCGTCAAGAAAAAAACCGCCAACGAGCAATTAGCGCAGCTGATGTTTAGTGGCGTGCGCAGCGCGGGTGGTCCGCATCATTACACCAGTTATCGCTGGGCTTATGGCTGGCCCTACGGTCGTTTTTATCAAGCCTTAAGCCCAGCCGAGCGTGAACAAGTGGAACGGCTTTCGGCGCAAATCAGCACTGATCAACTGCAGCAGGTTTGCCGCAAACCCACCAGCAAGTGAAGCTGAAGTCCGTTGCAAAAAACAGGCTTGCCTGGTATTGCCCCAGCACAGTTTTGCACTAATCGACATCCACCTCGAGCGCCCGGCAAGCATACTTCTGACGGTTAGTCCTCTGACGTTCAATACGAATTGCCAATAAAAATTTGGCGCGCACTGGTCAGGCGCATCGCTGCACTCCAGACTAACAGATACAAGGCAAGCAACGCGGAGAGTAAGAGCGCGGGTTTGCCAACAAATTTAAGCAACATCAGATTCAGCAATTCCAGACTAGCAATCAGACTCAGCATGAGCATAGCCAGCAATTTGTTATGCCAGATGCCGCGCATGCTGAGTAACACGCTTTGCAGGGGGCTTAATGCTTGTAAGCGTAGATTGACAGGCAAAAAGAAGAAAAATAAGCCACTGATAGACATCGTTAATTTAAAGAGTAGCCAGGCTAGTTGCGAAGGTGCCGGGTATTGACCAGGGCGGCTGAAAAAGAAGGCTAACGCATGCCAATTCGACGTTAAGCCAATGCCGAGTAAGCCTATGCCAAAGCAAGCAATACCGCTGAGTGCGAGTAAGGCCAAACCTTTCCAGGGTATTGCTGTCATCTTCAACAGGCCAACTGCGCTGGGCTTTTGCACTGCCAATGGTGCGGCCAGCATGTTGATGAATTGCGCTGTTACTATCGATGCCAGGGCGATTTTCAACGTAAACCCCAGGTAGGGAATCAAGCCGCAGCTTTCGAGCAGTATTAAGCAAATCAAACTTAGCAAAGCCCAACGCCAGAGATGGCGATGTACCAGGTTTGCGGCGTGTAAGGCGCTATGCAGAATTTGCGCCAGACTTAAAGAGTTGATGAGGTTCATAGCTAAATAGTGAGGGGGATGAGAAAAAAACTCAGAAAGGTGCCTGAACACACTTTCTGAGCAACAGCGGCGTTAAAGCAAATCTCTCAGGTTTTTTTGCAAAACTGTGCCGGCGCGAGGTAAGACCGATAGCGCTACTGAAGTGCGACAAGGTATAGCCACGATGCTGGCTTCGGTTTTGCATAAGTTTTGGTTTTAATCTAATTTCCAGACATATTCGACTTTAGCCCAGCTCGATTCACTGACGCCATTGCGGGTGCCTGGCTTGAAGCTACAGCGTGAAAGCGCATTTTGCGCGGCCAGATCGAGCTTGCTAAAACCACTGCTGCGTTCTATCTGGGTTTCAATGACTTGTCCGGTACTACTGATGTGCATTGCTAGCCGGGTAATGCCTTCCTCCTGATTTCGGGCCGAGGCAGACGGGTAGTTCGGTTTAGCGCAACTTGCCATATCGACCACGGGGGCGATGTATTTATCCGCGACGACTGGCACTATCGTCTCGGTGAGCGTGTCAATATCAGATGTGCCGCCGACCTTTTTCCGTACTCCCGTGTCTTCCGGTGGATTTTCCTCATGCTGCAGTTGTGGTGGTGTATCAGGCGGTGCCTGGACCGCGATCACTGGCGGTGGAATGTAAGGCAGCTTTGGTTTAGGCTGAGCCTGGCTCGCCCTGGGTGGTGGCGGGGTTTGCGGCTTCATTGGCAAAAAGACATCAATAAGTGGCTTTTCAGTAACGGGCTTCGTCAGGCTAACTTGCATAGAGTGCAGCAGCGCGTAAATCAAGGCACCGTGCAAGGCGGCAACAGCAGTAAGACGTGAGTATTTCTGCACTTGAGACGGGATTTTCATCATTTTCTCCTTGCTAGTAAAGATAGTATTTATGTGCTCTACAGTAGCAATAAAAAATGCTATTGAATAGTATATAAATGAATTTTGTGTGGCAATAAAAAGACATATTAAGAGATATGTAAACTGCTATCTTCTTGGTTGTGCTGCTAAGTCTTTGATTTTAATTGGGAAATATCCAGCTTTAGTGTTGGCGATGAATTTGCTATCATGTAGCAAAATATTTGCCAAGAAATGGTAAGGTGCTTTGAATGACAAATCCGATACGTGTATTACTCGCAGACGATCATCCCATCGTGATGGCAGGCTTTGCCCACACCTTAGAGGACGATGGAATTACTGTCGTGGCGCAAGAGAAAACGCCTGATTTGGCGGTTCAGGCATTTCAACAGCAGCAACCCGATGTCGCCATTCTGGATATTCGTTTTGGTGCCCAGCTCACGGGGCTGGACGCTGCCCGCGAAATTTTTGCCGAATTCCCCGACGCGAATATCATTTTCCTGAGTCAGTTTGATCAGGACGCCCTGATTAAAGAAACCTATAAACTCGGCGCGCGGGCTTTCTTAACCAAGGATTGCGATCCGGCTATGCTGACGCTGGCAGTCACCAAAGCGGCTCAGGGTGAGCGTTATTTCATGCCCAGCATCGCCGAACGTTTGGCGACCTTGTCGCTAAAAGGTGATGATTCCCCTCAATCTATGCTTGCGGACCGTGATTTGGAAATTTTCAAATTAATGGCAGAAGGTCTGACCAATGCAGAAATCGCGGAACGCCTCGATCTGTCGTTAAAAACCATTAGCAATACCAGTCAGGCGATTAAAGAAAAATTAGGGATACATCGACCTGCGGCGCTGACTATGCTTGCGGTCAAACATGGCTTATTGCAAGCTGAATGAATTTTTTGCGCTCGATTAACTGGCGGTTCTGGCGTAGCTGGAGCATACGCACACGGATTATCCTGATTGCGGCCCTGCCCGTATTGTATTTATTGATTTCCGTGATTTGGTATGCGGATTATGCCGCCCGACAACAAACCGAGCGCGAACTCAGCGAGCGGGCACAAAGTCTGACCACGGCCCTGAGTGACAGCCTGTCGTTCAATCTGCAAAACAATAATTTCTCGGCCTTAAAAGCCACCATTACCGACGTCATGTTGTCGGATAAAAATATTGTGCGTATCGAGGTTTTTGATAAGCAGCACAAGGAAATTGCAAGTCGTGAGCGTTCGCCTTACGAAGATAAGAATCAGCGTGAATTTGAACAGGCGATTAAGCAGGGTCTGGTCTGGCTGGATCTGCAGCCGGGGAATCTGAACGGAAAAATGGCCAAGCAATATGCTGTTCTGGGCTACGTTAAAGTCACCATGACGACGAGTCAGATCCTCGCGAAACAGCGCAATCGCTTTGAATTAGAAATGACGCTGGCGCTACTGGCCGCCGGATTTTCGCTAGGCTTAGCCTGGTATTTGTCGTTTGGTTTATCTGACCCTCTAACGGCGATCATACGCAGTGTGACGGCTTTGCGTGATGGCCAGTTGCAAGAGCGTGTCAGATTGGATAGTGGCGGTGAAATTGGTGAATTACAAGAATCCATCAATAGCATGGCGCAAAGTCTGGAAGAAGCGCGCCAAGACCTGGAAGAACGTATTGCTGAGCGTACCCACGCCCTAACCGCGTCGCGTAATCAGGTGTTACTCGAAAATGCTGAAAAGCGTCGTTTAATTAAAAAGATGCACCACATCGTTGAGGCGGAGCGTAGCAGTATTGCGATAGAGATTCACGATGAATTAAATGCGGCCTTAATCGCGATACGCTTAGATGCGCAGAGAATTCAACAGCTCATACAGCAAGCTGAGCCGGAACGGGAAAAAATCAGTAAGATTGCCCATGCGATTCAACAGCAGAGTCTGGCTTTGTATAGTAATGGCCGGAATCTGGTTCGACGACTGCGTCCTGAAGTATTGGAAATGCTGGGTCTGGCGGGTGCCCTCGAAGATATGTTGCGGCAATTTCAGGATAAATACCCCGAGCTGAAAATGGAGTTCATCAGTGAAGGGGATTTAACCCATTTACCTCATGATTTGAGTATGTCACTCTACCGTATCGCGCAAGAGGCTTTATCCAATGTCTTCAAATATGCGAACGCCCAGCACGTGATGATTAAACTGGTGGCTAGTCAGGACGCCGATTACCCACGCTATGAATTATTGATACGTGACGATGGCATAGGTTTTGATACGAATCTACCGCAAGATGGGGTAGGCTTAAGTGGCATACGCGAGCGGGTTGCCGCTTACGACGGTGAACTTGACATTGTTAGCGCAGCCGGACAGGGCACGCAAATTCGCGCGGTGATTATGTCAGTACCAGCGCCGGCTGAGATGCCAGGGTTGCCAGCCACGACTAGCGCATAAAAAAACAACTAGCCCAGCTTCTGCGAGCCTGAGCCAGTTCGTGCAGTAGCGGGCATAAATTGGCTAGTGCGACTTGGTCAATTGTTGGCTTACGAAACTCGCTTCCAAATTTGCACCATGCCTTTTTCTGTGCCACTTTTGTAGGGCATGACCTGAATTTCATTTTGGTTCAGGTAATGTATTTCACAGAGTAAGGTCTCGCCATTGGCGCGATTGTAGATGGTGCCGCGCCATTGTTTATCACCGCTGGCGACTAAATCTTGCAGTAATAATTTGCCCTTCAGACTGTGCGCAGGATCGGTATTCCCCGTCATATCTTGATTAATCGTGCCACAGAGTTTATTTCCGCAGGCATTGATTTCAACTTGCAAAGCACCGCTCTGAGTTAGCCACATTCCTATCGGTTGCGCCTGCCGTTGTTGATAGGCAGCTTCGGCATCGGCCAGGTAATAGTCAGTCTGGCTGGGGAATTGCGCGAAAGCAGGGCTGTTCAGTACCACGACGCTTAGCGCCAATAAAATCGATTTCATAATGGGCTCCTTGAGAAAAGACCCTGACCACAGCAAACTGAAGTCAGGGAAGGCGACCTGCACAAAGCAGCAAGCCGCTGAGGAAATGCCCAGTGATTTAAACAAAGACATGTATCTGGCAAATGTCGGAAGCCGTGAAATTTGCATGGTCATGTAGATCCTCTGACTACAGATACACTGGGATACAAACCCGGGAGCCCGGTGTAAGCCAGGGCCATTAGCATAAACTGAGCAGGCTGAGATCAGCCCGAATTTAGGATGGGTATCGCAAAGTGTATGATGCGACTGGCGCGCATCTGTGCTTGTGCCTGGCGAATAACTGGCCTTATCATGCTTGCATGAGGCGCTTTGCAACTAGCCTGGAATGATAATAATTGCGACTGGAATTTGAGTCTGAAAAGTATGAGCAACCCCGATCACTTACTCATTGTTGATGATGACCACGACATCCGTGAATTAACCGCGATGTATTTGCAAAAAAATGGTTATCGCGTCAGTACCGCTGCGCACGGTAAGCAAATGCTGCATCAATTAGCTAATTTGCAAATTGATTTAATCATTCTTGATTTAATGTTGCCCGGTGAAGATGGTTTAACGCTGTGCCGTGACTTGCGATCAGGCGACTACGCGAGCATTCCTATCCTGATGCTGACCGCGCGCAGTGACGAAGCCGATCGTATCCTGGGGTTGGAAATGGGCGCCGACGACTACCTGAGCAAACCCTTCGCGAGTCGTGAGCTGCTGGCACGTATCAAAGCCGTATTGCGACGGACCCGTATGCTGCCACCCAAATTGCAAGGCCGGAAAATCGCGACCTTGTATCGCTTTGGGGAATGGCGTATTAATACCGTAGCGCGCCATTTGATTGATAAAGACGATACCGTGGTCAGCCTCAGCGGAGCTGAATACCGCTTATTGCAAGTGTTTATCGAACACCCACAAAAAGTCTTGAATCGGGATCAGTTACTCAACCTGACTCAGGGGCGTGATGCTGAATTGTTCGAGCGCTCGATCGACTTATTGGTCAGTCGCTTACGCCAGCATTTAGGGGATGCGGCGCGCGAGCCACATTACATCAAAACCATACGCAATGAAGGCTATGTGTTTGCCACCGAAGTCCTGGCTGTAACCGATTAATTATGGATACTCTCCTTAGCATGCGCTGGCCGCGCTCATTATTCGGGCGTCTTTGCCTGATACTCTGTCTGGGCTTGTTATTAGCCCATGCTTTATCGTTTGCTTTGTCGCAATGGGAGCGGATGGATTTTAAGCGCAACACCATGTATTTTTATCTGGGTAAAGACGTCGCCAGCGCCGTCGCCATCCTCGAGCGTGTGCCCGCCAGCGAGCGCTCGCAATGGCTAAGCCAGCTTGAGCGGCCGAATTATCAATACTATCTGCGCCCAGCGCTGAACCCAAGTCAGCCCCTCCATGATAACGACGTCGCGCAACAAGCAATCACTGCGATTCAGGCCAGTCTTGGCGCAGATAAAGTAATCAGTGCCAGCCTGATTAGTGAAGCGGACGTGCCACAACTGGAATTGCATTTGCAATTGCGTGACCACAGCCCACTCAGCATACGCCTGAGTTCAATTCCCTGGAGCACGCCGTGGCGCATGGTGGCGCTACTTTGTTTGCAACTAGTGATACTCGCCTGTTTTAGCTGGTATGCGGTGCGTATGGCAACGCAACCCTTACAGCATTTTGTTGAGGCGCTGGATAGTGTGGCGGATAAATCGGGTATGCGTAAGCAACCTGCTGCCGCAGAATACGTGCCTGTGGAAGTACATCGGGTAGCGCAGGCATTTCGCGAAATGCGCACACGTATCCGTACTTATCTGGCTGAACGTATGCAAATACTGGCCGCCGTCACGCACGACTTACAGACCCCGATAACAAGGATGCGTTTGCGTGCCGAATTGCTCGATGATGACAACTTGCGCGAACGTTTTTTACAGGATTTAGATGGCATGCAGCGACTGGTCGAGCAAGGCCTGGATTATGCGCGCGCCCAGAATTGTCTGGCGAACGGCCCACCACATAAACAGCGTACCGATCTGGCGGCATTCGTGCGTAGCATAGGTCACGATTATCAGGATACCGGTCATCACTTGCAGGTACAGTTAGCCTGCGCTGGCTGCGCTTATACTGACGCGGTGGCATTGCGACGTATCTTGAGTAATCTGATCGACAATGCGTTGAAGTTTGCAGGGCATGCTGAGTTAACCCTGACGCGAGACGAGGCGGGATTTTGCCTGATACAAGTATTGGATCGCGGACCTGGAATCAGCGATGCTGATAAACAGCGCGTGCTGCTGCCTTTTTTCAGGCTGGAGGAATCACGGAACCGCAGTACTGGGGGCGCTGGCTTAGGATTGGCGATCGTGCAGCAATTAAGTCAGATACTGGAGCACGAATTTAGCCTGTTGGATCGTCCTGGTGGTGGTCTGATTGCGCAATTACGTCTGCCCATGCATCAATTGCATGCCGAGGCGCGTTAAGTCGCAGGGTCAGGCAGTGTAGTGAAGGCCTGCGCTTATTTACGTGGCAAATGCAGGCTTACCATTAGACCACCCTGATTGCGATTGGTTAAACTAATTCGACCATTGTGCGCCTCAATAATTTCACGTGCTAATGCCAACCCCAGTCCGGTGCCACTGCGCTTGGTTGAGTAAAACGGGATTAAGGCTTGCGCCATCACGGCTTCACTCATGCCTGTGCCGCCATCGCAGACATCAATGCGCCAACTGTCGGGAGTTTTACTGAGGCAAATGCTGATGGCTTCCATGGCCGAATCCGATTCATGGGCATTTTTTAATAAGTTCACCAGTGCTTGTTCCAATTGGGCGCGGTCAAATTCGCCCACCGCGTCAGCGTCGCTCAGTTCCAATCGAAATGGCCATTGCTGCTGTAAGGTTGCGAACAGCTCATACCAACGATGTGCTTGCAAACGTGGCGCGGGCAATTTCGCAATGCTTGCATAACCCAGAATAAAGCTTTGTAAATGCCCGGCACGTTCGCTGATCGTGTCGAGCAAGCCGGGAATACGATCGTTTTGGCCGCGCTTGAGTAACTCAGCAGCTGAATGAGCCAGCGAAGCGATTGGTGCCAGCGAATTGTTTAATTCATGACTGATCACCCGTATGACTTTTTTCCAGGTCAAAATTTCCTGGCGACGCAATTCATGGGTCAGCTGCCTGAGTAGTAACAATTCATGCGAGCGACCATTTAAGCTAAAGCTCTGACGTCCCAGATGATAGGTTTGCTCATTGCCGTCAGCTTCAGCGCCGACCGTAAACAACCCTTCCTGACCTTGTTCCAGCATACTGGCCAGTTCGGTGGTGAGTCCGGCAATTAATTGCGGCAAACGTAAGCCTTCCAGTTTATGTCCCTGATGCAGTAATTGGCGCGCCGCCAGATTGGCATAGACTATGGCTTGATCATGACTGACGACCAGCATCGCGACCGGAGTGGTTTGCAGCATGGTGTCGAGTAATAATTCGCGCTGAATTAAATTTTGCCGTTGTTCACGCAGGGTTTGCCCTAATTGATTATGCGCCTCAACTAAATCATGCAATTCATCCTGATAAGGCCAATGCACGCCAAACGAGTAATCCTGATCCTGATAAGAAACCACCGTGCCTGCCAGTGTTTGAAATAACTGGCGCGGGCCGCGCAATAAGCGCAATGCAAACAGTAAGCCACTCAGATAGGCGCAGGTCAGCGCCGAAAAAATCGCCAGCCCTTCATAGTCGGGCTGCAGCCACAGCATGATGAGCAAACATGCAGCGCCACACAACAGGCTCAGACTTAAAGTCAGAATAAAGCGTGCAGTCAGGCCAAAGCCAGCGTATTTCATGCTCACCTCAACGGGCTATGCCGAGTTTATCCATACGCCGGTACAAAGCTTGCCGGCTTATACCCAGCTCAGCAGCAGCTTGCGCCACGACACCGTGGGCGGCTTGTAAAGCACGTTCCAGGCTGGCCTTATCCAGTTCAGCTTCGGCGACAACGGAGGGCTGGGGTTTTAAGGGAATGCCCAGGTCTGGTGGCATGATTTGAAGCGTCTGTGCGAGTAAGGATGCCCTTTGCATGACGTTTTTTAACTCGCGCACATTGCCTGGCCATTCGTAATTTTGTAAGGCTTCGCAAGTATCTGGGTGCAGAGTTTTTTCACTATCAAGAAAATGCATAGCCAGCGGCAAGATATCAGCCGGGCGCTCAGCTAATGCCGGTAAATTGATTTCGATCACATTTAAACGGTAATACAAATCCTGGCGGAAGCCACCAGCTTTAATCATCGCCGCTATATCCGCATTGGTGGCACTGATGATGCGGACTTTGACCTGGCGTTCCTTATTCGATCCCAAGCGCTCAAATCGACCGGTTTCCAGTACGCGCAATAATTTCATTTGTCCCGACAGTGGTAAATTACCGATTTCATCAAGAAACAATGTGCCTCCATCGGCCGCTTCAAATTTACCTTCGCGCGCCTTATTCGCCCCGGTATAGGCGCCCGCATCGGCGCCAAACAACTCGGCTTCGATTAGTTCGGCAGGAATTGCGCCGCAATTTAACACCACAAACGGACCTTGACTGACGCGCGAATTGGCTTGAATAATTTGCGCGATGCGTTCTTTCCCAGCCCCATTCGGGCCGGTGATTAATACCGGAACGTCAGCCCGGGCAACCTGGCACGCAACCCGTAAGACTTGTTCGGTTGCCGTATCACGCCAGATCAGGCCGCACAAATCAAAGTCACGTTCGAGTGCCGTTTTGGCGGTTTGCGCGCGCACCGCTTGTTGTCGTAAATGGCGATTTACCTGACTCAGTTCGAGTAAATTGCGTATGGTCTGGATTAGTTTTTGATCATCCCAGGGTTTTGCCAGATAGTCAGCCGCCCCGGCTTTCATCAAAGTGACGGCAGCATCGACATGGGTCCAGGCCGTCAGGAGTATCACAGGCAAATCAGGATAACGTTGGCGGATTTCAGTAAACAGAGCCAGCCCTTCTTCACCGGAGGTCGTATCCAGGCGAAAATTCATGTCTTGCAAAACCAGATCAATACGGGTTTGCTGCAGCATCAGCAAACCTTGCGCTGGCGAGTCAGCGGCCACGCAGTGTATATCCTGCAAAGAAAGCAGCACTTCCAGAGCAATTCGCACCGCAGGGTTATCATCAATGATTAAGACAGTAGGCATAAAACGTGAATAAGAGAGTCGGGCGATAAGCTGCAGGCCTGAGCATAGCACTCAGGCCTGAATTCGGACAAGTCAGACAGACATCATACGCTGCGGGTTGCTATTGCGGGTGACAATTGCGCCGCACGATACGCCGGAACAAAGGCAGCGACTAAGCCCAGCGCGATAAATATCAGCAGAGCCACTGGCAAGTAATGCAGCGGTATTTTGCTTAGTTCAAACTGCTGTATCAATGCCTGATTTAATGCAATCGCCAAAATTAAACCGAGCAAAGCACCGCTGCAACTGATGAGGAAATTTTCGGTTAAAAAATAACGCAAAATATCACTTCGCTGAGCGCCAAGTGCCCGCCGTATTCCAATTTGCTTACGCCTTTGGGTGACCCATAAGCTGCTCATGCCGACGATGCCACTTAAGGTGACTAAAACCAGCAACGCACTCACGGCGATCAACATCCAGGCCAGCGCCATGTCTGCGCGATAACGTTCCTTTCTATCGTTTTCCATGGTCTCGGTGGCGACATCAAAACTCATGCCGTTTAAGACGCGTAACTCTTGTGTGGCGAGCTGCATGGTGGCGTCGCGGAAACCGGGCTTACTCTGAACCTGGAATATAGCGTAGGGGAAATTGCTCAGTCGGTAAGGCAAAATTACTGAAGTTTCTCCTGCCGTGCCGAGATCGGCACCGTGAGATTGTAAGCGTTCAACGACGCCGATTACTTTCAACTCGGCGGCATCCGGACCCGATCCCCAGTAGATGGACTTTCCGACAAACTCAGTTTGCCCAGGGTAGAGTTTTTCAGCCAACGTTTTGCTGATGACAGCGACTTGTATGGAGCTCGTGCTATTTTCAGCTTCCACCGACACATTTCTTTCAATTACATCGCTGTCGTTAAAATCTCGGCCTTGTATCAGTTTCAAACCCCAGTGCTTTACTAATGAGTCTGGCGACATATACACCGAAGTACCGACCCCACTGTCCCTTTCTGCTTTGCGAGTCGCATACAAACTCGAGGTGTTGCCGGATTGGGATAAAGGACTTTGACTGACCCAGACTGCTGAACTGACATTCGGCAGCGCTTTCAATTTGTCGGTAATTTGCCTTTGTAAGGCTAATTGCTGTTCGTGACCGCCCCGCGTGACGCCACCCATACGCACTGTAAAATAGCCACTTTCGTCGGCAACGCCACTAGGCCGACTGGCTTTTTGCACGCGTAACTGTACGATATACAAGGCATTGATTAATATTGCCAGACTAATCGCGATTTGCAGTGCTACCAGGATGGGCGCAGTTTTGTTGCGTGAGAGCGCAGCGATAATTGGTTTCCATTCTAAACGTGACCACATAATTAACCTCATTGTGCTTTAAGTTGCCAGGCCGGTGTTACCTGGCAGGCGCGCCAGGTTGGCAATAAACCGGCCAACACCGCAGAAATAATTGACAGCAATATCGCTGCGCCCACCATTTGCCAATCCAGTTGAGCGACCGCTGCAATTGCTTTGGAACGCAAAGCCAGCAAGGCTAAGGCGCCGAGTGTCAGTAGCAGGCCGAGCAAAGCGCCAGCCAAACCGACTACTGCACTCTCGATAATGAATTGCAGAAATACCTGAGCTTTACTTGCACCAAGTGCCCGTCTTACCCCTATCTCTGCGGCTCGCACGGAAAATTTTGCGAGTAAAATGCCAACCGTATTAACCAGACACAACAAGAGAAATCCAAAAGCCAGCCAGGCCGATAAGCGGCTGTCATCGCCAATTAACTTACGTTCGACTAAGAATTCTTTGACGTTATACAATTGCGCATCCTGTTGGCGCTGGAATCGCCCTAACTTGCCTTGTTCTTTGACGTAATTATTCAGATAGGTTTGCAATTCCTGGCGCTGACTGGCGTCGTTTAATTCAAACCAGAAATGCAGCCAGGTACATTCTGATTTCAAGCGACCTTGCCAGCCTGCTTCGACTTTTGGCCCATGGCAGGACATGCCGCCGTTATGCGTTACTTCGTGGCGACTGGCGGTATTTAAAGGAATGAAAAAGGCATCTTTACTCGTAAGCGCCATGGTCCGTCCGTTATAACTATAAAAGCGCGGTTTCGCTTGCCAGTCATTGAGGACGCCAACTATGCTGAAATCATGTTCAAACATACGTATGGTTTTGCCAACGGGATTGATTTTGCCAAACATTTTTTCCGCTAAGTCTTTGTTTAAGACGATGACGTCGGTGGCGTTCTGATCATGCTGTTGCTGCCAGGCCTGTCCATACAAAAAAGCTGCATCAAATGCGGCAAAAAAATCCCGGTTGGTGGCAACACCGGATTCACTAAAACTGCCCAGGTCAGGGCGCCCCGATTCGACTGAGGCGCGGATACCATACAGGCCCACACGTCGCACCCCTATTGGTGCTTGCAAAAGGTTTTGCACATCTTGCCAGGTGAGCTGATGATCCATCGGTTTTTCCCCAGGCTTAAAGCCTTCTTTTTCTTGATTATCTAAACCCGGGTAAACCAAGCGTTGACTTTTTTGTGGAATAGGGTCGGTCCCCATCATGTGTAAAATCGTCAGTGTCGAGACCGATGCTGCAACGCCGATAGCCAGCGTCAATATCATCAGCATGGTAAGTACAGGGTTACGTTTTAAACTGCGCAAACCGAGTTGAAAGTAGTAGCTGAACATAGTCACCTCAGGCAATTAAACTGCTGTGTTGCTGATTGGTGTGCGTGGTCGCTTTTCTGACCAGGCTGGGCGTGTGATGGAGTAAGTCGCTGACCTGACCATCGACGATATGGACATTGCGTTGCGCCCGCGCTGCCAGTTCCGGGTCATGCGTTACCATCAAAATCGTGGTGCCCTGAGCATTGATCTGCTCCAGTAATTCCATAACACTACGCGCCATCTGGCTATCAAGATTTCCGGTTGGTTCATCGGCCAGTAAAATACGTGGCGAACCAGCCAACGCACGCGCAATAGCGACACGTTGTTGCTGTCCACCGGATAACTGCGCTGGAAAATGTTTTTGCCGGCCGAATAAGCCAACTTGTTGCAGCGCTGCTTCGATCCGCTCTTTACGCTCGGCCTTAGCAAAACCGCGATATCGCAAGGGGACATCCACATTGTCAAACAAATTTAAATCAGGTATCAGATTAAACCCCTGAAAAATAAAACCCAGTTTTTCATTGCGCAAGCGGGTGCGCTGGCTGTCATTGCTGCCCTGAATGCTGACACCATCAAGGTAAAATTCACCGGAAGTGAATTCCTCCAACAAACCGGCAATGTTTAAGAAAGTGGTTTTTCCTGAGCCTGAAGGTCCGGTGACCATCACAAATTCTCCTTGCTTGACGTGGATATCCAGGCCGCGCAAGGCATGGGTTTCAATCAGATTGGTGCGATAAACTTTGGATAGTTTTTCCATACGTAACATGCTGCTCTCCGGTTAGTTTGTGATAGTGACTGCTGCTGCATTTTTAAATTGATCGGTGCCGCTGATGATGACTTGTTCGCCCGCTTTTAGTCCTTGCAAAATCTCAACTGCACTCAGGCTGGTGGCGCCGAGTTGCACGGGCCGTCGTATCGCTTGGCCACGTTCTAAGACGTAGGCAAACCGTCCGCCTTCGGATTCGACAAAGGAGCCGCGCGCTACCATTAAGACATTGGCTTTTTCTTCGATTAATAAACGTGCTGAGACACGTTGATTTTGACGCAATCCTTCGGGTTGTTTGCCTTCAAAGCGCACCCGCGCCAGGACCTGATTGCGGATAACTTCGGGCGAAATCGATGCCAGTTGGCCAAAGTACTTGTTGTTATTGATGTTGAGTTCTGCACGTATGCCCAAACCCAGTTCACTCATAAAGGTTTCCGGCACTTCGATTTCGACTTCTAACTGGCTGAGATCAACCAGCGTCATCAGGGCGGTATTGCTTGCTACCACGGTTTTATTCGCAATCGCCAGGCTACCGATTAAGCCATCCATAGGCGCTTTCAATTGCAAGTCGTCGAGTTTGGTTTTAGCAAAGGCTAAAGCCAGTTTTTGCCTCTGTAGTTGCGCTTGTTTGGTTTTTAATTCGAGATTGACATCGCTGTTTTCCAGTTCCGCCGCTTGTGCCGCATGCTTGGCGCGGATTTCGGTCGAACGCACGGCATCTTTCGCTTTCAGGTAATCGTTTTTCGCGACGACGCCAATCACGCCAGCCGCTTCTATACGTTCAAAGGCACGCAAGGCAGCGACTCGTTCAATTTCAGCCTGATCGGCGTCACGGCGGGCAATCAGTTTTTGTTTTTGCGCGAGAATTTGTTGTCGGGCGACTTCCGCTTCCAATTGTTCGGTCAGTGAGAGTTCGCGTTTATAGGCGTCGTTAACTTCAGGGGAATCAATTTCAGCTAACACATCGCCATGTTTGACCGTGTCGCCAGCTTTTACCTTGAGACTGACCGCACCAGCGGCACTGGCGTACAGCGTGGGGCTGTTGGCGGCAACGATTTTGCCATTGGCGTTGGCATCTCTGACGAGGTTGCCGGTTTTTACTTCGGCTACGCTGAGGCGGCTCATGGGGATGGAAAAATCGGTGGCGCTCCATAATTTAAACAGGGCGGCGATTAATAAAAGCAAGCCCAGAATTACGACAACGGCGAAAAACTTGCGGCGACGTAATTGCGACTGCGGAATACTCACTTGCTGATCTTGTGCTGAGGTATCACGTATCATAGTACTCATCCATATTGCTGGTTATTGTGTCGATTGCTAAGGCAGATCTGGCTATCGATAAGTTACTAAGCATTAACTGTGCCAGTTGCTAAGTGATTGATTTTTAAGGAGGGTTTGATCTGGTTCGACTGTCCGCGGACAGTTTTCGCAAGCCTGGACTGTCCGCGGGTATAATCCGGTGTACGCCAGTTCCGGCGCTTTACTCCAAGCAGGAAAAAAACACTATGGCCGCAACACGCAGTAAAAATTTACGCTTTATCTGGCTTACACTGGCTTTGCTCGGGTTAGGGCTGGCTTACTATGGCTGGCAAGTGCTGAATCAGGCTAAACCTGCGCCCGATTTCAAACTGACTAATTTGCAAGGACAGACCATTAGCAGTGACGCCATGCGCGGGAAAGTCGTGATGCTGAATTTCTGGGCAACCTCCTGCACTACCTGTGTCGCCGAAATGCCTGAGATGGTCGCAACGTATAACAAATACCATCAGCAAGGTCTGGAGTTTTTCGCGGTCGCAATGAGTTACGATCCACCCAATTATGTGGTGAATTTTGCCGAAACTCGCAAACTGCCATTTCATGTGGTACTGGATACGCAAGGTCAGATCGCACGCAGCTTTAATGAAGTCAAATTGACGCCAACTACTTATGTCTTGGATAAGCAGGGGCGTATCTTGAAACGCTATGTGGGCAAGCCTGACTTCATTGAGTTGCATCGTTTAATAGAAACGCAACTCAAAGCCTGAGCGGCTTGGCGTCTGCTTGTTAAGGCCGCTGTTCAGAGGCGGTTGTCTGAAGCGCTTGCCAGACCTTCTGCAGTTGCGCTTGTATGACAGGATCATCGGCCAGTTTGCCGCGACTGGCCGGAGCCACCGGGATGCTCAGTGATGCGGTTACGAGCAATTGCACTGACATCATACTTAAGACTTCACGTAAAGCTGCGTCTGCATGCTGCGCTCGCACGGCTGCGTTTAATACGGCCACGGCTTTATTTACAAACACCTCGCTGCCAACCAGCCAATCCAGGGCATTTTTCATCACTCCGCTAATCCCATGGGCATATTCAGGGCTGGCAATGACCACCACATCTGCCTTGCGTATCTCAGCTTCAAACGCAGCGACTACGGCGGGCAACTCAGCCATTAAATCAGGATTAAATAAGGGTAAGAGGGGTATGAGTTGGGAGCGCTCTATAGTCGTGCCTTCTGGCTTCATACTCCCCAGAGTATCGAGTAATTCAGCATTGACAGAATGCTGACGCAGACTACCGCATAGCGTGATGATATGCATGGAAAGAAATCAAAAGAATAAAATTGCAATTTACCGCAAATTCGTCAACACTGACCAGACTAGTCAGACTTTCGTCAGCCAGCAGCGGAAATTGCCTCTGGATTGGACGAATCCAGCAATTTATTGCAAAACCAGGCTCAAGAAATTTTACTAATTGCCGAAAAGATGCTGTAAGGAAATGTTACAATTGCCCGGTATGAGTTTGGGATATAGATTGATAAGGTTGGTTTATTCATGACAGCGGCACTCAGTAACGATGAAATAGAAGATCGTTATTTTTTATTAAGTCGGGTAGAAATTAAAACCCTGATCAACGAGTTGGCGCACAGACGCGAGCCCGTCACCGTGTATTTCAATGGCGGCAGTGATTTCATTCTGACCGTGTTCTTAGCCGCTAACGATGATGGCATCGTGTTTGATTTAGGTGGCGATGAAGCGAGTAATCGCCGCCTGGAAAAATCAACCAGCTGTGTTTGCCTGAGCTTGCCCGATGGCATACGCATACAATTCACTGGCCAGAAACCGCAACGCTTTATCTGGGGCGATCAAGCTGCTTTCTGGGTGCCCTTACCTGAACGTATCATACGTCTGCAGCGGCGTGAGAGTTATCGCCACATCCTGCCCATCACCAAGGCCATGAATGCTAGTTTGTTCGATCACGAGGCGAAATTGCTAGGGAAATACGTGGTGCACGATTTGAGTGTCGGCGGTTGTGGATTGAGTGTGATAGGTCAGCCAGAATTACGTATCGATCAGCAAATCGCGCAAGTCAGTTTTGCACTGGGACAGACCCTGATACATAGTCCGGCCAGTGTTCGCCACGTGACCATGGTAGAACGCAGGCTTAATCCCTTGTACCGTGTAGGTTTGCGCTTTATTAATTTGTCGCATAAGCATGAAGTCGCGATACAAAAGTACATACTCTTGCTCGAACACGAGCGGCGAAAATTATTGTAAGTGTGCGCAGACGAAAGTTACCGGAAACAAAAAAGGCCAAACCCCGAGGATAGGATTTGGCCTGTCAAGTGCTAACAACTAAGGAAGCAATCAGTAGCTATATTTACCCCAGAGGTACAGGGTACGACCGCGTAATGGTAAAGGACCACCACTGCGGTATTCAACCTGGGTTGGGCGATTAAACACATTCCCCAGATTGAAGCCAAGTTCGGTATTTTTAAAGCCAGTGTAAGAGCCCGATAAATCCAGCGTGAAATCATCGCCCAGGGTGCAATCATTGGCGCTGATGCCCAATTTATTACAACTGGTTTGGTAATTCGTGCTGTCATAGCTACTCGATGCTAACTTACGTGCGCCGGTATAGCGGCCATAGGCATTCGCTGACCACGGTCCCTTGCTCCAGTTGGCGTGGATATTGCCGGTAAAGCGCGGGTAATAGCGATAACCTTCCTGGCCGCCATCTAAGCTTTTCTTCTCCAGGTCATACCATTGGTAATTCAAGCGATAACTACCTTCCATACCCACACTTAACTTACCGTATTCCGCCAAATTCCAGTGGTTTTTGACACTCACATCGATGCCAGAAACCTTGGTCTCGCTGAGGTTGGCATATTGATTGCGTATGCCCTGGATCGGACCCACTGTGAAAGCCAGCGGTGTACCAGCCAATTCACTGGCGCGACGCGCGAATTCAATATCTTGTGGTGTAATCGCGCCACGTGTGACTAAGCCAGGCGAGCTGTCTTCGCGTGCCAGGATATAGTCATTGTCGAGGGTGGAAATCTCATTGCGACGATGTGCAAACCACCAGTCCAGCGTGATCGACATGGTTTTGCTGGGTTGCAAAACCACACCAAAGCCATACACACTGGAGCGTTCTGGTTCGAGATTTTTATTTGGCGTAACGGTCGATGGGAAACTCTTTTCGCAACCCGAATAATAGGCTGTATCCGCATTCGCTTTATCGGTCGCATTGCCCTTCATTAAGGCGTCATAGATTTGATTTGCCATGTCGCAACGCTTAGGATCATTCGCGCTGGTGAACCACGAAGCACCGCCATTTCCCGTTTCAGGCAAGCTCGGCGCACGATAGCCGCGCGAGGCTGAAGCTCGCAACTTAATCGCGTCCGATACCATGTAGCTGGCATTCGCTTTAGGAATTAATTCCATCTTAGTCGGGCCGGATTTATCGGCGCGCAAAGCGAAGGTGGTATCGAGGCGTTTGGTCAATGGTGCATTTAACTCAGCAAACGCGGCCGTGACATTGCGTGAGCCTTCTATCGAGACACCGCTGAATTGTACGATGCGAGCTGCCAGAATGTTATCCATACTCTTATGCAGCAGGGTTTCGTGGCGGATGTCACCACCCAAAACCAGGGTCAATGGGCCACCTTCTAATTGCATGAATTCTTTACTGGCTTTGAAATCGACCCAGCTCTCAGTTGATTTGCCGTCTGAGCCCATCACTGGGAACATCTTATCTAACAAAGCACGCGGATTTTGCTGACCGAATTTGTATTCGCCGGAAACGATGGCATCGTAATAAGCATAACGATCTGCATAATATTGCTGACGCTGGTGCGCACGATTGGTCATGGTGCCGATCGAACCATCCCATTCCCAACCAGCGTGACTGCCTTGTAAGCCCGCGACGGCACGATATTGTTGTGAGCCACCGATGTTTTTAAACATGTCGGGGTGATCGGCGAAGCGGTAATTGATACCGATAGGGAAGGAGTAAGGGTTATTCGGATGACCAACCGGCAAGGCTGGGTCGGTGAAGTATTGCAATTCACCTTTCATCGAGTCATACCAACTGACTGGCGCACCGGTGTAGTTATTCCGTTTGACGGCTGTGTGGTAAGTCGATTTGGTGTCGGCTAACTGAATTTCTGCCCAGGCCGATAAGTTGTCATTGATGCGTAAGCTGCCTGCAGTATGCACCAAAACGCGGTCGGCACCAGGCATCGCATCGCTGTCTTTCCAGTAAGCATAGCGACACAAACCATCAATTAAATTGGCCGCGCTACAACCGGGTAACGGTGTGCTGATGGTTTTACCTGCCAGTGCTTTATCTGGATAATTTGCGGGATACCGCCCCGTGTAATTGCCGGGAAATGCCCCTGTTGATAAGGAACCGACACTACTGCTGTCGCGCGTGGGATTGAGCTTGGTATACCAATATGGTAAACGGCGATTGACATAGTCATCACTGTAGGCACCGCGCTTGTAATAATCTATCGTGCCATAGATGTTAAAACCATCTTTCGCGTAGTCGCCATAGCCCGCGAGTAAGGAAGCTGATTTGTGATTGTCCAGCTTGCTGGCATTCAGCGATTGTTTGGCCGAGGCGGAGACCTGGATACCTTTGAAGGTCTTGCGGGTAATGATATTGATGACGCCGCCTATCGCCGACGAACCGTAAATGGCCGATGCGCCGTCACGCAAAATTTCTATCCGGTCGATGGCTGAGGCGGGAATCGAATCGATATTGACAAAGTTACTTTGCAAACCATCCGCGAAACCATAGCTGGGCAAGCGTCGGCCATTGATCAGAATTAAGGTACTGTTGACGCCCAGATTGCGTAGCGACGCACCTGAGGCCCCGGAGGCCCAGGAATTTGCTCCGCCTAAGTCTGAAATGCCGGTGCGATCATTCGAAGTCGTAATTTCCAGAATATCCTTGGCCGTGATAGCGCCACTGGCCATGATTTCTTGCCGTGAAATGACTTGCAAAGGAGAAGCTGATTCGGCGTCGATACGCTTTACGTTAGAACCTGTCACAACGACACGCTGCGGTGCGGCTTTGTCGTCGTCGCTGGTGGCGCTTTGTTGCGCCCATACCGTACTATGACTGGAGAGGCAAAGCGAGATCGCTAAGGCCATGGTTTTGAGTTGAGGGTGAGATTTCAAGGGAACTCCTGCACTGACTAAGGTTACAGACAAAGGGTGATCAGAACAGACGCAGTCGGTAAGACTGGCTGCGCTGTTGTTGTGGAGTGCATGTTTCCTCAGACTTGCGGATCGTTGCGGTCAAAACAGTATTGTCTGGCGAGATGCTTGTTAGAAGTGGCCAATTGCTCTGATAGCGATGCTATCGTCAGCATTTGCCACGCCCAGAGGCTTATTCCCTGCGTGCGACTTACTGAATTGACTGCCTTGATCCACGCGTCACAACACGGTGTTTTTCTCGCTGGGCTCCAGACAACAAGTGCTATTTAAATATATTAAACGAATATTTGAAATACACTTTGATCATCAAAGCGCCAGGTCTTGCGCAAAAAATGAAACGTTATAGAAAACATGATGATTTGCTACTTGGCTTGATTCCATGTTTTGGCTGCTGGAATTTGCTGGCTTGTGCGAATTTCGTCGTGGGACAGGTTGAACTACGCGGTAATTGTTTGTCTCTGGTGAGTTCAGTGCGCTCGATGAGCGACCAGACTGAACGAGAAATAATTAATATAAAGTGTTGTTTGTACGCACCAATGCTGGGTTGGTTTGGTGCGAGCATGCCGATACACTGAGTCAGTTAGCGTCAAGATTCTCAGCTTGCCGGTTACCAGCCTGGCAGCCTGTCTGGTTTAGGATAATTCGGCTGAAAAATTCACTGCTCGGCCGCTATCTCGCCGCCCTTTGGGGCAATCTCTCGACATAGCTGTTGTAAAGTCGATAAAATCTGTTCTGTCGCACTGACATACGCTTCGATTCCCTAAGTCCAACTGGTTACTAGTGGGAAGTCTGGCGCTGGCCACCTGGGCCAGCGAAGTTGCAATCAATCCTGCTTATAAATCAATGTGATGGCTTTCGCATCAGAACGGATTAAGCCACGGTACATACCTTCGGTATTAAAACCGAATTTAACATTGCCTTGGGCATCCAGTGCGATGACGCCGCCATCACCCTGTTTTTTTTCCAGAGCATCGCTAATGCAATTATCCACTGCTTCAGCGAGCGTGAGCTTGCCATATTTGATGCGTGCGGCGATGTCATAGGCCAGGGCCGAACGGATGAAAAACTCACCAGTACCTGTCCCAGAAACAGCAACCACACCATTTTCAGCGTAGGTGCCAGCACCGATGATGGGTGAGTCGCCGACCCGCCCATATAATTTGTTGGTCATGCCACCAGTTGAGGTCGCCGCAGCCAGATTGCCCTGACTATCGACAGCGACGGCGCCGACAGTGCCATGTTTGTAATCGGTTTGCCAGAATGGCACAGCGTTCAGGCCAGAGGTTTTTTGAGTGGCTGAATTGTGATCGAGTTCAAGCCGGTTTTTTTCTTTGGCACGCTGCAACTGATCCCAACGCCATTGGGTAAAGAAATAACCAGGCTCAACGATCTCTAATTTCTGTTCGGCGGCGAATTGTTCCGCGCCGCGACCGATAAGCATGACATGGCGGGTTTTTTCCATCACGGCGCGCGCCGCACTAATGGGATTTTTAATGGTAGTCACACCAGCTACGGCTCCAGCTAAACCTGTTTTGCCATTCATAATCGAGGCATCTAATTCGTTTTTGCCTTCGTGGGTAAATACCGCTCCCTTACCTGCATTAAATAAGCTGTCGTCTTCAAATACCCTGACTACGGCTTCCACCGCATCCATGCTTGAACCACCTTTGGCCAGAATTTCATAACCAGTTTTTAGCGCACGTTCCAAGGCGGCCTTGTACTTGGCCTCGACTTCGGGTGTCAAATTTTGCCGGGTTATGGTACCTGCACCACCGTGCACGGCCAAGGTAAAACCTGCATATCCGGTATTGGCAAAATATTGCGCATGGGCGGTATCAGAAAAGGTCATAGCGAGCACACCAGCAGCAAGTAAAGGCTTTAGCATAACAGATCCTAAGTGAGGGAAACAGGTCAAATCAATTCGGTTTCAGCATGGAATTTGGGTAAGCTTAAGGTCACTAGCAAACCACCATCCGGGTGATTTTGTATATCCAGACTACCTTGCAGCGCTTGCATAATGTCGCGCGTGATAGCCAGACCCAAACCCAGGCCCTGACTATTTTTAGTGCGTCCATGACTCAGGCGCAGATAGGGTTCAAATAAGCTGGAAATTGCTTCAGGCGCGACACCAGGGCCAAAGTCGCGAACACGGATATGCACCTGATGCTGATCCTGGTGGCATTCGATTTGCGCAGCCTCACCATAAAATAAGGCATTGTCGAGCACATTGGCGATCGCACGCTTTAACGCCAGCGGCTTGGCAAACAAGTGCAAACCACTATTTTGATAACTGACTTGTTGCTTCGCCAGTTGCGCGGCTTTGACCAGCCTGCCAATTAAGCTATCCAATTTAATCAGGGTCGAGTTTTCATGGATGTCACTGTCTTTAACGCATTGCAAAGCGCCTTTTACCATCATATCCAGTTCATCCAGATCTTCTTCAAAATCAGCACGCAAGGCATCATCATCGAGCAATTCAGAGCGCAATTTCAAACGTGTAATCGGGGTTCTTAAGTCGTGCGAAATGGAAATAAATAAACGCTCTCTATCTTTCAAATATCCCTGGATACGTGCTTGCATGGCACTGAAAGCCTGCGCTGTTTTGATAAATTCGGAACTGCCTGAAGGCGGAAGTACGGTTTGGCTTTCGCCACGCCCAAATGCTTCGGCCGCTTCCGATAAGGCGGCCAGTGGACGCGTGATACCGCGCACCACAAGTATCGAAAGCAATAGCACGGCCGCCAAGGATAAGCCTTGCAACATCAGCCTGTCACCAGAGAGTAAATCGTCACTTTTATAAAAGTAAGGGTTGGGCATTAAACTTGCCAGATACAGCCAGTTGCCCGGCTCCAGTTCGGTCTGGATAATTAAAATCGGCGCGGGGTCAGGCTTTACTAACAATATGTGTTGTATCCAGCTATCGGGTAACTCATTCAGTTTGCTGCCAGCAGGTGTGATATTCAATTCATCGGGCCAGGCGAAAGCCAGGCGCAGTTCACCGATTTGCGGTAAATCGGTTTTCAAATTTTGTTGCAGCGCAAGCAGGGCGCTTTGTATCAAGGTCAGGTTCTTGATTTCATTGATGGGAACATAGGCGGGATTACTCTGCACAAAAAAACGGGTTCCACCCATTTCGCGAAATTGCTGTATCAGGACACTGCGGTAATTCGGCGGCAAACTTTGAAAAAAACGGATGGCCGCAGTCGCACTGTGAGCCAGATGCTCAGCGGCGATGCGCGTCTCGATTTCAGCTTTGGCGCGCTGTTGCGTGCTCCAGATCGCGCTGCCGACTAGTTGCGTCAGTAACACGCCACAAACCATGACCAGAGACAAGCGACCAAGCAGTGATTTCGGTAGCAAATTTTGCCCACGTTGATACCAGTGCTGATAGCGCTGCTCAGTGGTTTGCACTGCTGACCTCTGCCGAGAAAACATAACCTGCACCGCGCACCGTCTTAATCAAACTCGGTTGCTTGCTATCGTCATTGAGTAAAGTGCGCAAGCGACTAATTTGCACATCGAGTGAACGATCAAATGGACCAGAATCTCGGCCACGGGTTTCTTCCGCTAAAATATTTCGATCCAGCACGTCGCCCGGATGTTCAACAAAATACTTAAGCAATTGATAGTCTAGCCCGGTCAGGGCAATCGCACTGCCATCTTGCGCCAGGACTTTGCGCTCGACGATATCCATCGTAAAACCAAGAAAACGATAATAGCGTAAGTGTGTCGCGGACTCGCTATGAAGCGCTGTACGACGCAGTATGGCCTTGATTCGCGCCAGCAATTCCCGGGGGTTATAGGGTTTCGCAATGTAATCATCGGCACCCAGTTCAAGTCCAACGATACGGTCAGTGTCATCCGAGCTGGCAGTCAGCATAATGATGGGAAGATCAGATCGTTGCCTGACTAATTTGCATAAGGCAAAACCGTCGGTGTCGGGCAACATCACATCCAGAATTACCATTGCCAGCTGCGGCAATTGCTGTTGAAATTCGTGCAAAAAACTTTCGCCATTGTGTGCCAGCACAACCTCAAATTGGTTTTTCTCAAGATAAGCTTTGAGCAAGACGCGAGTTTTTTGATCATCATCGACGATAAGGATTTTTCGTGACATAGTCTTAGCCTGTTTTTTTAAGGGTATCCGTTGTAACTACAAAAACGTGGAACACGACAGGATGCACATTGCAATCAACTCATCCGCTACGCGCAGGCGTAGAAAAATTGCGAAATATGGCAGCGATCTTTTTTTGCGTTTCCTGAATACTGATTCGATCGTCGATAAAGTAGCGATGTATGACGGCGATGATGGCATCGCGGCTGGATTCTTCGGTCGCCATGCGATGCACCAGACTTGGCGCTTGATAGAGCTGGCCTTTGGCAAAGGTTTGCCAGGAATTCTGTGCGCAGCTATCCAATTTACTCAGGTCAGCATCTTTGCGCACCGGGATAGAACCTTTGGCCTGGTTGTAATCGCTTTGCAATCCAGATTGCAGCATCGCTTTGGCAAATTTCTCTTGCGCTGGCGAGCGGGCATAGTCATTGGTGAACATGACCAGCGTATCAACACTGTACAAATGGTAGGAGGCAGTGCCTGGCATTGCGACACAGGCAAAGTCCTCGTCGAGCACCCAGCCCGTTTCTTTGAGCTCGGCTTTCGCCCAATCGCCCATGACCAGCATCGCCGCTTCTTGTTTTTGAAATTGCCGGGTAACCTCAGGCCAACTACGCTCTTCAGGAGCGACATTCGACCAGCCCTTGATTTGCCGTAAACGTTGTAATGCAAGTGCAAATCGCGGGTCGAATGCGGCCTGAGGAAGTAACTGGCTAAATAACTGACGATGAAATTCGGCGTTTGAACTCAATAGAACCAGGTTTTCAAACAAGGTCGCGACCTGCCAGGGTTCGCTACTTAACGCGAGTGGCGTAATGCCTGCCTGTCTCAGCGTATGCGCAGTTTGCTGAAACTGTTGCCAGGTTACGGGCAGGTTTAAATGATGCTGCTGAAATAAACGGCGATTATAGAAAAGGGTATTGATACGATGCAGACCCAAAGGAGCGGCGACGATATGCTGACGGTGTTGAATTAACTGGTAAATGCTGGGAAATAAAATCTGTTGCCAGCGCTGGGTTTGCGCGATTTTATCGAGTTCGAGTAAAAAACCAAGATCAGCCCATTCGCGTATCGAGACGCCGATAATTTGCGTCACGTCGGGGGCATTTCCTGCCAGTACACGGCTTTTTAAAACTTTGCTGGCACCTATTCCGGCGCCGCCTGGAATTCCCGCATCGCGCCAAAGCAGGCCTTCTTCCTGAATTTTGGCTGCAAGGATGGATGCTGCTTTACGTTCACTGGCCGAGGTCCACCAATGTAAGACTTGCAAAGTATGTTCTGCTGCTGGTTGCGCGGCAGTGGATACGGCTAGCGTAAGCAGAGTGAGGGCGAGCAGCAAGTCGCGCAGATGGGCAAGCGATGCGATTTTAAAAATACACACAGGCATTCTTGTCTCAGAGTGATTAACTTGCTCAAAGAAGTGCGGGGTACTGCGCTTCCCAGCACGCGTCTGATGCTGATAATACTTGATGTGGTATTAAACAGGTCAGACATTATAGTGCGCTTAAACTAACAGACCAAACAGGAAATGTGGGATCGCGAATCGGCTGAGGCTGTGTTGCAACAGCAGGCAAATTCTGCGGTTTTTGTAGGTGGCTACACAAGCGAAAATTCGGTTTCAGGCCTTGTTTAGTGCATGTCTGCTTGGCCAGACAGTGAAGTGGTCGTGCACTCCAGCGATCAACAAAAAAGCGAACTTATCGCGTGTATAAGTTCGCCTTTTGGTAGTGCGTTGTTGCGGGCTACTGCCAGCGCCTGGTTTGAACCATGAGTACCACGGACCAAGCGCCTAAGTGCCAGCGCCCGATTTATTCATGGACATCTTGCCCGCCAGTGTCGCTCACTGCTTTGGGGTGGATACGTACCAGCACTATCCGTGGGCCTATCATTTTTTTCACAACCGCGTCGAAATGACTAAAAGAAATGCGTTGGCCCTCAGTCGGTACCTCACCGAGTTTTTCCATGATTAAACCGCCAATCGACTCGACTTCATCGTTATCCAGTTCTATACCCAGTGCCAGTCCCAGGGTGTGCAAGGGCAGGCTACCTTTACCGAGTAAAGTGCCGTCATCCAGCACGGTCCAGTCATTTTCATTTTGGCGGAATTCGTCGCGTATTTGTCCGACGATTGCACTCAGCAAGTTGTCCAGCGTAACGAAACCCATAGGCTTACTGCCTTTATTGCCAACCAGCGCAAAATGTGGCGCACCCTTGCGGAAACGGCCAAACAATTCAAGCGCTGGCATGTGTGCTGGCACTAACTCAACCTGGCGCAAGTATTTGCTTAAATCTTGTAAAGGGCGTCCTTGTTGCTGCGCCATGAAGATGTCTTTTAAGTGCAGCATGCCCATGACGGTTTCTTCATCGTCAGAAAAATACGGATAGCGGCTAAATCGGTGGCTGAGCGCAGTCTGCATGTTTTCATCGAAGCTGCGGTTGTGATACATGCCGACAACTTCGTTAATCGGACGCATTAAATCGCTGACTTCGAGATTAGTAAAATCCAGTGCCTGGGTCAGAATATTCCAGTCACTCTGATTGTTTTCCTGAACCCCAAAACTGCCACGCAAAATAATTTTTAATTCTTCGGCAGAATAATGGCTATCGCTACCATGTGCATGATCTAAACCAGCCCAACTGAGTATTTTATTGGCACTGTGATTGAGCGCCCAAATCGCAGGAAACATCAGCCAATAAAATGCATACAAGGCTGGCGCAGACCATAGCGAGACATTTTCCGGCATACGTATCGCCATCGATTTTGGTGCTAACTCACCGACCACGATGTGCAAGAATGAAATCACGAAGAAGGCAAATGCGACGGATACGCCATGGATGATTTCAGCAGACTGAACGCCCAGGACTGCGAATACCGGCTCCAATAAACGTACGAAAGCGGGTTCGCCTATCCAGCCCAATCCTAAGGAGGCAAGCGTAATGCCAAGTTGGCATGCAGATAAATACGTATCAAGCTGGCTATGTACTTTTTGCAAGATACGCCCGCGCAAACCAGTCAGTCGGGCAATACTTCTGACCCGGGTTTGGCGTAATTTGACCAGACCGAATTCGGCGGCGACGAAAAAACCGTTCAACAACACCAGAAAGAGTGCTGCGATCACGAGTAATAGATTATTCAAAGTGTCTTAAAAGGTAACGCGGAAGCGCATAATGTAGTCTATTTGGATGAAATTGGCTACCCATGCTGAAACTTTCTACCAGTTCTACTTGATTGCTGGCATCATAAATTGACCATCAGGAGGAGACGATATAAGTGCTTACTATCGGCTGGTGGATTTGACTATAAACACCAAGGAGTAACCATGACAAGACTGAAAATGATCAGCATAGCTATACTGGCTAGTTTGACTAGCCTGGCACAGGCTAGTGAATTTGATGCCTTAATTAATGCGAAAAAATACGCAGAAGCGGAAAAACTGGCCAATCTGCGCATAGCTGCCGATCCATCGCACGCCGATGCCTTGATTGCTAAAGTAAGAGTTATCTTGGCCGAAGCACGACAGGACAAATTTGATGAAGCAGTAAAACTGAGCGAGCTATGCATTGCTAAGCACCCGCAGAATAGTGAATGTCATGAAGCCAACGGCAATATCCTGGCGGCGAAGGCGCAACGCAGTAGCGTGTTCACCGCGATGGGACTAGCCGGAAAAATCAAAGAGGCTTATCTGCATGCGGTTGAACTCAATCCTAAAAATTACAGTGCGCGTGGCAGTCTAATGCAGTTTTATCTGATTGCCCCCTCTGTGGCGGGCGGTGGTAAAGATAAGGCCGAGGCCTTAGTTAGTGATACACAAAAATACAGCCCCAGTGCTGCGAGCTTATTACAGTGCTCACTGGATTTAAAAGAAGAAAAACTGAGTAAGGCTGAAACCGCTGCGACACAAGTCGCGGTGGCGGGCGCTGATGACTTAATGCGCTTACAACGAAACGTCATGTTTGCGATAGGTCAGACTTATTTAGGCAAAAAGAGTTACACCGATGCTGAGCGTGTATTTCAGGAATTGATGCAGAAATACCCAGACAAATATCAAGGTAGCTTTGGTTTAGGACGCACTTATCAAGAGCAGGGCAAGCACAAGGAAGCCTTGCTTGCACTTGAGAAATCGCTGTCCCTGGACAATTCGGCAACCATAAATTATCGCGTGGCTCAGAGCTTATTGGCTCTGAATGAAAAAAGCCGGGCATTGCAATTTTACGAAAAATCATTGCAATTAGTACCGACACTATCGACCAAGTTCAAAGAGGATGCGCAACTGCAAATTAAACAATTGCGCAGTTAGTTGCTTGGGGCTTGCGTCGGTCTGCCTGGTGCCGTAGCGCAGCGAGCAAAAGCAATCGCACCCGCGTTTGTGTTGCGCAAGCCCTCACGCTGATACAGGAAAATATACGCTTTGCTTATAAAATTGAGGAAAAGCAAGTCCGCTGGATTTACTTTTGGCAAGTTAGTGCATACCGACTAAAATTGCAGCAGGTGATTTAATTTGGCGAATTGTCTCGATAAAAATCATCGCTCCAAACTGAACGGAGCAGCGTCACGGATTTCTGCGGCGCGTTGACTCCGGGCTTACTTATTCAGCGCTGACAATCTACGCTTTCTTCAATTATGGCTAGCTCGACCTCTTCCAAATCGCCTGCCAATGCTACAGGCAAATCTCAGCGCTTCCTTGCGCATAGCTTACTCGAAGATGTACTGGCGATACTGACCGGAACCCTGCTCGTTTCTTTGGGTGTGGTGTTATTCAAGCAAGCCGGATTACTTACGGGTGGTACAGCTGGACTGGCATTTTTGATGCATTACCAGACCGGTTGGAGTTTCGGGCTGATTTTCTTTTTAATCAATTTGCCGTTTTATTGGCTGGCCTGGCAACGTATGGGGTGGAAGTTCACGCTCAAGACCTTTTGCGCCGTTAGTCTGGTGTCCTTGATGTCGGGCTGGCATCCCAAGTTAGTGCACGTGATCAATGCCAGCAGCCTCACCCCATTTTATATTGCCTTAATTGGCGGCACCTTAATGGGCGTCGGCTTTATTGTTTTGTTTCGTCATCAGGCGAGTCTGGGTGGAATTAATATTCTGGCTTTGTATTTGCAACAACGCTACGGCTTGCGCGCCGGCAATTTGCAAATGCTGGTTGATGCGGGCATAGTGCTGGCGTCACTCATGCTGGTTAGCCCCTGGACGCTGGCGGCCTCTATCCTCGGGGCGGTTGCATTAAATCTCGCAATCACACTGAATCACCGGCCTGGGCGTTATATGACGGTCTAAGGTATTTTAGCCTGGTTGCCGGAAGGCTGGATTGTGCCTGGCTCAGCATTCCGCCTGAACGCTTTTTCATAGGCAAGTCAGCGTTGATAGCGATATACTCAAGGGCGTGTTACTTACCTGAAAATTGAAAAACCCTTCTATTCGTCGCCTCATCTGATGCGCGCAGCAGGATACTGTGTAGAATCGGCGACACCGTCGCCGTATTTTTAGCGACCAACTCTATGGATGAATTATGCATAATGTCGTCATTAGTGGTACTGGTTTATACACGCCACCCGAATCGGTTTCCAATGAAGAATTAGTCGCTTGCTTTAACGCTTATGTGCAAGACTATAACCAGCGTAACCACGATGCCATAGCGCGTGGTGAATTGACCGCGCTGGATGAATCCAGCACAGCCTTTATCGAAAAAGCGTCGGGCATACGTTCGCGTTATGTGATGAATAAGTCGGGCGTACTCGACGTGCAACGTATGGCGCCCGATTTGCCTGAGCGTGCTGATGATGAACCTTCAGTGATGGCAGAAATGGCCGTCAAAGCGGCATCAGAAGCGATGGCCAGAGCCGAACGTACTCCCGCTGAAATTGATGCAGTGATTTGTGCCGCGAGTAATATGCAACGCCCTTATCCAGCGATGGCCGTCGAGATACAGCAAGCGCTGGGGATTTCCGGCTATGCCTTTGATATGAATGTGGCCTGTTCATCGGCAACGTTTGGTATACAAACCGCAGCAAATGCCGTGATGACCGGGCAAGCGCGTGCCGTGTTGGTGGTAAATCCTGAAATTACCAGTGGCCATTTGAACTGGCGCGATCGTGACAGTCACTTTATTTTTGGTGATGCCTGTACTGCGATCATCGTCGAACGTGCCGACCTGGCGCGCTCACGTCATCAATTTGCGCTGCGTGGCATGCAACTCAAGACCTCGTATTCCAACAATATCCGCAATAACTTTGGCTTCTTAAATCGTGCTGATGAATCTGGCATAGGCAAGCCGGATAAGCTGTTCCGCCAGCAAGGTCGCAAAGTTTTTAAAGATGTTTGTCCTATGGCCGCGGCGACAATTAAAGCGACCATCGAGCAAAGTGGCTTGACTGTGGGTGATATGCAGCGCTTCTGGTTACATCAGGCTAACCTGAATATGAATCAGTTAATCGTGCGCATGTTGCTGGATCGCGATGCCAATCCTGGTGAAGCGCCGATTATTCTGGATACGTACGCCAACACCTCGTCGGCAGGTTCTATCATCGCCTTCCATCAATACCATGAAGATTTGCAAGCGCAAGACAAGGGTGTGATTTGCTCGTTTGGTGCTGGCTATTCGATAGGTTGCGTCGTCGTAGAAAAACTCTGAACCTGGTTTCAAGCAAAAAGAAAACGCAGCCTGAGCGCTGCGTTTTTTCTTGGGTGACTAGAATTTAGCCTATCAATCGGCCACCGCGCACACGTAAGCCGCGTTTCGCTAAATCCGGTGCATGCCCCGCTAGCGATTGCAAAGCGGCGCCGCTATGGGCATGGCATATTGCCACGGCCAGCGCATCTGCCGCGTCGGTGCCGGGTTTGCCAGAGAGCTTCAACAAGCGTTGCACCATTTCCTGAATTTGCTCTTTGCGAGCGCGTCCATGGCCAGCCACACTTTGCTTGATTTGCAGCGCGGTGTATTCAGCGACACCTAAGTTAGCTTGCACCAGTGCACAAATTGCCGCGCCACGAGCTTGCCCCAACAGCAAGGTCGATTGTGGGTTGACGTTGACGAAGACTTTTTCTATCACGGCAAAGTCGGGCTGATACACCGCCACAACTTCAGAGACGCCGCTTAAAATGGTTTTTAAACGGCTGGGGAGATCGGCTTCGACCGTTTTCACGGTACCCGAAGCCACATACTGCAATTTCTGGCCATGTTGTTCGATCACACCAAAGCCAGTGGTGCGCAGACCGGGGTCTATACCTAAGATACGCACGAGGTCTGCGCTAAGCTAAATCAATGACGGAAATGACGCGTGCCGGTGTACACCATCACCACGCCACGTTCATCCGCTGCATCTATCACTTCCTGATCGCGCATCGAGCCACCTGGATGGATTACGCAAGTGGCACCAGCATCGACTACCACATCCAAACCATCACGGAAGGGGAAGAAGGCGTCCGAGGCGACTGCTGAACCCGACAAACTTAAACCGGCATTTTGAGCTTTGATCGAAGCAATACGCGCCGAATCAATACGGCTCATCTGACCCGCACCGACACCCAGCGTCATGCCATTACCACAGAAGACGATGGCATTCGATTTGACGAATTTCGCGACGCGCCAGGCAAACATCATGTCAGCCATTTGTTGTGGCGTAGGTTGTAATTTCGAGACCACGCGCAATTCGGCTGGCACTACGTTTTTGGCGTCCGGTGCTTGCACCAATAAACCACCGCCTACACGTTTGACATCATAGCTATTTACGCCGTCGCCTAAAGCGATTTCAAGCAAACGCACGTTTTGTTTCGCCGCGAAAATTTGCAAAGCTTGTTCGGTAAAGCCAGGAGCGATCAAGACTTCGAGGAATTGCTTGGCGACGGCTTCAGCCGTGGCACCATCAACCACGCCATTGAAAGCAATAATGCCGCCAAAGGCTGAGGTGGTATCGGTTTGCAAAGCTTTGGCATAAGCTTCGGCAGTATTCGCGCCAATTGCGACGCCACACGGATTCGCATGTTTGATGATGACACAAGCAGGTTCCGCAAACGACTTGACGCATTCCCAGGCCGCATCAGCATCCGCGATATTGTTGTACGAGAGTTCCTTGCCTTGTAATTGGCGGTAGTTTGCCAGGGCACCCGGCACGCTGATTAAGTCGCGGTAGAAAGCGGCCGATTGATGTGGGTTTTCACCGTAACGCATTTCCTGTACTTTAGCGAAATGCAGATTCAAGGTGTCAGGATAAGCGCTGCGATTGGTGTGCTGTTTATCTTCGCCCAGACTGGTCAGGTAATTGGTGATCGCACCATCGTATTGCGCAGTGTGTGCAAAGACTTTTTTCGCCAGTGTGAACTTAGTGTCATAGCTGACTTGATTTTGATTCGCGCGCATTTCATCCAGCACTTTGGCGTAATCAGTCGGGTCAACCACAACCACGACGTCTTTGTGATTTTTTGCCGCCGAGCGCAACATAGTCGGGCCACCGATGTCGATGTTTTCTATCGCATCTTCCAGGCCGCATTCGGCTTTGGATACAGTTTGCACGAATGGGTAGAGATTCACCACCACCATGTCTATGGTGGGAATCGCGTGTTGCGCCAAAGCGCTGACATGCTCAGGAAAATCACGGCGTGCCAGAATGCCGCCATGCACTTTAGGATGCAGAGTTTTAACGCGGCCATCCAGCATTTCTGGAAAACCTGTGTAATCCGCGACTTCAGTCACTGGCAAACCATGGTCTGCCAATAACTTAGCCGTACCGCCAGTCGATAACAGGGTGACGCCCAAGGCAGACAATTCGCGTGCAAATTCGAGTACGCCGGTTTTGTCAGAAACCGAGATCAGAGCTTGTTTTATCATGATTCATACTAACTATAAAAAAAACGGTATTGTCTGCCACGGGCTGTTTCAGCCAGTGATCAGTTCAGAGCAAGCCATGTTGCTGCAGTTTTTTGCGCAAGGTATTGCGATTGATCCCTAACATATCGGCGGCCTGCGATTGATTGGATGAGGCGCGTGTCATAACCATTTCTAACATGGGTTTTTCAACCGCAGTCACCACCATGTCGTAAATATTCGACGCAGGTTGTTCGCCCAGATCACGGAAATACTTGTCGAGATTTTTATAAACTGCTTCTTGGATACTATCTTTGCTCATTTTTTATTATCCTTGTTGTTGCCTTTGCAATTAGCCTTAGGCTGAATTTAATCGGTGATGCGGTCAGTTGTGGTTTTGACTAGTCCACAAACTGTGACACGTGAATCTTAATTAAAAACTAAGCGGCTAATTTTTCTTGCTGGATTTCAGAGGGGCGGTATTGTAACCGCTCTGTGCCCATACGATCAAAGAATTCCTGCACAGCCTGCAATTGTTGTTGACAATCAGTTAGCAAATTCATGGTTTGCCGGAATTCTTCGCCGCCTACCAGCTCCGCCACATACCAACCTATGTGTTTGCGTGCTGTTCGTACACCCAGGTAATCACCATAAAATGCATAATGAGCAAGAAGATGTTGACTGAGCAATTCTTTCGCTTCGATGACGGTGGGTGGGGCTAAGTGTAGGCCAGTTTTTAAAAAGTGCTCGACTTCACGGAAGATCCACGGTCGGCCTTGGGCAGCGCGGCCTATCATGATCGCGTCGGCCTTGGTGTAATTTAAAACGTATTGTGCTTTTTCAGGTGTCGTGATGTCACCATTCGCTACTACCGGTATGCTGACACTGGCTTTGACCGCCGCAATAGTGTCGTATTCGGCATCGCCTTTATAACCATCGGCGCGGGTACGTCCATGCAGCGTTAGCATGTGTATGCCAGCTGCTTCAGCAATACGCGCGATACGCAAGGCATTTTTATTGGCCCTGTCCCAGCCGGTACGAAATTTCAAAGTGACTGGAACATCGACCGCTTTCACAACGGCTTCGACAATTTCGGCAACCAGCTTCTCATCTTGCAATAAGGCGGAACCACACCAGGCATTGCAGACCTTTTTAACTGGACAGCCCATATTAATATCGATGATTTGCGCGCCTTTATCGACATTAAAGCGCGCACAATCGGCCAGCATTTGAGGGTCAGCGCCCGCGATCTGCACCGCCTTGGGTTCCATTTCGCCATCGTGATTAGTTCGACGCGTGGACTTTTCCGTCTCCCAGAGCTTGGGATTGGACGCGGCCATTTCCGAAACGGCATAGCCAGCGCCTAGTTCTTTGCATAATTGGCGGAACGGCCGATCTGTCACCCCTGCCATAGGTGCGACAAATAAATTATTTTTCAGGGTATAGGGGCCGAGTTGCACGATGAGGTAACAGCAAATTTGAAGAGCCGCTATTCTAACCGAAAGCTGCCTATAAAATGAGCAGAATTTGGAAAAAAATCACAGTGAAAATATTTTTTAATCAAAGCAGCCTAAGCTATAGCCCAACTACCCCTGGTTTGCGCAAGAATGCAAAGAAGTCCGCTAAGTTCCATGGGATTTTGCTAATTTAGTTCATGAAAAAAATGCGAAAATTGGCTATGCTATTTCTCTTTTAGGTTATGAAAAAAACGGTAAAGCAACCTTGAAAATCGCTGATATGGTTTAGCTGAACCAGACTGCAGCAAATTACTATCGTAGTCATGAAACCGTAATTTGATCTGGCGCAAGCGTATACTGAGTTTGCCCGGTAAGAACAGAGAGGATTGTTTGGGCAGGATAACTACTTTCCTGTGCCATACTAAGTCGGCACGCACTGGCAATCCCCTATGTTTTTGGGGAGTCTCTCATGTCGGCTTTAAACACAAACGAACAAACGACTAAGGTTTTGCCACGTATCGTCATCGTCGGTGGCGGTGCGGGTGGTTTGGAATTGGCGGTGCGTTTAGGAAAACGTCTTGGCAAACGCCAACGCGCAGAAATCATCTTAGTCGATGCGGCTCGCACCCACATCTGGAAACCTTTACTGCATCAAGTCGCTGCAGGCACCCTCGATAGCCATGCTGATGAGCGCGAATACTTTGCCTTAGCGCGCAGTAATCACTTCCAATTTCGCTTGGGCCGTATGCAAGGCTTGCAACGCGACAAAAAAATCATACAACTCGCCGCCACGCTTGATAAAGATGGCAGCGAACTCTTACCCGCACAAGAACTCCACTACGATTATTTAGTGCTGGCACTTGGCAGTCAAAGTCATGACTTCGCAACACCTGGCGCACGCGAACATTGCATCATGCTCGACACCTTACCCGCGGCACAAAACTTTCATGAAAAACTCATCAATTGCTGCATCCGCGCGCAGGCCCAACCACAGAGTGCCGGGCAGGGGCGATTTACGGTGGCGATTATCGGTGGTGGTGCGACCGGGGTAGAACTTGCCGCCGAATTGCACATGACCACCAAAATTTTATCTAGCTATGGCTTGCAACATTTTGACCCAGAAAAAGAATTGCAAATCGTGATTGTCGACGCGGCACCGCGGATCTTGGCGATGTTGCCTGAACGTTTGTCAGCCGCGGTCAGCAAAGAATTACGCACACTCAACATACAAATTCATACCAATGAACGGGTTTCGCAAGTGACTAAAGATGGGGTGCACATGGCCAGCGGTAAATTCATTCCCAGCGGTTTAACAGTCTGGGCTGCCGGAATTAAAGCACCCGACTTTTTGAACGGAATCGATGGCTTAGAAAGTAATCGCATCAATCAATTGTGTGTACAAAAAAATCTACAAAGCACGCGTGATGCCGCGATCTACGCCTTCGGCGATTGCGCTGCCTGCCCCCAAGGTGAAGGCCTGCCGAATGTACCGCCACGCGCCCAAGCTGCACATCAACAGGCAGAGCTATTGGCACGTAATCTGGAACGCGCATTAGCCGGTAAAAGCTTACTCGAGTTTCGCTACAAAGATCATGGCTCACTGGTTTCGCTCGGCCATTACAGCACGGTCGGCAGTTTAATGGGCGCCATCGCCCAAGGCTCGGTTTTCATCGAAGGCACGCTTGCCAAATGGATGTATTGGTCACTGCATAAACATCATCAAGTCGCCGTGAATGGCTGGTTCCACACCTGGCTTTCAACCTGGGCCGAAACCATAGATCGAGTCAGAAATCCGCGGATTAAATTGCACTGACTAGTCAGGTAAATTCAGGCGCTGGATAAGCAAAAATTGTTTGCATAATAGTTTGCATAATCCATCGCCTGAATTTTTTGGTTGGAAGTAGGCGCTGCACCTGATTGTAGCAAAGCGCTTGGCGGCAAAGTTCACGCGGTTATTATTACGGGACCTCGGCACAAAGTCGCAAGCGCTCAAAGCTGATGTCGAGAAGCGCACCTGTGCCAGGGTACAGCTAGCATCATAGACGTCGAATTGGGCCGTGCAGTATGTTACGCAGAGGTTTAGTTCCTGCCCACTAACTGCCAAACAAATACTCAGCAACCTCGTGACGGTTTCTGATCTCAATTTGCTGCGCTAAAGGATCAGCTTCATACTTATGCAAATCCAGGTTCAATGCCTTCAATAAATAACTGACCAAGGGCGCCCGAGTTTTCAATTCCAGACAGCCATCTGTCATGCCGTAATCATGTTCTAGTATTGCCTGCTGGGTCGCATTCAAACGTTGATCGGGGGCGATCACGATACTGACCTCCGTATGCCAAAGCACATCGCCTTGCAAACTATGCGGACTGGCATCGATCACCGCAGGAACACCGCGAAACCGACTCAGCACAAAATCGCGATAATCAGCATGCTTTTCGCAAAACGCCCGCACATGCCAGCGTAAAGGTGTGCAAACCAGCGTGTGCGGCACGATGACGCGTTCTTCCGCTATACCCGAGCTCAATGATATGTAGCTTAAACGGACACCTCTCTGCTCACGCGCCGCTTGCACCAGCGAACGTAAAATCACAGGCTCAACCGGCCGCAAGGGCGCTTGCAAAATCTCAGTGTTGGCAAATGCCAGGTCAAGTCCAGTGAACATGTGCGCGCTATCTTTGCTACGACTGAGTACATGCAAATATTCATCGGCAACACCACTGGTCAGGCGCGGTTTAAAACTGCTGCTTGGCTCATAGCCTTTAATCGAGCGGTTTTCCTGCAGATTGCCGGGTGCCACCAGCTTATTGTAGTCATTGATAATCTTACTGGCTTGCTGGCGTCCTATGCCAAAGCTATTACACAAATGATTGCTGGTAACCCGCCCCTCCCACTGCGCGACGATTTCAATCAAACGATAACGCATCAACAAATCCCAGCTATACCCAGCAGTCATCTCATCCCCTTAATTTAGCTCAACGATATGCCTGAAAAGGCGACATGTGAATTTTAGCAGTATGGCAATTATTTTGATGTTGGAATAGTATTGTAATTGCAATTCGTTAACACATGTGTGATCAATTGATTTGCTTCGAGTACTGTTGATTTGGTATTGGTTGGTGTTGTTGTTAATTGCATAAACTATCGAAAATTCAAATTGGGGGGCACTATGATTGAAGTCACACCAATTGCACATGCTGCAAAAGATCAATTCGGCATATGGCGGGAGCCTCACTTATTGAATGAGCATTTGCTTGAGGTCGCTAAATTAGCGCAACAATTTGCTACGAGTTTTAATGGTGGTGATTGGGCATATCTCAGCGGCTTATGGCACGACTTGGGAAAATATCGCCCACGATTCCAACACTACATTCGCAAGGTGAGTGGGTTTGAAGAGAATGCGCATATAGGTGACGACGCAGGCAAAGCGCCGCATTCAACAGCAGGAGCAATCCATGCTGGCAATCTTTTTGGCATCGAGGGACGTGTTCTTGCTTATCTCATCGCAGGGCATCACGCAGGTCTATACGATTGGGATTCCGAGAATTCAAATCTTAGCTATCGTCTTGCTCAGTCAGATGGGCTTTCTGAATATAAAGAATCAATGGCTGAACAACCGCCAGCAGAGATATTGGCACTGGATGCAAATAAACCAGATTTAAAGAAAATTCCCGGCGGTAAAAATGGTTTTGCGTTGTGGGTAAGAATGCTTTTCTCATGCCTGATTGATGCTGATCGTTTGGATACTGAAGCCTATACGGACGAAGGAAAAGCACTGGAGCGAGGAAAATGGCCAAGTATCCAAACCTTACATGAGCAATTTACCTCATTCATCGACGAGAAAACGAATCAAGCTGTGCCAAGCAAAGTCAATAAAATCAGAGCCAGCGTTCTCAATGACTGCAAAATTAAGGCCATTGATTCACCTGGACTCTTCTCATTGACTGTACCGACAGGCGGTGGTAAAACCTTATCGAGTTTAGCCTTTGCCTTAATGCATGCAAGACACCATGAAAAACGACGCATTATTTATGTGATTCCATACACAAGCATTATTGAGCAAACCGTTGATGTTTTTCGCTCAATTTTTGGTGATGCCGTTGTTGAACACCATAGCAATGCTGAAGCCGATTCCAATAAAGACAACGCTAAAAGCCATCTTGCCACGGAAAATTGGGATGCACCGATTATCGTCACAACTAACGTCCAGTTTTTTGAATCTTTATTCGCGGCTAGGACTTCTCGCTGCCGTAAACTACACAATATTGTGAACTCGGTCGTTGTATTGGATGAAGCGCAACTACTCCCGCCAGAGTTTTTACAGCCAATTTTAGACGTGCTTAATTTACTGACAGCGCATTATGGTGTTACAGTCGTCCTCTCTACTGCCACACAACCAGCTTTTTCAACAAAAAATTATTTCGACGCGCAAAATAATATTCGAGGACTCAACAACGTACGCGAAATTATTTCTGACCCAGACTATTTGTACGAATCTTTGAATCGTGTCGAGGTAGAACTCCCCAAAGATTGGAATCAAGGAAAATCATTTGATGAACTGTCGCAAGAGATCGCACAGCATGAATCGGTGTTAGCCATTGTCAGCAGAAGAAAAGACGCGCGCGAGCTTTGGGAAAGAATGCCGTCCGGCACATTGCACTTATCTGCACTAATGTGTGGTCAGCATCGTTCAAATGTCATTCAACAAATAAAAGCACGATTAAAAGAAGGCATTCCAACACGTGTTATTAGTACGCAATTGGTTGAGGCTGGGGTTGATGTCGATTTTCCAATTGTTTATCGCGCTATTGCAGGATTAGATTCCATCGCACAAGCTGCTGGTCGTTGTAATCGAGAAGGCAAGCTCGATAAAGGAAAAGTCATTGTTTTTGTCGGACCGCAACCATCACCAGTTGGTTTATTGCGCAAAGCAGAAGATGCATGTCGAAGTATTTTATATCATCAATCTGAACACCCACTCGCTCGCTCACGGTTCGCCAGCTATTTTGAAAAGCTTTACTACGCTTGCGATCTGGATGCAAATGGAATTAATAAACTGTTGGAGGTTGACGGTAAAACATTGGCTGTCAATTTTAGAACAGCAGCAGAAAAATTCAAATTGATCGCTGACGAAAACTCTGCTGCAGTCATTGTTCGCTACAAAGAAAAGGCAGATCTAAATGATAGCGATAGCCCAGAAATTGAAAAATGGCTCAATACCTTGAAACGCGATGGTCCGGATCGGTGGATTATGCGTAAACTTCAACGCTATACCGTCAACATTTCTAAGAAAGACGTGGAGAGACTATTAGCTCAAGGCGATATAGAAGAGCTATTTCCCGGCCTCTACGGACAAGTCAGTGACTTGCTATATCACGATCAACTTGGCCTTGTCACTGAAGGCTTATTACCAACTACACCTGCACTTATCGCTTGAAAGGAAATACCTTGAAAAGATTTTGTCTTGAATTGACCGGAGACTATGCTTGCTTTACCAGACCGGAGATGAAGGTGGAGCGGGTGAGTTATGACGTCATTACTCCGTCGGCAGCACGGGCATGTTTTGAAGCGATATTGTGGAAACCTGCGATACGTTGGCATGTACGAAAAGTTGAGGTGTTAAAGCCAATCAATTGGATTAACTTGCGTCGTAATGAGGTTGGCGCAGTTATTTCAACTAGCAACGTGAAATCTGCGATGAAAGGCAATGACAGTATTTTAGGTTTGAACATTGAAGAAGAACGACAACAACGCGCCGGACTATTTTTGCGTGATGTTGCTTATCGTGTCCATGCAGACATGGAGTTTCTTTCGGAAAGAGACTCAGGCTCTAACGCGAATAAATATTATGAAATGTTTGAACGACGAGCTAGTAAAGGGCAATGTGTTAATCAGCCTTATCTTGGCTGTCGTGAGTTTGCTGCATACTTTCGCCTCGTTGACAGCGCCCAAGATGAACCACCGCCGTTAGCAGAATCACGGGATTTAGGGTTTATGCTGCATGATTTAGATTTCTCAAATCCTGCTGATCCTACACCAAGATTTTTTCGCGCACGATTGGACAACGGAGTTGTTGAGATCCCTCATTGGAATAGCGAAGAGGTGCGAGCATGATTTTGGAAAAGCTTAGTCAATACTACGCGAGAGCAAATTTGGCACCAGTCGGATGGGAAAAAAAGGAAATCCCCTTTTTCATAGTCATCGACGAAAATGGGAAATTCATTCGATTGGAAAATAGAACGGATTCAAAGAACCCGCGAGGGTTACCGATTTTAGTTCCACAATCAGAAATTCGTTCAGGGAAAAACGCTTGGCAAAAGTCAAATTTTCTCTGGGATCATCACGGATTCATTCTTGGTGAACCAAAACAAAAACCGAATGGAGAAATTGACCCAACTGACTCTCTGGAGAAAGCAACGAATCAATTTAGAGCATTTAAAAAGAAAATTTCTGACACTTTAGAAAAGTATCCAGACCTTCCTGAATTGAAGGCGATAAATTCATTTTATATAAATGGCGAGTATATCAAAATAAAGGATGATCCTGTTTTCAAAGAGATATTCAAAATTCCAGGTGCAAATCTTACTTTTGTTTTGGCAAATCAAGTGTCTCCAATCGTTAATTCTAGCCGCATTGTTGACCTCGTTACAAACTCAACAAAAACTCAAGTCAATTCGGATGACGCCACTTCCGTAGAGGATGATGAAAGTCATATTGGATCATGTCTTGTCACCGGATTGAAAACTGAAATAACGCGTTTACATCCAAAAATTAAAGGTGTAAGTGACAAGCCATCGCCATTGTCTGCGGCCAATACAAATGAATTCCCAGCATATTCATCGTATCGAAAATCTCAAGGCTTTAATTTCCCTATCGGAAAAGCGGCAACGTTTGAATATTCGACAGCCTTAAATAATCTACTTGCACGTGATTCACGGCAACGAGTATTAATTGGAGATGCATCAACAGTTTTTTGGGCTGAAGAAGATCATGATTTGGAACATGCTTTACCCGATCTTTTTGGTGAACCTCCAAAAGACGATCCAAACCGAGGTACGAATGCCGTAAAAGTAGTTGTGCAAGCAGCACGTTCGGGAAAATTCTCCGTTGGGTCTAATGATGCTCGTTTTCATATACTAGGTTTAGCACCCAATGCTGGAAGGATAGCAGTTCGGTTTTGGGAAACAGCAACTGCATTTGATTTATCAAAACGCGTAGCACAGCATTTCACTGATTTAGAAGTAATCAGAGCGCCTCACGACCCTGAATATCTCTCGCTCTTTCGCTTACTAACAGCTTTAGCTATTCAGGGTAAAGCCGACAATATTCCACCTAATTTAGGTGGTGAAGTGATGCGTTCTATTTTGAACGGAACGCCATATCCAGTAGGCTTCCTCAATTTAGCCATACAGCGCTGTAAGGTTGAACAGCATCCAAGTTATGCCCGAATTGCAGCAATCAAAGCGTCCATCAACCGCATCATCCGTCGTAGCAATCTCAATTCAAGTCAAAAGGAGAGGGAATTCCAAGTTATGTTAGATACTACAAATTACAATCCGGCTTATCTTCTAGGTCGTCTATTTGCTACGCTTGAAAAAATCCAAGAAGAAGCAAATCCTGGCATCAATGCCACCATTCGAGATCGTTATTACAGCGCCGCTTCTAGTACGCCAGTTGCTGTGTTTACGACCTTGTTACGACTAAAGAATCATCACTTAGGAAAACTCCATAAAGGTCGCGCCGTTCAATTGGAAAAACTCATCGCTGAAATCATTAGCCAAATAAGCGATTTTCCACGCATTCTTACATTGCAAGAACAAGGTCGATTTGCAATTGGCTATTACCACCAACGTCAAAACTTTTTTAATAAACTAAAATTAACTACAGAAGAGGTAACACAATGAGCTTAACGAATCGCTACGATTTTGCATTACTTTTTGAAGTGAAAGATGGTAATCCAAATGGTGATCCTGATGCTGGTAATTTACCTCGCCTGGATGCTGAAACTGGCCATGGCTTGGTGACTGATGTTTGCTTAAAACGAAAAGTTAGAAATTTTATTGGTATTGCGAAGTCTGAACAACCACCTTACGAAATCTACGTTAAAGAGAAGGCTGTACTTAATAGTCAACATAAACGTGCCTATGAAGGCATCGGAAAAAGTGAACTTCTTATTGGTGACGATAAGTCCCGTAAAGGCAGTGAAGATGAGGCGCGTTTATGGATGTGCCGCAATTTTTATGACGTTAGAACTTTCGGCGCCGTTATGTCAACTGGTGCTAAATGTGGACAAGTACGCGGCCCAGTTCAATTCACATTTGCACGTTCTGTAGATCCTATTATTTCGCAAGAACACTCTATTACTGTCTGCGCAGCACGAAAAGAAGATAAGCCGATTGAAGAACAAATTGGAATTCAGGGACGCAAACATACTGTGCCTTATGGTTTATATGTAATGCACGGTTTTGTATCTAGTTTTTTAGCTAGACAGACGGGATTTTCTGAAGACGATCTTGAACTCTTGTGGCAAGCACTCGCTCAAATGTTTGAACATGATCGCTCTGCTGCACGTGGCGAGATGAATACCCGGGGGGTGTATGTGTTTAAGCATGATTCAGAATTAGGCAATGCACCCGCTCACAGTCTATTTGAACGCATCAAAGTTCAACGTAAAGATAGCATTGAAGTTGCTCGCAGCTTTCAAGATTATAACGTCACTGTGAACGATCAAGACTTGCCAACTGGCGTTACGCTACAAACTAAAGTTGCTTGATTTTTGACACAAACTATTAGTTCAATATTATGTCGCAAGATCTGACTGACGATGCCATCGCCATTTCAGCCCTACAGCATTGGATATATTGTCCAAGGCAGTGCGGACTGATTCATCTTGAGCAGGCGTTTGCAGACAATATTCATACCGCACGCGGCCAAGCAGTGCATCGCTTGGTCGATACGCCTGGGTATGAAATCAAAGCGGGAGTGCGTGTAGAGAGGGCACTTGCGATTTGGAATGACGAGTTGGGATTGATTGGTAAAGCAGATTTGGTGGAATTTCATCCGAATGGCGATATTTTTCCGGTGGAGTTTAAACATGGCGCTAAGCGGCAAAAACTGCATGATGATATTCAACTTGCAGCACAGGCAATTTGCTTGGAAGTGATGTTTAAACGCCCGGTTCATTTTGGTGCGATATTTCATGCCAGTAGCCACAGGCGACGCGAAGTTGAAATCACGCCTTCTCTGCGTCAATTGGTCGCTAGTACGACAGTAGCCATACGTGCTATGTTGTTTGACGCCAAATTGCCACCGCCCATTAATGATAGCCGTTGCAAAGAGTGTTCATTAAAAGAAATTTGCCAGCCAGAAGCAATTGCTTTACGAGCTAAACAACAGCAACACAAGCAAACACTTTTCTTTGTGGAGGACTAGTGCATACCATCCAAAATACGCTATATGTCATGACACCCAATGCTTACGCACATATTGAGAATGCGACTCTACGCATTGATGTCGAGCGTGAGAAAAAACTTCAAGTGCCACTGCATCACTTAAATGGTTTGGTTTGTTTTGGTAATGTGATGGTATCACCTGCGCTCATTCATACCTTGGCAAAAGATGGAAAATCGTTGGTGATGTTGGATCAATTTGGTCGTTTCCAGGCGCGTATGGAAGGTCCCGTTTCTGGGAATATTTTGCTACGACAGGCGCAACATCGTTGTGCGGATGATGATGCGTTCACACTTGAGCGTGCTCGTAGCATAGTCGCTGGAAAGCTCAGAAATAGTCGCACCACTATTCAGCGTGGCGCAAGAGAAGCAAGTTCTTCAGACGAAGCAGAGTCATTGACTCGAATCGTGAGTAATTTAGCGGCCTCATTGCGAGCGACTGCTGTCGTTAAGACATTGGATGAATTGCGAGGTGTCGAGGGTGAAGCTGCCCGCGGTTATTTTGTCGGACTCAATCAAATTGTGAAGTCGCCATATCGACAGAATTTTGCGCTTAATGGCAGAACGCGTCGTCCACCACTGGATAGATTCAATGCGCTTCTTTCATTTCTCTATGCGATGTTGATGAACGATTGCAGATCAGCCTGCGAAGCCGTTGGACTCGATCCTCAACTTGGGTTTTTACACGTCGTCAGACCGGGACGGGCTTCATTAGCCTTAGATTTGCAAGAAGAATTTCGTTCTATTATTTGCGACCGTCTAGCATTGACTCTGATTAATCGTCATCAACTTTGCGAGGCAGATTTTGATGAGCGTGAAGGTGGGGCGGTTGTGCTTAATGACAAAGGACGACGAACCGTTATCACCGCATGGCAAGAGAAAAAGCAAGACGAAGTAACGCATCCATTAACAGATCAAAAAATGCCAATAGGTTTGTTACCATTCACACAGGCACGTTTTATGGCAAGAACAATTCGAGGCGAAATGGACTGCTATTTGCCTTTTCTTTCGAAATAAATCCTATGCTAATTATTGCCACTTACGATGTATCAACTGAGACCGCAGCAGGTCGCAAGAGATTACGTCGCGTCGCCAAAATCTGTGAACGCATTGGGCAACGAGTACAAAACTCGGTTTTTGAGTGCAATATTAATGAGATGCAGTTCGAGGAATTAGAACGAGAACTGTTGGCAGAAATCGACGAAACCAAGGATAATTTACGCTTCTATAGGATTACAGAACCTGTAGATTTACGTATTAAGCAGTATGGTTGTTTTCGTTCGATTGATTTTGATGCGCCTTTACTTGTTTAAGCGCGAACCACAATCAACGCCCACTCACGCATTGAGTTCGCGTATTGTTTAAGTCATTGATTTGCATGAATATTCACCTATCCACCCACCAGCTTTCCTTCATTTGCGATATACTTTCCCCGAGGTTCGCGCAGAACCTCAATTTCTTTGTGCAAAAACAAAACCTTATTTGTACAAGGATTCGCCCAGTCCAACGACTGGGCGTGGATTGAAACACGAAAGGCGAGGTGCAAATGCTGGTAAACGCCGAGATTCGCCCAGTCCAACGACTGGGCGTGGATTGAAACAAATCGGCATCACTGCCAATGAGTTGCACAATAAGATTCGCCCAGTCCAACGACTGGGCGTGGATTGAAACATTTATAATACTCCTCCCCATGTTGTTTGAAATACTCGATTCGCCCAGTCCAACGACTGGGCGTGGATTGAAACAAGTTTAATTTAAACAGGTGATAAAATGGCTTACAAGATTCGCCCAGTCCAACGACTGGGCGTGGATTGAAACATGCTCCACGTATTACTGGCAATATCTAAAGAAGATTCGCCCAGTCCAACGACTGGGCGTGGATTGAAACTTTTGGATAAGGAAAGTTTATACGACCTTGTTGAGGATTCGCCCAGTCCAACGACTGGGCGTGGATTGAAACGTATGATAAACGAGAGGTCGAAGGTTCGAGTCCTGATTCGCCCAGTCCAACGACTGGGCGTGGATTGAAACACAAAAGGAGAAGATCGTTGAGCGTGTGGCATTGACCGATTCGCCCAGTCCAACGACTGGGCGTGGATTGAAACACAACATGCCCTCGCTGAACCGGGCGCCCTGAGGGATTCGCCCAGTCCAACGACTGGGCGTGGATTGAAACGATGAGGAAAACTAAATCAATCGTTATCGAAGATGGATTCGCCCAGTCCAACGACTGGGCGTGGATTGAAACCCTTAATTGGGAAGGGGCTTGCTGGCGTGGCAGGATTCGCCCAGTCCAACGACTGGGCGTGGATTGAAACGCCCAAAAGAAATGCCCAACTTGGTCGAGGCAGGCGATTCGCCCAGTCCAACGACTGGGCGTGGATTGAAACTTATGCGCAGATTTAATCGGCGGGGCAGGTGGCGGATTCGCCCAGTCCAACGACTGGGCGTGGATTGAAACAGGAAGAGGGTAAAGCGGCGGGCATTTCGCCGGGATTCGCCCAGTCCAACGACTGGGCGTGGATTGAAACAAGTTGCGCCAACATTTCGAGCAAAGCCTGTTGGGGATTCGCCCAGTCCAACGACTGGGCGTGGATTGAAACAATCATTGATTGACACGCTGCCCGAAAAAATCCTGATTCGCCCAGTCTAACGACTGGGCGTGGATTGAAACCAATCGTCGCCCTCTTCGCGTAACGTCGGTATAACAGATTCGCCCAGTCCAACGACTGGGCGTGGATTGAAACACGACGTTTGGTCAAACCAGGTAATTCCACAAGGGATTCGCCCAGTCCAACGACTGGGCGTGGATTGAAACCATCGTAGCAAGCAAACCCTGAGCTGATCTGCGTTGATTCGCCCAGTCCAACGACTGGGCGTGGATTGAAACGTCGAAAAAACGTCGCACTCAATAATCATGTGCGGATTCGCCCAGTCCAACGACTGGGCGTGGATTGAAACAATTGCGAGTAGTCGCCCGTGATCAGCCTCACATCTGCTTATACACCCCGCAGCCCAGTACGATGTTTTCTTTGATTTTGATGATGAAGGAGGTTTTGTATTCGACCTTGCCGGTGCTGGGGTTGGTGATTTGGTAGTCGACCCAGCCGCCGTGGGGTGGGAGTTTGAAGGCGTCGGCGACGAGTTTCTTGCCGTCTAAGCCGGGTACCTTAAACAGGTTGACCTTGAGCTTTTCCTGATTGCCTGCAAACGCCAGATACTGACCTTGCTGGTCGAAGGCAAACACATACATATCGCGATCTGCGTATTGTTTATGCGGGTCTTGCGTAATCAGGCGGAGAAAATGTTGTGGTTGTTGGCGCGCCAGTTGGCTGGCTTTTTGTACCAGTGCGTAAGCTTCATCGGCGGTGCCCTGGCGCAAGCGGAAGTTGGCAACCGCAGCTTTGAGTTGGCCTGCACGTTGCCCCAGTTCATCGGCTAAGGTGTGTGTTTCCAGGGCCAGTGCATTGTTTTCGTGGGTGAATTGATCGAGATTAGCCAGGCTCGTTTTGACTTGTTGCAAGTGCTGTTGTTGCTGTGATGAAGCCGTGGTGATGGTATGAATGTTGCCAGCTAATTGCTGCACGCCTTTGACGATGTCTTGCAAGGTGTGATTGACTTCGTCGATTTGATCGACGCCTAACTTTACTTCCTGCACGGAGCTGGCAATCAATTGCCTGATTTGATTGGAGGATTGTGCACTGCGTTGTGCGAGGTTTCGCACTTCACTCGCCACTACCGCAAAACCGCGTCCTTGTTCGCCTGCGCGGGCGGCTTCAACGGCGGCATTTAAGGCGAGGATATTGGTTTGAAATGCGATGCCATCAATTAAGCCGATGATTTCAGCAATTTGATTGGCACTGCTTTGTATGCGCGTCATCGACACCACCGCCTGCTGCATAGTATCGCCGCTACTTTGCGCGATGGTGCTGAGTTGTGCCGCTAATTGATTGACGCTGCTGGCACTGTGATGATTGTTTTCCACACTCAGGCTTAAGTCATCGACCGCGGTGCTGGTCTGGGCCAGATAATGTGCTTGGTCGTCGCTGCGTTGTTGCAAGCTTTGCGTATCGATCGACAAGGTTTGGGCGATTTGTAAAACCACGCTGGTTTCGCTGCGCACGCGTGCCACTAAGGCAGACCAGCTTTGATTCATGTGCTCAAATGCGCGGGCAATTTGCGCGATTTCATCCTGGCCGGTGATAGCCTGATTTTGGCTAAGGTCACCTTGCAGGGTTTGCTGCACACCCTGTTGCAAGCTTTGTGTGGTTTGTAAAACGCTGCGTTGCAGTGAATAGCTGAGGAAAAAGCCCAGGGGTAAAATCAGGCCCGTGAAAATCAGACTGAGGTAAAACTTGAGTTGAGTGAAATTGTCCGTGGCGCCAGGCTTGGCTGTCGCGTATTCACTAAGGAAGTAGAATGCCAGCAAGCACAGCGGCAATTGCAGTAAGCACAGTTGCAAGCGAAAGCGCGTGCGCAGACTGAGTCCATGTATAGCGTGAAAAGGGGTGGCGAAAATTTGAGTTAAGCCCGGCATCGAATTCACCTTAAAAGCTGGCTGCGGAGTGATTTCGATATTTCAGCACAGAAAGATTCGATTAACCAAGCGCTACTTGCTTATCGTCGGGCAAAACAACAGCGAGTCGCGCTTTGTTTGCGTAAATGGTTTATCTCGTTAAGTAAAAATGCCGGGCTGCTTGATATTTAACGCTTGACACGCCCGCGTAAAGCCATGGCCCGGCCTACATCCGCGCTGGGGTAGTCGGGGTCGACATAGATATACATGCGGCTGATGAGTTCACCTTGAAATTCAAACACGCTGCAAAAGCGGCCTTCGGAAATCCGGCCATCGGGCCAGCGCGTACCATCGGCCATGATGCCACTTTCGCAGCCTTCGACAACTACGGTATTGCCTGCGACGACGTAGCGGAAGTTGGCGATGTCATGCTGAATGCTGCGTAGCGTCGCACCGATGTGCTGAGCAAAACGAATTAAGCCAGCTTTGCCTTGAGGGCACTTCTAAAAACCTCGATTTCTAGCAATTTGATGAGGCTAAGTAGTTGATTTTATTGAAGCCGTTTTTTTAAATTTGAGGTTTTTAGAAGTGCCCTTGAGTGCGACCAAACTTGGGGAAAAAGAAATCAACGTCGTCGCTGAATAATTGCAAATAGGCGGGGTCGCCCATATCAACTTTTTTGAAATAGTCCTGGACGCTTAAAATTTTTGGATCAGATTCAGACATACACGTTTAATACAGGGACAAGCTAGTTTCAGCTTGCTTGTCGTTAAATACAAAACACTAAATTATTGCGGGCATGGATTGTAGCACTAAGCGCCGCCAGATTGCCTGAGTTGACGCATTGCTACGGTGAATATGGAATTAGTGGCATGCTGGAAACGTGCGCCTGTTAAGGCTTAGCGGCGAGTGTGCTTGGAAAGTGGCGTAAACAGGGCGTTTTCAGAGGGTGCCTAATTGGGGATTAATTCTCGTATTCCGGTAAATTAAAAAGCACTAGACGACTGGTCTAATTGGGTTTAAGATGCGCTTCATGAACTCACCACGCGACTCTACCCGCCAACATATACTCGACACCGCCAAGCCCATCATCCTGGGCAAGGGCTTTGCTGCGGTTGGCATTAATGAAGTGCTGACGGCCGCTGCGGTGCCGAAAGGCTCGTTTTACCATTACTTCAAATCCAAGGAGTTATTTGGTGAAGCGCTGCTCAGCGATTATTTTGATGGTTATCTGGCACAAATCGAGCAGTTGTTGCAAAGCGGTGAGCAAACCGCCGCGCAGCGTTTGCTGGCGTATTGGCAAGGCTGGCACGACAGTTTCGATCTGGCCAATATGCAATGCCATTGCCTGGTGGTGAAGTTGACCGGTGAGGTTTCAGATTTGTCGGAAGCAATGCGGCTGGCTTTGCAAGATGGCACCCATCGCATTATTGCGCGGCTGGCGGCTTGCATCGCGGAAGGGCAGCAAGATGGTTCACTAATGGCTGCGCTGGAACCGCAATCCTGCGCCGAAAGTTTATACCAAATGTGGCTGGGCGCGAGTTTGCTGACCAAAACCCGGCGTGATCATAGTGCGCTGGATTGTGCGCTGGCGGCGACCAGAAAAATTTTGCAGTTGTAGTCCATTATTGGCGGCGTTGAGTCAGATCTCAGCCCATGGTAGTGCTCTCTTTTTAAAGGATTTTAAATGCTGTTTTCATCGTTAAAAGTCGGGGCTAACACCCTCGCAAACCGTGTCTTGATGGCACCACTGACACGTACCCGTGCTGGGTTGGAACATTTACCCAATGCCTTGATGGCTGAATACTATGGGCAACGCGCCAGCGCTGGTTTAATCATTGCCGAGTGCACCATGATTGCACCCAATACCTCGGCGTTTGCCGCCGAGCCTGGTATTTACAGTGAGGAACAAATCGAAGGCTGGAAGTTAGTCACCAAGGCGGTGCACGATAAAGGCGGCAAAATCTTTTTGCAAATCTGGCACGCTGGCCGCGCTGCCCATCCTGATTTAAATGGCGGTGCTGCCAATTATTCGGCGAGTGCGATCGCGATCGACGACGTGGTGCATACACCGAATGGCAAAGTAGCGCATGTCGTGCCACAGGAATTAAGCGTCGAACAAATCCAGCAAATCGTCCAGCAATTTGCCCAGGCGGCAAAAAATGCCATCGCAGCGGGTTTTGATGGTGTCGAAGTGCATGCGGCAAACGGTTATCTGATCGATCAATTCTTACGCGATGGTTCGAATCAGCGCACCGATGCATACGGCGGTTCGTTTGAAAATCGCGCACGCTTTTTGAGTGAAGTCTTGACTGCGGTTAGTGCTGCAATTGGTTCAGATCGCGTGGGTGTCCGTTTATCGCCTTTGAATAGCTATAACAGCATGAAGGATAGCAATCCTATCGGCTTGATTGATTACCTCAGCAAACATTTAAATAGTTTTAATCTGGCGTATTTGCACTTGATGCGCGCAGATTTCTTCCAGGCGCAAACCGGTGATGTGATGCCAGTTGCGCGTGCCAATTACCAGGGTGTATTAATCGGCAATATGGGCTATAGCGGTGCCGAAGCTGAGCAAGCCATCAAGGACGGTTTGTTAGATGCCGTGGCCTTTGGTACTGGCTTTTTAGCCAATCCCGATTTGCCTGCGCGTTTGCGCGAAGGCGTTGCCTTGAATGCGCCAGATCAAAGCACTTTCTACACCCCGGGAGCCAAGGGTTATACCGATTATCCAACGATGTAAGTTGTTTGGAGTAGTTTGAGCAAATCAAGGCTGACAGCGCGGAGTACGCCGCTTAAGTCAGCCTTTAGTTTTTGCCACTGCCTGTCTTGATTTGGGAATCAAGGTCTGAATTAGAGTTAAAAACCGATTTCATCGAGTAAGCCTGCATCCAGGTGGGCGATGTCGCCCCATTGCAGTAACTCGAATTGGCCATCGGTAAAGCGGAAGCGATTGATGCTGGCATTAAAAATCGTGACTTCGCGCTTAGCATTTAAGGGCAGGCCCTTGGCTTCGCGATAGACGCATTCAAGCACGCCGCCATGCGCGACGATGGCGATTTTCTGGCCAGAAAACTGCCGTGCATAATGGCTGACGCAAGGCAAGATGCGTGCGGCAAAGCGCCGTATGGTTTCGCCGGGATTTTCGCCGGAAGGAAATTCTGCATCTGGCTCACAGGCACGCCAGGCCGCGTATTCAGCCGGGTACATGTGAGGTAATTCGCTGTACAACTGGCCCTCAAAGCCACCAAAGCAGCGTTCGCGTAAATCTGTATCGATGCGCGTTGGCAAACCTTGTAAGCGTGCGATTTCTCCGGCAGTTTGCACTGCTCTTTGCAGGTCGCTGCTGATGATGGCGGCGAGTTTTTCATTTTCCAGCGCAAAAGCCAGTGCCTTGGCCTGGCGCCGGCCTTCGGCATTTAAAGGAATGTCGGTATGGCCTTGCAAGCGTTTGACAATATTCCAGGCGGTTTCGCCATGGCGAATTAAGAGGATTTCGGTGCTGCTCATAGACTCAGGTTTGTAGCCAGAAGGTGACGGGGCCATCATTGGTCAGGCTGACTTTCATGTCGGCACCAAATTGCCCGGTCGCGACTTCATGATGTTGCTGGCGTGCCGCTTGCACAAAGTAATCAAACAATTCCCGGCCACGTTCGGGCGTCGCGGCGGGTGTGAATGAAGGACGGGTGCCAGATTTGGTATCGGCGGCCAGGGTAAATTGCGGTACCAGCAAGAGGCCACCCGCGACATCAGCGACGGAGCGGTTCATCTTGCCCGCTTCATCAGCAAACACGCGGTAACTGAGTAATTTTTTCAGTAAGGCGTCGGCTTGCTGGGTGGTGTCATTGCGCTCAGCACATAACAACACCAGCAAACCGGCGTTGATGGCACCGATATTGATGCCATCAACCACCACTTGAGCCTGACTGACGCGTTGCAGTAATGCGATCATAAATGCTAAATCAGGCGGTCAGGGTAACGCGGGCGAATTTGCGTCGACCGACTTGAACAACATAGGTGCCAACATCAAGTTTTAAGCCCTTGTCAGAGATGACCACGCTATCTACACGCACACCACCCTGATCTATCATGCGATTACCTTCGGCATTCGAGGCGCACAAATTAGTCTGGCGCAGTAAGTTGGCGATGCCGATAGGCGCGCCAGTCAGGCTGATTTCTTGAATATCGTCAGGGATGCCACCCTTGGAGCGATTCACGAAATCAGTCAATGCATCTTCTGCCGCTTGCTGGTTATGGAAACGCGCGACGATTTCTTGCGCCAGCGCGACTTTGATATCGCGCGGGTTTTGCCCTTCAGCCACGGCTTTCTTGAAGCCCGCGATTTGTTCTATGCTGCAGAAGGAGAGTAAATCGTAATATTTCCACATCATTTCATCGGAAATACTCATGACCTTGGCAAACATGGTATTCGCTGGTTCGGTGATGCCTATGTAATTGTTTTTCGACTTGGACATTTTTTCCACGCCGTCCAGGCCTTCGAGTAAAGGCATGGTCAAAATACATTGTGGCTCTTGGCCGTAATCTTTTTGCAATTCACGACCGACTAATAAATTGAATTTTTGGTCAGTGCCACCGAGTTCCAGATCTGCTTTCAAAGCCACAGAATCGTAACCCTGCATCAGCGGGTAGAGAAATTCATGCACAGAAATTGGCGTACCGGCTTTAAAGCGCTTGGTGAAGTCGTCGCGCTCCATCATACGTGCCACCGTGTATTTCGATGACAGTTGTATCATGCCGCGCGCGCCGAGTGGGTCTGACCATTCCGAGTTATAACGAATTTCAGTCTTGGCCGCATCCAGCACCAGCGAGGCTTGTTTAAAGTAAGTTTGAGCGTTTTCTTCGATTTGTTCACGCGTCAACGGTGGACGCGTGACATTGCGACCAGAGGGGTCGCCAATCATGGAAGTGAAGTCACCGATCAAAAAGATCACGGTATGACCGAGATCTTGCAATTGACGCATCTTATTCAAGACCACGGTGTGGCCTAAGTGCAAGTCAGGGGCGGTGGGGTCTAAACCCAGCTTAATTCGCAAAGGCACGCCGGTTTTTTCGCTGCGCGCCAGTTTTTGCGCAAATTCAGATTCGATAAGTAATTCATCAACGCCGCGTTTGGTCACCGCCAGCGCATGTTGCACGGCATCGCTTAACTCTAATTTGGCCGCCGCAGGAGCTGCATTTGGGCTGGAATTTGTTATTGTTTCACTCATATTAATTTATCGCAAAATAATTTGTAACAGCGCTGGTTAAAATAGCATACTGCAGGGATAATCGGCGTTCGTCAGCTTACTTGTCATTAACCAACCGATAAAACGCTTTAAAATTTTAAGTCGTTGAATAACTACAGGTTGGGTTGTTGCACTCGCTTACAACTCAAGAAGCTGAAAAATAACAGAAGATTGCCGCAGTTGTCTTGATTTCGTTGAATTTTACGCGAAATCTCGATGATTATCTGGCACAAAACTGGAGCTTAGTCTCAGTGTTTTGGTCTGCAATTTTTGCAGTTCAGGCGAGCAGTCTGATGATCCCGATTTTTTGTAAAAACCGTCATTTTAACTTATCGCATGCGCACTACAGAGAAATTACTTCGTTTAGCTGCTAGCAGCAGGCAGTGGATAGGCAAAACCCGGATACAACGTATTGTTATGGTCGGCTCCTTATTTGGAGCTGCTTGCGCATTTGGCGTCGCCAGTGTCGCACCGCTGGCACCGGACGCTGCCAACTTACCTGTCAAGACCCTCAAAGAAAACCTCGAACTTCCCACACTTGAGCAGCAAATTGCCCAGCTCGAACAACAAGAGCAAAATTTTTACCGGGAAGCCACGTTTAAAAGTAGTGAACCTTTGGGCAATTTTTTGCTCAAGGTTGGCGTCGAAGATGACGAAGCCGCACAGTTCATCAAGACCGATCCTATTGCCAAAACGATCTTGCAATTCCGTTCTGATAAAACCGTCACGGTGAATACCGATGAAGAAGGTGACTTGAATTGGTTGCAAGTGATTGTGAATGAAGGCAATGACAAACCAGCGCGTAACATCACTATACAGCGTGATAAAAATGGTAAATTTTTTGCTACCGAAGTTACTGCGAAGTTAGAGCGTCGTCTGGAAATGGCGAGCGCCAAAATCCGCACCGCGTTTTATCCTGCCGCCGATGAAGCCTTATTGCCTTACAACGTGACAGAGCAAGTCAAGGCGATGTTTGAAACCAATGTTGATTACCAGCGCTTGCAACGTGGCGACTATTTCAATATCGTTTATGAAAGCTTTTGGCAAAATGGACAACGCGTTTCATCGGGACGTGTATTAGCGGGTGAGTTTTATAATAACGGCAAATTATTTCAAGCCGCCTGGTTTGATGAGGCTGGCAATAAAGGCAGTTATTACACCTTTGATGGTAAATCGCTTAAGAAAGCATTCTTAAAGTCACCGCTGGAATTTACCCGGGTTTCATCCGGCTTTTCCATGCGTGTGCACCCAATTTCGGGTAAATGGAAGCAACATAAAGGTGTCGATTTTGCTGCCGCCAGTGGCACGCCTATTCGTGCCTCGGCCGATGGGGTAATTGAATCGGCCGGTCCTTCGGGTGGTTATGGTAACTTGGTGGTGGTCAAACACTGGGGTAATTACAGTACGGCTTATGCGCACATGAGTCGCTTTGCGAATGGTATGCGCAAAGGTGCACGAGTCAGCCAGGGGGAAGTCATCGGTTACGTTGGCACCACAGGTTGGTCTACCGGGCCTCATTTGCACTATGAATTCCGTGTCAATAATGAGCCACGTGACCCCATGGCGATTAACATGACTGAAGCGCCACCATTAGCTGCGCATGAAATGGCACGCTTTAAAGTCAGCGTGGCTGATTTGAGTCATCGGATTAATTTATTGCACCCAGAGCGTTTTGCAAACAATAATAAGTTAGCGGCTCGTTAATTCTTATGCTGAATGGGCAAACATCCCAGCTCTATATCGGCATGATGTCTGGCACTAGCCTCGATGGTGTTGACGCGGTCTTGGTGGATTTGTCTGCGCTGGCGCAAGGCCAGCGCAATTTACGCGTCCTGGCTAAGCATTACCTGGGCTTTTCCGCCGAACTCAGACAACTCGCCCTGACTTTGCAAGCACCTGGCGAGAATGAGTTAGAGCGTTGCGCGCGACTAAATAATCACTTAGCTCAGGTGTACGCGAATTGCGCCATCGCCTTATTGCAAAAATCAGCAATTGCCGCGCATGCGGTCAGAGCCATTGCCGTGCACGGACAAACATTGCGGCATAGGCCGGAACTCGGATATACCTGGCAAGCCAATAATCCGGCTTTGTTGGCTGAGCTGACAGGCATCAATGTGATTGCAGACTTCCGTAGTCGTGATGTGGCAGCTGGCGGACAAGGCGCGCCCTTGGTGCCAGCCTTCCATCGCGCGATATTTTCTTCTGCCGAACGCAATCGTGTGGTAGTGAATATAGGTGGCATCAGCAATATCAGCATACTTGGCAGTCAGGGCGAAACCACAGGTTTTGATACCGGCCCCGGCAATGTCTTACTGGATGGCTGGATACAATCGCAGCAAGGTCTGGCCTACGATGCGGCTGGTGCCTGGGCCGCACAAGGGCAGGTTCAGACAAATTTATTGCAGAGCTTATTGAGTGAGGCATTCTTTAAGATGCCACCACCGAAAAGCACAGGACGTGATTTATTCCACATGCAGTGGTTGTATCAGCACCTGCAAGCCTGCCCAGGCCTGGCTGCCGTCGATGTGCAAGCAACGCTGGCTGAATTCACGGCGATCAGTATCGCTGACGCAATCCAGCAATACAGTGATGGCGTGCGTGAAGTCTATGTGTGTGGTGGCGGGGCTTACAATCTGGATTTGCTGGCGCGTTTAGGCCGGCATTTGCCGCGTACAAAAATTGCCAGTAGTGCCGAGCTTGGGGTTTTACCTGAATTAGTTGAAGCCCTGGCATTTGCCTGGTTGGGGCAGCAATTTGTATTGGGATTACCGGGCAATTTGCCAGCCGTTACCGGAGCACATTCTGCTCGTATTTTAGGTGCATGCTATCCTGCCTGAGCCATAGCAATTGCTTTCCGTCTACCCTCCTGTGTTCCGCTACGCATTATGAAAACAACTGAATTTATTTATATCGCTGACCCCATGTGTTCCTGGTGCTACGGCTTTGGCAAAGAGCTTCAGGAATTTCTGCAAGATTTTGAATCCAGCAGGCTTGAAATTGTGCTCGGCGGTTTGCGCGCCTATCAGCGTCAGGCTTGCGATGCGGAAATGGCCAATATGATTTTAGGGCATTGGCAAAAAGTGCAGGAAGTCAGTGGTTTGGACTTTACGATGCCAGGCTTAATGCAAGCTGGCTTTATCTATGATACTGAACCAGTTTGTCGCGCCATGGTGTGGGCGCAACTGTATTGTGACGAGCTCAGTAGTCAGCAGCAATTAGACTTATTTTCTGCCTTGCAGCGGGCGTTTTATGCAGAGTCAAAAGATGTCACGCAGGTTCCGGTTTTAGCGGAAATTTTAGCTGAGGTGCTAAAGCGCGTCGAATTTGGCTATGAATTTAGTTCAGACGAAATACTCGAAGGCTTGCAAGCTACGGCGACCCAAGAGCAAACCCGGGCACACTTTCAACAAGTCCAGCAATGGGGCGTCAGGGGCTTCCCGGTATTATTGCTGGTTCAGGAAAATGGTTTGCACATGCTGGGCAATGGCTATACTAAAGCGTCGCAACTGCGAGCTAATTTGGCGGAAATACTTACTAGCTAAAGAGTCTTTACTAAGCGGACAATTACGCGACTTGGCTCTCCTCCAGGTCGATTCGTGCTACTGATAAGCTTTGGAAAGGCTGGTTAAGCTTGCGTACCAGTGAGGAATATTTTACTGATTCGTAGAATCGGTCAGACACCTCGTGATCTGACTGGTAGTGTTATTAGCTTAAAAAAGAAGCCGTCCCTGAACGAGTATTGGTTACTTGCATGTACCTGCAATGCGGCGTTTTGCTGTGTCAGATTAGTAAAATAATGTAATTTTAACAGGCTGTTATTGTAGTTTTCTTTAGAAAGCCTGAGACAACAGGGTTCGTTTGGGTAAGCATAATGATATAGTTGGCAGACTATTTTGATCACGGTATATCGTCGGGTGGTTCAGGCCAGGTAGTAAGGTGGGATAAGACCAGTTACTAAAGTGCTTGGCATTTTGGCTATGCGCGATACTTGGCTGATACTGATCTGACGATCTTAAACCTTATAAAACTATGCAAAACACAACTTTTCTCTCAAATTTGGGGCTGCGCGGCAAAATGTTGGTCGCGGTTGTGACCATGATCTTGCTGGGCTTTACTCTGACAGTCAGTTTATTGACATTTCAAGCCAGTCGCTTACAACAAACCACCGCACTTCATTATGCAAATCAGCTGGCCTTAAATCAGGCTGACGACATCGCGGGCAGAATTAATGTTGCCTTGTTTGCTGCACGTGATTTGGCAGCGCAATTGCTGGCCTTGAAAAACGAAAACAAAGCGGAGCGTGATCAGGCCAATTTGTTATTGAAAAGTGTCTTGAATGCGCATCCTGAATTTGCAGGGGTTGGCAGTGTCTGGGAAGCCAATGCCTTTGATCAGAAAGACAGCGAGTATGCTGGTAAGCCCGGCCATGACGCGAGTGGACGTTTTATTCCTTATTGGAACCGCGGCAGTGGCAGCGCGGCAGTTGAGCCCTTAACCGACTACGACAAGCCAGGTGCGGGGGACTATTATTTACTCGCCAAGAAATCCGGTCAGGAAACCTTGTTAGAGCCGTATATGTACAAAATCGCTGGTAAAGACGTGTTCATGACGACGATCAGCGTACCAATAAAAGCAGGTCAACAAGTTATAGGTGCCATCACTATCGATTTGCCGGTGGCCTCATTTCAAGAGCAAATCAGCGCCTTGCATCCGTTTCAAACTGGCTATGCCAGCTTATTGTCGAATACCGGTGTTTATATTGGCGATGCCGACGCGACTAAAGTTGGCAAGGCGTTTCAGGACGGTAGTCCTGAAGTCCTGGCGGCTATCACAGAAGGTAAGTCTTATGCCGATCAGATTTATAGCGCTGCGCTCAAAACCCAGATACAACGAATTTTTGTTCCGGTAAAAATTGGCAATGCTGTCACACCCTGGTCTTTCCTCATCAACGTGCCAGAAGATAAAATTTTGCAAGAAGTACATGACTTGCGTAATACCGCAATACTATTGGGTTTGCTGAGTGTCATCATCGTTTCCGGGGTGTTAGTTTATGTAATCAAACGCCTGGTATTGCAACCTTTAGGCGGCGAGCCTGACGTAGCAATGGCGATTACCAGTCGCGTGGCACAAGGTGACTTGTGCAATGTCGTGCCGTTGGCTAACGATGATCAACGCAGCATGATGTATGCCTTGCACAGTATGCAGGCTCAGTTGACTGATATGGTCAGGCACATACGCGATAGCAGTGAATTTGTTTCACACGCCGCCAATGAAATCGCTACAGGAAACCTGGATTTGTCACAGCGCACCGAAGAACAGGCGGCATCGCTGGCGCAAACGGCGAACAGCGTGGAGCAATTGACGCGGACGGTACAACACAATGCCCAAAGTGCAGAGCAAGCGCGTCAATTAGCCAGTTCAGCCGCAGAGACAGTACAGCGTGGCAGCCAGGAAGTTGGTCGGGTGATTACCACCATGAGCGATATTTCGCAGCAGTCACAAAAAATGTCGGAAATCATTTCCGTAATCGAAGGCATAGCCTTTCAGACCAATATCCTGGCGCTGAATGCCGCGGTAGAGGCAGCAAGGGCTGGCGAGCAAGGCCGAGGTTTCGCTGTGGTCGCTTCCGAGGTCAGAAATCTGGCGCAGCGTAGCGCCGGTGCTGCCAAGGAAATCAAAGAATTGATTGAGAATTCAGTCAGCAAGGTTGCCCAGGGCGGGCAAGTTGTGTCGGCTGCCGGCCTGACTATGGAGCAAATATTAAAGTCAGTTCAGAGTCTGGCAGAATTAATGCAGGGTATTTCCCGTGCCTCAAATGAACAAAGTGGCGGCATTGCGCAAATTTCTAATGAAGTGGCTCACATGGATCAAACTACGCAACAAAATGCCGCCCTGGTTGAAGAATCAGCTGCCGCTGCCGCTTCGTTGAAAGACGAAGCAGAAAAGCTGTGGCAAGCGCTACAGGCGTTTAAAGTGCCAGGCAATTAAAATTCACTGATTGCGGCAGCCGGGGCGCGTGCCATTTGTAATGGCAAAAAAAATCCTGGCATAGCTGAGCTTCGCTAATCGTGCGCGCTCTGGCGTCACTATCGCTAATTCAGACCGTTTAATCAAAACCTGGATTGTTAAATATGGAGTTTGCCGCCTTGCCAGGCATGACCAAGGTCCGGGCTTTAGATTACGTGTGGTCGGGTCTGGCAGGTAAGGGTAATTGGTATTTCCACAAAGCGCATCCAATTTGACGCCAGTTATCAGCTAAGGTGAATTTTCTTGGCGTCGGCTTGCAACAGGCTAAGGACAGATTAGATAGATGGGATTTGCAATCAGTTTATCGCAGCAATGCTTTTGTATCGGCTGCATGAGTTAGTTTGTTTTTATCCAGATTCTTTTTAATCCAGCTTTGCATATCTTGGAAGATACGTTGTATCTCGGCATTCTCAGGCATTTGCGTGGCGTGTGGTAATTCTATTGTGACAACCGGAATATCGCGGTGCACGCCACTGTAATTGCCGAGCGAGCCCGGATAAACTCCAACCGGGCTGTAATGCAGGCGACCAAAGCGTATGGGAGGCTTTGCCGGGCCATCAAAATCCAGCACACCATAGGGTGCATGAACAGAGACGATTACATCAGGTTTAAACTGTTCTATGGTGTCGTAAATCCAGCGACTTTCTGGCTCGGAAATGGGCTTCTTACCTGGAAAACGGCGAGGATCTTTGTGCGTCGTTTTGACCCAGTACACGGGAGCTTCTTTTTCCCAATCAGGCGTAGGGAAATTGCGATTTAAATCGACGCCGCGTGCATTGACCCGCTTAGCCTGACGCGCCAGCAATCCATCCGGATTTATGACTGGCGCTATTTTCCAGTGCAAATCAGGCGTGGGATTTTTTTGCAATAAGTCTTGCCAGCGAAAGACTATCGCCGCCGCACTTAATTCATCACCATGTATGCCACCCAATAACAAAATTTTGCGTGCTTTAACTTGTTTAGCTGGCAGCTCTTTTTGCAGTAAAGGAAAGCCATTATACGAGACCGTGCCACTCGGGCTAAAGCCACTATTGCGGCATTCGCTAACTTTGATTGTCGGTAAGCGCGTAGTAAGTGCCGGGCACCAATCAGTGACTTGCCGCGCTGTAGCTGGTTTTGTGATTTGTGGTGTGAGCGCGGGATTGGCTAAGGCGTTCGGGACGTAAGTACTTAAGCAGAGGCTCAGGCTTAGACTGACTAAAAGTGCCGGACGATTATTCGGTAGTGCGAAAGCGGGAAGGTGCAACATGACTAGCTTGAAATTAAAACGGGATTGGTAGTAATTCCAATCCCGTAAGAGTGAGGCTTAACTTAAGCCAGCAGCAGCGCGCAAGATAGCGGCTTTGTCGGTGCGTTCCCAGCTAAATTCAGGCTCTTCGCGACCAAAGTGACCATAGGCCGCAGTTTTTGAATAAATCGGACGCAGTAAATCCAGCATTTGTATGATGCCCTTAGGACGCAGGTCAAAGTGCTCGTTAATTAAAGCGGCGATTTGCTCGTCTGGGATCACGCCTGTACCTTCGGTATAGACCGTAACGTTCATCGGCTTGGCCACACCAATCGCGTAAGCCACCTGGATCTGGCATTGACGTGCCAATCCAGCAGCGACGATATTTTTCGCCACGTAACGGGCAGCGTAGGCTGCTGAACGATCGACTTTTGTCGGATCTTTACCTGAGAATGCGCCACCACCGTGAGGGCAGGCACCACCGTAAGTATCTACGATGATTTTACGGCCAGTTAAGCCGCAATCGCCTTGTGGACCGCCGATTACAAAACGTCCGGTCGGGTTAATCAGGTATTTAGTATCTTGCAGCCATTCTTTAGGCAAAACAGGCTTGATGATTTCTTCAATTACCGCCTCGATGAAGCTGGCCTTCATTTTGGTTGGCGTTTCGCTTTGGTCTGGGTGATGCTGGGTTGATAACACCACGGTATCTATGCTGTGTGGGCGGCCATCAACATAACGCATCGTCACCTGGCTCTTGGCATCGGGACGCAAGAACGGCAAACGACCGTCTTTACGCAATTGGGCCTGACGTTCAACCAGACGGTGAGCATAGTAGATCGGTGCAGGCATTAACTCGGGCGTTTCATCGCAAGCATAACCAAACATCAAGCCCTGATCACCAGCACCGGTGTTTAAGTGGTCATCCGAAGCGTGATCGACGCCCTGGGCGATATCATTCGATTGCTTATCGTAAGCGACCAAAACCGCACAGCCTTTGTAATCAATACCGTAGTCAGTATTGTCATAGCCTATGCGCTTAATCGTGTCGCGTGCCACCTGGATGTAATCGACGTGAGCATTCGTGGTGATTTCACCTGCCAACACCACTAAACCCGTGTTCGTCAGGGTTTCCGCCGCAACGCGCGAACGTGGATCTTGTTCGAAGATCGCATCTAAGATCGCATCGGATATCTGATCCGCTACCTTGTCTGGGTGGCCTTCAGAGACCGACTCTGAGGTAAATAAAAAATCACTAGCCATCGCAGTTTCTCCTGTAAAAATTGACCCTGTGCCGCAGTCTTAAAAGAAGCTGCGACGCTTTAGCGAAATTTATTAACCGCCTCGCAAGTTGTCTGATTAACTCGGCGGTGTGAATAGCGAAGTTTACATTATATGTAAAACGATTGCCAAACTGTGTTATTTTACGCCCCTTTGGCCATTGATGTCGATCAGGGGTCATAATCTCATTGCTTAAAAATACAATAAATTCTTGATTTGCCTCTTTGCCAGTCGTTCGGCTTGTTTGGGCATACTTGAATTTTGCTCTGCTATTTCATATTGAGTCCGCTCATGTTAGTTACTCTGTTTCGGATTTTTTCCTTTCTGCCCTTATCAGTTTTGCATGGTATTGGCTTTGTTCTGGGTTGGCTGGTTTATCTGGCCTCACCATCTTACCGGCGACGTTTGCGTGAAAATATAGGGCGTGCTGGTTATAGTCAGCATTTACGTGGCGCGATCAGTGAGGCGGGTAAAAATGTCGCTGAACTACCGTTTATCTGGTGTGCCGCACCAGCCCGGGTGATGAAAAAGGCCAGGGTCGCGAATTGGGAATTGGTCGAGCAGGCACTGCAACAGGGCCGGGGCGTCATTTTACTCACGCCGCATCTCGGTTGTTTTGAAATAGTCGCACAAGCAATTGCTCAGCGTACGCGTATTACGGTCATGTATCGACCACCACGCAAAGCAGCCTTGCGTCCCTTAATCGAGGGCGCGCGTGCGCGCGATAATTTAATGCTGGCCGCGGCGAATTTATCTGGTGTACGTACCATGGCAAAAGCGCTCAAGAAAAGCGAGGCGATAGGATTATTGCCTGATCAGGTGCCTCAGCAAGGTGAGGGCGTGTGGGCGCGATTTTTTGGCAAACCTGCTTACACCATGACTTTGTCGGCGAAATTGCAAAGTATGACGAATGCGCCAATTATTTTGACCTATGCACGTCGCTTACCCTGGGGGCAAGGTTATCAAATTGAGTTTTTTGAATTCAATGAGGTGTTGCAAGGCGATGCCGTGGCACAGGCTGAAGCAATTAACTGTGGCATGGAAAAATTGATCGCAGCTAGTCCCGCACAATACTTCTGGAGTTATAACCGTTATAAAAAGCCAGCCGGGGTGACGACTGGTGCAAGCGATGTACCGGAGTCTGCAGCATGAGGTTGGTGTTAGTTTTGATGTGGCTGCTGCACTGGTTGCCATTACCCATCTTGGGTCGGCTGGGCGAAGCGCTGGGTTATAGTTTGTTTTATTTATTAAAAAAACGCCGGCATATCACGCTGACGAATTTGCGCTTATGCATGCCTGAGTTAAGCGAGGCAGAGCGTGTCGTGTTAGCCCGGCGTCATTTTCAATTGTATGCGCGCAGTGTTTTAGAGCGCGGCATACTCTGGTGGTCGTCGGAGCGTCGTTTAAATAAACTAATACGTACGCCACAAGCCTTACCTGTAGCGCAAATGCAAAAGCAAGCGACAATCTTGCTGTGCCCACACTTTGTCAGCCTGGACGTGGCTGGGATTGCGGTGATGCGTGAAGTTACTTTGTGTTCGATCTATACCCGGCAAAGCAATGCGGTATTTGATGAGGCTTTACGCAAAGGTCGTAGTCGCTTCCGTCAAAATACCCTGGTCAGCCGTGCCGAAGGGGTTAAACCTATCATCCGTGCGATGCGCTCTGGCCTGCCTTTTTTCATGTTGCCAGATATGGATTTTGGTCGCAAAGATGCGGAGTTTGTGCCGTTCTTTGGTGTGCCTGCGGCGACCCTGACTGCGGTTGCACGAATTGCGGCAACCACAGGGGCGCAAGTGATACCGGTAATCGCAACCTATCTGCCAAATTATCAAGGCTGGCAAGTGGAGTATCTCGAACCCTGGCCAAATTATCCGGGCGAGGATATTTTGCAAGCGACGCATTATATGAATCACTTCATCGAGCAACAAATCAGTAAAGCACCAGCAGAATACTTTTGGGCGCACAAGCGCTTTAAGACCCGCCCTGAGGGTGAAGCCAGCGTGTATTGACTGGAGACGACTCTACGCACCATGACACAGAGTGAACTTGCCCTGATACGCCAGCGATTAATGCAAGCAATGGCACAAAGGCTGCAGCCCGAGTCGCAGCCAGTGCTGTGCGAACAGTGTCAACAGGCGATAGTGTTTACTTGCGATCAGACGGGGCGCGTGCTGAGTAGTGATTGTGCTTGCCATCGTTATCGTACGCAATTTCGCCCGCTTTAAATCAAAAATGCCACCTCCTTGGTGGCATTTTTTTTGATGCGTTGAGCTGCTGAAGCTAGTGCTTCAGTCCGTTCAATACGATGCTCAAACTCAGTACCAGGTGACGACTATAAACAGTGGTCGAAATAAACAAATCTCGCAAAAAAACAGCTAAGCATGATGCCGTGATTTCTAAATCAAGGGAAAGCTCAACTTATTCCATCAATATGCAAAAACTGACCGGGCAAATAAATTACCCGTTTAATCACATCGGTTCTGCGAAGATGATTACGACTATCGCAGGCTAAACTCTCGCGCATAACTTTCTGCTTGCACGACATGATCTGGTCGTATTGGCATAGCGATTAGTTGTTTAATCTGGTATTAAATTTAGCTAAAATTTTTAATCAGATTTTATCCTGCCCACATCAGCTCCGGGCTTTATATGCTGAGCGACATAAGCTAGTGACGATATGTGATTAGAGGTTTTAAAGTGGTCTGGTTACAATAAGGCTCAATGTTGGATTAGGTAGTAATAAGTGATTAAGATTTCTGGAGTAAGCAAACATTACCGCGTCGCCGGTAAGCTAGTCCCAGCGCTACAGCAGATAGAGCTGGAAATTAAGACGGGCAGTATTTTTGGCATTATCGGTCGATCTGGCGCAGGTAAAAGCACCTTGCTGCGCACCTTGAATTTACTTGAGCGTCCCGATAGCGGACAAATTCTGATAGAAGGTCAAGATATTACTCAGCTTGATCAAGCTGGTTTATTGGCTTTGCGTCAGCGCATAGGCATGGTGTTTCAGCATTTTAATTTATTGAATGCGAAAACCGTTGCTGAGAACATCGCTTTCCCTTTGAAATTGCACGGCAATTTAAGCGCAAGCGAACGTCAGGCTCGCGTCCGTGAATTGCTCGAATTAGTGGGCTTGCACGAGCATGCCGATAAATACCCGGCTCAACTTTCAGGCGGGCAAAAGCAACGTGTAGGGATTGCTCGTGCTTTGGCAACATCGCCACAACTCTTGCTCTGTGACGAGGCAACATCAGCGCTGGACCCTGAAACCACCTTGTCGATCTTGAATTTGCTCGCTGATATCAATCAAAAACTGGGCTTGACTATCGTTTTGATTACCCACGAAATGCAAGTTATACGGACGATTTGCGATGATGTCGCGGTGATAGAGCAAGGCTGTATTGTTGAGCAGGGGCCAGTTACCCAGGTGTTTTTACATCCGCGTCATGATGTCACGCGTAAGCTGGTGGCAGAACAATATGCACTTGATACTAGCTTATTGGCGCAAGCGCCGACTGACCCTGATTACCGTTTATGGCGACTTAGCTACCTCGGTAGCCAGACTCATGCGCCAGTCTTGAGTCGGATTGCCAGCCAATTGCAACTTGAAATTTCTATCTTACAAGGCGTGATTGCGCGGATTAAAAATACCCCGTACGGCCAGTTGATCGTTGGCTTTTATGCCGATCAAGCTCAGGCCAGCAAGGCCTTGGAATTATTCGATGCTGGCGAGGTCACCGTCGAAGTGGTGAATCGACCTTTAGTAAAGGAGTTTGCAGCGTGATCGAATTTTCGAATATAGATGGTCAAGAAATATTCCAGGCGACGCTCGACACCTTAACCATGACAGGTTTTTCTTTGTTGTTTACCGTCTTGCTGGGTTTGCCCTTGGGCGTGATTTTATTTCTGACTAGCCGTGGTCAGGTTTTGCAGCAAGCAGCCTTGTATGCGACCCTGTCTTTCATTGTGAATATTTTGCGCTCAGTGCCCTTCATTATTTTATTGATTGTATTAATACCTTTCACTTTGTTTTTGGTCGGCACTTCGCTGGGTGTGCCAGGCACGATTCCACCATTGGTGATCGGCACTGCGCCATTTTTTGCGCGCCTGGTAGAAAACGTTTTGCGTGAACTCGACAAGGGCATCATAGAAGCCTGTCAGGCGATGGGGGCCAAGACTTATCAAACCGTATTATTTGCACTTTTGCCTGAAGCATTACCGGGCTTGCTGGCAGCAATGACGGTGACGACCATCGCGCTAGTTTCGTACGCCGCGATGTCGGGCGTGATAGGTGGTGGCGGTCTCGGCGACTTGGCGCTGCGCTTTGGCTATCAACGCTTTCAAACCGACGTCATGATAGTCACGGTGACGATACTGATTATCTTGGTCCAGCTGATCCAGTTTTTGGGCGACAAGCTAGTCGCGAGATTTTCACATAAATGAATTAGCGACGTGATTGTTGACATTCTCAATAAAAAGTACCGCGACAAAATTTGCCCGACTTATCGATTTATTTTTATTAAATTAAGGAATCTTCATGAATAACTTACGCTTTGCAAGTTGGAAAAAGCTCGCCAAACTGGGGCTGGCGCTGGGCCTCAGTTCAGCCCTGACTAATTTCGCCTTAGCAGAAACTTTGACTATCGCAGCGACGCCTGTGCCACATGCGGAAATTCTGGAGTTCGTCAAACCACGCCTGGCTAAAGAAGGCGTAGATTTGAAAATCAAAGTGTTTACAGATTATGTGCAACCAGCTGTACAAGTGAATGAAAAACATTTGGATGGTAATTTTTTCTTGCACCAACCTTATCTGAACGAGTTCAAAAAAAATCACAAGAATGATGTTCAAGTTCCGATAGCTAAAGTGCATGTCGAACCATTTGCGGCCTATTCCAGCAAATACAAAAAGCTGGCCGACTTGCCATCGGGTGCTACCATTGCGATTCCTAACGATCCCTCTAATTCGGGCCGTGCCCTACTGCTACTGGCAAGGCAAGGGCTGTTAAAACTGAAGGATACGAATAATATCTCAGCGACTCGCAAAGACATCGTAGACAACCCTAAGAACTTAAAATTCAAAGAACTGGAAGCAGCGACCTTGCCGCGAGTGTTGAATCAAGTCGATCTGGCATTGATTAATACCAATTACGCAATTGAAGCGAAGTTAAACCCGGTAAAAGATTCGCTTTTTATCGAAGACGCAAATTCACCCTATGCCAACTTGTTAGTAGCGAGGGAGGATAATTAAAATTCACCTGCGTTTAAAAAGCTGGTTGCGGCCTTGAATTCGCCAGAAGTGAAGAAATTCATCGATGAAAAGTACAAGGGTGCCGTGGTTCCGGCATTTTAATGCTGAGTGACTTCTATAAATTTGAGGATTGTAAAAAAGCCATACCGAGGTATGGCTTTTTTGTGGCTGGTGACAAATTAATGAAATTAACTATCAGGCTTAATGCTTGTAATTTTGTTTAATCTTTATTTGGCCTGGTTTAATCTCAGCGCTTTGTTGTAGCCGCTTACGGAATTCCCCCTGGTAGTGCGTATCCGCTTGAAAATTATAGTGCAGCATGCCTTTATCATCACAGCTTAGTGTGGGTAAGTTTAAGGGGTTTCCGCAAATTTCAACTTGTTCGAGTTGAGCCTGTTGCTCAGCTAAAAATGACTTGATTTGAATTTGCGTTGAAACCTTAATCAGCAAATCAGCCATGCTGACAGGCTTAACTAAATAATCAACAGCCCCCAAAGTAAAGCCTTCAGCCATACGATCAGGATTTGAATGGGCGGTAATAAAAATAACCGGAATGTCTATCGTTGAGGGATCCGCTTTCAAGCGGCGGCAGACTTCAAAGCCATCTATGCCAGGCATCACGATATCGAGTAAAACCAGATCCGGTTTGATATCGGGTGTCATATTTAAAGCTTGATAGCCAGAATTGGCGGCATACGTCATATAACCCACACTATTCAGTGCGGTGTGCATGACGCTAAGATTTAACGGGTCGTCATCCACTACCAGTACTGCGTGCGATTCATAACTAAACATAACTAGTACTCCCCGCCAAATATAATCGTTATAAGTGTCTGTACTTATTATCGAATAAATGGCGGAGTTTTCCAGTAAAAAAAACTAATACCAGCGAAGATTCTGTTAGCGACGCTATTCGTAGTAATTAATTTGGCACAATTAAATCTAATTGTTGATAGAGCTCGAATTTATGCTGGAGAAAGTACTCAGCTTTTTCCACCATGGCGCCCCAGTTCTCTTGTTCCGATTCGATTAAGGCGCCATTGCGTATCATGCGATTACCGAGTGGATAAAAATAGGGATTAATCTTTTTGCAAATTTGCTCGGCATTTAAGCGTTCTTTATTGGAATTGATTGCCAGTATAAATAATTGCTCTATTTTTTCGATGGCGAGGGCGCCACCAATTTTTGCGCAAGCCATATAGGGGATGACATTTCTTGAGCGAGCCTGCTCGAGTATGCGGTGATTTAACTGACGACAAGCCTCTAAGGCTCGTTGAGTAAGCGCTTCTTCTTGTAAAACTCGTAATACCCCCTTGGCGGAAAGTATCAGGCATGCTTCACGAATTTGCAGCAAATTGAATTCTTGATTTGGGCTAACTATTTGCTGTAATTCAAGTAAAGATTTTGGCTTGAAATTGGCCAAAGCGTCAATTAAGGGTTGGTATAGTTTGACATTCAAATCGGCGACCAGATTTTGCCCTTGGATTTTTAAGTTAATCTCTTCCTTAGGGCAGACCAGCATGACACGGGTCTGCTGCAAGTCTTCAATTTGTTGCCAATGATTTAAAGGTAGGCTGCCACGTATCCAATAATCTTTACGAAATTGCCGGCTGACTATCATGTCTTTGACGGTTTCTCGCAAATAAATGTCACTGATCTCGCCAACCAATTTGCGCTGGGCCGGATTGAAATTTAAATCATCCAATTGATCGGGAAAGTGCGCGGAGCACGCAAATCGCAACTTTGCCTCAGTCAACATCGACGCTACATCCGCAAAATGCATGGGCTTCCAATCTGCGTTGAAGTATTCGTGAGCGACGTAGGAAGTCGGCTGTCCTTTAATTTGGTTAAGGCGCTGCTGCACATTAGGATGATTGCGTAAGTAGACGGGTTCAACTGCCGCAAATTTTTCAAAAAAGCCTAAAGCCGCCTGAACTTTTTCAGCGATGTTTTGACCATCAGCTCCCATAGACTTGGTATGTTGCACCAATAGGTGACGCATGGGCAGCGCGTCAGTCCAACCTGGCAAGGTGTTATAGCTGATGTACAAACCGCCACCAACCTTTAATTTTCGTTTAACAAAATCAACAATGATGGCGCGATTTTCATCGGAAATCCATGACCAAACGCCGTGTAAGCCGATGTAATCAAAGTCCGGCAAGTCGTCGCGCTGACAAAATTCAGCAAAGGATTGGTCAAATAAATGAATGGGTAATCCTGTTGCTTCAGCCAGCGTTTTGGCATGCAGCACGTGATCAGGGTTCAGGTCAGTTCCCCAGAATTCGGTATCTGGCTGGGTTGCGGCGTGCATAATTGTACTGATGCCGAGGCCAAATCCTAATTCACAAGCCGTGGCTATTTTGGGCCCCTTAAGTCCTGCCCCGAGCAAACTAAATTGAAACGCTAAGGGGTTGAGTTCGGCATAATAGCCAGGGGTGTAAGTGATATCGGTAACATAGCCAGTACTCCATTCATTCATTATTTACCCCATTTGGTTGAGAATTACGAGTTGAATCAGGACGAAGCTTCATTAGCAGTATGAAACTGGCTAATAGGAAAGTGATGATATTGGCAATAATAATTGGCCAGGAAGAAATTAACACGCCATACGCCAGCCACAATAAAACACCGCTAATTAAAACCATATACATGGTGGCTGAAACCCCATCAGCACGCCCCGTGCGCCAGGTTAGCCAGGCTTGAGGAATGAATGCCGTTGTAGTCAGAGACGCTGCCAGGTAACCAATTAAATCGATACTTATCATTGTTGGCCTGGGGTGACTTTCAGAAATTGGCCCGCGTGATAAACCAGCGGAGCTTGGGGTGTGACCGAGCAATTTTCTACCTCTCCGACGAAGATAACATGATCTCCTTCGGGGTAGCGGCTGCGGTTATGGCATTCAAACCAGGCCGATACGCCTTGAATAATCGGGTGGCCAGTAGCGGAAAGGATGTAGTCCACGCCTTCGAAACGATCTTTTTTGCGACTGGCAAATTGTTCCGCTAGCCAGGCTTGCTCGCTGGATAAAATGTTGACGACATAATGCGAGTTAGCCGTGAAAACCGGCAAACTATTCGCTTTGGCGCCGAGACTCCAGAGTATCAGAGGCGGATCTAAAGAAACGGAATTGAAAGATGAGGCGGTCAGGCCCAGGTACACGCCGTCTTCGAGGCGAGTTGTGATAACAGTCACGCCGGTAGCAAATTGACCCAGCGCAGATCGGAAATAATGGCTGTCAAATGGCTGCGTGTCGGTGCAGGTCTTGTTTTTCATAGCAAAAATCTTGGCTTTTTTTGCATTATCCCAGATTTTCTAAGCCTAGTAATAGATTGATTTTCGTCAAGCTGTTTTCTTGTTGCGGCATAGCATGGTCAGGTTTGTAATACTGATGTTAAGTTTCTGCCATAAAAGGGCGAGTGAAATGATGGCGAAACTCTGCTTAGCCTGATGTAACCCATGCGCGAGATAGCGGTAAAAAGTGGTGGTTTTCCTTATGGCAACTGGATTGCCTGATTGCGGTCATCGGCAGCGCGCTTAATTGGCAGAATTTTGAGTAGTCTAGGGTGACGTAAAGTTTTATTAATACCAGGGCTTAAACAATTTCGCTTCGGCGGGGCCTGTGGCTAAAAACAGTAGCTTGCTGGCGCAAACCGAAGATAACGAGGTCAGCGTCGGTTTTGCTTAATTTTTCAATAAGACCATGCTCGCTGTTTTGCTGATGAGGCATGCCTGAAATTATGGTATGATGAGCGGTTTTATTGTTGCTCGAATTCGCTTGTAAGTAATTGATTTTTATGATTTTGTAATCAGGAGGGAAAGATGTTGCGTAAATACCTGATCGTGCTACTGAGTAGTGTTATCTGCCTTCTGCAAAGCAGTGCCATGGCACAAGTTACCAAACCGCGTGATTTTCCTGCGGGAACAAAGCGCGGGGTGTTGAATATGTCGAATTTTCCCGATGTGCTTATTGACGGGAAAGTAAGAAGAACAGTTCCTGCTACTCGTTATTACAACACCGAGAATGCGAGCGAATTGCCCAATTACCTGGATGGCAAATACATCATTGTAAATTACCTCGAAAATCATTTAGGTGAGATAGAAAAAGTCTGGATTCTGACTGAAGAAGAGCGTCGTAAGGAATTACCCAAGGTTGAACCCTGGCGTCCTAAAGTGATTAAAGATCCCAATTCATAATCAGCATGGGCTTACAGGATTTCAGCAAGCTTATGCGCAAGTCCTGTTTAACTGTGTTTGTTTGGCTTTAGTCGACGCACAGTCAGTCCACAACTAGTTTGTAAAATTTATCAGATACACATCATGCAAAAAAAAGTTTTTATTAAAACCTTCGGTTGCCAAATGAATGAGTACGACTCAGACAAAATGGCAGATTTGCTTAAACTTACAGATGGCCTCGAAAAAACTGAGCAAGCCGATGATGCAGATGTGATCTTGCTCAACACTTGCAGCATCCGAGAAAAAGCCTCAGAAAAAGTGTTTTCTGACCTAGGCCGTTTCCGTGAACTGAAACGTAAAAATCCCGATTTGTTAATCGGTGTCGGCGGCTGCGTAGCTTCGCAAGAAGGCGATGCAATTATCCAACGCGCACCCTACGTCGACGTGGTGTTTGGCCCGCAAACCTTGCATCGCTTGCCGCAACTCATAGAAGCGCGTCGTGGTAGCGGTAAAGCGCAGGTCGACGTCAGCTTCCCGGAAATCGAAAAATTCGATCATTTACCGCCAGCCAAAGTCGAAGGTTGCAAAGCCTATGTCTCGATTATGGAAGGTTGCAGTAAGTATTGCAGCTATTGCGTCGTACCTTACACCCGTGGTGAAGAAGTTTCACGTCGCTTTGATGATGTCTTAGCCGAAGTCGCTGGCCTGGCTGAGCAAGGCGTCAAAGAAATCACCCTGCTGGGACAAAACGTGAATGCTTACCGTGGCGTCATGGCGGACGGTGAAATCGCCGATTTCGCTTTGTTAATCGAATACATTGCCGAATTCCCTCAGGTTGAGCGCATACGCTTCGTTACCAGCCATCCTAAAGAATTTACTCAGCGCCTGATCGACTGCTACGCCAAAGTACCTAAGCTGGCGAATCACTTATATTTGCCAGCACAGCATGGTTCAGACCGTGTATTAGCGGGTATGAAGCGTGGCTATACCTCGCTGGAATACAAGTCAGTGATCCGTCGTTTAAAGCAGGTGCGTCCCGATATCACCGTGTCATCGGATTTCATCGTTGGCTTCCCAGGTGAAACCGATGAGGACTTTGCCGCTTTGATGAAGCTGGTTGAAGATATAGGCTTTGATAACAGCTTTAGTTTTATTTTCAGCCCACGCCCTGGTACGCCAGCGGCAAATCTGGCGGATGACACGCCGCAAGAATTGAAATTACGCCGTTTGCAAACGTTGCAAGCTTTGATCGATGTCAATACCAAGAAAATTTCGCAAGCGATGGTGGGTAGCGTGCAGCGTATTTTGGTTGAAGACCAATCGCAAAAAGTACAGGGCGATATGCAGGGGCGCACTGAAAACAATCGTGTCGTGCACTTTGTGGGCGAAACAGACTTGCTCGGTAAAATGGTCTACGTAAAGATTACTGAAACCTATAATTATTCGCTGCGTGGCGAACTTATCGGCGAGACTTTGCCCGCAGAACTGACACAACAGGTGGCGGCGTAATGGCCAAGCAAGCCGTCAAGGTCGCGCATTTTGTGCCCGAACCTTTAGACAACCACAGACTGGCGCATTTATGCGGGCCGCTGGATGAAAACCTGCGGCAAATTTCAGCTGCACTGGATGTCAGTATTTTTCGCCGTGGCGAAAAATTTATCGTCAGCGGCAATCAGGCTGATCGCGCTGTCGAAGTGCTTGAGCACTTCTATGCGCGCGCCAAAAAAGTCATTTCTATCGATGAAGTGCAATTGGCGCTGGTCGAACAACGTGCCAATCAAAGTTTGCCCGATGCTGGCATCGTCAATCAAGAAGTGGCCGCTTTACCTGATGATGTCGAAAGCCCGGTATTAAAAACCCGGCGCAGTGATTTGCGTGGCCGTACCCCGCACCAGAATCACTACCTGAAAAATATCGTCGAACACGATATCACCTTTGGCATAGGTCCGGCCGGTACGGGTAAAACCTACCTGGCAGTGGCTTGCGCCGTGGATGCCTTAGAGCGCGACGCAGTTAAACGTATCGTGCTGACCCGCCCTGCCGTGGAAGCAGGAGAGCGCCTGGGTTTCTTACCCGGTGATCTGGCGCAAAAAGTTGATCCGTATTTGCGTCCTTTGTACGATGCCTTATACGATTTGCTGGGCTTTGATCGCACCCAAAAAATGTTTGAAAAGCAGGCCATAGAAATTGCACCGCTGGCGTATATGCGTGGACGTACTTTGAATCATGCTTTCATTATTCTCGATGAAGCGCAAAACACTACGCCCGAGCAAATGAAGATGTTTTTAACCCGCATAGGTTTTGGCAGTAAGGCGGTAGTAACGGGTGACACCACGCAAATCGATTTACAACGCGGCCAAAAAAGTGGCTTAGTCGATGCCTGCCAGATTTTAAACAATGTACGTGGCATCGCCTTTACCCAATTTACCAGTGCAGACGTGGTGCGTCACCCCTTGGTGGCGCGTATCGTCGACGCTTATGAACACGCGCATAATCATAACGCGCAACAGCAACACAGTCTGGGTTTGTTAAAGTCAGCCCATAGTATTTCGACCGCATTAACTCCAGAACGTCATGGCCGCAAAAAATCCAGTTGAATCCAGTGCAGAAAAACATAAGCTGACTTTGTCGGTGCAATATGCCGATGAAGCGCTCAAGGAAATCCTGCCGCGTACTTTGTTACGCAAAACCGTGCAAGCCGCGCTATTTTTTCCTGCCGAACTGACTTTGCGTTTTGTCGATGCGGAAGAAGGGCAAAGTTTGAATGCTGAGTTCCGCGGCAAAGATTACGCCACCAATGTATTGACCTTCGCTTACACCGAAGATCAGGATGCCGAAGTCACACAAGCCGATATTATTTTGTGTAATCCGGTGCTGGTGCGCGAAGCGGCCGAACAAGGTAAAAGTGTGCAAGCTCATGCGCAGCATTTAATCGTCCATGGGGTCTTGCATGCGCAAGGTTATGACCATGAAGATGATGAAGAAGCTGAAGAGATGGAAGCCCTGGAAATTGAAATCCTGGCGAGTTTAGGGGTGGCTAACCCTTACACCGAGTCGCTCTGAGTACGCGATTCCAACTTCAGTTTGCCGAATTAATAGATAGTGAATGAATTATGTCAGATCAGGAAAACAATCAATCGAATAAAAATATGATGTATGACCCCAGTGAGCGCCGAATACGGAGTTTTGTGACGCGCGCCGGTCGTTTATCTGAAGGACAAGCCCGGGCGATTGAGACGCTCGGTCCGCAATACTGCATCGAATTTAAAAAACAAGTCAGTGATTTAAATCTGGCTTTCCAACGCCCGGCGCCTTTGGTGTTGGAAATTGGTTTTGGCATGGGTGAAACCAGTGCCAAAATTTCAGCGGCCATGCCCGACAAAAATTTTGTTGGCGTCGAGGTGCATACTCCTGGCGTCGGTAGCTTATTGAAGTTAATCGGCGAGATGGGTTTGCAAAATCAACGCATTATTCAGCACGATGCGGTTGAGGTTGTGCGTGATATGCTGGCGCCAGAATCACTGCATGGTGTGCATGTGTTTTTTCCTGACCCCTGGCACAAGGCGCGTCACAATAAGCGTCGTCTGATACAAGCACCTTTGGTTAGCTTGCTGGCTAACCGCTTGCAAAAAGGTGGCTATATTCATTGCGCCACCGATTGGGAAGAGTATGCAGTGCAAATGCTTGAAGTATTATCGGCGGAACCTGCACTCAAGAATACCGCGGCAACTTACGCTGAACGTCCAGCGTATCGACCAGTCACTAAGTTTGAAAACCGTGGTCTGCGTTTAGGACATGGGGTTTGGGATTTAGTGTTTGAGAAAATCTGAAACAACGACGCCATACGATAGCCTTAAAAAACCGCATCAGAGTATGCGGTTTTTTTATTGCTACGTCGTCGTATAAAGCAGACGCTTACGTCTTGAATCTTCAGATTTTGTCTTGTCAGGTAAAGTTTTGTAAGGAAGCGTAAGGTTTTGCGGCTTACTAAACGGCTGAACTTCAATACCACGCCAGCGGCTTACTATAGCAGTCGGTTTGCGCCTGAATTTTGTGTTAAGTAATGTAAGCAGTCGATCAATCTATCGCTAATAAAAATCAAAAAAAAACAAGGGCTTAGTAGGTGGAGCTGGCTTGGTCGTGCGAATTCGCTTTACAAACACAAACTGGTTAGGATTGCTTCTACCGATCATTTCAAGGTGTGGGCATGAGCCGATTGTTGCTACTGTTATTGATCTTATTGAGCTGCAGCAGTTGTGCTGATGCGGGGATATTAACGCTGGAAAGCTGGCGCAATGATGACCGCGCACTGTGGGAAAACACCTTAATTCCGGCATTTAATCGCAAACATCCAGGCATAGAAATTCGTTACCAGGCCAGTATGCCTACTGAATACGATGCGCAACTAACTGCCCGGCTGGCAAATGGTACAGCCGGTGATTTACTGGCGTGCCGGCCATTTCAGGTGTCGTTGAATTGGTATAAACGGGCTTATCTGGAACGACTGGATGGTAAAGCTGGCATGGAATACTTTCCCGCCAGCGCCTTGCAAGCCTGGCAGAGTGAAGATCAGCAACACAGTTATTGCATGCCGTTGGCCTCGGTGATTCAGGGATTTTTGTATAACAAAAAAATATTCAAGCGCCTGAATTTATCACCACCAAAAACTGAACAAGAATTTTTTAACTTGCTAGAGCAATTAAAGCAACAGCCTGGCTTGATGCCGATTGCGCTGGGTACCGCAGAAAAGTGGGAAGCCGCGCAGATACTCATGAGTAATGTGATGGCGCAATACTGGCGCGGCGAAGTGGGACGGTTGGCGATCAGTCGTGGTCAGTTGAAAACGCATGACAACGAGTACTTGAGTGCGTTTCAGTTTGCTGAGCGCTTTGCCGAGTATTTGCCAGCACAAGCAAGCCGGCAAAGTTACAGTGAAAGTCAGCAATTATTCGCGAATGCTCAGGCCGCAATTTATCCCATGGGATCCTGGGATTTGTCGTACTTCAATCAAATACCTGGTCTGGAATTTGGTGTGTTTGCGATGCCGCGTAAGAATGCTAACGACCAATGCTATATGTTGGATCACATGGACATCGGTATCGCGGTCAATCGTAAATCGAAAAATAAAGACGAAGCCTGGGTGTTTCTGGAATGGTTAGGCTCGCAAGAGTTCGCCGATCTATATACCAATAAAGCGACGGGTTTTTTTTCATTATCGAATCATTTAATCGCAGTACGTGATCCGGTTGCACGGCAAATGATGGAGTGGCGTCGGCATTGTCAACCAACCGTGAGAATTAATAGCCAGTTTGCATTGGCAAAAAACGAAACTGGCTTTTGGCAACTCAGTGCGGACTTATTGAATCGTAAGATTCGCGCCAAAACTGCTGCCTTACAGTTCAACGATTTGCTCAGAGATAAGCCTATGCCGTAACGCTCATGACTTCTTCCTTCATACTTCCCCCAAGTCGTATGAATTGCCGGCGTACTCCCAGCGCCGGCCTTTTTAACACCTCAGCATGACGATAAGATAGACATTCAACAGGAGACTTAGTATGACCCAGCACGTGTTTAAGAAAAAGCAGCTCGCGCAATTGATGACGGTAGTTCTAGCTAGTTTGCATTGTGGTATCAGTTGGTCTGAAGAAGCACCGCAAGTGCCTGCGGAAGTGGCGGGTAATCAAACGGTAGAAGTCAAAGGCATACGCGATACGCTGAAAAAAAATCTGGCCGGTAAACGTGATTCACAAAATATCGTCGATAGTATCAGTGCTGAAGATGTCGGTAAATTTCCTGATAAGAACGTCGCCGATTCTTTACAACGTGTGCCGGGTATTTCAGTAGACCGTAGCTGGGGCGAGGGGCGTGATATTTTCGTCCGTGGTACTGATAAGAATCTGAATATGACACAGATGAATGGTCAAGCTGTAGCTTCGGCGTATTGGTGGAAAAACGATGCGCAAAGCCGTGGTTTTAACTATGATATTTTACCGTCAGAAATTGTCGGTAGTCTGGATGTCTATAAGAGCCCGTCGGCTGACCTTGATGAAGGCAGCATAGGTGGCTTAGTCAATGTCAAAACCCGTAAGCCCTTGCAATTTAAAACGCCATTCACTGCACAAGCTTCGTTAGAAGCGACTTATAGCGAATTGCCTAAGAAAACTGATCCACAAATTTCGGGCATGGTCAGTTGGAAAAATGAAGATAGTTCCTTGGGTATCTTAGTCGCCCTCAGTCAGCAAAAGCGCACTATGCGGCGTGATGGTTTAGAAAACTTCACCGATACCACCAAATACAATATCAGTGATCAGAATGGCGTAGTAACACCGAATGCCTATGCTTCCTGGGGCGGCGGTTCCGCGATATTCCGGCAAGATAGGGAACGAACTACTGCCAATGTAACTCTGCAATTAAAACCGAATCGCGATACCGACATCTCGCTGAATTACTTAAATTCAGACATGAAGATGGACAACAATAACCAAAATTACCTCTGGCAAGCTGGTGGTTTAGCTGACAGTAAGAATAATCTGAAAGTCACAAATCCGCGTTTTATCACGACTTCGGATGGCACTAAGGCCCTGGTTGGTGGCACAGTCGGACCAACTACCGGGGTTTCGTTTGAACCGATTTATCGTGAAGCCTTTATCAAATCCAAGGTCTTGGATTTAGAAGCCAGCTACGAAGGCGATGGCTGGAAACTCCATGGTCAGGCGGGGACCACTTCGGCAGAAGGTGGTAGTCGCCATGACCGTAATTTCTGGTTCACTGGCAATACCCGCGCCACCATTAATCTGGCGCCGGATACCTATGAAGTCTCGTATCTGGATATGAGTCCGCTGGATCCGACTAAACTGACTTTACAAGGTGCGCGCGACTGGATACGCACCATGGAAGGCAAGGAAAATTATGCGCAGGGTGATCTGACCTGGGACTTAAATAATTCCTGGTTCAAGGCGCTTAAAGTGGGCTTGAAATACCGTGATAACACGGTACAAAATCATCGCATTATTGGCACCGTAGGTCCAGGTAGCAATGGCTGGATTTCCTATTCCCTAGCCGATTTGTCGACTGGGGCCAGCCCTTTATTGAGTCAGCAAGCCGCAACTAAAGGCTCGTTGGTGCAATATGCCTGGGTCGATGATGGCCTGGCGAAATCCAAGGGCTTTACCATGTATGATAAAGGTATGGTCTACAAAGAAGCCAAGGGTGAGTACTACAAAATTCAAGAAAAAATTACCGCGACTTATTTGAAAGCTGATTTTGCGCAAGATAAATGGCGCGGCGACGTTGGTGTGCGCATCGTCCGTACCCAACAAAGTTCAGAAGCCAATCAGGATTTAAAAGGCGATGGCAATTACACGCCGGGCACGGTTAGTCGTACTTATACCGATGTCTTGCCGAGTTTGAATGTGGTCTACGATTACCGCAAAGATTTGGTGTTCCGCGGTGCGATTTCACGCGCGATGGCGCGCAATACCTATAGCGATTTAAGCGCCAGTACCGAAGTCAGCGGCACTACCAATGCGGCTACTGCGGGTAACCCTTTATTAAAACCCTATCACGCCGATCAGGCTGAAGTTGGTGTGGAATGGTATTTCGCTGATGCCTCCTTGTTGTCGGCCACGGTCTTCACCAAACAGCTCGATACTTTTATTTATACCCGTACCGCAAGTGAAAATGTCGGTGGCGTGACGCGTTCGGTGACGCGCCCTTTTAATGCCGATAATGGTGCCAGCATCAATGGTTTAGAACTGCAATGGCAACAAGCTTTTGGCAATGGTTTTGGTGGTATGGTCAATTACACCTTTACCGATGCCAAAGCCGGTAAGCTGGCAGGCGGGCAGCAATTAAATGTGATAGGCAATTCCAAGCACCAATTGAATGCCAGTGCGTTCTATGAAAAGAACGGCATCAGCTTGCGCCTTTCCTATAACTACCGTTCCAAATCTTACGGCAATCTGGATGAAGGCGGGCAAGACGTGAACAGCGCTTATGGTCAGTGGGATGCCAGTGCTAACTGGGATGTCACACCAAAAATTTCGCTGTTTGCGAATGCGGTGAATCTGACTAATTCTGTGATACGCACCAATACTACCGATGGCTTACCGGTCGGCGTGTATGAAAATGGTGCACGCTACAGCGTTGGCGTGCGCGCCAAGTTTTAAGGCACTGCTGGTTTTTCCTCTCAGGTTGGGTGTAGGGCTGGCTCAACCTGAGCGTTGCATGACTTACCTTTGCTAATCACTTCTACCCACAAAATTCTATGCAAGCAAAAGTTGCGGCCTTTCGTCAGATCGTGATTGCGATGCTGTTTATCAGTCTGATGTTCTTTATTCTGGGCTTTGTCACCTGGCTCAATGGGTCATTAATTCCTTTTTTGAAAATCGTTTGCGAACTCACTAATTTCCAGGCACTTTGGGTGACCTTTGCGTTTTACATCGCGTATACCGTTATGGCAATTCCCGCTGCGGCACTGATGGCGAAGATCGGTTATCGCAAGAGTATGACCGCTGGTTTGGCGGTGATGGCATTCGGTGCGTTTTTATTTATTCCAGCGGCCAAGAGCGCCAATTATGCGGTATTTTTAATTGCGTTGTTTACGCTGGCTAGCGGCATGACTCTGATGCAAACAGCGATCAATCCCTATATCGTTTGCATAGGCGCACGTGAGAGTGCAGCGATGCGCATCAGTATTATGGGATTGTTTAATAAAGGGGCTGGCATAGTTGTGCCACTGGTTTTTTCTGCCCTGATTTTATCGGGCGTTGATCAATACAGCGATAGTGCCATACAACTCATGGATGCCAGTGCACGCTTGCAATTGCGCAGTGAACTGGCGAACCGTCTGATATTTCCCTACACGTTTATGGGTCTGGGTTTGCTGTTGTTTACGGCAATTATCTATTTTTCGAATTTGCCGGAAATTCCTCAGCACGATGAAGCTGCGCCATCCGGCGGTGGATTTTTCAGCGTGTTGGCGTATCCCCAGCTCGTGTTGGGCGCCGTTTCCTTATTTGCCTATGTCGGGGTGGAAGTGATAGCGGGCGACACCATAGGATTATATGGCCGTGAACTCGGTCTAAGTAATTTTGCGATCTTAACCTCGTTTACCATGAGTGCGATGGTCTTGGGTTATCTGTTGGGCGTTGTCGCGATCCCACGCTTTTTGAGTCAACAACAAGCCTTATTATGTTCTGCGATACTGGGAGTGATTTTGACGATAGGCGTGACCCAGGCTGCGCCAGGCAGTCAGGCCATGGCCCGTTTTGTCTATGGCTGGAGCGGCTTGACGCTGCTACCTGATTCGGTGTTTTGTTTAGCTTTACTGGGTTTGGCCAATGCCCTGGTCTGGCCTGCAGTCTGGCCTCTGGCTTTGGCTGATTTGGGCAAGCATACGGCAGCGGGGTCGGCATTTTTAATCATGGGGATAGCTGGCGGGGCGATCCTGCCTATGGTGTATGGCAAGCTGGCTGATCTGGGTTCGCATCAGGCGGCGTATTGGCTTATGCTGCCTTGTTACCTGATGATATTCTGGTATGCGCTGCATGGACACAAAATACGCCGCTGGGGGAGTCCAGCTAAACTCAAAGCCGTGAAACAAGCCTGATTTATGGGCCTGGGCTGCCGAGCAGACCCCAGGACTGGCCCGGCAAGCAAACCCTGGCTTAGCTTGTGAGTTGGCTTGCGGTAGCTACTTGCGAGGCGGTATCGGCCTGTCTACTGAGTCCAGGGTGAATTTGTAAGTTGCCATGCCTTGCGTAGCGGTTGCTACGCCGGCATCGCGAAGACTCAAGCATCCTGGGCTAGGCGTCGTGCTTATAAACTGCGTCCATCAAAATGGCCACGTTCCAGCGCGCTGAGATCGACCTCATCGAGACAACGGGCATTGATGGCGACCATGTAATTGCCTGATGGCGCTTTTCCTTCACTGTAGGGTGCGCAACCACATTCAGGGCAGAAATGATGTTTGATGAGGTGTTTGTTAAAGGTGTATTCAGCAATCGGCGCATCGCCACTTAGCAGCCTGAAGCTTTCCTGTGGAACAAACCAGTGCAAGCTGCCGCGTTTTTGACAAATGCTGCAATTGCATTCGACGACTTTTGTTAATTCTCCCTCAGCTTCAAAACGGATTTGTTGGCAATGGCAGCTACCTTGATATTTCATCATGCTTCCTTTCTTAAACTTCAAACCAGGCTGGTTGAGGAAGCTCTAGCATAACATTAATTGTAAAATTGCAATTAATCTGTGAGCATTTTATAGCTGCCTGGAAACGCAAGCAGTAAGCGCCTCTTCAGCCTGTTGGCTTGGAAGTGCGCATGAATAGGGCGTTTTCAGCCTGCCCTAAATTTGCGCGCCTGTTAACCCAGACAAATTCCCAAATCCAGGGCCGTTTGCAAGGTGTCTGAATCGGGTGGAATGGCTTTCATACGTCCCGCGACTTCGGCTAAATCAACGTAATTCACATTCGGGAAGGCTAGCGCCACCATCACGCCAGATAGCCCCTGATCGAGTGCACGCACTGCAGCCGCGCCAAAACGCATGGCGGCTAAACGATCGAACGCGGTCGGACTGCCGCCGCGCAGTAAATGCCCTAACACCACCGAGCGCGCTTCTTTGCCCGTCAGCTGTTGCAATTGCTGCGCCAGTTTATCGCCTATGCCGCCCAGCTTTTCGACATAACCGACCCCTGCAGCGGCGCTGATGCTGGGTTTGTCGCCCGCTTCGGCCGCACCTTCCGCGGCGACGATGATGCTATAACGACGACCTGCAGCATCGCGTTTTTGTATCATCTCAGCGATTTTCTCGGCCTGATAGGGATGCTCAGGAATCACGATCGCGTGGGCATTGGCGGCAATGCCAGCGTGCAGCGCAATCCAGCCAGCGTAGCGCCCCATGACTTCCACCACCATGATGCGTTGATGGCTTTCAGCCGTGCTGTGCAAACGGTCTACGCATTCAGTGGCAAACGAGACTGCCGTGTCAAAGCCAAACGTGGTGAAGGTTTTATCGAGATCGTTATCGATGGTTTTGGGGACCCCGACAACTGGTAAACCGAGCTGATGCAGCGCATGCGCGATGGTCAGCGTGCCATCACCACCGACGCAGACTAAGGCATCAATGCCATGTTGACGCAGGTAATCGACGATGTCCCGACTACGATTACTTTCCACTACACTGCCATCGGCCAGCGTGGTGGCAAATTTCAGTGGATTGCCGTGATTGGTGGTGCCAAGTATCGTGCCACCGAGGTGACCAATGCCGCGTACCTCATCCAAACCAATCCGGTACATGCCGCCTTTGGGGTAATTTTGCGGTAGTAAGATACCGTTAAAGCCATCGCGTATGCCATAGCATTGCCAGCCACGCTGCGCTGCCGCCATGACCACAGAACGTATCACGGCATTTAAACCGGGGGCATCGCCACCACCGGTACTGATGGCAATATTCTTGATTGTTGATTTCATTCGCAACTCCACAAATTCGTGCTGAGCTTAAGTGTAGCCTGAGATTGGCATGACTGAGTAATTGCATAGAAGGAATTGGAGAATGTCAGGAAATTTAATTCAAGCGGTATCCTTGCGCTCAAGGTTTGCTTATGCATGAGTTTAATTTTCAGGAAGACCTTGAACCATCGGGTTTTCCGCGCTGGGCTTGTTATTTTACCTTGCTGTCACTGAGTACTGACTTCGGCTTTGCGCTTGCTATGCAGGGGGTTATGACTGCCCTTCAATGTTGCATAAATTTAAAGCCGTCCGGTTTTTTTATCAGCATGCCGCGACTCCCGTATAATGTCGGCATGAATAATTTACTCGCAAATCTCAATGACGAGCAACTGGCCGCGGTCAGTTTGCCTGCTGAATCTGCCCTGATACTGGCGGGTGCCGGATCGGGTAAAACCCGGGTGTTAACCACGCGCATCGCCTGGTTAATCCAGACCGGCCAGGTCTCGCCACACGCGGTGATGGCGGTGACGTTTACCAATAAAGCAGCGAAAGAATTGCTGACGCGTTTATCGGCGCTGTTGCCCATTAACACGCGCGGCATGTGGATAGGCACATTTCACGGCTTGTGCAATCGCTTTTTGCGCGCCCATTATCGCGATGCGGGCTTGCCGCAAACTTTCCAAATTCTCGATAGCCAGGACCAACTCTCGTTCGTCAAACGCTTACTCAAAGCGAATAACATCGACGATGAAAAATACCCCGCTAAAACTTTGGTGTATTTCATCAATAGCGCCAAAGAGCAGGGTTTGCGCGCGCATGAAGTGGCAGCGCACGATGAGTTTCAGCGTCGCTTGGTGGAACTGTATGAAATTTACGATGCCCAGTGTCAGCGTGAAGGCGTCGTCGATTTCGCTGAATTGCTGCTACGCAGTTATGAACTCCTGTGCCGCAATCAAGCTTTACGTGAGCATTATCAACAACGCTTTAGTCATATTCTGGTTGATGAATTTCAAGACACCAATGACTTACAATACAAGTGGTTGCAAGTGCTGGCAGGTAAGCGCAGTGCGGTGTTTGCCGTGGGTGACGATGATCAGAGTATTTATGCCTTCCGTGGCGCGAATGTCGGCAATATGTCGGCGTTTGAACGTGATTTTTCCGTCAAACATTTAATCAAGCTGGAACAAAATTACCGCTCGCACGGTAATATTCTCGATGCCGCGAATCATTTAATTGAAAACAATAGCAATCGGCTCGGCAAAAATTTGCGCACCGATGCCGGCCATGGTGAGCCCGTGCGAATTATGGAAGCTGCTACTGATATCCTCGAAGCGCAATGGATCATCGATGAAGCCAAGAGTCTGATACGCGAAGGTTGGCAGCGCAGCCAGATCGCGGTTTTGTATCGCTCGAATGCACAATCGCGGGTGATCGAACATGCCTTGTTTAATGCCGGTATTCCGTATCGCGTGTACGGCGGCTTACGCTTTTTTGAACGTGCCGAAATCAAGCATGCCATCGCGTATTTGCAATTACTCGATAACCCGCATAATGATTCGGCATTTTTGCGCGTGGTGAATTTCCCTACCCGTGGCATCGGCGCACGTTCGCTCGAACAATTGCAAGATGCGGCACGTCAATACGGTATTTCTTTGTATGCGGCGGTGCCCTATGTGAGTGGTAAGGCTGGCACCAGCTTGGCGGGTTTCGTGAAACTCATCGAGAGTGTGCGCTTTGAGACGCAAAATCTGGGTTTGCCAGAAGTTGTCACGACCTTGCTCGATAGTAGTCAATTACTGAATTATTATCGTAACGAAAAAGAAGGCGCCGATCGCGTAGAAAACCTGGAGCAATTAGTTAATGCCGCGACCTTGTTCGTCAGCGAAGAGGGTTTTGGCCGCGATACCCCGGCTTATGCAGGTCCGGCAGTGGCTGCCAATGCCACGCCCGCTTTGCCAAATAATGCCCAGGAAGTACTTGAACAAGCGCTGCCTTTGGTAATGTCGCCACTTTCAGCCTTCTTGTCGCACGCTTCGCTGGAAGCTGGTGATAATCAGGCCGATGCCGGTGAAGATGCGATGCAATTGATGACCGTGCATTCGGCCAAGGGTCTGGAGTTTGATGCGGTGTTTATCGGTGGTTTGGAAGAAGGTTTGTTTCCGCATGAAAATAGTCTGCAAGAGTCGTCTGGTGTAGAAGAAGAGCGACGTTTGATGTATGTCGCGATTACGCGTGCACGACAGCGCTTGTACATTTCATTCGCGCAAAGCCGGATGTTGCATGGCCAAACTCGTTACAACATGCGTTCACGCTTTCTCGATGAGTTACCCGAAGAAAATCTCAAGTGGCTCTCGCCGCGCGTGCAAACTGCCTGGTTTTCGCGTCCGCCATCAGCCTGGGATAGTGGCCCCAGCGATAATCAAATCGCCAGCCAGTTTCAGCAAAAGCGCGATGATAGCCGCTATGCGGTCGGTGACTGTGTTTTGCATAGTCGCTATGGTGAAGGTGTCATCGTGCAGCTATATGGCAGTGGCAGCATGTTGCGCGGCAAAATAAATTTTGCTGATTTTGGCGAAAAGGAATTGGATCTCGCTATCGCGAAACTCGAAAAACTGTGAGGTAAGCATGACACAACAAGGTTTAAATTATTGTGCCGCATTAATTTTTGCATTGGCACTGATACATACGTTTGCCACCAGCTGGTTTTTGAGCATGGCTGAAAAAAGTAAGCATCATGCCGGACTTTGGCATCTACTCGGCGAAGTCGAAGTCGTGTTTGGATTCTGGGCCTTTGTCTGGATCACGCTATATGCCGTATTAAGTAATTTCCAAACCAGCCTCAGCTACCTTGATGGCTTGAATTTTACCGAGCCTTTATTCGTGTTTGTAGTGGTCGTTATTGCTGCGACTAAACCGATATTGGTGGCGGTTCAAAGCTCGGTGCAAGTATGCGCAAAAACGCTGGCCAGATTGAGTCCGCTAACTGAAATACATGCGCAGTATTTTCTCTGTCTGGCCTTACTGCCTTTGCTGGGCTCCTTGATTACTGAACCAGCGGCAATGACTATCGCGGCGCTGATGCTGCGCGATGGTTTTTATCGCTATGAGTTAACCCAGCGTTTTCGCTATCTGACACTGGCCACTTTGTTTGTGAATATCTCGATAGGTGGGGTGCTGACTTCATTTGCCGCGCCGCCCGTGTTGATGGTGGCAAGCACCTGGAATTGGGATAGCGCCTTTATGTTTAATCACTTTGGCTGGAAAGCCGCGATCGCCGTGGTGGTGAATGCCTTACTGGTGAGTTTGTATTTGCGTAAAGAACTCAGCAAACTGGCGCAGCAAGTGACGCCAGTCAATCAGCAAGATGAGGCGAAGGTGCCATTTTCCCTGGTGCTGGTGCATTTCTTATTTTTGGCAGCAACAGTCTGGTTTGCGCATTATCCAGTTTTATTTTTGGGTTTATTTTTGTTCTTTCTCGGCATGACGGAAGCCTACCCACAATTTCAGCAAAGACTGATGTTGCGCGAAGCATTACTGGTGGCGTTCTTTTTAGCTGGCTTAGTGGTTTTGGGTGGCATGCAAAAATGGTGGTTACAACCCATGCTTGCGGGCATGCAGCCCTGGGCTTTATTCAGCGGAGGCGCAGCCTTGACGGCGATTACCGATAATGCGGCCTTAACTTATCTGGGCTCGTTAGTACCCGGTTTAAGCGCCGAGGCAAAATATGCGCTGGTGGCCGGTGCGGTGACTGGCGGCGGTTTGACGCTGATCGCGAACGCCCCAAATCCAGCAGGCTATGCCTTGTTGAAAGACAGTTTTCCGCAGCAAGCGGTCAGCCCTTTGTATTTATTCTTGTCGGCGTTATTGCCTACCCTTTACGCGGGGTTGTGCTTTATGTTGCTGTGAGCTAGTTTGCGACAAACCAGGCGCTTGTGGGCGCGCCTGGTCACCGCAGTCAGCTCAGATATAGTAAGCCGTGCTGGTCATGCATTTCGCCGCGATTTTCATGGCCAGTTTAACTGGCGTCGGTAAGTTTTTCGCCCCTAGCATGTGTGCAGCTTCGCCATGCTCTATTTCATCTAAACGCATTTGTTCGACTATAGCGCGCGATTTTAAATCTTGCTCTGGCAAGGCATGCAAGTGACTGGCTAAGTGTGCTTCCACTTGCTTTTCTGTTTCGACGACAAAGCCCAGACTCACAGCGTCACCAGCTTTTGCCGCAAGACTGCCGATCGCAAAAGCGCCAGCGTACCACACGGGATTTAGTAAGCTGGGACGCGAATTCAATTCACGCAAACGCGCCGCGGTCCAGGCTAAATGATCTTCTTCTTCCAGACCCGAACGCTGCAATCTTTGCTTAACCTCCGGGGTTTGTGAAAACAAGGCTTGTGCGTCATATAGCGCCTGCGCACAAATTTCGCCAACATGATTAATTCGCATCAGCGCAGCGCTATGTGCTTGCTCGCTGGCACTTAACTCTGCTTCAGCCAGGTCGCGAGCTGGATTGGCACGTCGCTGTTGTGCCTGACAATTGATAGTGCGCAGGGCACGATCAAATCCGATAATTAACTGATCACTTAGAAACATGGGCGAGCTCGTAGAAAGTAGTCCGGTATTTTAATTCTTTCCGGGAAGACTGACTATCCAGGGAAATCATTGTCGTCGGGTTTTCATCGTTCAGCTTGATCTGGCTCAGCCTAATGCTTGTCAGTTCGGGCGACCTGGCTTGCTTTGCTCTGGCCTTGGCTAAATGGTGTAAATAAATTAAGCAGATTGTCGGCGGGACGACAAACTAGCGTCGAGTCGTTGCAGGTCAGCCACATAAAATTTGCCGAAGAGCGTACTTTTGGAAATTCTCTTTGCTGATTCAAAGTGAATTTGCTTCAATGATTAGAAATAACAAAGACAAACGGGGTAGTACCCAAAACAAAATTATGTCGTGATAAGTACTAAGTAATTAAATCCTTCGGAGACCGGAAATGAGAAAACTAGCTTTAGCTTTGGCAGTATCAACGGCGTTTTGCGGGGTGGCGCAAGCCCAATCCTCAATTGTGATTTACGGCATTATCGATGCTGCCGTAGTCGCCACCACCAATCAAACGGCTGCGGATGGCAAAAAGTTTTCGCTTGATGCGGGTCAATTAGCGACATCGCGTTTTGGTTTTCGGGGATCGGAAAGTCTGGGTGGCGGCTTGAAAGCCAATTTCAATTTAGAAGGAACGCTGGCAAATGATACCGGCGGTGCTGGTTCCAGTTTTGGCGGTGGATTTGTTAACGCTGGCAGTAGCGCTAGCTTGTTTGATCGTGCATCCTGGGTGGGCTTATCAGGTGACTTCGGTACCTTGCAGTTAGGCCGCATTAATATTCTTGGTATTGATTCCCTCGGGCAAGCTGATCCCATGAGTTTGGCGCATGCGGGCACTAACCCTAATGTGGCCATAGCAGCGTTAAACTTTGGTTCATTTAACGGTGGTTTTGGTGCGAATCAGGGGGGCACAGGATTGCGTCAAAATAACTCAGTTAAATACATTTCACCGTTCAGTGATGGTAATGTCGGTTTCGGTGGCGCATTCATGTATTCCTTTGGTGAAAAAGCTGGTGATACCTCGGCCAGCAATTACACCGGGGTGTCAGGCTTTTACACGGATGGCGTCAATGGTGCAGCATTGGTTTATTCCAAACTTAAAGATGCGAATAATCTGGCCAGCCTGACAGCCTGGGCCGCGGGCGGTAAAGTGAAACTTGATCCTGCTGTGACATTACGTCTTACCTGGTCGCAAAATAAGGTGGATGGCAATATTCTGATTGGCGGTGCTAATGCAAACAACCGCAAATTGGCCGTTATCGGCGTGGGTTTGGATTACAGCCTCAGTCCTCAACTCGTGCTCTCGGGCGCTTATTACAACACCAAACGCAGTGGCGATGTGGACGGCAAGGCGGATCAATATGTGGGCATATTGAAGTACAGTCTGAGCAAACGCACTACACTCTACAGCTCCCTCACCTATGCCAAAGCGGGCTCTGAAAAAGCCCAGGATATCAGTCTGGCTTTAGGGATAATTGGTGCGGGGAATAGTAGCGCAATGCGTTTCGCAGGCGGCGTCATGCATGCGTTTTAAGGTAGTGGGGGAGTCGCTCCCCCCCTTGTTTCTGTATGCGGCGATTTGTAACAAAAAGTTTTGTAAATCAGTTAACTGGTATGCATGTTACGTTAAAACCACAAACTCTGTTGTCGGATTGAGACATAAACCTGTGGTATTCCACAATTGATGGCGATTTAACTTGGCTCTTATCCAGTAAATTTGGTGAAATTACGCTTATCTACTGTTTAGCGGTATAGTGAGCCAGGGCAAGTAGAGAGAGACCTGGTGTCCATCAACTTTGAAATCCTTTGGAGAGAATTCAATGAAAAAATCGATTATCGCCTTGTCTGTACTGGCTGCTGTGGCAGGTGGTGCTCAGGCTCAATCTTCGGTCACTATTTACGGTGTGATCGACATGGCATTGCAACATCAAAATACTGGCGAACCAGCTGGTTCAACTTTGGCTTTGGATAGTGGTATCCAATCAGGCTCGCGTCTGGGTTTCAAAGGTACGGAAGACCTCGGTGGTGGTTTGAAAGCCAACTTCCAGTTGGAAATGGGTATCAACGCTGACAATGGCCGTTCGGCACAAGGCGGCGTAACTTTTGGTCGTCAAGCCTGGGTAGGTTTGTCGGGTGATTTCGGTGCGGTTACTATGGGTCGTCAATACTCGCCTTTGTTTATCGCCGTAGATACAGTTGATCCATTTGGTACTGGTTTGACGACGGGTACAGCAGGTTCGGGTACATCGACGCTGGGTCTGGGCTCCTACGCGATTGACTTGGGTGGCAATGCTATCCGTGTAAATAACTCGATTGCTTATAACACCAACTCAATCGAAGGCTTTACTGGTACTTTGATGTATGGTTTTGGTGAAACAGCAGGTAACACCACCGCTGGCCGCTACATTGGTTTGGGTGGTACTTATGCTGCTGGTCCTTTGACCGCTGTCTTGGTTTACAGCGCAAAACAAAACGCTGCAGGTAACAACAACAACAAAGGCATTTTTGCTGGCGCGACTTATAATTTTGGCGAAGTGACTGGTCACGTTGCATTTGCTAAAAATTCGGATGATGGCGTGGGTGCAGCCGCTCTGGATCGTCGCGTCTGGATGCTGGGTGCGACTGTGCCAGTTGGTGCAGGTTCCATCATGGCGAGCTACACTCGTACAACCAACCAAAATAGCTTGTTAAAAGCCGCTGATGGTTCGCACTTTGGTATTGGTTATTCGTATGCGCTGTCGAAACGTACTAACTGGTACACCTCGATTTCGCGTGCTGCGAATGATGCGAACGCCAGTTTTGGTAGCGCCGATTCGGAACCTGGTTTCCATCCAGTTCCAGGTGGCGCAACAGTACGCCTGTTCAACGTTGGTATCCGCCACAAATTCTGATACAGAGTTTGAGACAGCAAAGGCACCGCTTGCGGTGCCTTTTGTTTTTGGAGCGTGTTGGTGATATGTACAGATGTGAGAATTGACTAACGGATCAAGGACTTCACTTGCCCTAAGTTTTCACAAAGAATTACCACAGTTCTTGATTACCCTGACGTGGTTGCGCCAGACCAAAATGCTGATACGCCAAGGGTGTGGCGATACGACCACGCGGTGTACGTTGCAAATAGCCTTGCTGAATTAAATAAGGTTCCAGCACATCCTCAATCGTGTCACGTTCTTCACCTATTGCGGCGGCGACATTGTCTAAGCCTACTGGCCCACCATTGAACTTATAGACGATCGCTTCAAGCAATTTTCTATCCATTAAATCAAAGCCCACGCTATCGACATCCAGCATACTAAGGGCGGCGTCGGCGATAGCCTTGGTAATCACTCCCCGACCTTTGACTTCAGCATAATCACGAACCCGACGCAGCAAGCGATTAGCGATACGTGGTGTGCCGCGGGCGCGGTTAGCAATTTCACGGGCGCCATCTTCGTCTATCGGCGCGCCCAATAATCCTGCTGAACGGATCACAATCCGGCTTAGTTGTTCTGGCGTATAAAACTCCAGACGTGCGACGATACCAAACCGGTCGCGTAAAGGATTTGTCAGCATGCCAGCGCGCGTAGTCGCGCCAACCAGGGTGAAGGGTTGCAAATCGAGTTTAACCGAACGAGCGGCTGGCCCTTCGCCTATCATGATGTCGATCTGATAGTCTTCGAGTGCAGGATAAAGTATCTCTTCCACTACAGGGGAAAGCCGATGAATTTCATCGATGAATAAAACATCATTGGCTTCAAGATTGGTTAGTAATGCGGCTAAATCCCCTGGGCGTTCTAAAACCGGTCCCGAAGTCTGACGTAAATTCACCCCCATTTCACGCGCAATGATATGCGCCATGGTGGTCTTTCCTAAACCAGGCGGGCCAAATAGTAAGGTGTGGTCCAGCGCTTCGTTACGCTTGCGTGCAGCGCCGATGAAAATCTCAAGCTGATCGCGGATTTTTTCCTGGCCGACATATTCATCGAGTTGTTTTGGGCGTAAAGCACGCTCCACCGCTTCTTCATTGGGGGAGCTGGCCGTTGCTGCAATCACGCGGGTTTCGCTGACGGCAGTCGCGGTATAGAGCTGATCAGTTTGTATGCTCATAAGCAGAATTCTCTATTAAGTCTTGGACAAGCTTTTTAAGGCCAGCTTAATTCCCTCAGAAACACCGCAATCGGCGGGCAGAGTTTTCAGCGCAGCACTGGCTTCTTTTTCAGAATAGCCCAAGGCTAACAAGGCATGCAAAATATCGCTGCTGTGATGATTGCCACTGGCCAGACTAACCGCCTGCCCCAAATCAGCACCCAGCTTACCTTTCAATTCTAAGAGTAAGCGTTCGGCAGTTTTCTTACCTATGCCTGGTATCCGTGTTAACAACGCTGCATCTTGCATACTGATGGCTTGTGCGAGGTCAGAAACTGACATGCCCGACAAGATGCCTAAAGCAGTGCGTGCACCTATACCCGAAATTTTAATTAATTGACGAAAAGCACTGCGCTCTTCATGCGTGGCAAAGCCAAATAAAACGTGAGCATCTTCACGTATCGCCATGTGTGTGAGTAAAGCAATTTTTTCCCCGGTTGCCGGTAACTGATAGAAAGTACTCATGGGAACGTCAACCTCATAACCGACACCCTGACAATCAATGAGGATTTGCGGAGGATTTTTTTCTAATAAAACGCCAGATAAGCGACCTATCATGATGAACTTTCATACTGTATGCATAGTCAGTGATGTTACCTTAAGCCGCCAACTTTAGCGAGAGCGAAAGCAATTTTATCTGTCAGTATCCATCACTTATCTGAATAGGACTTGCGCAACATTGTGCTGACGATGCGTGAAGACTAATACAGCACGCGAGTACGTTAAGGCGAAACATGATGGCAACGTCTGTTTTGCCTAAGTTCTACTGAAGTGTAAAGGAGCAAATCCGGCAAGTCCGGTTTTGTTTGCACTGATACCCGAGAGTGTAGCGTGCTCAAGGATCTTAATTATCTTTTTAGCCAATTCAGGCCAGTCAAAGTTCGCCAGTGTATTGAAGACTACACTCAACATAAAAAAAGCACTAGGCAAAATGAATTAGGTGTATTAGTATCTCAATACACTAATATTGAATGGTGAGGCGATGAGTAAATCAATTACGCCACAGTTGTTCCAAATCCAGGTCAGCAGCAGTGAACCCATCTATCGACAATTGATTGCCCAGGTCCAGCGTTTGCACGCAGCCGGGCAGTTAAGCAGTGGTGATATTTTGCCCTCGGTACGTGAGGTCGCCGTGCATTTTGCTGTGAACCCCATGACAGTATCTAAAGCCTATAGCGCTTTAGAAGCTGAAGGTTTATTGGAGCGACGACGTGGCATAGGTATGGCAATTGCAGAACAACAAACCGGGCAAGATAGTGCCAGTCAGCGTATGCGCCTGCTCAGGCCCAGTTTGGAAAAAGTGGTTCAAGAAGCGAAACAGTTGGAGTTAAGCGCCAATGTAGTTATGGCAGAAATAAAAAAAGTGTTTGAAGAGGAGAACTGAGATGTCAATCATAGCCGTGCAAGATCTGAGCAAAACTTATCAGCAGCAGTCCGTTTTGTCACACCTGAATTTTGACGTGAAACCTGGCAGCGTTATTGGCTTGCTGGGCCGGAATGGGGCGGGTAAATCAACACTGCTGGAATGCATACTGGGCTTGCGTGAAAATCAAACGGGGTCGATTCGTTTATTTGGTGAAGACATTCGTGACTTAAGTCAGACGAGTAAGGCGAAAATTGGTTTTGTGCCGCAAACCAGCGAAATTTTTGAGTGGATGACAGTAGGCCAACTATTTGACTACATGAGTCGCTTTTACTCGACCTGGAATCAAACCAAGGTAGACCATTTAATTGCACAGTGGGATCTCGATAAAAACAAGGTGATTTCTAAGTTATCGGTGGGGCAAAAGCAACGTGTTTCGATTATCCGTGCTTTGGCACACGAGCCTGAATTATTAATACTGGATGAACCAGTCGCCAGTCTGGATCCCGCTGCACGTCGTGAATTCTTGCAAGAATTAATGGAGATCGTGGCCGATCAGCAAACTACTATCGTATTTTCTACGCATATTTTTTCAGACTTAGAGCGCATCGCGCTGGATGTCGCCTTATTGCATGATGGACGCATCGTCTTGCAACAGGGTTTGGATGAGTTACTCGATAAGACGCTGTGCTTACGTGCTGATGCGCAGGAATTGCGCACATTTTTACAGCAAAACTCTGGGCAGACGATTTTGCAGAGCCGAGAATTGAGCGCACAACAACATCAGGCGCTGGTACAAGTTCAGGGTGATTTTCAGACTACGCTGATCCCAACTTCAATTCAGTTTGAGAAATTGAATCTTGAGGATTTGTTTATTGCCTTGACGAATAATAAATACCAGGCTTAAGGAGAGCATGATGAACTTACGCTTACTCACAGCCATCTGGTCACAACCTATACTGGCACGCAAAAATTTACATTCAACGAAAGCGCTGATCTGGGTTTTTCTCGCTCTCCTGCTCGGTCCTGCCTTAGTCAGCGTGATGTTGAAGCGTGATGCAGATTGGCATATGCCGCTCATCGTATTTATCGCTTCATTTGCGATCTGCAGTGCAGTCTTTATTCTGTATTGGTTTGTCAGCTTACTGCCTTATTGTGCTTATCAATACACCCCAGCTAATGCGAAATTACTCCCAGGTTTGCGCACCAATATACGGCTCAGCTTAAGCTTGCCGCTGATAGTGATTCCTGCCTTGATGGGGCTGTGTTTTTACCGCGATGGTTTGTTCTACATGAGTTTTGTTGGTATTGCCGGTTTCATTTTTGCGGCACTCTACTGCGCCGGCATGCGTGACAAGCGGTATTTTTATGTGCTAGGCCTGGCGGTATTATTGCCTGGATTTTTCACTCATCTACTCAATCATGCAAGTGAAACCCTTACTTCACTAAGTGCGGTGGCCTGGATAATGACTCCACCCATGGCCTGGTTATTGAGCGGCTGGATTTTTCCTGAGGCAGGCGAAGTTGTGTACCAGTCACAAAGCAATATGCAGCTTTTTAAAAAGAATATCGAGGGGGCTGGTAGTGCGACACAGGTGCAATTGCAGCGCGGTTTTGATCCTTATTTCAAACGTTTGACGCAGTTGCTCGGGCAGGGGCGTAACGCCGACAAAGCCAGTTTATTGGGGTTGGCTTTTGGGAATACCGCTTATGCAAGTACGGTAATTTTCAATACCCTGTTGTACGGGATTCCGGTATTTTTAGTGATCTTTTATCGTGACTATCAATCGGCAAGTAGTAAATCCAATTTCCCCATGCAAATTGGCGTGTTGGTCTATTGCCTGATGATGCTACAGACGTTTTATTTTACCTTGCTAAAAGCCGCCAGTAGCCGTCGCTATGAATTAGCTTTGCTGATGCTGACGCCACAATTTAAGCAAGGGCAAACACAGACTATCTGGTGCCACTATCTGATCGGACAATTTCTAAAAATCTGGATAATCAATCTGGTGCTGTGGCTGGTCTTGGTAAACTGTTTGCCAGTTACTCAGTCATTTATCGAATACACGTTTATCATGCAAATCGCCGGGCTGGTTTTTGTGCCAGGTCTGTTACGTAATTATCGAAAACTGCATAAACTGAGCGTCGCCAACAGTTTTCTTTATATGTTGCAGCTTATTCTGGTATCGGCGGGTTTGAGTGGCGTGCATTTCTATTTGCCTGAACTCGCATTGCCCCTGATGGTCGCGGGATTCGTCATTCTTTTGGCTGGCTGGACTTACTGGAAATGGCAGCGTTACCAAAGTTTTAGTGTTTTTCCTGCAGCTTCGGAGTAAATAACTTCAAGTCAGGGTAAGCCAGTGCTGGAGGATAGAATTCCCATTTGCTGGCGCCAACGCTGCAATAAGGTAAGTCGGGGTACACCAGATTTTTCTGTGGCGAGTTCAGCGGCTTGCACACGGTCAATGCGAAAATGGCGAAAATCCTGGCGACTTTCACACCAGGCGACTAACACTAGCGCATGATCAAAATAACCCAGCGCACAAGGCCAGACGATGCGCTGGCTTTGTTGCTGCTGCGCGTCAGCATAGCGTATCTTCAGTTTTTGTTCACGCCGTATCGCACGTCTGACGCTTTGCACTATTTCGTCATTAGCGGGCAGGGCGTGTCCCGGGCCAATTAATAAACCATTGTGTTCTAACTCAAGGCGACTGGCTTCCGGCAATACCGCGGCAATTTTTGCCAGCGCATCACGCGCGGCTTTGATTAATTCACTATCGCCACGTTGTATCACCCAACGGCTGCCCAGCACTAAGGCAGCAATTTCTTCCTCGTTAAACATCAAGGGGGGAATCTGGTAACCAGGTTTTAAAATAAAACCCAGACCCGCACTGCCTTCTATGCGGGCGCCTTGTTGTTGCAAACTGGCGATGTCGCGATACACACTGCGTAAGCTAATGCCTAGTTCACTGGCGAGTTCAGCACCCGTGACCGGATAACGGTAACGCCGCAAAATTTGCATAAGCTGCAGTAATCGTTCGCTGCGACTCATTCAGAGATCCAGATGTTGTTGCACTAAGTTGATAATCGCAGCGCCATAACTTTCCAATTTTTTGTCACCGACTCCAGAGATTGCGCGTAAAGCGCTTAAATCTTGCGGTTGCTGACGCGCGATTTCGCGCAAGGTTGCATCAGGAAAGATCACATAGGCCGGGACATTGTGTTCACGCGCACTTTCTACGCGCCACCAGCGCAGTTTTTCAAACAAACTCTGCGCCAGTGGTTCTAATTGCTGCTCGTTGAAATCACGCGCAGTCTGGCGCTTATGCTTGAGCGCTTTTTCAGCTTTGCGATACTGGCGCAATTCCACTTTGGCCTGATTACGTAAAACATCACGCGCGGCTTCAGTTAAGTGCAGGGCATGGTAATTTTCATGGTCTATGCTGACTAAACCTAAGGCGATCAATTGCCGCAAAATCGCACGCCATTCGGCTTCGGCTTTGTCTGCGCCAATTGCAAATGTGGATAAATCCTGATGTCGCCATTGCTGGACTTTGTCAGATTCAACACCACGTAAAACATCGATCACATGCCCCGCAGCGAAGCGCTGGCCGACGCGGTAAATAGTCGAAAGCAGTTTTTGCGCCGCGACCGTACCATCAAAGGCACGCGGTGGACTAAGGCAGGTATCACAATTGCCGCAAGCCTGACTGCTTTGACCAAAGTAATCGAGTAAATGCTGACGCCGGCACTTCAAGGTTTCACACAAAGCCAGCATCGCATCGAGCTTTTGACTCTGGATGCGCTTGTAGTCATCGTGAGCATCGGACTCCTCTATCATCCGGCGTTGCGTCACCACGTCCTGTAAGCCATAGGCCATCCAGGCATTTGCCGCGGCACCATCGCGCCCGGCGCGCCCGGTTTCCTGATAATAGCCTTCTATACTTTTCGGTAAATCCAGATGGGCGACAAAGCGTACATCGGGTTTGTCTATGCCCATGCCAAACGCGATGGTGGCACACATGACGATACCCTCTTCACGCAAAAAGCGAGTTTGATTGGTTTTGCGTTCCTGGCTATCCATGCCCGCATGATAAGGCAGGGCGTTTAAGCCATGCTGATTTAAGAATTCAGCGGTTTCTTCGACTTTTTTACGCGATAAACAATACACGATGCCGGCGTCGTCTTTGTGCTGGGCTTCGATGAAATCGAGTAATTGTTTGCGTGCATTGTCTTTTTCGACGATTTGATAACGAATATTCGGTCGGTCAAATGAGGAAACAAATTGCCTGGCTTGCTCAAGTTGCAGGCGATGTATGATTTCATCACGGGTTTGCTGATCGGCTGTGGCGGTCAGTGCAACGCGCGGGATATGGGGAAAACGTTCATGCAAGACCGAGAGCCGGATGTATTCAGGACGGAAATCATGGCCCCATTGCGAAACGCAATGCGCTTCATCAATCGCAAACAAAGCGATAGCTGTGACTTCGAGAAGTTCCAGACAGCGCTGAGTCAGTAAGCGTTCCGGGGCGATGTACACAAGGTCGAGCTGGCCTTCGCGCATACGTTTTTCAACCGCCAGAACCTCATCGAAATTTAGGGTCGAATTTAAAAATGCCGCACGCACGCCGTTTTCAGCAAGGGCATCAACCTGATCTTGCATCAAGGCGATTAAGGGCGAGATGACTATGCCAACGCCGTCGCGCACTAGAGCGGGAATCTGATAGCAAAGCGATTTGCCGCCCCCTGTCGGCATCAATACCAATGCGTCGCCGCCGCTGACGACATGCTCAATAATCTCCGCTTGCTGACCACGAAAGGCAGGATAGCCAAACACGGTTTGCAATTGGTGTAAAGCAGCATGGCTGGGAGAGTCGGTCGGGTCCATAACTTAGTGAGGGCAAAAACGGCGCGAAAGAGCGAATGATAATCGAAGCAAGGGGCTTGCGCTGATTTGCAGTGCCAGCTGGTTCTGCGTCAGGCGCGCTGGCTGGACGCCAGCGCGAGGTTTCGGGGCGGCATTAATCAACCCAGTTAATTACACCCGTGTAAGCGGTAACTAAAATCATGATGCCGAAGGCAATTCTATACCAGGCAAAGATACGGAAATCGTGGTTACTGATATATCGCAATAGCCAGCGCACGCAAAAGAAGGCCGAGATAAACGCGGCTAAACCACCCAGACCAAAGCTCGGTAAGTCGGCTAAAACCAGGTCGTGCCGGGCTTTGTACAAGGAGTACACGGTTGCACCCAGCAAGGTCGGGATCGCCAGAAAGAAAGAAAATTCGGTCGCGGCTTTGCGCGATAAACCAAACAGCATGCCACCTATGATGGTAGCCCCCGAGCGGCTGGTGCCGGGAATTAAAGCCAGTGCTTGTGCCAGCCCCACTTTTAAGGCGTCGCGCCAGTTTAATTGATCAACTTGCTGCACGCGCGCTGGCAGCGTTGCTGCTTGCTGACCTTTACGCTCGACCAGCAAGATGATGATGCCACCCACGATAAATGCCGTAGCAACAGGAATCGGGGCGAATAAGACATCTTTAATCTTGCGCGAAAACAGCAAGCCGAGTAAGGCGGCGGGAAAGAAACCTATCAAAATATTGATCGCAAAGCGTTGCGCTGCTTTGTCATGCCGCAAGCCTTGTAAAACTGAGGCGATGCGTGCGCGATACTCCCAGCAGACAGCGAAGATGGCACCGGCTTGTATCACAATTTCAAACACTTTCATCTTTTCCCCAGTCAGGCCCAGCAAGCTGCCCGTCAGGATTAAGTGCCCTGTCGACGAAATGGGTAAAAACTCAGTCAAACCCTCAACAATACCCATGAGGATAATTTTTAATGCAAACAGTAAATCCATATCAGTGCGCGAGTTAAGTAAAGACTGGCCGAAAAGACGGCAAACGGCGGGAAAACCAGCAAGGGGCGAAAGCTTAACCTGTTCATCCGTTTGCAGCAAGCTGAGCGCAGCTCAATGGTCGGTTCGTGGCAGATCAATCAGACTGGTCGTGGGATTACTATACTACTCCCCAGTATCTATATTTAACGCACTATTTATAAGCGTTATCGCCAGGTATGCCTGGGGAGTATATCTGGAATTCTGGGCCTGGCCTTGCAGGCAAGTTTCTGTGTGTGAGGTATCGAAATATGATTCTAAAATTTAAATATTTGAATTTATTGGCTTTTAATGTGATGCTTCTTTGAATATTTATACAGGAGGCCCTATGTCGGATTTCAGTGTTTATCAGGACGCAGAGCGGGAGCGCTTGGCAACTACCTCGCAACGCATGATGCGGGCGCTGCACCCAGACGCGAATCGTCAGGCCAGACTAAGCGCAGCCAGACTGGGTCTGGAAATACGTCGCGTGCGTTCGCAAGCCAGTACAGGCTTTATCTTCGAGGTGTATTTTCAAGGACAACTGATACTTAGTGAAAAATCCTGGGGCGGCACGGACCACTGCCATCTGGCATGCCTGCCTGCACGCGACCGGAAAGCGACGAAGTTGCTGTTGCTGCAAACTCCGCTACGTGAGGGTGGGCGCGGACAAATCAGTGTGTATCGCTTAAATGGGCAAAGCGTCTTGCATTATCCTTTGCAGCAAAAGTGCAAGCAATTAGGCTTAGATGATGACGGGATTTCGGTGTTCTTTGACAATGGCGATGCGATTCGTTTGCGCTGCCATATGATTTAGCAACCTGTCGGATTTAGGGCATCGCAGCGAATCTCGCTGCGCCAGACCAGGTTTTGTCGACTTTGCGCTGTCAATGTCGGGATAGTGAGCAAACAGGCGGCAAATATCGGGCAAGCCGAGGATTTTATCGCCGAATAATCCTGAGTCCTCTGGCTGCATGGCAAATTTGCCGGGGTCAGACCGGCCTCAGTCTTGAGATACTACGCATTTATCGGACTTTTTCACACTCTGTGCCCTCAATTTTGCAGTTTGTCGCACAAGCCTCGGACTGCCTGATATTTTCAGGCATGATATTCACAAATCAACGGGCTTAAAACAGGAATAAAGCTAGGCAGGGCATATTTGCCTGAGTTCGTGCTGAAGGAGGGAGACAGGCCTCTTTTGCCTGAGGCCGCGGGCGGCGACAAGGCAAATTAATCTGAGTTATACCGGGAAATAAGGGAGTTTCGCGCGCTATTGGCTTGACGGGTAGAGTCAGGATGACTATATTACTGACCCAAAAGTAAGTTATTTTAATTGGTACCCATAATGTCATGTCCATTAAAGCCGCGCTGGGAGCGTCGAAAAGACGCGCGGCCTCAAGAATTATTAGCTGCCGCGCTGGATTTATTTGTCGAGCGTGGCTTTGCTGCGACCCGTTTAGATGATGTTGCAAAAGCGGCCGGGGTTTCTAAAGGCACCTTGTATTTGTATTTTTGCAGTAAAGAAGAATTGTTTAAAGCCGTCGTCAGGGAAAATCTGGTTCATGTACTTGACGAGGCGGCTGACTTGATCGAGCAATTTACCGGAACGACGGAAGACTTGTTTCGCACCCTGATGTTGCGTTGGTGGCAACACATGGGTGAGTCGAAATTATCTGGCTTGCCGAAGTTGATGATTGCTGAAGCTGGAAATTTCCCTGAGCTGGCCAGCTTTTATCAGGATGAAGTCATCAGTCCGACCGAGACCTTGTTTCAACGCATGCTGATGCGTGGTATGCAGCGCAATGAGGTGCGTGAGCTTGATCTGGAGATGGATGTGCGCTTATTAATCGCACCTATGATCATGATGATGATTTGGCAGCAACCTTGTTCTGTATGCAAAGTTGATCGGGGCGAGATTCGAAAATACCTGGATCATTACATCAACAATGCCATGCAGGGTTTGTTGGTCAGAAATTAAGTGTATGCGCCGGGCTGATCACCCGGTTCTTGTAAATAAGTTTATTTATTGCAATAAAATTACTTATAATCTGGGCGCAGTGGCTGACTCCACGACGACAAAATGACTGTGCGCAGGGAATGATGCAAAAATGCTGAGGAAAAGCGCAGTGGCCTTTGATAAAATGCCGTTTCCTTTAGCAAGTGCAGGAAATGGGGAAGCGCCACCAAAATCTCTGATAGGTGGCTCTCGGCCTGGTCGAATTAGCCTGGCCCCAGATTCTGACTGCATCCTTCTTAATTTGCCCGTGAGTAAGAAAAATGAATATCGAAAAAGCCAGATTCAACATGATAGAACAGCAAATTCGCCCATGGAATGTGCTCGATAAAGACGTTTTAGATATGTTGATAGTGGTTAAACGCGAAGAATACTTTCCTGAAAATCAGAAGAGTATGGCGTTTTTTGATACCGAATTACCTTTGCCAGCTGGCGGTACGGCAATGGCGCCGCGTGTAGAAGCGCGCATTATGGAAACGCTCAAGCCGAAAAAGACCGATAGCGTGTTGCTACTGGGCGCGGCGTCGGGTTATCTGGCCGCTTTGTTAGCCCACATGGCACGCCATGTCACCGTGCTGGAAGCCAAACCTGAGTTGCACGAGTTGGCCTCGAAAAATCTGGCAAAAAATCACGTACACAACGTGGATTTGATACTCACACCGGATTTCACCGCCAAACAGTTGGGCAGTTATGACATCGTGGTGATAGCTGGTGCTGTTCCTGAAATTGCCGACAGTATCAAACAACGCGTGAATGTCGGTGGTCGTTTATTTGCTTTTGTTGGTCGCGCTCCTGCCATGGAAACACAATTACACAGCCGTGTTTCTGAACGTGAATGGAATAGCGTGAATTTGTTTGAAACTATCGTTGCACCTTTATCTGGTGTTAGCCTGGCTGAGCCATTTCGTTTTTAATTAAACCACCGGAAAAAGATTATGCAACAACTTAGCGTCACCGAACTGGCTGCCTGGCTCATGGATCAACAGCGTCCAGCTCCCTTCTTACTCGATGTAAGGGAACCTTGGGAGTTTGAAACCTGTCATATACCCGGTGCGCAATTGATGCCTATGCAGACGATACCCGCGCGTTACCAGGAGTTGGATCCTGATCAGCAAATTGTTTGTATTTGTCATCATGGTGGACGCAGTATGCAAGTGGCTAATTTCTTACATCGTCAGGGCTTTACTCAGGTCTTGAATCTGACTGGTGGTGTGCATGCCTGGGCAAATCAGGTAGATGAATCCATGCCTACTTACTGATTTGTAATTTGATTCTTTTTTCGGAGTGTTTTACATGCGCAATACCTTACTTGCCAGTTTGCTTGCCAGCGCGTTTTTGTCTTTGAATGCGGCAGCCTCTGACCTCGTACAAATCTATAAAGATGCGTTGCAAAATGACGCGCAATTCGCGAGTGCACGTTCTGCATATACTGCTGGCCAGGAAAGAGTTGTTCAGGGTCGTGCAGGTTTGCTGCCAGGTGTGGCATTGCGTGGTAGCGACACTCGCACCGATACCTCGGTGGATTTTAATAGTGGGAAATCGGGTAGCGGTGTCACCAATAGCAATAGCTGGACCCTGGCTTTATCGCAGCCCTTATTCAACTGGAATAACTGGCAGCAATACGAGCAAAGCAAGTTATCGTTACTGATTACCGATGCGCAATTTGCTCAAGCCAAGCAAGATTTGTTAGTGCGTGTCGCTCAGGCTTATTTTGATGTCTTGGCAGCGCAAGACACACTGACCACCTTGCAAGCGCAAAAAACCGCGATTGGCGAGCAATTAGCCTCAGCCAAACGCAATTTTGAAGTCGGTACTTCAACCATTACCGACACTCATGAAGCGCAAGCGCGTTACGATCTGGTTACCGCACAAGAGTTTGCCGGGCAGAGTGACCTGGAAGTCAAACGTTCGGCCTTGCGTCAGATCATAGGTCGCGATGCGGGGGAATTGTCGAGCTTGCGTGCGGGCGTGAAACTGACGCCGCCACAATCAGGCTTGAACGAATGGGTGAGTTCGGCTGAAAAACAAAATTATGGCGTGGTGGCATCGCAAGTTGCGGTTGAAGTCGCGAAACGCGATATCGAACGCAGTAAGTCGGGTCATTATCCTACGGTTGATTTAGTTGCGTCGACAGGTCGTACCTCATCGACTGGCGCTGGCATCCTGAATCCCTCCGTGACTAAGCCAACCACTATAGGCATACAATGGAATGTGCCGATCTTCTCGGGCTTTGCCGTAGACAGTAAAGTCAAAGAGAGCATTGCTTTGGAAGAAAAAGCGCGCAATGACCTCGAAGCGAATCGCCGAAATGCTGCGCAGGGTGCGCGTCAGGCTTTTGTTGGTGTCACGAGCGGCTTAGCGCAGGTTAAGGCTCTGGAAGCCGCTGAGATTTCCAGCCAGTCGGCACTGGATTCGAATAAACTGGGTTATCAGGTTGGTGTGCGTATCAATATCGACGTATTGAATGCGCAGCAGCAGCTCTACACAACGCGGCAAAATCTGGCCAAGGCACGTTACGACACGATATTAAATGGCTTGCGTTTGAAAAATGCGGCTGGCAATTTGAAAGAGCAAGACCTCAGCGAAGTCAACGCTTTATTGCAAAACTAAGTCAGCCTGTATGGCTAACAATCAGCCCGCCAGCGCGGGCTTTTTTTTTGCCCTTTTTACTTCAGCGTGCAATTACTTGCGACCGCCTGATCTTTTTTGTAATTGCAGAATGCCATAGATCAAGGCTTCGGCCGTGGGCGGGCAGCCCGGTACATAAACATTCACCGGCACGATGCGCTCACAGCTGCGCTCGACCGGGCCAAAATAGCGGTAATTGCCGCCATCATAGGGGCACGAACCCATAGAAATCGCATACCGTGGTTACGCGATCTGATTGTAAATTTTAGGTATCGCTGGCGACATTTTTTGTGCTATATCACTGAGCTGTCTAATTCCGCTGTAGATGAAGTCATGTCCGTGGCGCTGGCACAGCTTGCATAACACCGTCGAGCGTAACCTGATTTTATCGGGGCAGGGTGTAGCGTAAATCGGTGACGAAGCACCGCGTACTATCGGCCCGCATGATGTGATTCTGATCCCCGCCGGATGCAGACAGAGAATTCGCAATACCGGCAGCGATGATTTGGTGTTCTGCGCGATTTGCACGCCACGGTTTTCGGCAGAGAATTATCAGAATCTGGAAAATCCTGTGAGCGAAAAGATTCCTTATAAGGTCACGGTGATCGTGCCGGCTATCTGTCAACACAAACGACGTACTGAAGCGTGTTTCCTGACGACTATTAATTGCTATGTTGATGCTTCAGTATAATATTGCGCTTTTACTATATCCGGAGCACACCATAATGAAATTCAGACTGTTCTTTGTTTTTTTGTTCGCGGCATTATTAGCAGGCTGTTTGCATCAGCCATATATTTCTCAGGATGGACTGAAAGCGGCGTCGACCAATGTTAAACCAATCGAACTGACGCAAGACGTATCGATTCCTACCCGACTGGGTTTGAATTTTAATTTCGCGGTTCTGGTCACCAAAGGTGTTTATGCTCCGGTGCTGGAAGACGATGAGGGTATTTATTACAAAGGTCCGGACGATTGTGTTCAGGTCGTCACCGTAGTGGGCGGAAAAGTTGCTGGTACCATGGATGGTGGCTTGTGGATTCCTAAATCGAATTTAGCGTCAAAACAATTAAAAATTTACTCGCATGAATTCTCTGGTAAGCAATATCGTACGCCGGCTCCGGTCGCGCAGGGTACTGCAAGTAAATCCGATGTGGTAGCGGGGACAATCAATACTGCCATGGTGACAGCACCTGCAGGTGCGTCACCGGTCGCCGCAGGCGTTGCCGGTGGTGTAGTAGGTGGTTTGCTCGGAGCGTTGATTGAAGATGCAAAAATTCGTAAGCGCATGGTTCTGATGACTGATGCGCTGCCGTATGTGGTGTTAGAGAAAGCTCTGAAAAAAGAAGAGTGATTTTACAGAAATCGTTTTTATTCAGCACCAGCGTTTGACAATTGCTGCCGGATTGACCGTTTTTAATCAGCGGTTAACCGGCAGTTTTTGTTTAGTGACGATCGTTAACAGAAGCAATTCGTTGTATCAACGATTCGAGAGGGTAGTCGCAACTATCATTAAATCTGCCAGCATGGAACTGGTGCGCGGTATCAAGCCAATTCTAGCTAAGTCATAAAGCAAAGACGCAGCTTTTTATTGCGTCAGATGATCGAGCAACACGCGTAAATCCAGCGCTAATTGCTGTACCGATGCTGACATATCCCATTCATCATTTTCCAGCCGCACCCAATTCGATATAGTGCGTAGCTGCAGAAATCTTTGCTGTTCAGCCAGGCATACTTTAAAAAACGCCGCGCCTTCCATATTTTCTATGTCGTACAAGGCGGTCGGAATCAAGGGCGTCATTGCACAAGCCACGCTCGCCGAACGCGCCTGTGCAAAGGGTAATTGCGGATCAAGGTGGGGACAAACATAGTTGGCCTGACGTTCAAAGTCCATGGCCAAATCGAGTTCAGATAAGTGCACAAAACCCTGGCGTGTTTGAAAACCGAGATCAGCCTCGGCTTCACTTTGCACGAGTACACTTTGCCGTATCGTGTAAGGACGTTCAGGATAGACGCCAGCAATCCCCGCCAGTATCAGTAAGTCCGGTTGCTGTTCGCGAATAATACGGCTACTGCTTAATGCGCAATTGACTAAACCTACACCACATATCGAATGGGTGACGCGACTATCTTTGAAGTCGCTCGCTTCTGTCTGGGTGGGAAATAAGACGTGAATATGCATAGCAAAGGTAAGCGGTGAGTGGCCACGCCAGTTTAACGGATTCCCAGCCACAGCCCTAGTGGTACAAATACGGTAGCTGCGGCATTGCCGAGTAAGACAATCGCGGCAACTTTATCGGGTTCCTGATGGTATTGTTGCGCCACCATGAAGCAAAAAACCGCAGGGGGCAGTGCGGCGAATAAATACAGTTGCGCGAGTTGCGCCGGGCTCAGGGGCAACCAATACGATAGCAAGCAGGCGCAGATTAGCCCGCTCAGCGGGCAAACCACAGCCCCCGCCAGACCGATGCGCCAGCTAGTCAGATTGATGTCACTCATGCGTATGCCAAGTGCAAACAGCATCAGTGGGATGCAGGCGTCGCCAGTCATTTTAAAAGCTTGGAAAACGCTTGTGGGTAAATGCCAGTCGGCTAAGGCGCAAAATGTGCCGGCTGCCATCGCCAGCATCATCGGATTGATAAGAATTTGCCAGGGACTTTCACTGTGTTGCGGATGCCCTTGGCGTATCAGATAAATCCCGACACTAAAATACACCAGATTGCAGGCCATGAATAAAGCCACGGCTGCCGACAAACCTGCCTCACCGAAGGCCAGCGCCGCTAAGGGTAAGCCCATATTGCCGCAATTGTTGTACATCATGGGTGGTAAAAAGGTTTTCACATCATAGCCTGCCCAGCGTGCCAGTGGCCAGGCGAGCAAGCCCGAACCCAGCGCAACCAATGCGCCGGCAAGTAACAGATAGAGATTATCGCCAATCACAAAATGCTTGCTGGATAGTGCGCAAAAAATCAGAAAAGGACAAAATAAGTCCATGCTGACGCGGTTGATCGCTGCCATGTCCAGATGGGCTTGCTGACTACGCCAAAGCGCATACAGATAACCCAGAAAAATGACGCCAAATACTGGGGCGATGATGGCGAATAGATGGTGCAGCATAAGATGGAAGCTTGTGAGGATGATAAATACAGGCCAATTTTGCGGCTCAACTTGGGTGACTGTAACTGGCGCACCTCAGGTTTGCCAAGAATTTCATTGTTGTAATGGTTGCTTTTGTCTGATTTAATCAGTTTTCCCTGAATTAGCCCTGCTATTCGCACTTTTGTTATTCAAGGAAAATCTGAAGGTGAGGGAGTATTAGTCATTTACGCTTAATATATAAGCGTTTTCAGCTTATTAGGTGGGGAGTATGTCGTCTCCCCGGTAATGGGGGCAAGACTTTGCGCTAGAACAGCAATCCTGAGTGCTAACAGATTAGGTTGAGGCTGACTTGATGCATATCAAGAAAAGGCATGAAGAAATGTCTACAATGCGATAACCGTTTACTTATGAAGAGGCGCCCTTGGCTATCGAACTCTATAATGATGGAAAACACGTTTGCGTGATGTTCAATGATTTGCTGGACGATACCAGCGATCACGCCGTTCAAGCCAATCAATTCTTAATTGTGTCCGATGGTGAAGGGGCGATGATCGATCCATCTGGTAACCTGATCCACAATGCTTTGGTGCTGGGTATGCATAAATACCTGCCTAAGCGCGAACTCAAATACTTGTTTGCCTCGCATCAGGATCCTGACATTATCGGTTCACTCGACAAATGGCTATTCAGTACCGACTGTAAGCTGTATGTCTCGAAATTGTGGGCGCGATTTGTGCCGCATTTTTGCAATCTGAATCGTGCCGAGGGGCGTATCGTTGGTATTCCCGATGAAGGCATGCCAATTGCGTTACGTGACACGATCATCCACGCTGTCCCTGCGCACTTTTTGCACGCCGAAGGAAATTTCTAGTTTTACGATAGCAAGGCAAAAATCCTGTTCTCGGGCGATATGGGCGCTTCCATGGTGGATGCCGACGATATTGCCGCGCCAATTACCACCGCAGCAGAATTTCAACAGCATTTATCGACCATGCAAGGTTTTCATAAGCGCTACATGGTTTCGAATAAAGTCTGCCGTTTCTGGGCCAATATGGTCAGAACGATGGATGTCGATATGCTGGTACCTCAGCATGGACGTTACTTCAAAGGGCCAGAAGCGATCAATGCCTTCCTGAACTGGATAGAGAACCTGCAATGTGGTATCGATTTATTTACTCAGGAACACTATCGCTACCGCGGCTAAGCGCCAGGCCTCAGTTTTTCAACGGGGCATAATTGAGCGGCAAGGCCGTGGTGTTTTTGATGACTTCCATCACAAAGCTAGAACTGACATCCTGCAAATCGGCGACTTTGACCAGTTTCTTATATACCTGGTCATAGCCCGCCATATCGGGGACGTGGACTTTAAGTAAGTAGTCGATGTCTCCGCTCATCCTATAGATTTCGACAATTTCCGGGATGCTGCTGGCACCGGCAATAAATTTCTGCATCCATTTTTCATTATGTTGCGCTGCTTTCAGCGCAACGATGACTAACAATCCCAGATTTAACTTAACCGGATCACACAGCGTAACCTGCCCGGTAATTACGCCATCGTCTTGTAATTTCTGCACCCGACGCCAGCAAGGCGTGACCGATAAATGTACCGCTTGTGCCAGATCAGCTAAAGCGATAGATGAATCTTTTTGTAGGTGTTGCAGAATTTCGAGATCTTTTTTATCCATAATTCGTTTAAATTAGAAAATTATTCCAAAATATTCTAAGCCTAAACCTAAATTTGGTAAAAAATTTTCTCTTGCTCTTGCTACCATGTGTTTATCGCTAAAGTTTTAGCACATCGACTTTTCTTGCTGCCTACTCTTATGTCTAAATCCAAACATTTACAACCTGCGACCTTGCTGACACATACCGGTCGTAAAGGTAAACACAGTTATGGTCCGGTAAATCCACCTATCGTCCGTGCTTCAACGATGTTATTCCCCGATGTCGCAGCGCTCAAAGCCGCCTATGGCACGCGCGGTAGTTATGGTCGTCATGGTAATGAAACCACACTGGCACTGGAACAGGTGTTATGTGCGGCTGAAGGCGCTGCTGAGTGTATGTTGCTGCCCTCGGGTCTGGCGGCGATTACTACCTGTTTGCTGGCATTGGTGCGCCCAGGTGATCATTTATTGATGGTCGATAGCGTGTACGACCCAACCCGGCATTTCTGCGATGGTCTGTTAAAGCAAATCGGTGTCAGCACCACTTATTATGATCCCGCGATCGGTGCCGGGATAGCCAGCTTGATACAAGAGAATACCAAGCTGGTGTTCGTCGAGTCGCCAGGCTCACTGACTTTTGAAGTGCAAGATATTCCGGCAATTGCTGCTGCTGCGCATGCTCGCGGCGCGGTCGTGGTATCCGACTCAACCTGGGCAACGCCGATAGGTTGGAAATCCTTTGAGCTGGGCATAGATATCTCTATTCACGCGGCTACCAAATACATCGTTGGTCACTCCGATGCCTTAATGGGTGTGATCTTAACCAATGAAAAAACCAGCAAACAAGTGCGTGATACGTATCGCCAGTTGGGCTTAACCATCAGTGGCGATGATGCGACCCTGGCCTTACGTGGCATGCGTACGCTGGCGGCACGTCTGGCCGTCCACCGTGAGAGTTCGTTGAAAGTGGCGCAATGGCTGAGTCAGCAAGAAGAAGTGGCGGAAGTGTTGTATCCACCTATGCCAGGTGCAGCAGGTCATGAAATCTGGCAACGCGATTTCTTACCGAAATACGCGTGTGGTTTGATGGGGGTGAAATTCAAAGCGGGTGTATGCGAAGAACAAGTCGCTACCATCGTCGATAAAACCGATTTATTTGGCATCGGCTTTAGCTGGGGTGGGTATGAAAGCTTAATTTTGCCAACCAAACCAGCGCAAACCCGTGTTGTCACGGCGAACCAATGTCAGGGCAGCAGTATGCGTTTGCATATCGGTTTAGAAGATGTTGATGATTTACTGGCCGACTTGGCGCAAGCTTTTGCGGCGATGCGCCAACAGGCAGAGGTCATAAAAGCTCGTCAGCAAATTAAGGCTGTAGGCTAAGTAATTATATGGTTAGCAGGCTGCGATAAACGAGGCGCTCATTAGCCTGCTATCCATTGCACCGCTTTGTCTAAAAAACTCGGTGGTGGGGTAAACGGATTGCGTGGATTTGTGTTTGCCGGTGTGGTTACATCGCTTGCTTCGGTATCGAGATGTCGCATCATTTCCAGCGTAGGAGCAGCCGCCAGACGTTGTCGGTTTACCTGGGCCACGATGTCGGTAGCGCGGGCACTGAATTCATCGAGGTCGAGTTGATAGAATTCGTTTTGCCGCTTGCCGGTTTTCGCGTGTCTGAAAAGTTGAAGTAATTGTTCAAGCGCCAGGCTGCAATTTTTGCTGTGAATTTCAAACACGCATTCATAGTGGCCAGGAATAATGTGCTGTAAATCGCGATTCAGTTCCATCGCTTTCGCTGTACCTGAACGGCGGGTAATGCCGATCTTGTATAAACCAGCTCGTAATGCATCATTTTGTAAGACATAAATGCTGCCTGGTGTGCCGTATAAAAACGGCGCTTCTTTGGGTAAGGCAGCCGTGGTACGGTAAGCGTTTTTCATAGCATAGACTTTAGTAGGGTGATGCGCTAAGTCTATGCAAAATTGAGCTATAGTCAGCAGTGGAATAAGCTGGTAAACACCAACTTATTCCACGCTTTGGCGGCTTTACTCAACCAAGCAGGTTAGTGGATTACCAGCATCCAATTCCCTTGTGCCATCGCCAGTACTGATGGATAACGTGATTTGGATTTCAACCCGCACTAGGTGGCGGGTTTTTTTTTTGTGCGCTTGTCATTGGCTTGTCACCCGGATTACTTATGCTATGCGCGCTCTGTTTTCTTCTCCAAAGGTCAGGGCATTATCCGCTGATTGGTGACATGTTAATGAGAAGGTCAGCGGATTTTTTTATGAATCAGGTTGGGAGCTGTTGGTTTCGGGTTTACTCTGGTCAGCCAATCGGCGCAGGCCAACTTCAGGAAAGTCCAACGATGTCACTAAGGCTCCCTCAGCATATTCAGCATAGCTCCAATCGCCCTCTATCTGTACCACACCATCAGGTGCATTCCTGACTAGTATGGGTTTGCCATGCAGGCTGACGCGCATACTGTCTATCCAGATCGGCAAGGCTAAGGTCGCGCCAAATTCCCGCCCGCCCAGTGAACGCGGATCATCGTAACCCATCCAGGAAACAGCGACGATGCCACCAGCATAACCAGCAAACCAGCCATCAACCGCATCGCTGGTTGTGCCGGTTTTTCCAGCCAGGTCATTCCGCTGCAATTTCACTGATGCTGCAGCACCCGTGCCGTTGCGAGTGACTTCGCGTAACATGCTATCGACAATGAAGGCATTGCGTGCATCAATAACACGATCTTCTTCACGAGCACTTTCAGGAGGCTTGAATTCACTTAAGACTTTGCCCTTGCTGTCGGTGATTTTGCTGATTACCCAGGGTTTAACCTGATAGCCACCATTCGCAAAAATGGCGTATGCACCAGCTAATTGCAGAGGCGTAGTCGCACCCGTACCCAAGGATAATGTCAGGTTAGCGGGTTGCTTGTCCTTGATAAAGCCAAAGCGCGGTAACCAGTTACGGAATAAATCCACGCCATTGGCTTGCAAGACGCGCGCCGCCACCACGTTTTTCGACTGCGCCAATGCACGGCGTAAGCTGACTGGGCCATCGTATTTACCGTCGTCATTGCGCGGGTCCCATTTCAACTCGCTAGCACTGGTGCTGGAAAGTTGCACGTCGTTGACTTGCGTGCCCGGATAAAAACCACGCTCTAGCGCCAGTGAATATAAAAATGGTTTAATCGATGAGCCGGGTTGACGCCAGGCTGAAGTCACACGATTAAATTTTTTCTGATTAAAGTCAAAACCGCCGACTAAGGCGCGATAAGCCCCATCTTCCGCGTTCAGTGCGACATAGGCGGCTTCCACTTCGGGTACCTGGGTCACTTGCCAGCGTTGTTGTTCGTCTTTGCGCACACGTATGACAGAACCCTCACGCAGCTTGCCTTTGTCTTTGGTGGAATTCAAATGACTCGCGAGCCACTTTAAGGCCTCGCCTTGTATGATGGCATCGTCACCATTGGCCAGTTCAGCGACAATTTTTTGTTTGCTGACAGATTTAACCACGGCTGCCAACAGATCGCCATTGTCCGGATGGTCGCGTAAAATTTCATCGATGGCTTGTTCTTGCTCTTCTTTTTCTTTAGGTAATTCATACCAGGCTTCCGCACCACGGTAACCGTGGCGCGCATCATAGGCCAGTACCTGTTTGCGCAGAGCTTGCCAGGCGGCCTCTTGTTCTGCCTGGCGTATTGTGGTGTAGACATTTAGACCCAGGGTATAAGTTTGTTCTTTATAGTCAGCATAGATTTGTTGTCTGACCATTTCAGCGACATAATCGGCATGGACTTCAAAGCTGAGTTTCGATTTGACGACGAGTTTTTCATGACTGGCACGCTCGAGTTCAGCATCATTTATCCAGGCCTTTTTGTGCATGGCTTTTAATACCAGCAATTGATAGGCTTTGGCTTTGTCAAAGTTCACCACAGGATTGAGTTTATTCGGATTGCGTGGAATGCCGATTAATAGCGCGGCTTCCGCCAGACTCAGCTGATCCAGTGATTTACCAAAATAGGTTTTCGCGGCAGTCGAAAAACCATACGCGCGCTGCCCCAGATAGATATGATTCATGTACAGCTCAAGTATCTGATCTTTACTCAGGGTTTGTTCGATTTTATAGGTCAGCAGGATTTCACGTAATTTACGGTGCAGGGTTTTTTCCCGGCTTAAGAAAAAATTACGGGCGACCTGCATGGTGATGGTTGAGCCACCCTGGTAATAACCGCCACGCAAATCTGACAGCAGCGCGCGCCCGATACTGCGCACGTCAACGCCGCTGTGTTCATAAAAGCGACTGTCTTCGCTTGCCAGTAAAGCTTGTTTGACCTTTTGTGGAATCTTATCGATACTGACAAAATCGCGATGCTCTTCCCCGAATTCAGCCATCAGCGCACCTTCGGCGGTATAGATGCGCAAAGGAATTTTAGGTTGATAATCAGTGATTTTGTCGAGTTCAGGCAAGCCGGGTAAAACCACTAGCAAGACATAGCCTGCGATTGCCAGAACCGCAGTTAAACCCAGCGCCACTATCCACTTAATCCATTTCATTCTTGTTCTTCCAGGCTTTGCAGCCAGTAAAGTCTTTGATAAATCCCATCGTTAAGTGCCATCAATTCGTCATGGCGCCCCTGTTCACTAATCTGACCATGATTCAAAACGATGATCTGATCGGCTTCGCGTATCGTCGAAAGGCGGTGAGCAATAGCGATCACGGTTACTTTTCCGCGTAATTCTTGCAAAGTTTGTTGCACCACTTGTTCCGTTTCACTATCGATGTGCGAGGTGGCTTCATCCAGCAATAAAATGGCCGGTTGTACCGCCAGCGCCCGGGCAATCGCGATCAATTGTTTTTGCCCGGTCGATAAGCGTGCCCCGCCTTCACCTAAGCGTGTCTGGTAAGCCTCGGGCATACGCATAATCGCTTCGTGGATGTGGGCTGCACGTGCCGCTGCTTCAATCTGCGCTGCAGATAAATCGCGCCCCATGGCGATATTTTCAGCAACACTGGCGGCCAATAAAAACGGCTCTTGCGGTACCAAGCCAACTTTTAAACGAAATTCTGCTTCCGGGTACTCTGCCAGCGGGTGTTGATCCAGCCAGATTTTTCCCTCTTGAAACGGATAAAACCGTAACAACAGCGACAACAAAGTCGATTTGCCACTGCCAGTGTGGCCTACTATCCCATAAAACTGTCCGGTGGCGAATTCCAGATTGATGTTGTGTAAGACGGTACGCCCGCTGGTGTAGGAAAATGATACGTTTTCTATTTTAAGGTGGCCTGAATTTATACTTAATTGCCGTGAACTCCAGCTTTCCGTGTTTTCTTGCAAGAGTTGATTGACTCGCGCCGACGCTGTTACAGCTTGTTGGATTTGCCCGAATTGCAAGGTAATTTGTATTAAGGGTTCAACCACACGCGCAATGTAACTGATAAACGCGTATAAAACCCCGATTTCCAAGCCGGAAAAGCTGCCCTGGCCAAAACTGTAGATAACAAAAATCAATAACACACAATTCATCAAATCCAATGCTGGACGCAACAGCCAGGAATTAGCCCGCAATTCATCGAGACGTGCTGACAAATGCGCCTGATTGGTTTGGGCGAATTGCTGGGCATAATTGTGCTGCGCATTCGCCGCTTGCAAGCTACTCATACCCTGAATTGCTTCAGCCAGTTGTGCGTTCAGATCGCTGCGTAACTGGCGTGTGCGTGCCACAGCTGGCGCACTCCAGCGTTGGTACAACCAGACTATCAAGACCACGGATGGCAATAAAGTCAGGACGATCAGCATTAAACGCCAATCCAGCCAGGCCATCGCGACTAATGCACCGAACACCACGATAGAAGAATCCAGCATCACGAATAAAACCTGGATGTATAAGTTTTTCACGGCTTCGGTGTCGTTCGTGACGCGGCTGACCAATTGCCCGGTGATGGCTTTATCAAAAAAGGCCATGGGTAAGCGCAGCACATGTCGATAGACTTGCAAGCGCAAACGTTGCACCGAATTCATGGCGACACCCGCTAAGCGCAGCAATTGCAAATAGCGTACCCAGGTCGCAAGCCAGCCCGTGATTAAGTACGCCGCCAGCAAGAGTAAGACGTCGCCCCAGTTAAGCTGACGTTGTAATAAGGTCGTATCGATAAAGTATTTGCCCAGCAGTGGGCCCGCCGCTTCGAGTAAGGCGGCGAGTAATAATAAGCCAGCGCCGAGCCAGATTTTACGTAGCTCAGGCTGGGCCGCCGCAATTAATAGGCGCCAGGCCTGACGCCGTAAATCAGGCACCACCGCGGTCATGGTTTTTTGTTCAGGCTGCGTCAAGGCTGGCCTCCAGTTGTTGGTAACGCCATTGGCTGGCATACCAGCCATCTAATGCGAGTAAGCTTTGGTGATCGCCTTGCTCGATAATCTGGCCGTGTTTTAAAACGATAATGTGGTCGGCACCAGACACCGCGCTAAGACGGTGGCTGGTAATAATCATGGCTGGGCGCATTCGACTGGCGCGCAATTCAGCTAAGTGCCCGAGTATGCGGTTTTCAGTTGCACTGTCGACTGCCGACAAGGCGTCATCGAGTAAGAGCAAGGGTTTGTTATGCAATAATGCGCGCGCAATCGCGACGCGTTGCCGTTGTCCACCAGAGAGCGTAACACCGCGTTCGCCAACTACGGTGGCAAAACCTTCGGGTAGCGCCGCGATATCCTCCGCCACGGCAGCTTGTTGCGCGGCACGTTGAATTGCGGCTTGCTGACAGTCGGGCTGCCCCAGCGCGATGTTATTGGCAATACTGGTGGAAAACAAAAAGGGTTCTTGTGCGACCCAGTTTATATGCTGACGCAAACGGCTTAAGGGGTAATCGGCCAGAGCCTTACCGCCCCAGTATATCTGTCCCTGGCTTAATTCAACCTGACGCAAAATTAAGCTCAATAAACTGGTCTTGCCCGAACCTGTCGGGCCAACCACGCCCAGGGTTTGCCCGGGTTGCAGGCGCAAACTGATGCCTACTAATGCCGGACGTGATTGTCCCGGATAGCGTAAGCCAACTTCGTCTAAGCGCAATTCGCCAGTCGGAGCCTGATCATTTTGTCCGAGATCGCTGACGCTGAATTCTTGTTCGAGTACCGGACGTAACCTGGCCCAGGCAGCCTTGCCCCGTTCCAAAAGAGATAAAACCCAGCCTGCTGCAAACATAGGCCAGATTAATTGCCCCAGGTACATGGAAAAACTGGTCAGGTCACCGATGCTCAGGCGTTGTTGCCAAACCAGATAACCGCCCACCCCCAGCACCAGGGCGCCAGCGGCGGTCAGGGTCAAACCAACCGCTGGTTCATATGCTGCTTCCCAGCGCTGAGCTTGTAAGCTGGCTTGCGCGGCTTCTTGGGTTAAATTGGCAAACTCAGTACTGCTGCGCTGCTCCAGCCCTAAAGCGCGTATAGTCCGCACCCCGCTTAGGGTTTGCTGAGTTTGTTGATTTAAGGTGCTGAACTTATCCAGCGAAATGACGGAGGCTTGATGAATTTTGTGTGTGATTTTTTTAAACGCCAGCGCCATCAGAGGAAATGGCAGCAAGGCCGCCAGCGATAAACGCCAATCGACAGCGAGTATCATCATGCCTAAAACCAGGGCAAATGTCAGGCTGCCATCAAAACCAGCCAGTGTTGCTTCGCCAGAAGCCAGTTCTATGGCGTCAGCGTCATTCGTGCCCAGCGCCATGAGATCGCCAGTTGCTTGATTTTGGAAAAATAATGAACCTTGCTGACTCAGACGCTGGTAAAGCCGGGTGCGCAATTGCACTCCCAATTGGTAAGACGCTGCAAATAATTGCATACGCCAGCCTATGCGTAAAAAGTAAATCGCCAAACCCATCAATAACAAATAACCCAGCTCGATGAGTAATTGCTGATGACTGAATTGGCGTGCGACCAGGCCATCGACTAAAAAGCCAACACGTCGCGGTATCAGTACGATTAAGGCGGCGACCGCAAAGAGCATCAATCCGGCTAAGGCATAACGACGTTTTTGTTGCTTAATAAATTGCCATAATAGTTGATATAAAGTCATACATTTTCGGATTCGATGTGGCTCTGTCGGGCGCGAGCTGACGGTTTGCAAAAGCTGCAAATGATACCGTATTCAGGGCGTGCCGACTTAGTCCTGTGCATTGCCTGTACCCGGGAGTCGGGCATAAGCAGACTTGTTACATAGTTTAGCGATCTGTTTCAGCATAGTGTCAGAGAGATAGGCTATGCTTGCAGGCAAAGGCCAGGCCAGGCCAGGCCGGATAGCGATGGCGTCACTTTTTGCGATACCTCGGCCCCTGACTCTGAGAAAAGCGGAAGCTGGTGCCGGGAAAGCTGGTTTGCGCATGAGTTTTTGGCATAATAGTCGTGACACATGCGGCTTAGCGAAGTGCAGCGATGCCGCCTGAGCTTTTCATTCAAGAAATTTTGTGCAAACCTGTCACCCAGGTTTGTTTCCTGATCTAAACGAGTTTATGCGATTTTTAAAACGTAAAAAAAATCAAGTGCAAGATACCCCGATACCTCTGGCTGAGGATGCCCTGTGTTTTTTACACAGTGCGGGTGAGTTTCGCTTGAAGTTATTGGAATTAATTCAGCAAGCACAGCAGCGCATCGTTATTTGTAGCTTGTATTTGCAAGACGATCAGGCTGGCCAGGAAATATTACATGCGCTGTATCAGGCTAAGCAGCGTCGCCCGGTTTTGGACATCGTGGTGCTGGTTGACTGGCATAGGGCGCAGCGTGGTTTAATCGGCGCCGCCAAGAGTCTGGGCAACGCCGCCTTGTATCAGCAACAAGGCGAGTTGCATGGCTATAGCATACCGGTCTACGGCATACCGGTACAAACCCGCGAATTGTTTGGGGTTTTGCATTTAAAAGGTTTTGTGATTGACGATACCGTAGTGTATAGCGGTGCCAGTCTGAATAATGTGTATTTGCATAAACACGATAAATACCGGCATGATCGCTACCTCTGCATTAACAATAAATCCTTAGCAGATTGTATGCAGCAATTTGCACGGCAACATTTGTTCAGCGCCGCTGCGGTTCATCGTCTGGACAAACCGGGTGTCCCCGCCACTAAACAAATACGCCGGGAAATTCGGGCATTTCGCGAAAGCTTGAAAAAAGCTCGCTACGAATGGCATCAGGACGATCAAGCCAGCCAGCAATTATCAGTGCTGCCGATAGTCGGGGTGGGGAAAAATAACCCTCTGAATCGCCAACTTTTATTGTTGTTAGCTCAGGCTAAGCAACAAATAACCATCTGCACCCCTTACTTTAATTTCCCACTGGCCGTGAAACGTGAAATCGCCAGTGCCTTACAACGTGGGGTTCGGGTTGATATCATTATCGGCGATAAGACGGCAAATGATTTTTATATTCCGCCAGAACAGGAATTCAAATTTATCGGTGCGCTGCCGTATTTGTATGAAATGAATTTGCGCCGCTTTAGTAAAACTTATCAGCGCTATTTAAACAGCGGCTTATTGCGGCTGCATTTGTGGCGCGATCAAGAAAATAGTTACCATCTCAAGGGTATCTGGATAGATCAGGAATACACCGTCATCACCGGGAATAATCTGAATCCACGAGCCTTCAGGCTGGATTTGGAAAATGCCTTGATTATCCATGACCCGCAATTGCAAATCCTGGCTCAACGTCAGCATGAGCTGGCCAGTATTTACCAGCACACCTCGGCTTTGCAGCATTACCAGCAACTGCAAAGCCTGGATGATTATCCTGCCTCGGTACAAAAGTTATTGCGTCGTTTGAGTCGGGCCAGGCTGGACCGGCTGGCTTACCGTGTGTTGTGAGTCTGGGCCAGTAGCGCCGCGCTGCAGCAGATAACGCCGCGCGGGCAGGCTGAAGTGACGCTCCAGCCAGCTCGCCAGGACAAAGCAGGCAAGCAGCATAGGTGGGTAGGCCAGAAAATGCCAACGCGTGTCGCCGGGAAGCAGCCATTGATACAGGTGAAATACCGGCATCACTATCAGCATATGACTTAAATACAATTCATAGCTTAAGCGCCCCATTTTTGCCAACCAGTTTAGCCCGGGCAGGGAAACACGTGCTTGTGCCGAAACCGCCGCCATAATCAATAACACGGCACTCAGGCATAACACCAGCATCATGTGATCGTGCATGATTTTCCATAAAACTGAACCCCAGAAAAATACCGCCAGCAAACCCGCGCCGCCCAGCAATGCCGCAAGTTGAACAGCGCGTGCGGGCAAGCGCCGGCCTTGCATCAGCATCGCGCACAAAACACCAAAGGCAATCGCTGAAAAGCCGGGTAAGTAAGCTTTTTCTTGCCAGATTTCATTGCCCGTCAGCGCGGCACGGGTGTACGGCAGCGACAAGGCCAGGCCTAGCAAAACCAGCATCAAAAAATGACGTGGCAAGTACAGGCATAACAAAGGGAAAGCCAGATAAAAACATTCTTCGATGGAGAGTGACCAAAGCACATCCCAGGCGGGCGGCAACCAACTGGTTTGTCCTTCATACCAGTTCAAATGTAAACCCAGCGCGGAAAATAGCGCTCGTGTTAAGGTCTGCCCGTGTTCTGCAACACGGTAATCACTCCAGCCTGTGAAGTGCAAAGTTGAAAGTACGATGAGTAAGCCTGCCAGTAAAGGAAAGATACGGCTAAAGCGTTGCAGATAAAATTGGCGCAGCTGCACCGCTTGCAAGCTGCCATATTGCTGCATGATGCGAGCACTGATTAAATACCCGGAAATGACAAAGAATACAAACACGGCTTCATAGCCATTGTAGCTCAGGCCATTTAAAAAACGTTTAGGGAAAATATCGAGTAATAAGCTGTTATTTAATGGTAAGCGAAAGGGCAAGGCAAGGTGATGTACGATCACCAGGAAAATTGCCAGACCACGCAACAGGTCGAGATAGTAATTACGCATAGTCAGAAAAATTAGGACGCCAGTCAGACTGGCGCAAACGAGCCAGTCTTAACGCAATGGCTGACCCTGGTATTTTAAAAGTAGGCCTTTGGGGCCTATAGCCCAGCCATGTTGGGCGTCGCTGAAGGCAATCGTGTTGACTGCCGTTTCACTCAGCATCTGCCAGTTTTTACCGGCATCCTGACTCCAGCTTATGCCAGCCAGACCTCCCGCTACCACCACCTTATCTGAGCCAGGAACCGCGGTAACAACAGAATAAAAGCCCGCTGGTTGCAGGTTCAGGGCTTGCCAGCTTTTACCGCCATCGTCGCTACGAGCCGCATTTACACCAGGTAGTTTAGCTTGTTGATAGTCGCCACCGACTACCACGGCCTGATCCGTATTTAAGAACAGCACAGAAAATGCACCTTTACTAGGTGCCGCGGCTGGCAAAGGTAAGCCACAGTTAAACCATGTGGCGCGCTTCAGGTCACCAATAAAAACCCGGCTTTCGCTGGCACCACCACTCACAAAATAATGCAAATTAGCCGCTGCATGCAGGCAAGTACCACTGGCCGCAAACGCGCCTTCACCAGGCAAGGCGCTGAAGGCGCTATCCCGGAGCAAACGCCAGGTTTTGCCACCATCTTCTGTTATGCGCAATTCGAACTGACCGTCAAGCGGGTCACCAAATATCACACCATGTTGTGGGTCGCGCCAGTTAAACGCATTCCAAAAACCCTTGACCTGCTGTTGTTCGGCCAGGAGTTGCCAATGCTGGCCGCCATCTTCGGTCACAAATAATTTTGAAGCAGCACCGGGTCCGGCACTCATCAGGTAAGCACGTTTCTCGTCAAACGCATGAATCGCCCGAAAATCCAATTCCTGCGCTTGTGCATGATCCACCTTGATTTGTTGCCAGTGGCTACCATCGATGGTGCGTAGTACCGTGCCTTTTGCGCCACTGGCCCAGGCAATTTTTTGATTGACCACAGATAAACCGCGTAATTCTGTGGCGACCGGACTGGCTACGGTTTGCCAATTGTCGTGTGCGAAGCTCAGCTTGGTAGCGACGCCGCTGAGTAACAAAATAAAAATGGGAATCAAACGCATAGCTATCCTTAGATGGTTGGTTAGCGCCAGTGATGGCAGCGCATATCTTGCATGGAAGCGGGGCGATGATCAAGGTTTAGCTAAGCGCAAAGCTTGCAGGAATTCAGCATAATCTGCGCTGCGCCCATGCACTCCAAGCAGATGTTTAACCTTGAGTTTTTTTGCATGCAAGAGTTGTTGCAATTCAAAACCCACTGCAAAAGCGGGTGGCACCGGGCCCGCTTCCGGTAAGTAAAATAAATCCCCCTGGAAAATAGTCTGGCTTGCGGCATCGTAAGCGACCAGCATTTCTTCAGCATGCGCGCTGGGGATGGCAAAAAGTTGTATTTTACGATTTCCCAGATCAATCTCGCTGTCCACGGTGATTTCACTAACCTGAGTAGCAAACGCTTTGCCTAATTGTCGTTCAATCGCGGCGACACCCTGAGCTCCGGTGTAGATTTTTAAAGCATCAGACCAATACGCTGGCGCTCCGCTGATGTGGTCGCGATGAGCATGTGAAAATACCAGGTGTCGTATCGGTAAGCCAGGTGCCTGCGCCTCGATGATGGCCTTGGCTAATTTGGCTTGTTCAGGATTGATCGGGGCATCGAAAACAGCAATGCTGTCTGAACCAACAACGAAACCTGTATGGTAATCACTGGCGCTGCCATCGATACGATATACCCCATCGGCTAATTTACTCGCCCGCAAAGGGCCACGTTCAGGCTTGCTTTGATACGCAGCATCCAGTTTAAATTCATCGTCGCTGAAGCTGGCACGAGCTTGTAATCGCAAAGTCCATTCACTCAGCACTTGATCGGCACGTTTAATTTGCAGAGTTTGTGGTACTGGATCTGTCGTATCGTTGCGGTAATCGAGGTAGGAATAACTGAAATTACTGTTTTGGGCTGAGATGATGCGTTTGCCATCGGCACTGCTGCGATAACTGGCAGGACGACCAGCGGCATCCTTGAATTGCCATTCACGCTCACCGTGCTGAGAGGTGGTCGGGATTTCGTGTAAATTACTCAGCGTTGCCAACAAGAGTTGCGGGTGATAAAACGCCAGATCAGCGAAATCACGTCGGGTTGCTTCGGCATCTTTATGCGTAATATCGACACCATTGCGCCACTTTAATAAGTCTATGGTATCGCTGCCATCCGGCTTAGCGGTTTGCCGGTAGCGGAATTCTATACCGCCTGGCCAATGGCTTTGAGTGGTCCAGATGAACGAACCGGCGCTGTCGTAATCCAGGGTTTCAAGTGCGCGAACTTCCTGTATGAGCTGGGTTGCTTTGCTGGCCTGGTTGGCGACCAGGCGTTTTCCTTGCAATTGCAATTCCCAGACCCCGGCCTTCGCAGCCTGTGCACTGAGTAGAAAAATACCGAAGGGCAGGACAAGCAGGCGTGAGAGTTTGCTATAACGAAGACGCATCTTTACTCCATTCATGGCTATGCGGGAAGGGATGGACGCCAAACCTGACGCAGTAGCAGTATGCTTTCTTCTGCATATGTGGCACATCGCGTTTTGGTCTGGCAGAAGCGACTTAGATTAAGCTCACTCCCACAAGTTCCCACTACGCTTCCCCCTACTTAGGTATGGGGTCACGAAAGGACGGTAACGGTTCGTATCAGCCTGTGTGTCACCTGCGCGGATTATCTGACTGCCTTGTAAATGCCCGTGCTAGCCCGACTATCGCTGTGCATTGTGCATACCTTGTGCTGAGTCGGGCCGCACCTGACCCACGCTCTTGACTATGGATTCAACGCCTATGGCCAGTATCAGATCGGCTTTTTATGAATTTTTCTGAGGCGCGCAATTAAATTTGCAGTGGTGATACGCCAGGCTTGATTTTTACAACAACGATATTCAACGTAGTCACGGCGTAGTGGTTGCCAGCGGGTTTTCGATACATCTTCCCCAACCGAGAGATTGATCGCAGGCAGTTGTTCTTGTATCGCCCATTGTATGACTTCAGCCAGCAAGGTCGTCATGACACTGTATTTTTTGTAATCCTGATCGTAGCCAGAATAATACAAGTAGAGTTGATCATTCATGCGAAAACCTAAGCGCATCGCCACCACTTTATTATCCACCTCAAGGCTGAACAAGTGCATACGCTGGGCAAAGGGGCTGGCGAGTAAGCTTTGCAGAAAATTCTGATGCTGCGTCGCTGAAAAATAATCCGGATGTGCAACCGTATCTTTGGCATTCGCTCTGGCACGGTGCAAGGCGTAAAATTGTTCGAGCTCTGCTGATATGTCCTGACCTTGTGTAACACGCAAGCGCGCGCTTAAACCATCTCGTTTTAAGGAGTTATAGCAATGCCGCAAGGATTCCTTGATATTGCGCTTTAAGCCGCTGCGCAGGGTTTCCCAGTCGGCCGCTAGCGGCAAAATGAAATTCGGTATGACACGTTGTTCGAGCAGATGTAATTGGTTTTGATCTGCGAAAAACGACTCCGCTAACTCGCGTTGCTGTATCACCAAAAATTCGCTGATACCCAGCATTTCATTGTGCGCCAGTTCAGACCAGCATTGCAGCATATTTTTTTGAAGTTCTGGCAGCGCTAAAGGCAATCGTAGTTCGGTCAGATTCGGATCGGCACCGAAGGGCCTGACATAGCGGAATAAATAATGCGAGTTATAGCCGACGTAGCGATGTGTGAGCGGCATAACCGCCACCAATTGACCATGCTGATACAAACACGACAGGCTCAGATGATCTCGATGTAATAGCGAGTGGTCGGCAAAGTTTTGCCACCAACAATAATTCCAGTCATAGCACTGAAAGGGGAGTAAGTCGGGTACCCGTTTTTCAAGCGCGCGCCACTCATCCGCCAGTTTAGAAAAATCGGCCAGCGAGGTGAAAAAGCGTCGTTCCAATTGGGGTTGTAATGGACAACTGGTCTGCATGCGCAAAGCTAAAAATGTCATGCCTGAAAAATAAAGGATTTACGCAAAATTGCGCTGACCAGGTATGCAGCCTGCGTCCATATAGCTATACGGCGAGACGAACCCTGCAAGGCCAGTGTTGGTTTGGTGTAAGTCCTGCAATAGTACTAAGAAGGCAGGAATGTAACACAGAGTATCGAACTTCAGCAAATTGTGCGCGATATCATTTTGTTACGCTGACTGCTGCTAAGTCCGACGATTGGCAACCCCGGCCTAGTTCTTTTGCTCTAGTGCACTGGCCATCTGCTGATCGGTTAATCTACTTTTAGTGTATGGGCGGCGGCTTCAGCCAGCACTATGCTTGGGGCAGGACTTCAAGGAGTAGAAAAATGAGTGAACATGCAAAGGCAAATCGGGTGCTGGGAGCCAGTACGCTGGCTTTTACTATTTGCTTCACAATCTGGATGATGTTTGGGGTAATCGGGATATCTATCAAAACCGCTTTGCAATTAAATGAAACCCAGTTTGGCTTACTGACGGCAATGCCGGTTTTGACTGGCGCACTGGTCCGTGTCCCTTTGGGTATCTGGACAGATCGTTATGGTGGTCGTGTCGTTTTGTTTGGCTTAATGCTGGCGACGGTGATCCCGATTTATCTGATTTCTTACGCCACAGAATACTGGCATTTTTTAGCGCTGGGCTTATTTGTCGGTTTAGCGGGCGGTTCGTTTTCAGTCGGTACACCGTATGTCGCGCGTTGGTTTAAAAAAGAGCGACAAGGCTTGGCAATGGGTATTTTTGGTGCTGGTAATTCAGGCGCGGCAGTGAATAAGTTTATTGCGCCAGTGCTGATTGCCAGTGCCGGATGGATGTTAGTGCCTAAAGTCTATGCCGCCATGATGCTGGTCGCCGCGATAATTTTCTGGATATTTTCTGCTACCAACCCAGCCCATCAAGTCAGTTCCAGTGTCAGCTTTGTTGAGCAACTCAAGATGTTGCGCGATCCCAAAGTCTGGCGTTATTGCCAGTATTACTCGGTGGTGTTTGGTGGTTATGTCGGTTTGAGTTTATGGATGACCAAATACTATGTCACCGAGTACGGCTTCGATATGAAACAAGCCGCTTTACTGGCCGCTTGCTTTTCACTGCCAGGTGGGGTCTTACGCGCCTTTGGCGGCTGGTTGTCGGACAAATATGGCGCCTATAAGGTCACCTGGTGGGTGATGTGGTTATGCTGGGTCGCGTTCTTCATTTTGTCTTACCCACAAACTGAATTCACGATTAAAACCGTTAAAGGCTTGCAAAGCTTTCATATCGGCTTATCGCCGCTGATTTTTACTGGCTTGTTATTTCTGGTTGGGATTGCGACAGCCGTTGGCAAAGCCTCAGTTTTCAAATTTATTTCGGATGAATACAACCATAACATCGGCGCAGTTAGCGGCATAGTCGGACTGGCCGGTGGTCTGGGGGGCTTTATCTTGCCGATTATGTTTGGCGCGCTGGTCGATTTAACTGGTGTTCGTAGCTCATGCTTCATGCTTCTGTATGGCACGGTATGCGTCTCACTGGTCTGGATGCACTTCCAATTCCGTCGCGAAGCGATGTTAAGCGCACAACGTGCACTGGCTGCTAAACCTGCATAAACATACTGGGAGAATAAAATGAGTCACGTATTAAGTCGTTGGGAGCCAGAGAATGCCGAATTCTGGCAAAAAGAAGGCGGCAGTATCGCTAGTCGAAATTTGTGGATATCGATACCTTGCCTGATGCTGGCGTTTGTGGTGTGGATGCTCTGGAGTGTGGTGGCTGCCAATCTGGATAAAGCAGGGTTTAACTTCAGTAAAGATCAATTATTTTTTCTGACGGCTTTGCCGGCTTTATCTGGCGCCACCTTACGAATATTTTACTCGTTTCTGGTCCCTATCTTTGGTGGCCGTAAATGGACAGCCATCTCTACGGCAAGTTTGTTGATTCCTGCCATTGGTATGGGGTTTGCCTTAAAAGACCCGACAACCTCGTATTCCACTTTATTGATGCTGGCCTTGCTGTGCGGTTTGGGCGGCGGCAACTTCAGTTCAAGTATGGCCAACATCAGCTTTTTCTATCCCAAGTCGCGTAAGGGTTACGCCACGGGAATGAATGCGGGAATAGGTAACCTGGGCGTCTCGGTAGTGCAGTTTGTCACGCCTTTAGTGATTTCCAGTGCCATGTTTGGGGCGGCAATTTCAGGTGATGGCTTTTTATTTCACAACCTTAAAACCAATAGCGACAAACTGTTTTGGTTATCCAATGCAGGTTTCATCTGGGTGCCATTCATTCTCGTCGCGACTTTGGCGGCCTGGTTCGGTATGAACGACATTGCTTCAGCCAAGGCTTCTTTTGCTGAACAAGCGATCATTTTTAAACGCAAGCACAATTGGTTAATGTGCTGGTTATACGTAGGCACGTTTGGCTCGTTTATTGGGTTCTCTGCCGGTTTCGCAATGTTGATTAAAGCGCAGTTCCCAGAAATCGAGGTAGCTAAATTTGCTTTCCTGGGGCCGTTAGCGGGTGCGCTCGCCAGACCTATAGGCGGAGTGCTGGCCGATAAGTTTGGCGGCGCACGGATTACCTTCTGGGTTTTTGCGGCGATGATTGCGGTGATTATCGCAGGTGTGTTACCCGCTCTGCATGATCATCAATTTATGTTGTTTCTGGCGTCCTTCATCACCTTGTTTATATTAACCGGGTTTGGCAATGGTTCTACATTTTGCATGATCCCCATTATTTTCATGACCCAGCATGAGCGTTGGTCTAAGGGGAAAGCCCAGGCCATCCTGAATCAGGCGCAGCAAAATGCGGCGAAAGAGTCAGCCGCCGTGCTGGGGTTTTCTGGTGCGATAGGTGCTTATGGTGGTTTCTTCATTCCACAAAGTTTTGGTATCTCGATCAAAATGAGCGGCGCTCCCGATATGGCCTTATATACCTTTATCGCGTTTTATATCAGTTGCTTAGTTATCACCTGGTGGTATTACTCACGCAAAGGTGCAGAAATGCCTTGCTAATGTTGATGCACAAGTCGTCAAAAAAACAGCACGGGTCCCACCGTGCTGTCTCACTTTTCCATACTCCAGTATGGTTCACAGCTTCACGCCTCGTCACCACCATTTTCCCTACCTCAGAAATTAAAAAAATAGTTAATCGGTAGCTTGACGTAAAAATAAGTATTTGATAGTCTATAAAACCCGTCCTCGCGATGTCTTGTTGGTGCATGCAACGCCAGACTTCGCCCCAGGTTTTCGCTTTTGCGCTTAAACCATTTTCGCAAATCACGAGCCAGATATCGCTTGCAGATTTCGCTACGATTAACAACTGGTGCTAACCAGATTTACCTAAACCGGAATTTTTATCGATGCTGGCAACATCAGGTTTTCCTGACTTGCTGCCAGGCCTTAGAAACTCCTTACTTTTTTACACTTTACGGTGTGAATAAAACAATCTGCCTTGTTATACAAAGACGGATTTTCATCAAAGTGCTCAGTAGCCGTCGCTCACTGACAGTGGCATGATTTTGCACTGTTACAGCTACGCATCTACTGACTATACTAAAGTGAGTGCATTATGCGTAAATTAGCCAACGTCAGAAAAATAACTGACATCCATACGATTCCTGACAAGGATAGAATCGTCCAGTATCTGCTTGATGGCTGGATGGTGATAGATCAAAAAGATCGCTACCAGATTGGTGATCTGGTGGTGTATATCGAGCCGGATAGCTGGGTGCCGACAACGCTTGCGCCGTTTTTGAGTAAGGGTAAAGAACCGCGCGAATTTCAAGGCATCAAAGGTGAGAAACTCAAAACTATACGCCTGGGTGGTGCGATCAGTCAGGGTTTGCTATTCCCTTTGCAGCTTGATGTGCAAGAGCAAATCAGTTTGCCAGTAATTCCAGGCGTGACTGAACAAGCTACTCCGGTCAATGAGGGCGATGACTTAAGTGAATTGCTAGGCATAGTCAAATGGGAGCCACCGCCACCCGTGCATACTAATGCGAAAGGCAACTTCCCTGGCTTCATTCCTAAGACAGATCAGGAAAGGGTGCAAAACATGGCCAAGTTACTGGCCAAGCGCGATCCTGCCGAAAGCTATGAGCTGACTGAAAAATTGGAAGGGCAGTCCTTCACCGCTTACTGGCATGAAGGCGTGTTCGGTGTTTGTAGTCGTAATCTTGAAGTACAACTGGAACAAGAATCGACCTGGAAATACACAGCAGAGTTTTACCAGCTAGAGCAAAAACTGCGTGACTACTGTCAGCAACATGGCTGCAGCCTGGCACTGCAAGGCGAGCAAGTCGGCCCCGGTATAGAAGGCAATATCTACGGTTTACTCTCGGTAAAACTGTATTTGTTTGATGTCTTCGATATCGAGTCTCAGACTTACCTGAGTCCAGCGCAAGCTCGTCAGGTGGTTGCTGACTTAGGTTTGGAATATGTACCAGTGCTGCACGAGAATTTTGTACTGGCAGATCTGGAACATCCATTGCTGACTCTGGAACTGGCGCATCGTTGCTCTGCGCTGAATAAAGTGGTGGCGGAAGGCATAGTCTTGAAAAGCAATCGACCTGATCAGCGCTTCAGTTTCAAAGCGGTTAGCAATGAATACCTGCTCAAGGAAAAGCAAGCAACTGCCTGGAAAAACTGAGACCTTAACAAGCAAGTGAAAAGTGAGCCAGCCTGGGCTCACTTTTAGTATCACCAACAAATTTAAAACCTGGTCTTTCTTTACTTTATACGGTGTCTTCAGGCGACTTTGTACACAAAATAAAACGCCTTTATAAAACATGGAGCGAGCAGTGAGCAAACCTTCAAAGTCCTCGCCGGTGACATCGATTAACTCGACGTTATTATCGTAAACTTTGCTGGCAATCTGAACTCCACGAGCACTTTCCAAGGCCTGATCGGATCGACTCCCTGACAGTGTCAACAATTTATCTTTGGCAACGATGAACTGATGAAGGCAATTGCAGGCCTGCCCAATGTATCCAGAAGCAGGCTAAGCAAGGTAGCACAGTTTCACTAGCTTAGCAGACTGGCACGCAGCACTTGCCGGTAACACCAGAGGCAGTTCATCAATAACAAGCCGAGGATGAATTGGCTGGCGCTGAAGATTGCTGCGCCCAGGCTGGCCGCGTAATCGGGCGCGAACGGTACGGCGAGTAAGATTAATACACTGCTGATATGGCTATAGCTTAGCCATTTCAAATAACGCGGACGCAGGATTTGCTGCATCACGGGTACGGCTTGTGGTGGTGCGATTTGCTTGCGCAAATGCAGAAATACTAAAAACGGAATGATTTTGCCCAGCATCGCGATCACGCAAGCATAGGCCAGGCCGGGTAATGCCAGCACGCCTAGCCACCAGGGTAAAGCTTGCTGATAGGCGGGCCAATAATTCGCCGCATAGCGCTGTAGCGGCAATTCGAGTAGCAGCAGTAAGCTGCCCGTCAAGACACTCAGCGCAGCGCACAACCAGAGTGGCCAGGCTGGGTCGAAACGACGTTTGGCTCGCCAGACGTAGTTAAGGCAGAGTAGTGCCAGTGTGCCTGTCACCAGCGCCAGCAAATAGCTGACACCCTCGCCAGGTATCAGTAGCAGCAATAGCACTAGCCAGAGCGCTTGTGGCATGCTGGCTTGCCAACGCGCTGAGGGCCGTGGACTTTGCCAAAACATAGGAAACACCGTGCTGGCAATGGCGAGTATCAAGGCCAGTAACCAGGCCAGTAAGCCTGCGCTTTGGTGTAGTCTTAACCAGTAAACCAAGTCCAATGACAACTTAGCTTGCAGTATGTCGAGTAAGACTAGCGCACTGACTAGCACACTCGCTAAAGCCCAGCCTGAATAAGCCAGCATGCGCGTGCTGGCATCGACGATGGCGATGCGCCAGCCTGTTACAAGCAAGGCGATCAGGATAGGGCTAAATAAGCTGACAGCTAATATCAAGGCATAGGTAAAAACCTGAGTCTGACCATAAAATCCCAGGCTCAGTAAGCTCGCCAGAGCGGCGCAGCCGGGTGCGATGAAAGGGCTAAGATAGCGCGCACCTGTCAGGTTTTGACCACCGACCACAGCAAATAACTGGAATAGCGCGCCCAGCATAATCGGCATTAAGCCCGCTAAGACTAAGCCATGCGTCACACTTAAACTCAGCGGTGCAAAACGCGCAGGCAGGGCGCTGTGATCGGCCAGCATAAATAAGTAGCCGACCAAGGCCGATAAAAAAGGGGCTGGCAATAAGCAAGAAAACACGATCACTGGCTTGGGTGCCAGATCATAGTTTAAAAATTTTGCCTGCACCAAGCTGACCTCATCTTAAATTACTATACGTGACCACTGCACAATCCCAAATATTCGTCATTCCCGCGCAGGCGGGAATCCAGTGCATATTCCTAATCTTCTGATTTGACTCTGAAAATATTTTTGCTTGCGCAGAAATGATACTCGGAAAAATTAAAGTTTGAAGTTATGCAGAAGTTTTTATGCGCTTAGTTCACGCCGCATTCTGGCCCGAACACGAACAAACACCACCGCCACCGCCACCGCCACCGCAACCACCGCCCGCCATCCCCAGGACCTGTTTTAAATGCTGCACGCTGTTGCCACACATGGGGTAGAGGATATTTTCTTCTTTCACATTATGCTGCTGAATTAAGATATTGAGGGTGTCGAGTATGGCTAAGGCGGTTTCGGCATCGCCGCTTTCTATCGCCTGATACGCTTGTTGACTAAGTTGCCGCATTTGCTGATGCTCATCGCGCATCACCACCGTCGGACCTTGTGTGATGCCTGTGGCTTGCTCGAAGGCGGGAAATAAGCGCTGTTCTTCCAGCGTCAGATGGCTCTCTAAAAATTCCAGAAACAAGCGGAAGTTCCGGCCTGCCGATGCCAGATCGGCTTTTTGCAAGGCAGCGACACTGCGGTTTAATTGATCGTCACATTCCAGATGTTGCTTGACCAGCATGTGTATGGCATCAGACATAGTGAATCCAGTATGAAAAAGAATATCGTGGTTTACTGCAGCAAGGGGCTATCAGCGACATCCAGCTCGATGCCGCTGATTTGTGCGCGCCCTAAGGCCAGCTTCAGATACTGTTGCAGCGCGCGGTTATAACTGGCTTGCTCAAGCGCGTTGGCGATCTGTGACTGAACCTGGGCCAGTGGTAGCAAAGTACCGGCTTGCTTGCGACCCAGTTGTATGATGTGCAAACCAAAGCGGCTTTCGACTAGCTGCGCTATGGTGCTATGGGCCTCGGCATTAAAAATAGCGCGATCAAATTCCGGCACACAATCGCCACGGCTGAGTTGACCCAGGTTGCCGCCGACTTGCGCCGAGGGGCAATTTGAATTGGCTTGCGCCAGTTCGGCAAAGCGCTCAGGTTGCGCTAACACTTGTTGCAAGATCGTGTTGGCGTGGGCGCGTAAGGCGGGCAAATCGACCTTGTCGGTAACTTGAAATAAGATATGACTGGCTTCGACTAAATCACCGACACGGAATTTATCCGGGTGGTTTTGGTAATAGCGCTGGCATTCTTCGGCACTGGCTTGGGGGTAAGCGACCTCTTGCTCCAACAGTAAATCGAGCAAACTCTGCTCGTCGTCAGCATGCAAGCCCAGGCTGCGTGCTTCATCGAGTAAGACCCGGCGTATGATCAGACTGGTGGTGGCTTGCCGTTGTGGATTATCGCTATCCTGAAACTCGGGCAAAGCGGCCGCGATCTCGGCATCGCTAAATTCATGGCCGTTGACGATGATGGGCATAGAAATCTCCTGCTAAAGTGAGGCTGGCTTCGCCCAACAGCGCTAACCAGCCGCGAAAACAAGCTTAACGTGGGCGAACTAATTGCCAGGCGCGGCTCAGATAGGTGACTGAAGCAAAGCCACTCCAGACATGAACCAAACGTGTGAAAGGGAAAATCACAAACAAGCTTAAACCCATAAATAAGTGCGCCTTGAATAACCACGGTGCAGCAACGATAAAGTCAGCGGCATCGCCGCGGAATGTGATGATGTGCTGCGCCCATGTCATCAATAACACCATCATGTGGCCATCGCTATGGCTGGCTGATTCAAAGATGGTCGATAAGCCCAGCGTCAGTGTGACTAAGATCCACAGCAATAAAACTTTATCGCCGGTTTTAGTGACGGCAGAAATCCGCGCATCGCTGAAACGACGGTGTATCAATATCAATAAGCCAGCCAAACAAATACTGCCAAACACGCCACCGGCCACCATCGCGATCATTTGCTTGAAGCTGTGACTGATGCCGAGTGCATCCCAGACTGCGACGGGCGTCAGCAAGCCGACTAAGTGACCAAAAAACAAACCAAGTATGCCGAGGTGGAATAAGATATTCCCCAAGCGCAGATTACCCGTATGCAGCATTTGTGAAGAATCGCTTTTCCAGGTGTATTGTTCGCGTTCAAAACGCGCCAGACTACCCAGCAAGAATATCGCTAAGGCGATGTAGGGATAAATCCCGTATAAAAACTGATGTAAGTAGTTCATCTCAATCTCACTTTCTCGCAGCTTAGCGCAGTGGTGCGGCTGAAGTTTCGCCGCGACGATAAAAACGGATCACGTCCTGACCTGCCTGGGGTTTCAACAAGGGTTCGACGCCATCTGCGCCAGGGCCAAAGGTTTCTAAAGCGTCATCCATGTCGCGCACTGGTGGTTCATGCATTTGTCGTGGCACAACCTCGGTATAGCGCGTCAAATTCAATAAGACGCAGGCATAGGGATTTTCTTTTTGTGCCAAACGCTGACCAATCGCAGCCATGACATGGATCGCATCATCCAGCAGAGCCTGACTTTTCAACTCGTCGTGAACACTTAAAAATTCCAAAAACAAGGGGATGAAATCGGGTAATTCATAGCCCTCGGGTTCATAGCCCAGTGCTTGGTATTCAGCCAGTAAATCGACCATCGCTTGACCACGATCACGGCTTTCGCCGTGCACATGCTCAAACAAGTGCAAAGACAAAGAGGGGGTGCGATCAAACGTTGCCACATAGTGCTCTTGCAGCGCGATTAAATCCTGGCTTTGCAAGTAGTCAAATAAGGGCGCTAATTCAGCGCCACAATCGGCTTGCTCAGCAAAGCTGAGTAATTCCGGCAAGGCTGCGAGTAACTCCGCTTCGGGATAACTGAGCAGGGCGGAACTTAAACGATAGACAGACATAGCATGACTTTCTAAAACAGGATTTACGCAAAACTGATGCTGATTTTTGGTTGCGCCTGGTCAGCACCGTTTCGCGAAATTCCTAAAAAATTTTTGGCATGCTCTGAAAACGCCCGTGTTGCTTGGTCTGCACGGCAGATGGGCTGGAAAGCCGCATGCTGCTTGCGTTTTCAGAGGGTGGTTTAGTTATCCATGGTTGATAATTTCTTGCGTGACTTAGGCATATCAACAAAGATCACGCTGCCTTGCGGTTTTTTACCAAACAGCGAACCGTCTGACGTGCCACCCGAACAACCATTGCCAAAGGTGAAGCCACAACTGCCTTTTTCATTAAAGCTGTCTTCCACCATTTCTTTGTGCGAAGAAGGAATCACAAAGCGATCTTCATAATTCGCAATCGCCATGATCTGATACATGTCTTCCACCATTTCCGCCGTCAAACCCACTTGCTTTAACAGCGCCTGATCGTGCTGACCATGGACCACTTCGGCACGCTTATAGGCGCGCATCGCCAGCATGCGTTCGAGTGCCAGTAAGACCGGTTCTTCTTTACCCGCAGTCAGTAAATTAGCCAGATAACGCACCGGTATGCGCAGCGATTTGACATCGGGGATTATCCCATTCATGCCCATGTGACCAGCTTCAGCGGCTTTTTGTATCGGCGAGAGTGGCGGGATATACCAAACCATAGGTAAGGTGCGGTATTCCGGATGCAGCGGGAATGCGACTTTCCATTCCATTGCCATTTTGTAGACTGGCGATAGCCGCGCTGATTCCAACCAGCTTTCTGGTATGCCCTGGCGCCGCGCTTCGGCAATCACCGCCGGATCATGCGGATTCAGGAAACAATCAAGCTGTGCCTGGTATAAGTCTTGTTCATTCGCGACCGAGGCGGCGCTTTCGATTTTATCGGCGTCATACAATAACACCCCTAAATAACGAATGCGACCAACGCAAGTTTCAGAACACACGGTTGGTTGCCCGGCTTCTATGCGCGGGAAACAGAAGGTGCATTTTTCTGCTTTGCCTGAAGACCAGTTGTAGTAAATCTTTTTGTAAGGACAGCCAGAAATACACATGCGCCAGCCGCGACATTTATCCTGATCCACCAGCACGATGCCATCATCTTCGCGTTTGTAAATCGAACCAGAAGGGCAAGAGGCAACGCAAGCCGGGTTAAGGCAATGCTCGCACAGGCGTGGCAAATACATCATGAAGGTATTCTCGAAAGTCGAATACATTTCTTTTTGCACGCCTTCAAACAAGGCATCGCGACTGCGTGAAGCAAATTCACCACCGAGGTCATCTTCCCAGTTCGGGCCCCATTCGATTTTATCCATCTTCTTACCGGTGATCACCGAGACCGGGCGCGCCGTCGGCGGCGTTTCCGACAAGGGCGCATTTTGCAAGCGCTCGTAATCAAAGGTAAAGGGTTCGTAGTAATCGTCGATCGCGGGTAAGTTAGGGTTAGCAAAAATATTCGCTAAAATCTTTAACTTACCACCCTGACGTGGTTCGATTTTGCCATTCGCGTTTCTGACCCAACCACCTTGCCATTTCTTTTGATTTTCCCACTCTTTGGGATAACCGATGCCGGGCTTGGTTTCGACATTATTAAACCAGGCATATTCAACGCCATCACGACTGGTCCAGACATTTTTACAGGTAACTGAGCAGGTATGGCAGCCGATACATTTATCGAGATTCAACACCATGCCGACTTGTGCGCGGATTTTCATGCTTCTGCTCCTTCCAATTTACCTTCCAGCCAATCGACTTTCTTCATCTTACGCAAGACCACAAATTCGTCGCGATTACTGCCGACCGTGCCATAGTAGTTAAAGCCATACGCGAGCTGGGCATAGCCACCTATCATGTGGGTGGGTTTCAGTACTGCGCGGGTTACCGAGTTATGGATGCCGCCGCGCTTACCACTGGTTTCTGCACCCGGCACATTGATAATTTTTTCCTGGGCGTGATACATCAGACACATGCCCTTAGGGACGCGCTGACTGACAACCACCCGCGCGGTCAGCGTGCCATTGCTGTTAAACACTTCGACCCAATCGTTATCGACGATGCCAGCTTGCTTGGCTTCGGCTTCCGAAATCCAGACATGCGGGCCGCCACGCGATAAAGTCAGCATGCGCAAGTTATCCGAGTAAGTCGAGTGTATGCCCCATTTCTGATGAGGCGTAATCCAGTTCAACACCAGCTCATGCTCGCCATTTGGCATTTTGCCCAGCATAGGCGCAACGGTTTTGGTATCGATGGCCGGTTTGTAAATGCAGAAGCCTTCACCGAAATCCAGCATCCAGCGGTGGTCCTGGTAGAACTGCTGGCGTCCCGTCAGAGTGCGCCATGGGATTAATTCATGGACATTGGTATAACCGGCGTTGTAGCTGACTTCTTCCGATTCCAGACCCGACCAGGTCGGTGCCGAAATAATCTTGCGTGGTTGCGCTTGCACATCGCGGAAGCGGATTTTGTCGTGCTCGCGGCCGACCGCTAAGTGGGTGTGATCGCGGCCCGTGATTTTCGATAAAGCATCCCAGGCTTTGACTGAGACATGGCCATTGGTTTCTGGCGCAAAGGTCAAAATCATTTCAGCGGCATCGATCGCGCTTTCCAAACGTGGCCGACCTTTGCTAACCCCTTCTTCAGTCACCGTTTTGGTCAAACCCGCGAGTTCATGCACTTCATGTTCGGTATTCCAGTTGATGCCTTTACCGCCATTGCCAAGTTTGTCCAGCAGCGGCCCGACTGAAGTGAATTTCTTGTAAATCTCTTGGTAATTGCGTTCGACGACGATCATATTCGGCGCGGTTTTGCCGGGGATTAAATCGCACTCGCCTTTTTTCCAGTCCTTAGGTTCCAGCGCTTGACCGAGTTCGCCCGGGGTATCGTGCATCAGGGGTTGCAAGACGATGTCTTTACGCGTGCCCAGATAAGCGCCGCCAATTTCAGTGAATTTTTTGGCGATGCCTTTGTAAATTTCCCAATCGGTTTTACTTTCCCAGAGTGGTTGCACCGCTTCGCTCAAAGGATGGATGAAGGGGTGCATGTCCGAGGTATTCAAATCATCTTTTTCATACCAGGTCGCAGTTGGTAAGACGATGTCGCCGTAGAGACAAGTCGTGCTCATGCGGAAATCCAGCACCGTCAGCAAATCGAGCTTGCCTTCGGCTGCTTGTTCGCGGTATTTGACTTCGCTGGGTTTGACTGCTTCGTCCGGATCATCAAACAAGGCGTTTTGCGTGCCGAGTAAATACTTGAGGAAGTATTCATGGCCTTTGCCTGAACTACCCAAAATATTCGAACGCCAGACAAACATATTGCGTGGGAAGTTTTTAGGATTATCCGGGTCATCGCAACTCATGTGCTGACTGCCATTTTTCAAGCCCTGAGTCAGATAAGCCTGCGGTTCCATGCCCGCTGCAGCCGCTGCATCACAAATATCGAGCGGATTGGTTTCTAATTGCGGCGCCGACGGTAACCAGCCCATGCGTTCTGCCTTGGCATTCATATCGATCATACTCATGTGGCTGAGTTTGGACTTGTCCGCCCCCGGCGCTAAAATTTCATCGATATGCAGTTTTTCATGACGCCATTGGCTAGTGTGGGCATAGAAAAAGCTGGTGCCATTCATTTGCCGTGGCGGACGCACCCAATCCAGCGCAAACGCTAACGGTGCCCAGCCAAATTGTGGCCGCAATTTTTCTTGTCCGACATAGTGGGCCCAGCCGCCACCCGATTGACCAACGCAGCCACACATCATCAGCATATTGATGATGCCGCGATATATCATGTCGTTGTGGTACCAGTGATTCAGCGCTGCACCGACGATGACCATGCTCTTACCGTGGGTGTCGTGGGCATTTTGGGCAAATTCACGGGCGACTTGTATCACCAGTTCGCGCTTAACGCTGGTGTGTTTTTCTTGCCAGGCTGGGGTATACGGAATGTCATCGTCATAGCTGTGCGCGACCGCACCACCTAAGCCCTGATCAACCCCATAATTGGCCATGCTGAGGTCGTAGACGGTGGCGACCATCACGCGGCTGCCATCGGCCAGTTGCACTCGTTTGACCGGCACATTGCGCACTAACATATCGTTGGCGTCGGCGCCGCCAAAGTAATTAAAGCTGACACCAGCGACTTCATCGTGGGACTCGACTAAGCTGAGTTGAGGATCGATCTCGCGGCCACTGCCACCATCTTTGCTTTCCAGATTCCAGCGTCCGACTTTTTCCCCATCGTTGACTTTGTTTTCACCCCAGCGGAAACCTATCGATCCATTCGGTGCCACCAGGTCCCCCGTTAAGCTATCAATCGCGACGGTTTTCCAATCGGGGTTATTCGCTTCATCGAGATTGCCCGGCAATTGCGAGGCGCGCAAAAAGTGATCCGGGACGAGATGGCCATTGCGTTCAACTAAGCGCACCAACATCGGCATGTCGGTGTATTGTTTGACATAGCTGCGGAAATAATCGGATTTGCCACCCAGGTGGAATTCTTTCAAAATCACATGTCCCATCGCCATGGCTAAGGCCGCGTCAGTACCTTGTTTTGGTGCCAGCCAGATATCGCCAAATTTGACCATTTCACCAAAGTCTGAGGATACCGCCACGGTCTTGGTGCCTTTGTAGCGTACTTCGGTGTAGAAGTGGGCGTCCGGGGTGCGGGTTTGTGGCACGTTGGAGCCCCAAACCATTAAGTAGGTCGAGTTATACCAATCGGCCGATTCCGGGACGTCAGTTTGTTCGCCCCAGATTTGTGGGCTAGCTGGCGGTAAATCGCAATACCAATCGTAGAAAGATACGCAAGCGCCACCGATTAAGCTCAGGTAACGTGCGCCAGCCGCATACGAAACCATAGACATCGCGGGTATCGGTGAAAAACCGATGACGCGGTCAGGACCAAATTTTTTGATGGTGTAGGCATTCGCGGCGGCGATGATTTCTTGTGCGGTATCCCAATCGGCGCGCACAAAGCCACCCAGGCCACGCACTGACTTATAGCGCCTGGCCTTTTCCGGATTTTGACTAATGCTTTCCCAGGCCGCAATCGGCTCCAGAGTTTTACGCGCTTCGCGCCACATTTCCATCAGGCGACCCCGTATCATCGGGTATTTCACGCGCTGTGCTGAATACACATACCAGCTGTACGAAGCACCGCGTGGGCAACCGCGTGGTTCGTGATTGGGCAAGTCGGGGCGGGTGCGCGGGTAATCGGTTTGCTGGGTTTCCCAGGTGATTAAGCCATTTTTTACATAGACTTTCCACGAGCATGAACCGGTGCAATTCACACCATGGGTGGAGCGCACCACTTTATCGTGTTGCCAGCGGCTGCGGTAAGCGTTTTCCCACTGCCGGTCTTCATTCACCACGGCGCCGTGGCCATCCGCATACGTCGCCTTAACCCGCGACATGAATTTCAATCTATCCAGAAAGTGACTCATCCTGATTCTCCAAGCATTAGCGCAGCCAGCACGCGCAAAAGTAATCGATAGTGTTAGCTTAGGGCTTTAGCCTGGGGCTGCCTATTCACCAGCGCGGCAGCGAACAGACGCATTGGTATTAGCGCGACTAGGTCGAAAGAACTAGATGAAAATCTGGCAAGCGTTGGTTTTTTACTGCGTCTTGCGCCATCTTTATTGGGAATTTGTGGTGTTAGTAAGTGGCTCAATTACTATGTATGTGCTGCTGACAATCGCTGGCTAAGCAGTGTGGCCAAGGTTACGATTAACCCGGGGAGGATAGGATGAGAGCAAGTTTCAATACGATAGTTAAGGCATTGCAGAATCAAGTGACTGGGCAGGGTGGGAAGCGTTTGGGCCAGCTGGCTTTGTTGCTAAGCGCCGCGAGCGCTGGTAGTGCTTATGCCTTAAGCTGCGGCAGTAATAATGGGTTTGTTTGCCAGGGCAGCGCGCAGCAGTTTTCTGCAAACTTTAGCCCTGCGACAGGCTATGGTGGCTTTGGCGGTGGTGATTGCACGGCTAGCAAAACCCCGGTGATTTTTATTCACGGTAATGGTGATAGCGCGCTTAGCTTAGACATGCCGCCCGCCAAGGTGACGGGCTATCCGCAAGCGGCTAATTCGGTGTATGCCGAATTAAAAGCCCAGGGTTATCGTGATTGCGAATTATTCGGCATCACCTATCTGAGCGAAGCCGAGCGCAGCGCGCCGCAAAACAATTACCATAGCACGAGTAAGTACGCGATCTTGCAGACTTTCATCGACCGGGTAAAAACCTATACCGGTAAAAGCCAGGTTGATATCGTCGCGCATTCCATGGGTGTCAGCATGGCCCTGGCCAGTCTGCATTATTACAATAGCTGGGCTTCGGTGCGGCGTTTTATCAATCTGGCTGGCGGTTTGCGTGGTTTAGCCAGTTGTTACCAAACGGGTTATGCGAATGCTTTGGCGGCGACTTGCGGTTCGCAAAACCTGTTCGATAGCACGACTTTTGGCTTTTTTCCTGAAGGTTGGTATTACGCTACCTGGGTCACGAATAACTGGACAGGCGCTGGCACCGCGGCCTCTTTGCGCGAAATGCCAGGGCGCCATAGCGGCGTACAGTTTTATACCCTGGCGGCAGGGTTTAAAGATCAGGTCGCGTGTAGCACCACCAGTTTTACTGCGACTTGTGATCAGGGCGCGAAATTTACCAGCGCGGCTAATGTCAAAGCGCAATTGAATCTGGGCGCGGGGAATAATGCCGCTCAAGTTGACTGGAATTGGGCCGATGGCATGCCTTACAATCTCGGTGGTGGCGATACCAGTAATGGCGTCGGCCACTTCCGCGTCAAGAATAATAGCGGCACCGTGATCGCACGCATGCTCTTGACGAATTGTATTGGCCTCGATTGCGCGGCGACTTATTTAAGCGGTCCTAAGAGTAATTACTGAAGCCAGTTGCTCATTTAAATAGAAAATCGCAGGCCAGCCAGATAGGCTGGCCTGATTTGTAATTAGTCAGACGATGAGAATATGTGACGACCCTGTATTAGTAGCCGACCTTAGTCTGGATGGACAAATTCAGACTGTTGATTGGCATTTTCGTATTTATGACGGTAGGGTTTGGAGTTTTGAGAATTGCCTCAATCACCGACTACAAGCGCGCAGTATTTTTTTAAATGGCCCGCATCTGGAATTAGATTTTTTGGACTGGGATTGGCTGGAAATTTTCAGACAGCCACAATTAAGTTTGCCCTCGTCCGGCCCTAGTCAGTCAGCGCTTTGGCTAGGAAAACTAGAGATGTTGACGGGTTATTTTAGAAAAAATCGTGGCAGCGGTGAGCAAGCGTTTCAGAGCTTGCAAATACGTTTTCAGCGCTTGCCTGGTATCAGCAAAATCACGATAGCTGCGCAGCTCGGACCCTGCCTGAGTAACGGCTATAACTACGTCTGGCCAGCCTGGGGCAATCTGCGACTGAGTTTTGAGATTCCAGACGATATGATAGACAGGTATTTTTTGGACACGGCGCAAAATCAGGCGTATCGCGCGACTTTAAAAAGTCATGATTTACTAAGCGACGAGGAAAGATCCAGGTTTAACGCTGTTTGATAAGCTAAAAATAAGCTGAGTAGAAATTAATTTGAAACGCGTCAGGAGCAAGAGCGATGTTTGATCATGTAAAAATTGGCGTCAGCGATTTTCAACGCAGTAAAAATTTTTATTTACAAGTTTTAGCACCGATAGGTGTCGAACTACTGGGCGAGGGCGAACCCAGCTATGGCGTCGAGCTGGGCCAGCCTGATGGCATCGCTTCCCTATGTCTGTTTCAAACTGAGGAAAAACCAGCCCACTTGCACCTGGCTTTTATTGCCAGTAAGCGTGCCCAGGTCGATGCGTTTTATCAGGCTGCACTCGCTGCGGGTGCCAAAGACAATGGCGCACCGGGATTACGCACTCATTACAACGCCAATTACTACGCGGCGTTTGTACTCGATCCCGACGGCCATAATATCGAGATGGTTTGTCAAACGCCGCTGTCCTGACTAGTAAGTCAGCTTACTTTAGCTCGCCAGTTGCTGCAGTAATTCGGCCGTTGTGGGCGCCTTGACTACCGGGCTGCGCGATAAGGTCAGGCTATGGTGCTGACGAATTTGTTCAGCGCTTAAGTGCTCTTTATCATGCGTAGTGTGGGCGTCGGCCGGCAAAATAATCGTGTAACCCAGAGTGCTGGCATGGCGCACTGTGCTATCGATGCAAAATTCACTGGCGTAACCACAAATGATGAGTTGCTTGATAGTTAAGTCCTGTAGCAACTTGTCTAAAGCGCTGTCGAGAAAAGCGTTGGCCTTAGACTTACGTAAAAAATAGTCGCCAGCCTGGCTCTGTAATCCCGCTTGTAATTGCCAACCTGGGCTATCTGGCAGTAACCAGCCCGGCACTTCGGTTTGCATATAGATCACTGGAAAACCCGCAGCACGCGCGGCTTCGCTAAGTTGATTGATGCGTTGAACCACCAGATCAGCTTCAAACGGTCGCGGTGCGACATCGAAAAGAGCTTGTTGGACATCGAGTATCAGTAGGGCAGTATCAGCCATGCAAATCTCCTCAAAATTATCGCAGCATCAGGCGTGCATTCAATTTGGCGCGAGTGCTTTGCCAGCAAAGAATTGGTTAATTAATAATGCAGGAATGCGAGGGTAATGCTGATTGGGGAATTTTGCAAACGGTAGGGGGCGGCTGCTATGTGATGCAACGGCTGGGTGCAAACTATCTCGCAGCAAAGCAAGCCAGAGCTGCTGCCGCCCTATTAATTGGGGCGGCAGCAAGCATGATGGATTAATTAATTGGCCGTTTTCGCCAGACTGTGTTCGTGTTTGTGATGCAAGGCCAGCGCCAGTTGCGCGCCCAGACGGGCATTGTTTTTCACCAGTGCGATATTCGTTGCCAGACTGCGACCTGCGCTTAAACGTGTGATCTTGTCCAGCATAAACGGTGTGATCGCTTTGCCGCTAATGCCTTGCGCCGCGGCTTCTTGCAGAGCTTGCTGAATATAAGCTTCAATTTCTGCTTCCGGCATGGCGTCTTCAGCGGGCACCGGGTTGGTGACTAACACCCCACCTTGCAAACCGAGTTCCCACTTGGTTAAGATGAAGTCAGCCAGCTCAGCCGGGCTGTCGATCTGGAAGTCGGCTTTATAACCGCTATTGCGTGTGAAGAAGGCTGGGAATTCGGCTTGACCGACACTCACTACTGGTACGCCATGGGTTTCCAGGTATTCCAAAGTCAAGCCCAAATCGAGTATGGATTTAGCGCCAGCGCAAACCACCGCCACCGACGTTTGCGCCAGTTCTTGCAAGTCAGCGGAAATATCAAAACTGGTTTCAGCACCACGATGCACGCCACCGATACCACCGGTCACGAACACGGAAATATGCGCCAGCGCGGCGGCTATCATAGTCGCCGCAACTGTGGTCGCGCCAGTTTTACCACTGGCTAAAATATACGCCAGGTCGCGTCGGCTGACTTTATGGGCATCTGGGCTTTGTGCTAATTGTTCGAGTTCAGCCGGATCCAAACCTATCCGCAATTTACCATCCATCACCGCGATAGTCGCAGGCACCGCGCCATGCTCGCGGATGATTTCTTCCACCGCAATCGCGGTATCGAGGTTTTGTGGATAGGGCATGCCATGTGTAATGATGGTCGATTCCAGTGCCACTACCGGCTTATTATTCAAACGCGCCAGGCGGACTTCTTCCGAGAGTTGCAGATACTGACTGATTTTCGGCGAGATGATCATGAGTGTCCTTTCTAAATGGCTTAACTAAGTTGTCGCAAAAACTCAGCTAAACCGGGTTCAGCCACCACGCTATGCGGGCTGGCCAGGGTTTGTTGGGCCAGCGCTAAACCGCGCCGGCAAGCCAGTTGCCAGGCTGGCAAATCACGTTCAGGCGAATTCAACAGCGACCAGCATAGCGCGGCACTTAAGGCGTCACCCGCACCAGTGACATCGACCACGCTGGCGGTGGCCGCTGCAAAAAATTGGGGTGCGTGATTTTGCAAAGATAAGCATAGACCAGCGCTGCCACGGCTGACTACCATTTGCCTGACGCCATGTTGCTGCATGGTTTTGCAAGCCTGCAGCAATTGTTCTTCAGCTTCGATAGGAACTTGCAAATAACTGGCTAGTTCGGCCTGGTTCAAAATCAAAATATCCAACACGCCCGCAGGGCGCGGCAGATGGGCCATTTTAGGCTGGGAAACCGCGACCAGAGCCAGTTCTTTGATTTTGCCTAATTGCCGTAATTCGAGTAAATAAGCGATGCTGGCCTGACTCAAATTTAAGTCAGCGATGACTAGTCTGGCGCTTTGTAAAACCCCGAGCTGGCTCGACAGATAGCTGGGATCTAAGGCCAGTAAGCCATCCATTTGCGCCAGGCCCAGCACTAATTCACCATGCTGATCAAGTAAGGCGGTATAACTGCCAGTGGCGAGGTGGGTGCGCAGGCTGGCGCCCGTATTAATACCAGCTTTTGCGCAATCGCTGAGCAAGACTTCAGCCGCCGCATCGTAACCAAAGCTGCTGATTAATTGCACACGACTGCCCAGATTGGCTAAATTGCGGGCGATATTCCTGGCCACCCCACCGCAACTTTCAAAACCACTCACAGGATTCGAACTCGCCATTTGCAAGCTATGCTGGCATTGCAATTTGCGGTCCAGATTCGCACCGCCCAGGCATACCACCTCGTCTGCCGATGGCAAAACATAGGCACGACCGAGTAATTTGTGTTCGCGTATCAGGCTGGCGATATGCCCCGCCACCGCTGAACGCGACAAGCCCAGCTGATCGGCTAAGTCTTGCTGGCTGATGAAGGGATGGGCGCGGATTAAGGCGAGCAATTGCTGTTTATTATCGGCCGAAGTTGCCATCAAATTTGCCTTTGCCAGTATGCGCTAGCTACTGACGTAATTGAAAATGAGTTGGCATGGTAAAACAATTGTCCTTTTAAGTAAACAATTGTTTGTTTGTGGGCTAAGGTGCCGGGTTCATTTTCAGCGTTGCCACAACTTGCGCTGGCGACACCGAAAGTCCGAGAGCTTGTCAGGTCAGCTTAGGTTTGTTGCATTAAAGTAAATCTGTGGCTGATTGCTTATAAACGCAATCTTAATTGGCTCAGGTGAGGGCGCTCCTAGCGCCTACCTGGCTAGCACCCAGGCTGCCACTTTTTGCACCACCTCGGGCTCCAGGCCATTAAAGCCGTGGTAAGCGAAGGCTTCGCAAGGATTGCCCACGCTTTGCCCGCCTTTGAACGATAGCAACTGACTGCAAGGCGAATTGACTAGCTTAGTCATAAGCAAGGGCACTTCCGAAAACCGGCATACCGCACAGCCATCCTGTTCGTGGTGAACAATCAGCACGGGTACCCTGATCTTGTCCAAAGGCATAGCAGGAACCGGACGGCTCTTTTCATCGCTGAGGATGGTGGAAGTTAAGACCACGCCATCAGGGCCATCAGGACCTGTAAGCTCGGTAGCAATGTAGGCCGCAGATTGAGTACCTCTGCTTGTGCCAACCAGCCAGACCGCTCGCTTGGAATTCGCGCGTAGCCAGGCAATTACCGCCTTCAGATCGGCAGCGTGCGCTGGAGTCTGGCGAAAACCGCCAAGGTAAGGAGGGGATTGACGATCTGATGGGGCGTCGACGACCGCGACCATGAGACCACGCTCGGCGAATAGCTGTCGAGTCCTGACGAGAAAGTTACCTTCGCCCCACTTCATCGAGCCATTGTCAAATAGATGCAGACCACCATGGCCGCCTGCTAGCAATACCACCGCCGCTTTGGGCTCTGATGGTGTCAAAACAATCATCCGTTGCGTAACACCGGCACGTGTCGGAATTTCGACCACCTTTTCAGGTATCTGGGCGCTCGCCAAGGGCGTTAGCGCGATGATAGATAGTGCTAGCAGTCGCTTAAGGATAAGCATGATTCGCCCCTGAAGGTTGATTGAGGAATCGTTGAATTGACACAATCAAAATCATTACACATCACGGAAATACTGGACTAGCACAAAAATAATGTCCATAGGTTTGACGTAAGCAGCAGCCCGGCCGCCATTGCTATGTCGCCCGGTTAAGCTTGGTGAGTTTGACTGGTGAGCGAATATATCGCTGATTAACATCCCTGAAACTGGGCTTTGGAAAGTCGCAAAAAGCGGTTTTCAGTTCCGCCCCAGATCCAGTAATGAATAAAATTGTTGTTGTAGTGAGGCGATACCGACACTTCGATTGCTGGTTCGCCATTCAACATATCAAGCTGCAGTCGGAAAGGCCCGCCGTCGAGCCCGCCAGTTTGCATGAGAATCTGGCTTTTATTTCGAAAATGAACTTTCACCAATACAGGTCCATCCCAAAAAGACTGCGCCGATGATGTGGCTGACTCAGACTCACCGCGCTCAATCCTGGGCAGGTATTCGATGCTGACTCTCATCCTTTCTGACTTTAGTATCAACAGCTGATCAAACATAATTGTTGGCCGTCCCTCGGCATTGGCCTTAGCGACGGCTTCATTCCAGTTCGCTTCAGGAATCGAGAGCGCAGCCAGGCCAAATTTTCCCTGTGGCTGGGGCCTCTTCTGGGAAACGTGAGTCTCAGTATTTTCGTATTCTTCCACGCCTTGTGAAAAGTAGGAATGAGGATAATCCTGATCTAGCTTCGCAAAGCCGAGAGAATCGCCAATTCTCAGAACGTAGTCGATTTCTCCTGTGACCCAGGTTCTTTTTAAGAGCAAATCGAATCCTGAATTGGGACCTAAGGAACCGAGCCAAAGCAGTTCCTGACGCTCGAACGCCATACCATGTGCAGGTGGCACAAGGACTAGCCGTTCGCCTGCCCCATTTGTTGCCACTAACTGCAAAGAGCCCGCCAACATCGCGCCATCCTTACGTCGCACCACCTCCGTGGAAACCGTCCAATTCTTACCATTAAACTCAAATGCTGACTTCCAGCGGTCGTGCAGAATTGCAGGCAGTGGCAGGGACGACGGGTATTTCCCGGTCTTGAAGGACGCGAATTTATCGTCAGCGTGATCCAGACGAAATGCCAGAATAGCCGAATTTGACAGGGCTAAAGCATGGCGCGCGGATTGCCGGGATTTAGTGCTAAGCTTAGATGCGCTGGTTTGAGATCCAGTTGAACTTGTAATGAGGTTCCAATCAGGACGACGAGTTGTCACAGTTCGATCAAGAACCAGACCTGAACTATCCAGGGAAATTGAATACCACGGCTTCTTCAAACGCAAAGGCAAAGAGTGTGGGCTGTCAGGGATGTCAACTTGCAGCGCTTCTCCTGGAATGCTCACATGAAGTATAGGATGATCGTTGCTAGCATCGACTCCGTTTGAAACCAGCAGTGATATAAGTATAAACAGTGCGATTGCAGCAAATTTCATCGATAGATAGTCCTGAACAGGATGTATAAAAAAAATCAACCAAGCTGAGCTTAGTGGTCTCTGAAATTATTAGCGTATGTGGAGAATTTGCTTTCATCTGCAGTAATTTGCCATAAAGCGGCAGATAGCGACAAGTTTAAGTCGAAAAAAAGGGGACTTGCTTTGTCCGACAGCAGCTCGTCATAATGCGTTGATCAGACAATCTGAGACGAGGTGAGATAATGACTGAGTTGCCAACCACGCTGGAGCCACGAGTAAGTATCGATCAACTAATCGCCGCAGGCGTTGACTGATGCGTTGCTCAGGCCAGCTTATTTTCGAACACAAGCAACAGCCTGGCCCTGCTTATCCAACTGCGACACCTGGGTGTGCTTATACGCTATAGTCCAGCCCGCAAAACTCATTAGCCAAACCAGCGCGCCAGCCAGTAACAAACGCCAGGTCAGACCTGCCCGTCCCGCGTAGCGAATTTGTAGGTAGAGGCTGGCCATAAGTGCTGGTAAGGGCAGGCAAAGGGCTAGTGCATACAAATACGCTTGCCAGCCCAGGCGTAGTTCAGCGAACTCGCGTCCGGTCGTGCAAATCGAGAAATAACCCTGGCTCAACACCGAACTCAGCGCATGTATGCCCAGTAAGATTTGCAGGCCAGGCAGTATCCCGGCGACTATCCACCAAAACATCAAAAACTTGCTGTCACTCGCTAAGGCGGCACGAGGCGCTGCTGCATTGTCGGGGGCCACTGTCAGATTATTGGCCAGTTGCACCGCCTGAGCCAGCAAACCTTGCCACTCCGCAACCGCGGTGCGCTTACCCAGGCGCGCCAGGTATAAATGAGCGCTATCGGCCCAGACCGTCAGATTTGCGGGGGGCTGAGGAATATGTCGCTTACTGCGCTCGGTTTCATCCAGTTTCAGGATAAAGATGGTGGATACTTGCTGCTCCCATTGCTGTGCAAATAAGCCGATGGCGCGATGTTCGAGTTCGAGTATGGTGTAAGAATAGGGTTCTCGTCTGCCCTCGACGATGGCGACGGCCTTGAGCCGGTCGAGCTTGGCGAGCTGCCAGATTGGATACTCGAATTGCTGCAAATAATTTGCTGGCGGTATGGATTTTTCAGCCATAGTGCGTGAACTCGAGTTGCCCTAGTGAAAATTTTTTAAATCGTTTTGATCGCGCTGCTTGCCTTGATTGCTGATATAAGCGTAGGCCGCCATCGCAGCACTAAGCAGCGGGACCAGCAAAGGTACACCACCGTGTAGCAATAAAAACGCAACTAAACTCAGCGCTAATACCGTGCCACGCACAGCAGGCAGCAATGGCCGTAGTAGTAATTCCATTAAAGCTGCCGCGATGCCCCAGGCAAATAAGGCGACCAGCACGCCCACGATATACATCACCATAGGTGCAGTGCCCCCCGCTTTAGCCGCGCCACTGCTAATGTGCTCGAATAACCAAAAGGCATAAAATGAGCTGACAAAAGTGATGCTGGCTGGCCAGATGGATACAGTCAGATTGTTACTCATACTCTCCTAGCATTAGCAAAGGGGGCAAATCCCGCTTAATCTAAGCGCAGTCTAATAGCGACGCGGTCAGCGAGCAAGTTAATCCTGGTTCTGCCAGACTATCGTATGCGTTAGTACTACAGGCAGCCAGGTTATGAGTGGCAACTTTGTGCTATAGCTTTAACATGCTTGCCAGCAAAGTGTCCAACTCGGCAAGTTGATGCAGCGTTTGCTTGAAATCACTATTGGCTTGCTGCAAGCTGGACAGCAATAGTTGTAATCGTTGCGCTGTGCCGGTATAAGCTTGTGATTGCAGGGTATCAATGGTCTCAGCCAGGCGGCGACGCGCATGATGATTGCTACTCTGCAAGCCGCCACGCAATAACAGTGCGAGTTCCTGGCGGGTTTGCTGTAAGCAATCGGTGCGCAGTTCGGGCGCTGCGCCTAAATCCCTGAGCTTTGCCGGGCTGGCATTGGCCAGTGGTACGGCAAACACTAGCGCGCGCTCGGTACACATCAGGCTGCGCGCCTCCATAAACAGGTGGCCGCCACGCAATTCCACGGGGCCGGCGAAACCCTGCAATTCACCAAATTCACCATTCAAGGCCAGAGCCGCCTGATCGATCGCGGTATCCGACAAGGTACTGTGGCGTATCGCAATGCGCAAACTCAGCCCCGCGGCATCTTGCCAATCCAGGCACAAGGTTTGTTCTGCACCCAGCCAGTAGCTTTGCATTAATTCAAGTTGCGCCACACTGATGATACGGTAACTGGCCTGGGCTTGAAATTCGCGCGCAAACTCGGGCAAGGCTTGTTGCAGATAAGTATGCAGCGCGGCTAAATCCTGCCATTTTAAGGGTTCGCGTAAATGCTCCCAGGACTTGGCCGACAGCGGTAAGATGCTGCTTAAGCGCTGACTGCTACTGAGTTCTAACTGACCATTGGCTCGACGCTTGGCCGCTTTACTAATAATTTGCCCGGCAGCTAATTGTCGCAAGGGGAAATTTGCCAGGCGCTTGTTTAAGATCAGTTCGGCATTCAGCACTTCCCCTGGATTTAAGGGCCAGCTTTTTTCCAGCACGGAAATCATTTGGGTATCGCTGTCAGCCAATACCACGCTGGCACCAATTTGTGCCTGATCGTACCAAAATTCTGCGCCCAGACTGATCAGGCGCAAGCTGTCGAGCGCGACTTCACCCGCTTGACCTATACCCAGTAGTTGCCGTAGCGGTAGCCTGGGCTCTGCTTGCCGGGCCAGAAAGTTGGCGACGCTCAGGCGATTTTTGCACTGGCTGATTAAGCTGAGTAAGAGCAAACCATCATAGCGACTGGAGCGCGCCGCTTGCGCCAGCACTTGTTGCCAGATCGCTTGCAGATTTAAGGCGAACCAGGTCCAGCCCAGTTGCTGTAATTGCGTCAGCAAGTCCTGGTAGTGAATTTCTAAGATCGTCAGGTTTTGTCCTGAGCCATGCTGCCAGAGCCGCCACAAAAATGCCTCGAGATCAGCTTGTGCCTGTTGCGCAGCCGCGGTCGTCAGCGGCTGTTCTGCGCCTGAGGCAGCGTCTGATGCCGTGCTTACGCCGCCAACGAGCCGCAATTCAAGATTGCAGCTGGTACTTTGTGCCAGACCATCAGCACCGAGTTGTTGTGTGGCTTGGCGAAACGCCCAGAGTGCCAGCACGATATGACTGCAGCCACTCGCTTGCTGACAATCACAACGGGCATAGGCTGGACTGCTGCGCGAAAAAAAACGCACATGATTCATCGCCAGTTGCACTGCTGGCTCGGTATAGCTAAGGCCATCGGCTTGCAGGCGTGCTGGCAAGACCTGGGCCTGGCAAGTCGTCTGACAGAGCTTGGCAGCCTGGTCGCGTACGCTGGCGCTAAAACATTGCTGTATCAATTCATCGCTAAAGTCGGCCGGGCTCCAGTAACTCGCGGCGGCTGGGGGCGTCAACGCGGCGCCATCGATGGAACTTGCGGTTGCCGCCTGATGCTGGGCTTGATAAGCCAGCACCAGCATCACTTTATGCCGGCACATGCCGGCGGCTGAACAATTGCAATCGGCGTCGTGCAGACCTTGCGTGGCGGCTAAGCGGGTCAGCGTACCATCGCTAAATTCAGCCAGTATATCGAGTGACCCGGATTGAGTCAGGGTCGGGCCAGCGCCAGCCGCTAAATCTTTTTGCGCGCGTTTTACAAAGCCCGCATTGGCGATCGCGGTGAGCGCATTCAGGCTGAGTTCGAGTAAGTCCTGGCGTAGTTTCATGGTGATTAATTAGGTAAGTCGCCGCATAGTCGTGTACAGACTATGCGCCTGGAATTCGCTGCTGGCTGTCAGCATTTAGCTCTGGAGTTTTTCCGCCAGCCAGCTGGCGAGCTGACCTGGCGTCATAGCGCCAACTTGCGCGCCAACACTGACCAGACGTGCCGCCATCTCATGGTCATACACCGGATCGGCCTGACTATCGAGTGCCGCCAGACCCAGCACTTTGCTGCCCGCTTCGCACAGACTTTTGACGCGCCGGACCAGGTCACCGCCATAGCCGCCTTCGTAAAAGTCACTGACTAACACCACCACACTGCGTTGCGGTGTCTCAATTAAGCCCTGGGCATAGGCCACTGCTTTGGCGATGTCGGTGCCGCCGCCCAACTGTACTTTCATGAGTAATTCCACTGGGTCCACCACGTCCTGGGTTAAATCCACCACTGCGGTATCAAATGCCACCAGATGGGTGCGCATACCGGGTATGCCCCACAAACAAGAGGCCATGACCGCGCTGTGTATCACCGAATCCACCATAGAGCCGCTTTGGTCTATCAATAAAATAATTTGCCAGGGATTGCTGTGTTTTTGACTGCGGCTGATAAATTGCGGGCGTTCCAGATACAAGCGCTGACTCGCCGCATCGTAGCGATGCAAATTCGCTTTAACGGTGCGTTTGAAATCAAAGTTGGCGGCAATTTGTATGCGGCTGCGCTTTTGTCGTTGCCGTGTGCCGCTAAAGGCTTGCCGTATCTCGGTTTGCAAACGCGCCAAAATTTGCGCGACCACTGCCGCCACCAGCTTACGCGCTGCCGCCAAAACTTCGGGATTCATTAAGTGGCGGGTATGTAACACCGCTTTTAATAAACCTTCGGAAGGTTTTACCCTTTCCAATACCTCGAGATTGGTGACGATTTCATTGATGCCATAACGTTCGACCGCATCTTGTTCTAAACGCTCGATTACTTCTTTGGGAAACAGCTGGTGGATCTGATTAATCCAGTCTGGCGTGCTTAAGGCTGAAGGCCCAAGCCCGGCACGGCGTTCACCGCGTGCGGCGAGTTCGGGGTCGCGATCATATAACCAGGAAATGGCTTGATCAGCAGCCAGTGCCTCAGCACTTAACTGACCGCAACTGTTTTCGGCGGCATCGCCTAAAACCAGACGCCAGCGCTGCAAACCGGGTGGTATGTTGAGACTCATGGGGTTTACTCCAGTTCTGGCTGAGGCTGGCATAAGCCCCAGCTTTGCAAGTGCTGTAAGGCGTTTTGCTCAGTCAGGCGATGTTGCGCCAGGTCGAGCGCGGTGCTATCACTGATGGCCCGGATTAATTGCGTAGGCGACAGTTGGCTGGCCTGATGCTGTTGCAAAATGTGCGCGGCAAATTCGGCGCGTTCGCGGCTCGGTAACCAATTGAAGGCGGCCCGTAAAGCTGGCAAGGCGAGCACAAATTCATGTTCATCGAGGCGCTGCAAGCAAGCATCGATGCCTTGAATAAAGCGCGGATCCTGGCCTAATTCCTCGCGCGCCAGTGCCAGCAAACCCTGCACCATATCACCGAGTTCGGTGGCACTGGCGAGTTCTAAAGCTTTCAGACAAGCGTCGCTGACTGCGGTGCTGGCGGCTAAAGGAAGACCGGCAGGTGCATCGTGTTGCGGCAAGTGTTGCTGCAGACTCAATATCGCCCCCAGCGCTGCGCCACGGCTTAAGGCGTTAGCCTGAGCTTGCTGGGTTTTGCGCTGAAATACCGCCAGCACCCGCCTGACATCGAGATTCAGGCAAGCACTGCCTTGCTCCTCAGTGCCACAACGTAATTGCTGTTGTATCACATCCAGACTCAATTGCCGCAAAGCCTGGCAAGCCTGCAGATGAGCACTGTACTGATTCAGGCTGAGTTGTCCCGGCATTTCGAGTAACCACAGGGCGCGATCACAGCCTTGTTCCAACACGGTTTGTAAGACTGTCGTTGCACTGAAATTCAGGCTACTGCCGTGACGCCAGAGCAAATGCAAGCTCGCCAGTGCCTGCCCTAGTTCTTCAAACTGCTGGGCGTGTTGTATCGCTTGCGCAATATCGTTGAGTGTGGCTGCGCTGAATTGATGCAAGCCGGCAAATGCCGCCAGATTCAAACCCTGAACCAGCGCGCTTAAATCATTTTTGGCCTGGCGCAGACGCGCTTCCAGTCTGGCGCAGGCGGCATCGGTTAAGGTTGCGCCCCAGGCCCCGGCTTCGATTAAGGCGGCCAATTGCGCATAGGGCTGGCTTAAATGCCAGAGCTCAGTGCGCTGACTTGATAAGGCTTGCTCCGGCCCTTGCAAACGCTTGATGCCGGGTAAATCAAGCAAGGCAGCGCGATGTAAGACCTGACTTTGCAAACGTGCCTGCGCTTGAAATAAGTCCAGCTTTAATTCCTGGGCCTGGCTGAAATCCGGAATCTCTGCTCGTTTTAAGGACGCCCAGAAATCATCGATCAGCGGTGGTTGCGGTGTGCCAGCTGCGAGTTTGCCAGAGAGTGTACCGGCCAGCACATCCATGCTTTCCACCAAGAGCGGATCGGTGGCAGCACGCAAGGGGCCGCGATACGACCACGGCAAAGGGACTTCCCAGGCATCTTTGAGCAAGGCACCAGCCAGCGCATCCAGCCAGTCATTGCGCAAGATATGCCTATGCCCGCGTAATTGCGCCAGCGCCAGTGCGCGGACTTGCAAGGCAATCAGATCGGCAGTGGAAACACTGAGCTTTTTATGACGCAAGCGTGCCGCAATCTGCTGTTGCAATTGCTGCGCGGCGTAGTCGTGGCCACCCTGCCATAACCATTGATAATACGCCGGTGAAGGCATGCCCGAGGCATAGCCAGTAAAGGCATCGAGTCGTTTAAAACTATACGGTACCAAAAACGAACCATAGCGCAGATCCGCGCCGCTTGCATGCTCAGGCTGCGCAAGCGCAGGGGGCGCACTTTGACGTTGATAGTCGCCAGCGAACTCAGGCCAGAGTCGTGCCAATGCTGGCGCATGGTAACCACCGCAAATCACCACCACTGGCGCATCGGTTTGCGCCATAGCCCAGGCCAGCCAACGCGCCATACACTGTTCACGCTGCTGATTGGCGAGGTCGCCCGGACTATCGCCGCGTAAGTGTTGAAAGTGTTGCTGCAAATTCGCTTGCAATCGTGCTAAGCCTTGCTCATCGCTGCTTTCATCTTCGAATAAATGATCCCACAGCGCATCTTGATTATCGACTTGCAAGCGCTGCTGTAATTGCTGTAAATAGGCGTCGCCAGTCTTTTCCGCATCGTGCAGTTCGGCGTCGGCATAACGATTCGGTTTATCACGCATGGCCTCATGCCAGGCCGGTAAGTCGATAAAGCGCACATCGGCACCCAGTTCGCGACCAATTTGCAAAGCCTGCCATTCGGGCGAGTAGTCGGCAAATGGGGTCCAGCTGGCGGCCGATGAAGACATCGCTTGCTGATCATCGCGACAGCTTAAATAACTATAAATCGCCAGTGGCAATTGGTGAGCTAAAGCGAGTTCGTCGAGTCGCGCATTAAAATCGCTTGGCCCTTCGATTAAGACCAGGGCCGGTTGTAACTCACGCAAACGGCTCGCGATCAGACGTGCGCATGCCGGGCTATGGTGACGCACACCAAAAATATGTAAATTCGCAGCCATAAACTCAGGGTTCAGTTTTTAAGGCAGACGATGTCGCGCCTGATAATACTCGCGCCAGTGATTGCCATTTTTCTTCGGTACTTTTTGTTCAAAGTAACGTCGTAATTTGGCTCTGTCATCGGCGTTATCTTTGACTATGGTACCGGCAATACAATCGACCACGTCGGCGGCATTGGCGTCGCGCTGTTCCAGATACCAGGCGCGTATGCCTATCGCATGCGCGACGTTGACTGCTTCTGCGGTCGACATCACCGCACTTAATCTATCCATTTCGGCGGCGTCGGGTTTGCTATCCTGGCCCTGTCGTAAATCGCGGAAGGTTGTGACTAAAATTTCCAGCACTGAGGCAGGTAAGGTTTTCGGTATGCCGCTGCGTGCCAGCAATTTCGCAGAACTATTGCCGACTAATTCGAGTTCGTGCTCAAAGTTCAGAATCGGGAATACAGTCTCAAAATCAAAGCGACGTTTCAAGGCCGCGCTCATTTCATTGACGCCACGGTCACGTGTATTCGCGGTGGCGATGATATTAAAGCCTTCGCGTGCATACAGCATGCCATGCTCATCCTTGAGTTCGGGAATCGCCATGACGCGGTCCGATAACATGCCGAGTAAGCTATCCTGGACTTCCAGCGGCGCCCGCGTAATTTCTTCAAAGCGCACCAGCCGTCCCGTTTGCATGCCCTGATACAAAGGGGCAGGCACCAGAGCTTGCGGACTGGGGCCTTCATTAATCAATAAGGCGTAATTCCAGCCATATTTGATCTGATCTTCAGTCAGTGCCGCCCCGCCTTGTATGGTCAGTGTTGAGCTGCCAGAAATCGCCGCTGCAAGTAATTCCGAGACCAGTGATTTTGCGGTGCCGGGTTCACCCACCAACATCAGGCCACGACCAGTCGCCAGACTGACTAACATGCGTTCCAGACTGGCATGGCTGGCGACGATTTTACCCTCGATCCCAGCTTCGGCGTCGCCCAGGATAAAGCGTTTGACCGCATTCATACTGAGTTGCCAACCCGGTGGTTTCAGGGCGCTATCGCTGGCTTTGAGTTGCGCCAATTGTTCTGCATACAAAATTTCTGCAGGTGGCCTTTGCATGGCCAGTTCAGGCTGGCTGGCTTTTTTTGTGCTACTTTTTTTTACGGTACTCATGTGCGCATGCGCTCCATATCACGAATTAATTCACTGGCGGCGATCTCGTCGAGTTCGCCCAGCTTGACTAAATTTTGGTTATAGCCCCAGCGCTGTGGTTCACCTAAGGTAATTTCACCCAGAGTCTGTTCCGGGTATTCATCGATCATGCCGACGATAATGCCAGGTTCCAGCGTCAGTTCTATCACTTGATTATTGCCGAGTGGTTTTTCAAACGTCCAGATGCAGCCACCATCTTGCGCTGGGCCACGGCGCCAGCCTATATTCACTAAGCCTAAAACCTTGCCAGTTGGCACGGTGACTTTACTCCAGCGCAGTAATTTATCGCTGAGTTTTTCACCCTCATCCAAACGATAAGTGTCGCGACCTAATTGAGCAAACGGTTGCAATAATTCATAGTCAGCGAATAATTGCGCAAATTCGCCAGCAATTTCTAATGGTAATTCCAGTGCATGAGGTAAGCCTACTTTGTACTGTCTATCGGAAGGCAAATCAAAGTCTTCATCATGGGCATTGGTATAGCTACCTTCTTCAGATACGCGGAAGCACGATATTAATTTTCCGCCGTAATTGGCGATACTGATTTCATCGGTTTCTGGATTCACTACTTCGGGCATTTCATACACAGCCCAAATTAATCGGCGTGCCAGATGCGCCACTAAGGGATGTTGTGCAATAAATTCTTGAAATACTGAGTGGCTCCAGCGCCGGCGTTGACACATCGCAACTTCCAGGCGCAAAACTTGCTGACTGGCGATAGTACGGGCATCTTTTTTCAATAATTTAAAGCGTTCAACGGCTGCTTTAGCCAGTTCTTCATCATCGCTTTTCTTGGGCTTAGGTAAATCGCTGAGTTTGGCACCCGTTTTACCATCTTGCCATTCACGCACATAAGGTTTCAAGCATTCATCAAAACCGACTTTGAAGGCACGTGGACCAAAATCCAGAATTAAACTGCCTTTTTCGTCTAAACCCAAATCAGGTGCCAGGCGATCTTCTAACTCTTCTTGCGTTAAACCTCGCGAAGCGGCGATCTCTTGAATCTTTTCACGGGCATTGTCTTGCAAGCCTTTGAATTTGACTTTCTGGGCGATGCCATTTAACAGCATTAATGCGGTATCACTGCCGATTTGTGTTAAGACATTGAGTCCGGTTACTGCACGGGCATGGGCAGATTCGCCGGGCCAGGCGCGTATCAATGGGGTTAGCCTGCGCGCAATGTCATCGTCACCAAATAAGCCGAGGTGAGTCAATACCCAATTGTCTTTGCCGGCAGCGCCTGAGTTCAACCAGGCTGAGAACGCGTCCCAGCAAAACTGAGCCAGGCTTTTAGGTTCGCAGGCGGCTTTGACTTGCAATAGACCCGGATAAATTTCTTCGTTGGTAGGAAACATCATCATGGTTCCTAAGTTTGTTAAAGCTTGATCATCTAAAGCCTTGCCATTTAAAAGCTGGGGGCGTTGCCAGTCAGCTGGCTGCCAGAATTCAGGTAAGCTGGGCCGTTTGGCTGGGTAGCGGTCAAGTGGATTTTCATTCAGCATGGCTTGCAAGGCGAGCGCGACGTTTTTATCCTGGTAACGTTCGGCGACAGCCATCAGTAAATTGTTCTGGCCTTGCTGCGCTAATAAGCGTAAAGCTGACGCAGCACAATCACGGGCTTCATTTTTTTTGCCTAACGCAACAGGGAGCAGACCACAAATCGCATGCTCAGGAAATTTGAGTAACCAGTTGCGTCCTAATTTGCGTAGATTTTTACTTTTAGCAAAAGCGTGTGCGGCATTCATTGCCAACTCAGTACTGCCAAAGTGTTCGATTAAATGAAAATAGTGGTGTGGACTGACCAGTATTTTTGATAGTAGACCAGGTAAAGCCTCAACTCCCCAAGAAGCGACCAGATAATTGACATGACTAACTCTAATGTTACCGGCAACAGCATTCCAAAAAGGGATCCCCAAGCTGGCGGGAAGGTAGGTTAAGGCAACGCCGTCCAAGTCATCAGGATATCTGCTACGGTTGTATTGAAGCTCAGCTTCTATAAAATCAATCGATTCATTCCTTAGCAATTGCTGTGTTTGAAAGAAGATATGCTGGAGTCTCTCGCGTGCCGCACGCCAACTAGTGATCAAGATGGACGAATCCTCAACGAGAATAGCTTGGCGAACCTGTTCATATTCGGCGATCCACTGCGTATCAGGCATACGCAGACTTAATGACGTGATCCAAGATTCGGCTTGATGAACGATTTTTGCATAATGATTTTTTTCCCATGTGGTGAGTTGTAGTGCTTGGTGTCGTGCCTGTTCATTCCATTGTTCACAGGCTGGGAGTACGAGTGGCTTAATATTCAGTACGACAGGCTTACATTTTTTTTGCTGTAGCCACGGCGTATATTGCAACGCCTCAGGTAAGTCTGCTGCCGTAGCCATTTCTACGGTGCTAGTCAGATGACTTAGAGCATGGTTCAGAATCCGGGCTGAGCCAGAATCAAGGTATGTGGTACAGGCTTGTGTCAATTCTGGGTACTGCCTTACTAGCTTCATCAGGCTGGGGTGTAAAATATGGTGTTCTTTGCTTGACGTGGCCAGTATCTGGCCCAGAGCTGCAAGAGTAGCGGCTGGCCAGCGTTCGCAGTATTGCTTAAATCGATATAGGGCGTCTTTCGAATTTTTGCTATCCCTGGCCAGAATTTGAGCAACTTCCGGTAAGCCAATACAGAGTAAGCCGTCCATACATACGGCGATGTGAGTTGCACGGGCGAGAATAAACCAGGCGCGATGACGATGACGATACAGTAAGCTCAGGACGACACGCTTTTCAGTCCATACGGTAAAGTAAGTGAGATCAATATCCTTGTTTTGCAGTATATCCTCAATACTCGCCCAGTCATCAATATTGAGTAACAACCAGGGTAGCTGTGGGTGGTCCGTGTGTCTACCAGCTTTAATAACTTGCCAAACTTGTTGACTGAATTCTGAACTATCACAAAAAATATATGCCAAACCCACCAGACGTGCTATCGGGACACTTGCTACTTTATTTTGAGCAGCCAATAAACAAGCTTGATATTCGGCTAGACTGGCGGCGCTTAGGTGGTCACGTATATGCTCTAAGGCATTACCAATCATCACATCTTCGTTTTGCCATGACTGAGTGATAGTTCGTGTCAGATGCAAAAAACGAGGCGTACCATAGGGTGAATAATATAAAGGATGGCTCTCTGGAACCTGATGTAATTCAGCCTGTAGTTCGCAAGTTGCTTCTAAAAACAAGTGAAATGCTTGAAGCAAACCGTAGCGTGTCACCAAATAATCAAAATAAAAGACACCTTGATTTTTATCGAGAAAAACACCTCCTAGCATCGCCATAGCGAGAAAAATTTTTTCTGAGCTTATACGTGTAGGCAGCTCATCACTTTTCAGCTCTTCCCAAGCCGCTACGAAATCCTCGCGAACTGATACATCGCTTGCGGTAAAATCAGGTGAGCAAAGATAAGCAAGCTTAAGGCGCAAGTTACACCAACTACTTTCTGAGTTGGGTGGTGATATTGTTGCAGGATGCTGACGATTTGAGAGAATTTTTTGCTCCAAACGGTCATCAGGTGCAAGCAAAGCGTTGAAATTAATAATCTCACCCATGTTCAGCCAAGGAGGGATGGGGCCAGACAGATTTTGTGCAGGTACTAGGGCCGCATTGCTGGGGGCGGTGTGATGAGCGCGCTCCAGAATTGCTTTGGCACGATTTTTGCTATCAGGCCACATTTTTTTGGGATGGGGTGAAATTACGTTTGCTTCGCATAACATAGTCTGACACCGTATTGCCGCAAGCTCAGTAATGGCGCAAAGATGGCGTATCCGCGCAATCGTTAAGCCGGTTGAAGTCGTATCGAGTTTTCCGTCGCAAATTTGCTGGCAAATTTCTAAATACGCGCGGTGCGCCTGTTGATCCAGGGTTTCTTGCCTGCCAGGAGAAGTTTGTTCATTAACAGTGACTTCTGCATCACTGTCGTTAGCGGTCAAAGTTGATGCAGAGAAGTAGCTTGTGCAGAAGTCTCTAGCAATCACTGCGGCGTTCGTGGTGTTATCGGGCCTGGTCATAATAACGTTGTCATTGTTTAATGATGGTAAGGATGCAGTCTTATTATCCGAGAATGTCGTAGCGCCCACGTTGCTAAGACCTCTGTATCACTTCAAATTTCATTCCTTTGATGATCGATTTAGTGAAATCAAGAGTGTTTATTCATAGAATTCAATAAATTGCAATTATGTTGTTGATTCCGACTTCGCGGGAATGACGATTTTTTTTAGGTTGTCCAGAGGCCTTTGTAAGTCAGGCGTGAAGAAACAGAGTCTAACGCTGTCTCAGTCGTTCCATGTCACGAATTAATTCACTGGCGGTGATATCATCAAGCTCAGCAAATTTCAGTAAATTCTGGCTATAAGCCCATCGACCCGTTTTGCCGAGGGTTACTTCGCCCAAGGTTTGTTCTGGATATTCATCGATCATACCGACAATAATTCCGGGTTCCATAGTGATTTCAATAACTTGATTATTGCCCAGAGGTTTTTCAAAGGTCCAGATGCAACCGCTATCCTGAGCAGGGCCACGACGCCAGCCTATATTGGCTAAGCCTAACACTTTGCCAGTTGCGACAAGGGTTGTTTCCCAGCGTAGTAATTTATCGCTTTGTTTTTCATCTTGACTAAGGCGATAAGTATCACGACCTAATTGCGCAAAAGGTTGCAGTAATTCATAGTCAGCAAATAACTGGGCAAATTCTGCCGCGATCGCGGCAGGTAATTCGAGTGCGTGTGGTAAGCCCACTTTATAGTGTTTGTCATCAGGTAAATCAATATCATCATCACTGGCATTGGTGTAAACACCCTCTTCAGAAACCCGGAAGCAAGACAGTAGCTTACCGCCATAACTGGCAATACTGGTTTCATCGGTATCGGGGTCGGTTAGTTCCGGCATTTCATATAAAGCCCAGATCAGACGTCGAGCCAGATGGCGTAGTAAAGGGTGCTGCGCAATAAACTCCTGGAATACCGAAACACTCCAGCGACGACGCTGGCACATCGCGATTTCCAGGCGCAAAACTTGCTGGCTGGCGATAGTGCGGGCATCTTTTTTTAAGAGTTTGAAACGCTCGACGGCGGCTTTGGCTAAGTCTTCGTCATCGGTTTTCTTGGGCTTAGGCAAATCCGGCAATTTACTACCAGCTTTACCATCTGACCATTCTCTGAGATAGGGTTTTAAGCTTTCGTCAAAACCGACTTTAAAGGCACGCGGTCCAAAGTCGAGTATTAGACTACCATGCTGATCCAGTCCTAAATCGGGCGCCAGTCTGTCTTCCAGTTCTTCCTGAGTTAAGCCACGGGTTGCGGCGATCTCGCTGATTTTTTCGCGTGCCTTGTCTTGCAAACCTTTAAACTTAAGCTTTTGCGCTATGCCATTGAGTAACATTAATGCGGTATCGCTGCCGATTTGCGCTAGTACATCGAGTCCGGTTACAGCTCTGGCATGGGCTGATTCGCCGGGCCAGGCGCGTATCAATGGGGTTAGCCTGCGCGCAATGTCATCGTCACCAAATAAGCCGAGGTGAGTCAATACCCAATTGTCTTTGCCGGCAGCGCCTGAGTTCAACCAGGCTGAGAACGCGTCCCAGCAAAACTGAGCCAGGCTTTTAGGTTCGCAGGCGGCTTTGACTTGCAATAGACCCGGATAAATTTCTTCGTTGGTAGGAAACATCATCATGGTTCCTAAGTTTGTTAAAGCTTGATCATCTAAAGCCTTGCCATTTAAAAGCTGGGGGCGTTGCCAGTCAGCTGGCTGCCAGAATTCAGGTAAGCTGGGCCGTTTGGCTGGGTAGCGGTCAAGTGGATTTTCATTCAGCATGGCTTGCAAGGCGAGGTTCACTGCCGGGTCTTGATAACGTGCCGCGACCTGTTTGAGTAACTCGGTGTGACCTTGTTGCACTAGAAAACGTAATGCCGAGGCAGCGTTATCGCGAGCTTCTGACTTTTTGCCGAGAGCGCTGGCGAGTAAGCCGCAAGCGGCATGTTCAGGGAATTTTAGTAGCCAGTTACGTCCTTGCTTACGCATGTTTTTACTTTTGGCATAAGCGCGTGCGGCACTTGCAGCAAATTCGACACAACCAAAATTGAGTGTCAGGTGAAAGAATTCAGTTGGCGCGCTTTGTATTTTTGAAATCAATCCGGGTAGAGCAGAGGTGCCATAGGTTGCTACCAGATAGTCGACGCCATGGCAACTTACTTCACTGGCGATCGCGTTCCAGAATGGTACTCCGAGTTTGGCGGGTAAATGAGCGATCGCATGGGCATCGAGATTGTAATAGTAATAGCGCTTTTGCTTTTTTAATGCCAGCATTTTGCGCCAGCTGGCTATCAGCCCATCGGCATTGCTGGTGCGTAGCGCTTCGCGGAATTGTTTGCGTTCGGCCGATAGGGTGTCAAATTCACCCAAACCCAAAGCATCAGCGATAGCATTATTATCCTTATCGAAATTGGCGTAACGGCCGAGTTGCCATTGATTGAGTTGCAAGGCTTGCTGTTTCTCGGCCTCATCCCACTGTTCGATAGCAGGCAATTCCAAAGCGTTTAAGTTTAATGTCGCGGGGGCTGATTTCCCCTGACCGTGCCACGGGATATTTTGTAATACTTCGGGTAGCTCGGCCTTCTCAGCAATATTTACTGGCGCTGCGAGACGCGCGATTGCGGTTTGCAAGACACGTGCTGGCGCGCTCTCCAGATACTTAGCGCAAGCCTGCGCTAGCGTTGAGTGTTGTCTGACCAACTTCATTAAGCTGGGTTGTAAGATACTTTGTTCTTTACTCGATGCCGCAAGGGTCAGGCCTAAGGCCGCTAAGCTAGCTGCGGGCCAGCGTTCACAACATTGCATGAAACGACTTAAGGCCTCTTTCGAGCTACTGGCTTGTTTCGCCAGAATTTGTACCGATTCTGGCAAACCGATACAGCAGAGGCCTTGAGCTGGCAATTCATGATTTACGGCATAACCGAGAATAGTCCATGCATCGCTGCCATGAACAGCAAATAGGGTCATAATTGCCTTCTTATCGCTCCAGACACTGTAGTAATAACTTTCTACCTTAGCTTTAGCGGCAACGTCGAGGCTGGCCTGGTCGCGTAAATTGATAATCAGCCAGGCAAAATCGGTCGGTAATTTTTGACCACTGTTCTTGATTTTATAGCAGATCGTGCTGCTGAATTCCGGGCTGTCAGAAAATATCAAGGCTAAGCCTACTAAACGGACTATGGGCATGGCAGGCAACTGGCTTTCGGCGAGTTGCAAACAACTTTGATACTCATCTAAGGTGGCTGCACTTAGATAAGCACGCAATCTGAAATTAACACTACCAACCTTGCCGTATTGAACTTGCCAAGACTGGGTAATAGTTTGTGTCAGATGAATTTTTTGCGCGTCGTTTCTGTTATAGGTGGTTTCGCCTTGCAATTCACAACTCGCTTCGAGGAAGATCGCAAAAGCTTGTTGCAAGCCATAGCGCGCCACCAGATAGTCCAGATAAAGATTGCCATCTTCATCGTGTCCCCAGCGCGAACAACTTAAGGCGATCGCCAAGAGGATTTTTTCAGTCGTCAGGCTCGTTGGTAAGTGGCCGCTGCTTAATTCTTTCCAGGCGTTTTCAAAGGCATCGCGTAGTTGCAGATCGCTGGCATTGAAATCAGGTTCTCGTTGCTTGACCAGATCTTTGCGTAAGCTTGCCCAGGTACGTTTGTAGTCGACTACGAGGATGGGGGCAGGATGGCTACGATCTGGGTAGATCTGTTGTTCTAGTTGTTCACCAGGCGGTAATAAAGAACTGAGGTTTAAGGGTAAGCCGTGGCTGAGCCAGGGGGCAGCAGAGGGATTGAGGCTAACGGGATCTGGCGTATTTTGACTTGCTGTCGACAGGTCTATGCGTTGGATGATGTCCATGGCCAGGCGTTTTGCACCAGGTAGTAATTGTTCGACCCAGCTGTTAATCAAGCCAGCCTGACTCAGCATCATACTGGTTTGCTTGGCGGCTAATTCGCTAATCGAGCATAAGCGTCGTATGCGCGCTAAGGTCAGGCCGGTTTTTTCGGTATCCAGTTGACCATTGGCTATTTGTTGACAAATTTCCAGATAGGCGCGCTGCGCTTGCTGATCCAAAGTTTCTGATATGACCTGGGGCGTCGTGCTGACCGTCACAGTGCTGGCGTCGGCCACGGCGCTGGTTTTACTTTTCTTGCTGGTGTTTTTGGTGACTGCTGGTGCTACATGGGCCGGATCGTCGCTGTGATTGTCGATACCGGCAGTTGGTTCGGTGCTTGTGGTCAACTTGACTTCAAGATAGCCTTTGTCGGTTTTTTCTTTGATTAACTTATTATGCGCGGCTAATGCCTTGGCGTCTGTCTCGAATTCTTTGGTTTGACTCTGTCCATTCGTGCCTATCTTACCCCAACGAATTTGCAAATTGTTTTGATCTTGCTTGATTTCCCAGAACTTGGCAGATTTTTCATCTTTGAATTCAAAATAACGCATGCTCAGTTTTCCTTTATCCGATCACAAACGACTGGTTCGCAGAAAAGTATGCCATAGCAAGCTAATACGCTACAGTCGCAAAACAAATAATTACTTCTTGTTGAAATAATGGCGAACCGGGGAAGCCCCGTTGGTAAGGCTAAGTGCTTGATTTGGTACAGAGCGTGTCGGTAAATGAGGATGTGGTGTGTAAGTAGAGCTGATGATTAGTTACAATTTGAGTGGCGATGATTTGTTTGCGTTTGACACAGGCAAGATCAAGAGCTAATTGAATTTGCTAGCAAGGCTGTGCATCAGGCTAAGGTAAAAAAACTTCGACCACGGCGTAAGCAAATAAGAACCCAGGTTTTATCAGTCAGATGAGCTGGTCGCCCTAGTTTAGCGAAACATTTAGGCTAAATTAAGTCTGTGATTTCATGCACTTAAGTAATCAAACTCCGTTTCACAAATAAGACTAAGTTTGACGCCATTGATTTCTTCGTCATGTTTGCTCAGATAGTCAGTCAGTGCGATGATTTTTTCAGTAAAGCAATGCCGGGTTTTTACATCCTGCAACCATTGCTTAAGCTCTGCCTTAAAGTCTCCACATTCGCTAGCAAATGGGTTGTCGTAGTCCTTGATGGGCAAATAATCCCAATAAAGTGCTGAGGCAAAATGCAAGCTACTGTTGGGATCTTGGTTTGTTTGCCAACTCTGTAAAAGTGGGGATAAGGGTAATTTGGCGTTATAGAACATTAAAGCAATATCAAATGCTCTGACCTGGCTGTGGAAGGTTTCGGCAGTAATGACTTGACTGAGTTGTTGCGCAAAATATGCCTCAGCAAAATTTTGTAAAAGAGCAAATTCCATTTCGCTCCAGCAATTATCAGGACAATCTGCCAGGCGAAATAAAGCGCACTCCAGGCTATGGTGTATTTCTTCATGCTCAGCCAGTAATTCCAGCATACGTGGTAAAAAATAGCCTAACTCCTGATAGTCTTGCGTCGCTGAAGTGGCTGAACCATTGTATTGGTAGAAATGTGAGGCGGGGATTTTACGTAAGGGTAAATGACGCATTTCTGCTTCGATTTCGGGATCGACGCAGCAGGCAATACATACATCTAAAAGGTGGCGTGGTTGTTGATAACAAGAAAATACCTGATAGATGCGCTCGATCAGAGTCTGCATTTCTGCGGATGGTGGCTTTAAATTCATAAACTAGACGAAGCGGTGTTAAATGTAAGTCAGTGTCAGTACTAGCCAGATTGTAGTGACTCCACCCTAGCAGCCTGTCGAACTTAGGAGTAATCGGCTGCAAAATCCTCTGCTCGGCCCATATTTCACCGTCTTCTTGGTCAATATCTTGATATTGACACTGCAAAGTCGGCAAAATCTGTTCTGTCACAGAGAATTTTTCGCTTCGATTCCCTAAGTCCGACAGGCTGCTAGCTGAAAAACGAGCGCATGTCGTATCGTACCTGGTCAATTTGAAACAGGGCTTAGTATTGGAACGCAGTTTTAGGGAAAATTTGATCAAAAATATAGACAGCGTGATATAAAAAAGAGGCAAGATACCCCCTCAAAAAATTGACAGTACTCATAACTAAATGCACAATCTTGCCTCCCAATTAGAGCCTGTGTTCTAAATGGCCGCTCGCGGATGCGCTAAGTTGTTCATTTTTCGTTGTTTTTTGCTGTTTTTCTAAGATTTCGACTGAGATACAACTTGACCAAAAAAGGCGTCCATAGTTTAATACGAAAACGTTTGCGCAATCGATTGCGTGAAAACTTCCCAGCTGAGATAAACGTCATGAATAAACCTCGCATCACCGTTGTCGGTAGTGTCAACATGGATTTGGTGTTTCGCACACCGCGCTTGCCCGTGCTCGGTGAGACTTTGCATGGCCATGACTTTCATCAAATTCCCGGTGGTAAAGGCGCGAATCAAGCGGTGGCTGCGGCTCGTCAAGGTGCGGCAGTCGAGTTTGTTGGCGCCGTCGGTGACGATGGTTTCGGTGAGTTTTCGCGTAAAACCCTGAGCGCTGATGGTATTTCATTGACGAATTTACAAACTGTGACTGGTTGTGCCACCGGCGTGGCAGGAATTTTGGTCGAAGATGCGGGTGATAATTGCATCGTCTTGGCAGCAGGCGCGAATGCCCGGGTCGATCTGGCGCAAATTGAAGTGGCCAGTGCCGCGATCAGCCAGGCGCAAATTCTGGTTTGCCAGTTAGAAACTCCCTTAGCCAGCGTTGAAGCGGCAATTGCTAAAGCACGCAGCGCACAGGTTCAAACTATCTTAAATCCAGCACCAGCTCAGCAATTAAGTGACGAATTATTAGCTCAGGTTGATTATTTAATACTTAATGAAACCGAAGCCAGTTTATTGAGTGGCATTACGGTGAGCGATCAGCAAAGTGCACGTCAAGCCGCTGAAAAACTACGTCAACGTGGTGCTGCAGTGGTGTTGCTGACTATGGGCGAGCAAGGTGCTTTGATTTCTGAAGCCAAGGGTGCTGAATTCGTGCCAGCGGTAAAAGTCGAGGTGGTCGATACCACTGCCGCGGGAGATACCTTTGTCGGCGCGTTTGCGGTGGGCCTGGCAAAAGGCTTAAGTTTGTTGGAAGCCGTATTTGAAGCGCAATACACGGCAGCGTTGACCGTGACTAAGCTGGGCGCGCAAACCTCTATCCCACAACGCGAGGACGTGGTTAAATTTATGGCGAGCCGGGTGCAAGCCTGATCAGTCAGACGCAGAGCGCAGTACAATAGCGCTGGCGGAATTCCTGTTGTGGACTTCAGGATGAGCCAAAAACTAATCGTATCAATCTGCCGTGGCAGTACCGGCACACATCAGACAAGGAAGATTATGAAATTGAAATCGTTAGCGACATTGCTCAGTACGGGCTTATTCGCGATCGCAACTGCTCAGGCTGCTGATCCTAAGTTCGCGGTGATCTATGACGCGGGTGGTAAGTTCGATAAATCATTCAATCAATCTGCCGCTGAAGGTGCCGAGCGTTTCAAGAAAGAAACCAAGATCAATGTGATGGAAGTCACGGTGCAGAGTGAAACCCAGACTGAGCAAGTCTTGCGTAATCTGGCACGTAAAAACGTGAATTTGATCGCGGCAATTGGTTTCGCGCAAGCACAAGCCGTGCAAAACGTCGCTAAAGAATTCCCGAAAACTAAATTCTTGCTGATTGATGGTGTCGCTAAAGGCGATAATATCAGCTCGATTTTATTTAAAGAGCAAGAAGGTTCTTACCTGGTTGGTGTCGCCGCGGCGATCGCCAGTAAGTCGAAAAAAGTCGGCTTTATCGGTGGCATGGATATTCCTTTGATACGCAACTTTTCTTGCGGCTATGCGCAAGGTGTGAAAGCCACCGAAGCGAAAGCCGAAATCGTGCAAAACATGGTGGGTTCGACCGCTTCAGCCTGGAATGATCCGGCCAAAGGTGGCGAGCTGGCGCGCGCGCAAATGGAGCGCGGCGTAGACGTGATTTTCGCCGCAGCCGGTGGCAGTGGTTTGGGCAGCTTGCAAGCTGTCAAAGAAAAAGGCAAATTTGGTATCGGTGTCGATTCCAATCAAAACTATCTGCACCCAGGCGTGATGCTGACTTCTATGGTCAAACGGGTTGATCAAGTGGTGTATGACAGCTTTATCGCTCTGAAAAATGGTAAATGGCAAGCGGGTACCAGCGCCAAAGGCTTGAAAGAAGCGGGTGTCGATTGGGCACTGGACAAAGACAATCGCAGCGTAGTCAGCGCCGACATGGAAAAACGTGTTAACGCGGCTAAGCAAGACATCATCAGCGGTAAGATCAAAGTGGTCGATTTCCGCGAAGGCAATAAGTGCCCGGTTTAAGCGCTTACGCTTAAACCTATCAGCGAGGCTGGCCAGCGACGCCAGCCTTGTGCATTCTTGATACGAACTTAGCTGAATAGAGCGATTAGATGGCGATTTATCATGCAAGCAGCCGTTGAATTTCAACAGATTTCCAAACGTTTTGGTGCCGTCCAGGCCAATGCCGATGTCAGTTTTAGCATCGCCGCTGGCTCTATCCATGGCGTGATTGGTGAAAACGGTGCCGGTAAATCGACACTGATGAGTATCCTGTACGGCTATTACCAAGCCGACAGTGGTCGCATCTTAATCAATGGCCAGGAAACCCGGCTACGTAATAGTCACGAAGCCATCGTTGCTGGCATAGGCATGGTGCATCAGCACTTTATGCTGGTGGAAAACATGACGGTATTAGATAACGTCATGCTCGGTGGTGAAGGTGGCTTCACGCTGAAAAACCGGCGTAAAGCAGTCGAAGCGGAATTGCGCGAAATTATTGCGCGCTACAATTTAGAAATCGACCCACTCGCCACCATCAGCGACTTATCGGTCGGCGTGCAACAGCGCGTAGAAATCCTCAAGCAAATTTATCGCAGCGCGAATATCTTAATTCTGGACGAACCAACCGCTGTATTGACGCTGCAAGAAACCGCTTCGCTATTCGATGTTTTGCGTTTGTTTAAACAGCAGGGCAAAACCATCATCCTGATTACCCACAAGCTGCAAGAAATCCAGGAAATCACTGACCATGTCACTGTGATGCGTGGCGGCAAAGTGATAGGCAGTGTGGTTACCGCAGAAACCAATCGTGAAAAGATGGCCGAAATGATGGTTGGTCGTCCGATACAAACGCAATTGCCACGTGCGCCGTATGCGCCGGGTGAGGTGGTTTTGAATGTCAGCAAGCTGAATTTGCGCAATACGCAAAATGTCGCCTTACTCAAAAACCTGAATTTTTCCCTGCGTGCCGGTGAAATCGTCGCGATTGCCGGGGTGTCGGGCAATGGTCAGAGCGAATTGCTGGAAATTTTATCCGGCATGCGTTTGCCGACGGACGGCGAGATCGACTTTGCTGGTCAGCGCTTGCCGTATGCCGGGCGCCGCGATGCCGATGGCTTACCGGCAAAATACCGTGAACTGGGGATAGGCCATGTCGCTGAAGACCGTTTGCGCGATGCCGTGATCAAACCCTTCAGCGTGTTGCAAAACAGTTTCTTTGGTTATCAAAAGAAATGGACCGGCAAGCTGGGTTTATTAAAACAAGCCGAACTCAGCAAAGAATGTGATCGCCTGATTAAAGAATTTGATGTGCGTCCGGCTAATCCAAATTTACGCATCGGTTTGTTATCCGGTGGCAATCAGCAAAAACTGGTGATGGCGCGTGAGATCGCGGCAGCACCGAGCTTGTTATTGGTGGGCCAGCCTACGCGCGGCGTCGATATTGGTACCATAGAGAGCTTACATGCGCGCTTATTGGCGATGCGCGACGCCGGGATTGCGATCTTGCTGGTGTCGGTGGAACTCGAAGAAGTGCGCGCACTGGCTGACCGCATCCTGGTGATGTCGGGTGGCGAAATCACTGGTGAAATGAAGATAGACGATTTTGATGCAACCCAGATCGGTTGCCTGATGGGTGGTGTGCACACCCATTGAGGTGAACGTACCGCAAACTGATTGATATGTAGACATGGCGGAACCGCTTGCCGGTTCTGGAGTAAACACGCATGAAACAAGCTGAATTACCGCGCTGGGTCAGCGCCTTGCTATTACCCCTGCTGAATTTGCTATCGGCCTTACTGGTCGCAGCCGGGGTGATCTATTTGTTGGGGGAAAGCCCTTGGGAATCGCTGACCATCTTAACTGACTCGGCCTTGCTTAACCCCGAAGGTTTGGGCTATACCTTGTTCTATGCCTCGACCTTTGTGTTTACCGGTTTATCAGTCTCGATAGCAATGCAGGCCGGTTTGTTTAATATCGGTAGTGAAGGGCAGATGTATCTGGGCGGCTTGGGTCTGGCCATCATGGTATTGGCACTCGACGCCCATTTACCCGGCATCGTGCTGATCCCCCTGGCGATTTTAGGTGCCGCGGTATTTGGCGCGGCCTGGGCTTTTTTGCCAGGTTATTTGCAAGCCAAGCGGGGCAGCCACGTGGTGGTAACGACCATCATGTTTAACTTCATCGCCGCCAGCTTGATGAATTACATCATCATCGGTTTCTTAATTCCCGAAGGTCAGCAAAATACTGCCAGCCGTGTGTTTGCGGAAAGTGCCTGGTTACCGCGTTTGAATGGCTTGATTCCGGCACTCGGTGAAACTCCCTTAAACATCAGCTTTATCCTGGCTTTAGTGGCCCTGGCCGTGTATGCGCTGGCGGTCTGGCGCAGCCGTTGGGGTTATCAATTGCGTGCCACCGGGTTTAATCAGCATGCCGCGCACTATGCCGGGGTCTCGATCAGCCGTACCTTAATCGTTTGTATGTTGATTTCCGGTGCCCTGGCAGGTTTGGGTGCGGTCAATTCGATTTTGGGTTCGACCCACTATCTGGCCTTGAACTTCCCGGCGGGTGCGGGTTTTATCGGTATCGCGGTGGCCTTGATGGGGCGTCAGCATCCGGTTGGGATTTTGTTGTCAGCGATCTTGTTTGGTGCGCTGATACAAGGTGGTTTTGATTTGTCGCTGGAAAAACCAGCGATTCCAACCGAGACCTTTGTGTTTATTCAAGGTCTGGTGATTTTATTCTGCGGTGCGATGGAAAATCTGTATGCACCGGCCTTGTCTTACTTCTTTGCGCGCAAGGAAAAATGATGTTTGACGATTTTCACTTTTCCGCGATTTTAGTCGCCACGATACGTAATGCCCCGGTTTTGATTTTCGCCGCGATGGCGGGTTTATTTGCTGAACGCAGTGGCGTGGTCGATCTGGCTTTAGAAGGCAAGATGCTGGCTTCAGCCTTTGTCTCGGCTGCGGTGGCGTTTGCCTTGCAAAACCCCTGGCTGGGGATAGCCGCCGGGATTGCGGTGTCCGTCGCAATCGCGCTGGTGCAAGCTTTCGTCAGCATCCACCAAAAAGGCAATCAGCTGGTGGCGGGTATTGCGATCAATATCGCCTTAAGTGGCCTGACCTTCGTCTTAGCGCAATTCTTCTTTATGCAAGGTGGCCGCACGCCTGATTTGGGTGAAGCGCGTTTGAGCGAAATCATTTTGCCGGGCTCGGCACTGGTGGAAAATGTACCTTTCCTGGGCTGGTTTTATACTAAGCTGATCGGTGGTCATACCATTTTGGTGTATCTGGCATTCTTATTAATTCCAGCGATGCATTGGCTGGTGTATCACAGCCGCTTTGGTTTGCGTTTGCGCGCCGTCGGTGAAAACCCGCATGCCGCCGATGCTGCCGGTGTTAGTGTAGAAATGACACGCTTGCTGGCGATGATCTGGGCTGGGGTATTGTGTTCGTTTGCCGGTGCTTATCTGGCGATCGTGCAAAGTGGTTTTTTCTTACGGGATATGTCGGCGGGTAATGGTTATCTGGCTTTAACTGCGCTGGTGTTTGGTAACTGGCGGCCTTTGCATACCGCCCTGGGTTGCCTGATGTTTGGTTTCTTCGCAGCCTTGCAAGTGCAAATTGAAGGTGTGGCTTTCCCCATCATAGGCAAAGTGCCTGGCTCATTGATACAGATGATCCCTTACGTGGTCACCGTGATCGTGTTAGCGGGTTTGATGGCGAAATCGGTAGCCCCGAAAGCTATCGGCCAGCCGTTCGTGAAATCACGCTAACTCAGGATTTAGCACTGTAGCAAACAATTTAAATCGCATTTTGACCTCCTTGAACCGGGTCTTTATCGTCAATGCTCCGCGACTGGGTTCTGTTTAATGGCCAGCCGGAGCGCGATTAGAATGGAGCTCATCCATGCAACATAAAGTGATTTTCGACACCGATCCGGGTGTTGATGATGCAATGGCCTTGTACTTTGCTTTGGCTCATCCTGATATCGATGTGATCGGTATTACCACCACCTTTGGCAATGTCTATGTCGAGCAAGCGACTGCGAATGCGCTGTACTTAACTCGTCTGACTGGCCGCGAGATTCCGGTGGCACAGGGTGGTGCAATTCCTTTGGCTAAAGCAGCCGGTATCCCGCCAGCCTTTATTCATGGTGCAGATGGTTTAGGTAATTTAACCAGCCGCTTAAATCTGGGTGGTCAGGCACTCGATATCAGTGCGGCCGAATACATCGTGCAAATGGCGCGCAAACATCCGGGCGAAATCACCCTGGTGGCAGTTGGCCCACTGGTGAATCTGGGCGTCGCCTTGAAGCTGGAACCACAATTACCGAAGTTATTAAAGCGCGTGATTTTGATGGCCGGCGCGGTCGATGAACCTGGCAATGTTTCGCCAGTCGCCGAAGCGAATGTCTGGAATGATCCGGACGCGGCGGATCTGGTCTTCACCGCAGGTTGGGATTTGACCATGGTAGGTTTAGATGTGACCCACAAAGTGGTGTTGCCATCGAGCTTCTTTGGCAAGCTCGCTGAAAAACATCAACATCCGGCTATGGACTGCTTGTCGCACGCGGTGAATTTCTATGCCAATTTCTACCAAAGCATACGTCCTGATTTAGGCCATGCTTGCTATGGTCACGATGTCTTAGCGTTCGTGGTCCTGGTGGCACCAGAAATGTTTGAAATTCAAAAAGGCCGGGTCCGGGTTGCTACCGAAGGCATCGCCAATGGTCAAACCATGATGGCGAAACTGGCGATTCCTTATCCGCAAGCGGGTTGGGAAGCCGAACGTCCAGAAACTGGCGTTTGCATGAAAGTGGATGCCCAGGCTTGCGCCGATTTAATCGAGCGCACCCTGGCCGCGGATTGGTTAAAAGCACCGTTGATGGCTTAAGGCGAGGACGACTATCATGTTATTACAACCTATCGATTACCGTAGCCCGACCGCCGCTAAAGATTTCACCGAAAGCCTGCATCGCACCGGTTTTGGCGTACTCACTAACCATCCTTTGTCAGTCGATATGCTGCGCGGGATTTATCAAGAGTGGTACGAATTTTTCCAGACCGAGGCAAAAAATAACTATGCCTTTGATCCGGCAAAAATGGATGGCTATTTTTCACCCGTGGTATCGGAAACGGCTAAAGGCTTCACCAAGAAAGATTTGAAAGAGTATTACCACATCTATCCTTGGGGCCGTTATCCGGCTGAAGTCTCGCAGGCTGCGCAAAACTATTACCAGCAAGGTTCAGAACTCGCCAAAGAATTGCTGCAATGGGTGGAAGATTACACCCCTGCCGACATCAAGGCGCGTTATTCCATGCCTTTGTCTGACATGATTACCGACAGCGATTTAACCTTGCTGCGCGTGCTGCACTATCCACCGCTGCAAGGCGATGAAGAGCAAGGCGCAGTGCGCGCTGCCGCGCATGGCGACATCAATTTGCTGACGGTCTTGCCAGCCGCGACTCAAGCTGGTTTGCAAGTCTTGGGCAAGGATGAGCAATGGCACGATGTACCCTGTGACTTTGGCATGTTGATCGTGAATATCGGTGACATGCTCGATGAAGCCTCGCAAGGTTACTACCCATCGACTATTCATCGTGTTTTGAACCCGACTGGTGAAGCGGCGAAGCAATCGCGCATCTCGCTGCCTTTGTTCTTGCATCCACGTCCTGATGTGGTGTTGTCTGAGCGTCATACCTCAGGCAGCTACCTCGATGAACGTTTGCGTGAATTGGGCGTGAAAAAATAAACGACTTAAGCTCTGTTTGCTTCTCTGCCAGCAATGCAGTGTAGCGATAAAGAAAAGTTGAATTTGAAAACGCAGTATGGATGCGGTCTGCAGCTTAAAATGCTGTGAAAAGGCGCACCACTACTGCGTTTTCGTTTTTTGAATATTTAAGGGGAACCATCATGACACAGTACAACTTACTGCAAGAAGCCCGTGCCGCGCGCGAAAAAGCCTATGCACCGTATTCCAAATTCAAAGTCGGCGCCGCCTTACTGACTAAAGATGGCCAGTTATTCCACGGTTGCAATGTCGAAAATGCCTCTTACGGCTTATGCAATTGCGCCGAGCGCACCGCTTTCTTTGCAGCGATTGCCGCAGGTTACCGCCCCGGCCAATTCGCCGCGCTGGCGGTAGTTGGCGACACTGAAGGCCCAATCGCACCTTGCGGCGCTTGCCGTCAAGTCATCATCGAACTCGGCGGCCCTGAGCTGGCGATCACACTGGGTAATATGGGGGATGCGCTCAAACACACCACTGCGGGCGCACAATTGCCCGACGCCTTTTATTTGCAGCCTGAGGCTTGAGTAAGCTGGGCTGAGTATGAGCTTGAGTCTTGTATCGCGATAAGCTAGTTCAAATTGACTAGTCTGAGTCATGCAAGGTTTTACTGGATTACTTCGATTCTTGACAAAAATACCCACCGGATCTGGTGGGTATTTTCATTTGGCGAGCGCTGCTTTAACTCTAGCCGTTTCAGAACACACCGAAGGATGAATCCGCTTTTTAATTTAAGCTTTAAGTGAGGAAGCAAATGCTATTCTCCATTCACGGCTTCATGCTAGCGAAGCCGCCAGCACCCTACCTGCTACGTAAACTTTAAACCCTTCATACTTGCACACTTAGGCTAATTCCGGCCAGATGTCATTGGAAAAGTGCAAGGTGTAGGGCATCTGGATAATCCCAGTCATTTTGATAGCAGGAATCCAAGCGAGAATATTTCCCTGCATTCTTTTCGCAATCAGCGATGGCAGAGGCTAGCTGCGGCTCAGCTATGAAAAACTGACTATTTGTATTCCGATTGACTGCGACTGCAGAGTGTTGTTTTAATTAATAACCGTTGGAATTAGGGCGCATTGGCTAACATGAAAAAATCAAGTTAATTTTACTTTTGTTTTTATAAAAATTGATATTTAAAAATTCTGACCGTATAATTTGGCTAAAATAGGCTGGCTTAGTTTTGGCCGGCTGGGTGTTAATGGCAATGCTGGCACAACAACTCTGGCGTAGGCTCAGATTAAACCAACTTGTTAGCTAATTGCATGAATAGCTGGCCAGATCGCTCAATTGGAAACAAGGTTTGCCTGGTGTATCTTGCCAGGACGGTTTAGCTTATACAGCGCTAGCTGAAAAGACGATGAGTGGACGATGAAATTAACCAAGAAATTGTTAGCTGGCTTACTGACAGCAATTGCTTTGCATACTCAGGCAGGGACTATCACAATGACGAATGACACTACTTTGAAATTTGCCTCACACAACCTGAATATTCAGGTCTACAGCGCCAGTGATGTTTATCTGGTGTATGCGGGCACGCCGCATACCTTAGCAAAAGGAACGCTGGCTGCAGCGAAAACTGAGCGCGACAATAATCGCTATCCCAATTTCAAATCGGGAACGTATCCAACGTTTGCCGGATTGGTTGAAGTGAAATGGCGTGCCGCAGACGGCAGTCAATTGCAAGCCACTCTGGACTTTGATCAAATCTTTAAAGATCGCAAGGTATTGCATCAGGATGATGCCAGCCGGATTTATAAAAATGATCCAACTTACGGTGATCCTACCCTCATCGTCGAAGTCAATGACCGCACCCTGAATGTCTATATGTTTGTGACTTTGCGTCTGGAAAAAGGGGCGGATATTGAGCACCACGAATGGCGTACGCTGGCCTACAGCAACACCTATTAATCATTCACGCAACCGTATCCAGGCAAATGAACGATACCGTAAAACCTGAGCCACAAAAATCAGATGGCGTCGATGTCCGACGTGCGACCACTGAACAATTAGCCACTTACGATGCCTCGCAAAAACAGATCGACGCATTTCATGTGCCACAACTTTATAATCAAAATGATCCGGACTCGCGGGTCTTTGTGGCGCTATTCGATGGAACCGGCAATGATGCAATTCATGATCCTGAACACATCACCAATGTCGGGCTGTTAAAAGATCAGCTTGAGAGTGCTGCACGGACTAACCCAAATATCGGTGTTTTTTACAAAGAAGGGCCGGGTACACAAGGTGGCTTGCGCGGCGTCATCGATGGCGCTACGGGCGGAACGTATCAGCAACGGCTAGAGGTGATGTATCGCGAATTTAATATGCAGTCCGAGGCCTGGTTGCGTGAAAATCCGAATGCGAAAATCTCGGTGGTGTCGGTAGGCTTTAGTCGCGGTGCTGAGCAAGCTGCTGGGTTCACACGGCTGGTCGATGAACGCGGCGTGCAAGATCCCACTGGTGTTCGCGTCGAAAAGTTTTTAATCGGTGAAGATAAAATCAGCTACACCAAACCACCGCTACAAGCACCGGGGCAAATTGCCCAGGCCATGGCCTTGTATGACCCGGTCGCAACCGGGGAACCTGAGCGCAATGACAGGCGTCCTGCCAACAGTGTGTTAAGCGGCTTGCAAATCAAAGCGGGTAATGAATACCGTAAATTATTCCCGGCCGATAACATCATTCCGCAAGGTTTATCGGAAGATAAGCGCTTTCTCGGCGTGACCACGGCTGGCTGTCACAGCGATATCGGTGGCGGTTATAAATTGAATGGTTTATCAACGCGTAATTTCAATTTAATGAGTGGCTACCTGAATGCCACCCTGGGCAGTAATATGGTGCAAAAACTCGAGGTGCCGACTGCCCCCGAGATGTCAGTGATACACGATTCGAGTCAGCATAAATTCTTTTATCTGAAGAGTGAAGTGCGCGGCACGACGGCGAAGCAAGATCCGCAAGGGCTTGCGGTTGAACCAGTTGACCCTAAGATTGCCGAACCATTCCGCGAAACCATTAAACCTGTTGCTCCACTCAAACCTGAGGGGGCGCAAATCTTATTGCGTGGCGACGATAGTCCTTCGAGTCGTTTACTGAATGGCACTCAGAATATCATAAAGCCTGACGCTCCTAAAATATAACGCGGGTCGTAGCTATGTTTTGCTAGTCGGGTTTCGAGCCTACTAATTTCGCTCAGTTTTTGTGCTGCCTGCGTCGCATTGCAAGGAAGGCAGTGGTTTCTCGTATAGCTTTACGGTCGATCTGGCATCGAATGCGGGGACGGGTAAACTAGCTGCAATCAGGGGTACGTCTGAGACGTGGGGGGATTGAGCGCACTTTTTGGCCGAATTCATTGGGGGAATTGTCAAAACTAAGCGCGTGCGATGGTAGTTTCGATTCATCTGCCACAGATTTATTGATCTAAAAAATTTAAAAAACAAATTTAGCAATAAGTCACTTGCGGAAAACGTCGGTGCAGTATAAAAAGAAAATACCGCTTAAACTTTGAGTAAAAGTGCACCGATGTTATCGATGATCACCGAGTATTTACAAAGCATGCGCATCTCACGACGCCTTGCGATTTTAGTCACCACCAGTTTAATCGGGGTGGTTTTATTATGCACGGTCTTCTTACTGACCGAACGGCAAATGCTTTTGCAAGAGCGTCAGAATGCAGTCAGGCAGACTGTCCAAACTGTGCATAAATTGATCGCACATTATCACGAGCTGGCCAGTCAAAAACAAATGAGTGAAGCTGACGCCAAGGTCGCTGCAATGGCCGCCGTGAAAAGTTTGCGTTACGCCGAGTCCGAGTATTTCTGGATCAATGACATGCAGCCTAAGATGGTGATGCATGCGGTGAAAGCAGAATTAGATAATAAAGACCTTAGCCAGATGAAGGACCCTACTGGCAAATACTTATTTAATGAATTTGTTGAAGTGGTCAAAAAAGACGGTGAAGGATTTGTATTTTATATGTGGCCCAAACCCGGGCAAAGTGAACCCGTTGCCAAGGTGTCCTTTGTTAAAGGGTTTGCGCCCTGGGGTTGGATCGTTGGTTCGGGCGTCTACATTGATAACGTACAACAAACCATGAATGATCGCATGATTTCCGCACTAATCGAAGTCGCTTTATTATTTGTGGTGATCATTGTAATTTCTATGATTATTATCCGTTCCTTGCTGCGCCAACTTGGTGGTGAATTCAGTTACGCCAGCGCAGTGATCAGTGAAATCAGTCAGGGTAATTTAAGTAAGCCTGTACAAGTGAGCGATGGTGATCAGCATAGCCTGCTATTTATGATACAAGTGATGCGGAATAATATGGCAAATTTGCTGATGGGCGTTAGCCACGGCGCTGCGTCTATTAACACCGCAAGTCGTGAAATCGCATCGGGAAATATGGATTTGTCGGCACGCACGGAAGCACAAGCCAGTGCGCTTGAAGAAACCGCCGCATCGATGGATCAGCTCACCAAAACGGTTGAACATAATGCCCAAAGTGCTGATCAGGCAAGTAAGCTGGCAGAGGCAACCTCGGCAATTGCGCATAAAGGCGAAGTGGTGGTTAGTGAAGTTGTCGCCACCATGAGTGTGATCAACCAATCCTCGCAAAAGATCGTTGATATCATCAGCGTCATCGATGGCATCGCTTTTCAAACCAATATTCTGGCGTTAAACGCGGCGGTAGAAGCGGCGCGCGCAGGTGAGCAAGGTCGTGGGTTCGCTGTGGTGGCCGCCGAAGTCAGGAATTTAGCCCAGCGTTCGGCGACCGCCGCCAAAGAAATCAAAGCCTTGATACAAGACTCGGTGGAAAAGGTGGAGTCAGGTGGTTTATTGGTCGATCAAGCAGGTGTAACGATGAAGGAAATACTCGCCAGTGTGGAAAAAGTCACGGCGATGATCGCGGAAATCAGTACCGCAACTACGGAGCAAAATTCAGGCATTAGTCAGATCAACCGCGCTATTCTCGAAATGGATGATGCGACTCAGCAAAATGCCGCGTTGGTGGAACAGGCTGCGGCTTCGGCTTCGTCTTTACAAGATACCGCCAGTGAGTTGTTACAGGCGATTAATTCGTTTCAACTGAGCGAAGCGAGCGAACTTGATACACAAGCAGCAAAGGCGATTAAAAAGTACCAACCCGACCATCCCGAAACAGTGAAAACAACGCGTGCAGCCAATTTTCTGGTGGCTGCGCAACCTGAGATTGGCAAGAATATGCCGCGAACGAGGGTGAAACACAATGCAGACTAGAGTGAGTTTTAAAACCTGGATTAACGTTTCCTGCAGTGCAATAGCGGAATCTGTAATGAGGAACCCGAGAGAGGTAAGCTGAGTTCAGGTGGGTAGTCGGTATAACACGAATTAAAGTAAACAACTCTGCAAATGCCTCAGCCTGGCCCTGGGGCATTTTTTTTGATGACGAGACTACCCTGAAAATTTCTGAGTCATCGCTTACGCCGTAAAAATGACGTGATTCCGGGGCTAGCTTCAGTACCAGCTGACAGAGTTACGGCTACAATATCAGTCGTGAAGACTATTAACTTTGGAACGGCCATGACGAGCGCGCGTATCGATTTACTGGAAGATGAGCTAGCGATCGCCCAAACTTTGCAATTTGCCTTGCAGCGCGAGGGCTGGCAAGTGCGGCATTTTACTTTAGGTCAGGCCCTGCTGGATGCCTGGAAGGATCAGCAGGCAGCGGATTTGCTGGTGCTCGACGTGGGTTTGCCTGATCTCAGTGGCTTTGAAGTTTGTCGTCAATTACGTAAATTCAGCGATGTGCCTGTGCTGTTTTTAAGTGCTCGCAGCGATGAGGTAGATCGTATTGTCGGCTTAGAGATTGGTGCCGACGACTATATCAGCAAACCATTTTCAGTGCGGGAAGTGGTGGCCAGGGTGCAGGCAAATTTGCGCCGGGTAGCTTTGCTCAATCAGGCCAGGCAAGTTAGCACACAATCTGAGGCGAGTTCTGTGCCAGACGATCAGACCTGGTTCGTGCATCAGCCAGAACAAATGAGTATTCGTTTTCGCGGCGAAAATTTAAATCTGACGCGGTATGAATATTTACTTTTACAAACTTTGCTAAATAAGCCGGCGGCGGTATTTAGTCGCCAGCAATTAATGGATACGATATGGTGTGATGCAATCGAGACATCTGATCGCACAGTGGATACCCATATCAAATCCTTGCGCGCCAAATTAAGACAGATTGATGACCAGCTTGACCCAATCAAAACCTTGCGCGGGCTGGGATACAGCCTGGTCTTAAAATGAAGATAGGTTTGCGCATTTTACTGAGTTACTTATTCATTGTTTTGATTTCAGGATGGATGGTAATTACGGTCGTCTTTAAGGAGTTACAGCCTGGTGTCAGGGCGACCCTGGAAGATAATCTAAAACAGCAAGCACAAATGTTGGCGCTATTGTTGCAGCAACGAACTGATCGCGGCGAACTCAATGCGCAGCAGGTGGCACAGCAGCTAAAACCTATCTTACCTTCCGCCTTTACTCAGACCGGGGCTGACAGTCTTTTTCGTAGCCGGGTCTATGTCACCAATCAACAAGGCACGGTAATTTTTGATAGCAGTGCCGAAGCGATAGGGGCAGATTACTCCAGTTGGAATGATGTCTACCGCACCCTGCGCGGAGAGTATGGTGCGCGCAGTAGTCGGCGCGATCCCGACAATCCGGCCTCCAGTGTTATGCATGTGGCGGCGGCTATTTACCAGGATAAGCAAATTGTTGGTGTGGTGACCGTTGCCCGGCCGCTCGCAGCGATTTTGCCATTTATTAGTCGTAGCCAGGAGAAAGTCATTAAATATGGGGCGATTATCATTAGCCTGGTATTACTGATAGGACTGGGCTTTTCTTACTGGCTGAATCGTAGTTTTACCCGATTGATCGTCTATGCAGGCAAAGTCGAACGTGGTGAAAAAGCGGTTTTGCCTGCAGCCGGCAAGCACGAGCTGGGACAACTGGGGCGCGCCTTAGAAAGCATGCGTTTACAACTGGATGGGCGGGCTTATGTTGAGGAATTAAGTCATACGATAGCGCATGAATTAAAAAGTCCGATTGCGGCGATACAAGCCTCCGCCGAATTACTAAAAGAAGATTTGTCCGAGGCAGAACGCCAGCAATTCCTGACGAATATCCTTGAGCAAAATCAGCGGCAACAGGATTTTATTACCCGTTTGCTGGAATTGGTGAAGCTGGAAAAACAGCAACAGCCAGATCATGCGGTAAGTTTTGAGTTGGCACCATTTTTGCAGCAAATTCACAATGATTGTTGCAGCAATTTACAACGTCGCCGCTTGCAATTGGTGTGGCAACTGCAGGCGCCACCTAACCAGCAGGGTTTTGCTGATCTGCTTTTGTTAAGGCATGCGCTGGCGAATCTGATCGACAATGCCGCTGATTTTTCGCCACCAGACAGCACCATTACTTTGACGGTTTATCAAGACAGGTATCATCAATTGGTGTTTGAAGTCCAGGATCAGGGCAGCGGCATTCCCGACTATGCGCTCGACAAAGTGACGCAACGTTTTTATTCATTACCTCGCCCAAATGGCCAGCGCAGCAGCGGTTTAGGTCTGAGTTTTGTGGCTGAAGTGGCCAAGCTGCATAAGGGACAGTTCAGCATAGGTAATCGCGCGGGGGGCGGTTGTTGTGCTCGCCTGATTTTGCCTGCGCTGGTTTGATCTGGCGGTTTGGCCAGAGCGTAATATTAGTACACATTCAACACACTCAGGGCACATTCTTAACACACAGAGCTTAGCTATAGTTGTGCTGAAAGGTGCTGCCTGCATAAGCAGGTGGCTGGCACAATACAGGAGCCTGATGTGAAAAATAAATTATTGCTAAAAGCGTTAAGCGTTGCCGTCATTGTTTTCGTGATTTATATCCCATTAATGATGATTAGTTCTTTGGTGTATGAACGTAAGAGTTATCGCAATGATGCGATCAGAAGCATCGCCGAGGATTCAGTGGGTGAGCAACAAATTGCCGGGCCGATTTTAGTAATCCCCTATCTTGAAGTGCAAACGGTAGAGGAGGTGGATAACACGAAAAACCTGCGTAAAGTGAAAACGATAAACACAGCTAAAGAATTGCTGATTTTTCCTGAGCAATTAAAGATCGCTGCAGATGTTGATGTCGATCAGCGCTATCGTGGCATCCATAAGGTTTGGGTATACAGCAGTATTCAAAACCTCAGTGGTAACTGGCAAGTGCCTGCGCTGGCAGATTTATTAGCGAGCCAGGACAGCAGTATCGTCAATCGCCTAAATGGCAAGCCCTATGTCAGTGTGGGGATGAGAGATACCCGTGGTCTGAACAATTTACCAAAAATCACTGTTGAGCAACAACAGTATAGTTTTTCTCAGCAATCGGGACTGGCAGCTTTTACTCAGGGCATACATGCTGATTTAAGCGACTTAAATCTGACGCAGGCCCAAACGCTGAACTTTAAGCTGGATTTGCTTTTGGGAGGGATGGAAAAGCTCAGCTTCATTCCACTGGCCAGAGATAATCAAGTCAGTTTGAAATCGAGCTGGCTTCACCCTCAGTATTTCGGCCGTTTCTTACCAACGCCAAAATCCAAGGTGGTGAATGAAAAAGGATTCGCCGCAAGCTGGAGTATTTCTGCCTTAGCCAGCAACGCGCAGCAACAAATTTTGACGGAAATGCAAAAGCCTGGCAGTTACTCTCGCAGCACTCCCGATTACGCCAATAGTCCTGAGTACAGCGCCGCAAGCAGTACAGGTATGGATAGTTTTGGAGTGGGCTTTATTGAGCCAGTTAACGTGTATGCCTTAAGTGATCGTGCAACCAAATATGGGCTGATGTTTGTGGTGCTGACTTTCGCCGCATTCATGCTGTATGAGGTGTTACTGAACTTGCGTATTCATGCGGTGCAATATGGTTTGGTCGGATTTGCTCTGGTCATGTTCTTTTTACTGCTAATCAGTCTGGCCGAAAAAATTGAATTTATCTGGGCTTACCTGATAGCCAGTCTGGCGTGTATCAGTTTAATCACTTACTACGTGGCGGCCGTGCTGGCGAGTTGGCGTCGCGCTATGGGTATGACATTGGGTCTCAGCGTATTGTATGGCGCACTGTATGGCTTATTGCACTCGGAAGGGAATGCTCTGATTTTAGGGAGTGGCCTATTATTCGCGATTCTCGCCGCTGTGATGATGCTCACCCGCCGGGTAAATTGGTATCAGTTGCGCCAGAGTGGTACAGCCGAGGTTGTTGAAAACGCTGCGGTACAGAGTTGAAACAGGCTGGGGTCACCGTGCATCGAGGTGGCCCTTTTTTGCCAAGCGCGCAGATAACACGGATTGGCTTGAGAGTGACGCTCATTTAGTCTTGATTATTCAACTATGAACCACGATTTTCTGATTAAAAATACGAACCGTGTTGCGGTTTTAACGACCATAGCTTTGTGGTATTGGGTGTTGATCTTTGTGACCATCACAGTTTTTGATTTAAAGGTTTTCAGAGCTTATATAACGCAAACCTTTTATTTTAGCTTGCTCGGGATATTTGCCATATTAGCAGGGGCACTGGTGTTAAACATCATGTCCAATCTTTCAAAAATTTCTGCTGCGCTTGCATCACGAAGTGGAACTGAAGCCATCCCAGTTAAATCGAATAAATGGCGCTTTTACTTAATGCTGGCAAGCTTGCCTCTGGTTGTGGCGCTCTTGTTTGCGGGTAATCAGCTGACGGAGCAGCGGAAAAAGCTGAAACTGATAGCTGCTGCCGAGCACTTGGTAGCCGAAAACCAATCATCCCTGGCGAGCTTAGCTGACTATAAGTTTTCGTATGACTATGTGTTACGGGTTGCGTCCATCATGCAAGTCATTAAACGTATCGATAAAAATTTCCCTGAGGTTCAACTCATCGTGGCTGACAAATTAGGTGACAAGACCGTTTTTCTCGGTTTAGGTGATGATCACTATCGTCATTTCGATAAAAATGAGGCCAGGGAAATGAGTCATTATATTTTTTCAGCGACCCAGAGCGAGCGAGATTATTTGCACGCGGTATTTACATCGAAGACTGCGGAAGTGAAATTTCAGCGTGAAGCAAATAGTTATCAACTGTATTATCCACTTGAACTGGCTGGTAAAAAATTTGTCTTGTATTTTTCAGATTACCAGCGTTATGGCAAGATTTAGAAAATTTACTTTAGCGACGCGTAGCCAAAACTGAGTCGTACCGCTCTTTTTGAGCACGCCGGGCGCGGCTCAGATCAGCCCCGGCATAAGCATTTTCATCAATACTTGCGAGTCGTGAAGTGGTGTCGCAGCGACTCATGCTATAAAACTTTTGAAAACTCATCATCAGTGCTGGCCAGGCATCGGGGTTGATGCGGTCAGGGTTGCCATGCAAACTGAGTTCTGGGGCGATATGCAAGGCTGTGATGCGGAGTTCCATATTCCAGATCATGCCGTTTCCTGGGGTGTCGGCGGAAATTAAGTCCGACTTAACCAATACCGCTTCTTGCTGCACTTTGGCTTCAGCGACGCGTGCCGGCGTGACGCTGCAAGAGGCTTGCCGACTTAAACCTGCGTGGCTGAATTTGTCTGCAACATACTGATAGCCTTGCTGACGTTTCCATTCTGAGAGTTCAGCGACTCCCGTGGTCAAGGCCAGACGATTGATGGCGTCGAGTAAATCAACGCAGGCCAGATTCAGCACGCATTCACCTGTTCGACGTATATTTTGCGCAGTTTGGGAGGCGGCACCTATGCCGATTACGGCGCGCCAGCCCAGCCAGAAAATCGATGAAATTGGTGCCAGATTGGTGGTGCCATCAGGATTTTGGCTACTGATTAGTACTACCGGGGTGCCAAAATACAAGATCGGGCTATGACTACGCAGATGCATGATAAATTTTGAATGAGTTCAGGTAGCGCTAGTTTGGCACTGATCGGTTGTTGCTTTGCGCCGGATTCGGCCATCAGATTATTTGGGCTAAGTTGAGCTAAATCGAGGAATTCGCACATGCCAATATCTTGAAGCATTCTGGCGACAGCTTACTTGTGGCGACTTTGCTGGCGGTGTAAAGTGAGCCTCTCGATTTCACCCGAGTGTGAGTACTTTTCAGTAACAGGCGTAAGGAGAGCAGCGTGGAGCACGATTTTCATAGTTTGACTGGCAGTCAGCCAGGGGAGTCAGAGCAAGGATTGGCGCGACGTGATTTTGTTCGCCTTAGCCTGGGCGCGGGTTTTGCAGCGGCGGTGTTGCCCGTGATGGCGCAAAGTGTTATTACGACCGACAGCAATGGTTTAGATCAAGCCAGCATTAATCTGGATGTGGCGGGACAAAGTGTGCCAGTTTATTACGCTAAACCGGCGGGTAAAATGAATTTACCTATCGTTTTGGTCGTTTCAGAAATTTTTGGCGTACACCAGCATATTGCTGATGTGGCGCGGCGTTTCGCCAAACAAGGTTATCTGGCGCTTGCCCCGGACTTATTTGTGCGTCAAGGTGATGCACAAAAATACACGGTTATCGCCGAGTTAATTAAGGAAGTGATCAGTAAAGTACCCGATCAGCAAGTCATGAACGACCTCGATGCCGTGGTCGCCTGGGCCGAAAAAAATGGCGGTGATAGTAAGCGGCTGGCAGTCACCGGATTTTGTTGGGGCGGGCGGATTACCTGGATGTACGCTGCACACAATCCCAAAGTCAAAACCGGTGCGGCGTGGTATGGTCGTCTGGCAGGAGCCGGCAATGCCTTGACTCCCACCAATCCTATCGATATTGCTGCTGATTTGAAAGCGCCGATTTTGGGGCTGTACGGCGCAAAAGATACTGGCATACCGGTAGACACGGTTAAACAAATGGAGCAGGCGCTGGCCAAGGGCAAGAGCGGCTCACAATTTCAAGTTTATGCCGATTCGGGGCATGCTTTTCATGCGGATTACCGTCCCAGCTACAACGCGACGGATGCGCAGGACGCCTGGCAGCGTTGCCTGGCCTGGTTTAAGCAGCACGGTGTCAGTTAAGCCCACACGCATTAAGCAGTATAGGCTGGACTTTGGGCGTGCCCCTTAGTCGGCTTAGCTAGCAGCCTGGCGGACTTAGGATTAATCGCTTGTAGAATCCTCGGTTTGACCGATATTTCGCCACCTTTTTCGTCACTATCTCGATATTGATACGGTAAAGCCGATAAAATCTGTTCTGATACAGTGAATTTTTCACTTCGATCCCCTAAGTCCGACTGGCTGCTAGGCTATAATATGCAACCCGGTTGCAAATTCTGAGGCGTAAAATTCAATCGACATTATTTTCCATTGTGGTCGCGACTAGTCTGGCTGGTTTTATCAGCATCACCGCAGCGGCCATCTTTTCATTTTCGTTTCTCGCCAAAGTGGTCGAACGCATGGTTAGCCTGTCAGTGGGCATCATGTTGTCAACTTCGTTTTTGCACGCCTTGCCTGAAGCGTTTGAGTCGCAAGCCGATCCACGTAAATTATTTGCTGTATTGCTGGCGGGTTTGCTGGCATTCTTTTTACTTGAGAAATTCGCTATCCTCAGACATTCGCATCACCACGAAGCCGATGGTCACGACCATGAACATGGTCACGATGCGCACGAAGCAGGAAAAGCCGGGTGGATGATACTGGTCGGCGATGGCTTGCATAATTTCACTGATGGAATTTTGGTTGCGGCGGCATTTCTGGCCAACCCGCATTTAGGCTTAGTAACGGGGCTGGCAATTATTGCCCATGAAATTCCACAAGAAATCGGTGATTTCATCGTTTTATTGAATGCGGGATTCAGTCGCTTACGAGCCTATGTCTACAACTTACTGTGCAGTCTGATGGGCGTGCTGGGTGGTTTATTAGGCTATTACACACTGGACAAAGCGAATGAATTAATTCCTTATGTGTTAGTGCTGGCTTCGTCGGGTTTCATCTATATCGCACTTAGCGATTTAATGCCGCAAATGCAAAAACGTACCACCTGGCGCGAAACTATACCGCAAATTATTTTGGTGAGTCTGGGGGTAGTGTTGGTGTTTTATATAACCCAGCACAGGCATTGAGCTGGCGCTAACTGGCCGCGCTGTGCGGCCAGTTAAGGTTGAAATCGTTATCTATGATGTCGTGCGGAGTTACTTTGCTACGGGGCGGTTTGCGTCGCTACACCACTCACTCCAGGAACCCGGATATAAGCGTGCGCCACTTAATCCAGCTACCTCTAAAGCCAGTAAATTATGGCAGGCGGTAACCCCAGAACCACATTGCATTACGGACGATCCAGGATCGGCTAACAAGCTTTGCCATTCTGCGCGTAATTGCGCTGCAGGTTTGAATAAGCCGTCGCTTTGCAAATTATCTTTGAAGAAGCGATTTATCGCGCCTGGAATATGGCCACCAACCGGATCTATACTTTCATTTTCACCGCGAAAGCGGTCGGGCGCGCGCGCATCAACGACTTGTAAGCTACCGTGTTGCAGATTGTCTAGCAAGGCAGCAACATCAACATAATTGACTAAGGCGGGGGGTATTGTTATCGGTTCAGTAGCAGGCTGGCTCGCACGCGCGCTTTCTTGACTTAATGCATAGCCAGCTGCTTGCCAGGCCTGGATGCCGCCGTCTAGTACCGCAACCTTGACATGTCCGAGCCATCGTAACATCCACCACATGCGCGCCGCATACATGCCACCCTGGCCATCATAAATCACGACCTGGGTTTGTGATGTTAAGCCATAATTCTGCATGGTCTGCGCAAATACCTCACGTTCAGGCAAGGGGTGACGCCCGGCAAAACTGCCATCGGCGCGTTGTTTATTGCCAGATAATTGCTTTTCAAATTCGATGAAATGAGCACCAGGTAAATGGCCTGCCTGAAAGGCCTGCAGACCGAGCTGATGATTCAATAAATCGTGCCGGCAATCGAAAATCAATAAATCAGTTTGGCCGAGTAATTGTGCAACTTGTTTACTGGCGATCAGTGTCTGGAACATGTTTTTCCTCCTGGTTGCTGCGGTGATTGCTATAACTGGCCAGCAAGCCGCTGCTTAGTATGACAGCAATGCCGAGATAGCTGAGTAAGTCAGCTTGTGCATGCCAGATTAACATATCCCAGCCACAAGAGAAAATGATGCCTGTGTAATGTAAGCTCGCCGCAACGACAGGATTGCCGAATCGATATGCACGCGTCATCGCTATCTGGGCAGCAGCAGCACTCACACCTGTTAACAGCAACCATAGCCAGGCATCACTGTTTACTGAAATTACCTCAGGGCGCTTATTGTAGAGTAAGGCTACCAGCGTACCAGCAGCAGCGCAACTTAGTGAAAAATAAAAGACAACGCGATATTCTGGCTCGCCTGCCTTGCCCATTTGCCTGACTTGCAGATAGGCGAGCGCGGCGAAGACACTGGAAATCAAGGCAATAATTGCGTAGTGTGCATGTTGTTGCGGCGCGTCCGGATGCAACACACAAACGACGCCAACGAAGCCGAGTATGATTGCACAAGGTGCACCCCAGTGCGGTAATTTACCGTGCCGCCACCAACGCAGCGTCAGCACGATCGCTACCAACCAAACGGGTGAAAGATAATTCAGTGTCACTGCCAAAGCCAGTGGCATGCCAGCAATTGCGTAATACCATAGCCAGAGCGAACAAACCCCGACTAAGCCACGACTAAAATGTGTGCCGGGTATGCTGGTGCGTAGTGGTAGTTTGCGCCAATAGGCAAAAGAAAAAAGTAGGAGTACGCCTATCCAGCCACGCCAGGCGACTATTTCAGCCGTGCTGAAATAGCCTGAAGCGAATTTGACGCCGACGCCCATTATTGAAAATAGTAGCGCCGCAACTAACATCCAGAGTGCTTGCATAAAAAATCAGGGAGTGCCGCAGCACTCCCTAGTGTGGAGCTGAGTACGCCATTATACGTGTGCTCTGGCGTCAGACGTTAGCGCAAAAGCGGTCAGGATCAGAATTGAATTTTCCGTCTATACCATTCATGAAAGTGTTGCATGCCATCTTCCATTGGCGATTGGTAAGGCCCGACTTCACTGGTGCCGCGTTCGTACAAAGCACGGCGGCCCTGATCCATGCGCTCGGCGATTTCGTCGTCCTCGATGCAAGTTTCCATGTAGGCGGCACGTTCGGCTTCGACGAATTCACGCTCGAATAACACGATTTCTTCCGGATAATAAAATTCCACGACATTGCGGGTTTTATTATTCGCCAAAGGCCACAAGGTCGATACCACCAGAACATGCGGATACCATTCGACCATGATGTTCGGATACAAGGTCAGCCAGATTGCGCCGTATTTTGGTGGTTCGCCATTACGGAATTTCATGACCTGTTCTTGCCAGCGTTGATAAACGGGTGAGCCGGATTTCAATAGCCCCTTATTTACGCCGACAGTTTGTACGCTGTAATCCTCACCGAATTCCCAGCGCAAATCATCGCAGGTTACGAAATTTCCTAAGCCTGGATGAAAGGGTTCGACGTGATAATCTTCCAGATAAACTTCGATAAAAGTCTTCCAGTTATAGTCACATTCGTGGACTTCGACGTGATCAAGCATATAGCCAGAGAAGTCGAGGTCTTTAGTGACCGATAACTGCCCCAGTTTTTCCATGACGTTATAGCCATTTTGCTCAAACAATAAGCCATTCCAGTTTTGCAGCGGGGTGCGTTGCAAATTCAGGCAAGGTGTATCGGCAAAATGGGGCGCGCCAATTAATTCGCCTTTTAAATCATAAGTCCAGCGGTGTAATGGACAAACGATATTTTGTGCGGTACCACGGCCTTTAAACATTAAGGCCTGACGATGACGGCAAACGTTAGACATCAATTCGATACCCTCTTTGCTACGCACTAACATCCGGCCCTCTTTTTCAGAAGCCAGCGTGGCGTAGTCACCGGGATTCGGTACCATTAGTTCATGCCCGACATAACGTGGGCCAGCCGCAAAAAGTTGTTTGATTTCGCGCTCTAACAGCGCTTGATCGAAATAAACGTTTACCGGAAGTTGCGCATCAGAGCGCGCGAGTTTAGACAAAGAAGCCAGATCGGACATCCCCACCCCCAAATTAATTTTCACCAACCTAAGAGAGAAAGAATCCATAAAAAACCTGATTCGATCAGAACTGAATCTGTACCGACATTCAAACGAGCAAACGCCTTGAAGAGGAAATTTTGGACGAACCGTGGATTATACCCAATAGAGTATTGAAGTCCAAGAAATAATTTTGAGTAAAATCAAAAACTTAATCTACGCTGTTTTCTTCAGGAAATGAAATCCGCTTAGGAGTTAGTTATTTGTTTTGGTTTGCACATTAGGGTTTGTTGACGTTTGATCGAGTGTGCGAATGGTCTTAAACGCGTGACGGGCCAGGCTAAGGCTGTTAGGAAAGCGTCCTGGTAAGCACTTCGTTGTGTCAGCATGCAAGATCTTGCATGAAACCCTGACTTCACCGCAGCGTGCGCTGCGGTGTAATCACTGTAAGCGGGCTGCAACAACGCCCGGCGTGCGTTTACGGCCATTCCCTTAGTGTTCCTGCCAGTACCCACGCTGGACCAGGTTGTGCGTCTCACAAAGCCAGCCAGCCTTAGCATCGCCGTGCGCTTTGCCAGCCTGGGTTCTGGTAGTAAGCCATCTCGCGATCAATCGTCAACAGACCCTAATAAGCAGCCGCAGTTTTTGCGCTGGTTTTTGGCGAGGAAACGGGTGCGCGTAAGGTTAAAGTTGGGTAAAAGCGCAATTATTTATATTGTTTGTTGCTTTCTGGATACGAAATTGCTGCATTGCAGCTTGCTTCCTGACTGGGCAGAGGATTAGGCTGAATAAAACAGCAAGCCTGTAACTCAGACCCTCTGGTGATGGCGTTGAAGGAGTGTGCAATGAGAATCGGTGATGGCCGTGAACTCGTGATGAGTATGTTGTCAGGTTTAACGCTGATCACAGCGGTGTATGCCTGGAATGTTAGCCAGCCGTATCAGCATCAAGCGATACAGTTAAGGTCTGTCGCACCCGCCAATTCCGGCGCGGTCACCAGTTCCTTTGCGCCCACAATAAAAGTCGACGAAACCGCGGCAAGCTTAGCAATTTCGCCGGAACTACGTTTGCGCTTTGATTATGCGTTAAATCGACACGGTGTGCGGGCAGAGTATGAATTGCCATCTTATTTGCGGTCAGATTATCGGCCAGCCCAACTCGACATATTGAAGGATTTATTCAGACGTTATGCCAGCTATCAGGAGGAGTGGCGGGCGTTGGAGGCAACCCACAAGACAGCTTACGCAAATTTGCCCGCCTATCAAAATGTCAGCCAGCGCTTGCTGGCGATGCATGAATTACGTGCGCATTATTTTAGTGCGCGTGAGGAGCAGGCTTTATTCGCGATTGATGATGAGTATGATAAGCAACAACTGCAACAATTACTACTCAAAGACAGTACGGTGAGTATGGAGGAAGAGCTGGTAGTCGCGAAAACCTTGCTGGTTGCTGATCAGCAAATCAGAAATTATCACGGATATTATTTGCAACGCTTAAGCGATGAATAGGCTAAGTGACAGTAACTACCGTCAGTACAAATCCCGGTGACTTACATTACTTCCAACTCAGGATCGGTTTCTTGTTCCTGATTTTGCAAAGCTTCGCTCAAAGCGCGATCCACGACATTATCCAGCATCAGAATCTGAGCGCGATCCTGGCGGAACGCGGTTTCCAAGTCTTCAGCCGTGATAGAGAATGAGCGATCTTTTTGATTGGTTGTGAATATATAGAGACTGCGCATAGGGCTAACCCAGGCCAGTCGGAATTTTTCGATCAATCCATCGGGCTGTATATATTCCAGCCAGGTGCCGCGCTCCAGCATAGCGGCGGTGTGGGTATGTTCGTCAGGTTGTGCTTTTTCTTCCGCAACTTTTTCAGCTTCGGCGCGTTTTGCCAGACGACGTTCAGCTGCTTTTTGCGCAACTTCAACCGCAATTTCTAATTGACGTTCGGGTGATAAGTCGAGTGGGGCGCGCACTATCGAAGCGTGGCATTCGGCTAATTCAGCAAAAAAACGTGCGCGGTCGTCATCATTCCATTTGATCAGGCTGAGCCACTTATTCAAGCGTGCCAAAATAGCTGGCAAACGACCTAATAAGTCTTGACGTTGCTGCAGCGTGATTTTTGGTTGCACACTCCAGATCAGGTCGTCCATCGTCTTGATGGCATCCTCAAGTGCGTGTGGCTTTTCATCTTTGATGCTGTAAGCCAGGGTCAATACTTTGACCCAGCGATTTTCCAGGAAAGTTTCGACAAATGCCACTACCTCGCCGGAACCAACACGCATTTCTACTTGCTGAGTTGCGTCAGCATTTGCTTGTTTAATTCTTTCTTTGCGTAAGGCCGTTTTGATCGGCGCTTGTATCGCCTCTTCCGTCGCCGCCTCGTCTTGCTTGATTTGCTGTTCGAGGTTATTGACAACTTCTTCGAAAACCGCGACTTCTTTGTCGTATTCTTGCTGTACCTTTTCCACGTTTTTTTGCATGGTTTGGTACAGCGGGTCAGCTTGTCCTTTGCTTTGATCAACCGCTAAGCCATGGTGCGACAACAAGTCAATTAAGCGTCGTGCGGGGTGATGATCCTGAAAGAAAAATTCCTGATCGAGCAAAGCTGCTTTTAAGACCGGTATTTGCAGAACCGAAATTAATTCTTTAACCGGAGCAGGGATCGATGGGTTGCGAAAGACGCTGTCAAATACTTGCGAGAGCAGGTCCAGCGTATGTTTTTCATTGCCCGTGGTTGCTAATTCCGGCATTTGCTCACGCATTTGCGAAAGCCGCAGAATTTCACCACTACTATTGATTAATTGCTGCAGTTGCAGATTTTTTTGTAACTGCGCCAAGTTTTGAAAAAACTGACCCTGAGTAATCGCGGCAACTGCCTCAGATCCAGAGGGGTAATAGCCACCAACAGCCCCTGCGCCATCGCCATGAGCTGGATATCCTCCCTGAAAGGGCATGCCTGCCGCAGCGCCACCCTCTGCTGAGCTGGCAAAGGAGCCGCCGCCTGCCGCTGCTCCTCCGTCAGCACCACCTGAAAAATATTGGCGCAAACGCTGATGTAACTGACCACCTTCAGCATCACCGGCTTCGGTGCGTCGTTGTTGTTGGGCACTGCGTTTAATGCGATAGGAGTCTTGTAAATCAGGCAGAATTCCTTTGGCGATCAAGGCTTTATTCAGTGCCAGCAGGATAGGTTCAAGATCAAATAATATGTCGGCTGTTAATAAAGGCAGCACGATTTCGTGGGTATCTTTTTCTGGGCTGAATTCGCACCAGCTCTGAAACAGTATTTTTAAAAATGCCTCGGGGCGGAAAGGATTCTGCGTGATGCTCAGTGCTTCGACGTCGACCAGATTCGCCAGCCGCATATTCAGGGCGGTAAATTGTTCTGCGCTTTCGATTTCCAGATTTCTGGCGGCTTTACTAAACGCCAGTTTTTTATCCATTTCCTCATAGCTGACCAAACTTAATTCGGTATCATTTAAGTCGCGACTTGGGCGCGCACCATTAATTAAATGATCAACTTCTTGTTTGAGGCAATTTTCGAACGCCTTAGAGGCGGTGTAATAAAAAGCGTAAGTATTCTTTTTGAGTAGCTGACCCGAATTAAAGGTCAGATTTGCTTCGCGTGGATCGCTGCTATTTTCGGAAAGTGCTAATAATGCATTGGATAGGCGACCAGCAAAAGCGTCCAGTTGCGCATGGATCAAATGCGTGGCGATAGGAACCAGGGCGTAGATAAGCTGTCCGCGTGCAGTAGCAGACTGGGGCATTGCGAACGAGGTTGCGGTTGCCATGGTGCCGTATCAACTTATCAAAAGTGTAGATCAAAAACTGACTTGGTTGTTGTAACAACAAGTAAACTCTGTTTCGGCCTCTGCCATCAAGTTTATGCTGCTAACGGTGGATGAGCGTTGTCAGGCAGCGCACCCATCACAATTATTCCAAGTATATAAGCGAACTATAAATGTTTTATTTCCACATGGAAATGTTTAGAACGCAAGTTCGAGTCTTTTTTATGGAATGAATGGAGCTTACCAATAAAATGCTTTCCCTATGGCATTTGTCGAATTCTTTTACAAATCAATTTGTAAGAAAATGTATGTAACGATCCGCTATCCGTTAAAATCGAATGTTAGCCTGAGTCTTGCTGTAGATTTGACCGCCGAAGGGAGCCATTTGCGACCCCGTCTGTGACACAGTTGTCCTGGAAGTTGCGGGCAATTCGGCCACGCAGTCAGGATTAAGCTGGTAGTTTGTTTGTTGATAGCAACAAGTGTCTGAAATTGCAACTCAATTTATCAGATAAAACCTGTTTTAATTGCATTATGCCCAAGAAAACAACAGAAAAAAATATTGCTGAGCTTGATCCCAAGCCAGCTTCATTTGAAGCTGCCATGGCGGAATTAAATGAGTTGGTGATACAAATGGAAGGTGGCAAATTAGCGCTCGAAGCGTCCGTGAATGCTTATCAGCGCGGTGCTCAGCTCGTGCAATTTTGTGCTGCGCAACTGGAGCAAGTTGAGCAGCAAGTCAAGATTCTCGAAGACGATATGTTAAAACCCTTTATCGCCGCAGCCCAGGAAAGCACACTATGAATCCGACTTTCCAAACCTGGATGAAATCCCGTCAGGCTGATTGCGAAGTAGCCATGGCTGAGTTGCTTCCCGCTGCCGAGGTGTTGCCAGCTCGTTTGCATCAGGCGATGCGCTATGCCAGCCTGGATGGCGGCAAGCGGGTAAGACCACTGCTGGTCTACGCAGCGGGGCGTCTGTTCAATGCGCCAGATAACTTATTGCATCGTGCCGCTGTTGCCGTCGAGTTAATCCATGCGTATTCTTTAGTGCATGATGATATGCCTTGCATGGATAATGATGTCTTGCGCCGCGGCAAGCCAACCGTGCACGTGCAGTACGATGAAGCCACCGCCTTACTGGTGGGCGACGCCTTGCAGGCGCAGGCATTTCAATTATTGGCGGAAGCTGAGGGTGAGCCTGAGCGTAAATTGGCAATGATAAGTTTATTGGCCAGAGCCGCCGGATCTCAAGGTATGTGTGGCGGTCAGGCGATTGATCTGGAGAGTGTCGGGCTGGCATTGCAGCGCGACGAATTAGAGCAGATGCATCGTTTAAAAACCGGGGCGATTTTACGTGCTTCGGTTTTCTTAGGCGCGCTGGCTGGTAAGCAGATTAATCAGGCAGAGCAACATGCGCTGGATCAGTATTCAGCTGCGATAGGCTTAGCCTTTCAAGTTGTCGACGATATTCTCGATGCCGTTGCGGATTCCGCGACGCTGGGGAAAACCGCAGGCAAGGATGCTGCTCAAAACAAACCAACTTATGTCAGCCTGATGGGTTTAAGCGCAGCACAACAACTCGCACGTGATTTGCAAATTCAGGCGCACCATGCTTTGGAAATGTTTGCCGATAACCCCGCACGCGCGTATCTGCTTGAGTTAGCCGATTTAGTCGTGCAACGCAGTGCCTGAGGCCACCCATGACAACGGTAGCTATGCCAGCAACTGGCTTATTAGACGAAACAAGTACTATGACGAATATTTTGCACACCATTAATTCCCCGGCAGATTTGCGGAAATTGAGCCGCCATCAATTAGTGCCATTGGCAAATGAATTGCGACAGTATGTTCTTGAATCCGTGTCTAAAACGGGGGGGCATTTGTCGTCAAATCTTGGCACAGTGGAGTTAACGCTGGCATTGCACTATGTATTCAATACGCCCGAAGATCGCCTGGTGTGGGATGTCGGGCATCAGACTTATCCGCATAAAATTCTGACCGGACGTCGTGATCAAATGGCGAGTCTGCGCCAGTTCGGTGGGATTTCTGGGTTTCCGCGGCGTGCAGAAAGTGAATACGATACCTTTGGTACGGCGCATTCATCGACCTCAATTTCCGCCGCACTCGGTATGGCGCTGGCAGCCAAAACCAAAGGTGAACAACGTCATGCAGTAGCAATTATCGGCGATGGTTCGATGACCGCGGGTATGGCATTTGAAGCCATGAACAATGCAGGGGTTTATGACGATATAAATTTATTGGTGGTGTTGAACGATAATGATATGTCGATTTCCCCTCCGGTAGGGGCGTTGAATCGCTATCTGGCGAGGTTGATGTCAGGTAAATTCTATGCGGCAGCACGCAATGTGGGTAAATCCGTGTTGCCCAGCCCTATGCTGGAATTCGCACGAAAAATCGAAGAGCATGCCAAGGGTATGATAGTGCCAGCGACCATGTTTGAAGAGTTCGGTTTTAATTATATCGGCCCTATCGATGGGCATGATTTGGAATCCTTAATTCCGACTCTGCAAAACATCAAAGAATTAAAAGGTCCGCAATTCTTGCATGTCGTGACTAAAAAAGGTCAGGGTTATAAATTAGCGGAAGCTGATCCGATTTTGTACCATGGTCCCGGCAAATTTAATCCTGCGGAAGGGATAAAACCGGCGACGACGCCTGCCAAACTCAGTTATACCCAGGTGTTTGGGCAGTGGTTATGTGATATGGCGGCGGCAGATGAAAAACTGGTTGGAATTACGCCTGCAATGCGCGAAGGATCGGGCATGGTGGAGTTCCATCAAAAATTCCCTAAACGTTATTACGATGTAGGGATAGCTGAACAGCATTCGGTGACTTTTGCTGCAGGTCTGGCTTGCGAAGGCCTGAAGCCAGTGGTGGCGATCTATTCCACTTTTTTGCAGCGCGCCTATGATCAGTTGATACATGATGTTGCCTTGCAAAATCTCGATGTGACCTTTGCCTTAGACCGGGCAGGTTTGGTTGGTGCTGATGGCGCGACCCATGCTGGTAATTACGATTTGGCCTATTTGCGCTGCATTCCGAACATGGTGGTGATGGCTCCCGCAGACGAAGCGGAATGCCGGGCCATGCTATCGACCGCTTACCATTACCCCGGGCCAGCGGCGGTGCGCTATCCGCGTGGCGCTGGCAGAGGCGCACTACCCGCCCAAGATTTGATACCTGTGGAATTAGGCAAGGGCAAAGTGTTACGTCAGGGCGCCTCAATCGCCATACTGGCTTTTGGTTCGTTGGTGCATCCGGGTTTGCAGGCCGCGGAAAAACTGAATGCTACATTAGCCAATATGCGCTTTGTTAAGCCACTGGATCTTGAACTCTTGCGTGAGCTGGCGCAAAACCATGACTACCTGGTGACACTGGAGGAGGGGTGTGTCATGGGTGGCGCTGGCGCGGCTATCAGCGAAGCCTTGCATCAGATGGATATAGTTAAGCCCGTATTAATGCTGGGATTGCCCGATAAATTTATCGATCACGGTGATCCAGCGTTATTGTTGGCGCAATGTGGATTGGATGCTATCGGGATAGAGAAATCCATACGCGCACGCTGGGTAATTTAAGTACTCAATCTTGCCCTAAATCTGTCAGCCGGGTATCTATGCATACCTGGCTTTTTTATTGCATGAAAAAAACTTAGGCTGTATTCTTAGTCAGATTATTGAGAGCAAGGCAGATACGCATCAGTTAATTGCAGCATCAGGAGATAAGTATGGATAAAGCGTTTTGGCTGGTTTTTTTACCGGCTTGTTTTGCCTTGAATATGGCACCGGGACCAAACAACTTACTTTCATTAAGTAATGCGACACGCTATGGACTACGCCAGGCTTGTCTGGCTGGCAGTGGTCGTATTTTGGCGTTTGCCATTATGATCGCTTTGGCGGGGGCCGGCCTGGCCGTGGTGTTGCAAACCTCGATGATGGCATTCACGCTGATCAAACTGACGGGTGCCGCGTATTTGTTTTATCTGGCCTGGCAATTATGGCGTAGCGATAGTATCGCGCAAAGTGAGGCAATTCCACATGCCAGTTTGTCGAGTCTGATGCGCCAAGAGTTTCTGGTTGCCGCTGGTAATCCCAAAGCGATACTGATTTTTACCGCTTTTCTCCCTCAGTTTGTAGATACTCACCAGGCTGCAGCCGGGCAATTTCTGCAATTGGGTATTTGTTTTTTGATCCTGGAATGGCTGGCTATCCTTTTGTATGCCTATGGCGGTTTGCACATGCAACGATTTTGCCAGCATCCACGTGCTCAAAGCTGGTTTAACCGGACTTGCGCTGGTTTGCTCGGTGCCGCCGGGCTAGGTTTGCTGGTGATGCGTAAATCCGATTAAGAAACCTCCGCACAACTTACTCGGCGGCCAAATTTGAAGCTTGTGATGCTCGCTGTGCCCCGGCACAGCCGCGCTGCTCTACATCAACTTAGACCACTCGCGACTTTGTACAGAGATCTCAATGCAGAATTTAGAAAAAAGCCAGCTCGATAGCTGGCTTTTTGGTGCATGAGAGCTGTGCTTTAGGGATAGAAAACACTGACGTGGTAACCAGATGCCTTGGTATTGGCTTGTTCGAAATAGAGTTTGACTTGATAGTCACCTTTGGCCGCTAAGCCAGTGACAGTGGCGCGCTCCAGCTCTTGTGGACTCAGGTAATCAGCTGGCGCAAAAACCTTACGCAAGACAGGTTTTTCACGTTTGTCATGCAAAATCAATTCGACAAAAGGCCAGGCTTGCGCGAATGGACTTTGATTTTGGATTTGCAGATTGAGCGAATAAATATTTTTTTCAGGAATTTGCGCTTGCAGTTCGTGACTATCGATATTGACGTAATCAATCTGAGCCGGCAGTTTGATTTGACATTGCAGGTATTGGCAAGCTTGCACGAGATAAGGTTTGCTGGGTGGGTACCATTGCACCAGATAATTGCGGCCGGTGTACGCAATCTGCGCGGCAAGCAAAGGCAGTAAAAGTAAGAGCGCCAGGCTCATGAGCACCGTAGTAATACGTGACCAGCGACGGGCACGTTCGGCAGCGATGACAAAAGCAGGTGCTTCAGCATCCTCATGCTCATCTGCTGCAATACTGGCGCTTCGTTCTGGCTCTGGTTCTTCGGTTGCTGGGGCGATGTTCGCCGATTCGACCTTCACGGCAGTGTCTGCTGCGTCCTCATCGCCTTGCCGCAGTTCAGCCTTGGCGGCCTCTGCTGGCTGACTCTCTTGATCGGCGTCCGCTTCGCTCATTAACAAGGTTTTAGCGAGCAGCGCTTCATCGGGTTCGGGGTTTGCGCGCTCAGGTTTGCTGTCAGGCAGATTCTCAGGCCGACCTTCAGGCCGACTTTCAGGTGTTGGCGACACTAAGTCTGCAGATGCAGTTTCTTCAGGCTCAGTTGTCGAGGCCGCTATGCTACTCGTTATAGTGGGCGTAGCTGGAGCTACATGAACTTCAGCATCCTTGATCATCGGTGCTGGATGATCGCTCTCTGACGTGGTAAGTGGATAGTTTGGTGCTGTTAGCCTGGGTTCGTCAGGCAGCTTGTGTGACTCATCAGCGCGTGTTTCCCATTGCGGCTCTACGCGTTCGTCGTCAGATTCTGTGCTGATGGTCGCTATCGTAGTTGCTGCTTCGGGTGGCGCTGAGGCCGTGCTATCTGCTTCTTGCTGAAGTGCGGCTTGCTCCAACTTAAACCATTCATCGGCCAGCGCTGGGTCGATGAATTGGCGTGTTGGCATAGATAAATCGAACTCAAGATCGCTGGCGCGCAAACTGGGTTTATCCAAGGCATCCAGACTGGGTTCGATTTTCTCCAGTAATGCTTTGTCTTCTGCAGCTTTACTCGCCTGACTGGCCCAGACGTCACCTAATCTGGCGCTATCGATAGGTCGTGCAATCGGGCGGCTGGATTTATTGCTGGCTGGATTGACAGCACGGGGTATTTCCGTCGCTTCGGTTTTCTTTGGAAGGGAATCTTGCTTGCTAATTTCTTTGGTCGCCGATGGCTCGGGTGTCGGCGCGTGACGCCAGACTTCCGGGCGACTGACTGGCGTCACATGCTGTATAGCTGTTGCGGCATGCCCAGGTTCCGCTGCGCGCAGTGCTTTTGATTCGATCAGCGGAGCAGGCTCAGGTAGCTCAGTTTTTGCAATTTCTATCGCGGATAATTCGGGCTCAGGTGGAGTCGTCGGCTGCTTGTCTGGCGTCATCGTGTTAACCGGCGCAGCCTCAGACAAAGCTGGGGTGGCGCTAGCTTGGGCGACAGGAGTTTCGGTATTCTTGAGCGCTCCGGTCGCAGTTTTGGCCGGAACTGGTCCTGGCAGACTCTGACTCAATGCACGCCCATGCTCATCCAGCGGGATGAGATTTTCGACCCCATTAAAGGTTTGCTGGCATTTGCCACAGCGTACTACGCCCGCATGTAATTTCAGTTGGTCGTTCGCAACCCGAAACGTGGTGGAACAATGCGGACAACGTGTGGCCAGTGCCATAGTCGCTCCGGCTTAGAGTTTAGCGCCAGCCAGAGCCACCCAGCCTTCGTGCTCGGCCCAGACTTGCAATTGTATGAATGGCGCATAGGCCGCAATCACTTCTTCAGCCTGACGCGCTAATACACCCGATAACACCAGGCTACCACCTGCGGCAACGCGGCCCGCTAGCATCGGTGCCATCAGTTTCAAAGGACTGGATAAGATGTTGGCAACCACCACATTGAATTGATGGCTCTCGGGGTAGTCGAGCACAAACGGATCAGGCAAATAAAACCCGATTTCGCAGTGATTGCGTTCAGCATTGTAGTTGGCCGATTCTATGGCTTGTGGGTCGATATCCACACCTATCACTTTGGCCGCGCCAAATTTTGCTGCGACCATCGCCAAAATGCCCGAGCCGCAACCGTAATCAAGCACTTCTAAGCCTTGTGGGGCGTGGCTTTCCAGCCATTCCATGCATAAGCGGGTGGTGGGGTGGCTACCCGTACCAAAGGCTAGACCAGGATCCAACTCCAGCACTAAACCTGCTCCTTCGGGGGCATCGTGCCAGCTAGGCACGACCCAGATACTCTTACCGATTGCAATTGGTTCAAACTGACTTTGGGTCAAACGTACCCAATCCTGATCTTCAACCCGGCGTTGCTGGTAAGCTGGCACTTCGGTCAGCTTCAGATCGGAAGCGGCTTGCGCCAAAATCGCCGGATAATCGGCTTCGGTATCAAATAAGGCGACCACACGGCTATGTTCCCATGCCGTTGTGGTTGGTTCCATACCGGGTTCACCAAATAAAGGGCGCTCAGCATCCGTGCCTTCATCGGCATCTTCAACCGATACTGACAGGGCACCAAGCTCCATCAAAGCGTCCGACCAAGGCTCGGCCTGTTCCAGCGCAACTTCTAATACAACTTCTATCCAGGCCATAGCTTGCCGATCGCTTTCTTTATTTTGCTTTTTTGGCCAAATCAAACATATCGGCCAGTTTGTGTTCAAGGTAGTGAATATTCGTGCCGCCTTCGATAAAGCGGGCGTCCAGCATTAATTCACGATGCAGTGGAATATTGGTTTGTATACCTTCAACCACCATTTCTGACAAGGCGATTTGCATGCGGCGTATCGCTTGTTCACGGGTTTCACCGTAGGCGATTACTTTGCCTATCATCGAATCATAATTCGGTGGTACAAAGTAACCCGCATAAGCATGTGAATCCACACGTATGCCAGGGCCACCCGGGGTGTGCCAGGAAGTGATACGACCTGGAGAAGGGATGAACTTGAAGGGGTCTTCGGCGTTGATACGGCATTCGATCGAGTGACCGCGCAATTCAACATCAGCCTGACGAAAACGCAGCTTTTCGTTAAAGGCGATGCGGATTTGTTCTTGCACGATGTCGATGCCCGTGATCATTTCAGTCACTGGATGTTCAACCTGTACCCGGGTATTCATTTCGATGAAATAAAATTCACCGTTTTCGTACAAGAATTCAAAAGTACCCGCGCCACGATAGCCGATCTTTTTGCAGGCGTCTGCACAACGCGTACCGACTTTTTCTATGAGTTTGCGCGGAATGCCTGGTGCAGGTGCTTCTTCGATGACTTTTTGATGGCGACGTTGCATAGAGCAATCACGCTCACCCAACCAGATCGCATTGCCATGCTGATCGGCCAAAATCTGGATTTCCACGTGACGCGGGTTTTCCAGGAATTTTTCCATGTAGACTTCAGGATTGCCAAACGCTGCACCTGCTTCAGTCTTAGTCATGGTGACGGCGTTGATTAAGGCGGCCTCGGTGTGCACCACGCGCATACCGCGACCACCACCACCGCCAGCGGCTTTAATAATGACTGGGTAACCGATTTTGCGAGCGATTTGTACGATGGCCTTTGGGTCATCTGGCAGTGCGCCATCGGAACCCGGTACGCAAGGCACGCCGGCTTTAATCATGGCTTGTTTGGCCGAAACTTTATCGCCCATTAAGCGGATAGAGTCAGCACGCGGGCCGATGAAAACAAAGCCAGACTGTTCTACGCGCTCGGCGAAATCGGCATTTTCAGAGAGAAAACCATAACCAGGGTGAATCGCCTGGGCATCGGTAACTTCGGCTGCGCTGATAATCGCCGGCATCGATAAATAGCTTTGCGCCGAAGGAGCGGGGCCTATGCAGACGGATTCATCGGCGAGTTTGACGTATTTGGCTTCGCGGTCAGCTTCCGAATGGACTACCACGGTTTTAATGCCCATTTCGCGGCACGCGCGCTGTATGCGCAAAGCGATTTCACCACGATTGGCAATCAGGATTTTTTCAAACATGATTTTTGGTAGAAACTTAGGTTGCACGACGCCATGAAGTGAGCAACATGGCGCAGGGAGCTGGCATTAGCCAATCACAAACAAAGGCTGACCGTATTCTACAGGTTGACCATTTTCAACCAGGATTTGCTTGATAGTACCTTCGAAATCACTTTCGATTTCGTTTAATAATTTCATCGCTTCGATAATGCACAGCGTGTCGCCTTTGGCAACGGATTTGCCGATATCGGCGAAAGGTGCAGCGCCTGGCGCCGAGGCGCGGTAGAAGGTACCAACCATCGGTGATTTGACGACGTGACCATCTTGCACTGCCGGGCCACTGGAAGCAGGGGCACTGGCAGGAGCGGCAGCAACTGGAGCTGCAGCGCTAACCATAGGCGCAGCCTGGGGAACCATCATGACCTGGCTATGCGCCGCGGCAGATGATTTGACGATGCGTACTTTACCTTCACCTTCCGTCACTTCGAGTTCCGCAATATCGGATTCTGCGACCAGGTCGATCAAGGTTTTGAGTTTTCTTAAATCCATCTTATCCCCCAGATAATCTTTATCATCGAGCACTAAACAGTCCGGTACAATTTTTTAAAAATAAGAAGCGGAACTGCTTGAGAAATTTGCCAAACTGTGTTTGTAAATTCAATTTGGTAGAAAATGTCTTCATTTTAAACGAAGATGCGAGAATTTAAATACTTTTGAGGCAAAAGTCAACTGCCAGCTGATACCCATGTGGACCTAGTCCGCAAATGACGCCTACAGCGACCGCCGATAAATAGGAGTGGTGACGGAATTCTTCGCGTTTGTGCACATTGGAAATATGCACTTCGATAAAGGGTATAGCGACTCCCGCTAAGGCATCGCGCAGCGCGACGCTGGTGTGGGTCAGACCGCCGGGATTGATAATAATGGCATCAACCCCTTCTTGCTGTGCTGCATGAATACGATCAATCAGCGCACCTTCGTGGTTACTTTGAAAGTAACTCAGTTCAGCACCGGCTTGCTTTGCCTGTAACACGGCGGCTTGCTCAATTTCACTCAAGGTCGTGTGACCGTAGGTTGCAGGCTCACGACTACCAAGTAAATTCAGGTTGGGCCCATTTAGCAACAGCAATTTGCGCGCCATAGTCGAAATAGTTTGACGAAGATGGGCGCATTTTGCCGCTAATGGCTACAGATTGGCAAGAAAAAAAATGAGCTGCACTTAATTTTCCGCATAAAATTTGGTGATATCGGCACGTAATTCCTTGATTTTCAGGCGGCCCAAATAAGTTTTTACGATTTTGCCTTGTTTATTAATTAAGGTAGTAAACGGCAAACCGCCTGCCTGATTACCCATTTTACGAGTCAATTCACTGCCATCGACGCCAGCTAATAAGAGTGGGTAAGTAACACCTAACTTTTGTTGGAACTCTTGCACATTGCTGGCACTATCAATCGCCAGGCCAAGTATTTGTATATCTTTGCCTTTGAATTCTTGTTGCAATTCATTTAACTCTGGCATTTCTTCTACACAGGGAGCGCACCAGGTCGCCCAGAAATTAACCACCAGGAACTGGTTTTGCCATTCACTTAATTTGTGAGTTTGTGCCTTGCTATCGGCTAATTGCAAATTAAAGAAGGCCTGGCTAACAGGATGCTCAGCCGCAGAAGGGGTGTATTTCTTATTGCCCAGATAGATGCCAGCAAGTAAGGCAAAAATAGCAAAAATTGCAAATATACCTATTACACTTTGCTTTTTCATTGGTGCACTCATCAATTGCTATACCGGGCGCCGATTATAAGCTGTTTTTGCGCAGCTCTGTGGATTGCATGGAATTGCTCACGCGGCCTGAAGCCACACCGTGCAGTAGGCAGCTCGTGTGATTAATTTATTGGAATTTTATAGTTAAGCTGGCAATCTCGGTGTTATGCTCTCTGGCACTGTCAGGTGTGAGTGGCGTGCTAATCGGGGCTCAGGCTGAATTGCGTTTCAAGTCCTGGCAGCAGGTTTTACTGAGTAGTCAGTGCGGTCAAGGTTCATAGGCTTAATGTATGAGTAAGCAGGTAATCACTTAAAGGGGGTAATATGGATTTATTGCAATGGCAGAAAATTCAAAATACGGTAATTAGTATCCTTGCGGAGTTCGGTGTCAAAATTATTGCCGCAATCGCGTTTTGGGTGATAGGTCGCTGGTTAATCAGTAAAGTTGTGGCTGCAGTGCAAAGTTCAGCGCAAAAGCAAAAGGTTGATGCCACAGTTATGCGTTACCTGGGATCGGTGGTTACGGTAACGCTCAATGTTTTATTGGTGATAGGTATATTGGGTTATTTCGGTATCCAAACCACCACGTTTGCTGCATTATTAGCCGCTGCTGGTGTGGCGATAGGGATGGCTTGGTCGGGTTTGCTGGCGAATTTTGCCGCTGGTGCTTTCATCATCGTGTTGCGTCCGTATAAAGTCGGTGACTTTGTTATGGTGGCGGGCATCACTGGCACGATTAAAGAAATCGGTCTGTTCACTACCTCGATAGACACGCCGGACAATGTCCTGGTCGTGGTGGGGAATAACAAGGTGTTCGCCGACACGATTTATAATTATTCGAGCAACCCTTACCGACGCGTCGAGCTCAAATGCCAGTTATCGGGTAAGGCTGATGCCGTCGCTGCCATGCAGTTATTGCGCGAGCAATTACAAACCATCCCAAATGTAGTGGCGCAACCCACAGTCGAAGTGGAAATTCTCGAGTTTAACTTAGTGGGTCCGGTGCTGGCGGTCAGACCGTTTTGTCATACTAATCATTACTGGCAAGTCTACTTTGATAGCAATAAATTAATGGCAAAAGCTTTGACTGAAGCGGGCTTCCCTGCACCTATGCCTGCGCAACAAGTTTTATTGCAGCAAGTCGTTTAAGTTTCACGCTGGCGCTGCTTCAACTGCTTCAACTGCTGCAAACTGAAGCAGCGCCCACACTCTGCGCGCGACGTCTGTCAGCAGGCCCGATCGTAGTAAGGCTCATCACTTATCGTGGGGGCTTCATCTGCCCAAATCTCAAAAAATTAAATATTTACAACAATGTTGAAAATTGTTGCGTGATTCTTCATAATCGCAAAAAAATCTTGAATAGGTTATGGAAAATTCACAAAACGCTATCGTTTCAGCAAGTGGCGACCTGTCTGTCTGTAATACCCAGCCAGCTATGCTGACTTTGAGCTTTACTGGCTCAGGGCGCGAGTACTTCAAAATCTGGCTGACCAATTTGTGCTTGAGCTTACTGACATTGGGTTTATACACCCCCTGGGCCAAATGCCGCCGTATGCAATATCTGGCTCGACATACCTGGCTGGATGGCCAGCATTTTGATTTTCGTGCCAATCCCTGGCGGATTTTATTAGGCCGTATAACTATCCTGGCGACACTGTTTTTGCTCAGTTGGAAAGACTTTTTTTCTAAAGCCGTCGTGACGGGGTTATTGCTGACCTTGTTGCTGATTTGCCCATTATTATTGCGCTCAGCTTTGCGTTTTCGTTTGCAAAACACTTATTATCGTGGCATTCCCTTACGATTTACTGGCACGGTGCCAGGGGCCTTGCTGAGTTACTTACCCTTGTCTTGTTATTTGTTTGCCGTACCTTTATTTGTGTTGTATGGCTTTAAGCTGGAAATTATGGGGGGAATTCAACTGGCTTTGGCCTTACTCTTGTGGCCCATGGTTTTGATCTCGATTAAGCGCTACCAACATCATCACGTCAGCTATGCCAGTATCCACACCCGTTTTAGCGCCAGCATGTTGCCAGTTTATGGCTATTACTTGCTGACTATCGTGATCGCCATTACTCAGTTAGCTGGTCTGGGTTTGACGGTGCTGTTTTTTTATGGCGTTTTGGGTAAGGAAAGTCAAGCCTTTATCGACGAATGGCTAGGTACCGGGCAATGGCTAAAATTCACGATTATTGGTTTAAGTTTGATTTTTGTCTGGCTCGCTTATTTATTTGTGATGCCAGTCTGGCGTGCCAGGATGTGGAACCATATCTGGTCCCATACCGAAATCAATGGCCAATTTTGCCAGCCCGATTATCGTACTCAGCAAGTGTTTCAGCTCATGTTGAAAAATAGTTTGCTAACTATCTTTAGCCTGGGTTTTTATCGTCCCTACGCCATTATCGCCTGGCAAAAATTTCGCCTTAGTCACCTGGCTTTACCAGCAATCGTCTGGGCTGAATTGCGTGCGCAGACTGAGGCGCAGCGGCAAGCTCAGGATGGCTTGGCCGATGGCTTAAATTTGGATTTTTCCTGGTGAGGCGGTGATGCTAGTGAATTATTTTGATGGCATCAGGCCCCAGCCACAAGCGGCAGAATTAAAGCTGGTCGCGAATCAGTTGAGATTGCAATTAGCTCAGGGTGAGCGCATCCTGGATTTCCAGCGTCTGCGTTTGTGCGAGCTGGCGCAGACCGCCACACCCTGGATTTATCTGGTCGATGGCAGTAGTTTGCAAATCACACAGGCGAGTGACGAAGAATTTCGCAATTTGAGTAAACTTTTGCCTGCTTTGCGTCCAGGTTGGCTGACTTACGTTGAGCGCTACACCAGTCTGCTGGTAATCTTGGCGGCACTATTACTGTACTCAGTTTTGTGGTATCACGAACAAGGGGTGGCGACGCTGACCGATAGCGTGGTGAAGCAAATCCCCGAGTCTGCTGACAAAACACTGGGTGATCTGGTGCAACACCAGATGTATGCGAAGCGCAAGTTGGCAGAGAGCCAGCGCAGTGACGAATTTTTAGACGATGTGAGCGAGGAATTGAGTCAGTTTGACTTCCCCATTCCATTAGCAAACGTGAATTTGCAATTTGCGGCGATGTACGGCCACGCGGCAAATGCGCTAGCCTTGCCAAATAAAACCATTATCATCACCGATGGTATGCTGGATAAATTGCCGTTTAGTAATCATTTAACCCGGGAGCAAAGAATCCAGGCTTTAGCCGGTATCGTCGCGCATGAAATGGGGCACCTGCATTATCGCCACGGTACACGTGGTCTGGTTAGTTTTGCCTTAAATTCGCTGCTAGCCAGCTTTTTACTGGGTGACGTCAGTGATCACCTGGCGTATGCGGGCTTGGCTTTAATGCGAACTGGGTATAGCCGCGAACTGGAGCAGCAAGCCGATGACTATGCCTTGGCATGGCTGCAAGAGCAAGGTCTAAGTGGTGAATACAGTGCTGTGTTTTTAGAAGAAATGTCTAAACAGCAAGAGAATGAGTCAGGCAAACCGCCACGCTGGTTGCGCTGGCTATCTACCCACCCTGAAGACGATCAACGCATACTCAACTGGCGCAAAGTAAGCAGCCCTAAGTCTTAGTTGATACGGTCTAGGGCGTGTTTGCGATGGCTAACTTTGCAAACACGCTGGCTGTCTGTCCGACTTAACTTAACTGGCGCTTAAACTCGTTGCATTGCCATGCGCCAATTGACTTCCCAGCTTTTTCCATCGTCTCGCGACATGGCTTGTTCCCAACTGGCATGATCGGCATCGATGACTTGCCAGCGATATTGCACACGTACGGCGATGTCATTGATGACATCGTCGCCCTCAAATAAACCAGACGAACCGGTAAAACGACCCACTACCGGCGCGCTTAATTGGCCTTGTTCATTTAAGCCGCCGCTACGATTATCGAGCCAGTAGATGCTCCATAAATCGGTTTGTGGATTGTAGATGCGTAAGCTCATACCGACAAAATCTGGGCGCCATTCTGGTGCCACAAAATCGTCGAAATTGCCTATGCCGCCGGGCAGAACACTAACGGTCTGGCTGGCTTCAAACTCTTCCCATTGTTGATTTTCACTTAAATACGGTGACAGGCGTTGGTTGCGTATGCGCCAGTTGCCCGGTAAAAAATCGAAATCATGTTGTGCTGTACTCATGTCTTGCTCCTGGTTGGCTGGTATTAATTGGATTGATAAGCGTGAGTGCCGGTAAATGCCCGGTCTAATGCAGAAAATGCCATCGTGTCGAATTCAACTAAGCAATCGTGGCTATGAATTATGCAAGCCAGTATTTCGCTGCGTGGCCCCTGGCGCCAGGCCGGGCTGTTATAAAATCGTTGCTGACTCGATTCGCGCTCGGCCTGATCTTTATAGGCACGCACAAGCAAGAAGTGATCTGAACCATCGGCTGTCGCTTGTGCAAATAATACTTGTTGCCCATCAGCCGCGAGTAAGGGCAGGCTTTGTTCCTGCATCAGTTGGCAAAATTTTTGCTGACTGCCAGGATGTAATTGATAACTACGAAACTCAACCAGACTCATGCTGTTTTTCCTTTTGCCTATGCACTTGAGAAGTCAGCAGTTTACGCTGCTGAGCTTTGCAGTCACAGGCAAAAAACGAAGACTTTGCGCTGGCAAACTTTAAATTTATAAGACTTGATACTGACTTACTTTAAAATGCAAAGCTCATCAATTTAATCGTCAACTTACGCAATTTTTCTTGGTGAAAATGGCGTCCCGGTCTGGGATGATTTGCTGAAAATCGCCGCCGGGGAGAGCTTGCCCACTAACCAGGTGCTTCAATTAGGGAGTTTTTACAGAGTATGGCAACACCATTTGAATGCGATAACTACGATCATAAAATTCTGGCCTTGCTACAACAAAACGCACGCCTCAGTTTCACAGAGTTAGGGCGACAGGTTCACCTGACTTCACCGGCGGTCGCTGAACGTGTGAAACGTCTCGAAGAGGCGGGAATCATACGTGGCTACGGTTTGCGCCTGAATTTGCAAGCTTATGGTTATAGCTTCGAAGCGATGGTGCAAGTCAAGGTTGAGCGGCATGAAGAGCTGGATGCCTGGGTTTTTCGCCATCCAGAAGTGTTAGCCAGTCATGCTACCACGGGGGAATATTGCGCGATTTTGCATATTGCGCTGACCAGTCCTCAGCATTTACATCAATTACTCAGTGAATTGGCTGAATTAGGGCAAACCAGTACTGCGATGATCTTGCAGAGTCTGGCACATGAGCGCCAGCGCATCGCGGGCTCACAATTGCCAGAAGTCGCTAGTCGCCGGCTATGAACCCGGTTAGCAGGCTGAATCAGGCTTGTTTTCTAGCGGAGCGAAAAAACCGTCAAAGTTCGCGCCAGCGTATAAGTTAAGCAAGCGACGTTTCTGCGATCAATACTTGCAAGCCTGCTAAATCCGTACGTTCAGTATGTTTGTGCGAGGCGTGTCGTAAATCATCGCTTTCGTGCACCACTAAATGCACGCCTTCGCGCTTATACATAAAGCTATAAGTTTCATGGCTTTGCTGGCGTTGATCAAAGGTTTCACTGACTTCGAATTGCACATCCTTGTTCAGTAAAAAAATGGCAACATCCTTGCTATTGTCGGTGTATAAATGCAGATAGATATCGCTGTGCTCACCGGCTGTGCCGTTGAACACCGCACCGATTAACCAGGGATTGAAGGCAGCCAATTCCTGCATGAGTTCGGCAGCAAGTTGGCGTAAATGCAATAGTCGCTGGGGTTGGCTATCGCTTTGAAATAACTCCTGATACGCCCGAACCTCTTCTTCAATTTCTTCATTGTCGGGTAAAACTTCACCACGAACTTTGCCATTGCCTAATAACTGCTTTACGGCTTTGCGTTTAGCCGTTGCATAATCGGCGCCATCTTCGGCAATCATACGAGCCGCGGCCATGGCGATCTGGCTGCGTAAGCCACTGGGGTCAAAATGTGTCGTCATGCGCTTATCATAGCCTAAAAGTGCGGGTTTCAGTGCGTAAGCCTGGTTGGGCAAGGCGATTCGGCAAGACCACGACGGGCACTCGCGGCAGTTGTTTAGCATGAAATTGTTACACCGGATTTCTGCATCCAAGCTTGCGCCTGGTTTACAATGACGGGATTCTGATTTTTAACGGAAACCTGAGTTTAGTTTGTTATGCAATGCGGGGTCGTGCGATTCATCGATGCGTCCAGATTGTGATCACTTAGTGTTTTCAGTTTAGTAATAATTATGCACATTCATATTTTAGGGATTTGCGGCACCTTCATGGGTGGTTTGGCGGTGCTGGCAAAAGAAGCGGGTCATACCGTGACGGGCTGTGATGCCAATGTTTATCCGCCCATGAGTACCCAGCTCGAAGCCCAGGGCATTAGTCTGATCCAGGGCTATGGCGAAGAACAATTAAGTTTAGAGCCCGATTTATTTGTAATAGGTAATGTGGTATCGCGCGGCAATCCTTTAATGGAAGCCATATTGAATCGCGGCTTGCCGTATGTCTCGGGACCGCAATGGATGGGTGAGCATATTTTGCGCGATAAATGGGTGCTGGCTGTGGCCGGCACCCATGGCAAAACCACCACCACGGCTATGCTGGCCTGGATACTTGACTACGCAGGTTATGCGCCCGGCTTTTTGATTGGTGGCGTGCCACAAAATTTCGGCATCTCCGCCAGACTTTGGGGTAATCACGCGTCGGATTTTTTTGTTATTGAAGCGGATGAGTACGATACCGCTTTCTTTGATAAGCGCAGCAAGTTCGTGCATTATCACGCCAAAACGGCGATCTTAAATAACCTCGAATACGATCACGCTGATATCTTCCCCGATCTCGCTGCCATCGAAACCCAGTTCCATCATCTGGTGCGCACCGTGCCGGGCGTCGGTCGTTTAATCGTGAATGCGGAAAATCCGGCCTTGCAACGGGTATTGCAACGCGGTTGCTGGAGTGAGCGCGAATTTTTCAGTAGTCGTGAGGGCTGGCATTATCAAGCGCAGGAAACCACAACACCCGGGCAAGAAAGCCTGGCGATTTATTTTGCTGAGCAACAGCATGGTGTGTTGAATTGGTCCTTATGTGGAGAACACAATCGCCAAAATGCCCTGGCAGCGATTGCTGCTGCACGTCACGTTGGTGTGGTGCCGGAATTAGCGATCGAAGCGCTGGCCCAATTTGGTGGCGTCAAGCGGCGCATGGAAGTGCGTGGCGTGGTCGATGGCATCAGCGTGATTGACGATTTTGCGCATCATCCTACCGCGGTCGCGACCACCATCTCTGGCTTGCGCCGTAAAGTCGGTCAGCAACGCATACTGGCGGTATTAGAACCGCGCTCGAATACCATGAAGCTTGGCACCATGAAGCAAGCGCTGGCAGAAAGTCTGCTCGAAGCTGATTTAGTGTTTGGCTACGGCGCAGCCAGTGGCAAAGATGCGCTGGGCTGGAACTTAGCCGAAGCGCTGGCACCTTTAGGTAATAAAGTTCAGTGTTTTGAACAAATCGAGACCTTACAACAAGCCATCTTAGCGGCAGCACAAAGCGGCGATCATATTTTAGTCATGAGTAATGGCGGCTTCGCTGGCATCCATCAAAAATTACTTGACGGTTTGCAAGCGCGCGCCGCACGGCCAGCAGCAGCCACGATACGCGAGACGGTTGCGGCATGATACTGTATTTGCACGGCTTTCGTTCTTCGCCACTGTCCTACAAAGCCCGACTGATGACCGAGGTGATGCAGCAAGCCGGGCGCAGCGCTGAATTTTTTTGTCCGGCGCTGTCACCCTCGCCTAAGCTGGCGATCGCTGAAGCTGAAGCAATTATGGCGAATTATGCGGCGTCCGAGATTTGTCTGATCGGTTCTTCACTGGGCGGCTTTTACGCGACCTGGCTGGCGGAAAAATATGGCTGTGCTGCGGTACTGTTGAATCCGGCCGTTAAACCACCGCGCGATTTGTCGTCCTATGTCGGCGTTACGACGTATTACCACTCCGACCAGCGCTTTGAATTCAAAGCCGAGTATGTGGATGAATTGCTGGCTTTAAGCGTGGCTAACATTACCCGGCCCGAGCGCTATTTATTGTTGGCGGCAACGGGTGATGAAGTGCTGGATTACCGTGAGATGGTGAGCCACTATCAGGGCGCGCAGCAAAAGATTATTGCAGGAAGTGACCACGGCATCAGTGAGTTCGCTGAGTATGTGCCGATGGTGCTGGAATTTTGTGAGCAACAGACAAGGACGATGTAGTGAGAAAGGTCGCGGCTGGTTTATGGCAATCCGGTGCCTTGCTGGCGCGTTTGCATGGCGCACAGCGCAGCTGGTATCCCTGGCTGGCTGAAACTGGCTCGCTGACGGCACGCTTAATCGACCATAGTCTGTCGTTTCGGGTGCAAAAACTGGCGCAAGCGCCAGCCTTGTGTCTGGCCGATGAGGCGGCATTGCTGGGATTGCGGCGCGTACAGAAAGTGCATCAGCGCGAAGTGATCTTGCGCTGTGACGAGCGCCCGATGGTGTATGGCCATACCTGCGTACCCTGGCAAGCCACTTCGCAAGAATGGCCTTTGTTTAGTTCACTGGGCGAGCGCTCGCTGGGCACGACCTTGTTTTACGACCCGCTGGTGACGCGCTCGGCCTTTGAATTTGCCCGTTTGCCGCAACAGCATGCTTTACGTCAGCGTCTGGCCAAAGTAGTGCCGGCAAGTGCTGATGCGCGTTATTTGTGGGCGCGCCGCTCACTGTTTTTCCGGCGCGGCGGACACTTGCTGGTGACCGAGGTATTTTTGCCGGAAGTTTTGGAGTTGCAACATACTCCCCGAAAATTTGAAATTTAAAATTGGAAAACGCAGGCGTGATCTGCGTAATCGATGGATTTAATTAATATACTGGTACCCAGTATCTGAGAATTTACGAGCTAGCAATCAGCGTTGCAGGTTCGTGTTGAAAGAAAGTCTGATCAGACATGAAGGTTTTATTTGAAGAATCGGGCGACTTTAAAGCCGCCACGGTAATGACCAACGCCGGCGAATCGCTGCAAGTGGAGTTTGCCAGTGGCAAACGCGCGAAGTTAAAAGCCAAAGATATTTTGCTGCAATTTGATCAGCCTGAGCCGCTGGCTTTGCTGGAGCAAGCTGGACAAGCGGCGCAACAACTGGATCTGGATTTTTTGTGGGAAGTGGCTGGCCAGGACGAGTTCGCCTGGCAAGACCTGGCCAAAGAATATTACGGTGAAAGGCACAGCGCAGTCGAAGCCGCCGCCCTGATTATTGGTTTGCACCAGGCGCCGATTTATTTCTACAAAAAAGGCAAGGGGCGTTATAAAGCCGCGCCCGAAGCGTCTTTGAAAGCGGCACTCGCTGGTATCGAAAAGAAAAAGCAATTAGCCTTAGTGCAGGCGGGCTATGTGGCGCAATTAAAGCAAGGAGAATTGCCGCAAGCGATGCGTGATTCGGCGCTGAATTTACTCTTTAAGCCGGATAAAAACGGCATTGAGTACAAAGCCTTAAGCGAAGCCTGCAATGATTTGCAAACCACCCCAACTCGTCTGATGCTGCAGGTAGGGGGGATCGCCAGCGCCAAAGAACTGCATCTGGCAAAATTCCATTTCGAGCATTTTCCCAAAGGCCGTGCTTTTCCCGCTTTGCCAGAAGCACCGCAAGCGAAGGATTTGCCGGTCGCTGACGTCGCCGCCTTTTCTATCGACGATATTACGACGACGGAAATTGATGACGCGTTTTCTGTCACCGAACTGGGCAATAATCAAATACGTGTCGGCATTCATATCGCCGCCCCGGGTCTGGCGATACAACGTGGTGACGCGTTTGATCAATTAGCGCGCCAGCGTTTATCCACGGTCTACATGCCTGGCGATAAAATCACCATGTTGCCCGATGAACTGGTGGAACATTACACCCTGGGTGCAGGACAAACCCGCCCCGCATTGTCACTGTATGTGACACTCGACACCAGCAACTGGCAAGTGCTGCAACAAGAAAGCAAAGTCGAGGCCGTGCCTATGGCGAGTAACTTGCGCCACAACGACTTAGAGCATCTGATTACAGAAGCCACGCTGGCTGACGGCAGTGGTGAGTATCCGCACAAAGCAGAGATGCTGCGACTCTGGCAATGGGCTTTGCATCTGGAGCAAGGGCGCATGGAAAAACGTGCCAGCTTTGGTTTGAAACCCGAGCAAAATAACCGCGTCGATTTCAATTTCTATGTTGACGATGATGTAGTCAGTATCGTCAAACGCAAACGCGGTGCGCCACTCGATAAAATCGTCGCGGAACTGATGATTTACGCTAATTCCAGCTGGGGTAAATTAATGGCCGACCACGGCATTCCTGGTATTTACCGAGCCCAGGGCGTGGCCGGTGGTCGTGGTGGCTGGGGCGCACGTTTGCAAGTGCGTATGCTGACGCACGCCGCACCACATCAGGGCTTAGGGGTGGATCAATATGCCTGGAGTACCTCACCCTTGCGGCGCTACACCGATTTAATCAATCAATGGCAAATCATAGCCTGCGTTCAGCATGGCGTGACCGCCGCGCTGGTGGCGCCATTTAAACCCAAAGACGCCGACCTGTTTGCGATCGTCTCTGCGTTTGATGCCGCTTACGCCGCGTATGCCGACTTCCAGTCGACCATGGAACGTTATTGGTGTTTGCGCTGGCTGGGTCAGCAAAACGAACGCCATTTTGAGGCGGTGGTGTTGAAGGACGAGATGGTCAGATTTGCCGATATCCCCTTGATGATACGTTTGGCGGGTTTGCCACAAGTCGCACGTGGCGCGCAAATTAAACTCGACGTCTTGCGCTGGGATGAATTAGATTTGAGCGTGGAAGCGCGCTTACTTGAAATCCTGGGCGGCAGTGCGGAATTGAGTGAAGAAGATGATGAGGAGGAAGCCGATGAGATGCAGGCTGCCGATCCAGATCTCACGGAAGGCGAGGTTGTGCAAAGCGAAGCGGTCGTAACAGATACTGAGGCAGCCGCACCGACTGACGCTGGCCTGCCCTCAGCCTGAAACCTTGTAACACAAGTCACCCTGAATAATTAGCATGAGTAAATCTGAAGCGACGCTGGCCAGCTTATCGGCTTTATTTGACAATTTGATTTTAACCGTGGCGGTGCTGGTCTCACTGGTATTTCACGCCCTGGTTTTAGTCATCAGCTTTGTCATGCCTGCGCCCGTGATAAATAAACCGGTCGATCAAGGCCTGGAAGTGGTTTTAGTGAATTCTAAACATTCTAAACGCCCGACTAAGGCCGAGGTTTTAGCGCAAGCTGACTTGGATGGCGGCGGCAATCACGACCAGGGACGAGCCAAATCACCGCTGCCGGATAGCAACAAGTCGAATGACGGCGATAGCATTACGCAAAAACAAAAACAAGTCGCTGAGCTGGAGCAATTGCAACAGCAATTATTAGAAAAAGCGGGGGTGGCGAGTAAGTTCACCACGCCGAAGAATAAGAAAACGGATAAAGAGCGGGTCGCCGCCGAAACTGGACGTGATCAGCAAGAATCGCAAACCAAACTCGATCGCATGGCGGCTGAAATCAGTCAGACTATCGAAGATCAGAATAAGCGCCCGCGTACATCGTACATCACCCCCAGGTCGCAACGCGTGGGTTACGCGAATTACTATAAATCGCTGCAAAAACGCATAGAAGATGTCGGGACAATTAATTTCCCGCAAAAAGATGGTAAAAAACTCTATGGCGAATTGACCGTCTATATTCCGATTTTTCAAGATGGTACGATTTATGAAAAAGAGGGCGGACCGCGCATAGAAAAATCCTCGGGAAATAAAGACCTGGATCAGGCGGCTTTGCGCATAGTCAGGATGGCTGCACCGTTTGGAAAATTCCCAGCGAATATGCGCTCTCGCGATAAAGATGATTTATGGGTAGTGATTAGTCGTTTCCGGTTTACACGTGAACAGCATCTGGAAACTGAATTACATGGGGGGCGCTGATGACTAGCGCGCGTTACTGCGTCATCGGTAATCCGATCGCGCACAGCAAATCACCGCAAATCCATGCCATGTTTGCTGAGCAAACCGGGCAAGTGCTGAGTTACCAGCAACAATTGGCCGATTTAGATGGGTTTGCGGCTTGCGTCGAGACGCTGCTGCAACAAGGCTATGCGGGCGCGAATGTGACCGTGCCATTTAAGTTAGAAGCCTACCAGCTAGCGCATCATCGTAGTCCGCGAGCGCTAGCAGCGGCAGCTGTCAATACCTTGAAATTCATAGACGGTGAAATTCATGCGGATAACACCGATGGCCTGGGTTTGGTGAATGACATACAGCTGCATGCCGGTTTGCATTTAACTGGCAAACGCATTTTGTTAATCGGTGCCGGTGGTGCTGCGCGCGGTGCTATCTTGCCTTTGCTCGAACAAAATCCTGCCAGCCTTAGCCTGGTCAATCGCAGCGCTGATAAAGCACTGGCTCTAGTGACGGAGTTGAGTCGTTCAGCCTTAGTGCCGACCGCTCTCAGCAGTCGTTTGCAAGCGGTGCACTTTGCTGACTTAAAACCCGAATTTGATCTGATAATTAATGCCAGTTCCGCTAGTTTGCAAGGTGAATTGCCGCCAGTATCGGCGGCGGTGTTGGCACATGCGGACTTGGTCTACGACATGATGTATGGCACGCGCCTGAGTCCATTTTTGCAATTGGCACAGCAACACGGCGCGCCAGTGCGCGATGGTTTGGGCATGCTGGTTGAGCAAGCCGCAGCGGCATTTCACTGGTGGCGCGGAGTGCAACCCGATACCGTCAGGGTATTACGCAGCTTAAGGACTGCCCTGGAGTTGGCGCAATGAGGTGGCGACGCTGGCTCTTTTGGTTGTTTGCTGCACCCGCATTACTGATCTTGCTGCTGCAAATTTATTTTTTATTGCACGTGTGCTGGCTCAGGTTTTTTAATCCGGGCAGCACCAGTTTTATGCGCGAGCAATTAAGCCAATTGCAGGAAAAAAATCCCAAAGCTGAGATTAAATACACCTGGGTCAATTACGACAAAATTTCAAACAATTTAAAACGTGCCGTGCTGACGGCCGAAGATGATGGCTTTGTCGACCATGAAGGTGTGGACTGGGATGCGATACAACGAGCCTATGAAAAAAATCAGCGTAAGGGCAAATTAGTTTCGGGCGGCTCGACGATCACGCAGCAATTGGCCAAGAATTTGTTTTTGTCGGGGCAGCGCAGCTACTTACGCAAAGGCCAGGAATTGGTGATTGCCTATATGCTGGAAAGCTGTCTGGATAAACAAAGAATTTTAGAAATTTACCTGAATGTGGTTGAATGGGGTGTGGGAGTTTTTGGCGCGGAAGAAGCGGCACGCCATTATTACCGTAGTTCGGCAGCAAAGCTGGGGCCAGCTCAGGCTGCGCGTCTGGCAGTGATGTTACCTAAACCTCGCTACTACGATAAAAATCAAGGGTCGGCGTATTTGCAAAGGCGTACCGACGTGATCGTAAAACGCATGAATAATACGGAATTGCCATGAATCCTCGTCGCAGACTCCATCCTGAAGCAGGCCTTAGTTTGATTGGGACCGCCTTGTTTGCGATGGCGGTGGCGGCTCTGGCGATGCTGGCTATTTTTTATTTTCGTTACCAAAGCCTGCCCTGGCAAGACAATTGGGGCTATTGGTTAAAAGCGCAAGAACTTAAGCCAGCACCGGGTAACACGGCCCCCACGGTAGTCGCCCCGAATCAGGCCTTGCGTCCGGCTGCAAACGTGAATCAGGGCATTAAGCGTTGCCAGATTGATGGCAAGACGGTGTATTCGGATACCTTATGCGACAACCAGGGGCAGAATGTGAAGCTGCATGATAATGTGGTTAAGGCAACGCCCACAGCCGCTGCGGCTGAGGCATCAGCTAGCCAGAGAAATCATCAAAACTCGCGTTTGAACCCGGATTAACGGTGTCTTCGCTTGCCTGCGTTTTTTTTACTTTAGGTTGCACCGCAATAGCCTAAAGCAGATTACAATCCTGCCTGATTTTACGACGCCCGTCGTGATTTATTCAGCCCTATAGTCCCAGAGGGAGGCACGATGATTAATGTTTTTGTGTTACACAATGGTCGCTTAAGCCAAATCAATGTGGAATCACGCGCTGACTTGGAAAACACCTTGCCCATATGGGTCGACTTAACTGACCCGAATGATGAAGAGCGTGGCTGGGTAAAAAGCATCTACGGTGTAACTTTGCCCGACGAAGACGAGGTCAAAGACATTGAAGCATCGGCGCGTTATTACGAAGCAGATAATGGCGATTTACATCTGCGCACCGATTTCTTACTCGAAGATGACGACGCGGATCAGGCGAGTATCGTTACCGTCGCCTTCATTTTGTCGAAAGACATATTATTTTCAGTACACAATACCGATTTACCCGTTTTTCGCTTAGTGCGCATGCGCGCACGTTCGCGCCCCGGTTCTATCAATGACTTTAAAGATGTCTTGCTGGATTTGTACGCGACTGATGCAGAGTACTCGGCGGATGCCCTCGAAGGGATTTATCAAAAACTGGAAGATGTCAGTCGCAGTGTCTTGCAAGAAAACTTATCCGATCGCGATGCCGCGGAAGCCTTGAATGCAATCGCTCAGGAAGAAGATTTGAATGGCCGGATTCGTCGCAATATGATGGATACGCGGCGTGCGGTCAGCTATCTAATGCGTGGCCGCTTATTGAATGCCGATCAATTTGAAGAAGCGCGGCAAATTTTGCGCGACATAGAATCACTCGATGGTCATACCTCGTTTTTATTCGACAAAATTAACTTCTTAATGGATGCCACCGTCGGTTTCATTAACATTAACCAGAATAAGATCATCAAAATCTTCTCGGTGGCGTCGGTCGCCTTCTTGCCGCCAACGCTGATCGCGAGTATTTACGGCATGAACTTTAAAGGCTGGTTCCCTGAATTGGATTGGCAATTAGGTTACCCGTTTGCGTTATCGCTGATGCTGGCTTCGGCCATTACGCCATTCTGGTATTTTAAACGTCGCGGCTGGCTGAATTAAGATGCAGGTGCTGGGTTTGAATCACATCAATCTGCGTGGGAATGCGGCAGAAATTCGCGAATTAGCCCAGTTTTATTGCGAACTTCTGGGCTTGCGTGAAGGTCCACGGCCTTTAAGTAGTGCCGGAATCTGGCTGTATGCGGCAGAGCAGGCTATCATACATCTGTCTGAAATTCCGGCCGGACAAGTTCGCGATTACCAGACATTAAATAGCTTCGACCACATCGCTTTTAGCTGCACAGATTTAGCGGCAACTTTGCTTAAGTTGCAAACTTACGCTTGCCCGTTTCAACAACGACAGGTGCCTGCGAATGCCGGTTTTCCAGCGCAAACACAAATTTTTTTGCATGATCCTTTAGGCAATAAACTGGAATTGAATTTCCAAGAAGTTGCTTTCAGAGTCTAAATTGACCGCGTGCTTTTGCAGCTTTTGCGCTGTTTTAATCAGCATAGTTGCATGGGCTGTATTCTTGATCTTGCATAAAAATCACGGATTTAAGTTTAAATATATTTTATAAGCCACTGTTTTTGAACGAAAAAGTGGTGTTATAATCGCCCGCTATTTCCATACGTCAACAGTCCCGCAGCGTATCATCAAGCCTCAGGAGACAGAGGTCGCAAATAACCTGCATTTTTATGCAATTCAACTGGTTTTTGGTGCTGCTATAGACCAAACTGCCTTTTCAGGGTCTGCTAACGCGAAACAGGATGTAAGAGACATCTGCACGACTGCCGTGAGTGGTCAATTGATGCCGGGTAGCGCACTTGTGTCAGAGCACAGCGCGCATCGCAGGCGTCAGATTGGGTTGCGCAGTGAGTTGTGCAGCGGTCTCTGTAAGGGTCTGATTCGAGTTTTTACTACCTGATGCTCAGTAACACCGAGTAAGAATCAGACCAGAGAACCCTTTCCCAGGTTAATTAATTAACTCAGGTTTATCCCACTTGTGCTCAGAGGTTTATATGTTGAAACGAATACTTTGTTGGTCTGCTTTGGCTTTGCAATGCACTCTGTCGACTGCTTATGCTGCCGAAAAATTAACTTTAGGCTTAATTACTACCACCACGCCAGACGATATCCGTAAGCGTTGGCAAGCATTTGCTGATGATTTAGGCAAAGCGACCGGGATGGAAGTGCAAACCGTGGTTTCTGCGAATTACGACGATATCGTGAATGGCTTACGTGACAATAAAATTCAGGTGGCCTGGATGGGCAGCAAATCTGCCCTGGCCGCGGTTGAAGACGGTAAATCAACCATATTCGCGCAAATGGTAAAAGCCGATGGTTCTAAAGGCTATGTGTCGTATCTGATCGTTCCAGCCAATAGCCCGATTAAGAGTATCGACGATGTGGTGGCGCAACCTAAGCGCTATACCTTTGCTGATGGTGAGGCGAGCTCAACATCGGGTTATCTGGTGCCCGCTTATTACTTATTTTCCAAGCGCAAAATTGATGTGAATAAGCTCTTTGCGCGCGTTACTACGGGCAATCATCAAGCGCATTTGAAAGCGATTTTAGAGGGCCAGGTTGATGTCGCCACCTATAATTCCGAAGAGTTAGATCGTCTGAAGAAAGAGCAACCCGCACAGGCAAAAAAAGTGAAAGTGATCTGGACCTCGCCGCAAATCCCGAATGATCCTATTTTGTATCGTAAAGATTTAAGCCCAGCCTTGAAAAGCAAACTGGAAGATTTTTTTCTCAATTACGGCAAAGCTAAATCGGCCAGTACGCAAAAACAAAATTTACTCGCTATGCGTGAATTATCGGGTTTCCAACGCTCTAATGACGCGCAGTTAAAGCCCATTGCTGACTTAACTTTGTTTAGTATTTTGCGCGCTAACATGGACGACACAAAATTAACCGATGCGCAAAAAGCGCAAAAGTTTAACGAAGTCTCGGCGCGCTTTGGTAAGCTCAGTATGGTTCTGGAATCGGCGCGCTTAAAATAAGCGATGCGACTCAGTTTGAAAAAATGCCGCTGTTTGCGGCATTTTTTTTATGTCAGCAATTCGCAATCAGTCAGCACATCAGAGGTTTTGATTTGCAGACTGGATCAAGCCTGAGCAAATTTGCGAAACTGAGGCGCACGCCAGTTTTCTCCTCGTCTGGCTTGTATCAAAAGCACGCTACTTAAGAGCGTGACACTAAGGAAAATCGGTGGCGATATTTCTATACCGAAGTCCCCTCCGGTCAGCCAGTCAGGGCCACGTAGTTGGGTAGCCAGCCAACCATGATAAGCTAAGCCAGAAACTGGCAACGAGAAAATTCCACCCTGTGCCACATTCCAGCCCAGATGCAAACCGAAACACAAACCCAGATTACGGCTTTGCAGATAGGCGGCCCCTAAGCAAATTCCCTGACCCAGCGTCATCAGCAATGTCGTGTAGCTATGGGCACCGTGATTAAAGCTATGCAATGCGCCGTAAATTAACGCAGAAATCAGCAAGGCCAACCAGCTTCCCCAATAGCTTTCCAATAATCGTAAGAATAAAGCACGACAAAGAATTTCTTCGAGCAAGACCAGTAAGGCGAGTTCTGCAAAAATCCTCAGACTATGTAGTGGCGTTTGCGCTGACCGAATTTGCGCGTATCCCAACACTAAAAAACTGATAACGCCCAGGCTAACCATCAGAATGGCAAGTCCGAAACCGGGCAAGAAATGCCTGCTGAGCGCACGCCAATGCAATTCCTGACAAGTACGTTGTTCCAGCCATCTGACGTAAAGGCCATAACTAAAGATCAGGGCCAGTGCAATCAAGGCTTGTCGCCAGGCTGGCGGCAGCGGTTTAAAGGGTTCCAGGCTAACCAGGGTGGCAGCGATAAACCAGGCGCATATCTGTATCAAACAGGCGGCAGCCAGACGAAATTTTAGCGTAGCAAAAAGATGGACCGGTTGACCTGGCAAAGTCTGGTGCTTTGCCTTGGCACCAGATAGCGACTCAGGCATAGGTTATCCTCAAGCGGTTTTCAGGCGGCTAGTCTAACGGCAGTCTGACAGGCTGAACAGTTTATTTCACAACAACGGTTAAATTCCACGCAGGCTTGCGGTTAATTCGCCACAGTGACTTGGCAAGACAGTGCAGGGACGGACTCAGGCAAAACCTTGCAAGATGAAATCGATGAAGCAACGTAGTTTGGGCGTAATTAATTGATTCTGTGGATACAGTAAATGCACCGTACGATCAGGGATTTCCAAGTCAGGAAAGAGTTGTACCAGACGTCCCTGATCTAACTCAGTTTGCAGTAATACCCGCGCTTGCATAATGATGCCCAGACCCGCCAGTGCTGCATTTTTCAGGGCGTGACCGTGGTTAATGCGCAATCGTGGCGCGGGCACTAAGGCACGCTGCTGAGCCTGCGCCAGGCCCCATCGTGTGCCAGGTTTCCAGTGTAAAAAATCAAGACAACAATGTTGTGCCAATTGCTCCAGCGAGGTCGGCTTGCCATGTTGCTCTAAATAGGCAGGCGCTGCGCAAATGACCATGTCATAAGCTTGCAAGGGGCGTGCAATCAAATTACTGTCACTGAGCTGCCCCACACGTATCGCCGCATCATAGCGTTCCGCCAGAATATCGACATAGCGATCACTGAGGTCCAGGTCCAGCGTGATTTCTGGATAGATTTTTAAAAACTCAGCGACTGCGGGAGCCAGACATTCACTACCAAACGCCATGGCGCTGGCGATTTTTAAATGCCCCCGTGGCTGCAACTGCATCTGTTCAGTTCTTTGTTCGGCCGCCAGTACGCGCGCCAGTATCTCGCAACATTCTTGATAGTAAACCGCACCGATCTCGCTGAGTTGCTGACGCCGCGTGCTGCGCAATAGCAGGCGCACCCCCAAGTGCTGCTCGAGATCGGCAATGTGTTTGCCGGCCATCACGGCACTGATGTCAAAGTGTCGTGCTGCCGCGCTAAAACTACCTTGCTCGACGACCTTGACGAAGACTTGCATGCAGCGCAATTTATCCATGATTCCAAACTAAAACTTTGCAATGCCAAAAATCATAGCATATTGATCGCCTTGGGGTTGCAGCTGCATACTCTGGCTTCGAGTTCGATTCAGGGCTTACGCAAAACAGACGCTGACGTCGTTGTTTCGCCTCGCCGTACTCAAGTACTGTGTTCGGTTTCAGGTCTGGTCAGCACGTATGCGTAAGTCCTGCGATTAACTGACGCTGCCAATCTTGCAAAGGTAACTGTATGCTGAAAATTTACGGGCGAGCTTCGTCCATCAATGTCCGAAAAGTACTCTGGACTGCCGTAGAACTGGGGCTGGAGTTTGAGCATTTTCCTTACGGTGATGCCCCCTTATCTTTACGTAGCGAGGAATACCTGCAGCTCAATCCGCTAGGTTTGATTCCGGTTATCGTCGACGATGGCTTCGTGCTTCGCGAATCGAATACGATATGCCGTTATCTGGCGACGAAACACCGGGCAAGCAACTTATTACCTGAGCAAGCAGCCCAACGCGCAGAAGTGGAAATGTGGATGGACTGGCAGCAAACTGAATTGAATACGGCCTGGCGCTATGCCTTTAACTCCCTGATCAGAAATCATCCCGCATTTCAGCAAGCCGAACTACTGCAGCAAAGTGAGCAAGCCTGGAATCAAGCCATGCTGTTTTTGGAACAGCAATTGCAAAACACCTCGGCTTATGTTTGCGGTGAGGTGTTCACTCTGGCCGACGTGGTGCTGGGTTTGTCATTGCAGCGCTGGTATAGCACACCCATCAAGCATCCCGAAACCCCGGCACTAAGCCAGTACTACGATTTATTAGCGCAGCGTGCAGGTTACCAACGTTATGGCCGCAATGGCTTGCCCTGAACTTAGCTTCCCGAATAGTCTGGACTCACGATGAATTGGTTTGCCTATGTGAGCATTTGTTTGCTGACGACTTTTAGCCCTGGCCCGGCAGTAATTCTCGCTTTGAATAATTCCCTGAGTGTGGGAAGCCGGGCGGCATTTTGTAGTTCACTGGGCAATGTCACTGGCATTTTATGTCTGGCTAGTCTGAGTTTGTCGGGCTTGCAGTATCTGCTGCAGTTTTATCCCGCTTTGCTAAGCTGGCTCAAATATCTGGGTGCTTTCTATCTGATCTATCTGAGTGGACGTATGCTTAGTCAGATTGGCTTGCCACTGGCTCAGCTTGCGAGTGGAAACCCTGCTGCATCGCAGCTTACACAAACGGCACTTTTCCGCCAGGGTTTTTGGGTAGCGTTAAGCAATCCAAAAAGCTTAGTATTTTTCACCGCCTTATTCCCCCAGTTTTTAGGTTCTGCTGAGGCACAGTCTGGTAAAAAGTTTGTGATGCTGATTATTTTTGCTGCATCGGCGATGTTATCGCATAGCGTGTATATACTGGCGGCGCGCTGGATAGGGCAGCGTTATCGTCAGAGTTCGCCCCCTTTGCTATGGCGCTTACTCCCGGCTTTGTGTTTAGCAGGATTTGCTTGTGGCTTCTTATTTTGAAGTCCGGATGCACGCACCGCTGGCTGACACAGAGCGGCATTGATCTGACACTCTGTCCTCGAAAATTGCCATTTCATCGCAAGGCCATGGTGTGTCACTGAGACTCACTATACACTGGCTGCCAGTATAACTACATGGAGACAGTATATGGATGCGATAAATCACGCCTTACCCTTAAATGGCGCACCCACCTTGTGGCGACGTATCACGAGTTACCAGCTGGTCAGATTGCTGCTGGTGTGCTCTGCCATAGGTTTATCCTTTTTTCTGACGCGAATGGTATTGCGGCTCGAGCCCTTAGCCGCTTTGCCGAAAGACGTGAAATACGCCATCCTGACCTGCGTCATGCTTGCGGTATACGCGATTTATGTAAAAGTAATAGAACAACGTAAGCTGACTGAATTAGCCTGGCGTGAAGGTGCGCGCCATACCTTGCTTGGTTTTGCCTGTGGTGCTTTATTATTTTGTCTGATCGTTGCCGTGATTGCGCTACTGGGTGGCTACAGCATTACGGGTTGGAACTCCGCAAGTGTGCTGGCTAGCAGTTTGTTCAGTTTTTTCTTTGTTGCAGTGCTCGAGGAATTAGTGAGTCGGGCCATCATCTTTAGAATCATCGAAGCGGCGTTAGGAAGTTGGCTGGCGCTTTTGATTTCAGCGCTTTTATTTGGCGCGGCACATATTTCGAATCCCAATGCGGGATGGTTCAGTTCATTCGCGATTGCGATCGAAGCCGGAATTTTATTGGGCGCTGCGTTTATGCTGACGCGTAATCTGGGGTTTTGCGTGGGCATACACTGGTCCTGGAATTTCGTACAAGGCGGGGTATTTTCGATCGCCGTTTCAGGCGAAAAAGCGCAAGGCTGGATTCAATCCACCAGTCAAGGGCCAGCATGGCTGACTGGTGGTGAGTTTGGTGCTGAAGCATCGTTGGTAGCCTTATTATTAGCAACCACAGCAGGCGTGCTGATATTAAGGATGGCGATTAAGCGTCAGCAATTGATAAAACCTTTCTGGAAGCGCCAGCAAGCTGACTGATTATTCGGTTTTGGCTGCGGTCTGATTTTGCCAGTTTGGAATCTCAGACTGTTGGCCAAGACGGTCAGCACGTCGTAACTGGGCATTTTCGATAAAGAGAATTTGTCCGCGTTTGCCGCTTTTGATATCAGAGTCGATAGAAATGACCTTGCCATCGTAATGCTGGTAAATGGCATCAAAGGTCGTGTGACCAACGACGATGCGCTGCAATTTATGTTGCTGTAAAATTTGCGCTAAGACTAAAGTGGCCTGAGCCTCAGACTTAAAATAAGAGCGAAACCAGATCGGTCCTTGCGTGCCAAATAAATACGCCAGTGTTTGATCTTGCTTGATTTCTGCTTTGCTTAAACCCAGACCGCGTTGCATTTGTGAATTGATAGCGTCGATATCTTTGCCATAATTGAATAAGTCAGCATCAACACCCGCGTGTAAGAACAGCACATCATTGACGATGGTCAGGATAGGTTTGCTGCGTAACCAATTACCCAATACGCTGGTATCCGAATAGAGGCTGGGATAGTTACTGCCGAGTTGCTGCGCATTGTCCTGGTATTTTTTATTCAGGTAGCGTAAGTCATTGGCCAGTGTCATGACTTCATGATTGCCCAACAGCATATGCAGATTGCCACCCGCACGTTGTGCCTGAGCTTCGAGGTTATACAACAACCAGAGCGCCTCTGTAACTTTGGGGCCGCGATCAAACACATCACCTGCCAACACCAAATGACCATCACCAAAGGTCCAGTTGCCTTGCTTATCGATAATTTTATTGGCTTGCAATAATTCCAGCATTAAATCAAATTGCCCATGAATATCGCTAAGCGCAACAATTTTGGATGCTGTGTAACGTCGTTTGAGCGCTGCCTGTGTTGCAAGATCGACTTGTGGGCGTAAGTGAATTGAAAACGGGTAGGCGCAAACACTGGCAACTTCAGTTTGTTGTGGCGTGAGGTTTTTTTCTACGGTTTCTCCCTGACAAACCCAGCGAGCTTGCCAGCCTTGCTGTGCTAAAGACTGGATATAGGGGCCATCGTCGCGGGTCGGCTCGGCGGCGTAGCTTACCGGGGTACTCAGTAGACTGAGACAGGAAATCAGAGCTAGAGTTATATGTTTCATAGCAATAGGAAAAAGGGCACAAGTCAGTTGAACTCTGCACTAACGCTACCATTAAATTTTGGACGCAGCTAAAGCGATGACTGAACTGCGCGCGAGTTTGCTCGTTTCCAGCGAATAGCGGATAGTAGCTGGAATTTCAAAGCGCTAAGACTGTCAGAGCAAACCGGGTAAATTGCTCAAACTCGCGTGGTGAGTGGCTTATTCCGGGGTGCGGGCTGGCTCACCATCCATATGATTAATAATTTTGTTATGCATGAAAAGACTTAGAGCGCAATTCTCCTGAATTAGTTCCGCCACCGAAGCAGAACGGACTACTTGCGACAAATAGCGCTATCCCAACCTTGCCAGCTTGCTTGAATTTGACATTCCTCTTGCTGTAATTTTTTCAAGATCGCTTGTTTTTTCGCCTGCAACTGCGCACCGCTGCCAGAATCGTCAGCTTGAGTGCTGTTTTGTTGCCAGATCAGATCAATTCCATTCGCTGAATTTAAGCGAAAGATTTGATATTGGCTCGCAAAATACACTTCCTGACGAGTCGGATTGCTGAGGACTCGTTCGATACGAGCGTTTAATGCGATAGGAAAGTCTTTAGGACTGAGCTGGCGTTGTATCTGCCCCGTTAGACTGACTAAGTGTGCGGTAGTCTGATCTTTGCTGACCAGCCAGATACCGTTGCGATGGGCATCGTAGGCAAATGTTTGATTTGAGTTTGCGTTATGAGGTTTAAGTGGTGTGTACACATCGCTGAGTTGTCCCTGATGCCAGATGCGCCAGCCCACGGTGGTTTCAGCCTGACGATGCCAGGTTCCGGCGATCAGAATCTCATCTTTGTTCAGCGACGCCATATAGCTCGCTTTGAAAGTCTGCGGATTTTGACTTTTATCGGCGGCAATCTGTCGCACGGAATTGCCATCCAAATCGCTGCGCCATAGCCCCAGCGAATTTTGCCAAAAATAAATCGCCTTTTGCTGAGGCTGGAGTAGAGCGCTATTCGCCTTAATTTGCCAGCCCTGGTTAGTATCGCTTAGCAAAATCTGCATTGGCCGTATCGTGCTGTCATCCGGTGTACGCAGCTCTTGCAAACGCGGCGCTTTTTCCGGGGAGGCACTTAAAACTCGTTGGCCCGAATAATCCAGATACAAAGACTGTATCGGCGTTTCAACCAGGTAACTCAGTTTGGACGATGCAGCGGGTAGTTTAGCTAAGGGCAGTGCTTGCCAGACCCGGATTAATTGACGCTCACTGAGACGTAGTGGCGTTTGCAAATACAATTGCTGGCCAGGCTTATCTAAAACCCAGGAAAATAGCGGCGCGCTTGTTAGTCGCTGATCAACCGCATCGATTTCACGGTAAGCGCGATGGCTTAATGGCCGCGCGCTGGCATCGTTACTGCGTAATTGATACCAGTATGCCTGTCCAGGCTTAGCGTCCGCGTCGAGATAGCTGGTTTGTCCGAGTGGGATGCTGGCTGAAATTTTCCGCGCATCTGAAAAATCAGCTGTATTGGCGCGCCAGACACTTAAGTCCTGAGGGGTATTGTTTTTACGCCAACTCCAATTCAATTGGATCAAATTTGGGCTTAAAATTTTGGGTTCTTGCAAGTACAGGGCGAACTTAGGGTAACCGCTTTGCAAATTCAGCGCGCGTTGATAGACATCGGGCTTGGCATTGATTTTTAACCACTCGATAATGCGCTGACTATTTGTGGCTTGATTGAGCGCCAGATAAAACGGTAATAAACCGAGTTTTAACTGCACTTGCAGCGGCGCGGCTAAATCCTTTAATTTGCTTTCAAAGCTGACCAAAAGGCTGGCTGCCTCCTGCGGTTGATAAACATCGCTGGCACTCAGAAAGTCGGTGCTGCTAGTCTGCTCAGCGAAGTGTTGCTGTATGCGTAATAAAGTCTGTTGTACTACCCGCTCGGCTAGTTCCGAGTGTGGATATTTCTGTAAAAAGGTTTCTGCCGGCGCCAGTTCACGCGCCAGATAACAATCAAACATGCCTTCACATTCGCCACAAGCTTGCTGTTGCATGCTCAGGTAAGCAGCCGCTTCAGCTAAGCGCTGACCAGCAAATTTTTTTTCTAGCTGCAGCCAGTCTGCCCCTGCATAATGGACGCCGTAGCACAATTCCCCAGTTTGGAATTCTTGCGGATGGCGATTCGCATAATCGTAGGCTGTGGAGCTTAGTGCTGGACGACGTTCTGACAACCACAGGCTATCAAGGTTATTGCGAATAAAACCAAGGAGTAAGGCGTTTAGCGCTTGCGATTCAGGTTGAGACCCGCCCGTGTTTTTGTGTAAGAAATTGATCGCTGCGACCGGATCACGGTGTGCCAGTGCCTCGGCTTTATCGATGATCGGGGCCTGAAGTTGCGGCAAGACCCAGTTGCGTACGGCATACCAATCCAGCCATAACTGGGTAGCTTGTTTTAAGTCCGTAATATCGTCGTCAGGGTGGTTTTGCGAATACGCACTCAGTTTTTGATACAGTTGCTGATGCGCGACTCTGCCCGCGACTTGTTGATAATCCGAGTGCCAGTTTGCTGAGGTGCGTGGCGATGGTGCGTTGACGGTAGGCTGATCTGATTGAGCAGCACAGCATGAGGAACTTGAGAACAAAAATGATGTCCCAAGTAAAATAGAAAAAAAGTAGTTGCTTGTCATTTGTCGTCCTGTAACGCCAGCTTGCTGCTTATCTTAACATCTGGTGTGACTGGCACGGCGCTGGCGAAAGTCGGTGTTGTAACAAGGCGTAATCTTAGCCATTTTCCTGAGTACGGCGTGTACCTTAGTGGCCGCTGGCATTAGGCCTGATCACCAGGCAAAAGTCTGTCTGATAAATTTTATGGAGTGGAGTGAGGCGATTTATGTGGTTGTATCAATTATCCAGAAGCTTAAACAAGCCAGGCATCAGATTGGGTTTGTTCGGTATTCTCAGTGGTTTGCTGATGATGCAAGCCGACGCAGCACAATACAGTGTCGAGCAATTACATTACGCCGAAAAAATTCGCGAATCCAGTGCGCTTGAAAATAAGGCGTACACCTTGCTGGAGTCATTGACGACGGAGGTCGGGCCGCGTATGGCTGGCTCAGCGGGCGATGCGAAAGCGGTCGCTTGGGCGCAAGCGAAGTTTCGCCAGTTGGGATTTGATAAAGTCTGGACTGAACCCGTCAGTTACCCTGTATGGCAACGGGGACCAGCCAGCCTGAAGATGACGGCACCCTTTCAACACGACTTGCAGTTAACCGCACTGGGAAATAGTGGTGCCACCTCCGAGCAGGGTTTGCAAGCCGAACTTATTACCTTTCCTGATTTGGCTAGTTTGCGCAACGCAAAACCAGAGCAAGTGCGCGGCAAAATCGTCTACCTGAATCAGCGTATGACAAGTTCGCGAGATTACGGCCAACTCTCGGGGATGCGCACGCGTGGCCCGGCACTGGCAGCACAAAAAGGGGCTTTAGCCTTTTTGGTGCGCTCCCTGGGCACGGATAGCCATCGCTTTGCGCATACCGGCGTGACCGAATTTGATAAGCAACATGAAGTCATCCCGGCTGCGGCGATCTCAAATCCTGATGCTGATTTGCTTGATCGCGTGATACAGCGAGGGCAAAGCGTGTCCCTGCAATTGAATTTACAAGCAACCCTGCTCGAGCCAGTTACCTCGTATAACGTGATCGCAGAATACACAGGGAGCCAGTATCCTGAGCAATACGTGTTAATCGGTGCGCATCTTGATTCCTGGGATCTTGGTACCGGGGCGTTGGATGATGGCGCGGGTTGTGCCATAACCATGGCGGCCGTGGATAGCCTGATCCGTTTGGGGCAGCGACCCAAGCGCAGTATCCGGGTGATTTTGTATGCCAATGAAGAATATGGCCTGATCGGAGGACAAGCGTATTTCAAAGCGCATCAAAATGAGTTAGCACGTATCCAGGCAGTTGCTGAGGCGGATGCTGGTCAGGGACCGGTGCTGAGCTTATCGGGCATGGTCAGCGACGAGGCTAAACCATTGGTGCAACAGATGCAGGGGGTGTTGGCCGCCTTAGGCGTCAAACCTGGCACTGATGCAGCTCATCCAGGGCCCGACATGGGCGTGTTGCGTAATGCCGGAGTTGCCAGTTTTGCCTTGCGTCTGCAAGCCGATGATTATTTTAATTTTCACCATACCGCTGACGATACCTTTGATAAAGTTGACCTCAAGCGAATTACACAGGCGAGTGCGACTTACGCAGTATTCGCCTGGTTAGCTGCAGATGCCCCGGTCGGTTTCGGCTCCATGAGTAAAGCCTTGAAACAAGGAGTGAAACCACAATAAGCAGATAGAAGCAATTTCATACAAATGCTTACAGTAAGGCTGGCTTGGCTTATCGGATAATCTGTCCGGCACCAATCCCAGCCTTAATTTTTTACTGTAGGTGATGCTGAGATGGGCGTCGGCTTACCAACTAGTTATTAACTGGTGAGTAACGAACAATTAACTGGCTTATATACTGGCGAGTCTATAAATGAACGAACTCCAACCAATTGGCTACGTGCGTCATTGCATTTGGCATCCAGACTGGGCGCGGTAAGTCCAACAGACAGGGAATGGTGCAGGGTTGGTTCTGATTAAAATCCAAATAATGAGGGAAGTGAAATGAAAAATGTGATTGCCTGCTTATGCGTGTTTATCTGTGCTTTGTTGTACAGCCAGCCATCTCATGCAAAAGGCGTGTTTATTTTTAATCATGGTGATGAATTATTTGAAGTAGCGCCATTTCCAGCCGACCTGGCGAGCCAATTTCCTGATGCGAAGAACTATAAAGTTGGCTATAAATGCAGTCACGTCGGTTTATTCTGGGCTGATGCCTGGACCTGGGATTGCAAAATGGTTGCTGCTAACGTAGAAGCAAAATCGTATGGCGATTTACCAGCAGATGTCGTGAGCCAGTTACAAGCCAAGCCGGAATTTGCCTTTGATAAATCACAGCGTAGTTTTTGGAATCATTATGGCTTTATTTTGTTGGCACTTGGTTTGTTGGCTATCGTAATATATGGCAAAGTAAGCAATAAAGCAGATGAACAAGCAGCAGCGGCTTAATGCCTAAGCGGGCCAGGTTCAAGACCTGCTCCGATGGTGAGACTGGAAAACCTGAGTCGAAATACTCAGGTTTTTTTGTATTGAACACAAACCAGCTACAGGATTGAATTCAAGCTGGTTTTCCTGCGCGGCAAACACCACTATACTGTGATAACTCAAGTCGCTGGCCAGTTACACGCCTTCGTTTAACGTAGTCTATTTCCTGATCGCGGCAGGGCTTGATACTTCATAAGGAAGCACTGTGTTGAAATTGCCAGTCTGGAATAGTATACGTTTGCGTTTAACGCTGTTATTCGCCGGTTTATTCTTACTGTTGGATTTGATTGCCAGTATTTTTCTGAACTGGTTCTTAACCGAACAAATGTTGCTGAGTAAGGGTGAATCGATACGGCAATTGGGGCAGGGCATAGTCAGGGCGATAACAGTGAATCTGACTGAACGGGATCGCGAAATCCGTTTATTAGCCCGGAATATTAATCAACAACAGAACTCAGATAAGCCTGAGTTGATACGTCCCAGTCTGGATGCTCTGCAAGCCAGTTACCCTAGCTATGCCTGGATAGGGATAGCGGATGCCAAAGGCGTAGTCAGTGTGGCAACGCGCGGTTTGCTGGAAGGTCAAAATGTAAGCAAACGCCCCTGGTTTATCCATGGACAGCATGCGCCCTTTGTTGGTGATGTGCACGAAGCGGTACTCTTAAGTAAGTTGCTACCCGATGCTCAGCGTCAAGGGGAACCCTTGCGCTTCGTTGATTTCACCGCCCCCTTGTACGATAGCAAAGGGCAGATTAATGGTGTGCTGGCAACCCATGTATTGTGGGAGTGGGTGGAGCAAACCGTGCAAGGTATGTTGGGGACGAGTCATAGTAACGCCAATGTCGACGTGTTAATCCTGGATCAAAAACGCAATGTGATTTCACCGTATGCGGCAGTCGGGCAAACCAAATTACCAGAAAAAATAGGGAATCAGGAAAATTTTCACGTCGCCACCTGGCCAGGTTCGGGTGAATTTTTATACACCGTGTTAGCGCTAGAGGGGGACTTAGAAAAAAGATTGGGCTGGCAAATTATCGTCAGACAACCCTTGCACGATGCGCTGGCTACTGTCAGTCTGGTCAGAAACAGTTTGCTGACCTTTGAATTGCTGGTGACTCTATTACTCGTGGTGATGGTGTATCAATTGGCCAGACGCTTTAGTCAACCGATAGAAATTCTGGCGCAGAATGCAATTGAAATTTCACAGGATCACGAAGCGACGTGGCCCAAATTGCCTCATGCTGTCAGGGAATTGCAGCAACTATCCGCCGCCTTTGAGCAAATGACCTTGATTTTGCTACAAAAGAAAAATGAATTGCTGGAAGTAAATGCCAGCCTGGAGCGGACTGTCGCTGAGCGCACCGCAGAACTGTCCCAAGCCAATCAGGAACTGGCGCAGCGAGCTGAACTGCAAGAACAATTGGCCAGACGTGATGCCTTGACTGGGGTTGCAAATCGTATGGCCGCCAACGAGCGCTTGCTGTTTGAGCAGCAACGCTTTACCCGTCATCAGCATGCTTATTCAGTCTTAATGATGGATATTGATTATTTTAAGCGCATTAACGACAACTATGGTCATGCCATGGGTGATCAAGTGCTGATCAAAACTGCCCATGTTTTGCAACATCAATTGCGACGTACCGACTTTATTGCGCGCTTTGGGGGGGAAGAGTTTTTGGTGATCTTGCCTGAAACCAATTTGGAGGGCGCCGCACAACTGGCAGAAAAGCTGCGCTCAGCGATGGCGAGCTTTGTGTTTGCTGAGGTTGGGCAGGTCACACTCAGTTTGGGAGTCGCAATGGCCGGACCCGCCGATGATGATGCCGAAAGTGTGATACGGCGCGCCGATGAAGCTTTGTACCAAAGTAAGCATCAAGGGCGCAATCGTGTCAGTATTGCCGCCAACTTGCTGGCGGCATCCTGATTGCCTGTTTCCCTGGTGCTTACCGGGTTGTAACTTCAGGGTTTACTTTAACTGGCGTGGCGCAGGTTTTATGTGAGTGCTGGTGAGGTTCGTTGCTTGCTGAAGTTTGAAGACGCTGACTGCATGTTGCAAGCTATGCGCCTGATCTTGCAAGCTTTGTGCTGCTGCCGCTGCTTCTTCCACTAACGCTGCATTCTGCTGCGTCGCATTATCCATATGACTGATGGCGTCATTGACCTGAGCGATACCGGAAGATTGTTCGGTACTTGCGATACTGATTTCGCCAATGATATGACTGACACGATTAACGCGATTCACAATGTCTTGCATGGTGTCGCCCGCCTTACTGACCAATTGCCCGCCCAACGCCACTTTTTCGACTGAATCACCGATCAGTGCCTTAATCTCCTTGGCAGCATTGGCAGAGCGCTGTGCCAGACTGCGAACTTCGGTGGCGACCACGGCAAATCCGCGTCCTTGCTCCCCAGCACGCGCGGCTTCTACGGCGGCATTCAATGCCAGAATATTGGTTTGAAACGCGATACCATCAATGACGCTGATAATATCAACGATTTTCTGCGACGAGCTATGGATTGAATCCATGGTTGCCACTACATTTTTCACGACGATGCCACCTTCGCTGGCTGCTTCTGAGGCGGCCTTAGCTAATTGATTGGCTTGATTTGCATGGTGGGAATTATTTTGTACGGCGCTGGTTAATTCTTCCATCGATGAGGCGGTTTCTTCGAGTGAGCTGGCCTGGGATTCGGTGCGTGCCGATAAGTCCAAATTGCCAGCGCTGATTTCTTCTGCGGCGGTTACGATATTGTCGGTAGAGACGCGGACTTCACTGACGATAGTGCGTAAGCTGACGCTCATCGCTTGCAAAGCCATCAGCAATTGCCCGGCTTCGTCTTGTCGAGTGATAGGTATGGTTTGGCTTAAATCACCTTCCGCGATATGTTGAGCATGGCTCACCGCTAACTTTAAAGGATGGACGATACCGCGTGTCAATAACCAGGAAAACACGGAACCAAAGGCGATGAATATGACGATCAAAGCGCCGACTAATTGCTGACTCGATTCGGCCGTTGCGGCAATTTCTTTACTCAACGCGTCTATTTCCGCTTGTTGCATTTTCAAATAGTCTTGCAAGCTATCCTGGTACACTTTGGATGCAGGGATAAATTTATCAAACAAAGCCTGCATCTCATCGAGTTGACCCTGCTTTTTGGCCTTGATCACAGCATCACGACCATCAACATAAACCTTACGGGCAGCGCTGATTTTCTTTAATAAATCCCGTTCAGCGCCCGAGTTGGCGCGTTGCTCCATGTAGCTGAGTATCTCGCCATTGCGCTGAGTGGCGTGACGGGTTTCTTCCGCAAAAAAGTCAGCCAGACTGTTATCCGTACTCTTCACTATGGCGATAGTGCGGCGTAAGCCCGCGTAAGTTAAGCGGTACCATTCTTCGGTCAAGCGCTCATTTTGCAAGGGTTCAAGCATCATTTCCTGCGCTTTATCGGCCACCTTATGCAAGCGCCACAAGCCCAGACCTGCAGCAAAACTAGCCAATAACATAACAAGTGCAAATCCGGATGCTAAGCGCGTACCTATCGGTAAATTCTGGAGTTTCATAAGGTTTTAGAAATGAAAGGGAGGAAAATGCTGAGAAATTATAGATGCATTATTGAAAATTAATTGTTAGAAATCTTGCCTTGGATTAACTTTGTCTGCATTGAACTGGCGCAAGCTCTTTCATCAAGCTAATAAAATGAGTTAGAGAACGAGCAAGTTTGCGGGCAAATCGGCGTGAGCAGGGCTGTGCTGGGTATAATCACGTCTTTGCCGAGATGCCGGAATCCCTATGCAGCAACCAGACCGCCCTATACTTGCCTTGCCCGACCATTTAATTTCACAAATCGCCGCTGGTGAAGTGGTCGAACGTCCGGCGGCAGTCGTCAAAGAAGTCTTGGAAAACGCACTTGACGCTGGCGCGACTCAGCTGCAAATCAAGCTAGAACAAGGTGGCGTGAAACGGATAGCGATTACCGATAATGGCCGCGGCATTCCGCATGCGCAATTACCCTTAGCGCTGGCACGGCATGCCACCTCAAAAATCCGTTCGCTCGACGAGTTAGAGCAAGTCGGCACACTGGGTTTTCGCGGTGAGGCGCTGGCTTCGATTGCGTCAGTCTCCATCTTGCGTGTTACCAGTCGCACCGCAGACGACGAACATGCCTGGCAAATCGAGGCCGGGCAAGTTACGCCCAGTTCTGGCGCACAAGGCACTACAGTCGATGTGCAAGATTTGTATTACAACACCCCGGCGCGGCGTAAGTTTTTAAAAACCGAACAAACTGAACTCGGGCATTGCCTCGACGTAGTGCGCCGTATCGCTTTAGCGCGACCAGATGTCAGCTTTGTCGTCACCCATAATGGCAAGGCAGTTGATCACTGGCCCGCACATGCACTGGAAAAACGCAGCGCCTTGATTTTGGGTGAAAATTTTAAAGAAGCGCGTTTGCCTTTAGATGAAAGCGCCGGACCGATACGCTTGCAAGGTTTTGTCGGTTTACCCACTGCCGCTAAACACCGCGCTGACGCCCAGTATTTTTATGTGAATGGCCGTTTTGTCCGTGACAAATTATTGAGTCACGCTGTACGTGCGGCTTACCAGGACGTTTTGCATGGCGACCGTTATCCCGCCTACGTTTTGAGTTTAGAGCTCGATCCCGCACTGGTTGATGTGAATGTGCATCCAGCTAAAACTGAGGTGCGTTTTCGCGATAGCCGGGCCATTCATCAATTCGTGTTTCATGCCGTCAGTCGTGTGATTGCCAAAACCTCGGCAACTGCCCAAGGTGAAGCACCGGCGCCTGTCACGGCGAATTTGCAGAATTTTGCCTTGAGTGCCGAGAGCAATGCCGCCACGCAAAGCCTGCCCTGGATGAAGGCGCAGCAAGGTAATTTCAACGCCGAGTTTTATCGTGCCCAGCCCAAACCAAATTTGCCGGAAAAATACCAGCCCCATCAAGATCAGGCAGGCGTGACACAAAACTGGCAAGCCTATGGCGCCTTTGTGCAAAAGGCCTTGCACAGCGATCAGCAGCCTGGTGGCGCAGCCTACGCTGATCATGCGACTAGCTCGACGCAAGTCGCTGAAAGCAATGCGCTGTATTTAAATGCCAGCAGCACGCATGCAGAGGCGGCGCATGAACATCCGCTAGGCTATGCACTGGCGCAATTGCATGGCATTTATGTGTTAGCGCAAAACCAGCGCGGGCTGATTTTGGTCGATATGCATGCCGCGCATGAACGAATTTTGTACGAGCAATTAAAAAACGCGCTCGATCAAAATCAACTGCCGGTGCAGCAATTATTAATTCCCCTGAGTTTTTTTGCCGATGCCAAAGAAGTCGGCACTGCAGAAGAAGAGCAAGAGACTTTGCACAGCCTGGGCTTTGAAATCAGCGTGATGTCGCCCACCACCTTAGCGGTGCGGGCGGTGCCTGCACTTTTAAAGAATGCCGATGCGCAAGCGCTGGCGCGTGATGTCTTGCGTGAACTGCGCGAATACGGTGGCTCTCGCGTGCTGACTGAGCGGCGTAATGAATTACTTGGCACTCTGGCTTGCCATACGGCGGTGCGCGCCAATCGCAGTCTGAGCTTAACCGAAATGAATGCCTTGCTGCGGCAAATGGAACAAACCGAGCGCTCGGATCAATGCAATCATGGCCGCCCGACCTGGGTGCAATTGGCCTTAAATGATTTGGATAAGTTGTTTATGCGTGGGCAGTAAGCAGCGCTGCTTTGGCTTGTGTGTGCGGCTAGTCCAAATATCAGGCAAAAAAATCATCGCAAGAATTCATCACAGAAAAATATGTCTGACTCAATCACACCAAGCCAGCCAGCACCAGCAACGCAGGGGAAACGCGATATCGTGTTCCTCATCATCACCGCATTTTTGATGATGCAACCTTTATCGACTGATTTGTATTTAGCCTCGCTGCCTGGCCTGGCACTGACATTTACCGTCCCTGCCGCCACCGTGCAACTAACTTTGTCGATGTTTGTGGTGGGCTTTGGTTTGGCGCAATTAATCGTTGGCCCGCTCTCTGATAAATACGGCCGTCGCCCCGTGGTCCTGGCCGGGGTGGCCGTGTATGTGCTGGCGAGTCTGGCCTGCGCTGCGGCGCCTGGCATTTATGGCTTGATTGCTGCGCGCTTCGCGCAAGCGCTGGGTTGTTGTACGGCGGTGGTGATCGCGCGTGCCATCGTGCGTGATGTTTATCCGCCTGAACAAAGTGTTAAAGTCATCGCCAAAGCCAGTAGCTGGTTAGCTTTAGCGCCCTTAACCGGGCCAATTCTCGGCTCGTATTTGCAAGTCTGGTATGGCTGGCGCGCTGCCTTCATAGTCTTGTCCGCTTTTGCTTGCCTGGTCTGGGTCCTGGTCTGGTTTAAACTCAGTGAAACCAATCGCGAGCCCGACCCCAAGGCCACCGCCGTATCTGGCTTGCTGCGTAATTTTAAAATCGTGCTCGGACACCGTAATTTCTGGGCTTATGCAATACCTGGCGCCTTATCTTATGGCTCTATCTTTGCGTTTATTTCAGGTTCTTCGCTGGTCTTGATTAAGGTCTTGAATTTGCCAACCAGTTGGTTTGGTTATTGTTTTGCCTTTGGCGTCAGCGGCTATTTAACTGGCACTATTGTTTGCCGTCATTTGCATAAAAGCATAGGCGATGAACGCGCCTTCTTACTTGGCACCACGGTGTCCTTAAGCGCAGGCCTATTATTTCTTGCCATGGTCTTAGCTGGCATTGCGCATTGGAGCATGATACCGCCGGTGATGTTTTTAACCATGGGCGCCCACGGCATCAACTTCCCGATTACCCAATCGAATGCGGTCGCGCCTTTCCCGCAACAAGCTGGCACCGCGGCGGGTTTGCTCGGTGCGTTTTATTCGGCCTTCGCCTTTTTAGTCGGCAGCGTGGTCGGGCTTAGCTATAATGGCACACTCTATCCGCTGGCCATCATCGCCGCTTGCTTAGGTAGCGCGATTTTTATTTCTACCCGTTTATTGCGGCGTCAGGCATTGCGTCCTGCATAAGTATCCAGGTCTGATTAACATGACATCTAACAAACCCAAAGTTTTTGCCATCATGGGGCCAACCGCCTCCGGTAAAACCGCCGCCGCGCTCAAGCTGGCCGAGCATTTTCCTTGCGAAATTATTTCAGTCGATTCGGCTTTGGTCTACCGGCAAATGGATATCGGCACAGCCAAGCCCAGTGCCGCTGAACTGGCCGCCGTACCGCATCATTTAATCGACATCATCGACCCACTGGAAAGCTATTCGGTGGCGCAATTTCGTCTCGACACGCTGCGCTTGATTGAAGAAATCCGCCAGCGCGGCAAACATCCGTTGTTAGTCGGCGGCACCATGATGTATTTCAACGCGCTCAAAAAAGGCTTGGATGATTTACCTGGCGCCAATCCTGAACTGCGCGCCGAGCTCGATGCCGAAGCCGCGCGTGATGGCATACAAGCCTTGCATGCGCGACTTGCCACGGTTGATCCGCAAACCGCAGCGCGCTTAGCTCCGACCGATAGCCAACGCATTCAGCGCGCCCTGGAAATTTATCAGCTCACCGGACAAGCGATGTCAGCCTTACTGGCACAACAAAGCGCGCCCGAACTGCCGTTCGAACTGTTGGCGGTCTCACTCGAGCCGGACGACCGCACCGCCTTGCATCAGCGTATCGCCTTGCGTTTTGAATTAATGTTAAAACACGGTTTTCTCGACGAAGTACAGCGCTTGCGCGCCCGTGGCGACTTGCATCTGGAATTGCCATCCATACGCTGCGTAGGCTATCGCCAGGCCTGGGAACATTTAGATGGCGCTTACGATTACACCAGCATGGTCGAACGCGGCATCATCGCCACACGCCAGCTCGCCAAACGGCAAATCACCTGGCTACGCGCCATGCCTGAGCGCCAGGTCGTCAATTGCTTCGCCGCAGACGCGCAACAGCAAGTGCTGGCATTAGCGCAGGGATGGCTAGCCTGATCTGACTGGTCAATTGCACAACAGTGCGCCAGCCGCCAGGCCAGCCTTGATCGGCATCCCGCTTAATTTTTGACAAGCTTTACTGACGTGTAGTTTGTCAAAATAATATAAATTGCACCCGTCTAGCTTTAGAGAACAGCGGAATTTAAAAAAATTCGCGTCTGGAGCTTGACCACTAAAATCAGCCCTGTCATAATCTTGGACTTCTTGGTGATATAGCTCAGCTGGTTAGAGCACAGCACTCATAATGCTGGGGTCGGTGGTTCAAGTCCACCTATCACCACCAGAACATGGTTTTAGGAAGTCCTAAGACATACACAAAACCCGCATCTAGCTTATGCTTTTGCGGGTTTTTTGTTTTTTTAGCGCTTTTAACGTTCATTGACTTCCAACTTTTATAGGGGCATATTTAGGGGCAAATCACCATGCCCCCAAACAATCTGCCCCCAAAATGCCAAAGCTAATCACACCTCTTACCGATAAGCTTATAAAAAACGCTAAACCAAAAGACAAGCCTTACAAGCTTGCTGATGGCGGTGGCCTCTATCTGGAAATTTCCCGCAAAGGGGAAAATGATGTGTCGAAACTATGGCGCATGAAAATAAGGCAAGCCAATGGTAAAGAGGGGCGCTTATCTTTTGGCAGCTATCCGCTGGTTACTTTGGCTGAGGCAAGACAAAAGCGCGATAGTGCCAAAGAATTACAAGCCAAAGGCATCGATCCGGCGCAAGCCAGACGGATGGAGAAAATAGCGCGCTTAACCAGCGCAACCAATACCTTTGAGGCTGTAGCGCGTGCCTGGCACGCTAATAAGCAGGAAACATGGCAGGAAAGAACCGCCAGCAATGTGCTGCACAGGCTCGAAAAAGATGTGTTTCCCTTAATTGGCAAGCTACCTATCACAGAGATCAAAGCGCCGTTAATGCTTGATGTTTTGCGTCAAATTGAGCGGCGCGGTGCAATCGACATGGCGAAGCGGCAAGCACAGGTGTGTGGGCAGATATTTCGCTTTGCAATTGCGGAAGGTAAAGCCGAGTTTGATCCGGTTCCCAGCTTACGCGGCGCACTGAAGGCCGCGCCTAAAGGCCACCATGCCGCGATCACCCCAGACGAGTTGCCAGAGTTTATGCGTGCCTTTGAAAAAATTGAAGGTCGCATGTATGTGCCGACCCGCGTCATGTTTCGTTTAATGCTGCTAACGTTTGTGCGAACCAGCGAGCTAACCACCACCGAATGGCAAGAAATCGATCTGGAAAAAGAGGATTGGGTAATTCCTTGGCAGCGCATGAAAATGGGTAAGAAAAAACTACATCCGCGCAAACAGGATCACCATGTTTTCTTGCCACGCCAAGGCTGGCAGCTATTACGCGAGCTACACGCCATTACAGGCAATAACCGCTATCTATTTCCTAATCTGCGCGACCACGAGCAGTCAGCGACGAATTGGGGCATTTTAGCCGCACTAAAACGCATGGGCTATAGCGGCAAGATGACGGGGCATGGTTTTCGTTCGCTAGCTATGGGCGTGATAAAAGAAAAGCTAGGCTATCGCCATGAAGTGGTAGATCGCCAGTTATCGCACGCATCGGGGGATGTGTATGGCGAGGCTTACGACCGCGCGCAATTCTTGGATGAGCGGCGCGTAATGATGCAGGAATATGCGGATTATTTGGATAGTTTAAGTTGATAGTTACTCATTCTGGCAGAAAAATAAAACTTAAAATTTGGAGCCTTAAATGAAATTTTTCCGCAGTAAGCACATTAATTGCATTAATCCATTTGAACCAATTTCATATTCTGAAGAAGTCTTACCAATTTCAAGAATTAAGTCATTGACTTACGAGCTATTTGAATTTGTTGGTTGGGATCAATCAAAAATTGAATTAGTTTATCTGAATTACGAAGCTAGTAAAACAACATCGCAAAGCCCCAGTAGACATTTGAAGTTGAAACTAGACAATAAAAAGGCGATATCAGTCGAGGAGCGCGCTGCTTTTTTGGACAAGGCCATCAAGGAGTTAACTAGTAAACAACAAACTTTAGCTACTGATTTAGATGACCTAATTGACATTGGAATTTCCCGCTCAGATGCGGAATTTGAAAAGGCTAAAATACGATTCAATAATTTGCAGTTACTGGATATCGAAAGCAAAATTAATCACACTTTTTCCGAATCAAGGTACAAATTATCAGTTCTTTTTTATTACTCAAAATGGCTAGAAAACTATTGGGAATCTGATGACGATGATTTTGTATATCAGCTACCGTCAGGTCGCCTTGCAAATATTGTGAACTTAAATGCTGCCATGACTTTCTTAGGACTTGAGCTTGCAACATCATCTGCTTTAAGAGGTGAGGTTTGGGCTACTTCTAGTTTGCTACTTGATGCAATTGATTTGGCAAATATTAATGAAGATTGTGTAAATACTGAGTTTGATAGTGAAGATGCATCTTTCAAGGCAAGAAAAGCCGTTAAAGCAAGACATAAGAAAACATACAAAATTCAGGAGTTTGCGATTCGCAAAGCTCGAATGGTTTTATCTGAAAGCCCAGAACTGTCAATCAGGCAGGTTCGAAATAAAATATTGAACGATGTAGTCGAATTTGCTAAGACCGAAGGTCAACCACTATCTGAGCGTGGAGAAAAAACTGTCTATGAGTGGCTACTCAGAGAGGGGAAATCAGCTTTGTTAGCCTCCTAAAAAGTAGCGTCTGTATCGCTTAAGTAGTTATTCTGCACAGCTAGAGTTGTACGTGTACGACGCTAACGTATCACGTCTGCAATGCAGGCGTCATTTTTTAATTCCCCAATACTTCTTAAACTCTTTTTACACCGCTTAACTTAAGCGGGGACGTTTATAAAGGAGTTTACATGTCTCACGAATCTATCATCCGCCTACCGCAAGTAAAACAGCGCACAGGTTTGTCACGCAGCACAATTTACGCATTAATCAAAGCTGGGCAATTTAAAGCCCCGATCAGTCTGGGCGCGCGCGCCGTTGGCTGGCTGGAAAGCGATATCTCAGAATTTATTGAGGATCGCATTAAAGCTTCTCGCAAGGCTTAAGGGGGCAATATGGACAAAAAAAATACCCCCAGCTTGCGCATAGAGGCATTGCAAAACATCTTTCGTCAGCATAAAGGAAATAATGCCGAGACTCAAGCAAACCGCGCTTTAATGGGTTTGCAAGCCTTGGGCAGCCTGACGACATTTGAATTACGCAAGCATCTGGACATCATGCACCCTGCCGGACGCATCAAAGAATTACGCAATCGCGGTTATCAAATCCAGACTTTCTGGACGAACACAACAACCGATAGCAGCGAATTGCACAGTATGGCGCGCTATGTCTATTTCGGCACAACAACAGAGGCGGCACGATGAACTCTCAATTCTTGAATGAGCTTTGCACGCTTTTAGAGCGATTTTCTGACCTCGGTATAAGTTCAGACATCAACGGACTAACAATAAGCGAACTATGGGGCGTTTATCGCCATCTAAAGCGCCTTGATGAAAGTTAGATGATGAGCCAAGCTAAACGACTATCTGCAAAAAAAGGGAAAGACTCGCGGGGCGGCGGAAATTTCATACCATTTAATTTACACGTCCTGCGAAGTCAAGCACTTGCTAACCTTTCGCCTTACGGCTGCAAACTCTTACTAGACCTTGCTAGTCAATTGAATTATGCGCGAAATGGCGATGCGAGTGCAGCCTTCGAAAAAGTCCTGAAAGACCGTGGCTGGAGATCCAAAGCAACATTGCAGAAAGCCATCAACGAGCTATTAGCGTCCGGCTTGATCATCAAGACACGTCAAGGCGGCTTACATAATTGCAGTTTATATGGTCTAGGCTGGCTGGCGATTAACGATTGCAAAGGCAAGATAGACATTAAATCGACCCCTTTCCCAATACACTTACACTACGAGCCATACGTCAAAAAAAACATATCATCCAGTACACCTAGTGTACCTAAGGCGATGAAAAAAGGCGATTTAGGTACAGTACGTGTACTGGACGGGTAGTTTTAACCTTGCTTTAGGTACGGTACGTGTACTTAAACGGGCTATTTTGCCTGTTTGTATAGTACACCTACTGTACACCTCTATAGAATTACCATCTCTATGAGGGAAATGTCATTGCTTGGTATGGCACTAACAGGAGGTTAATAGCTAGTTAATCCGTTGATCTAAATGGTGAATTTAGAGTGCGCTTTCCCTTTTTTATCTTCGCATTAATCAATTCCATTTCAATGACTCCAGATAGCCCAGCATTACCATTAGCCATGGATTGCGAGAAATCTTCAGCAAGAAATCGCTCGTCATCAAATTGTGGATCTATTTCGTAGAGGTACTCGCGTAATCCATTGAACTCAGCAATCACTAGATCAAGTTTTTTCTGAAGAGTTTGGAACTTACTTTCTAGAAGAATGTACGCAATCACAAGCTGAACCAAAGAGACCAATACGATAAACTTTTCAATAGAAGATTCAAGCATAGTATGACCTTAACTGAACGATGAGAGAAACTACAGCATAGGTCAGCCATTTAAGTTTATTGATGATTTCGAAAAATATTGAGGCAAAAAATGGGTAATTCAAACTCGGGCAGAACAGGTGGCAAGGCACGCTGTGAACAATGCCCGAATTTAGATATTCGTCGGTTAGTGCGTCAAAAGCTGCTAATTATTGGTAAGCCGTTTAACTGGCGCTGGTCTAGTGGTGACGCTGTCGAAGTTATCCCACACCATAAACGGCTTGAACTGCGTTATGCCATTGCGGGCAAACCCATGCAAAGCTATTGGCTAACCATTAGTGAAACAGCCTGTCATTTTGGCAGTAAGCGGGTTTGGTTACTATGCCCATGCTGCGGTAGGCAAACGGCAAAACTTTATCTCAGGTTTTCTTATTTCGCCTGCCGCTCCTGTCATCATTTGCGCTACCATTCACAATCGCTCGATACAATGGCGAGGCAGCAATGGGCGTATCGCAAGGTGCAGGAGCGCTTACATAATGGCGAATTAAAGCCAAAGGGCATGCACTGGCGAACCTATGAACGCCTGACCGAACGCCAGCTATTCTTAGATGAACAAATAGAACGCAGATTTCTGCTGATGGCAGCACGCTTTATGCAAGGTTAAAGCCCGCTTGTTTATGTGGGCGGTAACTGACAAAGTAAATTAATATTGTTAGGAATTGTTAAGTCATTGACGCAAAATTTTAGTTAAAGCCGAATAAGACCGTGCGCTTAATTAGACTCGAAAACCGCTAACGTAGAGAGCAATGTAATTAATTTTGGGGGCATATTTGGGGGCATAAATTACATGAGAAACCACTTTACCCAAGCAAATAAAGCCATAAATTAGCTATATTCAAGTCCACCTATCCCACCAGAACATTAAGCCCTGTTAGCAATAACAGGGCTTTTCTGTTTTGTGTCGCCAAATTTCCCGGGCGGGACTCCCTTCCGTATCGAAATCCTGCCTGTTTGCAGTAAAATTCACTTACAATCTTTGCAAATACACCAAAAAAGAATTGCCATGAGTGAATTTGCTTTTGTACTCACCAATGGCGCCATGCCTGGCCTCGTGAAAATTGCTTATACCAAAAAGATTGCATAGCACCTCGCCAGACTACCGCTCGAGACTTCTGCACCAAGCTGTGTCCATGCTGCAAATTCAACTGAGCTCAGCCTAAGATTTCCTTACCAAACACCATGACTAATCAACTCGAACAAGAATTTCTGAATAATTTAGAAAAGAAACTCTGGACCAGCGCCAATAAACTCCTGCCCTCGCTTGATGCGGCACAGTACAAGCATGTTATGCTGGGCCTGGTATTTTTGAAATATGTGTCCGATGCCTTTGATATACGCCGTGATGAACTGCGTGCGCAGTTTGCCAATCCAGATCATGACTATTTTCTTGATCCCGCCGATTTTGATGGTGGTGCTGAAGGCGAAGAATATCAGGCTGAAATCGCTGCCGAACTGGAAGTGCGCGACTACTACCTAGAAACCAATACTTTCTGGGTACCGCCGGTAGCGCGCTGGCAGTTTTTACGTGATAACAATAAAGTGGTGATCGGCGGTGCAGAACTGCCGGTGCAAATCAAAGGTGAGACCAAGCACATTAAGATCAGCTCGATTGGTCATTTGATCGATTACGCACTCGAAGCAATTGAAATCGATAACAGCAAACTCAAAGGCGTACTCAATAAACGCTACACCCAGCTGCAAATCGATCAGGCCAAACTCGGTGAATTAATCGACTTAATTTCCACCATCCCGTTCAAACACGAATCGCTATCCTCTAAAGATATCCTCGGTCACGTCTACGAATACTTCCTCGGCCAGTTTGCTTTAGCCGAAGGCAAAAAAGGCGGGCAGTTCTACACGCCCAAAGCCATCGTCAGCCTGATCGTGCAAATGCTGGAACCCTACAAAGGCCGTGTGTACGACCCAGCCATGGGCTCGGGTGGCTTCTTTGTGCAATCGGAACAATTCATCACGGCGCACAAAGGTAAGATCGGTGATGTTTCCATCTACGGGCAGGAATACAATCACACCACCTGGCAACTCGCCGCCATGAACATGGCGATTCGTGGTATTGATTTTAATTTCGGCAAAGAGCCCGCCAACACCTACACCAACGACCAACACCCCGATCTACGCGCCGATTTTGTCATGGCTAACCCGCCCTTTAATATGAAGGAGTGGGATACCGGCGTCGATGACAATGACCCGCGCTGGGTCTACGGTCGCCCGCCATCGGGCAATGCTAACTTTGCGTGGCTGCAGCACATGCTCTACCACTTAGCACCGAACGGCAGCATGGGTTTGTTGTTAGCGAATGGCTCTATGAGTTCGAACACCAGCGGTGAAGGTGAGATTCGCAAAGCCCTGATCGAAAACGACTTAGTCGAATGCATGGTCGCGCTACCGGGGCAACTGTTCACCAACACGCAAATCCCCGCGTGTATTTGGTTCCTCACCAAAAACAAAAACGCCCGCACCGTAGGGCGCAATGAATTGCGCCATGACGGCGAATTGCACCAAACCAAACAACTACGTGACCGCAGAAACAAAGTCCTGTTCATCGACGCCCGCAATCTCGGCTACATGAAAGACCGCGTGCTACGCGATTTCACACAAGACGACCTCAACAAAATTTGCGATGTGTATCACGCATGGCAAACCGGTCAAGACTACGCCGATCAAAAAGGCTTCTGCGCTAATGCTGACCTCGCTTCTATTCAAAAGCACGACTATGTATTAACGCCGGGGCGTTACGTCGGTGCGGAAGAAATCGAAGACGATGGGGAAGCCTTTGCCGATAAGATGGCGCGTTTGACAGCACAATTGAAAGCGCAGTTTGAAGAAAGTGACCGTTTGGAGGCGGAGATTAAGAAGAATTTGAAAGGACTCGGCTATGACATCTGACCAAATATCTGGCTCCTTATCGAGTGAATATGCAGACTGGCTTGAAGCGCTCAAGCGCAGTATTCAATCGGCGCGCAGCCGCGCCGCACTGGCAGTCAATGCCGAATTGGTCGCGCTCTACCATCAAATTGGCAAGGATTTGTTGCAACAAAAACAGCAAGCCTGGGGCAGTAAAGTCGTCGATAGACTGGCGCAAGACTTAAAAGCGGCTTTCCCTGATATGAAGGGTTTTTCCGCCCGCAATCTCAAATACATGCGCTATTTTGCCGAGCATTGCCCAAACGGCCTAATTGGGCAGCAGCCTGCTGCCCAATTGCCTTGGTTTCATATTGTGACCTTGCTGACCAAAATTTCTGACACCGGCGAACGTGAATGGTATGCCGTGCAAGCAGTCAGACAAGGCTGGTCTCGCTTAACATTAGAATTGAATATTCAGAATCATCTTAGGACTTACGCAAAACAGACGCTGACGTCGTTGTTTCGCCTTGCCGTACCTTGGTACTGTCATCGGCTTCACGCCTCGTCAGCACAATTTTGCGTAAGTCCTAATCTATTACAAAGACAAGGTGCCGCAGTCAATAATTTTGCGCTGGTTCTGCCAGCGCCAGATTCAGCACTTGCGAATGAAACCCTCAAAGCCCCCTACTTATTTGATTTTTTAGGCCTGGCCGATGACGCGCACGAACGCGAGATAGAAAATGCCCTGGTGCGCCATATCACCCGCTTTTTATTAGAGCTCGGTACAGGCTTTGCCTTTGTCGGTAGGCAATTTCGACTCGAAGTCGCTGGTGACGAATTTTTTATTGATCTACTGTTCTACCACACGCGCCTGAAGTGCTACGTGGTAATCGAACTCAAAGCCACCGCATTCAAACCCGAACATATCGGTCAACTGAATTTTTACCTAAGCGCCATCGATGCACAAATCAAAGCCGATGACGACAAACCCACTATCGGTTTGCTGCTATGCCGCAAACAAAACCGCCTGGTCGCGCAATATGCAGTCAACGGCATAGACAAACCCATCGGTGTCGCCGAATATCAGTTACTCAAAGACCTACCCGCACAACTCGCACAAAGCCTACCGAGCATCGCCGCGATTGAAGCGGAATTGATGGATGAATTGGGAGTGGATGAACATGCGTGAATTAATGGACGTAGGGTGCAATAAATTGCACCACATCACACCGCGTGGAGGCGATGGATATTCCGTTGCGATGAGCACTTTGCTGATGGCGCAATTTATTGCGCCCTACGGGTTGCGCGACTTCACGCAAGACGATCTCAAAAAAATTTGCGATGTGTATCACGCATGGCAAACCGGTCAAGACTACGCCGATCAGAAAGGCTACTGCGCCAATGCCGACCTCGCCGATATTCAAAAGCACGACTACGTGTTAACGCCGGGGCGTTACGTCGGTGCCGAAGAAATCGAAGACGATGGCGAAGCTTTTGCCGATAAGATGGCGCGTTTGACGGCGCAATTGAAAGCGCAGTTTGAGGAAAGTGACCGTTTGGAGGCGGAGATTACGAAGAACTTGGTGGGGTTGGGTTATGAGTGCTGAATGGAAAGAATTCCCACTCCTTGACGTTTTCGACGTAACTAATGGTCTTTCAAAAAGCAGAGAGGAATTCGGATTTGGATATCCGTTTTTGACTTTTAAAGAGATATTCAATAGCTATTTTGTGCCAGAAGATTTGATCAACTTGGCGAATACAACAGAAGCAGAAAGAGAAAAGTGTTCAATAAAACGAGGAGATGTTTTCATCACTAGAACAAGTGAAAAGTTTGACGAATTAGGAATTACTTGTGTCGCATTAAAAGACTATCCTGACGCGACCTTCAATGGCTTTACAAAACGATTGAGACCAAACAATTCTGTCGAAATCGATCCTGAGTATTCGTCGTTCTATTTCAAGAGCCTTTCATTTCGACGTCAAGTTTTAAGCCTCACAACTATGACGACGAGAGCGAGCCTAAATAATGAGATGCTTGAGCGATTGACGATCCTTCTTCCTCCCGTCGAGAAGCAGAAGGAAGTTGCGAAGATATTAGGTGATTGCCATAAGAAAATCGAACTCAACCGAAAAACCAACCAAACTCTGGAACAAATCGCACAAGCCCTCTTCAAAAGCTGGTTTGTCGATTTCGAACCCACACGCGCCAAGATCGCCGCAAAAGAAGCGGGCGCATCGCCGGAAGAAATCGAACGCGCCGCCATGTGCGCCATCAGCGGCAAAACCCCGGAGCAACTAGCCCAGCTACCACCAGAAACTCAGAAAAACCTGAAAACCACCGCAGCCCTGTTCCCAGATTCCTTGGTGGATTCGGAGTTGGGGGAGATACCGGCGGGGTGGACCTTGCCGTTTTTTGATGATTTAGTGGTGGCGAAGCAAGGTAGATACCTCTCGAAAGATGAAATGCACATTTTGCCATCGCGTGACTTTCAAATACCTGTTTGGGGAGGAAATGGTGTACTTGGATACACGACGAAGAAATCGTACAACGAACCAATAGTATTACTGACATGTCGCGGGTCAAACTGCGGTCTCGTTAGATACACTGAATCTGAAGCTTGGGTATCGAACAATGCGTTCGCTTGTCTACCTAATTTTGGATCGACGTTCTTTTTGCTGACTTATTTTCGTTTCGAGTCTTTCGATGATTGCGTGAGCGGCTCCGCACAACCACAGATAACCTATTCTGCGTTGAAAACAAAGAAAATGAAGTATCCAATAGAAAGCAAGTTGTGCAATGAGTTTTCACGGATATTGGATAGTTCATTTCTACAGATTTTGGCGAATAGCGCCGAGATGAAGGAATTGGCGGATACTCGCGACTTGGTACTTCCTAGGCTCCTTTCTGGAGAGTTGATTGCCCTTTGAGAAAGGGACGTAGGGCGCAATGAATTGCGCCGCTTGGGAAGGTTAAAATTACCGTGTCACGTGGCTGAAACAATGGCGCAATTCATTGCGCCTTACACCGCATGGAAAGTTTGAAATTACCGCTATGCTTGATTGAAACAATGGCGCAATGTATTGCGCCTTACACCGTACGCCGCATGGAAAGCTTGAAATTACCGTAATGCTTGATTGAAATAACGGCGCAATATATTGCGCCTTACGCCGATTATGTTTGCGATGGGAGATGATGTATGCCGAATTATCGACGCTTGTGGCATCCGGGTGGGACTTACTTTTTTACGGTGAGTCTACTGGAACGTTCGGGCAATGATTTGTTGGTGCGGCATATTGATTTATTGCGTGAGGCCGTGCGTGAGGTGCGGCGTTTGCATCCATTTGTGATACATGCTTGGGTGGTGCTACCTGATCATTTGCATTGTGTGATGGAGTTGCCCGAAGGGGATGTTGATTTTGCTGTGCGCTGGCGACGCATCAAAGCGATTTTCTCAAAGTCACTGCCAAAAACGGAAACGCTCTCTGCGACACGCCTACGACGCGATGAACGCGGCATCTGGCAACGACGTTTTTGGGAACATTTGATTCGCGATGAAGCCGATTATGCAGCACACATGAATTACGTGCACATCAATCCTGTGAAGCATGGTTTGGTGGACAAAGTCGCCGATTGGCCGCATTCGACTTTTCATGGTTTGGTTGAGCAAGGTGTGTATCCGGCGGATTGGGGTGGTGCGTAACGATGTAAGTCGCAATATATTGCGCCGCTTGAGATCGTTAACAATCCCGTAATGCATGATGGAAACAATGGCGCAATACATTGCGCCCTACGTATCAATAACGCGATTAGGAATTGAGTATTTACATGATCACTGAAGATCAACTAGAACAACTCTGCCTGAACTGGTTTCAGGAAATCGGCTACGACTATGTTTGCGGCTATACCATTGCGCCGGATGGCGAGTCACCGGAACGTGACGATTACCGCCAGATTATTCTGACCGGGCGTTTGCTTGCGGCGCTGCAGAAAATCAATCCGCACATCCCTGTCGCCACCTTAGAGCAAGTCGCACAGCAAATTGCGAAACCGGATTCTTTAACGCTAATCAAGAGCAATAAAGCCTTTCATCAATTCTTACTGGAAGGCATCAAGGTTGAATTTAAGGCGCAAGATGCCATCGCAGTTGCGGGCGAAGCCGATACGAGAATTGACTACGTCAAGCTGATCGACTTTGCCAACGTCACGAATAATCAGTTTTTGGTTGTCAATCAGTACACTTTGCTCGGCAAAAAACTTAACCGCCGCCCTGACGTACTGGTGTTCATTAATGGTTTGCCTTTGGCAGTGCTGGAGCTGAAAAATCCGGCTGACCAGCATGCTGATATCTGGCAAGCGTTTTCGCAAATCCAAACTTACAAAGACGAAATTCCCGATCTGTTTGTGTTTAATGAAGCGGTGGTGGTGAGTGATGGTCTGGTGGCGCGGGTTGGGTCGCTCACTGCGAACAAAGAACGCTTTCTGCCGTGGCGCACGGTCGCCAATGAAAATGATAAGCCGCTGTTTGATTATCAGTTAGAAACTTTGGTAAAAGGTTTCTTCCAGCCTGAACTTTTCCTCGATTACATTCGCTACTTCATCTTGTTCGAACAAGATGGCGACAATATCATTAAGAAGATTGCAGGCTACCATCAGTTTCATGCCGTACGTGAAGCAGTACGCGCAACGGTGATTGCTGCGCAGCGCACGGACGGCAAGATTGTCGGTGAAGGCCGCGCCGGATATGGCAGGAAAGTCGTACCGGGTTCAGGCAAAGCGGGGGTAGTGTGGCATACGCAAGGTTCTGGCAGGTCGATTTCTATGCTGTGTTATGCGGCGAAGTTATTAGCGCAACCGGAAATGAATAATCCGACGATTGTGGTCGTGACTGACCGTAATGATCTGGACGGCCAGTTGTTCAACACCTTCAGCATGGCACAGGAATCGCTGAAACAAATGCCTGTGCAAGCAGAAGACCGCGATAGTCTGCGCGAATTATTGTCTTCGCGGCAGGCTGGCGGCATTATTTTTACGACGGTTCAGAAATTTGCCTTGCTGAATTACGAAACAGCGCATCCGGTTTTATCGAAGCGGCACAATATTGTGGTTGTCAGCGATGAGGCGCACCGCAGTCAGTATGGTGATAAAGCGAAGTTTAATGCGAAGACCGGGCAGTATAGTTTTGGCTACTCCAAGCATATGCGGGATGCTTTGCCTGAAGCGTCTTTCATTGGCTTTACCGGTACACCTATCGATTCGGCGGATAAAGACACCAAGGCAGTGTTTGGCGACTACGTTTCTATCTACGATATTCAGGATGCGGTGGATGACGGTGCTACGGTACCGATTTACTATGAATCACGTCTGGCAAAACTGAATATCGATCAGTCTGATATCGAAGCACTCAATGATGAAGTAGACGACATCATTGAGGATGAAGAGGACGTGGCAGCGCGTGAAAGCACCAAGTCACAATGGGCTGCGTTAGAAAAATTAGTTGGCAGTGAGCCGCGCATCGAACAAGTTGCTACCGATCTGGTCATACATTTTGAGAACCGGATTGCCAGCATGCCAGGCAAAGCCATGATTGTGTGTATGAGCCGCGAGATTTGTGTGGACATGTACGACGCGATTATTGCGATTCGCCCAGAGTGGCATGACGCTGATCCGGACAAAGGCGCGATCAAAATTGTGATGACCGGTTCTGCCTCAGATAAAACCAAGCTGCAGCCGCACATCTACAACAAAGAAACCAAAAAATTATTCGAAAAGCGTTTTAAAGATGTCAATGACCCATTGCAGATTGTGATAGTCCGCGATATGTGGCTGACGGGCTTCGATGCACCGAACTGCCACACGATGTATATCGACAAGCCGATGAAAGGCCACAACCTGATGCAGGCAATTGCCAGGGTGAACCGCGTATTTAAAGATAAACCGGGCGGTTTGGTAGTGGATTACATTGGTATCGCCAGCGAGTTGAAGAAAGCGCTGCACACTTACACCAATTCGCAGGGTAAGGGCCAGCCTACGCACGATGCACAAGAGGCGTATGCGATCTTGCTGGAGAAATTAGAAGTCATCCACGCCATGTTTCACGGCTTCGATTACAGCCAGTTCGAAACCAGAGCCTTGCAATTGCTGCCGGGTGCGATGAATCATTTGCTGGGTTTACAAGGTGCAAACGGTGAACTGAATGGTAAAAAGCGTTTTCTGGATGCGATGGCAGCACTCACCCGCGCTTACACGCTGTGCAGTACGCTGGACGAGGTTAATCCGCTCAAAAAGGAAATTGCCTTTTTAAGTGCAGTGAAGCAAGCCATCACCAAATTCACCAGCATCGATAAACGACGCACCGACGAAGAGCGCAACACCGCGCTGAAACAAATCATCGACAATGCCATTATCGCCGAAGGCGTGGATGATATTTTTAAGATGGTGGGACTGGACAAACCGAATATAGGTTTGTTGTCGCCCGAATTTCTGGATGACGTGGCAAACCTGCCGCAGAAAAATCTGGCAGTGGAGCTGCTGGAAAAATTGCTGCGCGATGAAGTGAAAGCGCGCATGAAGTCGGATGTGGTCTCAGAGAAAAAATATTCAGATCGAATCCTGGAAACGCTACGCAAATATCACAACCGCGCCATCGAAACCGCGCAGGTCATCGAAGAAATGATACAGATGGCCAAAGACATGGCGCTCGACGCAGAGCAAGCTGCCAAACTTGGGCTGAGTGCCGATGAAATTGCCTTCTACCGCGCACTGATACAAAACGAAGCAGCGGTGAAAGAATTGGGCGATAGTAATTTGCGTGAATTAGCCAAATACGTCACCGAACAACTCCGCGCATCAACCACAGTCGATTGGCAAGTGCGCGAAAGTGTGCGAGCCAAGTTGCGTAATTTAGTGCGCCGCGCCTTACGCAAATGGAAATATCCTCCCGACAAAGCCGAGGAAGCCATCGAGCTGTGCTTGAAGCAGGCTGAGGCCTTGAGTCAGAGTTGGAGTTCGGTTTAAAATCGACCAACCCGAAGGACAAAGCTTGGCTTTGTCAGTAACATTTAACGATTTACTATTATGACGATCAATATTGACAAGTTAAGTGTAGGGGAATTAATGGATTTAAATCGCCGCATAGTTGAGCGCATTAAATTCCTTGATTCGATACACAGTTACAATGAAATGCTGAAATTTAATCCCGGCGATAAAGTCAGCTTTGAACCACCGGGACGTGGGCGCTTGCTTGGCACCTTGATTAAATACAACCAGAAAACCGTCAGCATTCTGACTGAGGATGGACATCGCTGGAATGTCGCGCCCAGTCTGGTGAGCAAACTCAAGTCTGTGGCTGGCGATGACGCGACACTCACCATAGAGAGTAAGGATCAGGCGAGGCGCAAATAATCACGCCCTGCCAATTCTTCATTGACTTCATCAACTACGAGGCATGTGACTCTGCGCCTCGTAGTCACCCTGAGACTATCCTTACTTCGTCACCGTCGCCGTCACACTCAGATTAGTCACGGCAGAATAACCGTAAATTCCGAGGTAATAACGACCCGCTGCAGGATTGCTCAGACTGCATGTTTCAACTGAACTACTGCCGTCTGACTTGCAGTTGTAGCTGCTGGTACTGGGTTTGTTGCTGAGTAAGGCATACAAGTCGGCGTCGCCATTATTGCCATTGATGCTGAAGCTGACTTTGGTCGCGCCGCTTGGCACATCGATCGCATAGTATTTCCAGACGCCTTTGGCCAGGCTCAAGCCCGTTACGGGCACGCCACTGGTTAGCACGGGTGTGGTGTCCGGAATGCTGCCACCGAGCTGGCCTTTGATGGCGTAATAACCTAATGAAGAATATTTAGAAAAACCATTCGCTGGCGTACCTTCGGCGCCACCTTGTATGACTAAGCGATAGTCGCCTGCGGGCAAACTCAGGTTGACGAATTCGGCTGAGCGATGCACGGGTAAATTACTGCGCGCTACCACCGCACCTGCCGCGTTGTAAATGCTGGCATCGACATCAAGCTGGCGTAAATATTCGATAGGATCGATACGCAAATTAATGCTGCCAGCACTGGCTAGTGTAAAGGTGAAGGTGTCGGTATCGGTGTTACGTTCTATCTGGCCCCAGTTTTGGCGCGGGTCTATGCTGCCATCGCTGGCAATCACCAGCGCTTTGCCATTGACATTATCGTCGGCAACATAAGGCACGTTTTCACGCGTGGTCATAATCGCCAAGTCGTCTTCTTTATTGCTGGCAGTGTTGTATTCGCCCTTGCTCCAGGTGAATAATTGATTGGCCCAACTACCGCCCATCCAGTAATTGCCCATGATAGGTCCCCACTGAAAAGCAGCGATCCCTTCAAAGTATTCACCACCACTACCACCACCATCGTGGTTCATACCCATTTGGTGACCGACTTCATGCGCGCCCGTCATGCCTATACCATAGCCGTAATCAAAGCCCGACGAAGGATTGCGAAATAAAGTGCCAGCAGCTGTGGTGCCAAATGAACCTACTGGCGCATACGAGCGACCATCTTGATTGATGAAGTTGATGATGCCCGTGCGGCTTAAATTCGCCGCCTTGGCGGCATCGTAGACTGCGCGGTTGGTCGTGACATTCAACTGCAAAAACGAGTACTGATCAGCGATGGATTGCCAGGCGCGGTACATGTTTTCTTTGGTGACGCCATTCAAGGGTGTACTACCATTCATCACTGCGCTGATGTTGAGGTAAAACACATAAAGGCTGCCGGGTTTGGATTCGAGCTTGGTGACATCTTGATTATCGTAAGGACCGATGTGCGGCGCTTGCCTCAAGGCCATAGAGCTGTAGACTGGATGCGCTACTGCCAGTGTCGCAAATTGATTGGTGTGGATAGGAAATTTTTGATCGAGGTCAGGATAAATTTTGGTGATAGGCACTTGCCGACTTTGCAGTCGGCCTTGGGCATCGGTGTAATATTCAAACGCCAGTTGACTATCGTGATAAACCTTAAAGCCGCGTAAATTGCTTTTGTCACCTTTTAAGACCACCAGCGAATTTTCGCTTTCCTGTGCTTGCCCGGTCAGCGACAAATAACCGTCTTTGCTATACAAATCGCGCACTTTGGCGCCCAGCGAATTATTACTACTAGTCGCCAGCCCTGCGCGCATTTGCAATGAAAATTGCTGTATCACCTCTTCGGCTTTACCTAAATCCGCTGCGACTGCAACGCTATTAAAACTCCCCGCAACTACCAGGGAGACAGCAAACTGTATCGTAGTTTTCATAAACATCCCTTAAAGTTATACGACGGAACAACAGCCAGTAAGCTTCCAGAACCGCCAGACAGCATCGTTCCAGAACTTGGATGTGCGGCTGGGCTGGGACGGAAGACGTTTAATCACTTTCGCACTTCTGTTTGAAAATGATTAACTTAAACACTAGGTCAGAGTCGGGGGAATGAACAGTGAAGGTAACAAATACGCAGAATCTATGGTTGGGCTTGTCGTTTGCTTGTTTAATAAGGTTTCAAAACAACATAAGAACGGCATAAAATTTGGTGTTATACGGCAATTGCTGATGTGATAGCGCAACGCAGCAGTTGGAAAATGCCAGCTTGCTCAGGTAAGGTCATTAAAAATACCTAAATAATTTTCTCAGGGAGCAGTGATGTCTTTTCAGGACCCAGCAGAATTAACCGAGTCATTACGCAGTATGGTCTTGCATAAGCTCTGGCAACATTGGCAAACCTCCTCACGAGGTGGGCGTAGCGATGATTATTTTCGTCCTGTCGAAGAGCGTATGTTGTTGTCGGCATTGAACCTTGGCTATGACCAGATCTACCACTACCTGAGCTGGCAAAATCCGACTTATGTTGAGTTGCTGGAATGGGCGAAAGCGACAGCGGGTGAACTGGAAGACTTGAATCTCGCCAGGCTGGCGCAGCATTTGATCCCAGGTTTTTTCAGTGAGAAATTACAGGCATGGCAAAGCCGTCTGGCTACTGCACCGGATGTATTAAATACCGATGAGCTGGCGCACTGGCAGTGCGAGGGCTATGTGATTTTACGGCAGGCAATTTCACCTGAGCATGCAGCCCGGTGCGCTGACTTGGTGTGGCAAGCAATACAGGCAAATCCTGACGATATGCAAAGTTGGTACACCGCACAAGGCAGAAAGTTAATGCTTGCCGAGTATCAACACCGCTATCTCGATGAAAACCGGCAAAACTTTCGCATCCATAAAGCTTTTTCCCAACTTTGGGGACGCACCGATCTTTGGCCTAGTTGCGATAGACTGGGATTTAATGCGCCAGAAAAATTTGGACATCAATTCAGTAGCAGTGGTTTGCACTGGGACGTGAGTCTGGTGCAACCGATTCCATTTTCAACCCAGGCCCTGATCTACCTTAGCGACACTGCTGCAGATCAGGGGGCTTTATCTTTGGTGCCCGGATTTCACACAAAAATCGATGACTGGCTGGCGCAATTACCAGCATCGGCTGACCCACGTCAGCAGGATTTGCATGCGCTGGGACCGCAATGCATTGCGGCGAATGCAGGTGATATGATAATTTGGCATCAGGCACTGCCCCATGCCGCCAGCCCAAATCGCAGCGAAAAAGCCAGGCTCACTCATTATCTGAATTTACAAGCGATAGATTTAGTCGAGCAAACTAGCTGGCGCTGAGTCCAGCATGCCACCCATTTAAATTACGAGAGGGATTTATGTCCAGTTTGTCTACCTTAAAATCAGTAAGCTTGTTCTTCTCGCTAGTCGCTTGTTTCGGCTTGAATGCACAAGCGCAACCAGTCCTCTCTGCTAAGCAGGCTGAGCGTATCACGGCGCGTTATTACCAGAGTTTGCTGGGTGTACAACCGCGGCTCGCCGAGTTGCAGTGGTTTGCCACTCGTCTGCCTAAAGGGGCGGATTTGCATCACCATTTTTCCGGGGCTATGTATGGCGAAACTTACCTCGATTGGATAGAGCAAAAAGGGCTTTGTATCATGAAGCAGGGCGAGGCGAAACTCAAACTCAGACAATATCAGATTGCTGATCCGGCTAAGCTTAGCGCTGAGGATAAAGACTTATGCTTAGGCGTCAGCGCGATAAAAAACGATATGGCGTTTTATCGTGCGATTTTGCGGCAGTGGTCCAAGCTGGATTTCAGTAATCATGTGCATTTGCAAGTGCCGCCTGATCAGCATTTCTTTAACACCTTTGGCTACTTCCCTTACATGGACGCGCAAGACTTCGCGCGTGGTTTGCAATTGCTAAAGCAACGTGCCCAAGCTGAGCACGTCAGTTATATTGAAACCATGTTGAAAGGTACGCCCACTCACGATGAAGCGCAATATAATCAACAACTCAATGCCTTAGCCGGGAGCCAGGATGCCACTCTGATTCATTCAGAATTGGAGCAAGCCTGGAATACCCTGCAAAACCAGACTGACTTCCAGAAAAAAATCGGCGACTATTCCGCGATGATCAGCAAAGTGGCCGAGGGTATAGACGACGCCAGTTTCAGTTTGCGATTCCAGGGCTATGTCGCACGCGGACAAGCACCGGCGCGGGTGTTCAGTGGTCTGTATAGCGCCTTTATCGCGGCGCATCAAAATCCCTTGTTAGTCGGTGTGAATATTGTCGGTCCCGAGCATGGCAGCATAGCCTTGCGCGACTATTTCTTGCACATGCAAATGTTTGCCTTTCTAAAGAAAAAACTGCCGCAAACTCAATTAGCTTTGCACGCCGGTGAGTTGGCAATCGGCTTGGTAAGGCCGGAAGATCTCAATGGGCACATACGTCAAGCGGTCGAAATTGCGGGAGCAAAACGTATTGGTCATGGTATCGATATTGCCCATGAAAACGATGCGCAACAGTTACTGAATACGATGCGGCAATCCAGAATTGCGGTAGAAATTAATTTAACCAGCAATGACTTTATCCTGGGTGTGAAAGACCAGGCTCATCCGATTTTGTTGTATCGCCGTTTTGGTGTCCCCATCGTTATCGCCACCGACGATGCGGGGGTGTCGCGCAATAATTTGTCGGGTGAATACGCCCTTTATATGAGCCGCTATCAGCCAGATTACCGGCAATTGAAACAAACGGTGATGAATAGTTTGCGGTATTCTTTTTTACCTGAAGCGCTAAAGCAGCAACGTTTGACTTACTTACAGCAGCAGTTTGCTCAGTTTGAACAAGAGTTGGCGCGCTTACCTAAAACGCCTTAAGCCTGTTTAAATTTGTTTGGCTTGCTGGCAGATTTATGTGCCAGATTTTCATAATACAGACTCAGCAGTCGTGGCAGGTGAGGCAGCATGCGCTGCAACTCTTTGCCGACTGCTGGAGAACTCCAGTCGGTGCGCCAGCTTATGCTGAAGCCAGGTTTCAGTTCGACGCTGGCTAATTGCTGCGGCTTAGAACCTAGCTGACATGCAATAGCTTGCGGTACCTCGCTTGAAAAATACTTGCGGGCATTCCCTAAGCCAAAATCCACTAAAACATTGTCGTTCACGAGGCAAATCGCATGACCATCGATTTGCCCGGGTAGGACTATTTCTTGATAGCCAAGTAAAAACCGTTGTGCTGAATTTTCCAGTTCGGCATAGCAAGAACAAATGCTGACACGATGTCCTTCATGCAGTAAAGCGTGCGCCAGCATACCTGCTATCGCGACACAACAACTGCCATAGTCATTCAGGTAATTTAACTTGGAAAAGTCGGTGTAAATGTTTTCTATCGTTCGAGCTAAAGGCCCAGAGACGAGATTGCTGTGTAGGGAGAGTTTTTGCGGAGGATACAACATATTGACTGCGCTAAATCGTACTCTGATTTAGCTGAATTTGAGATTACATAAAGTCTAGTAAAATTCGCTGAAAGTTTCTGTTTTATTAAGTAACACCAGATGTCTAAGTGTAGTTCTAGATTGGTGTATTAAATGCAATAAAATTCACCGAAATTTAGCAATTTTGTTATGTTAGTTGTGTTGCTAAATGATTACGGAGACTTCGATAAGGTAAATCTGTATTTATTTAAATTATTTTTATAGCAATTAAATGGCTTGTTGAGACATAATCTTAATGTAATGGAAAATAGAGATTATGTTTGTTGTTGATTGGTAATTTTAAGCCTATAAGCACATGATTTATAAGAATTAAATATAAGCATATCTGAATTGCTGATAGCTCGATGGCTCTAAAATATTTATTTCATATCATGAGGAATTGAATAAATAAACTCAAATCATTACAGCTTCGTCGTTACCTATAGAAAATGAGCAATGTAAGAATTGCTTTAGTCTCACTCATACCACAAAGTTTATCTTTTTCCGCTTGACTCATAAAAATCCCCTTATTCTGGATGTGACAGGTTTGTGACAAGTTACAAATTGAAATAACTTGATACGGATTCTTAATCCTGAAACCTGAAGTGAATTGCAAAAAATAATGCAATAAATCCAATAGTCAGTTTGATCTATTTTGAAGAGGAGTCGTTATGAAGTTTGAGCACAAAAAAAGTGTCCAGGCTACTCGCTTAGCATTAGCTATTTTGGCAGGCACGATTGCTGCTGGTGCACAGGCACAGACCAAGCAAGAGCCAGAACAACAAGTTCAAAAAATTGAAATCACCGGTTCAAGTATTAAACGTACCTCCGTAGAAGCGGCGGGTTCGGTTTATATCATTACACGTGAAGACATTGAGCAAACTGGTGCCAACACAGCCTTAGGTGTGTTGTCGAGTTCACCTTCGGTGGATGTGAGCCTGAATTCCGCCAGCAGCAGCAGTGGTGGCTTCGCTACCGGTGCTTCGGCTGCTGGTATGCGTGGTTTAGGTAAAGTCGCGACGCTGGTTTTGGTGAATGGTCGTCGTATTGCGCAATACGGTTTGAGCGATGGTGCTCAAGATAACTTCACGAATCTTGATGCGATTGCTGCTGAAGCAATTGAACGTATTGAGATTTTGAAAGACGGCGCCTCCGCGATTTATGGTTCCGATGCGATTGCTGGTGTTATCAACATCATCTTGCGTAAGAATTTCAAAGGAGGTTTGGTCGTTGGCGGCTATCGTACCGCTTATAAATTCCGTGATGGCGACAGCAAGAATATATCGTTGACTTACGGTTATGGCGATATTGAAACGAATGGCTATAACACTTATCTGACAGTTGAAGGCTACCGCCGTGATGGTTATACCACGGACGATATCCGCGACTTATACCCAGATTGGCATCGCCAAACCCCAGGACGTTCGACCTGGGACGCGAAAAGCGCCTACTCACCTACCGGTAATTACTTTATTAGTAGTACCAATGTCGTTGCCGCACCGGGTTGCCCCGCTGCGAACATCGACCCAACCGATAAACAATGTAAGTTCGACACCTTGCCTTATTCAGGTCAAACCACCGATAGCAAGCGTCATGCAGTCGTCAGCAGCACGCATTTTAAAATTGGCAATGACATCAATGCCAACTTCGAATTGACGTGGGCGAATGCGAAAAACTCTTACATCGTTGCGCCATTGACGACATTCTCTACCACGTCAAGCAGTATTTGGTATGACGTGTATGGAGCAAAAATGGTGGGGCCATTCTTTTATCCCAAATTACCTGTTGGTCACGCAAGTAATCCCTATAACACCCCAGTGGAATTACGTGCTCGCTTGATGGATACTGGTGATGGCTTTAACTTCAACACCACAGACTCCAGCCAATACCGTGCCATGTTGGCATTGGATGGCACGATAGGTAAATATGACTGGAAAGCTGCCGCTGGTTATATGTTCTCTGATGCGCAAAAAGCGACCCGAGCAACTAGCGCGAAAGGCTATACCGATGCTATCGTCAGTGGTGCATATAAGTTTGGTCAGCAAAATGATCGCGCATTACTGGAAAAAATGTTCCCAGTTCGTACTACCGTTGGTGAAGCGAAAACCTTCTTTGTTGACGGTACGGTTACTGGTGAGTTGTTCCAGTTACCAGCGGGCCCGTTATCTTTTGCGCTTGGTGGCGACATTCGACGTGAATCGTATGAAATGAAGAGCTCCGACAATGTCTTGAATGGTGACCTGGTTGGTATCTTCGGTCTGCAAGTTAAAGACACGCGCGCACAAATGTCGGTATTCAGTGAAGCGACTGTTCCATTACTTAAAAATCTGGAATTAAGCGCAGCGATCCGTGCTGATAAGACTCAGGGCTTTGATACGCATATGTCGCCAAAACTGGGCTTCAAATTTACGCCAAATGATACCTGGTTATTCCGTGGTACCGCTTCTGGTGGTTTCCGCGCGCCTAACATTGTTGAGTCGGGTAACGGTTTAGGTCGTAGCTCGGTATCGACTGGTGTCAATGATTTACGTCGTTGCCCTATCGCGACTGAATTGAATAACCTGGTGCAAAGCAATAAGAATGCGTCGACAGCGGATAAATCGTTGGCCAATGGCTATCGGAATGCAGACTGCTCAGGAAGTTTGCCTTCATTTGTCGCGTCTAACCCTGATTTGAAACCCGAAACTTCTCGTTCTTTCACTTTAGGGATGGTTTTTGCTCCGTCGAAAGCCTTTTCCTTCGCCATCGATTACTTCAACATCAAGCGTGAAGATGAGATTGGTACTCGCGCGACATCGGATATCTTGAAAGGCGAAGCGAATTTGCCAGCAGGTCAGCTGTTACGTATCGATAACAGTAAAACGGATAATGAATTTCTGGCTTTGGTCAAAAAGTATGCGCCGGCTACAACAACTAATTTCCAAGGCATAGGAAAATTAGGTTTGGCTTATCGTCCATATGAAAATCTGGCTAAGACTAAAGTATCGGGTTTGGATTTTGATGTGAACTCGAAGTTTAATGTAAAAAACGTCGGTGAAGTAAAAATCAGACTGGAAGGCTTTTATGGAATTAATTTCCAGACTTACAGTGTGACTGACGGTAAATACAATCCAGATTCATTTGGAACCTACGATAGTGGTGGTCGCGTCGGCATGACCTTGACAACTTCGCTGCGTCGAGGCGATTGGAAACACGCAGTTACGACCAATTACTACAGTGGATACTCAACTAATAGTCAGGATTCGGCAACTTATTGCGTGACCCAAAAAGTTTCAGCTGAAAATATGGGAACATGTGAACGTGTTGGTGATAGTTTATCCATGAACTATAGCTTGACTTATTACGGCATTAAGAATGCCAAGATTAACCTTTATCTTGGTAATATCACCAATAAGGATAATCCGGTTAACTGGCGCGGTGGATTCTCTCCCCGCTTCCGTACCATTTATCTCAATGGCGAATACCGTTTCTGATTTTTCATAGCGCGCCAATTGAAACCTGCCAGGCTAACTGGCAGGTTTTTTTTTGACCAACTCCTTTCCTTCCGGCAGCCAGCAGTTAGTACTATTGCTCAGGTCGTCAAGCTATAACTGGTTTAGCGCACCAAGTTGCGGTTTTTGAAAATCACAAACCTTATACCTTAACTGACTTCGTTGATATTCAGAGCAATTCAATCACACGCAAAACAGAGGCCGACGCGCTTGCCGTGACTTGTCATGTTTAACTTTTGTGCCTGGCTCGACCTTTCGTCTTTCGCTATGCACGATTTTCAATCGTAATAAAAATTCCAAAAAGTCGTTTTAATTAACTATATATTAATTAAAATAGTTGCGCAGAGACAACAAAAATCAAAATAAAGATGTCAATATACTTATAAAAATGTATTTTTGTAACAAAATATATAAAACATATAAAAATGTTCATGAAAAGGCGCATTTATAAGTGCTGTTATCGACAACTATGGAGTTTGAGGAGTGAGAATGAAATTTCGTGAAAAAGCCAGTGTTCGCAATATACGTATCGCCCTGGCGGCATTAGCTGGTGTAATGACAGTGACAGCGTAAGCGCAGTCACAAAACGAAACATCGAAGAGCGAAGTACCACAGCGGATTGAGATTACCGGGTCACATATCAAGCGCGTGGATAAAGAAACCTCGTCGCCTGTACAGACCATTACCGCAAAAGAAATTATGCGAACAGGGGCGACCAGTGTTGCGGAATTGATGCGTACCTTACCTGTGTTTGGTGGCGGGTATGTCATTGATCAAAACAACCGTAATAGTTTTAGTGAGGGCGTTTCCACCGTGTCCTTACGTGGTTTTGGCTCTGCCTCAACCCTGGTTTTACTGAATGGTCGCAGAATTGCGCCAGCAGCGATTGCAAATCCTAACGATGGCCAATCTATTGCCTATGAGGTCAACAGCATTCCGCTGGTCATGATAGAGCGCATAGAGATTTTGAAAGATGGTGCTTCTGCGATCTATGGCTCTGATGCGATTGCGGGTGTAGTGAACTTTATTACCAAATCAAACTTTCAGGGTGGCTCGGCAGCCGCAACATATAGTGCCAACCATCAAGGGAAGTTTGGTAACACCTCGTTTTCAGGTGGCTATGGCTATGGCGATCTTGTGAATCAAGGATTTAATATCGTATTTTCCGCTGAAGCCAAACAGCGTGATCGTGTAAAGATCAAAGATGCGGATGAGAATGTTGAGCAAGGCATCTGGTACGACATGATACGACGCAATAATCCATTGGGCAGTGCCGATATCGAATCAAGCTTTCTTTTACAAAGAACGTTCACCAGGTAGTGCTTCGTTTGCCACCACGGGTGCCACAGCGCAGCTAACTTCCGGGCCGAATGCGATTGTTTTGAATAAAACCAATTGCTCGCCTGATCGCTTGTTAATTGGTAGTGTGGCCGATCACAATCTGACCAGCAACAGTCGTCTGGTTGGTCGTCAATTCTGTAATTTTGATACTTATCAATATTCAGAAGCGCAAGGTGCTGGTAAAGATTTGAACTTATTTGTCCGTGGTACCTTAAATATCAATGACAAACTGAGTGCTTATGGCGAAGTGGTGTTGACAGCCAATCAGCGTGATTACACTGGCGCACCACGCACAATTAGTGGCACGTCGCCCTCCAGCGTTTTGAAAGCTGGAGCGTTTGCTGGGGTTTTTCAACCGATTTTGCCAATTGGCCATCCAGATAATCCATTTACAAATGCGCGTGCGGCAGTCGACTATCGTTTTGAAAACTCGAATACAGATAGTCGGAATGAATTTAATAATTTCCGCATCCTGGGTGGCTTAAAAGGCAGCTACGATAAGTTTGACTGGGAGGCTGGAGCGCTTTGGCATCGTGCAAAATTGAAGTCGACTTATAGCGGCATGCTGTACTTCCCAAGCGCTCAAAAACTGTACACGGAAAACCGCAGCCTGGCTTCTATGGAGGCGGATCCAACGCTATTGCGCACGGTGATCAATAATAATACTTCTGATATTCAACAGCTGGACGCGAAAGCCTCGACCGAGTTTGGTGCTCTGCCTGGCGGTGCATTTGGCTTGGCAGCTGGCGTTGAAGTACGGCGTGAAAGCATGAATCTGACGCCGGATGCCGCCCTGCAGCGTGGTGATATCGTGGGACTGGCGAATGTGATTGTCGAAGACGCACGCACCGTGTCATCGACCTATGCAGAGTTGCGCGCACCTGTCTTGAAAAATCTGGAGCTGGATGTGGCGGGTCGCTTCGATAAATACCCAGGCTTCAAAACGTCGTTTGTACCTAAAGCCGGATTTAAGTGGACCGTCAACAATTCCTTGAGCTTACGTGGTACTTATGCGGAAGGTTTTCGTGCGCCATCCTTAAGTCAATTGTCGAAAAAAGGGGTGCAATCTTTCAGCTCCATTCTGGACCCATTGCGCTGTAATGAAAATTCAAGCCCGGCGCAACCCAAGCCCGGTGCCGAACAGGCGGACTGTAATAAGTCGTATTCGAAAAGCTCAGGCGGGAGTGCGAATGGCCTGGAGCCAGAGAAGTCAAAAAGCTATACCTTTGGTTTAATCTGGTCGCCCTCGAAATCCTTCGATGTCTTAGTTGATTTCTACAAGATACGCCGAGAAGACGAAACGGCAGTTTTGTCTGCCACAACTATTCTGAAAGATGAGCAAAAGTACGCGGCCTATATCCGGCGTGATCCCAACCCGTCCAGCTGGATTCATGATGCAGCGGGTAATGTGATTCAAAATTCAGGTCCCTTATTGCAGATTAATACGCCTTACTATAACCGTGGTTCAACTGAAACCTCGGGCATGGATGTCGAAATGGCGATGCGTAATAATTTAGGTAATTGGGGTAAGTTGTCGAGTCGTTTGAATATCCAATACATCATTTCCTACCGGATTCAGGAAAACAAAGGCGACTTTGAAACAAACGTGGTAGGACAGCGCAGTAACTACGCCGACTGGAATTTAAACACGGGTGCCTCGAATCCGCGTTTCAAAGCCAACTTTTCGACATCCTGGGATTATCGTGAGCATTCGCTGTCTATGAGTGTTCGCCATGTTGATGGCATTTCTCTCATGCGGTGGAGTGAAAATGGTACTGACTACGCCAAACCCTTTTGCCAATTTGATGCAAGCATGAAAGGCGCCGAAGGTACGAATGCGACTCAGAGTAAATACATGCAGTATTTCCCGGATTGCAAAATACCATCCTGGACTACGGTGGGCTTAGCTTATAGCTATTCGGGTTTTAAAAACTGGAATCTGAGTTTCAACGTGCAAAATCTGTTCAACAAAAAAGCACCCTATGATCCTGATCAGACCACCTCAGGTTATAGTCAATCTTTGCATAACAACTATGGCCGGGTGTATGGCGCATCAGCTTCTTATAGTTTCTGATGAACCAGCAGCCTGTCGGGTTTAGGGAGTTGAAGCGAATGTCACAGCAACAGAACAAAATTTTTCGACTTTGCAGCATCAATATCGAGATGTTGACCAAAAAGGCGGCGAATTCTGGTCTGGGCAGTGGATTTTGCAGCCGATTTATCCCTAGTCCGCCAAGCTGCCAGGCTAAAACTTTAGTCACCGTATATTTACCCGGTGACTTAAGTTTCAACAGTCTCGCTGGTTTAGTCACACAAGGACAAATTCAAGCAGCGGAATACCGGGATCACAGTGTGAGCACACGACCTAAGTCGTGTGCTTTTTTTGTATGAGGAAGCAAGCGAGCTTGCATAAATACCTCGCGTCATACAACACGCCGCCCCATTTAGTGAATTGTGCGTTTATTTCGATTCGACCAGAAAACTGCTGAGTCGTCTGACCCAAGGTAAAATTGTCAGTAACACCGGAAACGCTACCAACCACGACAAAAACCAGGCATTGACCCATTGCGCAGGAAAACCTGCATGTAAGCCACTATTGCGCAAAATACTGATGCACGAGACGATGCAAGTCATGACCAGCGATAAAATCAGTGGCATGATAAAGCTTTGGCAGCGCGCGGGAAGTTTGGGAAAAGAACTACTGCGTTGAAGATTAGACATGTGGACTCCATAAACGAACGTGTAACACCCATGCAGCTTGCTATGCTGACGCACGGAACACGTCCGGCGAGAGGGCGTTGCTTAACGTAAACGCTTACGGCTCTTTGCAGAGCAGCGTCATGTTAATGCTTGCTCTGTCATTTGTAAACTAATGGGCGGTAACAGTAGCATCAGAAGTGAATGGCGCGGGTCCGGCGCGGCAGAACAAGGCGCAAAGCGCAGCGCTAGTGGCACTATCGCGAGCATTTACAAAGTTCTCAGTATCGTCGCGTATGTGTCACGCGCTCTGAATTTAACTGGTACAGTCCGCGAATTAAGTTGAAATAAATCGTGAGCAGGTGAGGTCGCACAGGTTTTATTGGGTGCGTAATACACCGGCAGAATTGCATAAATCGGACAGAGAGAGCGTTCAGCTATGGTCGCGAGTGTTGAACAAAACGAGGAGGTAAGTAAGATGGCAGCTTTCGTGTTGGGGTTGGCCTACGATCAATTGGCCTTGTTTGAATTTTCCTGTGTGCTGGAAGTGTTTGCCTTGCCGCGTCCCGAATTGCAAGTACCCTGGTATCAATTTGCTGTGACTAGTGTAGAACCACGGCCGGTACACAGCTCGCTGGCTGGGATTTCTATGGCGATTAAGTATCAGCCAGAACTGTTTGAGCAGGCGGATCTGATCATAATTCCAGGCTGGCCCATTCATCGTACCGAGGTTCCGGCGATTATCGTCGATAAACTCAAAGCTGCCAGACAAAGAGGGGCTCGTCTGGCGACGATATGTTCGGGCATCTTTATGCTGGCCGCAGCGGGAATTATTACGACGGAACATGTCACGACACACTGGCGCTATTTCGAACAACTACGTCAGCGTTATCCGCAATTGCAGCTCAACGAACATGACCTTTATGTGCAGGATGAGGGCATTATCAGTTCGGCTGGATCGGCGGCGGGCTTGGATATGATGTTGTATCTGGTGCGTCAAGACTACGGGCAAGGCCTGGCCAACAAAGTTGCGCAGCGTCTGGTCTTGCCGATGCACCGTGAAGGTGGGCAAGCGCAATACTTGCCGCGTCCGGTATTAAGCGATGAGCGAAATCGGCTGCATCATTTGCTCGAGTATTTGCAGGCACATCTGAATGAGCCACATAGTTTGCAAAGCATGGCGAATTGGATGGCGATGAGTGTGCGGAACTTGCAGCGACAATTTCAAGTCAGCCTGGGACACAGTCCATTGCAATATTTGCTGATGTTGCGCACGGCCTATGCTAAAGAGTTGCTTGAGTCGGAGGCCTTAAGTCTGGCGCAAATCGCTGAGCGTAGTGGTTTTGCGAGTGAGGAATCGTTCCGTCACCATTTTCGTCGCATCACTGCAACGACACCTGGACAATATCGTCGGCAATTCTCTTTGTCTCTTGCTAAGTCGGGCAAAAGCATTTAACTTAGCTCTTACAAAATTTAAATAAAGCCAATAAATATAGCAGTTTATTTCAGAAATATTACAAAAAAACTTTTTTTCATATAAAAATCCATAAAAAAATACGAGAAAAAGTCGTCAAATTGCAACAATGTTGTTTTGTTGCATGATTTTTTTTGCGTTTGGTACTAGGCTTGCCCTCGGTGCTTTATTGCAGAAAAATTGCCAGTAACAGAGCCCGCACAAAAAACTTGCGTTAAGTTTGCATCTGGCTTTACGCGTTTTTTGTGTGGGTTCTGGAAAAAATATATACGAGTAGCATAGATCACGAAGACGAGCGGTGCTCGCTACGCCCTAGCCGGCCTGAAGCAAACAGGCTGACCTCACGGAGACCTCAATATAAGCATCATGGTTCAATCATGAGGAATTCACATGGAATTTAAAGTTAAAGTTGGCGTACATTGCGTACGTCTGGCATTGGGCGTGGTTGCTGGTACTGCACTGATCAGTGCACAAGCTCAATCGACCGAAGAAAAAACGGTACAACGCGTAGAAATCACCGGTTCGAACATTAAACGTGTAGACAAAGAAGGTACGTCGCCTATTCAAACCCTGACCGCGAAAGAAATCGCGCGCAGTGGTGCAGCAACTGTATTGGATTTGTTGAAAACCATCCCATCCATGGGTGCCGGTGGTTACAACGATACACCAAACCAAAATAGTTTCTCGCGTGGTGTGGCAACGGCATCTTTGCGTGGCCTGGGTTCGACTTCGACGCTGATCTTGTTGAACGGTCGTCGTATGACACCGTCTGCTTACGCAAATCCTAATAACGGTCAATCGACACTGTACGACTTAAACAGTATCCCGGTTTCTGCGATTGAACGTATTGAAGTATTCAAAGATGGCGCATCGGCGGTTTATGGTTCCGACGCGATTGCTGGCGTTATTAACTTCATTACTAAACGTGACTACCAAGGCGGCGAAATTTCTGCAACCTATAGCGCGAATGACGACAAACAATTCGGTCGTAAAAATATCAATGGCGTGATTGGTTTTGGTGATTTCCAAACCCAGGGCTTTAACGTCATGGCGACTATCGACTTGAAAAAGCAAGATGCAGTTAGCATGCGCGACGGTTCGAAAGATATCGAAGCTGACATGTACGCCGACATCGCTTTCCGTGGCACACCTTATGGTAGCTCGATCACAGCCGGTAGCCCGTTCTTTTATAAAGAAAAAGCACCAAACTCAAAAGCTTTCTACACCACTTCGGCTGATGGTAAATACATCATCAATGGTTTGAATTGCCCGACATCGCAACAGTTGACTGGTGGTTTGCAATACAACATCCAGCCTACCAGTGCATTGAGTGGCCGTAAATTCTGTAACTACGATCTGGATCAATTCGTTGATGTGCAAAACCGCGGTGAAGACGTAAGCTTCATGTCGGTCGCCACATTGAAAATCAATGAAAACACCACAGGTTTCGCTGAAGTTGCTTTGAGTGACACCAAGCGTTACTACCGCAGCGCGCCACGTGCGATCAGCGGCACGTCGCCAACTACCAACTTCCTGACTGGCGGTTTGGCTGATCCATTCCAGGCAATTTTGCCTGTTGGTCACCCAGACAATCCTTTCACTGACGCACGTGCAGCGGTTGCGTATCGCTTCGAAAACCTGCGTGGTGGTAACGAAGTAGAAAACAAAGCAGTGCGTTTGGCTGCTGGTATCAAAGGTTCCATCGCTAATTGGGATTACGAGACAGCGGTGTTGTGGAACCGTTCGAAACGTGAAGAAACCAGTTTTGGTAACTTGTATCTGCCAACTTTGCGTAAATTGTTCACAGAAAATCGTTCGCTGGCATCGATCGCTGCTGACCCAACTCTGGGCCGTGATCTGACCAATAACGGTACTGCTGAAATTTTGCAATGGGATGCCAAAGCCTCGACTGAATTCGGTAACTTGCCTGGTGGTGCCATCGGTTTAGCGGCTGGTGTTGAATTCCGTCAAGAAAAATTAGCGATCGATCCTGATCCATTGAACGCCCGTGGCGAAATCTTTGGTTTGGCGACGACACAAATCAATGCTAAACGTAATGTGCAATCTGCATTCGTTGAATTGCGTACACCATTGTTGAAAAACTTCGAAATGGATTTCGCAGGTCGCATGGATAAATACCCAGGTTTGTCATGGAACTTCGTACCAAAAGTTGGCGCGAAATGGACTGTGAACAATACTCTGGCCTTCCGTGGTAGCTACTCCAAAGCCTTCCGTGCTCCAGCTCTGTCGCAAGTAGCGGCTGGTGGCGCACAGTTCTTCCAAAGCGGTGTTGACCCAGTTCGTTGCCCAGATGGTAAAAACCCATTGCCAGGTGCTGAACAGGCTGATTGCAATAAGAGCTATTCGGGTGTGGGCGGTTCTAACCCTGATCTGAAACCAGAAAAAGCCAAGAGCTTCTCGCTGGGCTTAGTCTGGTCGCCAGTTAACAACTTCGACGTATTGATCGACGCATACAAATTGCGTCAAGAAGGCGAAGTTGCTTTGAGTAGCGCCACCTTCCTGTTGGAACACGCGAGCCAGTTCCCGGCTGATTCCATCGTACGTGACACTAACCCATTGAATCAGTTGAAAGATGCTAACGGCAATCCTATCGCTGGCACAGGTCCATTGTTATCGGTAAAAACACCATGGGTGAATCAAGGTTCGACCGAAGTTTCGGGTGTTGATACTGAATTCCGCCTGCGTAACAACCTGGGCGAAATGGGTAAATTGAATACCGCATTGCGTACCACTTACCTGATCTCTTACCGTCGTGCTGAGAAACCAGGTGACGTAGAGCGTAACGCTGTTGGTACCATCGGTGGTTTGAACGACTGGGCAACTTCGGTAGGTCCTATTCCACGTCTGCGTTTCACTTTGAACAGCAGCTGGGAAAAAGGTCCTCACACTGTATTCGGCAATGTTAAGTACACCGACAGTGTAACTGCATGGCGTCGTTACGACGGTGCTAAAACCTATGCAACCGCGTTCTGCCATTATGGCGCTGGCGTACCTGCAGGTGTATCTGCAACCTTCCAAAATCAACCTAACTACACGAAGTACTTCCCAGATTGCGAAGTGCCTAGCTGGACTACCGTTGATCTGGGTTACACCTACACAGGTTACAAAGGTTGGACATTGGGTGTGACTGTAGCGAACGTGCTGGATTCGAAAGCACCTTACTACCCAGCAAGCACCACTGACTCGGCAATTCAACAAGGTTACAATAGTTCCTTGCACAACAACTTTGGTCGTTATTTCACCTTCTCGGCGAAATACATTTTCAAATGATTGTTGCTTGATTAGCTGATACTCAGTTGACACGAAAACCCGCTGCCTGGCAGCGGGTTTTTTTATGCGCAGGGCCTGCGTTGGTGGATATTGATAAAGTTTGATTTAGAAAACGCAGTATTGACGCCAAAAAAATCGGTATTTGTGCTTGAAATCCGCATGAAATCTGTGTTTTCCTTTTCGCTTAGTTTCTTCTTGATTTTGAGCGGGGTTTGCTATCGCAAAAATATGCTCGTGAAGTGCAAATTTGCTGCATAAGTCGCTTGATTTGCGCCTCAGAACCCGGCTTGAGATTTGCTGGTGTTGCAAAACTGATATAAATCATATTCCTAAACTTAGCATTAAAGCTGGATACGCTTACGAAAAAGTAATTGCTTGTTGCGAGAAGTTAAAAGGTTTTTTCGAAAGCAAAATAAATTTCGTTAAATATGTCCACATTTGGATTTTTTGTGGAAAAATGAGACTTAGTGTAATCATCCGGAAAAAAATCCACACGAATTTTCTATTCGAGAAACTGGACTGTTGTTAAGTATCCCAAGGTACTTGATCTTTAGTTTAAAGAGGTTCATAGTGGAATCTTACTGGTATTTAGTTTGTGGTTAAGTAAGGACGATAAGGAGGAGTTAATTTTGTCAGGTTAAAGCAAAATTTTTGCTTTAATGTCGTCGAAGATACAAAAAAATGCGCGATTTTCAGGTAATTTGTCGGGCATTTTTGCGCAAATGTGGTTAAAATTAGCGCCTTCGTATTTCACCATACTCAAGGAGACAGTTGGAATGGATTTTTCAGACCGCCAGCAAGAGCCCGGGAAGAAGTTCACGGGCATAGGGCTGGTAATAGCATTTCACGCGGTACTGGTGTACGCGTTGATGAATGGTTTGGGGCATAAGATCGTATCGATCATAGAAAAGCCCATGGAAACCAAGATCGTGGAGGAGGCGCCACCGCCCCCACCGCCACCCGAAACGCCGCCGCCACCGCCGCCAAAACTGGCTGCGCCGCCGCCACCGTTTATTCCGCCACCGGAAGTTGCTGTCGCACCGCAACCGCAACAGAATGTGATAACGCAGTCGACGCAAGAGCGGCCACCGACGAACGTGTTGCAAAAGACGCCACCGCCAGTATCGGCCCCGCCGGAAGCACCGAAAGCGCCTGCTGCGCCGGTGACCATTCCTGGTGTGATCGACTTCAATGCAGCCGGCTGTAAGCCTGAATACCCACGTGCTTCGTTACGCAATGAAGAAACCGGTACCGTCGCTTTATCCGTGTTGATTGGTGCAGATGGTGCGGTGAGTGAAGTCAAGATCGACAAATCGAGTGGCTTCCGGAATCTGGACAATGCCGTTAAGAACTTGTTGTTATCGGGTACCTGTAAAAACAAACCAGGTACTGTAGACGGCAAACCGCAGGCGACCTGGACCCGGGTTCAGTACGTCTGGAAACTGGAGTAATGCCAGTCAGCGCATAACAAGCCCGGCTTAGCGCAACGAAGCGATTCACTAAGCCAGGCGAAGAAATAAATACAGAAAAAAGTCTAAGCAACACCAACCTTATTTTGTTAAAGGAAACACCTCAATGAAAACCCGTTTCACCGCTATCTTAGCAGCCGCCTTGTTGGCATTGACCGCCGCTGTGACACCAGTGAGCGCCCAGGAATCGGCCTCGGCAACAGCCGCGCCAGCAGCGTCGGCAGCAGCACCAGCCGCATCGGCTGAAGCAGCACCCGCAGCGGCCGCTCCTGCCGCATCGGCTGAAGCAGGTCCAGCCAAAGAAGTGATCGAAAACCCGTACGGTTTGGACGCGTTGTGGAAAACTGGTGACTTCGTATCGAAAGGCACACTGATCATCATGGTGATCATGTCCATGGGTAGCTGGTACATCCTGATCACCAAAACTTTAGATCAATTGAAACTCTCGGGTCAGGCTAAAGAAGCCGCCAAATTCTGGAAAGCCGCGTCGGTACAAGCCGGTGCTGCAAGCCTGAAAGAAGGCAGCCCATTCCGCTACTTGGCTGATACTGGTATCAAAGCCAGCGAACACCACGAAGGTGCCTTGTTAGAGCAAATCGACCTGAACACCTGGGTATCGATGTCTATCCAACGCGCAGTGGACAAAGTACAAAGCCGTTTGCAAGATGGTTTGGCCTTCCTGGCGACTGTCGGTTCGACTGCACCATTTATCGGTTTGTTCGGTACTGTTTGGGGTATTTACCACGCGTTGACCGCGATCGGTATGTCGGGTCAGGCGTCGATCGACAAAGTAGCGGGTCCAGTGGGTGAAGCGCTGATCATGACGGCGATTGGTCTGGGTGTAGCGGTTCCAGCTGTATTGGGTTACAACTTCCTGGTACGTCGCAATAAATCGGCCATGGAAAGCGTACGTGCTTTCGCGGCAGACTTGCACTCGGTCGTGTTGTCTGGCTCGATGGCGAAAGCAGCAGCTGGCGGCAAAAAAGCAGCCTAATCAAGTAACACAAAGTCAAACGCCTGTGCCAGCAATGGCACGGGCAAGTTGAGAGGACAGACATTATGGGAATGGCAATAGGCGGTGATGGTGACGGCGAAGACGAAGTCAACAGCACCATTAACACAACGCCCTTAGTCGACGTGATGCTGGTGTTGCTGATTATCTTCCTGATTACGGCACCGGTAGTGGCAGACGTGGTGAAATTAAAATTGCCACAGGAAACCAACCAGATCTACAAAACCAAGCCGGAAAATATCACGGTCTCGATCGCCAAAGATGGCGACGTGTACTGGAATGGTGGTATGCGTCCGTTGCCGGGTGGCGTCGATGAATTATTCGACAAACTGAAGGTGGAGTCGGTCAAGGTACCGCAACCTGAAGTGCACATCCGTGGCGATCAAAATGCGCGTTACGAATTTGTCGGTAAGTCTATCCTGGCAGCGCAGCGCGCAGGTATCGCCAAGGTGGGCTTTGTGATCGTGCCACCGGCACGCAATTAAGGAGTAGACATGGGAATGCAAATTGGTGGCGGAGGTTCGTCATCGGACCCGGAAGTCATGATCGAAGTGAACATGACGCCTTTGATTGACGTGATGCTGGTGTTGATCATTATGCTGATCATCACGATCCCGATTCAAAACCATGCGGTGAATTTGAATTTGCCAACCGGGCCAACACCACCTCCGATTGAAAAACCTATCACCCACAATGTGGATGTGGATTTCGATGGTACGGTGTTGTGGGATGGTGTAGCGGTAGCGGATGCGGAACTGGAAGCGAAATTCCGTGCTGCAGCAGCTGAAGCGAATCAGCCTGAAGTGCATTTGCGCCCCAACAAAGTGGTACCGTATAAATCGGTAGCGCACGTGATGGCGATGGCACAGCGCTTAGGCGTGACCAAGCTCGGTATGGTTGGTAATGAGCAATTCCTGACACAGTGAGTTGAACATGCTTAGCTAAATAAACGGGGACTTACGCAAGTAAGGCCCCGTTTGTTTTTTATAATGGCGTAACGTAGAAAGCGAGGTTGGCGACAGCAAACTAAATTACATCGAGCTTGAGTTCACTATATCCTGGTTATTGCTTTACTAGCGGAGGTCATATGGCTATGCAGTTGAGTAGCAGTACAACGGTACAACCCGAAGTCATGTTGGAAGTGAATATGACACCTTTAATTGATGTAATGCTAGTGTTAATCATAATGCTGATTATCACAATTCCGATACAAAATCACAGCTTAAGTTTGAATTTGCCAAACAGGCACACAGATCACCTGCCCAAAGTGGTACACAAAATCGATGTAGATTTTGATGGCTCGTTAATGTGGAATGGCGAGCTGATAAACGATGAGCAGTTAGCAAAGAACTTAGGTGTCGCGCTAAGCTCGGCTGAGTCGCCAGAAGTGCAAATTCGTCCGCACAAGCAAGTCGATTATAAAAACGTCGCCAGAGTGATGGCGCTGGCACAGCGTCTGGGCGTCACCAAGATCGGCATGGTTGGGAATGAACAATTCCTGAATTAATCAGGACTTACGCAAAACAGACGCCGCCGTTGTTACGTTCGCCTCGCCGGACAATTGCGCTGTCTTCGGCTCCGCGTCCAGGCAACGCAATTTTGCGTCAGTCCTATTAATATTGCTTTCAGTGCTTGAACTTACAGGGGCTTTTACATTTTATGCCCCTGTATTTATGCGGTTAGCTACACCTGCACGCAGCGGGTTTAGCTGCTAGTCGCTGTGCTATCCCAACTCCGTATCACAATAAATTGCTTACGAAATTCCAGTCCACGATCGGGCCAGCTGGCGGCGTATTCTTCAAGCAAGGGCTGTGCTGCAGCAAAGGGCTCGCCGTTGACACGACAATCCAGACTAATCTTGCCGCTGGCATCACGCGCGACGAAAAAGCGTATGCCATAACAAGTCGATTCTTGTAATAACTCGTGCAAGCTTTGCAAACTGGCCGTGAATAAGCAGCAAGGACAAAACGGGTGTTCTTCGACGATCTCGGACTCTTTGCTTTTTAAATGCGCTACCGGGCCCAGTAAGACCTGACGTTTTAAGTGACTGGTTTGCGTTACTGCGCTATCGGCCTGGGTGGATAAATCGATCAGCGTACAGGATACAGGCTGGGCTTTCGTCAAATCGTCGAGCACCGGATAATCTTGCGTCAGCCATTGCTGCCAGGCTTCGACTAATGCGGCGGCTTCGTTGGCGCCCAGCGCATGTTGATAATCGCCCAGGATATTCACAAATGCGCTGGGATGTCGTACCTGTATGCGCACGCTGACGCGCCATTTTTGCGGATTGATTTGCTGGCTTTCGTGCGCTTGCAATTTAATCAGTAAGCCATTTGCCAGACTCAGGTGTTGTGGCTCCCTTTGGTGACGGATACCTGCAGCGTCTAAAGCCAGGCTAAACGAACTCGCTAAATCGGCTGCGTGTTGCGTGGCTTGCCATATTTGATCAAAGGCTAAACGCTGAGTTTGTTCTAACTCCAGCTGCTGTGCGGGACGTTTCTGGCCCAGGGATGTTAATTTGCTAAACCAATTCATGGCGATTGTCCGTACATGTCGGTGAAGCCAGCATTATGCCGTATTTCGCCGGGTCCGAAACTGCCATGACTTATACTCAGAGTGAATTTTAGGTTGCGAAAACCTGTGCTTGTGTTGCGCTCAGCCTCAGGCGAATCGCGTAGCTTACGCTGAGGACTTGCACAAACCAGCGCGTCGTCGAAGTTTGTGTTTGCGCTGTTCGCAGGGCACTAGTCTGAGTGCGCTTCGCAGCGCAGCGCCAGCTTCGAGCACTCGCGACCGAGCTGAGTTTGTCTTATTATTACGCTAGAGTCTAGCCATAATGACCGTAGCTCAGCAGGCGCAAAATACTACGATAAACCACATAGGCGGCATTGTGCGCCAATTTTTTATACCAGGGTAATTGCAGATAGGTGCTAGTTTCTACTAATTTGGCGTCTGCGATACCCGCTTCAATTTCATGCCTGACCAAGGCGGTAAAGTGCTTATCTTTTATGACCAGGTTAGCTTCATGATTCACAAATAAACTCAGTCCATCAAAATTGCATGAGCCTATTGTGGTCCAGTCTTCATCGACAATGGCGAGTTTTGCGTGCAACTGGGTTTTTTTGTATTCGTAAATCTCAACACCATATTTTAGTAGTCGTGCATAGTAGGCATGCGCGACCGCATCTTGCAGCCGAAACTGGCCCACACCTAATAAGAGTTTCACCTTCACGCCACGGGCAGCAGCGGTGCAAATCGCGCGGCGGAAACGTCGTCCCGGGGCAAAGTAAGGTGTGACTAAGAAGACTTCGTAGTGCGCGTTACCCAAGGCTTGCATCAGGGTTTTTAATAGCGTGCGGCGATTTCGAAAATTGTCGCGGATGACTAAGGCTGCGCTACTTAGCTTACCCCGTTCGAGTTTGGCATCCTGACGTAAGTGGCGCAATAAGCTAAAACGGCTGAGTAAATTCAATTTACCTGCTTTGCGCCATTGCGCGTCAATCTCGTTGTGGATGTGGCTGACTATAGGTCCATTGATACTGACCGCAAAATCCCAGCGTGGAAAGGGTAAAGCCAAACCCGAGCCATCATCGGCGATATAGTCATCAATGATATTAATGCCACCTATGTAGGCAAGCTTTTGATCGATGGCGACGAGCTTGCGATGGGTACGGGCTATGCCGCGCTTAAACCAGGGATTAAAACAGCGACAGGCAACGCCTGCTTCTTGCAGGCGAGTGGTAATCAGCTCGGATTTTTGCCAGTCACTACCCAGCCAATCAATGACTAGCCTGACCCTGACGCCACGTTGCGCGGCCGCGATTAATGCTGCACTGAGTTGTTCACTCAACGCATCCTCGGCCCAGATATAGGTTTCCAGATAAATCTCGTGCTGCGCTTGCTGTATGGCTGCGAGCAAACTGGGGAAAAAAGCCTGCCCCGTTTTGAGTAAAGCTAATTGATTACCATGTACGAAATTTATTTTAGCCATGCTGTCTTCGTAAGCTGGCGCAAATCGGCACGTGATCGGATAGCTTATCCCAGGGTGCGCCAGCCAAAACCTGGGCCTTGATGACATCAAATCCACGCAGATACACCCGGTCTAAACAGAGCCAGGGCAAACGTGCCGGAAAAGTGCGGGCATGGGCTGAGTGATGTGGTCTTAACCAGTTGCGCAATTTATGCAAGCCAATGCCTGCTTTGCCATGGCGACCATCCACATCAAAAGCTTCCTTGACGCCGAGTTCTTGATACAGGCTGGCACTCAGACTTTGGCTCCAGTCATTGAAGTCACCAGCGATGATGATCGCTTCATTGGGTGCAGCCGTTGCCTTGACGGTGGCGATTAAAGCTTGTATTTGGCGGCGTCGGCTGGCGGCAAATAAACCCAGATGTATCACATAGCAGTGAATAATTTCGTTCTGCCAGCAGACTTCGGTGTGTAAGATGCCGCGCTGCTCATAAGCATGGTCTGAGACATCATGATTTTGCTGAGCGCGTATCGGGAAGCGACTGAGTAAGGCATTGCCGTGATGGCCATGTGCATAAACCGCATTCATGCCATACGCAGCATGGTGCGAGTCACCCGCTAAAAATTCGTGTTGCGCATGCTCGGGCCAATGGGCATGGCGTTGTGCGTGATGATCATGTTGACCCTGAACCTCTTGCAAAAACACCAGGTCAGCATCGAGTAATTCCAGTGCTTGTTTAATATCGTGTATCCGTGCGCGCCGACCGAAGGCGCTGACACCTTTGTGGATGTTATAGCTGGCGATCTTCATTTCCATGCTGAGCCTGGGAAGTTTATTGGGTTTTTAAGCGTCGCGGTAATTGCAAAATGGCTTCACTATTCGAGGCTGAGAAACAGCGCTCAGCAGCCTCTTGCCAGGGTAGCCAGGCATATTGCAAATGCTCGCGCGCGGCCAGCGTTACGGGCTGAGTTTGTGGCAGACACAGACCCCAGACTCTTTCGGTATTTTGCGTCACCCCCGGCGCATAACGATGGCGCCAGACCGGGTAAATTTCATAGATATTTTCTAGCTGCCAATCTTGTAACTCATAGTCACGGCAAATTAAGCCAGTTTCTTCCATCACCTCGCGTTCTGCTGTGGTTTGCCAGGCTTCATCAACCTGGTCTTTCGAGCCTGTGACCGATTGCCAAAAACCCGGCTTGTCAGCACGTTCGAGTAATAAAACCTGTAAATCCTGAGTGTAGATAACGACCAATACGGATTGCGGGATTTTGTAAGCCATAGTACAGATTAGCAAGGAAAGTGCTATTTTGCCTGAAATGTACTGGCTTTGCAGTCGTATCTTGACCCTGGATAAAGCCCGGGAAGCGAGTATTTGAGGACGAGAAGAAATTCAAGCAGTCGGCCAGCACTGAATTCAGCCATAAAAAAAGCGCGGAAAATTCCGCGCTTTTTCGTAATCAGCCTGAGTTAATCAGACTTTGATGGCGGGTTCAGTTGCACGCAAACGAATATGCAATTCGCGCAATTGCTTGTCATCGACCGCCGAAGGAGCTTGTGTCAGGATACATTGGGCACGCTGAGTTTTCGGGAAAGCGATCACGTCACGGATGGATTCGGCACCAGTCATCATGGTGACGATACGATCCAGGCCAAACGCTAAGCCGCCGTGAGGAGGCGCGCCGTATTGCAAGGCGTCGAGCAAGAAGCCGAATTTCAGGCGCTGTTCGTCGGCACTGATCTTCAGGGCGTCAAATACTTTCGCCTGGACATCAGCGCGGTGGATACGTACCGAACCACCACCGAGTTCCCAACCATTCAAGACCATGTCATAGGCTTTGGCGATGCACTTGCCTGGGTCGGTGGCCATGTAATCTTCGTGGCCATCTTTAGGCGAAGTGAACGGATGGTGAGTCGCGGTCCAGCGATCATTTTCATCATCGTATTCAAACATTGGGAAGTCGATTACCCACAATGGTTTCCAGACATCCTCGAACAAGCCATTCGCTTTACCGAATTCGCTGTGACCGATTTTCACGCGCAAAGCGCCAATCGCATCATTGACGACCTTGGCTTTATCCGCACCAAAGAAAATCAAATCGCCATCTTTGGCGCCAGTGCGCGTCAGGATTTCATTGAGTGCGGCATCATGGATGTTTTTAATGATAGGCGATTGCAAGCCTTCACGGCCTTTTGCCACTTCATTAACCTTGATGTAAGCCAGACCTTTGGCGCCATAAATACCAACGAATTGGGTGTATGCGTCGATTTCCGAACGTGGCATTTGTGCGCCACCAGGCACCAGCAAGCCAACTACGCGGCCATTGGGCAAGTTCGCTGCGCCCGAGAAAACTTTGAACTCGACATCTTTCATAACCTCAGTCAATTCAGTGAACTTCAGTTTGACGCGCATATCTGGTTTGTCGGAACCGTATAAACCCATCGCTTCAGCAAATTCCATCACTGGGAAGGGGTTAGGCAAGTCCACATCCAGCACGTTTTTGAAGACCAGACGTATCATGCCTTCAAACATATCGCGAATTTCTTGTTCGCCCATGAATGAGGTTTCGCAATCGATCTGGGTGAATTCAGGTTGACGGTCTGCACGCAAATCTTCGTCGCGGAAGCATTTGGTGATTTGGTAGTAACGGTCAAAGTTCGCTACCATCAGCAATTGCTTAAACAATTGTGGCGATTGCGGTAAAGCAAAAAATTCACCTGCATTCACGCGCGAAGGCACCAGGTAGTCACGTGCGCCTTCTGGGGTCGATTTGGTTAACATCGGCGTTTCGATATCGATGAAGCCATTCGAATCGAGGAATTTACGCACTTCCATCGCCACTTGATAACGCAGACGCAAGTTGCGTTGCATTTGCGGGCGGCGCAAATCGAGTACGCGATGTGTCAAACGTGTCGTTTCCGACAGATTGTCATCATCCAACTGGAACGGTGGCGTAACCGAGGCGTTTAAAATTTCCAGGTGTTGTGCAATCACTTCGATTTTGCCTGATTTTAAACCGGCATTTTCTGTTCCGGCTAAACGGCCACGTACCACACCAGTTACGCGCAAGCAAAATTCATTGCGCAGGGTTTTTGCCACGTTCATGGCGTCTTGCGTGGTTTGATTATTGGCAGAATTTTCAGCAGTATCAAATACCACTTGCACTAAACCTTCACGGTCGCGCAAGTCGATAAAAATTAAACTGCCGTGGTCGCGGCGACGATGAACCCAGCCGCACAGGCTGACGGTTTGACCAAGTAATTCTTCTGTAGTCAGACCACAATATTGGGTACGCATGGACATAGTTTCTACCTGTTAAAAATTAAAATTGCAGACGGACCTGGATGCTTGATATTGGCTCACTGGTCCGCCTGTACTCCCTTATTCGTTGTGGCAAACGCCAGCCATCACGATTTACTTGGTTGGCAAATGATCGGGCGCCACCACACCCATAGATACAATGTATTTGAGTGCGGCATCCACACTCATATCCAGCTCAATCACATCCGATTCTGGCAGCATCAGAAAGAAGCCGGAAGTGGGATTAGGCGTGGTTGGAATATACACACTAACAAAAGCACCTTGCAGATGATCTTGCACGCCACCGCCTGGGGTGCCGGTCAGGAAAGCAATAGTCCAGCATTCACGACGCGGATACTCAATCAGCACCGCTTTGCGAAAGGCATTGCCGGACGATGAAAACAAGGTGTCTGATACTTGTTTGACACTCGAATAAATTGAATTGACGACGGGAATCCGCTTGAGCAGGTTTTCCCAGGCGCGCACCACATACTTGCCGATGAAATTTTGGGTCAGCAAACCTGTGAAAAAAATGATCAGCAAGGTAAGGACAGCACCAGCGCCGATGACTTTGATTTTCACATCTAAGATAGTCAGATTTTCCGGCCGCCAGGAAGCAGGTAATAATAAGAGCGTCTGATCCAGGGTACTCAAAATGGTGTAGAGTACCCACAGGGTAATGACCAATGGAATCCAGATTAACAGACCGGTGACAAAGTATTTGCGCATGAGTTCACAAAGTAAGTTTAGGCGGCTGGGCAACTACCTGTTGCAGCACATGGTGTGCTGGCGCAACTGGCAGTTTCGCTAGGTGTTTCAGCCTTATTTTCAGGTGTTGATGTTGCCGTCGTATTACTAGCAGCCGTGCCACCGGAATTTCCACGAAAATCAGTAACATACCAGCCTGAACCTTTTAATTGAAAGCCAGCCGCTGTAATTTGCTTTTTAAATGTCGCTTGTTTACATTCGGGGCATTCACTCAAGGGATCGTCGGAAATTTTTTGCAAAACGTCTTTAGCAAAACCACATTGTTCGCAACGATAAGCGTAAATAGGCATACCTGAAATCCAAAAATACTGATAAAACCCTGAATTATAAGGTCTTTTTGGATAAAAATGGGAATGCGCTGACCAGAAAGCCAGAGGGGGCCTTAAGCCCCCTGCTAATTAGTTGATTTAATTAATAATTTTCAGCGTTACGCGGTTTTTTGTAGGGCTGGTTTATGCAGTTGTGGCAATAAAGAGCCGAGAACCATGCCTGCTACGCTCATTAAAAAGCCGATCAACTGGGGTGGCCATAAACCTTCAGGGGCCAATAATTCCATGCAAACCCAGCTAGTGATACCCAAAACTATGGCGCAAATGCCGCCCTGTGCTGTTGCTGGCTTCCAATACAAACCAAAGGCCAGTGGCACAAATGCAGCGACCAGTGTCACTTTGTAGGCATTTTCCACCATTTTATAAATGCTGGATTCGGTATTCATGGCAAACAAAGTCACGATAGCGGTAAATACGAGTACCACGACCCGCATCATGAATAAAAATTGACGATCCGATTGCTTGGGAAATAAGGCTTTTAAAATGTTTTCGGAAAACGTCACAGAGGGCGCCAGCAAGGTCGCACTGGCGCAGCTCTTAATTGCCGACAACAAGGCGCCAAAGAACATAACTTGTGCCAGCATAGGCATTTTGCTCATGATCAGTGTGGGCAAAATTAACTGGGAATCCTTATCGATTAAACGTGCAACCATGTCTGGATCGATTAATGTCGCTGAATAAGCCAGGAACATAGGAATAAAGGCGAAGCAAAAATACAATACACCGCCCAATACGGAAGCATTTCCCGCAATTTTTTCATTCGCCGATGAAGCGACGCGTTGAAACACGTCTTGCTGCGGAATAGAACCCAGCATCATGGTAATCCAGGCGGCTATAAACCATAGCATTTCTCTGGCAGTCGGGGCAGGCCAGAACTCCAGTTTGCCAGCCGCCGCAGCATGGCTGACAACTGCACTGGCGCCGCCTACCATTTCAGAAACTTCCCATCCTATATATAACATGCCAATGACGATAATTATCATTTGCAAAAAATCGGTAATCGCAACCGACCACATGCCACCCATTAATGTATAGATCAGCACACTAGCGGCGCCGATCAACATCCCCATCTCCATACTGATATAGCCACCGGAAACGACGGAAAACACCAGTCCCAGCGCCTTAATCTGGGCCGCGACCCAACCCAGATATGACACCACGATGCAGAGTGTTACCAGTACTTCAACCAGGCGGCCATATTTATTACGGAAATAATCGCCTATGGTCAATAAATTCATGCGATACAAAGGGCGGGCAAAAAACAAGCCGACAAAGATCAGGCACAATGAAGAACCAAACGGGTCGGAAACCACGCCTTTCAAACCCTCTTTGACAAAGGTTGAAGAAATACCTAATACCGTTTCAGAGCCAAACCAGGTTGCAAAAACCGTCGCTGTCACCACATACATAGGTAATGAGCGACCAGCAACGGCGAAGTCTTTTGAGTTATTGACATAGCGAGCTGCATACAAACCTATGCCAACCGAAATGACCCAATACAAGATGACAAAAACGATCAGTGTATTCATGAGATTTAGCAGAAGGGCAAAAAATAAGCGGGAACGTCGGTAAAGCGCGCATTATAGACGTAACGGCTACTAAAACAGTGGAATCTGCCTGTAGTCTGTCAGGTTTTTTCTAATTCGCACGGAAATGTCTTAAAAATGCGAAGCGGCGCATACCCGGTAATGGTGATAGGTGGCGCGCCCTCATTCAGCGTATTCGCCAGCCCGCATGCAGAGATCATCGGGGCAGTGCAGCCTGCCCATGAATTTTTTGCTTATTTGAGCTTGCGAGCGATAATCTGCACGGTCTTCTTTACTTATAAGAAGGTGCTGCGCTTATGCCAGAATGCGGTTGTTTTGGCCTGAGTTTTCTAGTGTATGATGGCGGCGATTTTATTAACTTGAGGTGGAAATGGATTTAATGCATATCATCGACATGATCCTGCATGTCGATAAAATGTTGGGCACAGTGATAGCTGAATACGGCACCTTGGTTTATGTCGTCTTGTTTGCCATCGTTTTTTGTGAAACCGCATTCGTAATATTTCCATTCTTACCAGGTGACTCACTCTTATTTATCGCCGGAACCTTTGCGGCAACCGGACATATGAATGTAGCCTTGCTGATATTTTTACTGGTAGTTGCATCGATAGCTGGAAATTCGATTAATTATTGGATAGGCAGTATGGTCGGGCATAAGGTGCTGGAAAAGGATTATCGCTGGATAGATAGAAAAGCCTTGCAGAAAACGCATGATTTTTATGAAAAGCACGGTGGCAAAACGGTCGTCTTGGCACGTTTTGTTCCTTTGGTGCGGACTTTCGCTCCTTTCGTTGCCGGTATTTCTGATATGTCGCATCGCGACTTTCAACTTTATAATGTGGCGGGCGCCTTATTCTGGGTTTTCTCTGTGGTATTAAGTGGCTACTTTTTTGGCAACATTCCATTCATTAAAGAAAATCTCAACGTTATCGTATTAATTGGTGTTGGCGCTGCGGTTGTGCCTGTGATACTTGGGGCAGTCTGGCGTTTGTTCAGGAAGCAAAGTAAGCCAGCCTGAGGATAAGAATATGGCAGCTACGATCATCTGGTTAAACAAAGCAGCACCTGTGAAACCAGCCCTTGGTCTAAGCTGCAATGGTTGTGGTGTTTGTTGTGCGGCAGAACCTTGTCCGGTGGCGCGATTGTTTTTATGGCAATTTCATGGCGCTTGCCGCGCCTTGCATTGGGATGAAGCGCAACAACGCTACTACTGTGGTTTGCTAATGCAACCCGAAACTTTGCTTTGGTATTTGCCTGATCGGCTAAGCCCAGTTTTTAAGCGCTACGTGGCTAGCCGGATTGCGGCAAATACGGCGTGTGACAGCGATGTCATCGTATCGCATTCTGTGTTACCTTGAGTACAGCAACGTTAATACTGAGCGATCACAAAAACCGCCTGGCTATTTACATTAGCGGGTGCGATTTAAGGTAAACTCTGGTCATGCAAAATTATCTATCTTTCGCCGCAGCGATTATTTATCTGCTTAGTCTGGCGCCTCCTTTACAAAAACAAACTGCATCTTTGAGCTTACTTGGCTGGCTATGCCACGGCAGTGCACTAAGCCTGAGCTTGTTTGATCACGGTGGCTTACGTGTAGGTTTTGCGCTGATGCTGTCTGCTGCTTTGTGGGTTTCGGTTCTGGTTTGCTGGATAGAAGGGCGCAGCTACAATCTGGATGGCTTGCGCTTATTCTTACTCCCTCATGCTGCTCTAATGACGATCTTGCCGAGTTTTTTTCCAGGTAGCCTGATCGCCTTGAGTGGCAAACCCGTTATGTTTCCCTGGCATATAGTGATTGCCTTATTAGCCTACGGCACTTTGACCATCGCGGCGTTTCATGCAGTGGTAATGAGCTGGCAAGACCGGCTTTTACATCAGCGCCAGTTACATCAAGCCTGGATGGGGCATTTTTTAGATAAATTGCCAGCACTGCTGACGATGGAAACGATTTTGTTTCGTTTTATCGTAATCGGTTTTATCTTGCTGAGTCTGACCGTGCTATCGGGCGTGATTTTTTCTGAGCAAGTGTTGGGGGTGGCTTTTAAATGGAGCGATCACAAGACCGTGTTTTCGCTATTTTCCTGGTTATTGTTTGCGGTATTGCTAGGTGGGCGCTATTTTCGCGGCTGGCGCGGTAAAACTGTGTTGCGCTTCACCTTGAGTGGTTTTATCACTTTGTTGTTGGCCTATGTCGGGACACGCTTTGTGCTCGAGGTCATTCTGCACCGGAGTCTGACATGAAGCTGTTGTTTTGGTTTGCCTTTATCGTTATTGTGGTTTTAGCGCTCAAAAAAAAGAGTCGTCAATTGCCGCAGGCATTAAATCAGGCTGAGCCCGATCTGCCACCCGCCGAAACTGGCGAAGCCGAAAACATGTTGTGCTGTGCGCACTGCCAGGTTTATTTTCCCGCTTCAGAAGCTGTGTATAAGCAACAGCGTGTATTTTGTAGTCAGGCTCACGCTGACTTATCCTAATCGACAATGATGGAGCCGTTACCACCAGACTCGAGTTATTCGATGTGGCGATCTTTGCAGGCATTAAATGCCGCCAGGATCATCGTCGCAGCATCCTTATTCATGCTGTTTAGTTTTCGCAATCGCGAAAACTGGCAAGGCGACTTAGAGTTAGCAAAAGATTTGTGCATGATTTATTTAATCATTGCTATCGTCTTCTTGCTATTCAAACTCGCCTATCGGCAACGTTTCTTACTGCATCTGAGTTTGCAGATGTTCGCCGATATTGCGCTGATCTCAGCCTTGGTCTTTATCACGGGCGGTAGCAAGAGTGGCTTCACGGTCTTATACCTGATGCCGCTGGCAGGCGTCGCGATTTTGAGCCCGCTCTTATGGGCTCTGTTTTATACCTCCTTAGTTGTACTTTCAATTCTGATTATCTCGATTCATTTTTGGTTGGTTATGGATGATGCGAGTGGCTTAACTCAGGCTGGAATATATGGCTTTAGTTACTTTGGGATTGTTTATGTGGTTAACCGGCTTGCCGCAAACTTATTAAGTCAGGAGGCGCTTGCATTGCGGCGTGGTCGTGAGTTGGCATTGCACCAGGAAATTAATCACCTGGTTATTAATGACATGGGCGACGGTATTCTGGTTTTAGACCAGCGCGACCGCATCGTTACTTTGAATCCGTCAGCGATACGACTGTTGAATGGTCAGGTGAATCTGGGCACGCAGGGTATAGCGATTTCGGAATTAGTCACCTTGCGGCCGATCACCGAGGCCTTGCATAGTTTGCGGCAGCATTCTGCTTTTAATGAGCGTCCTGGTCAGGAAGAGATTTCCTTTGTATCGATACGCACAATCGCTGACAGTACTTTACCGGTCTTGACTGAGTTGATCACGGCACCATCGCAAAAAAGTAGTTTGAATGAAAATCAATTGGTGACGCATTTAAAATTACGATTTGTGCCAGTTCTGGGCGGCTTGAGTTCTGGTATGCCAGGAACGTACACGATTATTTTCATGCAAGATGTTTCGGATATGGAAAATCAGGCGCAGCAGCTTAAATTAGCGTCGATGGGTCGCCTGACCGCGAGTATTGCGCATGAAGTTCGTAATCCGCTTTCGTCGATTTCCTATGCTAATTCTTTACTTAGCGAAGACTTACTGTCTGGACAGATCACACCTCAGCAAAGTGAGCGCCTCTTAAAAATCATTAGTGATAATGTGGCCCGGCTTAATCAATTGATCGAAGATATCCTGAAGCTATCGCGTAAAGCGCAGCCTGATGTCAGACCTTATTCGATACAAAGCTTTTTGCAGGAATTACTGGACGACTTTATCGAAACGCGACGACTTACTATCGATTTAATCAAACTTGAGAAGCATACAGATTTTCAAGTTCAGTTCGATCCAGCTCATCTGCGTGAAGTCGTGAGTAATTTGCTATCGAATGCGATACGCTATGCCAGCGCCAACCCTGGCAGCGTGCGCATCATTCCCCAAGTGACCTTAACTGGGCGGCAGGAATTGCATATTCAGGACGATGGCTCACCGATACCTTACGAAGTCCGCGCCCATTTGTTTGAACCATTTTATACAACATCGCGTATGGGGACGGGCCTGGGTTTATACATGGCGCGAGAATTGTGCTTAAATAATCACAGCTTATTGGATTATGAATACCGCGGCGAAGAAATGCCGGATGGCAGTTTTGAATCGACCGGACGATTTGTAATCAATTTTTCAGGGTATAAAACAGTGTTATGAAGGCTACAGGAAATACTCCTCGCGTACTGGTGGTGGACGACGAAGCGCATTTGCGTGAGTTATTAGAAATTACGCTGATAAAAATGGGACTGGATGTCGATAGCGCAGCCAATCTGGCTCAGGCTCGTCGCAATATCAGCGCGCAGAATTACGCCTTAATCCTGACCGATATGCGCTTACCCGACGGTTCCGGGCTGGAATTGGTGGAAGAGGTCAGCGCGAATTACAAGCAAACGCCAATTGCTGTCATCACCGCGTTTGGCAGTGCAGATAATGCTGTGAACGCGTTGAAAGCCGGGGCGTTCGACTATGTTTCTAAACCCGTCGCCCTTGAACATTTGCGTAAGCTAGTCAGAGCCGGTTTGCAAATCAATCAGAGTACGCCAGCCATTGCCGAGATTGTGGTCGAACCAACGGAACGTGTGGTTTCTTCACTGATAGGCAGTTCGGTGCAAATCGCTGCTGTGCGCGAGCAAATTAGCCGGCTTGCCCGCAGTATGGCGCCAGTCATGATAAGCGGTGAGTCTGGCTGCGGTAAGGAATTGGCCGCGCGCGAAATTCACGCGCATAGTGCGCGCTCTGGCAAGCCATTTATTGCGGTGAATTGCGGTGCGATACCCGAGGCATTGATGGAGGCTGAGTTTTTTGGCTATCGTAAAGGCGCGTTTACGGGCGCGGTTGATGATAGAGAAGGCTTCTTTCAGGCAGCGAATGGTGGCACTTTAATGCTCGATGAAGTTGCTGACTTACCTTTGGCTATGCAAGTCAAGCTTTTGCGCGCGATACAAGAACGCTCAATTCGTAAAGTTGGCGCAACAAATGAAGAAGCCGTTGACGTTCGGCTGATCAGCGCAACGCATCAAAATTTAGTGGCATGCGTGGAGCAAGGCAAATTCAGGCAAGATTTGTATTATCGCTTAAATGTTATTGAATTGCATTTGCCGCCATTACGAGAACGCCGCTCAGATATACCCGAGCTTTCCAGCCGGATATTGCAAAAACTCGGTAGTCCCAATGTGTGTTTGAAAGAGGGCGCGCTGCGTGCACTCCATGAGTATGATTTTCCGGGTAATGTGCGTGAACTGGAAAATATTTTGGAGCGAGCCTTAGCGTTTGCCAATGGCGAATGCATAGAAGCGGAAGATTTATCGCTGCGTCCTGCCAGAATCCTGGGTGGTAATGAAATCGCGTCCGCCAGTGACGCCATGTCGAGTGCGGAAACAGGTCAATTCTCCTGGCCAGGTCTGCCTTGTGATTTACCTGCTTTTTTGGAAGAAGTTGAGGTTGTGATGATTTCCCGCGCGCTGGCCGAAACCCGTAATAATCGCACGCAGGCCGCAGAATTACTCGGTATTAGTTTCCGCCAATTGCGATATCAAATTCAAAAACTGAAAATTCCTGATCAAGAGTTAAGTGATCAGGAATAAAGTGATCTGGTAAAGTAAAAAAAATGGCCACCGCAGTGGCCATTTCTAATTTCGGACGCAGATTATTCCGCACCCATTTCTTTGATCAGGTTAAGTGCTTTATCGACATGTTTCATTTGCCACAGCATATAACGCAAGTCAACCTGAATCGAGCGTGTATTGGCATTGTTAAAATCCCAATCCGAAATGATAGAGTCCAGTGTGCCATCAAATGCCAGACCGATCAATTCACCTTTCGCATTCAAAGCCGCAGAGCCCGAATTACCGCCAGTGATATCCAGGGTGGCGAGGTAAGCTAAAGGTACGGTTTTGAGTTTAGGGTCAACGAATTTACCGAAATCACGCGCTTTGATTGCTGCTAATTGATTTGCTGGCGCATTGAATTCACCTTTACCCGTTGCTTTAGGTGGGATGCCATCGACCGTAGTAAAGGCCGACCAGGCTAAACCATCTGCCGTGCCGTGATCGCGGCCAGCGACTTTGCCGAAGGTGACGCGCAAGGTGCTATTGGCATCAGGATAGACTGCCTGGCCTTTGCTATTCATGTAGGCGATTTTTGCCTTCATGTAATTAGCGTAGGCTTGTTGCAATTTACCTGCTAACTCTTGCTCCTGTGCTTCATTTTTCAAGCTGCCTTCATACATCGCGACGGCAATTTTGATGAAGCTATCATCGCTAGCCACAAAATCGGCAGGTTTTTTACCTATCCAAGCCATACGCGCGGCACTGGTAGTCAGACTGGTTCCCGCATAGAGTTTGTCAAGCATGGCTTTCAACTCGTCTTTGCTCATACCGTCTTTGATGCCCAATGCGGCATCAAAATTGGCGCTGCGTTGAGCTTTAGGTTGCGCGGCATAATGGCTCAGGTTATTTAAAACCAGCGCTTTGTCAACGTTCTCAACATAGGTGCGTTCCAGGCTGGTTAACGAGGATTTGATACGTGCGACATCGCGTTCTTGATAACCCGATTTACGCTCAGCGTCGGCCTTAGTATTTTCCTGCGCCAGGCGATAGAGTACCCGTGCGGTGGAAAGTAAGCGAGGGAAAGAGCGGTCGAGATAAAACTCATTTTTGGTTTTTTCATCACGTTCAGCGATGATTTTTTCAACCGCGCTGATATCGCCAGCAAATTCTTTGGCGCGGGCCGGGGTCGCATTCACCCACGCCTTTAAGTCATCGTGCTCTTTGGTTTTGCGAGCCAGGAAATCGCTCTTGGCATAACTATCCAGCATACCTTGACGGTTTTTGTAGTAATTGTTGATGCCAGCAACCTGACCAGCATAGCTCAGACGCGCCGCTTCATTGCCTTTAGTTTCATCGGCAATAATCCGTAAGGACTCGCCCGATGATTTGACGAACTCGGGGTAATTCCAGTCGAAAGTAAAGGCCACTTCAGATGGCAAGCGGTGGCGGTTGGTGCGACCAGGATAGCCAACTACCATCACGAAATCGCCTTCTTTTAAGCCATCTTTAGCGAGGCGAAGATAGTGTTTTGGAACGTAAGGAACATTGTCTTTACTATAGTCAGCCGACTTACCGTCTTTGCTGACATAGGCACGATAGAAGCCATAGTCACCGGTGTGACGTGGCCACATCCAGTTGTCGGTGTCGCCACCGAATTTACCCACGCCTTCTGCTGGGGCATGCACCAGACGCACGTCACGGATTTCCATTTGTTTGATTAAATAGAATTCCAGGCCGCCGTAGTAAGAGTAAACATTGCAACGATGACCAGCATCTTTTTCGCACTCAGCCACCAGATTTTTGCTATTTTTTTCTATCGCATCAACGCGTTGTTTACCACTTAAGGCAGCTGTCGCTTTATCAATAATTTTATTGGAAACATTGATAACTTCTTTAGTGACAAAGATGCGCGAACCAGGTTGAGCCGGCAATTCCTCATCGAGCGTATGGGCGGTAAACCCATTGGCCAACAAATTGCGTTCAGGTTTGGAATTGTAAGCCACGCTGCCATAGACACAGTGATGGTTAGTCGCAACCAAACCATTCGGTGAGACAAACGAGGCTGAGCAACCGCCTAAGCTAACGATAGCGCCCATAGGGAATTCTGTGAGCTTGGTTAATTTAGCCGGATCCAGTTTCAGACCTGCCGCTTTGAGTTCTTTTGCAATGGCTGGCAATTGTTGTGGCATCCACATGCCTTCATTGGCCAAAACTGAACCACTGAGCCCCAAAATAGCCAGCGATAAGAGTGTTTTTTTCATTTGACTGTGCTGAGTTGAATACGACGCTGCGACTAGGTCAGCGCCGTGATTTGATAACAAGGCGTTAAAGTTAACGCGCTCCCTTAGTTATGCATTGTATTTTTACAATGTAATGCACTGTAAGCAGGCATGCCTGCGTAGACTATGCCGAGGCTGAAAAGTTCAAAAATAGTTGAATTGGGCGCGAATTTTCCCAATAAACACCTATAAGCGTGCCCAGGTGTGGCGCAGGATGTTGGGAAAAAATAAACCGATGTTGTAAGCGGAACGCTTAAAACACGGGCTGTCAAGTTGTGCAGATTGCTATGAAAAGTGTTTTCGTTAGCGCTTACTTACCTAGCTTGAGGTGAATTCAGGACGCCAGTTAAATGTCAATTAGCTCAGTCCAATTTTTACATAAAAAATATATTTTTTTATGTGCAGTTAAAGGTTGCATCTCCGAGTTTAGCTAACTAGAATTAGGGTCGACAAAAAAATATACACTAGATTTAGTGGTTTTTCTCCGGACTTTTCTTTTTTCTAAAAGCCCCTCATAACGTATATCTACAGGCCAGTCTGCAGGCTGGCGACACGCATAAATTGACTCGGGAGGTTGAATGCACACTTCTATGGACCACGTTCCTGTGACTGGACAAATTAATTCTGAGACCATAGTTAGCGAAACTACGGCATTACTGCAATCTGGCAATTCCGACTATCGCATCATTCGTCGTAATGGTGCGGTGGTTGGCTTTGAACCAGGAAAAATCGCCATCGCGATGACTAAGGCGTTTCTCGCTGTGAATGGCGGTCACGGAGCAGAATCGGCGCGCGTTCGTGAGTTGGTTGAGCAATTAACGGCTGCGGTGGTTGGCGCTTTGTTACGTCGACAACCAACTGGTGGCACTTTCCATATCGAAGATGTGCAAGACCAGGTCGAGCTGGCTTTAATGCGTTCAGGTGAACATGATGTAGCACGTGCCTACGTGTTGTATCGCGCCAAACGTATGGAAGAGCGTCGCGCCAAGGAAGATCAGACCAATCAGGCTGCGCCGAGTATTAAGGTCGTCGCCGATGGCGTGGCCCGTGCGCTGGATATCAATGAAGTGCGGACCATGATTAATGCCGCATGCGTTGGTTTGGATAAATTGGTCGATGCCGAAGCGATACTCGCGGAAACCCTGAAAAACTTATACGACGGCGTACCCGTCGAGGAATTATATAAGTCGGCAATTTTGGCGGCGCGTGCTTTGATGGAAAAAGACCCCGCGTATAGCCTGGTGACTTCGCGCTTGTTATTGCACACCGTTCGTAAAGAAGTGTTTGGTAAAGAAGTGGCGCAACATGATGCCGCGACTGAATACCTGAACTACTTCCCAGAATTTATTCAGACAGGTATCAAAGCTGATTTGCTGGACACTAAATTAGCCGAGTTTGACTTGCCACGCCTGGCGCGTGCACTGGTGGCGGATCGCGATCTGAAATTTGGCTATATCGGTTTGCAAACCCTGTACGATCGTTATTTCCTGCACGTACGTGGCAAACGCATAGAAATGCCACAAGCCTTCTTTATGCGTGTGGCAATGGGTCTGGCTTTGAACGAAGCACAACGTGAAGAGCGTGCGATTGAGTTCTACCACTTATTGTCGAGCTTCGATTTTATGAGTTCGACACCGACCTTGTTTAATTCGGGCACGCAGCGTTCGCAATTATCCTCGTGCTACCTGACTACGGTGTCGGATGATCTCGAAGGAATTTACGACGCTATCAAAGAAAATGCTTTGCTGGCTAAATACGCGGGCGGCTTAGGCAATGACTGGACCCCGGTGCGCTCTTTGGGTGCGCATATCAAGGGCACCAATGGTAAATCGCAAGGCGTGGTTCCTTTCCTGAAAGTCGTGAATGACACGGCGGTTGCGGTGAACCAGGGCGGTAAACGTAAAGGCGCGGTCTGTGCCTACCTGGAAACCTGGCACATGGATATCGAAGAATTCCTGGAATTGCGCAAAAACACTGGTGACGATCGCCGCCGTACGCATGACATGAATACCTCAAACTGGATCCCTGACTTATTCATGAAACGCGTCATGGAGAAAGCAGACTGGACCTTGTTCTCGCCTTCGGATACCCCCGATTTACATGATAAATATGGTAAGGCTTTCGAACAAGCCTACCTGGCTTACGAAGAAAAAGCCGCACGTGGCGAAATTCAGATGAGCAAGAAAGTCGCGGCACTCGATTTGTGGCGCAAGATGCTGTCGATGTTGTTTGAGACAGGGCATCCCTGGATCACCTTCAAAGATCCTTGCAATATTCGTTCGCCACAACAGCATGTGGGTGTCGTGCATAGCTCGAATTTGTGTACCGAAATTACGCTGAATACCAATGACAGTGAAATCGCAGTCTGTAACCTGGGTTCGGTAAATCTGACAGCGCACATGAAAGATGGCAAGCTCGATCATCAGAAGTTGCAAAAAACCATACGCACAGCGATGCGTATGCTGGATAACGTTATCGATATCAATTATTACGCGGTGAAAAAAGCACGCGATTCGAACTTACGTCATCGCCCAGTTGGCATGGGGATTATGGGTTTCCAGGATTGCTTGCACATGATACGTGTGCCGTATGCCTCGCAAGCAGCCGTGGAATTTGCCGATACTTCGATGGAAGCCGTATGCTATTACGCTTATCTGGCGTCAACCGAGTTAGCGGAAGAACGTGGTCAATACAGCAGCTACAAAGGTTCGCTCTGGGATCGTGGAATTCTGCCGCAAGACTCACTGAAATTGCTGGTTGAAGAACGTGGTGGCTACCTTGAGGCGGATTATTCCTCAACCCTGGATTGGGATGTCCTGCGTGAGCGCATCAAGCAACACGGTATGCGTAATTCGAACTGTGTGGCGATCGCACCGACCGCGACCATCTCGAATATTATCGGTGTTTCTGCTTGCATAGAACCAACCTATCAGAACCTTTACGTAAAATCGAATTTGTCGGGTGAGTTCACTGAGATTAATGAGTATCTGGTACGTGATCTCAAGCAGTATGGCTTATGGGATGAGGTGATGATCGCCGATCTCAAATACTTTGATGGTAGCCTGGCGCGTATTGATAGAATTCCAGAGGAATTACGTCAGCTTTATGCGACCGCCTTTGAAATCAGTCCTAGCTGGTTGGTTGAAGCCGCCTCACGTCGTCAGAAGTGGATAGATCAGGCACAGTCTTTGAATATCTATATGGCAGGCGCTTCCGGTAAAAAACTGGATGAAACTTATAAACTGGCTTGGTTGCGCGGTTTGAAAACCACGTATTACCTGCGTACGATAGCGGCAACGCATTTGGAAAAATCCACCACCAAAACCGGTGCCTTGAATGCCGTGGCGGTAGATAGCGGTGCTGGCTATCATGCTGCGCCTGCCGCAAGTGCAGCGCCAGCGATGGTAGAGGGAGCTGCATGTTACTTGCGCCCTGGCGACCCAGGTTTTGAAGAATGCGAAGCTTGCCAATAAAACCGGCGATGGCTTGACTAAGTCTGACTAGCGGATATCAGATCGTGTCCGCTAGTTCAGATAACTCAGCTCACCACTACCAAGAGCGCTAAATCCGGGGCTTGTTGACTAAGGAGCTGGATACCGAGGCCAGCTTTAGCTTAGCTCAAGAAAGCGTACCCGCGTAGTGCTAATCTCTGAAACACCCTAAATTTATTGAGAGGATCAGGACCATGTTATCCTGGGACGACGAAGTTACCCCCGCAGCGCCTGCACGTCAGGCCGCAGCTCAAGCCCAATTGCAAACGCCGGATCAGGCTGCAAGTGGCATAGCAGATGGCAGTCATCAACGTGTGCAAGCTGCTGACAAACGCATCATTAACGGCCAGACGGACGTGAATCAGTTGGTGCCATTTAAATACAAATGGGCATGGGATAAGTACCTGGCCGGTTGCGCCAACCATTGGATGCCACAAGAAGTGAATATGCAGCGCGACATCGAGCTGTGGAAAAACCCACAAGGTTTAACTGAGGATGAGCGTCGCCTGGTTAAGCGCAATCTGGGCTTCTTTGTGACAGCGGATTCGCTGGCTGCAAACAATATCGTGCTCGGCACCTATCGCCACATCACTGCACCTGAATGCCGTCAATATTTGTTGCGTCAGGCGTTTGAAGAAGCGATCCATACCCATGCGTACCAATACATCGTTGAATCGCTGGGCCTGGACGAAGGTGAAATTTTCAATGCCTACAATGAGATAGAATCGATACGCGATAAAGATCAATTCCTGATCCCCTTTATCGACGTCTTGACCAACCCTGAATTTAAAACCGGGACACTGGAAGCTGATCAGACTTTATTACGTTCCTTAATTGTGTTTGCGTGCCTGATGGAAGGTTTGTTCTTCTACGTCGGCTTTACACAAATTCTGGCTTTGGGTCGTCAGAATAAAATGACGGGTGCGGCAGAACAGTATCAATACATCTTGCGCGATGAGTCTATGCACTGTAACTTCGGTATCGATTTGATCAATACCATTAAGATGGAAAATCCCCATTTGTGGACTAGTGAATTCAAGGACGAAATTAAATCGTTGTTTTTGCGCGCGGTGGAGTTGGAATATCGTTACGCAGAAGATACAATGCCGCGTGGCGTGCTGGGTTTGAATGCGCCTATGTTTAAAGGCTATTTGCGCTTCATCGCAAATCGCCGCGCCCAGCAAATCGGGTTAGATGCTTTGTTCCCACAAGAAGAAAATCCCTTCCCGTGGATGAGCGAAATGATAGACCTGAAAAAGGAACGCAACTTTTTTGAGACACGTGTGATCGAGTATCAAACAGGTGGAACCTTGAATTGGGAATGAATGCAGACTAGCATAGAGAAAATTCCCTGCTTGAGTTACCTGACCGTGTCTCCTTAGATAAACGTGAGAGGCCTCAACAAACTGAATGAACAGTTGTGAACCCGCCGATGCTGAGATAAATCTTACAGCGTTCGAAAAGCGACAAAACTGTTAGCGCCGCAATTCCTGAGGGAGTCAGGACTTGCGGCTTTTGGCATATCTGGAATTTGCTGGTATAGTTGCCGCCCGCGAGAATACGCGTTCCAATTCCAATCAGCCCATTTAGTTTGTAATCAGGACTTGGAAAAATTTTGTTAAATGATTTCCGTGCCACTGGCAAGTAGTGATAATCCAGTGTAACAACGATGTTCATTTAATTGATACCGAATTCACTAGCGCAAACAGTTCGTGTTTGTGCCTTTGAATAATCCGCTCCAAAGTGATACCAACCTAAGCCGAGGTCATCGCGCTTGAGCGGATTTACGTTATATCTGGATAATTCCATCTCAAGTAAAGGGGAAAATAATGGCTACAGCACCTCAACCTACGCCCGACGAACCAGTCGGCGCAAAAAAAACTGCCAAAAAATCGACGGATAAAAAAGTAGCGGCAAAAAAAACCGCCACTAAAAAGACCACCGAAAAAGCAGCGAAAGTAACTAAAGCAGCGAAACCTGCAGCGAAAAAAGCAACTGCCACTAAAGCAGTAGCGAAACCAGCAGCAAAACCTGCAGCGAAAGCTAAAGCGGCACCAGCGAAGGCCGTGAAAGCAACTGCAAAAAAAGCGACTGCCACTAAAGCCGCCGCTAAACCAGCAAAAGCAGCAGCTAAACCAGCAGTGAAAGCTAAAGCCGCACCAGCGAAAGCGGTGAAAGCAACTGCAAAAAAAGCGACTGCGACTAAAGCCGCCGCGAAGCCAGTCAAAGCAGCAGCCAAACCAGTAGCCAAAGCGAAAGCCGCACCAGCGAAAGCGGTAAAAGCAACAGCGAAAAAAGCGACTGCGACTAAAGCCGCCGCCAAACCAGTCAAAGCAGCAGCCAAACCAGCAGCCAAAGCGAAAGCTGCACCAGCGAAAGCGGTAAAAGCAACCGCGAAAAAAGCGACTGCGACTAAAGCCGCCGCTAAACCAGTCAAAGCAGCAGCCAAACCAGTAGCCAAAGCGAAAGCTGCACCAGCGAAAGCGGTAAAAGCAACGGCGAAAAAAGCGACTGCGACTAAAGCCGCCGCTAAACCAGTCAAAGCAGCAGCCAAACCAGCAGCCAAACCAGCAGCTAAAGCGAAAGCCGCACCAGCGAAAGCGGTAAAAGCAACCGCAAAAAAAGTGACTGCCACTAAAGCCGCCGTCGCTAAACCAGCGAAAGCCGCTGCGAAGCCAGCAGCTAAAGCGAAAGCTGCACCAGTAAAAGCAACGGCAAAAAAAGCGCCAGTAAAAAAAGCGACGAAAGCTGCTGAAGCTAAAGCTGTGGTCAATCCTAATGCAGCATGGCCTTTCCCAACTGGAAATCGCCCAGCTTAATTAGCTTGCGACTAGCGCTTGGATAGCTCGCTATATTCAGGCACAATACCCACTGAGTTTTTTGATCAGTGGGTTTTTTTTTAAGGAATGAACGTGTTGCAAGGAATTCTCACATTTGTGATAGACACGATTGCCGGCTTGTTTGCTGGATTTCTATTGCTGCGTTTCTGGATGCAAGTGCAAAGAGTGCGACCACCAATGGCCTTAGCTCAGGCCATTTTTCAAATTACTGATTGGATGATACAGCCGTTGCGGCGTATCGTGCCTGGCTTTCGCGGATATGACTGGGCTAGTCTGGTTGGCGCATTTTTAGTTGCCTTGCTGGCGATGACACTCGACTATCTCTTGGTGAATCGCTTACCTGTCAGCACGATAGTGATACTGGCAGTTTTTCGACTGGTGCAGTGGATTTTCTATGGTTTGATGGCGATCCTGATATTGGAAGCGATCTTCAGTTGGGTCAATCCACATGCGCCTTTGGCCCCGTTTATCCGTGCATTAAATGATCCCATACTCAATCCCTTACGACGAATTTTGCCATCACTGGGTGGAATAGATTTTTCCCCGCTGGTCGCGGTCATCATTTTGCAAGTGTTAATACGCCTTGCTAATGAGCTTCTGATGCAGGTTTTAGCGTCGAGTTTTTATTGAAGTATCAGGGCATATGCGGGCAATTAGCCCGCATTTTTATTGATGGCGTGCCGTCGAACTTCTTACGACCAGCTGCGACTTAATCAATTCACGGCGCAGGCTGGATTCCGGGCACTTGATTCTTTGTACCAGCACTTCGGCGGTCAGACGTCCGATTGCTTGTTTAGGTTGCGCTATCGTCGTTAAGGGTGGGGTGCTAAACGAAGCCAGTGCAATATCATCGTAACCGACCACCGATAAATCATCGGGAATACGAATACCTGCCTGATTTGCCGCGCAAATGCCACCTATCGCCATTAAATCATTGCTTGCGAAGATGGCGCTGGGGCGATCCGCCAAAGCGAGTAAATGCTGAAAGGCGTTAAAACCTCCCTGACTGGTAAAATCGGCGTGAACCAAAAGGGCTGGATCATAACTTATACCCGCCTGTTGTAATGCGCGTTGGTAGCCACGGATACGGGCGGCACTAGCCAGGATATTTTCAGGTCCGGCAACGCAGGCTATGCGCGTATGACCCAGGCTGATTAAATACTGAGTAGCCTGATAGCCGCCATCTTCGTGATCAGCTTCAATAAAATCAGCGGCAACGCCATCCAGTTCGCGATCAACCAAAACCTTGGGAATGCCTTCGTCTGCCAGCAAGCGTGTCAGTTCTTCATCTGAGCCCGACGACACCAGAATTAAGCCATCAATGCGTTTTTCCATTAATACGCGGATATAGGCGGCTTGCTTTTTCGGATCATCATAGCTATTGCAAAGGATGATGTTATAGCCCAACTCAAAACAGGCATCTTCCAGGCTTTGTATGATTTCTGCGAAATACGGGTTGGAATTATTCGGTATCATCATACCCAGCGTATGGGTGCGGTCATTTTTCAGACTACGCGCGACCGCGCTGGGGATGTAGCGCAGCTCTTGGATCACCGCGAGCACGCGTTCGCGCGCGTCTTCACTGACGACGCGGGTATTATTGATTACATGTGAAACAGTAGTGGTCGATACGCGGGCCTTTTCCGCGACTTGCTTCATGGTTGCCATAAGTCCTGCCTTTCCGGCACTGATTATGCCGTAAGGTTTTACTCTCATGCCAGTGTTTTATACGTTTTCAAAACAAAATTATAGAGGTCTTGCCATGTACGACTTAGTAATCCGCAACGCCAGCCTGGCCGATGGCCGCAAGCATTGTAACGTCTTAATCGATCAGGGCCGGATCCTGGCACTGGATGCCGCAGCGGACACCCGCGCAGCGCAAGAAATCGACGCGCAAGGCGATTTGCTAAGCGCCGCCTTTGTTGATGCGCATTTTCATATGGATGCCACACTCAGCTATGGTCTGCCGCGCGTGAATCAATCCGGTACCTTACTAGAGGGCATCGCTTTATGGGGCGAACTCAAACCCGAGCTGACCCAAGAAGCAATCCGTCAGCGCGCTTTGCAATACTGCGATTGGGCAGTGGCTCGTGGTTTGTTGACGATACGTTCGCATGTCGATATTTGCGATGATCGCTTACTGGCAATCGAAGCCTTATTGCAAGTCAAGCGCGAAGTCGCGCCTTATCTGGATTTGCAGTTAGTCGCCTTTCCTCAGGATGGTTTATTGCGTAGCGCCACAGCCTGGCAAAACTTGCAGCGGGCGATTGCACTGGGGGTGGATGTAGTTGGTGGCATTCCCCATTTCGAACGCACCATGGCCGATGGCGCTGAGTCGATACGGCTCTTGTGTGAATTCGCCGCAGAGCGGGGCTTGATGGTAGACATGCATTGCGATGAAAGCGATGACCCGATGTCGCGCCATATCGAAACCCTGGTTGCAGAAACTCAGCGACTGGGTTTGCAGGGCCGGGTTGCAGCCTCGCACCTGACTTCTATGCATTCTATGGATAACTATTACGTCAGCAAGCTCTTGCCTTTGATGGCCGAAGCTGGCGTCGCGGCGATTGCCAATCCCCTTATCAATATTTGCTTGCAAGGGCGGCATGATAGCTACCCAAAACGGCGTGGCATGACGCGTGTGCCAGAACTGCTGGCGCAGGGCATTCCTGTTGCTTTTGGTCAGGACTGTGTGCTCGATCCCTGGTATAGCCTGGGTTCCGCTGATATGTTAGAAGTCGCGCATATGGGTTTGCATGTCGCGCAAATGACTAGCCAGGCGGCAATGCACCAGTGTTTTGAGGCCGTGACTAGCCAGGCCGCACAGATTCTGAACCTGGCTGATTATGGCGTGGTGCCGGGGGCGCGGGCGGATTTAGTTTTGCTGGACGCAGGCGATGTAGTCGAAGCCTTGCGCCTGCGTGCGGTGCGGCGCTATGTGATACGGGCGGGTAAGGTAGTGGCGCAAACTCAGCCCTTGCGCACCAGCTTGAATTTGCCAGGGCGCAGTGCCGGGGTGAATTTTAGAAATGTGAATTAATAGCAATTATTTTGGAATTAATGCCGATATTTTTAAGCTAAATAAAATTAAATTCTGAAAAGCGCAAGCAAATCAAAATAAAGTATAATTTTTTGTTTGATTGAGGGCAGCAGGCTGTGCCTGGTTTTGCTCTGCGCTGTTACTCTGCCAGGCCAGCGCGATCCGGCAAAACAGTGCAAGCCGCGCTGTTATCGTGCAAGCTAATTTCAGGAGTGAGTTTTGACCAGCTGTATCTCACAGGCGCAACGTCTGATTATTAAAGTGGGTTCATCGTTGGTGACCAATGATGGCCGTGGTTTAGATGCTCAGGCAATTGCGAATTGGGCACGCCAGATCGCCGATTTGCGCGAGGCGGGCAAACAAGTGGTGCTGGTCAGTTCGGGCGCAATTGCCGAAGGGCGGCAGCGGCTGGGCTTTGAACAAAGACCGACCGCAATCCATGAATTGCAAGCTTGCGCCGCAGTCGGGCAAATGGGGCTGGTGCAGATTTATGAAAGCAGCTTTGCCCGCTATGGCATACGTACTGCGCAAATTTTACTGACCCATGCTGATCTGGCCGATCGTGAACGCTATCTGAATGCCCGCGCCACCTTGCTGACCTTATTGGAAATGGGCGTGGTGCCGGTGATTAATGAAAACGACACGGTGATCACCGATGAAATCAAATTTGGCGATAACGATACCCTGGGCGCATTGGTAGCGAATTTAATTGAGGCCGACGTTTTAGTGATATTGACCGATCAGACTGGCTTATACAGTGCCGACCCGCGTAAAGATAGCAACGCCAGCCTGGTGCAACAAGCTAAGGCCGGTGACCCGGCGCTGGAAACGATGGCGGGCGGCGCTGGTTCCAGCCTCGGTCGTGGCGGCATGATCACCAAGGTCTTAGCTGCCAAGCGTGCTGCACGTTCGGGCGCGCATACGGTGATCGCCTGCGGTCGCGAAGCGAATGTCTTAGTGCGCCTGGCACAAGGCGAGCCAATCGGTACGACCTTGATCGCCAGCACCGCCAGGATAGCTGCGCGCAAACAATGGTTGCTCGATCATTTGCAAACCAGTGGCCAGTTTATTTTGGATCAGGGTGCTGCCGACATCGTCAGGCAGCAAGGCAAATCCTTATTGCCAGTTGGCGTAGTCGAGGTGCTTGGCGAATTTGGCCGAGGCGCGGTAGTCTCTTGCCTGGACCCTGCCGGACACGAAGTGGCGCGTGGTTTAAGCAATTACAGCAGCGCTGACACGCGCCGGATTAAACGCCATGCCTCAGCAGAAATCGCGGCGATACTTGGCTTTGTCGAAGAAGCGGAATTGATACACCGCGATAATCTGGTCTTGGTTTAATTGACCAGACAGCGCTACTGGATAGCCTGAGCGGGCTAGCTGCTAGCTACCCAGACACCAAACTCACCCACGTAGTAAGTAAGGAAATCTTCCACTTCCAAGTTATAAACGGGCAACTTGAAATAAGGGTCTTTTAATTTACCATTTTTAATTTCTTTTAATGGTTTAACGTCTGTTGCAACTAATTTTCTGGTTGGGTATTCCAATAGTCTACCGACCCCCTTAAGGTCATAGACGGTAGTCGATGTCCAGCCTATCCCGTCCTTATCACTAACGTAAATATCATCTCGACCGCGAATATTTGTCAGCCGTCCATCAAACAATTCAAATTGTAGATCTGAAAGCCAGTTTGGAAGACCCTCAGCAGAAGTCCAACCTTTACCATTTACCCAAAATGGATAATTCGGTGTAGCAATAATTGTCTTCGCTTTATCATTGTTATCTGGAAATGCGACATACACCTCAATCACCCGCTGCGGCTCATGCTTAAACGTAGCCAACACCCGCTTATACGCTTGCTCGCCGCCATGCTCAGGCTTCGACAATACCCAGTCGCCGACCTTGATTTGTTCTATCGGCACTAAACCATTTTTGCAATGCACCAGTGTGCCAGCGGCAAAGCCTGAGATGGCCTGGGCCGTTTGGGTGGGGTTAGCTTTTAAGCGCTTTAATGCCTCGCTGACGTAGTCGCCGACTTGATGTAAAGCGAAAATTTTGCGCACGGCTTGCTCAGGTGTGCAGGTATCGTCGCTGGGCGCAGCCGATAGTGCGGCTTCTAATGAGGCGACTAAAGTCTGGGCTGCCGTTTGTTCAGGCGGCGCTAACATCATCGCAAAGACTTGATAGATGGGGTGCCATTCTCTGCCATCGTCAAAACGCAGGTATAAAAAGCGGCGTTGGCTGTCAGTATCTTCGCTCGCTGCTTGCCAGCGTCCTGCTTTGAGCCTGAGTAAGGTCTCGCCAGCATAACTACCCATCGCGAACAAGCTTTTATTGATTTGGCTGACAGGCGCGCCCTGTCTTTTCCAATCCAGTAATAACGCATCTATCTGACGCAATGAGTCCAAACTGTAATCGAGTTCAGCTTTTTCTAGTTTGCGAAAATTCTTGATTGCATCACTGGCATAGCCCTTGACCGAAGCATGGTCGGGCGCGAGATGCATCGCTATCGTGGTCGTCATGGTGCTGTTCTTGAGCTTGAGACAAAACTGCCGCTGCCCCAGTGTTCTGAGGGGAGTGCAGCTTTGCAGCAGTCTCGATTTAGTTAAGCATAGTCAGGATGCTAACACATCGTGCACCAGGCTTTGCTAACTTATTATTTGAAATCATGCAGAGTAGCAAGCCTCAGCGATGCCAGTGATTACCCGTCTACTCAGAAATGAGGTGTATGACAGTGGGTGGCTGTTTAGCCTGATTGGTGACAGGCTGGCACAATCGCGGGGCAGCGCAGTTCGGCTGCCCCCTGTGTACTGGCTGGTTAAGGCTTGGCCAATTTAAGTTTGCCAGCGATTTGATTCACTTTACCGGCTATCGTTAAGCCCGTGCAAAAGAACTCCGTGGCTAAAACGCTGTGTTGCTTATTGTAAGAGCGGCTCGATATCGATAACCAAGTCGATTTTTTCGGCGTCACCCAGCTTTTGTCGGCGCGGCCAACAGCCAGAATTTTATTGTCAAAACTGGCGCAACGTATTGCTTCATAGCTGATGTTTTTTGCCCCGGCCTGACTGGTCGCGATCAGGCTATAGCGCACGCTGCCATCGCCAGGAATGCTGAGTGAATTGAGATCGATGGCGAAGCTCTGGGTCTCACTTTGATAAAAAGTGACTAAGTTTTCGGCTTGAGGTGGGGCTGGCAAAACCAGCGCTGCTTCAGCATTTTTTTCTGGCTCGTCGTCTTCATTGATTTTTTGGGCCTGAGCCAGGCTGCTAAGTAATAAACTGGAACTGACGAATACGATAAATAATGGTCGCATTTGAAAAATGCTCATGGTTTAATTCCTGTTTCGGTTAGCTCAGTAGTCGTCTGCGTTGAGGGCGGATTGTTTGTCTCTGTTTTATTCGCGAGGTTGCTGGCCGGATGCGATTTTCTAAGGTAACGCCCTTTTTGGCCATGATCACGCCGTAAGAAACGTGATAATTCCTGCAAGGCTAATTGATAAACATCGCGCTTGAATTCGATCACCACATCCAGCGGCACCCAATATTCATGCCAGCGCCAGGCATCAAACTCAGGATGATTGGTGGCGCGCAGATTAATGTCGCTATCCCGACCTGTCAGACGTAACAAAAACCAGATTTGTTTTTGGCCGCGATAGTGCCCGCGCACCTCGCGTTTGATAAAATGGTCGGGAACTTCGTAACGTAGCCAGTCACGCGTGCGGCCGAGAATTTTGACATGCTCAGGGAGCAAACCTGTTTCTTCCGCAAGTTCACGAAACATTGCCTGCTCGGGGGATTCGCCATACTTGATGCCGCCCTGGGGAAATTGCCAGGAATGTTCACGCACGCGTTTGCCCCACCAGACTTGATTGTTGGCGTTCAGCAATATAATGCCAACGTTAGGGCGAAAGCCTTCACGATCTAGCATATTAAACCTCAATACTTTGTGTGGCTAAATGGCTAATGTTTGCAAGATTCAGGTAGGCACTATCCTCGCCCGTTGCCTTGAAAAAGGGGAAAACGGGTAATAAAACAGCGTTTGAGACATCAAAAATGCAAAGAGTAGGCGCATTTGCCAGCTAATCCTTTAAAATTGAGTTGATTATAACCCTCTAACTGAAAAGAATCACTGTTATGCGTGCAAGTCGGTTTTTTATTTCCACATTAAAAGAAGCCCCAGCGGATGCTGAAATCATCAGCCACAAATTAATGATGCGTGCCGGCATGATTAAACGCCTGGGTTCCGGTATTTACAATTACATGCCTATGGGCTTGCGCATCATACGCAAAGTCGAAAATATTGTGCGCGAAGAAATGAATCGCGCCGGTGCTATCGAAATGCTGATGCCAGTCGTGCAACCGGCTGAACTTTGGCAAGAGACTGGTCGCTGGGACAAAATGGGCCCGGAATTGATGCGCGTGAAAGATCGCCATGGCCGCGATTTCATCATTCAACCGACCTCGGAAGAAGCGATTACTGACGTGGTGCGCAGCGATATTCGCTCTTACCGCCAGTTGCCCGTGAATTTCTACCATATTCAAACCAAGTTCCGCGACGAACGTCGTCCCCGCTTTGGTTTGATGCGTGGTCGCGAATTCACCATGAAAGATGCGTACTCCTTTGATCGCGACATCGATGGTTTGAAGCACTCGTATCAATTGATGTATGACGCCTATGTCCGCATCTTCCAGCGCTTTGGCTTGCAATTCCGTGCTGTCGCAGCGGATAACGGTGCAATTGGTGGTTCGGGTTCGCATGAATTCCACGTGATTGCCGATACCGGCGAAGATGCACTGGTGTATTGCCCAGATTCGGATTACGCCGCGAATATGGAAGCTGCGGAAGCTGTGTCGCTATTCAGCAGCCGTGCCGCCGCCAGCGCTGCTTTGCAAAAAGTTGCGACCCCAGGCAAGGCCAAGTGCGAAGATGTCGCTGAATTATTGAGTATTCCACTCAGCACCACGGTTAAATCCATAGTCCTGGCGGTGGATGGTGAAAAAGAAGCCGATAAGCAAATCTGGTTGCTGTTATTGCGCGGTGATCATGAGTTGAATGAAGTCAAAGTCGCCAAAATCGCTGGTTTAGCGAATTTCCGTTTTGCTACTGAAGCGGAAATCCTTGAGTATTTCGGTTGCAAACCTGGTTATCTGGGCCCAGTTAATACCCTTAAACCTGTCAATGTCGTTGCCGATCGCACTGTTGCGAATATGGCTGATTTTGTTTGCGGTGCCAATGAAGTCGATTTCCACTTAACTGGCGTGAACTGGGGCCGTGATTTGGCAGAACCTGCAGTCGCTGATTTACGTAATGTGGTGGCGGGTGATCCCTCGCCCGATGGCAAAGGTCAGTTGGCGATACAGCGCGGTATCGAAGTAGGCCACGTATTCCAGTTAGGTACCCGCTATTCAGCCGATATGAAAGCCACTTTCCTTGATGAAAATGGCAAGCCGCAATTATTGCAAATGGGTTGCTATGGCATAGGTATTACGCGGATTCTGGGTGCCGCAATCGAACAGAATTTCGACGACAAAGGCATCATCTGGCCAGCTTCGATAGCGCCGTTTGAAGTGGTGCTTTGCCCTATGGGTATGGATCGCAGCGAATCAGTGCGTCAAGAAACCGAAAATCTTTACAATTCCTTAGTTGCCGCTGGCGTTGATGTGATACTCGATGACCGTGGTGAACGCCCAGGCGCGATGTTTGCTGATTGGGAATTGATAGGCGTGCCACATCGCGTAGTGATTGGTGATCGTGGCTTGAAAGAAGGTAAGCTCGAATACCAGGGGCGTCGCGATACTGAAGCTACCGCCGTGGCGCCAGCTGATATGCTCGAATTCATTCGCAGCAAACTGGCCTGAGCTTGAAAGGGTAAGATTTAGTGTTAGCAGGCCCTAAGCAAGTAAAGCCTGGTGCGGTATCGGTTTGCAGTCGACTTTGCGCGACTGCAAAACTGAGCGGATATCGCTCCCTGAATAAACTCGTGCTCAGTTTGCTTTGTCTTCTGAGCGCAGTTTTAAACGTTCCGGCATACGCTGGTAATCAAAAAGAAGAAGCCATGGCCGATTCAGTTCGGTTGGCTTTGGCACGCGCAATTTCTGATCCGCGCCCCCCTAAACCCACATTTAACAAAATTGAAGAACGTATCGCTTACCTGAATTGGTTGGGTGAAATGTCGACACGTTTGAAACGCCGCATACCTGACTATCAGACACGGGTAGAATTGCTAGAAGCGATTTGGTATGAGAGCAAGCGCGCTGGCCTGGAACCCGCATTGGTGCTGGGTTTGATACAAGTAGAGTCAGGCTTTAAAAAGTACGCGATTTCTATCGCCAGTGCCCGGGGCTATATGCAAGTGATGCCATTCTGGACCCGCGCGATAGGTGATGGCGATCCACGTAAGCTCTATCAAATGCAAGCGAATTTGCGTTATGGCTGCTCCATCTTGCGCATGTATATCGACATGGAAAAAGGCGATCTTTACCTTGCACTTGGTCGTTACAATGGCAGTCGGGGCCGACCAGAATACCCGAATGCGGTGTTATCTAACTGGAAGAAGTGGGAATACCTTAAATGATGATAGCGCAGTTCAACTCAAACTCGATACCACAGCAAATTAAGTTGTTAAGTAATCTGAGTTTGGTTTTACTGCTGCATTTTCTGGTAATTTGGGCGCTGAATTATCAACGTAAATCATTCAAACCAGATGTTGAAGCTGACAGCTATTTGCAAATCTTCAGCGTTAAACTCAAAACGCCTGAATCACCTCCAGCCGAAAAATCTTTTACAGCTGCGAGTAAATCTCCTCCGCTTATTCACCAGAAAAAATTGAATTCAGGGCGGCAGTATGCTGAGTCAAAAACAGCCAAAGCACCCGAGGTCAAGCCAACTGGCATTGCAAATAACACTGAGGAATTCGCAGCTCCAGCCAGCGTTGCTGAAGAAAGTCCGGCAGCTATTCGTGAGGAAAAGTTAGGGCAAGCTGATTGGCGTGGTGATATAAGACAAATTTATCGCCAGACTCGTAAAGAGTTTGAATTGCGCGATAAAGTGATGCCCGCCGCGAAAATATCTGATTTAGATGCACTGGCGCAAAAAATCGCAGCCAGCGCGCAAACCAACCGGGTTGGAGTCTATTACGAAAATTTTGTTTTACCCAATGGTCGTCCGGTTACCAAAGTCAACACGCCTTATGGCAGTTACTGTATTTTGTTGGATAAGCCCGGCGAAAATCCTGATCTACGTTTGCCCAAAGTACCGGTTACTTGTGGAAAATTTTGAACAAACACACACTCATTGTTTTACATTGAATTACTCAGGCGCAGGTTTGGGCTGGATTCGTTGTCTTCACAATCTTGTGTGAGTCCGGTAATTCTGACTAAGGATCACGCCACCTTATTCTTCACCGAGGTAAAACAAAAATGCCCGCGCGTTGCGGGCATTTTTGTTTAGGATAAAACCAACGGTACAAGCTCCTAAACAACTTGAACCGTATACCTCATTCAGGACAAGTGACCCGAAATCAGTTTAGTCATTTCAAACATCGAAACCTGAGCTTTGCCACCAAATACGGCTTTTAATTTGTCATCAGCATTGATGTTGCGTTTGTTTTCAGCGTCTTGCAGATTGTGCTTCTTGATGTACTCCCAAACCTTTTTAGTAACTTCGGTGCGCGGGAAAGCGCCAGTGCCGATAACCGCTGCTAACGATGCTGAAATCGTCATGGGCTTCATAAAGGCTTCATTAGGTTTGCGTGCAGTTTTCTTAACGGCAGGCTTTGCTGCTGGTTTGGCTGCCGCTTTTGCTACTGCCTTCGCCGCTGGTTTAGCTGCAGGCTTGGCGGCGGCCTTCACTGCTGGTTTGGCTGCTGGTTTAGCGGCAGCTTTGGCAGCAGGTTTAGCGGCGGTTTTCTTTGCCGCAGCGGCTGGGGTTTTTTTAGGTGCTGTTGCCATACAAAGACTCCTTCACTTTAACTGAATATGGAGCAGACACACCTGTGTTTCCCGCTCCTGTAATGCGTAATTCACGCAACGCTTATAGTGGTGCTGTTTGTTCACTCTGGCAAGTGTTTTTTGCAGATTTGGTCGTAAAAATCACGATAAATTTGCAACTAATTATGCCAACTCAGAAAAACCACGAAAAAAAGTGCTTTTCCCTCTGAAACGGCGTGCAAATGCCTGTCGATTTCTAGCTTGTAAAGTCATAAATCGAATGCCAGATTCTTGCATTTTTGGGAGTTCAAACCGCGATGCCAGTGTTAGCCAGATCCGAATTTTGTCTAAGTGGCGTTTAATCGGTTCGCTACGGGTGCCATAGCTTGCATCAAACCTGGTGTGTTCTGTTTAAGGTTAGCGTGACGGTGCCAGGCTACATGCTATAATTGCGTCCGTCATTGGGGAGTAGCCGCTTTGCTCTGCAAAAGACTTACGTCAACATACTTGATGCAAACGATCATGGCGTAAGTGGTTCATACTTGGCAAGACCTTTGACCAATTGCCCCGGTTCAGGCCGGAACGGGGCTATTGGTCAATTGGGTTTTTCCGGCCAGGATATCATTATGGATGCACTTTTCATTTCGACCGCCGTGGTCGCCTTAGCTGAAATAGGCGATAAAACTCAATTACTCGCGTTTTTGCTGGCGGCACGTTTCAAGAAACCCCTTCCTATCATTGCAGGCATACTGGTCGCGACGATCTTCAACCATGCCTTGGCTGGCGCTGTTGGCGCCCTCATCAGTCATAGCATTTCACCTCAACTGTTACGCTGGATATTGGGTGTGTCGTTTATTGCTATGGCAATCTGGACCTTGATACCCGATAAAATCGATGAAGCGGAAACCAGCATCACTAAGAGTAGTGGCGTGTTTATGGCAACGCTGGTGACTTTCTTTTTGGCTGAGATGGGCGATAAAACGCAAATCGCCACGGTGGCAATGGCCGCGCATTATGCAAACCCCCTGTATGTTGTTGCAGGAACGACTTTGGGGATGTTGATTGCTGATGTACCTGCGGTATTTGCGGGCGATAAACTCGCCAACAAAATACCGATGAAAGTTGTGCATGGTATTGCAGCAGCGATCTTTGCTATCATGGGGCTGGCCACCTTGCTGGGTGTCGGCAAAGACTGGGGCTTTTAAACGGACATGTTAAGCAGCTTGCGCTGCTGTGCCGTGTAATTTTCTAACTCTGGGAAGAAGCTCAGAAAAGCTTGTTCCAGTCTGACATGCTGGAGCAGGCTTAAATGATACGCTTGCATTAGTCGCTCACCGTGGCGACTAATCCGTTGTGCCGTCCGGTTAGCGGCTAATTTCAAGCCCTCTGGTTCGCCGTAACTGGCTAACCAATCCTGGGCGACCATGCGTGGCCTTATGTTTTGCAGACTTGCGGGCAAAAGATGATGGTGCTCATGTAAGGCTTGATAACAGTCATCAATCAATTGCCGACGTGAGATTGGTGTGTAACGTTGCCAATGCACGGAAAGCAAATAGTCGAAATACAAATCAAGTACGATGCCAGAGAAACGACGTATTCCATCTGGGAACAAGCTTTTGCACGCCAATACCTGAGAGTGCTGGTCCGTAAAACTGTCAACTAAGCGATGTATCTGAATTTCCCTGACTATCTCGGTCGGGAGGTGTGCGATGTCGGGGCCAGGATTGAAGTCGCCCAATAGCGCGCCTATCATCGCCAGCGGACTATGCCGTGCCAGATAAACATGGGCGAGGAAATTCACAGTTGGCTCCAAAGCAGAATCGGGGACACATTGTAAATCAATTCGCACGATCAGATCGGCAAACGCGGCTGTATCTGATACACGCAGTCAGCTTAGCAAATGCCCGATCTGCCAGATTGCAAAGCCCGCCACACACACTGCACTGATACGGTTGAGTAATTTCAGGTGACTGTCGTCGAGACGATGTTTAATACTGGCGATCAAACTACAAAGGAACAGCCACCAAAATGCAGAACCTGCAAAGATGCCAGCTACCATAGTCAACGAAGCCTGCCAGCTTTGCGCAGTGGTGTTGCGTAAATTGATGCTGGCGAAAATCGCGATAAACGAGAGTATGGTCATGGGATTGCTTAAGGTCAGCATAAACAGCGTGAAAAAGCTGCGAGGATAGCTAGTGTTGCTGCCTGAATTTTTATCATCCTGCTTGAGTTTTACCTGGGACGCCTCTTGATGCCAGAACTGCCAGGCCAGATAAAGTAAGAAAGCTGCGCCTAGTAAGCCCAAGGGGAGTTTTAACTGTATAAAAAACTGAAGTACGCCTTGTACGCCGGTTGCGCCAACTAGACCATAGCTGGCGTCAGCGCTGGCTACTCCCAATCCCGCAATGTAGCCGTGACGCCAGCCGGACCGTAAGGTCGTGCGCAGACAAACTAAGGCAATCGGCCCGACCGGAGCGGCCATAGAAACGCCAATAAATACCGCACTCTGAAACAAACTGTAATCCATATGCCAGCCTTTTAGTTAAAGCAGAATAGCTTAATTATGGATAAGTTGAGGCTGGAAATTAATTGCAAAATTCAGGTAATTTGCTTAAATTATTTGAATATTTAAGGTGTTTCCTGGTTTTTGCAGAATTGTCTGCTGCACCTTGCCTGATCCGGGCTATTTCCTTATCGCGCAGGGTGAAAACCACTACAAATCTGGCGTTTGCAATATCCTGGAATGAACAACTAGTCAGTCGCTAAGCGATAGCGTACAAATGGGGGGCTGCTATGGAATTGGATGAAAAAGCCTGGAAAATTTTAGCGGAATTACAGCGTGATGCCAGGCAGTCGTTAAAAGTGTTGGCCAACACCGTGGGCCTGTCGTTACCCGCAACCTCGGAACGTATTAAGCGACTCGAAGAACAAGGCCTGATCACGGGCTACCATGCACACATTAATCCTCAAGCATTGGGTAAGCATATTCTGGCGATTGTTGGTATCACCGTGTTGCAGCCGCAGAAGGCAGCATTGATTGATTACTTACGAGGCTTGCCGGAAATTCTTGAATGCTTGCATGTCACCGGGCAGGATTCATTTTTATTGCGAATTGCCTGTAGCGATGTGCAACATCTCGAACGCCTGGTCGGTAAAATTAACCACTATGGCGAAACCAGAACCTCGATTATTATGTCTGCACCTATACCCTGGCGCGGTTACCGCGCCTGATCGCCGTGTTTTTGCAGAGATACCATCCCATCTTTACAATTGAGTGATTTACTTACCATCATGTCTGAAACTGCTTACCAGTTAATTGCTGCCAATCCTGATTATGCCGTGTATTGTCATTTACGACAGGCGGCCGGTTTAAGCCCAAAAACTGCGGAAGCTGCGCAACGCGGCTTAGCAAATAGTCTGTTTGCGGTACAACTTTTGCATCAGCAAGAAGTCGTCGGCATGGGCCGTGTTATCGGTGATGGTGGCTGTTTTTATCAAATCGTTGATATTGCCGTGTTACCTGCACACCAGGGCCAAGGCTTGGGCAAACGTATAATGCAGGCTTTGCTGACTTATTTAGAACAGCATGCACCAGCTTCAGCTTACGTTAGTTTGCTTGCCGATGGCGAGGCTCAGCATCTCTATGCACAGTTTGGTTTCAAGCCAACGGCTCCGGCATCGATAGGTATGTTTAAACGATTTTGATAACGACAATGAAAATAAAAAAAATTAACGCAACGGCGTTTATCGTCGCGCTGAGTTTTTGGGCGAGTTCAGCACAGGCTGAATTTCTGGAAAACGTCGATTATCAGCGCTATCTTGTGCCCAATCAGCCAGGCTTGAGCCTGTTGCAAGCGATTAATAGCGCAACCCCGATTAGTGAAGGGGGCCGTAAATTTCATGGCTATACCAAGTGGAATTTGCGTTGGAATTATCGCTATAACACCTTGGCAGATGGTCGTTGCCAGATTACTTCCATCACAGTGACGCATAGCGTCGTCATTACTTTACCCAAACTAGAGGCGGGTAGCGCCCATGCTGATCGTTTTGCGCGCTATCTGAACGCATTGCAAACTCACGAAATTGGGCACATGACGATATCCCAAGAGGCTGGACGAAAAATTGAAAGGGAAGTGCTCGATTTACCCCCCATGAATAGTTGTTCTGTACTTGAGCATCATGTTAATCAATTGGGCATGGATTACGTAGAATGGGCTCGCCGGCGTGGGCGTGAGTACGATGAGCGCACCAAACATGGCGCCACACAAGGCGCCAGTTTATTAAGCGATTAAACAGCGTCGTTTGTCATTATAAGTACAGCATACGTTGCCGCTCTTCTTCAGAAGGTTCAATTTCACGCGCTTCGTAAAAGGCAAAGATCGCGTCAACGATGTGCGCGGGTTCATCAATCAACTGGATTAAGTTCAAATCATTGGGCGAAATCAAACCGCGTCCCGCCATTTGCACTTTAATCCAGTCGATTAAACCACTCCAGAATTCGGTACCGACCAGTATCACTGGAATATGGCGCGACTTGCCGGTTTGCATCAGAGTCAGCACTTCGCTGACTTCATCCATGGTGCCAAAACCGCCGGGAAATACCACATAGGCATCTGCATATTTAACGAAGGCGACTTTGCGAGCAAAAAAGTGGCGGAAAGTGATGCTGATATTTTGCCAGGGGTTGCTGCGTTGCTCATGTGGCAATTCGATATTCAAACCCACTGAGGGCGAAGCACCTTCATAAGCGCCTTTATTGGCGGCCTCCATAATACCTGGGCCACCGCCAGAAATCACCGCGAAACCCGCATCAGATAAGCGTCGCGATAAATCGACACAGCGCTGATAATAAGGGTCTTCCGGCTTGATTCTGGCCGAGCCAAAAATACTGACGGCGGGACGAATTGTAGAAAGACGCTCGGTGGAGTCGATAAATTCTGCCATAATCGTGAACATATGCCAGGATTCACGCGCTTTGATTGCCGTGGCTTTATCCTGATCAATGATTTGACGCAAGCGCGTCACATTTTTCCGATTCGAATTCATATGCAAAATACCTTATTGTTAGTCGATGGTTCCAGCTATTTATATCGCGCTTTTCATGCCATGCCCGATTTACGCAATACGCGTGGCGAGCCGACTGGCGCGATTTACGGCATGATCAATATGTTACGCAAATTGCGTAGCGATTATCCGGCAGCATACCTCGCCTGCGTGTTTGATGCCAAGGGTAAAACCTTTCGCGATGATATGTACCCGGAATACAAGGCCCAGCGTCCTTCCATGCCCGACGATTTGCGCTTGCAAATCGAGCCCATCCACCAGGTCGTGAAAGCGTTGGGCTGGCCTATCTTAATGGTAGAAGGGGTGGAAGCCGATGACGTGATCGGTACGCTGGCCGTGCGCGCCACTCAGCAAGGCATGCAAACCATAGTCTCAACCGGTGATAAAGATTTAGCGCAGTTAGTGAATGAAAGCGTGACGCTGATCAATACCATGAGCAATGAAAAACTCGATATCGCTGGGGTCAACGCTAAATTTGGCGTGCCGCCAGAACGTATTATCGATTACCTGACACTGATCGGTGACACCGTTGATAACGTGCCGGGCGTGACCAAATGCGGGCCGAAAACTGCGCTCAAATGGCTGAACGAATATCAAACGCTAGACGGCGTGATGGCGAATGCCGATAAAATCAAGGGCGTGGTTGGTGATAATTTGCGCGCTGCGCTCGACTGGTTGCCTATGGGGCGGCAATTAATTACCGTTAAAACCGATTGCGATTTAAGTGCGCATCTGGCTGAGATAGCCACTGACTTAGTCAGTACCAGCGAAGATAAGCAAGCGCTCATCGATTTCTTTAGTCACTATGGTTTTAAAACCTGGCTCAGAGAATTGAGTGGTGATGCCACTGCGGGCGCCACGCCTTTGCCAGCCGCTAAAGCACAGCAGGCTGGCGCGAATCCACAAGCGGGTTTATTTGATGAAGCAGAAGCCAGTGCTGTGACTGAACGCAGTAAAAATTATCAATTGGTGCTGGATCAAGCCAGTCTGGACGTCTGGCTGCAGAAGATACAACAAGCCACGCTGACCGCCTTTGATACCGAAACCACTTCGCTCGAACCCATGCTGGCGCAATTGGTCGGGATTTCCTTGTGCTGTGAAGCGGGCGAAGCTTGCTATATTCCATTGGCGCACAATTACGCCGGGGTGCCGCAGCAATTAGACTTGGCGCAAGTGCTGGCGCAACTCAAACCCTGGCTGGAAGATGAAAACGCCGCCAAGGTTGGGCAAAACCTCAAATACGATGCCCATGTGCTGGCAAATCATGGCGTGCAACTACGCGGCATACAGCATGACACCTTGCTGCAATCCTATGTGTTTGAATCGCACAAGTCGCACGATATGGATAGCCTGGCTTTACGTCATTTAGGTGTGAAAACCATTACGTATGAAGAAGTTTGCGGCAAGGGTGCGGGGCAAATTTCTTTTGCTCAGGTTGAACTCGATCAAGCCTGCGCCTACGCTGCCGAAGACGCCGATATCACGCTGCAACTGCATTTGGCGATGTGGCCAGAAATTGAACACGATGCGAATTTATTGCGGGTTTATCGCGAAATCGAAGTACCGACTTCGGTGGTTTTGCAAAAGATAGAGCGCAATGGCGTCTTGATTAATCCTGAACTCTTGCAACAGCAATCGCATGAAATCGGCAACCGCTTATTGGAACTTGAGCAGCAAGCCTATGTGCTGGCTGAGCAAAACTTTAATTTGAATTCGCCCAAACAATTGGGCGAAATCTTTTTCCAAAAACTGGGTTTGCCGGTCGTCAAGAAAACCCCATCCGGTGCACCATCGACTGATGAAGAAGTCTTGCAAAAGCTGGCCGAAGATTATCCCTTGCCAAAATTGATTTTGGAATACCGTGGCTTAGCCAAGCTGAAATCGACCTACACCGATAAATTGCCTAAGATGGTGCACCCGCAAACTGGCCGGGTTCACACCAATTATGCGCAAGCGGTGGCGGTGACCGGACGTTTAGCATCGAATGATCCTAATTTGCAAAATATCCCGGTGCGTACCGCAGAAGGGCGCCGCATCCGTGAAGCCTTTGTGGCCAAGCCAGCTCATAAGATAATTTCGGCTGATTATTCGCAAATTGAATTGCGCATCATGGCACATATTTCGGGTGACGCCAGCTTACTCAAAGCCTTTGCTGAAGGCGCGGATATACACCGTGCCACCGCCGCCGAGATTTTCGGTGTCGAACAAGAGCATGTCAGTAATGAGCAACGACGTTATGCCAAGGTGATCAACTTTGGTTTGATTTATGGTATGTCGGCGTTTGGCTTAGCCAGCAATCTGGGGATAGAGCGCAGCGCCGCGCAAAGCTATATCGATAAATATTTCCAGCGCTACCCGGGCGTTGCGCAATACATGGCAGATACCCGCACCAAGGCTAAAGCGCATGGCTATGTCGAAACCGTATTTGGCCGCCGTTTGTGGCTGGCTGAAATCAATAGCGCGAATGGGCCACGACGTCAGGCTGCCGAACGCGCGGCAATTAATGCCCCGATGCAGGGGACTGCGGCGGACTTAATTAAGCTGGCGATGATCGCGGTGCAAAACTGGCTGGAACAACAAGCACTAGGCAGCCGCATCATCATGCAAGTGCACGATGAATTGGTGATGGAAGTACCAGAAACTGAGTTGGACTTAGTCAAACAAGAATTGCCAAAATTGATGGCAGGCGTGGCGCAACTTGATGTGCCTTTGTTAGCCGAAGTGGGCATGGGCAATAACTGGGAAGAGGCGCATTGAGAGAGGCGAGCCAGGCTGGTGGTCGCCGCAATCCACGCTGGCGCGCACTTGCCGAAGCCTTGCTCGACCTGGTGCAATATCGTGGCTGGCTGGCGCAACTCAGCTGGCGCTGCGGTTGGCATGGCAAACTCAGTGTCACGCGCTATCGTGTTGAATTACCAGCGCAATTCAACACGACACCCGGTTTTAAACTGGCCTTCCTGAGCGATTTTCACGCCGGACCGACTACCGCAGCTCAAGTGTTTGCGGCAGCGTTTACCCGCTTGCTGCAAGAGCCTGTCGATCTACTCTTACTCGGTGGTGATTTTGTTTCTGGCGCGGCACAGCGTATTCACGCCTTAGTGCCTTACCTCCAGGCTTGTGAGCCCAGATTAGGAAAATTCGCAGTCTGGGGTAATCATGATTTATGGACGGATAGCGCTTACCTGCAAACTCAGCTTGCTGCGGCAGGCGTGAGCGTCTTATGCAATCAAGCGGTTTGCCTGCCTGCGCCATTTGGGCAAATCTGCATTTATGGCATGGATGATCCCTGGACAGGTAGGCCGCTTGCGCCACCTACCAATTCTACAGCAGATGTTTTCCGCCTGATTTTGATGCATGCACCCGATGGCTTGCAGTTTCTGGCGCCGGGGAGTTTCGAGTTAGCCTTCGCTGGTCATACTCATGGCGGGCAATTGGCGCGCGCAAATGGCAAGGCCTGGTATTTACCCGGTGGCGAGCTCAGTCGACGTTATCCTTATGGCGATTACATTCAGCCAGACTCGCCCTGGCAACAAGCCGGGCGTTTGATTGTCAGCCGTGGTTTGGGTTGCAGCAATTTGCCCTTGCGTTTGAACGCGGATCCGGAACTGGTGTTGTGCGAGTTCGTGCCCGCAGCTGACTCAGATTGCTGAAACCGCGCTGTATTAGTTCAGCGAAATTACCGAGAACGCCGCTAACATGCAGCCAGCCAGCACGATGCAGACTCCGTAAGCCAAGCGTGCACGAGTTTGGGCTTTTTGCCAGAGTTTGCTATTTGTGAGTGCATTACCAACGCGGCCTGTCTCAAAATGGCGCGATGAGGTCGATTTCATGGTCAAATCTCCAGTATCTAAATCAGTTTGGCCGACCTGTCTAAATTGAGCCTGGCTCTATCGACTACAGGGATCAGACTGATGTGATTAATTATAGTGAGCGTTACGGTTTAGCGTAACAGCCCGGTTCGCAAGCGAGTAGTAAGCAAATGATAAGCAAATAATATGCCAAAGATCTCATTAACTTACCGGGTTTTCTCTTTAACGAAGCAGATTAAAAAAGCGCTGACAAGCTTAAGCATTTTTCAGTCTGGGTGACGGCATAAAAATGCAGGCATCACTGTTTGCACCCGGATGCGATTAAAAACCGCACCCGGCGCGTTTCAACTTTGCCGGCTTCGTCGTAACAAAATCAGCGTAAAATGAAAGCAGCAGTTTGAACTCACTCTGAGCTTATCACTCAGAGACCGCACTCAATAAGGAGAACTTATGCCCGCTTGGCATCCCGATGATTATGCTAGCGCCTGGCGTTTGGCTAGCCGTGCTCATGCTGGCCAAACTTATGGTGGCGAACAAGAAGGTGAGCGTATTGCTTATATCAACCATTTAGCCTCGGTAGCGATGGAAGTGAGCTGGGCGATTACGCTTGAGGCCGAACAAGGGCAAAGCCGCGATGCCAGGCTGGCGATACAATGCGCGCTATTACATGATACGGTGGAAGATACAGCGATCACGGTGGCCGAATTGACCCAGCACTTTGGTGCGGCAGTCGCTGCAGGTGTACTGGCTTTGTCGAAAAATCCAGATTTACCCAAAGAACAGCAATTGCCAGATAGTTTGCAACGTATCTTGCAGCAAGCACCTGAAGTGGCGATGGTGAAGTTAGCTGACAGGATAACGAATCTTTATCACCCACCTTTTTACTGGGATAAAGATAAAATCCTGTCTTACCGCGATGAGGCGCAATTAATCTTAAACCGCTTAGGCCATGTTTCAGCGCCTTTAGCTCAGAGGTTGGCACAGAAGATCGAAATCTACCCGCAGTTTATAGCTAAGCTGAGCTAGCACCAGATAAGCACGAACTTCAGCACTGGCTCTGATAAGCAAAAAACGGGGTTAGCCTCGCAGCTTAACACCGTCTTTTATCTGGCCTTGCACGTCGTTTAGCGACGACCACCCGGCATCATGCCCTTCATGCTGCGCAACATCTTCATCATGCCGCCGCCTTTGAGTTTTTTCATCATGCCTTGCATTTGATCGTATTGTGCCAACATGCGATTGACTTCCTGGATTTGCACCCCGGCACCTGCGGCGATGCGGCGTTTGCGCGAAGCCTTGATCAATTCAGGTTTGGCACGCTCTAAGGGGGTCATAGAATTGATCATGCCTTCCATGCGACGGATTTGCTTTTCGGCCTGATCCATATTCGCACCATTCGCCGCCATCTGGAATTGTGCCGGTAATTTATCGATCAAGCCCGACAAACCACCCATATTGCGCATTTGCGAAATCTGCATTTTGAAGTCGTTCATGTCGAACTTTCCGCCATCTTTGATCTTGCTGGCGAGTTCTTGCGCCGCGCCCATGTCCAGGCTTTTTTGCGCACTTTCGACCAAGGCTAAGATATCGCCCATGCCCAGAATACGATTGGCCATACGGGTCGCATCAAAGGCTTCCAGGCCATCGAGTTTTTCAGCGACACCGACAAATTTAATCGGCTTACCCGTCACATGGCGCACCGATAAAGCCGCACCACCACGGGCGTCACCATCGAGCTTGGTCAAAACCACGCCAGTCAACGGCAGTGCATCATTAAAGGCTTTTGCAGTATTAATCGCATCTTGCCCCAGCATCGCATCGACCACGAACAGGGTTTCAATCGGATTAATCGCTTTATGCACGGCGGTGATTTCTTGCATCATCGCTTCATCAATACCCAAACGACCAGCGGTATCAACTAATAACACATCGAAATAATGCTTTTTGGCGTAATCGAGCGCAGCCAAGGCGATATCAACCGGTTTATCGCTGGCACTGGAAGGGAAGAATTCAGCACCAACTTGCTCGGTCACGGTTTGCAACTGCGCAATCGCGGCGGGACGATAAACGTCAGCCGAGACGGTTAACACTTTTTTCTTTTTTTGCTCGCGCAAATATTTAGCCAGCTTACCCACCGTGGTGGTTTTACCTGCACCTTGCAAACCCGCCATCAAAATAATCGCAGGTGGCTGGCAAGCAAAGCTTAATTGCATGGCTTCTTCGCCCAGATCAGCACCCATAATCGCGGCGAGTTCTTTTTGCACCACGCCGACCAGAGCCTGACCCGGTGTCAAGGACGCGATGACTTCTTCACCCATGGCTTTTTCTTTAACACGGGCAATCAATTCACGCACCGCAGGCAAGGCGACGTCGGCTTCGAGCAAGGCCATGCGCACTTCGCGCAACATTTCAGCGGTATTCGATTCAGTCAGGCGCGCTTCACCGCGCATGGTTTTGACGACTTTAGCAAGGCGCTGGGTCAGATTATCAAGCATGGGATTAATCTTTTGAAAACGGTCAGTAATAAGGTTCAATCAAGCTGAGGGCGTAATCGGTAGCTGGCAAACTAGCCTCTGGCTATCGAGCTATTGCAGAGCTGAGCTATTCGATAGCAGTGCATTACGCCTCTAAAATACCTTGTTCAGGCGCGCCAGATTTGTAAAGCAGGCGCGGCACGGTCAATTTGGCAAGATGAACGGCAAAACGGCTATTTTACCTTATCGTAGCGAATAAATCGCCTAAAGCCTGTCGAGCTGCTATGGGCAGGCGAACTCGCAAGGATACGCAATTTTTACAACAAGGTAGTAAATGCAAGGAGTTGTAAGCATAATCGCCTTGCAGGCGAAAGCCCGCTATGCTTATCATGCTGAAATTGAAGAATAATCAGCTTGTTCAGATGATTTGCTGTGGAAAGTGAGATCAGATATGCGTGCTAACCTGGCGTTAGGGAGTCTTGTACTGTTTGCTTCAGTGCTGGCCTATACGCAATTGCATGCCGTCAACCACAGTCCTGCGCAGATCCAGAAAGTGCTGGCGCAGTCGGGCGCGCCATCGAGTCAGGCGCTGCATAGTGCATTGCAACACTATCAAGTACTGATCAGTGGTCAGCAAGTCTGCGAGCAAGTCGATGCCGCGCAATTCAGCTCTGCCTTTCATACCCGGCGTCAGCAATGGCAAGTTGAAATCAAGCGCCAGTATTTGCAGGCAGCCTGGCAGTTAAATCAGCGCAAAACCCGCGCCGCAAACACCACTGCTTTGCACCAAGCCTTGCAAGCACTGAGTCAGCAAGGTGACGCCCAAAACCTGGCGCAATTTGAATTACCCGAAACCTGGCAAAATTTGCCTGTGGATTTAGCTTATGTCGAACAATTGCGCCATAGCTTGCAAGACCTCAACCCACAGCAACAACATCAACGTTGCGATCAATTATTGGCACAGGCCAGCACCCCTGAATTCATTGCGGTCGAACAAAGCGGATTTTAAAGACGCAGCATTGATCGCGCCTTCCGCGCACTTTGCGCTGGGTAAGCGCATCAAACGGGCATGCCGGTAAGTCGATTTTGCTTTAAACTTGCAGTACTTATCGTCACACAGCGTGTGTGCTCTAATTGCACTGATAAATCAGTAACGAGCCACTTTTTTCTTCATAACTTCTATGCCATCCGACTAAACCTAATGGTGATTTTACCAAGAGATTTCCTGCAGTATCCAGCGCGGTTTTAGTTGAAACACCAATCACTGTAACTTCACTATCCGGCGTTAAGTGAGCTACTACTTTCTTACTGTCTTCATGTTCAAAAAGTGGCGTTGGCTCTAACACCTTGGTTTCTTCACCAATAAAATAAAATGCTTGCTTTTGTTCTATGATGCGATCTTTTTGTAAATTGAATTTACGTAAAAATCGGCTACCACAAAGGCCTAAGTGCGCTTGTTTTAAGTAAAACGTACCATTACCGGGAAAGTAAAATACAGCACTTTCTTTGTTAAAGACCTCGAAGGAAATCAATAGTTTTTGAGTGAAACTTTCCCTCAACTCGTAGGTGGAAGGAAAATGTATCTTATCTTCTATGAAATCGAGATACACCATGGTTTTTTTATCGAGCGCTATTCTGCCCAACCTATGCCTGGCATCGGTATCCTCACTTAGCTCACGACCGCCGGTTTCCTTAGCTAAATTAAGCGGCACGCTGCCGACCTGAGGGTCGAATTGCGCGACGTTATTAACATAGATTTGGCTGTTAATTTGTCTTTTTGCGTTAAACATCGGCTGATTGTCAGGATCAGTTGCGATTTCAGCGGTTATCGCCGGCCTGAGAGTAGGGTGTTTTTCCGTCCTGGTCGATTTTTTGTTTTGGTAAGAGTGGCTGACCCAACCTGCGCCAGCACCTGCCAGGAAAATCAGGCAGATGAATCCTATCAGCTTCATTGTGAGAAAGTTATACTTAATTGCGGTAGTTTTACGGGAAAGCGAGTTGACTGGCAGACTTTACTCGCAAAATCAGCCAGTACCAATGTAAATTATGCCACATTTAAAGCTCTGCGCTTAGCTTACCCGAGCTTCAAGCCAGCTTCCCCTTAGCCAACGGCGGGTTTTTCGCGAAATACTTCTTAACGCCTTTCACCACCGCGTCCGCCATTTGATCTTGATAGGCTTCGTCGGTTAAGCGTGCCTCTTCTTCAGGATTCGAAATAAACGCAGTTTCTATCAAAATGCTCGGGATATCCGGGGCTTTTAAGACCGCGAAGCCCGCTTGTTCAACGGCGTTTTTATGCAGTTTATTGATGTTGCTGATTTCATTTAACACCACCTTACCTAGCTTCAAACTGTCATTGATTTGCGCTGTGGTCGAGAGATCGAGTAAGACACTGGCGAGTTGTTTATCGTGGCTTTTTAAATTCACGCCACCGATTAAGTCGGCGGCATTTTCTTTATCAGCCAGCCAGCGCGCTGCCGTTGAGCTGGCACCTTTTTCTGATAACACGAATACCGAAGAGCCGCGCGCACTGGGGTTGATGAAGGCGTCGGCATGCACCGACATGAATAAGTCGGCTTGTACATTGCGGGCTTTTTGCACCCGGGTTTGCAGTGGCACGAAGTAATCGCCATCGCGCGTCAGCATCACGCGCACGTTCGGCTGTTGTTCCAGCTTATGTTTGAGGCGCTTGGCAATCGCTAACACCACGTCTTTTTCACGACTGCCGCCACGTCCCAACGCACCGGGATCTTCACCACCATGACCCGGATCAATTGCGATCGTGATCATGCGTTTTACGTTCATTCCCGGTTTATCAGCGTGATTATCGTGAGCGGCGGATTTCTCGGCGAGTTGGGTTTTATCGGTTTCGCCGGCCTTATCTGCTGGTCTGTCGTTGGCTTTGTCGCTGGATTTGTCCACGGCTTTATCGCCACCCTTGTCGACGAGTTTGTCCGCACTCTTGTCGCTGAGCTTATCGATCATTTTATCGAGTTGCTCATTCGCCTTGAGCTGGGCTTTATCCAGCCCTTTATCATTGGCTGCTAACAGGGTTTTATCGGTGCTTTTATCGGCCAGCGCTGCCGGGTTGCTATTGCCACCAGTTGGCGCGGGCTTATTGCCGTTTTCCAAAAAGGTCGTTAAAGGGTCAGGCGGATTGGATGGGTAAAGGTCAAACACCAGCCGGTGTTTGTAATTGCCGACCGGCGCTAAGGTGAAAACCTGAGGCGAGACTTCGGCTTTTAAGTCAAACACCAGACGCACCACATTTGGCCGATTTTGCCCAACCCGCACTTGTTTGATATAAGGGTCATTCGATTGAATCTTGGCGACTATCTCTTTGAGCTTGGCATTGAGTTCCAAACCTTCAATGTCAACAAATAGTCGTTCTGGATTTTTTAATAAGAAATGACTGGTTTTTAAATCGCTATCATTTTCTAAGGTGACGCGGGTGTAATCGGCCGCAGGCCAGACCCGCACCGCGAGAATTTGTGCTGCTCGGGCTGGCAAGCTGGTAAACACCGACAAGGCCAGACCTGCCCCCGCTTTTAAGAAAACCCGGCGTTTGCGACCTGTGTCAGGCTTTGAGCTGCTTACAGATTGGGAAGAAAACGGAAATTTGCGAGACATTGCTGACCTTTTACCGACAAGGCGTGCAATTCTACCGCACGCGTTAGACCTGTGAAACTAAGTTCGAGAAGAATATCGGGTTCAGGTAAAATTCCTTGCCCTTTTTCTGGCCATTCAACGATGCATATCGTGTTTTGGTTGAATTCTTCGCGAAATCCTGCTTCTATGAATTCGTCCGGACTGCTCATACGGTACAAATCAAAGTGTAAAAGTTTAACAGTTTGCCCAGCTAATTGCAGTTGATAAGGCTCGGCCAGGGTGTAAGTTGGGCTGCGCACTTTGCCTTGATGGCCAGCCGCGTGGAGTAATGCTCGGGTCAGACAGGTTTTGCCAGCACCCAGATCACCACGCAAATACAGGCTTAAGCCCGGCACTAAGACTTGCGCCAGGCTTTTGCCTAAAGCCTGGGTTGCTGCTTCATCGTTTAAGCTCGTTTTATAATGCTGCATTTTTAAAATATTTCAGTCGGCCAGATTACCTGGATAGACTGAAATCAGGATTTATGAATCATTCAACCTTAGCACAAGCTGATGCGCTTGTGTACTCCAGCAGGGCAAGGCATGGCGCAAGAATTAAATCAGGCTGAACTCGCAGCGCTGGCGGCACAAATCAAGGCTTGGGGCCGCGAACTGGGTTTTGCTGAATTAGCGATCGCTGACATCGACTTGGCCCAGGCCGAACCTTATTTGGAAAACTGGCTGGAGCTAGGCTACCACGGTGACATGCATTACATGGCCAGCCATGGCTTAAAGCGAGCTCGTCCAGCTGAATTGGTGCCGGGTACGGTGCGAGTGATTTCAGCACGCATGAATTACCTGACCCAAGATCTCAGCAAGCGTCAGCGGACGCCTGGCGAAGCGGTGATCTCTGTGTACGCACATGGACGTGATTACCACAAAGTCTTGAAGCAGCGTTTGCAGCAATTGGCAGAAAAAGTTGCGACAAAAATCGGTCCCTATGGCTTTCGGGTGTTTACGGATTCGGCGCCAGTGATGGAGGTGGCGTTGGCGGCGAAAGCAGGTTTGGGCTGGCGTGGCAAACATACCTTGTTGATTAGTCGCGAAGCTGGTTCTATGTTTTTTCTCGGCGAAATTCTGGTCGACTTGCCACTTCCTGTCGATCAGCCAGTGAGTTCGCATTGTGGGCAATGTCAAAACTGCATTGAAGTCTGTCCAACTCAAGCCATCGTCGCGCCTTTTAAACTCGATGCCAGGCGTTGCGTTTCTTATCTGACGATAGAACTCGATGGCAGTATTCCCGAAGACTTGCGCCCTTTGATTGGTAACCGGGTCTATGGCTGCGATGATTGCCAACTGTATTGTCCCTGGAATAAATTTGCCCAGCACACGGTGGTCGATGATTTTGCGGTTAGGAATGGCTTAGATAGTGCCAGTATGCTGAGTTTATTTAGCTGGGATGAGGCCGAGTTTTTACGCCGTATGGAAGGCAGTGCGATACGTCGTATCGGCCATGAGCGCTGGTTGCGCAATCTGGCCGTGGGCTTAGGCAATGCCGCTGCCGAACTGGCTGGCGATGCGGCAATAATTAACGCTTTACGTCAGCGCTTGCAGCATCCTTCGGCGATGGTGCGCGAACATGTGCTTTGGGCCCTGGCGCAACATGATTGTATGCCTGAGGTTGAGGGCTAAGGCTGAGGTGAAGTCAGAACTAACTTAGAATTGAAATTTCTCGCTGCGGCATTATATAATCCGCACTGCTGTAACTAATCCTGATGCGGGCATTTTTTCTCAGAAAGCGACTCCACCATGACGACACCCGTCGTATTAAATTTGCGATTCGAAAAAACGGCTCATCTGACTATTCAGGCCGAGCTCAATGGACTACCTGCGCGTTTTATTGTCGATACCGGCGCAAGTGCCAGTTGCATTGACTTAGCCGCGCTTGCAAGCTATGGCTTGCGCTTGAATCAAGTGAAACAACAAGGTGGTGGGGTCGGTTCGGCCAGTATGCAAGTCACTGCGATTCGTCGTACCAGCTTGTTACTCAATGGTCTGGATTGTTCTGCGCTGCGTTTGTATGCGCTCGACCTGAGTCATGTAAATCTGGGATTGCAGGCGGCCAAAGTCGAGGCTGTGGTTGGCATTATTGGTGCTGACTTGTTGCGTAAGTATCAGGCATTAATTGACTATCAGCGCAAAATTTTACTGCTACAACAGCCAGTCTGAGCAATTTCGCCTGAACTTATCGCTGCATATTCGTGCGCTGCATACTAAGCATGGGTTCTATCGATTAGTCAGTCTGGCCTGCTAATTCATTGTTGGCAAAGCTGATCACAAAACTACTGCCACCACCAGCGGTGGCGCGATAACTCAGGGTACCACCCATGGTTTTTATTAAGTGATAGGCGATAGCCAGCCCTAAACCTGTACCACCCTGAGCCCGGCTTTCTGTGTGAATAAATTGACTGTAGCGTTGGAAAAGTTGTGGCAAGTATTTTTCATCGATGTCCTGACCATGATCGCGCACAATCAGAGACAGCTGTGAGGGTGTCTCGCTTTCGACGATAATTTCCACACTTTGGCCCTCACTGGAAAATTTACAGGCATTGGCGATTAAGTTATTCAGGACCTGAGCCAGGCGATGTTTATCGACCCAGAGTTTGCTATAAGGTACGGTATTTTGTAATGCGAGCATGACTTTGTATTTTTCCGCTAATTCCAAGTTCGCTTGTATCACCTCGGGTAAAAATTCTTCGAGTATGCAGACTTCATAGCGAAAATCCATTTTTCCAGCTTCGATTTTCTGCATATCGAGCAAGTCGTTGATTAAGTTACCCAGACGTTCGCTATTGCTCAATGCGATCTTGACCATCTTGCGTGAGTCAAAAGAAAGATTGCTATCAAATAAGTCATTCGCTAAAAAACTCAGTGCCGCGCGTATCGACGTTAAGGGAGTGCGCAATTCATAACTGACGGTGGAAATAAATTCAGCATTAAATTGCCGGGTTTTATCGTGTTGACTTAAGTCACGGATCACCAACAGCGTTTTGTGTTGCTGATCCGTCTGGTAGCGGCACACGGTAATATCGGCCATAAATTCACTGCCATCAAAACGCCATTGCTTGCTTGGTTGCAGATGGGCTTCACTGAGTTCCAGGGTATGCCCTGGTTTAACAAACAGCGTATAGAAATTTTTGCCGGTAATTTGACTGGCACTGACGCCATATAAATGTTCGGCGGCTGGGTTAAAGGTTTCCACTAAGCCTGCAGCATCGATACCGATAATCGCATCGCTGATTTGTTCGAGTAAGGCTTTTAATTTTTCCTGAGCTTCGTGGTAAGCCTTTTGTTCTGTCACAAGTTTTCCTCGTAATTGCGATTTCTCTGATTTTTCGCGACTGGCAATTTGTTCGCTGGTTCGGTGTGCCGCGACTTTATTGCGTGCTTGCTGCGTGCTGGCATTCAAGAGTAAAGGCGTTAAAAACATTAAAAACAAGGGAATCGCATAGAGCAGTAATTGCCAATGACTGGTCATAGGCGGTAAAGCGAAATAGCCCAGCGGTAAGGCGATTTGCAAGCAAATAAACACCAGAATCGCGAGCGCGACACCTAGTTGAAAAGGGCAAAAAACCGCTGCGAGTAAGAGGGCCGCATTTAAGTAAACAATGGGATTGGGTAAAAACACCAGGCAAATCATGCTGCATGCGAGGTAGAGAAATAGCAGGGCGGGGGTATAGCCTGGCCAACGCTCTTGCCGCGGGCGATTTTGTAGTGATACGAGCAAGCTGATGCCCAGTAAATTTACCAGAATATTGCCAAAGATCCAGCCCAAACCTTTGCTCAGCGTTTGATTTTCCAATAAAAACCAGATGCTTGCCAGACTTCCCGAATAGTAGGCGGGTAAGCAGCAGGCGAGGAGAAAAAAACGCAGTAAAGCGATGGGATTTTCATCCAGTGCCCGGTGTTCGGTACGGCAATAGTGATAGCTGAGCAGTACTTGCAAACTATTGCATACACAGAGTAAGACAGCAGAAGTCCAGTTGACTTGTAAGCTACGGTATACAACCACATCACTCAACAAGGCCAGCACTATCAATGGCAACACCGCGCTGTGCCCAGCTTTCTGTGCCTGGCGCAACATCACTGCGATCAGCAGAATGTTGGCAAACGGCGAAAACAATAAACTCCCGGGTTGTTTATACCAGTAGATGCAAATCAGACTAAGCAAGATATAACATGGCAGCCACAACAAAACACGCAAGTTTTGTAGTTGTCCATTGAGCTTACGGGGGGAAAGTTGAAGCATGGGTTTAATTAACATAGCGAGTCTGGCAAAGTATCTGCTTAGTGATGTGCGCCCGAGACTGGCGTGGACTTGTAATAGTAACGAAACGCAAACCAGCCAGCCAATACCAGGCTTAGCAATATCCATGGCAGAACCTGATAATCCCAGGGGCTGAAGGTTTGCGGTGGTGGCATCCATTTAGTTAGCAAGCCATCGCGCTGTTCCGGACTGATCGCTTGCAAACCCGCTTGCACAATGGTGGCCAGTTCTGTTTGGGATTTGCTGAATGCAAAGCTTAATTCATAGGTGTAGCCAATTTTTCCCGCTATTTGAAATTCTGGCGTACCGGCAAAACGCCGCAAAAAATGCAGACTTGCTAAATCGGCAACAACTGCCGCAACATCGCCCGCTTGCATGGCTTTAATGCCATGTAAATCATCGGGTACGGCTATCCATTGAACTTCAGGATAGGTATCGCGCACAAATTGTTCGACCGCATAGCCTTGTCCCACCGCAACGCGTTTGCCAGCCAGATCGCGTAGTAAAAGATTGCCATACCCCAGCGGCAAAGCCAGCACGGCCGGTATGCTGGCATAGGCGGTACTGAAATTCAGAAAGGCAGAACGTTCCGGAGTGGCCCGGAGCGAGGTGATGAGTTTGATTGGCTTGGGCTTGTTTCAAAATCTCGGCCAGATGAGAGGGTGGGCCAGGAACAAAGTTCAAACCGGTTTTTCGGCCTATCAATTGCAAGACATCGACTGACAAGCCTTTTACTTCACCTTCGTGATCAAGAAAAATAAAGGGCCCGTAGTCAGATTCAACCGCGAATTCTATCGGGCCTTGCTGGCTGATCCACTGACGTTGAGAAGCTGTGAGTTTGGCAACATGGGCATCGGATTGCGCCAGAGCCAGCTGGCTGTAATACGCCGTAAGTATCAACATGAGAGCAAGGCAGCCGCGCAATAGGGAGAGATACACTTTGCCATAGCGTGAATTTGTAATCATGTAGCCGCTCCATTGATGTTAGCGGGTGTACAGCAACGTAAAGAAAAATCCGCTTTGTCACCCGATTCGATTAAGCACTGAACTTAAGGTAAACGTCGCCCTTCACTTACCAAAGTACATGCTGAACCAGCTCAGCACACCAGCTCAAGCCGAACCCGGCTTACTCTTCTTCATGGAAAGCCTCTTCGCGCTTCTTACGCAAACTCGGGCTGATGACCACGAATAATGCGAACAATGCCAGCGCCAGCATGGTGGCGCTGATAGGTCGCTGGATAAAAACCAGGGGATCACTGCGTGACAGTAATAAGGCCCGACGCAAGTATTCCTCCATCATCGGGCCGATGATAAAGCCCAGCAACATAGGTGCAGGCTCACAGCCGAGTTTGGCGCACAGATAACCAAATAGACCAAACAAGGCCATCAGGTAAACATCAAACTGACTATTATTCAGGCTAAAAACACCAATCGCACAAAACACCAGGATGGCTGGATATAAATGCTGGTAGGGCACCATTACCATACGTACCCACATGCCTATCAGGGGAAGGTTTAAGATCACTAAAAACAAATTGCCGACCCACATCGAGACGATTAAACCCCAGAATAATTGCGGTTGTTCCGTCATGACCATGGGCCCGGGTTGTATGCCTTGAATTATCATCGCCCCAACCATTAAGGCCATCACAGGATTGGAGGGAATGCCCAGCGTCAGCATGGGAATAAACGATGTTTGCGCGCCTGCGTTATTCGCTGATTCTGGTGCAGCCACGCCTTCTATCGCACCTTTACCAAAGGCTTCCGGAGTCTTTGAAATTTTCTTTTCCAGTGAATACGAAGCAAACGAAGCCAGCATTGCGCCGCCACCAGGCAAAATCCCCAGCGCCGAACCCAGCAAGGTGCCGCGCAACACAGGGGCGATGATGCGTTTGAGGTCATCCTTACTCAACATCAAGCCACTGACTTTTTTCATCATTAATTCGCGGCTTTCATCGTGCTCCAGATTTTTAATAATTTCCCCTATCCCAAACATGCCCATTGCAACGATGACGAAATTAATCCCATCGGCCAGCTCCGGCAGGTCAAATGCGTAGCGCTGGGCACCTGAAGTGACGTCGGTGCCAACTAAGCCGAGTAAGAGTCCGAGGATGACCATGCCTATCGCGTGCAATAACGAACCCGACGCGAGTATCACCGAAGCGACTAAGCCTAAGACCATTAAGGAAAAATATTCGGCGGGACCAAATTTCAAAGCGAGTTCGGCTAAAGGTGGGGCAAACAAGGCCAGCAATAAAGTCGCAACGCAACCAGCGAAAAATGAACCCAGTGCGGCAGTTGCCAGGGCTTTACCTGCATGACCTTGTCTGGCCATCTGATACCCATCGAGTGCTGTTACCACTGAAGAAGATTCACCGGGTAAGTTGACTAAGATGGCCGTGGTCGAGCCACCATATTGCGCACCATAGTAAATTCCGGCCAGCATAATTAAGGATGAAACTGGCGGTAAGCCAAACGTTGTGGGCAAGAGCATGGCAATCGTTGCCACCGGGCCTAGCCCGGGTAAAACACCGACTGCGGTTCCGACGAACACGCCGATCAAGCAATACAGCAAATTCGTGAGTGTCAGTGCCGTAGTCAGACCCAGCAATAAATTATCAAAAATTTCCATGCGCTACCTTTCACCAGGTAAAACCAGCGATAGTTAGTATGGGTATCGGTAAGCCCAGCAATTTAACAAACAAGAGCACGGCGAAAACCGACATCAGGATGCTGGAAAGCACGCTGGCACGCCAGGAAAAATGCATGCTGGCATAAGAACTCACCAGAATTAAGGCAGCAATGGCGGGGATTAAACCCGCACTGCGTATCAATACGCCAAATAGGATCACAGCCAGACTAACCACGACGACTTCTTTGAGGTGAAAACGGGCAATCGCTTCGCCCTCGCTGATCAGACCACGAATGATCGCGATCACGCCGATAAGCGCTAATAAGCCGCCCAGCACAGTGGGAAAGTAGGCTGGCCCCATTTTCCCGGCATGGCCCATAGGCAGATCGCGAATTAAGTAAACCGCCGCCAGGCCAGAGACCAGAAACAGCACACCGGTCCAAAAGTCTTTGGGATGACGTATTTTTATAGTCATGCTGAATCTCCTCTCGCTCTTAACTGCTGGCAAGCTTTCTTGCGAGGCGGCTAACTATCAATCAGCGTAAATCCCCGCCTTTTTAATAATCGGTGCCCATTTGTCGATTTCCGCTTTCAAATGTGCGCGTAAGGCTTCCGGAGTAGCACGATTGGCAGCAACTGGTTCGGTACCAAGTTCGGCGAAACGTTGCTTGACGGTTGCGTCAGTGAGTGCAATTTTCAAGGCATTACTCAGGCTATCAATAATCGGCTTGGGTGTGCTTTTGGGGGCATATAAACCATGCCAGACTGCGACTTCAAAATTAGCCAGACCCGCTTCCTGAGCGGTCGGTAAATCAGGCAGAGATGGCACCCTGGCTTTGCTGGTGACCGCATAGGCTTTAATTTTGCCTGCCTTAATCTGACTCGTGGTATTGGTGGTCTGGTCACACATAATATCGACCTGCCCACCTAGTAAATCATTCATGGCCGGACCTGTGCCTTTATAAGGGACGGTGGTTAAGTCGGTTTCTATGGTCGACATAAACAACATACCGCAAAGATGTGACGCAGAGCCAACGCCAGCATTGGCATAGCTGACCTTATCTTTATGCGTTTTTACGTACTGAACAAATTCTTTGAAATCTTTGGCAGGAAAGTCTTTTTTTGCGACAAAGGTCATGGGGACATCGGTGATTAAACCTATCGGTTCAAAGCTTTCCACGGGGTTGTATACCAATTTTCTATACAGGGATGGCGCGGTGGCCTGACCGATATGGTGCAGAAATAAGGTGTAGCCATCGGGCGCTGCTTTGGATGCCTTGCCAGCGCCCAGTGTGCCACCAGCGCCGCCGAGATTTTCTATCAGCACTTGTTGCTTGAGCGTTTTGCCCATGGACTGCGCCAATAAGCGAGCTACCGTATCAGTTGGGCCACCCGCTGCGAAGGGCACGATTATTGTGACAGGTTTGTTCGGGTAATCCTCGGCCAAGGCCGGTAGCGGCAGGTTGAAAGCCAGCACAGTCAAGATGCAAAACGATTTGCTACGCATAAGAGTCTCCTGGTTATTGTGATCAACGCAGAGTGGCTGCAGCTACAGCTTAGTGACTGCAAGGCGGCTTTGTCCAGTTTGATACACAGCAAGTACTCAGGCTCAGGCTGTTTTTTTGTTTATGGTAGCACTCGGGGCCGTCTCTGTAAGCTAGCCTGCGCATGCTTTGCAGCCTGGTGTTGTATTGCTGTCGGGCAGCATAGTAAGCACGGGCCGGGATGTGGTTTTGTTGATGAGTTAATTCAGCTGAGCTGAGGTTTTTGCGAATGGTACCGCTGTAAACCTGGGGCGATGCGCGCTAATGCAAACCTGATTTAAACGGTGATTTAACATACTCCCAGAGAGTATGTGTTAATTACGTAGATTGGTATTGCGTAATTACATGGATATACGTGGGAGTATTCTGACTTACTAAACAACTTGCAGCCTCAAGCGGGTTGCTGTCCGACTGGCTGTCAGACAGGCTGTCAGGCATTTCTGTTGAAGGTGGATTTGAGCTGATGAACGGTTAGTTAACAAAGTTTGCATAAATTAAACTGACTCATCTGGCGGCTAGCTGCTGGAACTGGTTTCCCTGACACCTGATTCAATCTGACTTCAAGGAGTAAGTGTTATGCCTGCGATATTTAAGTTTTGCCTGCTTGGCTCACTCAGCATCTGGCCTATGGCCGAGACCCTGGCAGCTTTACCCAGTGTGCAAATCAATAGCACCAGCACTAGCTATCAACGTCAATTACCACTGAGTTTTGCCCAGGTCTTTGCCGAGGGCGACGTACCTGCTGGCAGAAGTGTGCAAGCGGTGGCCACCGATGGCACGATCTGGCCCGTGCAAGTGGATGTGAAGCGGCGTCATGCTGATGGCTCGCTGCGGCATGCGATAGTCAGTACGGTGTTGCCGGAGTTAACTGCGGCGCAAAAAGTTAACTGGCAATTTCGCTCGGTGGCTGCCAGTGACACCGGCGGACAAACTGCGACACCGCAGGATTTGCTGAATGCGGGCTTTAGCGGCGCGGTGATGATTACGGTGGCGGGTGTGAATTACTCGGTGCAGCTGGAACAGGTGTTACGCAACGCACCAGTTAAAACCTGGCTGGCTGGACCGATAGTCAGCGAATGGCTGCTGGCCGCGCCTTTGCGTGATGCCAATGGCGTGGCCCATCCGCATTTGCATGCGCGCTTTGCGATACGTTCTTACACCGGCTATGGCAAAGCTAAAGTCGATGTGATTATAGAAAACAACTGGGCTTATCAAGCCGCACCACAAAACTATAACTACGACGTGCAAATCAGTCTGGGCGGGCAAACTGTGTTTAGTCAGACTAACCTGAACCACTTTCATCATGCGCGCTGGCGAAAAAGTTTTTGGTGGGGCGGCGAACCACAACTTCACCTGGTGCATGACACGGGCTATCTGATCGCCAGTAAGGCGGTGCCCAATTATGACCGCAGTGTGGTGATTTCTGAGGCGGCCTTAACAGCCTACGCAAACAGTCTGCAAACCGGCGCGGCCAAATATCAATTGATGGGGCCAGGTTATGCCGAACCCTATATGCCGGCTACCGGTGGCCGCCCCGATATTGGTTTATTACCGGGCTGGTCGGCGGCGTATTTGCTGAGTATGGATAAACGCGTTAAAGACGTGATGCTGACGACCGCTGATCTGGCCGGTGGCTGGTCTGTCCATTATCGCGATCAAAACACCGATAAGCCGATCAGCTTGCAAGAGTATCCGTATATGACTTTACTCGGCACACCCGGCGACACCTATAATCCGGTAACCAAAAAGCGCGAAGCCTTTCCAGTTTGCGGCGGCACCTGCAGCAATACCAAGTCGGCCGATTACGCCCATACCCCCGCCTTCAGCTATTTACCGTATCTGTTAACCGGGGATTACTACCATCTGGAAGAATTACAATTTTGGGCGCTGTGGGATGTGTTCCAGACCAATCCTGGTTATCGTAAAAATATCCAGGGTTTGATCTACAGTGCCAACGTGCGCGTGCAAGCCTGGACTTTGCGCAATCTGGCTGAAGCCGCCTACATCACTCCCGACACGGATAATCTGAAACACGAATTTGAACGGCTGGTGAATAATAATCTCGATTATTACAACAGCACATATACCACTAATCCTGAAGCGAATGTGTTTGGCGCAGTTACCGGGCCAGGTGCGCTAGGCTATAACAATGGTCGCGGTATTGCTCCCTGGATGGATGACTTTTTTACCTCCGCCGTTGGACGAGCCCGTGAACTAGGCTTTAGCAAGGCAGCGCCGCTATTAAACTGGAAAGCCAGCTTCAGCGCCAATCGAATGCTGGCCCCAGGCTATTGCTGGATACTCGGTGCGATTTATAGCTTAAACCTGCGTGACAGTGCCAGCGCAGCGTTTTACACCAGCTATGCGCAAGCCTATGAGGCCAGTCGGCCTGCGAGTGTCGCCGGGCTCACGTGCAATAGCCCGGAAATGGCTAGGGCGCTGGGTTTGAAGCTGGGTGAAATGACCGGGTATTCGGCTGTGTACCTGGGCTTTCCATCGAATATGCAAGCCGCCTTAGCTTACGCTGCGGATTCCGATTATGCCGCGAGCATTCCGGCCTGGCAGCGCTTTATGCAACGCAGTGTGAAGCCCGATTATTCTATGTACCCGGAATTTGCTATCGTGCCACGACGCGCGATACCCGCCAGCATCAGGTAAGCCTGGCAGCGCGCTGCTTGAACCAGCGCTGCCAGTTCAATCAGCGTAACACCTGGGCTTAGCATGCAGCTGCTTAGCCCAGCTAGCGCTAGTACTGATCGATTTACTGCGCTTTCAGGTATTCCACTAAATCCAGCCTTTGTTCCTTCGTCAGTTGCGGTAAATCGCCTTCTTTTTCAGGCGCCTTGGTGCCGTAATCATGGCCGCTGTTGGCGTTCCCTTTAAGCCGCGTGTCAAAACTAAAGCCTGGATAAGCACTGCTTTTGAAGCCGACTTTTACGACATCAAAGTCGCGTGAGCCCACGACAAATTTTTCGGGACGACATTCATCACCTTGATTCGTGGCTGAGCATATCGGTAACAGCAAATCATACAGGGTCGGGACCGAACCATTGTGTAAATAGGGCGCAGTCGCCCAAATCCCATTCAAAGAGCGGCCCTTATACGCTTGCAAGGAAGAATAAGGCGACATCGTGGTATCGGGGATGTAATTCCCTTGTTTATTCGAGGATTTGATTTCATTGCTGAAAAACGCCGAAATGATGTTGTATAACCATTCTGACCAACGACGGATAAAGCCCTTGTCGGGATCGGGCGTGGTTACTACCCCTGTGGTGGCCTTGGTCAGCAAGGCGGCGATCGGCGCTTTTTTATCGAGTAAGAGATCACCGACCCCAGCACCGACATACTGATTTCTGAGTATGCCTGAGTACCCGGTGTAATTCACGCTATTGTCTGCCATGGTCGGGTCTGTGCCTATCGCTTCCAGCTTCAGCATATTTGCGACCACGCGGCGTTCCGGCGAACTGCGATCAATTTGCGCATGGCAACTGACGCAGTAAGCATTAAACAGCTTTTCACCACGTTTGATACGGACTTGATCGAGTTTGCCTAAGATCGCTTCTGGCCATTGCGGTGATTGCAAATCGACCAGTTGATTCTCTATCAGCCGCAGATTTTGCGTGTTGACGGAACTGTCGTAATCCACTTTCTTCTTAGTCCAACCCTGACCGCTGAATAGCGAACTTAAAGAAAAATGCGTACTTTCACGCCAGTCCAGCGAACCAAATACGCCGATGACTTCACCCGTATTGCGTCCCAGTGGCCCCAGTCCGGCATTGCTACCTAAGCCATTCCATTGCACATAATCGTGTTGCGGAATATCCCATAAAAAGGGATAGCTGACGGGCGCATCAGCTTTGATAAACAAGGCGTGACGCAGTTTGACGATGTTCTTAGCCGAGCTTGCCACTCGCTCGATAACTTGATCGCGCTCGGCAGAGCTGAGAGTCTCGCCAATTCCTTGCAATGCGACTTTAACTTCGTCTTCACTCAGGAGATTGCCTAAGACTTCTTCAATTTGCTGGCGGTTCAGTAAGTGTTCGAGCGTGCGGTTATAAATCCGGCCAAACGCATCCAGCCGCGCATAACCATAATCGACCGGGCTATGGTTGATGATGTTGTAGCTGGTCAAACGCAAGGTGTAAGTTGAAATGTCGGCTTTAACTTGCTCTGCTGAGCCATAATTGCCGAGTTGCATCACTGCTTGAATAAAGCGCTTTTGCACCTCAGGCTGATCGCGTACCGCCACCATGGCAGCAGTTAAGCCCTGTAAAAATCCCACCATATCCGCTGCCGCTGGCCCGCCATCTATGCGTATGCCCGTGCCTTTGTAATTGATTTGGGCGGTATGGCAAGCAGCGCAGGTGAAGCCCATGTAGTCTTTGCCACGGTAACTGTCTTTGACAAAGCCAACCGGCAAGGCATCGGGATTACTCGAGGTCTTCTTTTGTGGCAGATAGCGATAGTGATTGATATTTTCATCGCTGCGAAAAAGTTCGCGCTTACCCGCTTGTTCCAATACCAAAAAGAAGTCATAGGGAATTAAATCAGAACCCTGAGTGGTGTTGTAAAACCACAGACTTTGCGCAGGCTTCCAGTTTTGCTCGAGGTAGACAATTTTATTGACGCTCTCGCCAAATATCTCGTTCTTGACGACTTGTGCACCGCGCTCCGCATCATTGTCAGAGGCTTGCCAGCGCTGACTTAAAGCAATCACCAGCGGTGGCAATACGAATACGGCACAGACTAAATACACAACGTAGCGTTTCTTGAATTTCAGTGCGCTCAGTTTCATGTTCACTCCTGTTTTTCGTCAGACTGCTGGGCTTGTAATTTAAATAAAACTTCATCCAGTATAGGTTGCTCATTTTGAAATGATGATGAAATTTTAAAATTCTGCGGCAGAAGTTTTGAGCGACATGCTTAGCGCGTGGGAAAATTGAAACAGATGATTTGTCAGGTCGCCGACATAAGCCCGACCTGAGCCGGGCGGGCTAAAGCTTGGATAGTTGTATGGCGTGACCAATAGGAGGCAAGCACTACGCAGTGATTAGCAGGCAGGCTCACTTATAGGCTTGTTGCCCAGGGTGAATTCGAGTTTTGCAAAGTCGAGTTGGCAATATGCATCTTCTTCGGGCCAGTCTTCGGGATCAAGGTCTAATTCAAAAGTTGCGCTCAGGGGCAGCGGCTCGCCGCTAAATTCACGGGCGATCACCACACCAGTTTGCGGTAAGCGCAGCATGCGCAAGGCGGTCTTGGGTAAAAAATCACTGTCCAGCGGATTTTTCTCTTGCAGGCTGAGGTTTTGGCTTGCGTAATCATACAGTACCAAGACTCGCTTTTCATCGGTGAGCAAGCAGTACAGCAAACCGCCATGCTCAGGTTCTTGAAAGCGTTTTGCTGCAGACAGGGTGTAGTGTTCTTCTTGTAGTATGGCACTGTCCAGATCGTTGGCATAAGCCTGTCGCTGCTTGGCTTGCTGACGACTCCAGCGCCAGCTATGCCAGGCAGCGAACAGCGCGCAGGTCGGTGTCGCTAAAGCTATCAGCCACAAACTAACGGGGCTGCGTAAATCCAGCGCCAGGCCAAACAGTTTGCGCAAACACCAACAGAGTCCGGCCCACAGCAAAATAATCGCTAGCATAGTTACAGCCCAGGTCACGACGGTGTTTTCCAGGAATGCGCGGATTTGCCCTGGCTTTCCGGGAACTTGCAGGCGTAAATTTTTGATGAGTTGTTGTTCTTCCAGGCTGGCTGGACGCTGTCGTATGACTAAGGGCATATGCAAGGCTTAAAGTTGCAGACTGAAGCAAGTGTAAAGCAAAGTGCAAACCTCAGCATCAAAAAAAGGCCCACTAATAAAGTGGGCCAATTAAGGCGATCTAATGCGATCTAAGGCGCTGGCAGTGCCAGGACTTGCGTTGCATAGCGCATCGCCGCGATAGTTTTAAGGTCGTGTGGCGCTGGTTTTGCTCTGCAAATGCCGATAAAAAAATTCCCAACGACGCCGATTGTAGTAAGGATTGTCGTCGAGGTAGTGATCGGCATTCGGCATCCAGAGCAAGTCAAAATCCTTATTCGCCTTGATCAGGGCATCGGCTAGCTGCATGCTCGCCATAGGATGAACATTGGTGTCGAGTTCGCCATGCGCTATCATCAGCTTGCCCTTGAGTTGCCTGGCCAGCGTCAGGTTAGAGGCTTGCTGATACAGTTCGCTGGAAGGATAGCCCATCCATTGCTCGTTCCAGACTGCTTTATCGGCACGGTGATCGTGATTGCCCGAGGCTGCCCAACCCACCTTGTAAAAATCCGGCCGCGTCAGCATCGCCCTGACGGTGTCGTAACCGCCCGCCGAAAAACCAAAGATGCCAACCCGCTGACTATCATACTGCGGGTAACGCTTAGCCAGCTCACGCAGCACTGCTTCGTGCTCAGCATAACCATTGTCACCAAGATTTTTATAGGCCGTGTTTAAAAACTCGCGGCTGCGGCGACTGGTGCCAGGCGCATCGATATACACCCCCGCGATGTTGAGTGCAGTGAAGGGCAGCAGGGTAGAGCGCAAGGCCCGATGGAAAGACTTGGGTACATAGCTGGTATGCGGCCCGGTGTAGATATGTTCCAGCATCGGGTAAGCGGCTGGCGCAGGCTTAGCTGCGCGCGCTTTGCCAACACCTGCCCGAGTTTGAAACGGGTGATACAGCAAACCATACAGTTCAGTCTTACCATCGCTGGCGATGGTTTTAAATGGCTCAGGCGCACGCCAGCCCAGCGCTGTGAGGGCGCTGGCATCAGCGCTTTCGAGCTGCATAAGAATCTCGCCAGTCTGACCATCACGTAATACAGTTTGCGTGGGCTGATTCGCGCTCGACATATTATCGACCAGATAGCGGCCATTCGCCGCCAGACTGATATCGTGATTCAAGGCTTCGGGCGTCAGTAATTGCAACTGCTTGCCATCGCTGCTGATACGGTAAATATGGCGCAAATACGGATCGCGCCCGGCTTCGCGGCCATAGCCTTCGACAACGACTTGTTGTTTCTCGCTATCGACGAATAAGATTTCACCGACACGCCAATTGCCTTGCGTCAGTGGATTGAGTAATTGCCCAGTCTCGGCATCGTAGCGATAAAAATGCTTCCAGCCGGTGACGTCGCTGCTCCAGTAAACCTGCTTGCGCTTACCGTCGTATTCATAGCGATGACCATAGTAATCGGCAAACGGTGCGGTGGTTTCGCTAATCAAGGGCTTGGCCTCGCCATCGCTGGCGTTCACCTTATACCAGTGCAGAGCTTGATAATTGCGCTCGGGCTGCAAGCTATAGACGAACTGACTGCCGCTATCCCATTGAAAATTCGGGCTGCCATAATACAGCACAGCTTGCGCTGGCATTTGCGCCGCCGTGAAGCGCGCTTGCGCGAGCTCATAAATCATCAGGTTCGCTGTGGCGGTGGCGCTATCACCAGTCAAGGCATACGGGTAAGTGTAGGCACGCGCACGTTTGCTGCCATCGGCAGGCGCGGCTTGTACCAGCGTCAGCGTTGCCGCCTGGCGTAAATCCAGCCGTATCGTCGCAAATTTTTTCGAATCGGGCGACCAGACGAAATCCGCGATTTCATCAGCACTCTGATGTTTACCCTGTATTAGCAAATTCGGATTCATAATCGCTTGCGCATAGGGTTGCAAGGCTGTGCCATCGCTAGTTAGTTGTTGTTCTACACCCGTTTGCAAGTTCTTTAAATACACATTGTAGTTGCGCATACTGACTAGCCACTGAGCATCAGGCGAGATCACTTCGCGGCTATTTTTGGGGCTGGGCTTGACTTCACGCAGCCTTAAATTCTGGCTGGCGATTTCATACTGCCAGGCTTTACCCTCAAAATTAAATTCCAACTGCGTGCGCTCTTTCACTACCCGCAAGCCGGCCAGTTTTAACTGCTGCGCATCGACAGGCTTACCGCTAGCTTTTTGCAAAGCCGTGGCCAATAATTGAGGATCAAACAAACGCTGCTTTTGCCGGGTTTGCGTATCCACCAGGATATACGAAGCCGCCTTGGCATCATCACGGTAATACCAAAAATAGCGTCCATCCGCACCCAGCCAGGTCGGCTGAATATGACTACGAAACACCAGCTTATCGATTTGTTCAGCACTGACTTGCTGCGCCAGTTGCAGCTGTTGCGGGCTTAAAGTTTGGGCGTAACTCATGCCAGGAATAACGCCCGTTGCCAACACCAGGCTAACCGTGACGACGGTTGCAGAGCGATATGCAGATCGCGCTGGACGGTGACGGGATGGCGTAGTTAATCGCGGTCTGGTTTGCATGACTAGCCTGGTGGAAGAAAAATCAAACGGGCGCAAAACTATCTCCTTACTGTAATTTGCCAGTTATTTTAAAGTAGCCAGACCAGTTGCTTTGGTGGGAATTGGCAAACAAAAGTGAGGGAAATCGGCACAGTGGTTGTGCTGGCTTAGCCCACCATCGTATTGCGGTTTGAAATTCAAATGTGTCCTGCAAGTAAAAAGTGGGCGCTAGTATTCAACGAATTTGTCGCGGGTCTGATGCATCAGGCGACATTGCAAAGGAGGGGCTGGTGCATGACGCGCTATCTGCCACTACTGGTACAAACGTGAATGCTTTCCCGGTTTTGCTCTCTAGGCTTAGCTCGCGTCCTTAATGTCAGCTCGATTTGGCACAATTTTGCATAATTTTTTTTATTTGTGTAAGGATTTAAGCGGGCTGAACGACCAATTCGCTTCAGGCTCAATAGAGCGCATTCAGATCAAGAATTTATGATAATTGATGCAACCTCTTATTCGACAGTCACGGCGAATTTTTCCTTGGCTTATCAATGCTTTCCACTGCATACACTGAGCGAACGAGAATCGCTATGGTCTGGGTTAAGCCTGCTTGATGAGGGCGCGCTGGATAGCGATTGCGCAGCGCTTCCTCAGCAAGTGGCACAAGATCTGGCGAATTGTTTGCCATTTTTGGCCTGTGGTGAAGAGTCGGCAGTGCATGCCTTTAGTTATAGCCTCTTGAAGCACATCAGGGCGGCGGATCTTGAAGAAATGCAGCTCATTGCGAAAGATGAACTACGTCACGCACATTATTTAGACCAGTTAAAGCGAAAACTTCCTCTGCCTGACATCGTTTTACCCGCCGAAGCGATGACTGACTTTTTCAAGCGATTATTAACCAGAGATCCGGCCCGGCATTTTGCTCAGGTTGCCGCACTGGATCTTAGTGTTTGTCGTTTGCTTACCCGATTGTTGCAGCCACAGGCTTGCTTATACAAGGTGCAGGAGATCGCGGAACTGCTCAGACGGATAGTGCGTGACGAAGCCAGACACGTCAAAGTAGCGCGGCAAATGGCAAGTGAGTTGGGTTTGAGTAGTCTGGTACAAAAACAAATCGATAGCGATATTGAGCAACGCTTAGCGCGATTGCTTTTACCGATTAAAGACAACCTGGGTCGATTAAGTTCAACCAGCCTGACCGTCGCTTCAAATGGCAACACTAGGGACGACGCGACGACAAAAGAATCTCCTGGATATCTATGATAAAAAGTAATCCGCTGCTGGGGCAGCCTGTCGTGCAGAAAACCCGTCGCCAGCTGCTTGGACATGGCGCGGCCTTACCAGGTGAGCCAGTTAGCACAGACTCGCTATGCCAGCGTATTGAAGACAATTTATCTATTCCACTGCGACGCAAAGCCAGAGTGATAGGCGCTCGATTAGCGGTAGAGTACCGACATTTATGCCGTGACTTTGTTGCTGCGCAAGAGTCCCCCAGAGCAGGAGCGCGGAACCCGGCATTGGCTGCTCATGCGATCTCTGCGGCATTGAGCTCTGCACAACTGGCGGTGTCTGATCTGGCTTATATCATCAGCCATACAGCGACACCGGCGCAAATGCTGCCGAGTGGCTCAGCAGAAATCGCCCGTTTGCTTGGTTATCCTGGGCCGCATGCAGAATTACGTCAAGCTTGTACCGGGTTTGCAAATGCTTTGCAATTTGCCTTTGCGCTGACAGCACAACCAGGTTCAGCACCAGTCGCCATCGTTGGCGTTGAAACTGGCTCAGTCTTTTTTGACCCCTATGTGTTACAGCGCGATCCAAGTCAATGGGTTAATTTCTTACAAATGGGTGACGGTGCTGCGGCGGTCATCATCGGGCCTGACGACAGCGACAATGCCGCTTCGGCTGCACGGATTAGCCATGCCTATTTTGGTCAATATCAAAATGCGCCCTCAGCCAGTCTGAAGCTGCCTTACGGTTCGGATAGCCCGACTCCGCCCCCGGGCACGCTTTTATTTGCACACGATTTCAGCGCGGTTGCACAACACGGTGCTGCTTTACTTGATGCTGGACGCACCGTTTTATCGGAATCTGGTTTCGAGCTTGAACAGGCTGATTTTATTGTGCCACACCAGGCTAGCGGCGCAATTGCACCTTGGTTGGCCGGGTATTGGGGAATTCCGGTCGACAGAATTTCACAGCATGCAAAGCAAGTCGGCAACTTGGGCAGTGCCAGCATTTGGGCGGCACTCGATCACAGGCTAGGCTCTCATGCTGTGCATGATCGAGATACAACGAGGTCAGCGCAAAAGAAACACTTTAGTGTGTTTTTAGGCGCAGAAGCAACCCAGTACTCTTACGGAGGTTTTGTACTTGAACAGTAAATCACTCGTCGAGTTACGTGATGTCAGTTTGTATCACGGTAAAAAACCAATATTGCACAATTTAAATTTCAGTTCGGCTGCAGGGGTCAGTTTATTGTATGGCGCCAATGGCGCGGGAAAATCTAGTCTTTTAAAATTGCTGGCTGGTTTACAAACCAAGGCGACAGTTCTGGGACAGGGGCAGGTGTTGAGTCAGCCATTGACTCCGAGAACCGCGCTAGATCGTTGTCAGCTCGGCTATATGCCGCAACAGGGCGGCTTGTATGAAGAACTGAGCGCCCTGGAAAATCTGCAATTTCGTGCCACCATGCTGGGTATTCCCCAGGCCCAAGCCTATTGCCTCAAAGTCAGTGACGATTTTGGACTCACACCCATACTCAGACAACGTGTCGCGCAGTTATCCGGCGGTTGGCGACAACAATTAGCTTTTGCCGCCACCTTGTTAGCCAGGCCTAAACTTTTACTCTTAGACGAACCCACCGCGGGTGTAGACCTCGAGGCAAAAGCACGTATCTGGGCACAAATAGATAAAGAGCGACAAAATGGCGTCGGCATTATTATCAGTTCGCATGATCCGCAAGAAGCGAGCCAGGCAGACCGCTTGATACACTTGAATCGTGGCCGTATCGAATACAACGGGATGCCAGATGCTTTGACCAGCAATTTTGAGCTTAGCGTCGTCACTTTCTCATGCTTATGTAAACCAGCGCAGTTGCAAGAACTCAGAGATTGTTTGGGGCAGCCACTGACCCTTGTTTTTTCAAGTTATGCCGCTAACACGACGCGACTGGTATTTAGTCGGCTGAGTGGTGACGACCAGCAAATTATAGAAAGCTGGGCTAATGCCAATCAAATCGCGAGGTCTTGGACTTCCCCCGAATTGACCGATGGTTTGCGTGCCGTGCTTTTGCTCGCTGACCGCAGTTCCGTGCCGCTGTTTTGCGCAAACCGGGGTTAGCCATGAAGTCGATACAGCACTTAACTTTATGCTGGTTCAGGTTGCTGGGGATGGCCAGCAAGGAATGCATGCAACTTAGTCGTGACAGGCTCACGGCGATCTTACTGATCAGCGTACCACTTGCACAGATTTTGTTATTTGGTTTTGCCATCGACCTGAGTCCCAAACGCTGGCCCGCTGCCTGGTTCAGCTCGTCGCCCGAGGTGCGACAAAACCCGTCCGAAAATGACAGAGAAATCCAGACATTTTTTATTCAAGCACTGAATCAAACCGGATGGGTTGCCCTGGAACCGAAAGCCGTTAAGCAACATGATGCCCTACGTGATTTGCAATCGGGTAAGGTGAGATTTGTTTTCGAATTTCCAGAAACGCCCGAGTATTACTTGCATCGTAACCTAGCCTTGCCGGTTACCATACGTTTTGATGGCTCTGATCCCTATGTCGCGATGACGGCGATGCAATTGACTGCCGTTTTGCAGACGGCACTGAGCAGGTCAGACAGCGGTAATAAAGCTGATAAGCAAGTAAGTAGCAGATTGCTCGACCAAATTTCGCCAGCCATCGATAAGCACATGAGCTTACACACTGAGGCGGGAGCTATCGAATTGCATAGTGTCGCAGCGTTCCCTGCTGTTCGCAGTAGTGGTGCTTATCTGGTGCCGGCCTTGACAGGGGTAATCTTAACCCTGACCTTGACCCTGATGGCCGCGTTCTCGTTGGTGCGTGAAGGTGAGCGGGGAACTTGGGTAAGTTTGATGAGTACGCCAGTAAATGCCAGTCTTATCGTTTTTGGTAAGCTCATTCCTTATGCCATGATAGGTATCATTTTGTCTTTGCTGCTGCAGCTAGTCTCACATCAATTCTTTGCAACGCCTTGGGCCAGCTCCGCGCAGTGGTTTGCCGTTATATTTTTTATTCTCGGTCAACTGGGTTTAGGTGCCTGTCTTTCGCTATTGGCGAAAACGCAAATGCAAGCGATGCAATTAGGGATCTTTTTCTATTTACCATCCATTTTATTATCGGGATTCATGTTCCCGTTTCATGCCATGCCAGGCTGGGCCAAAACCTTAGGTGAGGTTTTGCCATTAACGCATTTTTTACGAGTACAACGCGCTGATTTGTTTCGTCAGGCCGATGCGATGATGCTGATTGAACTGAGTCTTCCCATCGTTCTTTTTGCCATCACTACATTGGGGTTCGCGATTCTGGGTTACCGTCGACAACTGCATTAACTTACTTTTTGGAGGAAATATGAACCAGGCTTGCAGAAAGCTATTTCAACTCGTCACGATGCTATGGCTAGCGTTTTTCTCTTTACAGCAGCCTGCCTATGCTCAATCACCGATTTACGGAGCCAGCCAGGGGCCGGCCATTGAGGGTTACGATAGCGTTGCTTATTTTACAGAAAAAAAGCCGATACAAGGTCGTCCTGACTTGTCTTACGAATGGCAGGGAGCCAGTTGGTATTTTTCGACTCCAGAAAATCGTGAGTTATTTATCGCCGCTCCAGAAAAATATGCGCCACAGTATGGCGGACATTGCGCTTTTGGTATGGCAAATGATGTTTATGCCTCAGGCGATCCACATTATTGGCGAATTGAAGATAACAAGCTGTATTTGAACACCAATCGTTTTGCACACTGGTTATTTGAACGTGATATGCCTGGTAAAATTAAATTGGCGGATCAAAATTGGCCAGAAAAAATGAAAAAATTATTGCGATCCAGTAAAGCTGAAAAACCCTAAACAACTAAGAGTCAGCCCATAGGAATAGACTGAACGCCATTTCTAACGGTCCTTGCCTTATACGACGAGGATGACTCTATGTGGGTCGGACGTTCTGGATACTTCCCGCATTGAGCCTCGACTATAGTTCAATGCGCAAATCGCTGATTTTGGTGAATTAACGGATCTTGCCATAGTAGGACTGAGTGCGCTTAAAACGGGCATTCCATGAGGCTGATCCAACATTTGAGCGCGAAGTTGGACGCGGAAGTCATCTATCGTATTGACGTAGCGATTCTGATGAGATAACCAGTATGATGTAAGACGTAGATGACGATCATTTACAGAGCCGAGTTCTAAGTTTAAGAAAAGGTTTTTCTACCAGAAAATGCATCATCGTTGCCGCGCATAGGGTGCTGAGTACGCAGAGCAAAAACATGGTCGTGCTGTCTTTCTCAAGATTGAATTTTGAGAATTGATCTTGTGTGATATGGATGACGAATTTATGTACCAGATACACCGGGTAAGACAGCGCTGCAAGGTAACGCGAAATTTTGAATTCGCGTTTAAACAGCACGCTACTCGGTGTTAGCGCTGCTAACACCAACACACCATAACCCACACTAATGAGTGGGAAGCCGAATGCCGAGGCGGCAAGGCTCTTTTGATTCGTGCATAAAAAAGACGCACTTATTAAGATCAACAAACTCAGAAAAATCAGCAAATTGCCATGCTGGGAAATTTTAAGACCAAAGCCAGGTTGGTAATGCAGTAGGGCGGCGATGGCGATGCCTGTTAATAGCCCATCAAGTCGGCAATAGCTGGGGTAATAAATCCATTGGTACCATAAAAACCAGACATCGTCTTGCCCGATGTTCGGCATTATCATGCTTTGATACGAATACAAGCGAATAAAAAATCCGCCTAAAAATAATGTCAGGAGTAACCAATAGCCATGCTTTAGCATTCTAAAATACAGCAGCCCACTCAGTAGCAAAGGCAGTAAGAGATAAAATTGTTCTTCCACGCACAAAGACCAGGCATGTGAAAAGCCGCTTTGAGTTTGCAAATTAAGATTGAAGTTTTGCGTAAAGCTCAGAAATTTCCAAAGCGGTGCAAGCCCATCTTTTTCTCTTGCGTAGGGAAACAAAAAGTAAATCGCGACGACTAACAGATAGGGTGGAACAATTCTGAAAAATCGCTTCACAAAGAATGCTTGGAATGAAAAGCCTCCATGCGCTGCGATGTTTGCAAACAGCTGCGACGAAATCAAGTAACCACTTAAAACAAAAAATAAATCCACCCCAGTCCAACCGAAATTGCTGATTTGCTTCAGCCAATCCGGGTGAGGGAAAATTCTGCCGAAATGAAAAGCAAATACCATCATAATGGCCAGGCTACGTAAGTGATCCAGACCAGCCAGGTGTTTGTTGGAAGTTACTGATGTCATATCTTGTTTTTTTTAATCGCTTACAACGTATAAGTCGTTAGGGCGTGCACGCCTACTTTTTAAATGCGGAGTTTCGCAATTGGCTAATCAAGTCGTAGAATCTCGCTGCGCGCTATTGTGTTTGCTAGCTTTTCTTCAGGAGTCAGCGGCGCGGCCTTTGGTTTGTTGTCTGGTAAAGGCATGGGGCGTCGCTCTTAAATTTGGATGTTTATCATAGAGACGCAATGGTGTGTCGGCTTTTCTCCGTTTTCCCCGCGAATGTAAATATGCAGCGAGACATTACCACGTGTGAAATACCAGTAAATGAGTCGGTTGTGTTCGCCATGGTAAGGTTCAGCTTGAAAGCCGAGTTCCGTCAGGCGTTTTAAATAGGCATCAAAATCGACTTGGCAGATTTCCGTCATACTGGCGGAGCTGTGAGTTTGGTCATCGAACGAGAAGAGCAGGCGGCTTCGTTCGCCTTCTTTAACACCCAAGATAACCGTAAGGTTAAAGAACCAAGTATCGGTAATTTTGGCACCTGTCCCATATTCATTGGCATTTTTTTCATCCCGGTAAACCTTGAGGCCGAAGGCCGCTTCCAGGTTTTTGAAAGAAATATCGTCAGCTGTTTTGAGATTGCCGATCAGATCAAGCATGCGATGGCTGATTTCTTCAGCAGTCATCCGGGGAGCGGCAGGCGTCGTGTTGTTCTGTGTGTTTTCCATAAGCGGCTTGTTGGCATGAGAGGTGGAAGAAGAGGGCGTCTCAGAAGTAAGCTGCGCCGCTGCATCATGGTTGTGCGCGCAGGCAGTTGCCACTACCGTCAATAGTAGCGAGGCCAAGGCCTTACTAGTGACATTGCCAGTGCGAAGCCTGTGCAGAGGATACAGCAGCCCAGCGTTTGCGACGCTGGCGGATGATGCAGCAATTGTTTTTGATGGCACTAGTAACTCCCTTCAAATCTTAATATTGCCTACACCCAGCACGATTTTATGGCCGCACAATAATGCGGACATGCTCGCTGGCATAGCCGAATTTTTTGCCCCAATCCTGCAGCGTTTCGACCAGCTTAGCTTCATCAATTAAGTGAGACTTTTTTCGAACTAAAAATAAGTCTAGCTTAGCCTGACTTTCGCACTCATGTTTTTGAACGTTACGTTTGCCAGCATCGCCGTCAGCGATAATCAGGCAGTTTTTTTCTTTTGCAGCGAAGCTCAGTTGCTAGCGGGCTTACGCCATAAAGCGCGTAAGCCGAATGCAAAACCCACGCCAGCCAATAACCAAACCAATGCGGCGATGATTTCAAAGGCGGTCCATAAACCAGGTAAACGCCAGGCCAGTATCGGCAAGAGCAAGGCACGCGCAATGCAAATCACCGCCATCACCGCCAAGCCAGTTTTATGCAAAAACGGCCTGGGCAGCCAGCCCAACACTGCCGCCGCATACCAGGCACAAGTCGCCATTAAAGCCGCAATAATCAAGGAAGCAACTGGTGCCAGCCAGGTGGCTTGTTCAGCCGATGCCACGATAAACGGCGGCGCACCAAAGAAGCGGAACCAGGCGGGCCCACCAATAATCGCCGCAAGGTGTATCAAGGCCCCCAGCGCCGCAATCCAGACAGTCATGCGTAGCGCAAATTTTTCCAGAGCAGACATAGACAAGCAATCGTATTCAGACGCGGCACGATAACACAAAGCGAGATCGCAGAGAACGATGGGACGCATCAGTTGATATGGCCGTTACCAAGTTAGGCGCGTAGCTACGATAGAGCGTAGCGAAATCGTAGGGATGATATTCCTGATTATCGCTTAACGAGCGTATTGTTGAGATTGTTGATTTCGTGTGGCTGTTATTGGCGATTCGGTAGATGTTGAGAGTTGTGTCATGCAGTTCTTGTTCAGTACGTCATCGTGATTTTGAATGCTAAGATTATGCAGAGAATTGCTTTGGCGAATTTTATGATGAGTCAGAGCGCGTAGCTACGATAGAGCGCAGCGAAATCGTAGGCATGATATTCCCGATTAAGGCTTAAAGAGCGTATCGTTGAGATAGTGGATTTTGTGGGGCTGTTATTGGCGATTCGGTAGATGTTGAGAGTTCCGCCATGAGGATTTTATCTTGCACCTCATCGTGATTTTGTATGCGAAGATTATGCAGAGTTTGGCTTTATGATTTTGATGAGGTTGGGGCTTTTGGGGGAATGGGTATGGATTCGCTGCGCTCTATCGTATCTACGGGCTGTTATCGTTCTATGCCAACGTAGAACGATTCGAAAATGCACGTAAGGCGGTTGCATTTGCTGGACTTGATCCACGACATCATCAGTCAGGAACGAGCGTTAACGGAAAACAGCGCATGTCCAAAATTGGGCACACGTTTATCCGAAAAGCCCTTTTCATGCCCGCCATGGTCACCTTGTACAAAACCACCTGGGGAAAAGCTTTTTACTCAAGGCTACGCGCCTCGGGCAAGTCAAACATGTTAATCATTGGAGCAATGATGCGAAAACTAATTCATGTCGCTTTTGGCGTCCTTCGATCAGGAAAAATCTTTGATAAAAGCCTTCACGCTGCTTGACTTGGATAACAGTATCTACGGCCCTGAATTACGTTATTGTGTAACGAAATCGTACGAATTCGCTACGCTCTTTCGTACCTTGTATTATTACTTTTACCGATAGCTCATTTATTTTAAGCTATTAACC
>JAYSEN010000002.1:0-402374 GCA_041913845.1 Undibacterium sp.
AAACTCTGAGCTTTCAGTTTTTTGCGGTTTTTAGGTGGTTTTTAGAAGTGCCCTGTGACTCTTTGTTTGGCTTGTTGCTATATCGCCGTGGCATGTACTTAGCTCTGCGCCTTGAGTAATTTAAGTAATTTATCCAGCGCATGCACCACAGTTTGCGCACGTACCTGGCTACGGTCGCCGCTAAACACCAGGCGTTCAGTGCACGTCATGCCATTGACACTCCAGCCAAAGCAAATCGTGCCTATCGGTTTGCCCGGTACGGCGCCAGTTGGGCCCGCGATGCCGGTGGTAGAGAGCGCGATATCGGCATCGGAATTAGCCAGTGCGCCGCGCACCATGGCGGCGGCGATTTCTTCGCTGACGGCGCCATGCTGGGCGATTTCTGCGGCGGGGATATTCAATAATTCAGTTTTCGATGAATTCGAGTAAGTCACAAAACCACAATCAAACCACTCCGATGAACCAGCGATTTCGGTAATCGCTTGCATCACACCGCCGCCGGTGCAGGATTCGGCCACAGCGAGAAATAAACGGCGTTGTTTTAATTCTTCGCCGAGTGCAGCGGCGAGTTCTAAAGCATTTTGCATAATCGTCTCCTTGGCTACAGGCTATGAAGGCCGTGTCGCTTTACTTTATCACTGGGCGCTTCACTTAGGAAGCTAAATGTTTCTTAAAATACATAGAGTTTACGCAAATCAGACGTGGACTTGCAGGCTATGCTGTCGCAACGAGGGCGTTTAAGTTAGTCTGGCTCAAATTTATTTGTCAGCTTAATCACAGTGGCAATTATTCTTCATTTTGCAGTGGTTATTTAAAGCAATTCCGAATATTATTTTTGTTTTTCAATTTTTTTTGCCTATGTCGCTGAAACCCGAATTTATTCTCACCTTATCCTGTCCTGATCAACGCGGCATCGTGCATCAGGTTTCGGGATTTTTAGCAGGTCACCTTTGTAATATTCTCGATTCGGCGCAATTTGGTGATGCGCAATCGGCGACGTTTTTCATGCGTGTGCATTTCTCGCCCGATGAGGAACGCGTCACTATCGCACAGTTGCGCGAAGAGTTCGCCGAGCTCGCGGCGGGATTGCAAATGACCTGGCAAATGCATGACGCGCATCACAAACCACGTGTGATGTTAATGGTGTCAAAAATCGGTCATTGCTTAAACGATTTATTATTCCGCTATAAAAGTGGCTTGTTACCAGTCGAAATCAAAGCCATCGTGTCGAATCATCGCGATTTTTATCAACTCGCTGCCAGCTACAATATCCCGTTTTATCACTTCCCCTTAGCCAATGGCAGCGATGCCGAAGCCAAAGCGGCGCAAGAAGCCAAAGTACTCGATGTGGTGGCTGAGCACGATATCGAATTGGTGGTGTTGGCGCGCTATATGCAAATTTTATCGACCCAGATGTGCCAGGCTTTGCGCGGTAAAGCAATCAATATTCACCATTCTTTCTTACCGAGTTTTAAAGGGGCTAAGCCTTATTACCAGGCGCATGAACGCGGCGTAAAATTGATCGGTGCGACTGCGCACTTTGTTACCTCAGATTTAGATGAAGGGCCGATTATTGAACAAGATGTGGAACGCGTCGATCATGCGATGGAGCCAGAAGCTTTAACTGCGATTGGCCGCGATGTCGAATGTGTGGTGTTAGCGCGGGCAGTGAAATGGTTTGTCGAGCACCGTATTTTATTGAATGGTCATAAAACGGTGGTGTTCAAATAATGGCGCAGGCATCTATTTTGTATCAGGCGACGCTGCAAATTAGCGATATGCAGCGTAATTACTATGCCGAGCAACGCTTATTATTGCCACGTCATGCCTCTGAAACCGAGGAACGCTTAATGGTGCGCACGCTGGCGTATGCCTTGCATGCCGACGAGGATTTGAAATTCGCCAGCGAATTGTGTGACCCCGATAAGCCCGACTTTTGGTTATGCTTGCCCGATGGCCGTATCCAGCTCTGGTTACAAGTTGGATTACCGGAATTTAAACTAATTCAAAAAGCTTGCGCCCAAGCCAGTCAGGTGGTGATCTATGCCTTTGGTAAAACCAGTGAGATGTGGTGGCAGAGTGTTGCGCCTCAAGTAAAGAAATTTAAGCAATTACAGGTCTGGCATATTGCCCAGGCACACAGTGAAAGCTTGCCCGCGCTGTGTCAGCGTAAGATGAATTTGACGATAATGCGCGAAGATGATGACGTGTTCTTGAGTGACGAAGCGAAAAATCTGGGTGTGAATTTGCAACGCTGGCAATAAGGAATAGAGCGAGCCGGGCTTTGTGGCTGGTATCAGGTGGTTTTTTGTGGAGCCTGGCGTGGCAGGGTCATGGTAATGCTGGTGCCTTCGCCTACTTTGCTTTTGACCACCACTTTGCCACCCAAAACCTCGTTGACCAGATTGTAGAGTATGTGCATACCTAATCCTGAGCCACCACTACCAAGCTTTGTGGTGAAAAAGGGATCAAATATTTTGCTTAAATTGGCTTCAGGGATGCCGCAACCATTGTCAATAAATTGAATTTCAATAAATTGCATATCGAGTTGGCGACTCGTAATACGTATCGTACCTTCTGGCATGTGTTCGAAGGCATGGATTAAGGCATTGTTGACCAGGTTGGTAAAGATTTGCGCCAAAGCGCCTGGATAACTATCGAGTTCGATACGGTTATCTAGTTCCAGCAAAATCTGATGCTGGGTGCGTCGGTACATGGGTTCCAGCGTCGTCAGAATTTCATTGATGGTGGTACTCAGATTGAAAAGGCGCCGATGATTGCTGGATTGATCCACCGCGACTTGTTTGAAACTGAAGATTAATTGCGCGGCCCGTTCCAGATTGGTTAAGAGAATTTCACTGCCGCGCCGGATTTCTCCACTGATCTGCAAGATGACTGAACGGCGGGCTTTTTCCTGATGCAATTCCTGGTTCAGCTCAGCGGCATGTTCAAAAATTGTCGAGGCAACTGTGACGCTATTGCCAATCGGGGTGTTCAATTCGTGCGCAACCCCAGCGACCAATGCACCGAGCGCGGCCAATTTTTCAGAGCGGATTAATTCACTCTGCATGGTGGTTAAATTCGACAAGGCGGTGGCTAACTCATGATTGGTTTCTTCCAGGCTTAAGGTGCGCTGGCGCACACGCTCTTCTAATTCGGTATTCAAGGTGCGAATTTGCGTTTCAAATTCGCGTATCTGGGTGATATCGATGGGCGTGAAAATTAAGAACTGATCACCGTTACTACTAAATAAACGCGATGAAATCAGGCAAACCGCGACTTTGCCTGATTTATAGCGAAAGCGCATTTCGTAGCGATCAACATAGCCTTGTTGTTGTAGCGTTTGCAGATAATGCTGTCGCAAATGAGGTTCAGCCCAAAAGTTCAATTCTGGTATGGCTTTACCTAATAATTCCTCGGCCTGGTAACCGGATTGATCTAGTAAGGCTTGATTCACTTCGAGTAATTTATCATCGCTTAAGCGTATCAAGGCCAGCGGTACAGGCGAGAGCTGAAATAAAGTGACAAACTTACTCTCGCTGGCTTGCAATGAGGCCTGTGAATTTCGCAGGGATGATTCGGATAAGTTGAGACGATGTATATGCTGCCAAAGCAAAATTGTCAGTATGCATAACAACAAGATCGTCGCCGCCGCGATGACGATACGATCCGCACTGCGTTTGCGCCAGTTTTTTAAAATGTCGTCAAGATTACGCGAAAAAACCGCAACCAGAGGGTAGGCCTGGATTTTTCTGTAGGTATATAGCCTGGGTATAGAGTGACTCTCATCGAGGAAACGATCATCAACAAATTTGCCTTCGTCACTTAACTGCGGTAATTGTTGTATGAATCCTGCCTTATTAATTTTGCGCCCCGGGGCACCTTGTTCTACTGGAAAGCGCACGATAATCGTGCCGTCCTGGTTTAACATCGCCACTAAGGCGTGATTATCTTTTGCGACGCGCTGATAGACCTTGCTGAAGTAAGATAAATCAATGTCGGTACTGATTATCCCGAGGTGCTTACCGGTGGTGCTGTAAAGATTGCGCGCGATGGGTACGACAACTTCGGTGTCATAAAAGCGTTGAAAGGGTGTGCCGATAACACTTTGTTTGACTTCGGGATGCGCCAGCAAATAAGGAATGTAAGTGCGGTCATCCGCATCGACTTGATAAGCAGGGTAATCGATGGTGCTGACAAAGGCTTGACCATCCCGGTTAACGTATTGCAGGGCTTTGAGTACGCGATTGAATGGTTGTGCTTTTGTTAAAATCGAGCGTATGGTATCGTCGTTAAGGTTTTGCTCGGTTTCTGTCACCCTTATGGTATTTAAAACCGTGTCCAGATTACCTTCGGCATCCCGCAAGGTCTGACGCGCATTTTCTTCCAACAGGCGCACGGTGATTTGCCCGTTTTCATACTCTGATTCCAGCGTGACCTGCCGGTCTTGTGTAATCGTCCACCAGGTTTGCATGGCGATCGCCAGACAAAACACTGCTGCCATGACAATGAGTATTTTGCCACTAATCTGTGTTTTGACCAATTTAACGGCCATGCAAGCCCTATTCAAGTAAACAATGTAAGTTCGAGCTAAGTCAGAGGAATTCAGGTTGCCGCCAGCCGAATTATGGGGGGGGCGACGTTTAACTTTCCTTGGCTTATTTATACCATCCTGTACCCAGACAAAAATCCTGACCCGGTACGCGTTCCACATAACCGACCTTGGGCTCAATTTCCTTGGTGACAGGATTAGGCCAGCGATAAGCTACTTTTGCCACGCCTTTGCTAAAGCACTGAGTTGCCATTTCACGTATCAGATAGACCCCATCTGAATCTCGCATATCTATCATGGTTTTACCGACAATTTTAGGATTTTTTCCGTGTACCGCCTGATAGCCTTTGGGGTCGATTGTGTACAGATAGAGATCACCTTTGGGGTTGATATCGCTTTTCGAATTAAATGGGCTGTCAAGGCGGTTGAATTCGACAATCGATTTTTTCCACGCCATTTTTCTTGATGTAATCCATGGCCTTATGAAGTAATTCGATGGCTTCCGTTTCATTACTTTTTTCGGCGGCACCAGCACCACTGCAAAAACTGGCAAATAGAAGTAAAGCGAAGACACGGAGGGGGAACTTAAGCTGAGTCATGATGCACCTTTCCCAAAAAATGAAGCAAAACGCAGTAAAAAAGTTTGCACGTCTACCTAACGAGGTGTCAGACAAACTGCTTTACCAGTTACCAAGTATAGGTCGCAAAAGATTGTTGCAAGTAAAGATATTGTTTCGTAATTCAGACCTGAAGTCCAGATTTCATCGCAAGAGTGGTACTGAATGTGGCGACAAAATGACTGTAAGCGTGCAATGGCTTAATTGATTTGCCCTGTAGACAAAAAGAGTGGTCTGACTGGCAAGCTGAATGAGGGAGGGGCAGGATGGCGAGCGCCGCTATTTCCGCAGCGGCGCTCTTAAGTGATTCTAATGCCGGGTTTGATTGCCCGATTGCGCGGTATTTGTTTGATCCAAAAACAAGCTGGCACAATCTACCGCATCGAAGCGATAGTCTTTGCCACAGAAATCGCATTGTATTTCTATCGTTTCGCGTTCGCTTAATGCTGCCGCAATTTCATCCTGACCGAGCATGGTTAGCATATTGGCCACTTTGTCGCGGCTGCAACTGCAATAAAAACTTGGTGTCAGGGGCTCAAATACGCGTAGGTCTTGCTCCCAAAATAGCCGCCGTTGTAGGGTGGCGATGTCAGCGCTGAGTAATTCATCACGTTTTAAGGTGTTACCCAATACTTGTAAATGCTCCCAATCGACCTGTTGCGTTTCGGCGTTACTTGCCGCTTGTATCGTGCCACCATGGTCAGGCAGTTTTTGTAAAAGCATACCGCGAGCCACGTGCTGATCAGCGGCGAGCCAGATTAAGGTATCAAGTTGCTCAGAGCGTAACATGTAGTTCTCGATAACACTGGCGATGCTTTCGCCATTCAGTGGCACGATGCCTTGATATGCTTGCTGGCCAGGTAATTTTTCTTTGGGGTCGAGCGTGATAACAAATCGTCCCTGGCCATGCGCATGAACCAGCTCGTGCAAATTCGCTTGCTCGGCGATGTTGGCGCCTTCACGTAACTTAGCGGTGGCGCGCATACGCAATTCGGCATCGCACTCAACCACTAATAATTTCACCGGGCCGTCGCCATGTATTTGCATAACCAGACTGCCATTGAATTTCAAATTTGCAGATAACAATGCTGCTGCGGCCATCATTTCGCCCAGCAGATTTTGTACGGCAGCAGGGTAATTCTGTCGCGCCTGAGCGTGTTGCCAGGTATCGCGGAGTTCAACGAATTCGCCACGCACCGCTGTATGTTCAAATAAAAATTTTTGTAGAGTGTCGCTCATTGCAATGACTAAATATTAGGGAGGTATAAGGGTATAGGGCTTAATCTATGCGCTTAAGCGCGGTTTTAAAGTGCTGCCCGCGTTTTGCATAGTTGAGTGCATTGGCACGCATTCTTGCGAGGTCATCCTCAGTCAGGCTACGTGCAACTTTTGCCGGACTGCCTAAGATCAAACTGTTATCGGGGAATTCCTTGCCTTCAGTTATCAAGGCACCCGCGCCAACCAGACAATTCTTACCAATTTTGGCACCATTTAAAATAACAGCCTGTATGCCGATCAGGCTGCCATCACCAATCAGGCAACCGTGTAACATGGCTTGATGTCCTACCGTGACATTTTCGCCAACTTGCAAAGGAAAACCGGGATCTGTGTGTAAAATGCAGCCCTCTTGAATATTGCTATTTTTACCTATTGCAATAAGCTCATTATCACCTCTCAGCGTGGCATTGAACCAGATGCTGCATCCCTCGGCAATCTCAACCTTGCCAATCACATTGGCACTGTCGCTGAGGTAGGCTGAAGCTGCAATTTGAGGAATGGAATTATCTAATTGGTAAATTGGCATGATTACGTGGCCTGGCAGCGAGTGCGATTGTCGATTAGTGCGCTATTTTACCGCTAAGCCGGAAAATTCGCTGCTGTGCAGCATGCCTAAACCAACTGGTATGAAAAAAAACTGAAAAAATTAATATGCGTAGTGAATTAAGAGAAATTTGTCGTGAGATCGTATTGAGTTCTGAGCCATTGCGTAAGTGTGAATTGGCGGCAAGTCTTGCGACTATCACAGAACTGGATGCTCAGCGTCAGTTTGATGTGGCGCTCGATTTCCCGGGGCGACCAGCGCGCCCACTGCTCGTGGCGCCCGCCTTGGTGCAACGCCGGAAAATGACCAGTCCGGAGGGGCGTGCTGCGATGATACACGCCTTAGCTCACATAGAAATGAATGCGATTAACCTGGCGGCAGATATTATCTGGCGTTTCCCGGCAATGCCTGAACGTTTCTATCGCGATTGGGCCAGGGTTTGCGAGGAAGAAGCTTATCACTTTAGCTTATTGCATCAGCATTTGTGCGCCATGAATTATGCGTATGGTGATTTCGATGCGCACAACAGCTTATGGGAAATGGCATATAAAACACGAGCGGATTTATTAGCGCGTCTGGCTTTGGTGCCGCGAACGATGGAAGCCAAGGGTTTGGATGCGTCGCCTGCATTAATCAGCAAGTTAAAGCAGGCCGGAGATAAAGAGGTGATCCCTATCCTTGAAATTATAGTCAGGGACGAGGTGGGGCACGTTGCTGTGGGTAATTTTTGGTTTAATTACTTATGTCAACAGCGGCAGCTATCGCCGATTCCCACTTATCGTGAACTGACTTTGCAGTATGCTGCACCCGTATTGCGAGGGCCTTTTAATTTGCCTGCGCGTCGTCTGGCTGGCTTTACAGAAGAGGAGTTGCTTGACCTGCAAGCGATGTCTGTGAATGCCTGAGTTTTTAGCACTGCAGCGATCGTGAAGGGACGACCGAATTGTCAGGTGCCGGGATTGAAAATTACTGATTTGCAAGACTCTGCTCGAAGCGGTCGATTCGTGCTACAATTAAAGGTTAGATGATTTCTAAAGTTTTGTCTTAACCCTTTCATTTTATTGGAGTTTTTAGATGGCAATCGAACGCACCTTGTCTATTATTAAACCTGACGCAGTGGCAAAAAACGTAATCGGCCAAATCGTTAGCCGTTTTGAAACAGCTGGTTTAAAAGTTGTTGCTGCTCGTTTGACGCAATTGTCGCGCGCTGAAGCTGAAGGTTTCTATGCTGTTCACAAAGAGCGTCCTTTCTTCAAAGATCTGGTTGATTTCATGATCTCTGGTCCAGTTTTCGTGCAAGTTCTGGAAGGTGAAGGCGCGATCTTGAAAAATCGTGACCTGATGGGTGCAACTGATCCTAAGAAAGCAGAAAAAGGCACTATCCGTGCTGATTTCGCTGAATCTATCGATGCTAACGCAGTGCATGGTTCGGATGCTCCTGAAACTGCAGCGGTAGAAATCGCTTATTTCTTCCCAGCGTTAAACGTTTATTCGCGTTAATTTTAATTGTTTGGTTTTTGATTTAAGTGTTTCAAATCTGAATTTGAAATGCGGAAAGTAGTACACGTATGACGGCTCTCATCAATTTGTTGGATATGGATCCCGCACAACTCACGGCGTATTGCGGTGAGTTGGGTGAGAAGCCGTTTCGTGCCAAGCAATTACAGCGCTGGATACACCAATTCGGCGCTGATCAGTTTGAACAAATGTCAGATCTGGCTAAATCTCTGCGCGAAAAATTATCGACGCGGGCTGAGATTCGTGCGCCAGGTGCGATCAGTGATCACATTTCCACGGATGGTACGCGCAAATGGCTGATCGACGTAGGGCAGGGTAATGCGGTAGAAACCGTATTTATTCCCGAAGAAAATCGCGGTACCTTGTGTATTTCCACGCAAGCAGGTTGTGCTGTGAATTGCCGCTTTTGTTCTACTGGTAAACAAGGCTTTAATCGTAATCTGAGTGTCGCAGAAATCATAGGTCAGCTGTGGATGGCTGAATTTGAATTGCGCCGGACCAAGGGCATAGAGCCTGGTCCTAAAGGTGAGCGCCAGATTACGAATGTAGTCATGATGGGCATGGGTGAGCCCTTGTTAAATTTTGAACCCACGGTAACCGCGTTGCGTTTAATGCTCGATGATAATGCGTATGGCTTATCGCGTCGGCGCGTGACACTTTCGACCAGTGGCGTCGTGCCTATGATGGACAAGTTGTCGCAGGAATGCCCGGTAGCATTGGCCGTGTCTTTGCATGCATCAAATGACGCCTTGCGCGATATGCTGGTGCCTTTGAATAAAAAGTATCCATTGCGCGACTTGATGGCGGCGTGCCAGCGTTATCTCGAATTTGCACCTCGTGATTTTATTACCTTTGAGTACTGCATGTTGGATGGTGTGAACGATACCGATCAGCACGCGCGCGAATTAATCGCACTGGTTAAGGACGTGCCGTGTAAGTTCAATTTAATTCCATTTAACCCATTTCCCGAGTCGGGCTTAAAGCGTTCAAACAATGTCAGAGTGAAAGCTTTTGGACAAGTGTTGCTGGATGCGGGTATAGTTACGACGATACGTAAAACTCGTGGTGACGATATTGATGCAGCATGTGGTCAGTTGGCCGGTGAGGTTAAGGATCGCACACGGGTGCAGGAACGTATGCAAAAGATGGCGGAATATCAGCAGAAGTTTGGCGAAAATTTTGGCAAGATCGTGGAGATCAAATAGTGAAAAATTCGACCGCTTTAAAGTTTGCGCAATATGCAGGCGCGATCAGTGTTTGTCTGGTGTTGGCGGCTTGTGCCAGTAGGCGAGCAGATGTTGATCTGGATGAGCCCTCAGCAAAAATAGAGCAGGTCGAGACGCAAAAGCGGGCGAATTTACGTATGCAGCTGGCGGTTGGTTATTATCAGCAAGGTCAGCATAAAGTCGCGTTAGAGGAAATCAGGCAAGCTTTGGCGATCATCCCTGACTTGGTTGACGCCTATAGTCTGCGCGCATTGATTTTCATGGATACCGGCGAAAAACAGCTGGCTGAAGAGAATTTTCAACGTGCGATGAGGTTGGCGCCAGCAAACCTGGATATTTTGAATAACTATGCCTGGTTTTTATGTCAGAATGGCCGTGAAAAGCAAGGGTTGGCACATTTTGAGCGGATTTTAAAGGATGCGACTTACACAAATCCTGTAAAGACACTGACGAGCGCTGGTATATGCAGTTTGAAAGTAAATGATCGTGTTGGCGCAGAGCAGTTTCTGACTTCGGCGTTTCGTATGGACCCCGCCAATTTGCTGGTTAGTTCAAATCTGGCGCGTGTCTATTACGATAAAAAAGAATACGATAAAGCACATTTTCAAATTTCACGGGTTTTGAAGGCGGACGTAACAACAGCAGAAGTGCTGTGGTTGGCGATTAAAATAGAGAAAAAGATGGGGGATGAGGCTGCGATTGCGAGTCTGACGACGCAATTGCGTCGACGTCATCCTGGTTCCAGGGAATTTCAGTTGTTGCAGCGCGGAGCATTTGATGAGTGAGACGGCAAGAAGTTTGGCGACGGAAGAGCAGGAATCAAATAAACGTCCCGAATTAAGTGTGGTACCAACTACAGGGAGTGTTTTGCAAGCTGCCCGCTTGCAAGCTGGATTGAGTGTCGAGCAAGTATCTGAGCAGTTGAAGTTATCGCTGCGTCAGGTTAATGCATTGGAAAACAATCAGTTTGATCAACTTCCCGCTATGGTTATTGTCCGCGGTTTTGTGCGGTCGTATGCAAAATTGCTCAAAGTTGATGCAGACGCAGTCCTGGCGAGTTTGCCTTCGGATCGGCAAGCCAGTGCTTTGGATGCCGAGTTGCGCCCGACTTTGTCGACACCATTTCAGGAATCCAAGACCAGTTTTCTTGGACGTACAGAAAATACCAATCGTAAGTACATCATAGGCGCAATTTTGCTGGCGGCTGCAGCATTGGCGTTTGTGGCGCTTCAGCATATCGAGCAACAAACCTGGGCAAAAAATTTATTGGCGCAATGGCAGTCGAGTAAGGGGCAAGTGCAGGATACTTCATCGAGTTCCACGCACGCTGAAGAAATCGCAGCGCCACTGATTTTGCCAGCTCAAGCTGTTTCTGCGCCGGTTAAGGAAAAGTCGGCGAATAGCGCCAGCGAGCCAGCGTCTGCACCTGTAAATGTAAACTCCGTGGCTGATCTGTCGGCCAAGGCTGAAGAGACTAAACCGCAAGCGGAAACGAATGCGACGGCTTCAGCCGTTGCGAACGAAACCCAGGTTGCTGCGATACCCACAACGACGTCGAATAACCTGCTGGTTTTGAAGTTTAAGGAAGATTCCTGGGTGCAGGTAAAACGTGAAAACGGCCCAGTGTTGACGGCTCGTGTCATTAAAGCTGGCAGTGAAGAAAGTTTTGATGTCAAAGAAGGCTTGCAAGTGAAAATTGGCAATGGCCGCGGCGTTGAAGCCTGGTTGCGCGGTGAGTCTGTTCCCGTGCAGACTGGTAAAGATAGTAACGTCGTAAATCTAACTCTCAAGTAATATGAATTTACCCTTGTTGGCGGGGGCGACTGGTCGCAGGTTAAGTCGCGCCGCTAAAATTAGCTACGCAAATCGACAAGTCATCATAGGCGGCGATGCGCCTGTGGTGGTGCAATCGATGACGAATACCGATACTGCTGACGTCATTGCTACGGCGATCCAAATCAAAGAGCTGGCGCGTGCCGGTTCTGAGTTGGTGCGAATTACGGTGAATAATGAGGCCGCTGCCAAAGCAGTGCCTGAAATACGTGCTCAGCTTGATAAAATGGGCATAGACGTGCCTTTGATTGGCGATTTTCACTACAATGGCCATACGCTTTTACAAGCTTATCCGGAATGCGCGCAGGCCTTGTCGAAATACCGTATTAATCCGGGTAATGTGGGGCAAGGGGCTAAGCGTGATGTGCAATTTGCACAGATGATAGAAATTGCCTGCCGCTATGATAAACCGGTTCGTATAGGGGTGAATTGGGGTAGTCTGGATCAAAGCTTGCTCGCCAGAATTATGGATGAGAATGCACAACGCGCCGAACCCTGGAGCGTGCAGGCGGTGATGTATGAAGCCTTGATTACATCGGCTCTCGAGAGTGCGCAAAAGGCCGAAGCTCTGGGTTTGTCTGGCGATAAAATTATTCTTTCATGCAAAGTATCTGGGGTGCAGGATCTCATAGCCGTTTATGGTGAATTGGCGCGACGCTGTGATTACCCCCTGCATCTGGGCTTAACTGAAGCCGGCATGGGTAGTAAAGGGATAGTTGCATCAACGGCCGCTCTTGCTGTGTTATTGCAGCAAGGAATCGGTGACACCATACGAATTTCACTGACACCTGAACCTGGTGGTGATCGTTGTCGCGAAGTTATCGTTGGTCAGGAAATTTTGCAAACCATGGGCTTGCGTAAATTTACGCCTATGGTGATTGCTTGTCCTGGCTGTGGTCGTACAACTTCAACGGTCTTTCAAGAGTTGGCCGACAATATTCAGAGTTATCTGCGTCAACAAATGCCAGTCTGGAAAACGCAATATCCCGGGGTTGAAAATATGAATGTGGCCGTAATGGGCTGCATCGTAAATGGGCCGGGTGAGTCTAAGCACGCCAATATTGGCATTAGTTTGCCAGGAACTGGGGAGTCACCTGCCGCGCCCGTGTTTATCGATGGCGTAAAATCAGTCACCTTGCGTGGTGATGGCATTGCCGACGAGTTTAAACAAATCGTGCTGGACTATGTACAGCGCACCTATGTAAAAGCATGACGTAAGTTTCGTCTTGGAATACCATGTCAAAAGATAAAAAAATTGAAAAGATTAGTGGCATTAAAGGCATGAATGATTTATTGCCCGACTCTTCGCCTCTCTGGGAGATCGTAGAAAATACGATACAGTCCGTGGTGAAAAGTTACGGCTATCGCCAGATTCGTACCCCTATTGTTGAGGCGACGCAATTATTTGCGCGTGGTATTGGAGAAGTCACCGATATCGTCGAAAAGGAGATGTATTCCTTTGAAGACAGTTTGAATGGTGATCGTCTGACTTTGCGTCCAGAGGGAACGGCTGGGGTGGTACGTGCTGCCATCGAGCATAATCTGGTTTATGAAGGGCCAAAGCGCTTGTGGTACACCGGCCCTATGTTTCGTCATGAAAAGCCGCAACGTGGGCGGTATCGTCAATTTCATCAATTTGGTGCTGAGGCGCTGGGCTTTGCGGGTCCTGATATTGATGCCGAGTTGATTATGCTGTGTCAACGCCTCTGGGATGACCTCGGCTTGACCAATGTCCGACTGGAAATTAATTCGATAGGCGATGCAGAAGAAAGAAATCAGCATCGCGCCGCATTGATTGCTTATTTTGAGCAACATCAGGCTATCCTTGATGAGGATGCAAAACGCCGTTTATATGCAAATCCTTTGCGTATACTCGATACCAAAAATCCAGCGATGCAAGCCATGGTTGAGGCTGCGCCTAAATTACTGGATTATCTGGGGGATGAGTCGCGTCAGCATTTTGAAGGCTTACAGAAGATTTTGCGCGACAACGGTATAGTGTTTACGATCAACCCACGTTTGGTGCGGGGTCTGGACTACTATAATCGCAGTGTATTCGAATGGGTAACGGATGAATTAGGAACACAAGGTACGATTTGTGCTGGTGGCCGCTACGATACCTTGTTTGGTGTTTTCGGTGGCAAACCGACGCCAGCTTGCGGCTTCGCCATGGGTATCGAGCGTATCCTTGAGCTGGTTAAACAAACCGGAACTGATGATGCTGAGCCTGGAAATGACGTGTATCTGGTGCATCAAGGGCCAGCAGCGCAACAACAGGCAATCATTCTGGGTGAGCGCTTACGTGATGCTGGACTTGATGTCATTTTGCATTGCGCAAGCGCCACTGGTTTGGGAAATTTTAAAGCGCAAATGAAAAAGGCGGATACCAGCAATTCTGCCTATGCCGTTATCATTGGTGAACAGGAAGTGCAGGATAATACTGTTGGTATTAAAGATTTACGCAGTGCTGATAACCAGAACAATCAAGTTACCGTTGCCGCCACTGACGCCGTAGACTACCTGCTTGAACAAATTCTGGGGCATGATGCTGAAACCTGCAATGACCCCACTCATATTCACTTACATCATTAACTTATTATGGCTTACGACTTAGAAGAACAAGAGCAGTTAGCAAATCTGAAGGCTTTTTGGAATCAGTACGGTAATTTAATCACGTGGTTGTTGGTGATCGCTTTATCTGCTTATGCCGCCTGGAACGGTTGGAATTTATATCAGTCCAAGCAAGCAGCGCAGGCTTCGCAATTGTATGAAGAAATGCAAAAAGCGGTGCAAGCAAAAGATAACGCTAAAACCTTACGGATCGCCAGCGACATTCAAGAGAAATTCAACGCAAGCGCTTATGCTGATCTGGCGGCATTTTCTGCGGCAAAATTGGCCTTTGATAGCAATGATTTGAAATCGGCGAAAGTCCAGTTGCAATGGGTGATTTCTCACAATAAAGCAAATGAGATGGTGGCTTTGGCCAAACTGCGTCTGGCGGGTGTTGAGTTGGATCAGAAAAATTTTGATCAGGCGATGACATTGCTGACAGGTGAATTTCCGGCAGAGTTTGCTGCGGACGTGGCAGATCGTAAAGGTGACATCTTATTTGCGCAAAACAAATTTGCCGAAGCGAATGCTGAATATAAAAAGGCAATTGAAAAGTTAGGGGATAAAAATCCAGCGGCTCAATTGGTGCAGATCAAATTAGATGCAACGCAAACCAACTAACCGGGAAACCCAGATGCTAATGATTAATCGTCTCGTGTTGGCCAGTGCCTTGCTTAGTTTAACTGCTTGTTCGACTTTGTCATCGTTGAATCCATTTTCATCGACAGAAAAGAAAAATGTACCCGCAGCATTGCTGGAATTTAAGCCGGGTATGCAAGTGAAAAATGCCTGGACTACTAATGTGGCAGCTGCTTCAGGATTTCAGTTCAGTCCGGTTGCTGTTGGTCAGACCGTGATAGCGGCAGGCTCGGACGGCACTATAGTCAAGGTCGATGGTGCGACTGGCAAGCAAATCTGGCGTATCAACGCTGAAAGCAAATTGACGGCTGGGGTTGGCGCCGATACCGAAACCATTGCCGTGGCGGGTGAAAAAGGGCAGTTACTGGCCTTTGATCAAAGTGGTAAGTTGCGATGGAAGCTAGATAAACTCAACGAGATATTGTCCGCACCAGCAGTCGGTAATGGTTTGGTAGTTGTTCGTAGTATTGACAATAAAATCAGTGCGTTTGACGCGCTGACTGGGGAAAAGAAATGGGCAAATGAGCGCCCATTGCCAGCCCTAACCTTACGCGCAGCGCCTGGTATCCTTTTTGTGCAACAGCAAGTGTTAGTCGCACTGCCTGGCGGTCGTATCGCCGCGTTTGCCGCAGCAAATGGTAATTTGCGTTGGGAAGCCGTGGTTGGCGAACCTAAGGGCGCTACTGAATTGGAGCGGGTTGCTGACGTTTCTGGGATGCCAGTCGTAGTAGGTAATGACGTTTGTGCCAGTTCGTACCAGGGACGTGTCGGGTGCTTTGATTTGAATTCCGGTAATGCGCGCTGGACCAAGAGTTTGTCGTCTGAAGCAGGGATTGGTGCGGATCAGCGCTTTGCCTTTGCTGCAGACGTGAATGGTGTTGTGAATGCTTACAATCGTGACGGTGGTGCCAGTCTCTGGCGCAATGATAAATTGCAACACCGACGCTTGTCAGCACCAGTTTCATTTGATCGCGCTGTCGCGGTCGGTGATTTCGCTGGTTATGTTCACTTTTTATCACGCGAAGACGGTGCCATGTTAGCCCGTGTCGCAACAGATGGTAGCCAGGTTATGGGTACTCCTTTAGTTCTTGGGGCGGCAGTGATAGTCCAGACTAAAGGTGGCGCATTGTCGGCACTAACAACTGAGTAATTTTATGAAGCCGGTTATTGCTTTAATTGGCCGACCTAATGTCGGCAAATCCACGCTGTTCAATCGGCTAACCCGATCACGTGATGCCTTAGTGGCAGACTTACCAGGTCTGACGCGTGATCGTCATTATGGCGAGGGGCGCGTCGGTCAACGCCCATTTTTAGTCATCGATACGGGGGGCTTTGAGCCTGTCGCAAAAGAAGGCATCATGCACGAAATGGCAAAACAGACCAAGCAAGCTGTGGTCGAGGCCGATGTGGTGCTATTTATTGTTGATGGTCGTCAGGGTATGACGCCCCACGATAAAACGATTACCGATTTCTTACGTAAATCGGGCCGTAAAGTTTTGCTGGTCGTAAATAAAGCCGAGGGTATGAAATACACTTCGGTGACCGCCGATTTCTATGAATTAGGCATGGGCGATCCCTATGTCATTTCAGCGGCGCACGGCGATGGTGTGGTTGACTTAGTCAATGAGGCATTAGATATCGCTTTTGCCAACGCGGTGCCGCAAGAAGAAGAGCTAGACGATAATCCACGTGGAATCCGTCTGGCAATCGTTGGTCGTCCAAATGTCGGTAAATCGACCTTGGTCAACACCCTGTTGGGTGAGGACAGGGTCATTGCCTTCGATATGCCGGGCACTACGCGTGACTCGATCGAGATTCCATTTGAACGCGATGGACGGCATTATTCCTTGATTGACACTGCGGGTATCCGGCGTCGCGGCAAAGTATTTGAGGCGATAGAGAAGTTTTCGGTTGTTAAAACGTTGCAATCGATTTCTGAAGCTAATGTGGTTTTGTTGCTGTTGGATGCGCAACTCGATATTTCAGAGCAAGATGCTCATATCGCGGGCTTTGTCATGGAGTCAGGCCGTGCTTTGGTAGTTGGTGTCAATAAGTGGGATGGTCTCAGTGCTGACAGGCGGGATCAGATCAAAATCGATATCGAACGTAAGCTGAATTTCTTGAATTGGGCGAAATACCATTTCATTTCAGCCTTGCAAGCGACAGGTATCGGCCCGTTAATGAAATCGATTGACGCGGCATATGCGGCGGCGATGACAAAAATTCCTACACCTAAACTGACACGTGCTTTGATTGAGGCGGTGGAGCATCAACAGCCTAAACGCAAAGGTTCGATTCGTCCAAAAATGCGTTATGCTCACCAAGGTGGGCAAAATCCACCTATCATCGTTATTCACGGTAATGCGCTGGAAGCAATCGGTGAAGGCTATAAGCGTTATCTGGAAAAGCATTTTCGCGACACTTTTTCATTGATGGGCACCCCCTTACGTATAGAAATGCGTTCGGGAAGTAATCCTTTCGATAAAAGAGAGAAGTAATTCGCGTACAATTAATTTTGGCAGTGTCATGCTTAACTGCCAAATAGTTTTCTGGGATGACTTGAATTTATAGAAAGCATCCCCAACTCCTGAACACAATTACACAATGGAGCTGTTATGAGCAATAAAGGGCAACTCTTACAAGACCCGTTTTTAAATGCGTTACGCAAAGAACACATTCCTGTTTCTATTTACCTGGTCAATGGTATCAAGTTACAAGGGCATATAGAATCATTTGATCAGTATGTGGTATTGCTGCGTAATACTGTAACCCAAATGGTCTACAAACACGCTATTTCTACTGTGGTGCCGGCACGTGCTGTCAGTATCAATAATGAAGCGGAAGCTGAATAATAAAAGGTTGTCAGATTGTCTAAAAATGCAGTGGTAATACGTGCGGCATTAGTCGGAGTCGATTTTGGTAAGGGTGATTTCCTGACCAGCTTAGAAGAGTTGACGCTGTTGGCTCAGTCAGCAGGCGCGACGCCGCTGCACAGTATTACCTGCAAGCGTAGCAGTCCCGATGCAGCCTTATTTGTTGGTAGCGGAAAAGCCGAAGAGATCGCAGTCCTGGTGCAAGCGGATCAACTCGAATTGGTGATATTTAATCATGCTTTGTCGCCAGCTCAGCAACGTAATCTGGAGCGTGTCTTAAAGGTCAGAGTGTTGGATAGAACCAGCCTGATTTTGGATATTTTTGCGCAAAGAGCAAAAAGCCATGAAGGCAAAGTTCAGGTTGAGTTAGCGCAATTGCAGCATTTGGCAACTCGTCTGGTCAGGGGTTGGACCCACTTAGAGCGGCAAAAAGGCGGGATAGGCTTACGCGGTCCCGGCGAGACACAATTGGAAACGGATCGACGCTTGCTGGGTGAGCGAGTGAAAATGCTCAAGTCCAAGCTCGAAAAGTTAAAGCGCCAGCATGAAACACAAAGGCGCTCGCGTGGTCGGGGCAATGCGTTTACAGTTTCCATCGTTGGTTATACCAATGCGGGTAAGTCGAGTTTGTTTAATGCCTTGACTAAGGCAGGTACCTATGCGGCAAATCAACTGTTTGCCACTTTAGATACGACTTCCAGGCGTTTATACCTGGGTTCGGCAGGTAATATCGTGCTCTCTGATACCGTGGGTTTTATCCGGGAATTGCCGCATCAGTTGGTTGCAGCATTTCGTGCCACACTGGAAGAGACAATACATGCAGATTTATTGTTGCATGTGGTTGACGCTAATAGTCCCGTGCGCTTAGAACAAATTGATCAGGTGAATCTGGTTTTGAAAGAAATCGGCGCCGACCATATTCCACAGTTATTGATCTGGAATAAGATTGATTTGAGTGGGATGGAGCCAGCGGTCGAGCCAAATGAATATGGTAAAATTCAGCGCGTTTTTGTCAGCGCGCAAACCGGTGCTGGTTTGGATTTGCTACGTCAGGTAATTGCTGATTATGCTTTGGAAAAATCTGCACAAATGCAAGACCCATTAGAAGAAATTGAATCGGATGTACGATTTGATGTTCATTAATCCAACTCTAGTGTTGCGATCAAAACTATATGCGCGTACTTTTAAAAAAACTTGGTTTGAGCTTGTCGATGAATGACCCACAATGGGGCAGAGGCTCGCAAAACAATAATAACCAAGGCAATAAAAAACCCGAAACTCCACCCGATCTGGATCAGCTATGGCGTGATTTTAGTCAAAAAATCAACCGTTTGCTGGGTGGTAAAGGCAATGGTAATGACGGTAATGGTGGCGGCTTTCCCCCGAATGCTAATGCAGGGCGTGGTGTTGCTTTGATTGGTGGTGCCGTTGTCTTGCTCTGGCTGGCAAGTGGTTTTTTTATCGTCCAGGAAGGTCAGACAGGTGTGATTTCGCGTTTTGGTAAATTCCATGGCGAAATGCGTCCGGGTTTGAACTGGCGTTGGCCTGCTCCGATAGAGTCCCATGAAATTGTGAATTCATCGCAGTTGCGCACGTTGGAAATTGGTTTCGGTGCAGCATCCTCACTTAAGTCCAAAAAAGAGTCATTAATGCTGACTCAGGATGAAAATATTGTCGAAGTACAATTTGGTGTTCAATATACCTTGAAGGATGCGCCTGACTGGATATTTAATAACCGCGATCAGGAAGAAACCATACGTCAGGTTGCCGAGACCGCAATTCGTGAAATCGTAGGACGAACAGCGATGGACGTTGTGTTATACGAAGAGCGCGATAAGTTGGGGCCAGACGTCAGTAAGCTGATGCAGCAAATATTGGATCGCTATAAGCTTGGCGTACAGATTTCTAATATCACCATACAAAGCGTGCAACCACCCGAACAAGTTCAGGATGCGTTCAATGATGCTGTGAAAGCAGGTCAGGATAAAGAACGTTTGAAAAACGAAGGGCAAGCTTACGCCCTGGATGTGGTGCCTAAGGCGCGTGGTGATGCGGTGCGTTTAATTCAAGATGCCGAAGCGTATCGTTCACGTGTGGTAGCGGATGCGGAAGGTAATGTTTCTCGCTTCAAGCAAGTTCTGGCGGAATATCAAAAAGCGCCGGCAGTTACTCGTGACCGTATGTATCTGGACACGATGCAGCAGATATTGACTAACAGTGGCAAGGTGATGGTGGACAGTAAATCTGGCAATAACATGATTTATCTCCCTATGGATAAAATGATACAGCAGCATGCTGAAAAAACGGCACCAGCGCCGTCAGTGATGGCAGTACCAACGAATGATATTCCTACCGTTGAGATGCGTGCACCAAGAGATAGTCGTAGCCGTGATATCCGTGATCGGGAGGGGCGTTAATGAATAAGGGAATGTCGCTGCTGACAGGTTTGTTTGTTGCAATGTTGATGGCTTATTCGACCATCTTTGTGGTCGACCAGCGTGCTTACGCTATCGTATTTGCATTTGGTGAAGTAAAAAGCGTGATTACTGAACCTGGTTTGCATTTTAAATTGCCCAGGCCTTTTCAAGTTGTGGAGTTTTTAGATAGACGTATCTTGACGCTATCTATCGATTCCAATAATCGCGAGCGTTTCATTACCGCAGAAAAAAAGAACGTGCAAATCGACACGTTTGTTAAATGGCAAATCGCAGATCCTAAGCGTTACTTTGTCAGTTTCATCGGTGAAGAACGTCGTGCGGAATCACGTTTGGCGCAGATAGTCCGTGGCGCGTTGAATGATGAAATTACTAAGCACACAGTCAAAGACGTGATTTCCAACGAACGTGCGCAAATCATGGATGCGGTGAAAAAGCGCGTTGCCGATGAATCCAAACAAATCGGTATTGCGATTGTTGATGTGCGATTGAAACGCGTTGATTTTGCTGAGGAAATTAATGCCGCTGTATATGATCGTATGAAGGCTGAACGTGCTCGAAAAGCCAAAGAGCAGCGCTCGACGGGTTCCGCCGAATCCGAACAAATTCGCGCCGATGCAGACAAACAAAGAACAGTCATACTGGCCGAGGCGAACCGTAAAGCCGAAGAGATTAAGGGTGAGGGAGATGCTAACGCTTCGCGCATTTACGCGCAGGCGTTTGGGCAAAATCCTGAGTTCTATCGGTTTTACCGTAGTTTGGAAGCATACCGTGCCAGCTTCAAAGGCAAGAACGATGTCTTCGTACTTGATCCAAATTCTGACTTTTTCAAATACTTTAAATCCCCGGGGAACGCAGTAAATGCTGCGCCGGCAGGCAAAAACAAATAAAATCTTAAAAGTGCTGGAAATTCGTGGCGATCTGCTCCTTGCGGTGCAGATCGCTTGTTTGTTGGTGAGTTAGTTAATTTAAATTCTATTTATACTTAAGCATGCCAAATTGGCTTTTACCTGAAAATATTGCGGACGTACTCCCTTCTGAAGCACGTAAAATCGAAGAGTTGCGCCGACAATTACTAGACCGTTTCCGTCTGTATGGCTATGAAATGGTGATTCCCCCGATGTTGGAATACCTGGAATCGCTGCTGACTGGTGCCGGACAGGATCTGGATTTACGTACCTTTAAACTGGTTGATCAGGTGTCTGGTCGTACCATGGGAATTCGTGCTGATATGACGACACAAGTGGCGCGTATTGATGCGCATTTGTTAAATCGTAATTCGGTCACTCGCTTATGTTACACCGGTAGTGTCTTGCATACCCGTAGTTCGGGTTTGTTTGCGACGCGTGAACCGATACAAATAGGCGCTGAAATATACGGCCATGCGGGTTTGGAAGCGGATGCTGAAATTCAGGAATTGACCCTGACTTGCTTGCGTTTGGTGAATGTCGCTCAGGTGCGCCTGGATTTATGTCACGTTGGCGTACTACGTAGCTTGCTGGAGCTGGATCCCCGCGCTAAAGCTCAGGAAAGTCAATTGCACAGTTTATTGGAAGCCAAGGATATTCCTGGCCTGCAACTGCTCTGCGCGAACTTTGATGTGATTTTACGTGAGGCCTTATTGGCTTTGCCCAATTTATATGGCGATCAGCAAATTTTACAGCGTGCTCGCCAGGTCTTGCCGGATTTACCTGGGATCCGCCAGGCTTTGGATGAACTTGAATATTTGGCCGGATTATCGAAAGACGTCAATGTGACGATAGACCTCGCTGATTTGCGTGGTTACCACTATCATAGTGGGGTAATGTTCTCGGCCTTTGTACCCGGATTGGCGAATGCGGTGGCGCGCGGCGGGCGTTATGATCAGGTAGGTGAAGCCTTTGGCCGGGCGCGGCCAGCAACAGGTTTTTCGCTGGATTTGCGAGAACTGGCGCGCTTATTGCCTGGTGCTGAACGTACCCGTGCAATTCGTGCACCCTGGGGCCAGCAACAAGCGTTGCGCGATAAAATAGCAGAATTACGTCAGGCTGGCGAAATTGTTATACAAAGTTTACCAGGTCATGAAAAAGATCTGGATGAGTTTGATTGTGACCGGGCGATAGTACTGGAAGCAGGCGAATGGATTCTTAAAAACGGTGATTAAGTGATGAAAACTCAAGCAAAAAATGTTGTGGTCATTGGTACCCAATGGGGCGACGAAGGTAAGGGCAAGGTTGTTGACTGGTTGACTGACCATGCTCAAGGTGTGGTGCGTTTCCAGGGTGGTCACAACGCGGGTCATACCTTAGTTATTGGTGGACAGAAGACCGCACTGCAATTGATTCCCTCCGGAATTATGCGTGCGGGCACAGCCTGCTATATCGGTAACGGCGTGGTGTTATCGGTACCTGACTTATTGCGCGAAATCGATAAACTCGAAGCCAATGGTGTCGAAGTTGCTTCGCGCCTTAAAGTGTCGGAAGCTTGCCCGATTATTTTGCCTTACCACACCGCTTTAGACGCGGCGCGTGAAGCAGCGCGTGGTTCGGCAAAAATCGGTACCACGGGTAAAGGTATAGGCCCGGCATATGAAGACAAAGTAGCGCGTCGTGCGATCCGTGTGGCGGACTTGCTCAATGAACAGCGTTTTGCCGAAAAACTGCGCGAAAACCTGGATTACCACAATTTTGTGTTGACGCAATACCTGAAAGCACCTGCGGTCGACTATCAGCAAACTCTGGATAAAGCGTTGGCTGACGTGCCACGTTTGCGTCCTATGGTGTGTGATGTTTCCAGCGCCTTGTATGCTGCCCATCAAGCTGGTCAAAACCTTTTATTCGAAGGTGCGCAAGGTAGTTTGCTCGACGTCGATCACGGTACTTATCCTTTCGTGACCTCGAGTAACTGTGTGGCTGGAAATGCGGCGGCAGGCTCGGGTGTTGGTCCAAATATGTTGCACTATGTACTGGGTATCACCAAAGCTTACACCACACGAGTGGGTTCAGGTCCATTTCCTTCGGAATTGCCCACTGATGCGGGTTGTGGCCAGCATTTGGCCACCATTGGTCATGAATTTGGCACCGTGACTGGTCGTGCGCGTCGTTGTGGCTGGTTTGATGCGGCTTTATTGAAACGCTCGGTGCAGATCAATGGAGTTTCCGGTATGTGCTTAACCAAGCTCGACGTACTCGATGGTTTGACGACCTTGCAACTCTGCACCGGCTATAAAGTCGATGGTCACATTTTGAACGTGTTTCCGGTTGGTGCAGAAGAAGCGGCGCGCTGTGAGCCTATCTATGAAGAAATGCCAGGCTGGACAGAAACTACGGTTGGCGTGAAATCGTTTGATGGTTTACCACTCAACGCGCAAAATTACATCAAACGTATCGAAACATTGGTTGGTGTGCCCGTCGATATGATCTCCACGGGTCCTGATCGTGAAGAGACTATTGTCTTGCGCCATCCATTTAATGATTAATCCACTTATTGGGAAAAATAACAATGACACAACCCACCACTAACGATAAACATCTTTGGGTATCCTGGGAAGAGTATAACCGTGCGATTGAATTGCTGGCCTTGAAGGTGCACGAATCAGGCTGGCAGTTTGATCAAATTCTTTGTCTGGCGCGCGGTGGTTTGCGCCCAGGTGACGTATTTTCACGGATTTTTGATGTGCCTCTGGCGATTTTGTCGACCAGCTCGTATCGCGAAGCAGCTGGTACTGTGCAAGGCAACCTGGATATCGGTAAGTATATTTCAATGACGCGCGGTAGTTTGCAAGGTCGTGTGCTAGTGGTGGATGATCTGGTTGATTCGGGTGTGACGCTGGAAAAAGTGCTCATGCATTTGCGCGAGAATTACAGCACAGTAACGGAAGTGAAGTCTGCAGTAATCTGGCATAAAGCCTGTTCGTCGATTGCGCCCGATTATTGTCTGGAATATTTGCCAACAAATCCCTGGATACACCAGCCATTTGAAGAATATGACAGTATCCGGCCTCATCAATTGGCTGCCTGGATGAAAAAAGGCGAAGCCTGAGTGGTTTGATCTGCCGAATCTGGACTGAGAGCCTCGCTTGACGCGAGGCTTTTTTACTTAGATGCCATCAGCTCTGCAAGCTATGTCGATAAGTCCTGTACAGGTGACCTCTATGCAACCCGCTGCGCGATCAAATTTGAAGCCTGTGATGCTCGCATGATCCGAGCATAGGTGCGCTTCTCGGCGTCGACTTTGACCGCTGGCTACAGTTTTGCTAAGTACTCGGCGCGCTAAATTGGTGTGATGTGTGTCGCTGAAGCTGGGGTTATCGTGGGATAATAACTATCCGGCAATTAGCAATTGACACATGTCCTTATCCGATCAACTTTTATTGTTGTTTAGTGGCTTTGGCTCCCTCTACGGATTTTCACTGGCAGCCTATGTTTTGTTTCGCCCGCCAGCAGACTGGGGCAATCGCTTTCTTGCTGCGCTGATTGCAGTACTCAGTTTGCGTATCTTAAAGTCGGTGTTGTTTTACTTTAATCCCACTATTGCCAGGCACGTGTTGCAATTGGGTTTGTCGGCCTGCCTGTTAATCGGCCCTTTATTGTATTATTATGTGCAACGCTATCGTGGCCGCAGTGTCAGTGATTGGCACTTGCACCTGCATTGGTTATTGCCCCTGATTGCATTGCTGGTAGTCGGTTGGGTTTATCCTTACCAAACTTTTCCCGGACTTTGGCGTGGCGTCTTGTATCAGCTAATCAATGCGATCTGGTTGATTTATAACTTGTCGGCGCTGGTACTGATTTTGCCGGGCATGCGCCAGCTGTGTCGGGCGAACTGGCGTCAGCATGTAGCTGATTTGATTGTGTTCGTGATCGTCGTGGCTTGTGGTGTCATTTGGGCGACCTATTTTTTTGCTACCTATACTTCGTATATTTCCGGTGCTCTGGTGTTCACCTTTTTGACTTTACTGGGTGCCTTACTGGGGACTTTAACTAGCGCATGGTTCAGGCAAGCGCAACAAAAACCGCAAGTTTTGCCCTATGCGGACAAAAAAATCGAGGCAGACGAAGCCCAGGTTCTGGCTTATGAACTTGAGCAACTGATGGTAGCGCAGCAGGTGTATCTGGATGCGAATCTGGCCTTGCCCAGACTGGCTAAAATGTTGGGCTGCTCTGCGCCTAAATTATCGCAATTCTTAAATGATAATTTAAGCAAATCATTCAATGATTATGTGAACGGCTATCGCATAGATTATGCCAAGCACTTATTACAAAGCGAAGAAGTCTTAAAGATGGATGTCCTGGCTGAGCGTTCAGGATTTAATTCACTGTCGACTTTTTATACCGCCTTTAAGAAGCATGCGCAGTTAACGCCCGCAAAATTTAAAGCTACGCAAATTTAAGTTGCTCGAGGTTTCAACTCAGCACTCGCTGGGGGGGGCTTTAAAGCTGGCTCGGGCAAGCTCGCCAATTCAGTACTATTTTTCTTATGGAATTATAAAACCGGAATACGAAATTCGAATTCTTGGTAGTACAAGCCTTTTCTTTGGCTTAGTCTGGCTTTTGTTTTTTTAACTCAAAACAGGAGTCCGAATGTCTTTATTCCTTACACAAAAAATTCAGCAATTGCTGAATTTGCTACTGCTTGGTGCAATGCTCATCAGTGTCAATGCCCGTGCGCTTGATGCAACAGGCGATAAGCAGCAGCAGCTGGCTGATGTCGAGCGAGTTTTGCGCGATTACATTGAAGGTACGTCCTATAATAACCGGCAGCAAATTGCCCAGGCTTTTCACGCCGACGCCGAGCTCTTATTGGAAAAGCCGGGCCTGGCATTTGCTAAGGTGTCGCTGGCAGAATACCTGAGTTGGTATAAACCCGAAAATCATGGCAAGTTCACTGGGCGTATCGGTGAAATCCTGGCGGTGGATATTAGCGGGGAGCTGGCGACGGCAAAATTGGAAATTATTTTGCCGCGGCAGAAGCTGCGTTATATCGATACGTTGCTACTCAAGCGCCTCGACAGTGGTTGGCGTATTATTAGTAAGGCTGCTGTGAAGCAGAGTTCGAATCAGCATGGCCGAAAAATTTTGTTTATCTTGTCGAGTGCGCATTTTCACGGTAATTCATCGCTGCCAGCGGGTGCCAGTTTCGCGGAAATTGTTAATGCTTACGCCAGCTTTAAGCAAGCTGGCTATACCGTCGACTTTGTCAGTCCCGAGGGTGGTGCTGTGCCACTCGCCTACATAAATACCTCGAGTGAACTCGAAAAAAACTATCTGTACGACAGTGACTTCATGTTTGCATTGAAAAATACCAAAAAGCCGTCTCAGCTTAAGGCCAGTGAATACCGCGCTGTGAACTATATCGGTGGTAGTAGCGCAATGTATGGGGTGGCTGAAAATCAAGAAATTGCGCGGCTGGTTATGACAATTTACGAAGAGCAAAATGGAATTATCTCGTCGGTTTGTCATGGTACTGCGGGTATCGTTTTTCTTAAAACCAAGGATGGAAAATATCTGGTCGAAGGTAAGCGAGTCAGCGGTTATCCCGAGGATTTTGAGCGCAGTTCAGCGGAGTATTTCAAGCAATTTCCCTTTTTGATCAAACAAACGGTACTCAAGCACAAAGGGCAGTTCCACTTTGCCAAAGCCGATGAGCCCTACATAGAAGTGGATGGCCGACTGATAACCGGGCAAAACTACAAGTCTTCAGCCTTGGTGGCGCAAGAAATTATTCGACAGTTAGAGCGCGAGTGAATTTTTTTAAGAGGGATTCAAGGGTTGGGCAGCCATGGAATGGCATAGCTCGGCCTGATTTACGTGCCACATTCGTGAGTAAGGGGGCAAAACCCAGGTGTGGCGCGGCTTTTCAGCTAGTTGGCTGGGAAAGCCGCATGAATAAAGCCTGATCAACGGGGTGGGGTAGGTAAACTTCCTGGCCCAGAATGGTAAAAGCCCGCTGATTTTCATCAGCGGGCTGCAAACCTTGGTGCCCACGGAGGGACTCGAACCCCCACACCTCGCGGCACATGGACCTGAACCATGCGCGTCTACCAATTCCGCCACGTGGGCAACGGAAGACAGCTATTATATAGATATACCGCTGAATGTCAAGTTATCGAGGGAATGTTGCACCTGAGCAGCGCTGGCGGCGAAATTTCCAAGCGATGCGTTACACTGCAAATGCTTTTAAAACTTAGACGTTATGCGTTATCATATCTATCTGTTAGTCATTATCAGTCTGTTTTCGCCTTTGTGTGCGCAATCCGAAAATTTGCGGCTAACCTCACTCGAATGGGCGCCTTACGTGAGTCGTAAGTTGCCTTCGCAGGGAATGACTGCTGCGATTGTGCAGACTGCTGCAGAAGCTGCTGGACTAAAATTAGAAATTAGTTATTTCCCGTGGAGCAGAGCAGTGCAGCAAGGACTAACAGCACCACAGTACGCGGGGTACTTTCCAGCCTTTTATTTGAAAGAGCGTGAACGTAACTGCTATTTCTCTAAGCCTTTGGGAAATTCAATTATAGGCTTTGCCCACGTCAAACCCTTTGACTGGGCTGTACTTGCCGACTTAAAAAAATACCGCCTAGGTTTAGTCCATGAGTACGCAAACGGTGAAGAGTTTGACCGTTGGGTTAAGCAAGGATGGCTGAACGTTGACAGCGCACCTTCCGATCAGAGCAATCTGCGTAAATTGTTGGCTGGGCGCGTTGATGTCATTGTCATCGATCAGTATGTTTTCAAACAATTGCTACAAACTGCAAGAGTTGAATTGCCGGGCTTACCAGCGACGATACAATTTCATGCGCGCGCCTTGACGAAGTTTTCTATGCATGTCTGTTTTCAGAAAAATGCGCGTGGCTTAGCCTTGCGTGAGCGTTTTGATCAGGCTTTACAAAAACTCGACATTAAAAAATTGGAAACGCTGTATTTTCAAAGTTTGGCGGTACAAGAATCCAGCCCTTAGGTATTTTGCTATAAGCCAGGGGGCGGACATACGCTGGATCGGTCAAACTCCGGTAAACTGCGGGTTGAAATATCAGGTATGGTTGTCGAAATTGCCTCGTATCATAGCTGGGTAAACTACTTGAAGCAGAATGACTTACCTAGTATGGGTAGGCGGATTAAGGCTTCGCTTGACGCGCAGTTAAGCACAGATAGTGTGGCAGCAGGCTTGGCCAAAAAGAATTAACAAAATTAAGACTGAATTATCGCGGTCATCGGTGGAGGCGCAACGCTGTAGCGTGATGCTGGCCTTACTGAATTGACGTTGTGGCAGTCCATAAGAAAAACATTATTAAGTAGAATCAATTTGAATAAGAAAATTATATCCACTCATTTATATCCCATTCCCAGTCGTGAGGAATTGCTTGGGGTATTGCGCAAAGCCGCAAAGCCTCTGAATCTTAACGACATCGGCATGGCCCTGAAGGTGAAACCTGAGGAGTTGGACGGTATGAGTAAACGCTTACAGGCGATGGAGCGCGATGCCCAGCTAAAGCTCGATAAACAGGGTCGCTATACCTTAAATAACCAGGAACAATTTATCAGTGGCCGGGTGACCAGTCACCGTGAAGGCTATGGATTTTTAATCCCGGATGATGGTAGCGATGACTTGTTTTTGCCTGAGCGCGAAATGCAAAAAGTTTTGCATGGCGATAAAGTGGCGGCGCGGGTGACGGGCACTGATAGACGTGGTCGTTTAGAAGGCAGTATCGTTGAAGTATTGGAACGCGCGAATACCCATGTGATAGGGCGTTTATTGCAAGAAAACGGCGTGTGGTTAGTGGCCCCTGAAGATAAGCGCTTTAGCCAGGATGTGATAGTTGCTGGGTCGCCAGGCAAGGCCAAGGCGGGCCAGGTTGTTAGCATAGAGCTCACTGAGCAACCCAGTCGCTATAGCCAACCTATGGGTAAAATTGTCGAAGTACTGGGCGAAATCGATGACCCCGGTATGGAAATTGAAATTGCCGTGCGTAAGTTTGGCGTGCCGCACATTTTTTCGGCTGCAGCACAAGCAGCGGCTGCCAAGTTGCCCGATAAAGTGCGTGCCGCTGACCTCAAAGAACGTGTTGATTTACGCGATGTCCCTTTGGTTACGATCGACGGTGAAGATGCGCGCGACTTTGATGATGCGGTGTATTGTGAACCCATCAAAGTTGGCCGAACTAAGGCGCACCGTTTAATTGTTGCGATCGCCGACGTCAGTCATTATGTCAAACCCAATGATGATCTCGATGTCGATGCGCTGGCGCGTTCGACTTCGGTGTATTTCCCGCGACGTGTCATTCCGATGTTGCCGGAAAAATTATCGAATGGCCTGTGTTCCTTAAATCCTGAAGTCGACAGGCTGACGCTGGTTTGCGATATGGTGATCAGCAATCAGGGTGAAATTAGTGCATACCAGTTTTATCCGGCAGTCATTCATTCGGCGGCACGTTTTACTTACACCGAAGTGGCGGCGATTTTAGGCAATACCAAAGGGCCAGAAGCGGCCAAACGCGGTAGCCTGGTCACGCAACTGGGTGACTTGTACGAGGTTTTCAAAGTCTTGCTGGCAGCGCGGCAACGGCGTGGTGCGATTGAGTTTGAAACCACCGAAACTTACATCGTCTCCAACGCCATGGGTAAGATAGAAAAAATCTTGCCACGCACGCGTAACGACGCTCACCGCTTAATTGAAGAATGTATGTTGGCGGCTAATGTCTGTGCTGCCAACTTACTCGAAACCTATGAACACCCGGGCGTATTCCGTATCCATGCTGGGCCGGGCGCTGAAAAGCTGACGCAATTACGCAATTACCTGAAACCTTTGGGTTTATTTTTAAGTGGTGGCGATAGCCCGACACCGCATGATTATGCCGATTTAATGCAAAAAATTCAGGGTCGTCCAGACACCGATTTATTGCAAACCATGTTGTTGCGCTCGATGCAGCAAGCGGTTTACAGCCCCGATAATATTGGCCACTTTGGTTTGGCTTACCCGGCTTATGCGCATTTCACCAGCCCGATACGCCGTTATCCGGATTTGCTGACGCACCGCGCCATCAAAGCGATTTTGGCCGGTAAGCGCTATCAACCCAAAGGCATCGATCGAAGTTTATTAAGCACCGTCATGCCGGGGCAGCGCAAAGCCAAGCCGGCTGCGCCGATTGCCGCCAAAGTCGAGAAAGACAAGGCTAACAATAAAGCTGAAAAGCGCGATCAGCAACTCGAAATTTGGGAAGCGCTCGGTCTGCATTGCTCCGCCAATGAGCGTCGTGCCGATGAAGCCTCGCGCGATGTTGAAGCTTGGCTCAAATGCTATTTTATGAAATCGCGTTTGGGTGAAGTCTTCACGGGCACGATTACTGGCGTGACACAATTTGGTATTTTCGTGCAACTCGACGATATGTTTATCGAAGGCTTGGTGCACGTGACTGAGCTCGGTAGCGATTACTTCCAGTTTGACGAAGTACGCCACGAATTACGCGGCGAACGCACTGGTATGCGTTATCAGATTACCGATAAAGTCAAAGTCCAGGTGACACGGGTTGATCTGGATGCGCGTAAAATCGATTTAGGCGTGGTCACGGCACAGCGTCCGGGTAAGGCTTACGACAAGACTGAAAGCGCGGCTAAAGCGCGTCAGACCAAGGGCAAGAGCTCCGGCGTCAGCCGTTACGAAAGTACCGAATACGCGGCAGCAGGACGGCAAAAAAATACCGCAGCATCGAAAGGGGCGGGGGCGCGTAAGCAAGTCGCCGAACCCGCCGCACGCAGTGAACGCAATGCACGCAGCGCTAAAGCGACGCCAGCGAAAAGCTCGGGCAAAAAGAAAGTGTCCTTAAAAGCCAGCCAGAAATCGCGTCCGGCAAAAAAATCACGACGTTAAACCGGAACCTCGCACGCTGACGTTTTAACTTAGCGTGCGAGCGGCTCTGCTTCACTCATCACGACCGACTGCGAGTCGCAAATCGCAGTGTCTTTAGAAAGAAATCGCAATGAAAACAAAAATGATCTTTGGCTTTCACGCCGTCACCGCCCGGATTCGCCAGGAAGCGATGAGCGTGGAAGAAGTGTATGTCGACGCCAAACGGGTAGACCGTCGTATGCAAGACTTATTACACATGGTCAAGGGCGCGAATATTCGTATTATCCATGCCGATGATGAGCGCTTATCGCGCATGGTTGGTACGCATCGCCATCAAGGTGTGGTCGCCAAAGCCGAAGCACTGTCACTGGCGCTGAATCTGGATGAATTACTCGACGCCATACAAGGCCCGCCTTTGTTATTAATCCTCGATGGTGTGACCGATCCCCATAATCTGGGTGCCTGTTTGCGCGTTGCCGATGGTGCAGGTGCGCATGCGGTGATCGCGCCCAAAGATCGCTCAGTCGGTTTAAATGCAACCGCTGCCAAAGTCGCCAGCGGTGCAGCCGAAACCGTGCCCTATATTTGCGTGACGAATCTGGCGCGCACTTTGCGCGAAATTAAAGAGCGCGAAATCTGGGTCATAGGTACCAGCGATGACGCTGAAAAAAACATCTACCAGGCGGAGTTGAAATTACCCACGGCCATCGTCATGGGTTCCGAAGGTGAAGGTATGCGCCGTCTGACGCGCGAAAACTGCGATCACTTAGTGAATATTCCTATGATGGGCAGCGTCGAAAGCTTAAACGTTTCGGTTGCTTCAGGTGTTTGCTTGTACGAAGCACGGCGTCAGCGTATGTAATTGCTACGCTAAGTTAAGCGCAGTATTCGAATCGCCCGGATTGAAGCCGGGCGATTTTTTTATCCTTAAGTGATAGATCTCTGCACAACCTGCTGCGCGGCCAAATTTGAAGCCTGTGATGCTCGCTGTGCCCTGGCACAGGTGCGCTTCCCGGCATCAACTTTGACTGCTCGCGACAGTTGTGCGGAGCTTTCTGTGATGTCTTGTTGGTGTTTGACACCCAGCTGCAAAATCTGGGCTTTTAAGCAATGCTGGCGATAGATAACGCCTTCAGCACGAAGAATGCATAAATCGTATACTATGGCTGTTTCCGTTCTTAAAGTCTGTGCTTTTTTATCATTATGTTTAGCCGATTGCGTGAAGATATCGCTAGTATCCGTCAAAAAGACCCAGCCGCCCGCCATACTCTGGAGGTGTTGACGTGTTATCCAGGTTTGCACGCCATCATCTTTCATCGACTAGCGAATTTTTTCTGGCGTCAGGGTTTGAAATGGCCCGGGCGTTTGGTCTCGCATATCGCCAGGATGTTGACCGGGATAGAAATTCATCCTGGCGCTACCATAGGGCGACGTGTGTTTATCGATCACGGTTTTGGTGTGGTCATTGGTGAAACTGCCGAAATCGGTGACGATTGCACGATTTATCAAGGCGTGACCTTAGGTGGAACGTCGCTGACCAAGGGTGCAAAGCGCCACCCGACACTTGAGCCTGGGGTGATTGTCGGCGCCGGTGCCAAGGTGTTAGGTGGTTTCACGATAGGCGCGGGGGCGAAAATCGGTTCGAATTCAGTGGTGGTGAAACCCGTTCCAGCAGGGGCGACCGCAGTCGGTAATCCTGCCCATATCGTTAAAAAAGATCAGCCTGATAGCCAGAGCGCAGCTGCAAACGAATTTCCGGCCTATGGCGTGACGCAAAATGCCGACGATCCAATTGCCAAAGTTTTGCATAAGCTCATCGATCACGCCGCCGCACAGCAACAGCAAATTGAAATTCTGAGTAATGCGTTGAAGCAGGCTGGTTTATGCAAGGAACTGCAAGATCAGCAAAGCAAGCTCGATTGTGAAAAAATGAATGCATTAGTCGATTAAGTTTGGTTCAAGTTTTGAATTTGAAAACGCAGTATTGATGCGCCTTGTAGCTGAAAAATGGCTGGAAGTGCTCACCAATACTGCGTTTTGTTTTCCCAAATTCTTACACTGCGGCTCGTAACTACGTGGGATGTAAGGCTTATGATAGTCGCCGTAGCGCGATTTCAACGTTAAGCAGCTGGTTAGTTGCGCCCGGCCATCACACCACCATCGACATTCAAGACCGTGCCAGTAATCCAGCTTGCTTGGTCAGAGAGCAAAAAGTTTATTGCATTGGCGACATCGTCGACGCTACCGATACGACCTAGCGGGTGAAATTCGTTAAAACCAGCCAGAGTTTGGGCGATTTCCGGTTCGGCGATAAAACTCTTGTAAATCGTCGATAACACCACAGCCGGAGCCACAGCATTGGCCCGTATGCCAAATTCAGCTAATTCCATCGCCAGGTGTTGTGTGAAAGCGTGTAAGCCCGCTTTTTGCATGGAGTAAGCCGAGGATGGCGTAGCTTTTACCGCCTGATGAGCCCACATCGAGCCGATATTCACAATCGCACCACCACCATGCGCACGCATGTTTTGGGCAACTGCTTGTGTGATAAAAAAGAATGCTTTATTCAGCAATAATTGCGCATCATAGTCTTTTGCGCGATGTTCAAGAAAACTGAGTGGCTTAAAAAATCCAGCGGCGTTGACCAGATATGCCAGATGTCTGGACTCATCACGCAAGCGACGCACGAATTCCTCAACCTGTGGTGTTGAATATAAATCGACTTGGGCGATTTCGACCGGAGCTTGGGCGATTTGTTGCAGTTCGGCCTGAGTTTGACTGAGCTTATGCGCATCCTGCGCCAGCAAGATAACTCCGACTCCTTGGCGCACCAGACCTTGTGCGACAGCTTTGCCCATTCCCGACGAGCCACCGACGATAAGCGCAAAAGTATTTTGTTTAAACATAATGTAATCCTTTCTCAATGATTAATCCGTGCACTAACTGCTACAGCCTGCGAAGGCGCTGGCGTAGTGCGGAAGTCACACAGTGCGATATACCTATCTAGTGATAGGTAAAAATAGCTTAGCGGGGAATTTGGTGGATGTCAATATCTATCGATAGATAGGTATTGAATGTATTGATCCGAGATGTAATTTGAATCAGATGACAGGAGTCTAAAAAACCAGTTTTTCATCCTTAAGGATGTGACGATAAGATGGATGGGGACTACCTATCTATTGGTAGCTTGTGTAAACTAACGGCATCGGCGCTAGCCCGACCTGGTTAGACCCTGCGTTGTGCGCAGGGCAGGCAAACGAGCTGAATGTTAATTCAACACCTGGACGAAATTGAGTGCACCATGGCAATAAAAGATGATTTACTGGATGCTGCGGAAACCCTGGTCAGAACCGGAGGCTACAATAATTTCAGCTTTCGCGATCTGGCCGAGCAGGTCGGCATTAAGAGTGCCAGCGTGCATTATCACTACAAAACCAAGGCCGATCTGGCATTGGCGTTAATTGAACGTTATACCGAACGATTTATTGCTGAGTTATCTCAGCGTCAGCAGGTCGCCGAAGCGGATGCGGGGCAGCAGATGACTGCAGCGTTTCGAGACTCTCTGCAAAGCAGCGGCATGATGTGTTTGTGCGGCATGCTGGCAGCAGAGGGTGATGGCTTGCCTGCCGAGGTCAAACAAGCCACTGCCAGCTTTTTTAAGCGCAATCAGAGTTGGTTAAGTCAGCAATGGCAAGCTCAGCATCAACTCCGGCCTGAGCTTGCCGAACGTCGCGCGTTGGCCTTGCTGGCGATGTTGGAAGGCGCTTTATTACTGGCTAAGGTAGGTGATGATTTGAATTTGTTTGAAATCGTCGTGAGCGAATTGCAAGTGTCGCAAAGCTAAACTAATAACTGAGCCAGGGTTTCGCGGCAAGCCAGTAGCAATTCGCTGGAGCTGCACGCTAACCAGGCTGGATGGTGTAAGGCGAGTTGGTCGGCGGCGGCGCCATGGGCAAAGCAAGCGAGTTTGGCTGCATCCAGCGGACTTAAGCCTTGCGCCAGTAAGGCGCCACACAAGCCACTTAAGATATCACCACTGCCGCCGCTGGCGAGCAAGGGATTGCCACTACGATTAATAAAACACGCGCTGTCTGGGGCGGCGATCAGGGAACCTGCGCCTTTTAAGATAACGCTGGCTTGATAGCCGTGACAAAGTTGGCTAAGTGCTTGAAAACGTTGTGCCTGTACTTCCGCCGTGCTCAGTCCAAGTAAGCGCGCCGCTTCCAAAGGATGGGGCGTGAGTAAGCGCGCTTGTTGGCGCTGGTCTTGCCAGATTTCCTTTAACCCGGTGCTGGTTGCCAGGCAATTTAAGGCGTCTGCGTCAACTACTACAGTTTGCGCTTGCGCAAAAACACGTTGGCACAGTTGCTGGGCGGCTGGCGATTGCCCCAAGCCCGGCCCAATGACAACCACTTTATCGCGTACATCGAGGTCAGCGGCTAAGCGACACATAATCTCAGGGTAGAGCGGGTCAAACGCGGGCGCTTGCTCTAAAAAGCCAGCGAAGATACGGCCGCTACCTGCTAATTTTGCTGCTCTTGCTGCCAAGAGCAGGGCACCCTGCATCCCGCTGGCGCCACCGAGCACGACGACGTCCCCAAATTCACCTTTATGCGAATTACGTTTGCGCGTCGCCGGGCGGGTATAGGGATATGAGGCGTCGAGTAAAAAATGCCTGGCCGGTGCTAAGTCAGACTCAGTAATTCCCAGACGAGCGATGTGCAAATCCCCGGTGTAATCGAGCGCATCGGCGGTATGCAAGCCGGGTTTGTCGGCAAGAAAACTCAGGGTCGTCGTCGCGCGCAGCGCAATTACTGCCACTGCATTTGCGGATTTGACGATGGCACCACTATCACTATCGATACCACTGGCAACGTCCAGTGCCAGCACCGGGATTTGTTTGTTGCTGGCCATTTGATTGCAAGCCTGCACCAAATCCGCCAGCTTGCCACTGATCGGCCTTTGCAATCCCAGTCCAAACAAGCCATCGACGATCAAACAGTAATTATCGTCGGTAAATGAGTCGCTCAATTCACTCAAGTGTCGTAAATGAATCGACGCGTTCAAGCTAGCCAGCAAGTTTTCCCAGGCAATTTTAGCAGTGCCTCGATAGGCACAGACATGGTCTGGCGTGCTGGTGCAATACACCAGTTCAATTTGATAGCCAGATTGCAGCAACATGCAAGCCGCGGCCAATGCATCGCCGCCATTATTTCCCGGTCCCGCCAGCATCAGCAAGGGCAGGGTTTGCGGTAGTGGAAAATGCTGACAGATGTGGGCATGAATTGCCTCGGCAGCTTTTTGCATCAGGTAAAATTCACCCTGACGTTGTTGGTATTTCCTCTCAATTATTCGGAGTTCAGCAGCGGTATACAGGGCGTTAGTCATGTTTAGTGTGGCCTTATTTTCGACGCATCCGTTATGGAGGCATGTCGGGACTTATTTTCCACGCGGCGTAAGCAAAAACTGTATCGCCTCTATGCTGTGTTGAAATAAATTCGTCCAGGGTTGCATCAAGTAAGGTGTGATTAAGCCCAGCATCAAAAAACCGACGGTAATCGTAATCGGAAAGCCTATCCCGAAAAGATTTAATTGAGGTGCGGCACGTGTCAGTATCCCCAGGGCGACGTTAGTCAGTAAAAGTGCGGCGATTATGGGTAAAGACAATTGCATACCGATCGCGAAAATTTGTCCACCCAGGCCTGTCAGGTGTTTAAAATCAAAATGACGCAAGACATCAACATCGGCGGGCATGCTTTGAAAACTTAATACCAGGGTTTCGATCAGCGATAAGTGGACGTTAAGGCTTAACATCAACAGCGTCGCGATTAACACCAGATACTGCGCGATTGCCGAGGTCCGGCCTTGGGAAAACGGGTCGAAAAACGTCGCAAACCCTAAGCCCATGGTTAAGCCAGTCACCTCACCAGCCATTTCTATTGCAGAGAAAGCCAGACGCATGACAAAACCTATGCTGATACCGATTAAAAACTGACCTGCGAGTATCAACATTCCGCTCAGGCTTACTGGGTCGGTGGAATTCGCTGGCAGGGTTGGTGCCACCAGCATCGTCAGCAAAACGCCGAAGCCCAGCTTGATAGTCACAGGCACGGCGTTATTGCCAAACGGCGGCGCAATCGCTATCACTCCCAGGAGTCGTGTGAGTGGCCAGATAAATGAATTAATCAGGGCATACCATTCCTGACTGGTGATATTCAGCATGGACGATACTCTGCTGTTTGCACGGTTCAGCCTGCCATTGTGGCAATACCAGAAAACACTTGTCGCATGTAATCGAGTAATAAACTCAGCATCCAGGGCCCGGCGATAATCAAGGTGACAAAAACCCCGACCAATTTGGGAATGAAGGACAGTGTGGCTTCATTGATTTGTGTCGCCGCCTGAAAAATACTCACGATTAAGCCAACGGCCAGCGCGACTAAAAGCATAGGTGCTGCGACCAGTAGTGTAATTTCCATGGCCTGGCGACCCATCGTCATCACAGTTTCAGGTGTCATGCTGCTTCCTTAGTAAAAACTCTGCGCCAGCGAACCTATCAATAATTGCCAGCCATCGACCAAAACAAATAGCATCAGCTTGAAGGGCAGTGACACAATTGATGGCGATACCATCATCATACCCATGGCCATTAATACGCTGGCGACCACCATATCAATAATTAAAAATGGTATGAATATCGCAAAGCCAATTTGAAAGGCGGTTTTTAATTCACTGGTTATAAAAGCGGGGATGAGTATGCGCATGCTGACATCTTCAGGGCCACGTAAATCCGGCGTATTCGATAACTTCACATACAAAGCCAGATCGGTTTGCCGGGTTTGCTTGAGCATAAATTGTTTTAACGGCGCAGCTCCTTTTTCCAGGGCTTCATTGAAGCTCATTTTGTTTTCGCTATAGGGTTGGTAGGCTTCACTATAAATTTTATCGAGTACCGGCCCCATCACAAACAAAGTCAGGAACAAGGCTAATCCAACCATTACTTGATTGGGGGGCGCTGACTGCGTACCCAATGCCTGTCGTAATAAGGAGAGCACGATGATGATACGCGTGAAACTCGTCATCATCAGTAAAACCGCAGGAATAAATGAGAGTGCACTTAAAAACAATAAGGTTTGCAAACTCAGCGAATACGATTGTCCCCCGCCAGCTGCCGGAGTGCTGGTAATTGCAGGCACGGCAGGACCAGTTTGCGCCCAGACTGTATCTGGAAAAAAGCAGAGCATGAGCAGGCTGAGGGCAAACAGGACTTGCGTCCAGGCGGGTAATTTACCAATTCGCGCGATAACCAAACAAGCATGGGTGAAGGCGCTGCATTTAGTACTAAGAATTAAATTCATACGGGTTTTCGCCATTACGGGCCGTTAGGCTATCAGCTTTCCGGCGTAGCGCTGGTTTTATTCAGTTTTTTTTGTAGCCAGTCAGCAAAGGCTGCCTGATTTGCTTTAGGCTCGCTTTGCTCCAGCAAATTGCTTTGTTTTTCCAGCGTGGCGAGCGTAGAAATTTGCTGGCTAGTCACACCCAAGACCAGCCATTGGTCAGCAATCTCAACCACCATCAGGCGTTCACGATTTCCAAGGTTTAAACCACCAACGACCTTGACCGGCAATTGTTGTTTGAAGTTGATTAAGCCTATACGCTTAAAAAACCAGGCGGCGGCCAGCATCATCAATAACACCAGTGCCAGAGCCAGAACTACTTGTATCAAGCTACTGCCGTAATTGAGCGGAGCAGCGTTGCCAGAGTTGGCAACTGCGCCCGCATTGCCAGTTGCGGCAAATACCTGTGAGTTAGTTAGCAGGACAGCCAATAAATACAGCTTGAGTCGATTAGTCACAGTGTCAGTTATCGGTTAAGTTTTCGGATACGTTCAGCCGGGGTCACAATGTCAGTTAAACGAATACCGAATTTGTCATTGACCACCACAACTTCCCCTTGGGCAATCAGGCAACCATTGACCAGCACATCCATAGGTTCACCAGCCAGGCCATCTAATTCAACCACCGAGCCCTGAGCTAATTGCAGTAAGTTTTTAATGGCGATCTTGGTGCGTCCAAGTTCTACCGTTAACTGCACCGGAATATCCAGAATAAACTCAATATCGTTGTGAGTTTCTGTGCCAGTCGATTTACTAAATTCCTGAAAAACTGCTGCACTGGCTGGCGCAGCAGCGGGTGCATCGGCGGCCGTTTTTGCGGCTGCTTCAGCACGTTCTTGCTCGGCAATCGCCGCACCCCAATCGTCTTCACTGATCGGTGTGTCACCGAATTCATCCATGTACTTCTCCTTGAGCTACTTCTTGCACACTGGAGCTGATTAATTTCTCGACTCGCAATGCATATTGTCCGTTCGACACGCCGTATTTGCATTCCATCACAGGTGTGCCATCTACTTTAGCGGAAATAATTTCCGGGATAGTCAGGGGTATGATATCGCCTTCCTTCATGTTCAACAGGTCACCCAGTGTCAGTTTAGCTGTACCAAGGTCAGCGACCAACTCCACTTCCGCGATCTGAATTTGTTGCGTCATTAAACGCACCCAGCGTTTATCCACTTCCAGGGTTTCACCTTGCAAGCTGCTGGTTAAGGTATCGCGTATTGGCTCTATAGTGGAATAGGGCATGCACATATGCATCTCACCACTGACTGGTCCAAGTTCTATCGTAAAAGTCGTAGAAACCACCACTTCATTGGGCGTTGCAATGTTCGCAAATTGCGTATTCATTTCTGATCGTATGTATTCAAACTGGATGGGATAAACTGGTTCCCACGACTTTGAATAAGTTTCAAAAATGATTTCCAAGATCTTATGAATGATCCTTTGTTCGGTTTGTGTGAAATCACGACCTTCAACCCGCGTGTGAAAACGACCATCGCCGCCAAACAAATTATCGACAATTAAAAAAACTAAACCAGGATCCAGTACCACTAACGAAGTACCGCGTAGTGGTTTCAGATGAACCAGATTCAGATTGGTGGGGACGACCAGATTACGAATAAATTCACTGTATTTTGAGACGCGAACTGAGCCGACGGAAACCTCGGCACTGCGACGTAAAAAATTGAACAAACCGATGCGAAGATAACGTGCAAAACGTTCATTGATAATTTCCAGGGTCGGCATACGACCCCGCACAATACGCTCCTGGGTCGCCAGATTATAGGGCCGGACCCCCGAGGTATCTTCAGCGGAAGCGGAGTCATCCTGATCTCCGGTGACGCCTTTAAGAAGGGCATCGACTTCCTCTTGTGACAGGAAATTATCAGACATGGTTTATTGCACGACAAATGAAGTAAAAAAGACGCTCATCACTTTCTGACGTTCGCCTTTTGGGACAAAAGGTTGATTAATACGATCTACGATTTCTTCGATCAACTTTTCTTTGCCCTCGTTAGTTAAAATTTCTGCGGCATCTTTACTCGAAAGTAGTAATAAAATCCGGCTTTTCACCTGGGGTAAATTCGCTTTAATCACTTCAGTCTGTGCCGCGTCTTCCACTTGCAAAGACATCGTCACTTGCAGGTATTTATCGCCAGTTTCTGATTGCAGATTCACTGTAAAAGGTTCGAGTGGCATAAATACAGGAACTTTAGCGGGTTCGGCTTTATGTTCTTTTTCTTTAGAGCCGGAATTTTTCTTCATTAAAAAGAAGGCTGCACCACCACCGCCAGCAACGAGTAATAAAACGATGCCAGCGATTATGATCAGTAATTTCTTTTTCGATTTGCCTGCGGGTGCGTCTGCTTCCGGTTTGGCAGGTGCCTTTGCCATAATTTCCTCTTTCAGGTTGACTAACCTTGGTTAAATTATCGGTTAATTTTGCTCCTCAGTATCACCTGAAAAGAGCAAGGAAAACGCGCTTATTTCGTTGATTAGTGCGTGGGTCGGTCGATTTCAACGAAACACCACGCTCGCTTAATCAGGATACACACTAGCCAGTACATACTGCAATGAGCCCAGGCACACCTTACTATGCTGGCTAAATCAAGTCCATAGAGCGCTACAGTGCTTAAAGCATGACCCAAATTCGGGTGTGCCATACTTAATTTCGTCGCGCATCGTGCCCGACCGGCGCGGTTAATCCAGTTGTACCGCGCTACCATCTGCTCAACAGACTCGTGTACATCCTATTAGCTTAATTGTACATGGTGGCGGATAGATTTTTCCAGATCGTCTGCCCGGAAAACGCCGACATACCGGACTTACCCGGTGCGGCGTTGTATTTGAAGAAATTATTGCAGGAGATTTAGTTAAACATTACACAAAAGTATCAACTAATCCAAGGTTTTCCTGGCGCTGTGCGGGCGCCGCGCTAGTAATGGCTGATGTTTCAGTATCGTTGTTCAAGGCGAAATTACTGACACTACGTCCTGATGGCGCTGGTTGCTGCTGTTGTCGTTGCTGATTTTCTGCGCCAACTGAAAAGCCGCTCAACTGCACGCCTGCATCACTGAGCATTTGTCGCAAGCGTGGCATCGCTGACTCCAATGCTTCGCGAACTTCTGGCTGGGCCGAGCTGAAACTAGCGCTAGCCTGATCATTGCTGACATTGAGTACGACTTGTAAAGGCCCAAGATCTGGTGGATTTAAGGTTAACTCAGCAGATTGAATTGCTGAACCCACCATCCAGACAACTTTCTGACCAAGCGCTCTGTCCCAGGCAGTTGTGCCAACTTTCGCTGCAATGCTGTCGCCCGCAAACGATGCTGGTTTGGCCGCAGACAGCGTATTCGAGGCCGTTGCCGTGGCGGTGATTGTTGCTGGATTGGGCGTTACGCTGCGGATGGTCTCGTCTTGCGATTTTACTTCTGCTTTCAGCTCATGTTTAGCACTCGCCTGATCCGGTTTGACTGATTGTACATTGTCTCGTGGCTCACTTTGCGCAGCAGTTAGGCGAGTCTGGCTAAGTTCTTTGTCAAGATCAGGGTTATTGTCTGTATCACTGTTATTGATAGGCGCGTCGCTGAGTTTTTTCTCAGATAGCGACTTGTTTGGTGCCGGCGTGGCTTCCGTTTTCGGCAGGTCTGTATCCGTCGTTTTTTCGCTCAGGCTATCTTGTAACTCTTGCGCAAAGCTTTTTGACACCGGGGCTTCAGCGATAGTCGCCTCCATTACTGTGGCTGTAATTGACTCTGCATTAGCAGGCGCACCTAATGGCGATGTTGCTGTGTGGTCATCAAGGTTCGCGTCTTTATTTTGGGAAGCAGCCAGATTGCCTGTCTCGTGCAAGTCTGTACTCCCATCCAGGGCGATAATTGGTCTTGACGGATTATCGGTGCTTAGTCCAGGCACATTGCTTGTGTCTGCTTGAGCTGGCTCAGCGACTTGTGGTGGTGGCACTGTCGGCGCCAGGATCAAGCCCGACATGGCCAGAATTTGCGCTGCATTGCTGGTATCTGTGTTGCTTTGATCGGCTTCCTCGGCGCTATTGTTTTCATCTGTCTGCACTTTTTCTGTCGTACCTGAGGTATTTTCGGGTGCGGTTGCTGTATGACTGGTTTGATTTGACGACGAGGTTACCTGATTATTGCCAGACGCAGCAGGTTGACGTTGATTCAGAGGTTTTGCCTCATTCTTGACAGCGGGTTGTGGTGCTGACGTTTTGCTGGCGTTAGCTGGGCGTTCAGGAGGAAAAGCGGATTTCGTGCCAATTTCAGATTGTAAAAGTTGCTGAAAACTCGTATCCGGCATCAGGTTGCTGCCAGGGCTGCGGGTACTCTTCAGGGTGCTGAGCGTACTCTCACTAGTGACAGGTGTAACTTGGTTAGACATAACACTTCCTTTGCTCAGACGCGCCGCCGGTTAAAGAAACTACGTGCGGCGACCTCATCAGTTTGTTTTTGCTCGCGTTTATTTTCTTTTTGCATTTGTACCTGATCGGCACGTTGTTGCAGGGTGTTAAACGACAAGCGTTTTTTTTCATTCTGCTGCCATTCGCTACGCGCTAAACCAGCGCGGTATTCACTATCTTTGACAACATTTTGCTGCCCCAGTATGGCTTCATCGAGTTTATTTAAGAAGCCGACGAAATTGCGATACTGACTGGGACTTAATCCTTGTGCGGCACTTTGTTGAAAGCGCAAGGCATAGTCATTACGATACTGCTCAAGCAAAACGAGTTGTTGTTCGCACTCTTGTTGTTGACGTAAAGCTTTGCCCAAAGCTTTTGCAGCCTCATCAGTTTGTTTTTCCGCCAACTCTATCAGCGTTTGCAATGCGGTATTGGTAGCCATAGCAACTTAAGTATAGTGAGTTCTGGCAAATTCTAAACGGGGAATAAGGACTGAAGTACCGCTAAGCTCTCGCTTATGCTGCTCTTCTCATCGATATTTTGTTGTAAAAACTGATTGATCGCCGGATGCAGGCGTATCGCTTCATCGATAGTCGGATTGGAGCCTGCCACATAGGCGCCGACATTGATCAGATCGCGACTGCGTTGATAGCTCGAATACAATTGCTTGAGCTTGCGTGCTAGTTGCTGATGGTCGCTGCTCGTAATATTGTGCATGGCGCGACTAATCGATTGTTCGATGTCGATAGCTGGATAATGCCCGCTCTCAGCTAATTGACGGTTCAATACGATGTGTCCATCCAAAATAGCGCGAGCCGAGTCGGCGATTGGGTCTTGTTGATCATCGCCTTCGGTTAATACTGTATAAAACGCGGTAATCGAACCACCACCTTCGCGGCCATTGCCAGCGCGTTCTACCAATATTGGTAGTTTAGCAAAAACTGAGGGAGGATAACCCTTGGTAGCAGGAGGCTCACCTATCGCCAGCGCAATCTCACGCTGTGCCATGGCGTAACGAGTGAGCGAATCCATAATCAATAACACGCTCTTACCCTGATCGCGGAAATATTCAGCGATTGAGGTAGCATACGCGGCTCCTTGCATGCGCATTAAAGGCGGAGCATCAGCTGGCGCGGCAACTACGGCTGAGCGCGCCAGACCCTCTTCGCCGAGTATGTGTTCAATAAACTCCTTAACCTCACGACCCCGCTCACCGATTAAGCCAACCACAATGATATCGGCGGTGGTGTAGCGTGCCATCATGCCAAGTAAAACACTTTTACCCACGCCAGATCCGGCAAATAAACCCAGACGCTGACCACGCCCCACGGTCAGCATACTATTGATCGCTCGGACACCTACGTCCAGTGTGTCAATGATGGGCGCACGTTCGAGTGGGTTGTAAATTCGGGCGCCTAAGGGGGCAGAATCCTGGGTACGTAAAGGGCCCAGACTATCCAGCGGGCGTCCGTTTGCATCGACCACACGTCCGAGTAATTCGTAACCGACTGGTAAGTGGCGACTGCGGTCGCTGGTGCGCCTGTGCGGATGCTTGTGATCGTTGCTTTCAACTTCGGCAGGCAATACCGGCGCACCGGGAATAACCCCGCTTAAATCGCTTTGTGGCATCAGAAACAGTCGATCACCATCAAAACCAACGACCTCAGCGTCAATTTTGCCCTGGCCAGGTAATTCGATATAACAAGCGCTGCCCACAGGCAAACGTAATCCCACCGCTTCCATCACTAAGCCGGTTACTTTAGTGACGCGACCACAAACCTGATAAGTATTTAAACGCGTCAGGCTGTCACGTTGTTGATCCAAATTTTGTCTGAGACTTGCATTTAATCCGCTGAACATGACTTACTCCGCTGCAGCCCAACGTTGCTGTTGCATGAAGTCGTGTAAGCGTTGCCAGCGCAGTGCCAGACTTGCATCGATTACATTGCTGGCGCTTTCAAGGTGGCAGCCACCCATATCTAAATGCGGGTCGGGCACAATTTGCCACCCTTTTTGAGCTAGTTTTTCGCCCAGATGCGCTTGCACGGTTTCCGCATCCTGAGGATTTAAAAAAAGCTGCGCAGGTTGTTTTACCTGTATCAGTTGATCGATTGCATCTTCCACGATGGGGAGGATAGCGGTTTTATCTAACTCGAGCTGTTTATGTAGCAAGGCTTGAGCTAAATCCAGCGCAAGATCCAGAATTTGCTGTCCCAATTGCTTGCTGCTTTGATTGATCTCATCTTCAAAACTATCGATCAGATCGCTGATACGTGCCAGTTTCTGTTGGTTTTGTTCGTGAGTCTCGCTTAAACCTTGCGCCTGACCTTCTGCGAGTCCCTTGGCATAAGCTTCGGTAAACCCAGCTGCGTAACCTTCACGTTGAGCCTGATCACGAATTTCTTGTAGTTCAGATTCGCTAATCTGTACTACGGGTGTTTCGATCAGCGGTTCAGTGTTCGTAATGGGTTCCGGCACTTTCGCCAGGGGCTCATTGAACGACGTCATTTCCCAGCGCTGATAAGCCGTCATGCCCGCTTTGTTGAACAGGTTAGACATAAGCATCTTCACCTTTTGCACCGAGCATAATCTGCCCCTCGTCAGCCAGGCGACGTACTATCAATAAAATCTGTTTTTGTTGCGCTTCCACTTCGGATAAGCGTACCGGGCCTTTCGATTCCAAATCTTCACGCATCATTTCAGCGGCGCGTTGCGACATGTTCTTGAAGATTTTTTCGCGCATGTCTTGATTAGCGCCTTTAAGTGCCACGATCAATGAGTCGGATTGAACTTCGCGCAAGAGTAACTGTATGCCTTTGTCATCGATGTCCATGATGTTTTCAAAGACAAACATTTCATCCATGATTTTTTCAGCCATATCGGGATCGTATTTACGTAAATTATCCATCACCGATGCTTCGTTTTCACCACTCATGAAGTTCAGAATTTCCGCGGCAGCCCGGACGCCACCTATGGATTTTTTCTTCAGGCTTTCATTGCCGGTCAGGAGCTTGGTTAAAACGTCGTTTAACTCACGCAAGGCGGTCGGCTGTATACCATCCAGCGTCGCAATACGCAGCACCACATCATTGCGCAAACGTTCTGTGAAATTATTTAAAATTTCACAGGCCTGATCACATTCCAGGTGAACCAGAATGGTCGCAATGATTTGTGGGTGTTCATTTTTTATCAAGTCAGCCACAGATTGCGAATCCATCCATTTCAGACTTTCGATACCGCTGGCATCTTTTCCGCCTAAAATACGATTGAGTAAGGAGGCTGCTTTATCATCCCCAAGAGCTTTGGTTAACACGTTACGAATGTATTCGTCAGAATCCAGGCCCACCGTAGAACTGATGTCGGCCTCTGATTTGAATTGTTCAAGAACTTTGGCAATGTTTTCATGCGGAATCGCACCGATGGTCGCCATCGCTGTACCGAGTTTTTGAACTTCACGAGGCCCGAGAAATTTCATGACCTCTGCAGCCTCTTCTTCGCCCAATGCCAGCATCAGGGTTGCTGCGCGGATTACGCCTTCATCACTCATTGCTCATCCATGCCTTAATAACGTTAGCGACGATACGTGGATCATTTTTGGCAAATTCTCTGGCCATCGTCAAATTGGTTTCATAGCTGCTGCTTGGATGTGCGGCATGGCTTGCTTCTTCGGACAAACTCACCACCGCATCTTCCTCTTCTTCTTCGGCCGCTGCCTGTGCCTCAAGCGCTGCTTTTTCAGCCTCTGCTGCTGCCGCTGCCAGGGTTTCTTTGTCTTTGCCCATGATTTTATACAATATGGGTTTCAAGTAGCCAAAGAACAAGTAAGCCAGCACCAGTAAGACCAGTAAATAGCGACCATACTCTTTAGCCATTTGTATCATATCCGGCTGTTTCCAGAGCGGTAAATCCACTATAGCCTCTTTCTCCGGTGGGGCAAATGGACTGTTGACCAGGTTGATAGAGTCGCCGCGCTCTTTGTTAAAACCAATCGCATCTTTGACCAATTCGGTGATTTGCGCTTTCTCGATATCACTCAGTGGGCGCGGTGTTGCTTTGCCATTTTTATCGTATTCATTTTTGAAGTTCACCAATAATGCGACGGTCAGACGTTTCACTCCACCCATAGCTTGTTGGGTGTAGCGTATCGTTTTATCGACTTCGTAATTGGTGGTGCTGTCTTTTTGGGTCAAACCTGTGGCAGCAGCATTACTTGCACTCGTTGCATTGCTGGCGACGATAGGTGCGGTAGCTGGCACGGGTGGTTGATTCGTTAAGGCGCCAGGGATGCCTGAAGGATTGGTGTTTTTGTTGTAAGTTTCACTACTTTGCTGGCTACGTATTGCCGCGCCTTCAGGTGGAGTATTCGGGCGATAGGTCTCCGCCGCTTGTTCGCTCTTGGAAAAGTCAATGTCCGCCGTTGCTTCTGCCCGCACATTATTTGCCCCAACTATAGGAGTAAGTAATGACTCGATGCGCTTAACTAAGTCTTGTTGATATTCTTGTACATACTTTAATTGGTTCGGGTCCAGGCCGTGGTTGGCCGCTTGTTTATTCGTGTCCGATAATAAGTTACCGTTTTGATCGACGATGGTGACATTTTTAGCCGATAAATCAGGAATACTGCTGGCGATCAGATGCAGCATGGCACTGACTTGCTGTTGATCCAGACTGCGTCCCGGATAAAGATTCAAGATCACCGACGCAGAAGGCTTTTGTTGGTCGCGAATGAAGACTTGTGATTTGGGAATGGCCAGATGTACGCGGGCACTTTGCACTGCAGATACGGTTTGAATCGAGCGGGCTAACTCACCTTCGAGTGCGCGTTGAAAATTCACTTGCTCCAAAAATTGCGAAGTTCCCAGTTTTTGGTTTTCCATTAACTCGAAACCCACGTTGCCACCTTTGGGTAATCCTTGTGCTGCCAGGCGAAGTCTGGCATCGTGAACCTGATTCGACGGCACTAAAATTGCCGTTCCTGTCTCCGAATATTTATAGGGAATATTTTGTTGTTGCAAGCTGGCGACGATAGCGCCGCCATCGCGGTCATTGAAGTTTGAAAACAGTACTTTGTAGTCAGGTTGTTGGCTCCATAACCAAATGCCTATCATGATTGATAAAACTACTGCAGCGGCGACACCCAAAATTAAATTACGCATGACCGGTGTTTGCGCCAATCCAAATAAATTGGGCAATCCATTATTCGCGGGTGGTGCTGCTGGGTCTATCGCAGTGGTATCAGCTGTGGCCATATTTCACCATGTTCTACTAATTTCTTTGTTGAGTCAGAATAAAGTCACAGAAAAAAGACTTTTTGTTAGCTACCATTTTCTGTCATTTTGCGCAAAGTAAAGGCGCAAACAGAATGGGAATCCGGGTGTTATTCAACGCATAAAAATAAACCGGGTTTGCTATGCTGATATCCATTCCAGATTGTTTTTGCAAAGAATTGGAATTCAATTCCGCACGCAAAATTTCTCTGGGAGTTTGGGGTGGCGATTCTGAAAGTAGCAAACGAATTGTCACATGTCTCGGACAAACTGCACTTGGCGCGGTTTGTCAGCAATGACTTATGGCGCTTAATATGACACAGATAGCGATCGATAAGAGCCGGATAGATGCAATGGTTGCGCAACTGCGAAACGCTGCAGTGCGTATGGAATCTAACCTGAAACCTGATGCGTTGAATGAGCAAGTCGCTACGCAAAAAGCTGATTTTGCCACAGCGCTAAAAGCATCCATGGATCAGGTAAACCAGGTGCAGCATAAGGCTGAGGATTTCGCACAACGCTTCACAATTGGTGACGATAAAGTGAATTTATCCGATGTGATGATTTCTATGCAAAAGGCGAATATCGCTTTTCAAACCACGGTTCAAGTCAGAAATAAACTGGTTTCGGCATATCATGACATTATGAATATGCAAATTTGACTTAGAGAAATCTCTGACACCGTTTAAATCGAGCAAAACAAACTTGGTTATCCGGTGTCAGAAGGCAAAGCAAACGTCGATTAGCGTATTCCTGTCAGGCGTGCATTGCGTTCGCGCTCTAGTTTCATGATATAGCGCTGAATATGAGTTAATACGCTATTAGATAAATTGTGAAATTGACATCCCAATCTGCGACTTGACTTGCCGTTGAGTAAAACCAGATCTTGGTGATTACGGATTTGCAGGGTCAAGTCAACAATGCCCACACCCGGCAGATCGAGTTTGCATTGAGGGTAGTTGGTTCCTGCTGTGCAATCTAAAGTCTTACGCTCATCCAAAATCGCGATACCGCCGCAACTGACATCGACTAAGGGTAATTTCAGAATTTCGACGCGATCATCAATTTCAACCGGAATCTGGATGCGGATAGGGTTGGAGACGGGGGTATTAATTCGGTAATACTCACGTCTTTGCAAGCGTATCAAGGACAAGGGAAGGTCAAATACAAAAGCAGGGCGATTTTCAAAACTCGTGCTTTCCAGCCCGGAAGTTGAAAATTGTATGGAAATTTTGTCGAGCAAGCCATCGAATGATACGCGGCCCGCTTCTAAGATACGTTGATTCGCAGTCTGAGTTGGTGTCGTATCAATAATCACCTGATTAGTTTGTTCATCAACGTCGAGAATCGAGGTGATAAACACTTCGGCCCCGTTGTTAATCATCATGCTGATTAATTGATTGTGATCGCGTAAGCCACGCAATAAGGACACGATTTCTCGTTTCGAATCAATCTGATAGGGGCTTTGGTTTTCGGTGCCAAGGCTTGGAGTATTGTTTTGCATTTTATTAATGGTCTGTTTGTGGCTGCAAGTAGGCCGCCAAATCTAAGGCATTAGCATCATTGCCAGCTTTTAGAGTATCAATATGGTAAAGCCAGGCAAGCAATTCTGCAACAGCGCGATACAAAGCAGGAGGGATATCCTTATCCAGATCGACTTTCATGAGTAAGGAAACAAGTTCGCTTGATTGATGTACATGTACTCCATGCTCTCTGGCGCGGGCGATAATTTCCTCTGCAATATAGCCCTTGCCTTTGGCGACTACCTTGGGTGCTATCTCACCTTTATGATAGGCGAGTGCCACTGCATTCTGCACGGTATATTCAGGTTTGCTCATTAAGTTTTGCGTTAAAACTCGTTAAATCTGTGCCACTACTTTGCAAGTTTTCGCTTAATAGCGACTTTTGGCTTTTAAGTAACGCTACTGCCGTTGGATCATGAGCGTTAATACTTAAGCCTAGCTGATTTCCAGCCAAATTCAATTTGGCCTCAATGGTACCTAAGTTCGGCAATTCGAAACGTACACTGGAGTACCAGACTTGTGGCCCGCCCGATTCAGTCTGTGCATTACCTTGCTTATCCCGCTCTATTTCCCACTCCATCTTCTGACCGGGAAATAGCTCGCCTCGCCATTGCAACTTTTGTTGCTCAAGCAGCTGCAACTGTGAGTTCATCAGTTGATTCAGGCCCCCAGACTCCGTAAGTGTGGATTGCGGAGTCTGTGTGGGTGTTAACAGCTCAGAGTTTTGGCGCAATTGCTGTTGCGGTTCTTGCGCCAGCTCATGCAAGCTTAATTTGCCATCTGCCCATTGTGCCAGATGTGATTCATAAAACAGGCCGCTTTGCGCTATCTGCTTTTGCAAATGTTGAGCCAATTCGGTTGTTTGTTGTAATTGTGCTGGATTCTCGACCACAGGCTTACTCGCAAGTACCTGGCTAGTCGTGGTTTCACCCGCATAGGCTGATAACACCTGGCTAATCATTTTTGCAGCCTGACTTAACACAGTTGGGGCGCTTAACAGCGTGCCATCGGCCAAGCGGGTTTGTTGCTGCGTTTCATGCTCTTGTAATGGTGCTAACTGAATCGCCTGGGCATTACCGCTGCCATGTGTTTCGTTCGCATAGCTACGTGTCAGTGCTGACTGCTGTTCGGTTCGCTGCGACACACTTTGTTGAGGGACACCTGGTTTTCCGGTGTCGGTAAGATGCAGGATTACGTCATTATCAGCTGGTTTGTTCGGAGTCGTTGATCGTGTTTCGGCCGAAGTAGGAAGTGATGAACCATTACGCCTGAGTGTGGTTGGTGTTGTCGCATCGTCGCTTTCTTGTGCGATTGCGGCATCGGATGAATTGGTTGGACGATTAGTATTTTCTTGCTGGTCTAGCAAGAAGGTGGGGCGAGGTTGGATCGAAATCAAACGCAGCGGTACGGAGTCACCCTGAACAAACTCCTTAGGTAATATCATTTTGGCTGTAAAGCCTGCCACTTTGACGGTGAAACTACCATCATTGAGCTTGCTGATAATTTCGCCACGAAGTTGCTGACCGACCACCAGTTTCGCAAGTTTGGGGGTAAGTTCCTGGCGAACATCCCCAACCGCGGCACTGGCGGCAGCTGGTTCAATACTGGCGATTTGACGCCCCAGGCCATCCAGTGCTGTTGCCATAAAATTTAGAAGCTGCTTCCGTTACCGTAAGCTTGCGAAAGTTGTCGATTAGAACGATTACTTTTTAAAAGCATAGTGAGTTCTGCCATCCAAGGCTCAGTGATTTCCCTGATCGCTTTGTCGTTAGCTAAAATCATTTTGATGACACGAATTTTTTCAGCCTTGAGTTCCGGGGAGATTTCAGTTTGCGTATCATGTTGTTTTAATGATTCAACTTGCTCGGAGCAATCTTGCTCTAGCTTACCGAGTAACTCCCAATCCTTATCTTTTGCTGCATGCAACATGCCATCACTTAACTGTGCCACATTTTTGTAGACATTTAAAATATCCAGATTACTCATCATAATGTTAAGCCTCAACAAATTTTACTTGACGTGGTTCTAGTGGATCTTGAGCGGTGTTAGTCGGGGCGTTTGCCTGTTGCGCCCCCGGTGCAATGCTTTCCCATGCGGCCATCAGATCACTTAACAGACCTTGAACCTCTTTGAGCATTTCAGTATCGTTATTTAAATTCGCCAGAATTAATCGGTGCACCATATATTCATAAAGCGAATCCAGGTTTTGCGCGATTTCGCCGCCAGCTTTTTTATCCAGGCTGGCTCGCAATCCATTTTCTACAATCGCAATTGCTTTCGAGATGGCTTGTCCTTTGGCGGCAATATCGTTATTTGCCAAATGCTGAACAGCATTGCTAATCGCGACCACGGCACCTTCGAACAGCATCACAATTAACTTATGCGGGCTTGCCGCAACCACGCCTGTTTCGATACCAACTTTGGCATAGGCACTTGCACCTCGTGACGGGGATGAACCAAACATAAGACTATCCTTATTGCGACATAATTATTTATTACTTAGTTGACGAGCCATTTAATGCTGACAATTGCTGAGTCAGGAAGGCGCTCGTGGTGTTGAGGTTGCTAATGACGCGATCTAAAGCGGTAAACTGCGCGCGGTAGCGTGCCTCTGTATCGGTTAATCGGCTATTTAAAATCGTGCGTTGCTCACCCAGGAATTTGATATTTTTATTCAGCGTGTCTTTGGAACTCTGTATCGTGCCAGCTGTACTCGTGGCGTTGGAAAGATAGGTACTTAACTGACTAGCAAAACCACGACTAAAATTGATCGTGCCGCGATCACCAGTCGTGCCGCCGTTAATCAATAATTGCATGCCTTCCGCTTTACTGCCAGACGCGCCAATCAATAACTGACCCGAACCTGTCGCTGCCTGGCCATTAATTGTGCCAGTCACATTTGTACCGGTATTTCCGGCGCTGACCGTGCCAGTTATGTTGCTGATTGTGGTACCTGAAACATCGGCCAGCGAAACGATAGAGCTACTACCGTACGATTCAGACGTGAGTTTTAAGTAGCCGCTACCTGTAATACTGGCATTTACTTTCAATCCAGCTGCGCTGAACGTTGAATTTCCATTAATTGTACTTTGTAACAACGTGCTTAGCTCGCTGGAGGTGTATGTTCCTTCGGCAAGAGAAACATCTGCAGTAGTGCCATCTATCGTTACTTTTATTTTTGTTCCTGCCGCAATACTAGTGGAGCCCGCAGTTAAATCGAGGTCACCAGTAATACTTCCTTTGGTAGCCAATGCTGAAATATTTACCGCATAACTACCTTGTTGAGTGGCATTCGATGCACCCGCATAGCTGATCAGGCTGTCGGTGCTTTTTCCAAAGGTTGAAAATAAGCCACCAATGTCGCTGAAATTGGAGTTGAGCGCTTTGGTCAGCTTGCTGGAATCTACTGCCAGAGTGCCATCCTTTTGCGTGGTGACGCCAATAGCCGAGAGTGTGGTTATACCGCCACCTAAGCCATTGACCGAGCTATTCAATATATTTCTGACTTGATTCTGGATGCCAACCGCGGTCGAATCACCTTGTAATATGCCACCCCTCTTCGTAGTGGCATCGTAGCCTGTCAGTGATTTTAAGGCAGATTGCAGATCGTTGTAGGCCTTCACAAAACCGTTAACCGAGGATTGAACACCGCTGACATTATTGCTCAGGCTGATGGTTGTGCTGCCCGCTTTGGCCAGATTTAAGGTGGCGCCTTGAATCACCCCGCTGACAGAATTCGATTCACTGCTAATCGCAATTCCATTGACGGTCAGATTGGCACTTTGTGCAGTCGTGACTTCTTTGAGGTTTTGCGTTGCAGCCGGATCGTAATTCAACAGATTTTGCAGATCGCCATCACCCGTGACGGAAATCTTCATGCTGGAGCTTGCCCCAGTTTTTGCGGATGTTAATACCAGATGGTAGGGGACGGTCGCATTACCATCGCCAACGATAGATGCAGTGACCCCTTTATTCGCTGCATTAATAGCATCGCGTATGCCTTGTAATGTGTTATTTGTACTATCTATCGTTATTTCTGCTAAAGCCTGATTAGCGTCTTGCGTAAAAGTTGCACCTGTGTAAGTGCCATTGGTGGAACTGCCGCCGCTGATGGTGCCAAATTGTATGCTGATGGTGGAACTGGTGCCGCTGCCTATGGTTGTGTTAGTCGCGGCCTGACCAGCAGATGAAATACTCTGTGCTTGGGCCAGCTTGGTGATGTTAACATTATAGGTTCCGGCTACCGCAGAACTGGTGGTTGTAGCCGTAGCGATGGAGCTATCGCCAGTATTGGCCGATAAGTTCTGAAAAGTTGCAATGCTGCTCAGGCTAGTAACACTACTCTGAAAGCTGCTGAGTGCACTGCTTAAGGTGCCATAAGCAGTTAATTTTGCCTGGTAGCTGGCTTCTTTGGTTGCCAGGCTGGTTAAAGGTTGGGCTTCAACTTGCATCAGTTTTGTGATGATGCTGTTGACGTCGAGATTCGAACCTATGCCAGTAGATTGGATTGCCACTTTATTCCCCTTGAATTAAACCAGACTATACTCAGTTATCGGTTTAATCAATCCAGACTTTAGAGGGGGAAATACCTGCTAATTTAAAAAAACTTAAAAAAACTTTTTTGGGTTTATGCTTGCTGACGAATAAGTAATCCTTTGAGTTTGTCGAGCGATTTAGCTATTTCCAAAGTTTCTTCAGATGGAATTTGGCGCAGTACTTCCTTAGTTTGTTGATCGACGATTTTCACCACGACACGTTTGCTCTGCTCATCAAGACTAAACTCAAGATTTTGCGAGAAATTTTTAATCGTTTTGTTAATGTCATCAACAGCTTTAGCCAGTTTTTCTGTGTCACTGACATTTTCAGTCTGATTGGTCTTTTGCACGGCATCAACCGTTTGTAGTGTCGTACTCGCTGTCTTTTGTACGGCATGGCCAGGGTCGCTGCTGGTAGTTCGCTCGGAAATAGGGTGGGGTACCGAGGTATTTCCTGTTAGGCTACGAATTTCCATGATTACACCTTTAAGCAAAAATCCCCCGAGCAAGAATTGCGCGGGGGCTGGCAGTTATATTAACATAACATTAACTCATAGAGCCTCTGTTTCAGTTAATTGATTATCCACGTAACAAGGACAATACACCGTTAGGCAACTGGTTAGCTTGCGCCAGAATCGCAGTACCCGCTTGTTGCAAGACCTGACTACGAGTCAGCGAGGCAGTTTCTTGCGCGAAGTCAGCGTCACGGATACGGCTGCGTGATGCGGATAAGTTTTCAGCGTTTGTTTGTACGCTGGTAACTGCAGAAGCGAAACGGTTTTGATACGCACCCAGCGCTGCGCGCGAGGAGTTGATGCTGGCTAAGGCCGAATCTATCGTCGTCAGTGCTGAGGTTGCCCCCGCTGCCGTACTTAAGTTCAGTGAGGACACACCTGCACCAACTGTTACCGTTGCTGAGCTGTAGCCACCTGCACCGAGGTTGGCGTATGCCAAACCTGTTCCAGTACCATCTGCCAGAGTAATACCAGCCGAGCTGGTTGAGCTCAGGGTCAGGGTTGATGTCGCAATCGCTGTCACACCCGAGGTTTGTGCCAAACCAGTGTTAGCAGAAACCGCAGCGGCATTGGTGCTGGTAGTGACGTCGATGTTACGGCCATCGGCTGCATTCAGGGCAATCGCACCAGTGGTTGAGTCAAAAGTTGCGGTTACGCCAGTTTGTGAAGTCACTGCGTTGATTGCACCAGCCAATTGAGCGCCACGACCAGCACCTGTGGTTGAAGCAGCCAAGGCGCCGATATTTACACCGTTGATCGCGATGTCGCCCGATGCGATGGCAGTCGCACTGGAGTTTGAAGCACCTGCTAAGGTAGTGGCGCTGACAGTTGCAGTCACACCAGTCTGACCACTCACTGCATTGATTGCCGCTGCTTTAGCAATACCACTGGCACTTGCATAAACGTTAGAAACACTATCTGTGCTGGTTGCACCAACTTGATAACCGTTGATGGTTAAGTTACCAGTAGAAAATGCATTGGTAGTGACATTGCCTGCACCAGCTACGGTTGTCGAGTAAGACGAATTGGCACCGACACCCAGAGCATTTGCTTTGGCGCTGGCAATCGAAGAAATCGAGATCGTGTCGCCAGCATTTGCGCCCACCTGGAAGGTTTGAGCACTGAAAGTACCATCAAGCAAGTTCACGCCGTTGAAGTTAGTTGCACCGGCAACACGGTTAATTTCAGAAATTAACTGAGTTGCTTCGTTATTCAACGCAGCGCGGTCTGTACTACTATTAGAACCGTTGGCAGATTGCACAGCCAAGTCACGAATACGTTGTAAGTTGGCACCAATTTGCGACAACGCACCCTCAGCGGTTTGCGCTAAAGAGATACCGTCGTTGGCATTACGGGCAGCTTGATTTAAACCACCGATTTGGGAAGACAGACGTTCGGAAATCGCAAGACCTGCGGCGTCGTCTTTTGCGCTGTTGATACGCAAACCAGACGAAAGACGTTGCAGCGAAGTTTGCAATGACGATTGAGAGGCTGATAAGTTACGTTGCGCGTTAAGCGAAGCGATATTGGTATTAATGACAGTCATGATATTACTCCTTACAAGTTTGACGTCGGCGTTTCAGATTTTCTCTCTGCATTGCGACAACTGAGCGCCGTTGCAAACTTTATCGGACGCACTTCAAAAACATTTAGCGAGTTTCTCAAAATAAATCTTCTTTTTTTTGCTAAAGATTTTTCTAAGGTGACGCTTAACGACAAGATTTAAAAAATCTTTAGGCCCTAAATTGAGCTAATTTATTGGTTTTTCTTTTGAATTTGCGCCAGAAATCAAGTTGTAAAATATAAACTTAGCGAAGATTTACGCAAAAATGTACTGATTAGGTGTGATACTGAAGTCACTATTTGACGACGGCAAGCTGAAATATCGTCACTAACAACAGATTTACGTAAGTCTTAGTAGCGCTAAGTTTGGGGTATAAGCTGTAGTTCAGGCTTATCGTATGCGGTGAGAAAGACTAAATTCAGAGCTTGAAATGGTAAATGTTAAGCAAACAGCATCAAAACAATTGAAATCTTTAGCAAAATTGCAGCGTGAGGGTAACCTTCAAGGCGCGTTGGCTCAAGGTTTGGAATTACTGCGCGAATACCCATCTTCTCCCGATGTGCATTATTTTCTGGCTAACGTTTGCTATGAAACAGGCCAGGATCAGGAGGCGATGCGACATTTGCAAACGGCGATGCGGCTCCCTGGCGCTAAGGTGGAACTTGCGGCATACAATCAAGTGATGGGAAGGTTTTTGCAAAAACGTTGCCTGGATGAGCTGGAGCAAGGGGCGCTCTGGTTGATCGATTTGCAAGCCAGGAATGGCATCGCCTGGGATTATTACGGTTTGGCCTTGCTCGAAAAAGAACGTTTTAAAGAGGCAGAGCAAGCCTTTCGAAAAGCGGATAGCCTGATGCCGGGTAATCCCAGCATCTTAAATAACCTGGCCTGTGCGCTTAACTCTCAGGAATTGGGTGTTGAGGCAGAGAAAGTGCTGAAGAAGGTCTTGCAATTGGCGCCGAAGATGGCTGTGGCGCACAACAACCTCGGAAATGCCTTGCGCACCCAGGGCCGGGGTAAAGAGGCTGTGGTAGCGCTATTGAAATCGGTGGAATTGGCACCGAGTCAGGCATTTACTTATAACAATCTTGGATTGGCTTACCGCGTGAACGGGCAAAACCAGGAAGCGGTCGATAATTACCTGAAAGCGCTGGAATTGCAACCCAATCTGATCCAGGTTTATCCCAATTTAATCGATGCCTTGCGCCAGCTTGGGCAATTGAACAATGCCCTCACGTATGCCGAAACTGCTCTGAAAATAGCGCCGGAATTACCTGAGTTATGGGCAGCTTATGCCGATTTACTGCGTGATGCGAATCATTTAGATGCAGCGATTGAGGCCTACATTCGTACCTTGTCGTTCCGCCCCGATAGTTACGTGAACTTTAATTTGCGGGTTTATACGAATTTATTGTTTTGTCTGAATTACCATCCCGATCTGAGTGCGGAAGTAATTTATAACGCTTACAAAGAGTTTAATCAGCGCTTTGGTTTGCCGCATTGGGTGCAACGTGCCTACCCGAATTCCAAAGACCCCGGACGTAAGTTGAAAATCGCTTATGCCACCCAGTCTTTTTATAATCATGTGTGTAAATTCTTTTTTATTCCCTTGCTTGAACATCAGGATAGGGAGCAGTTTGAAATTTATGCCTATTCCAATGTCATTAAGGCTGATGAAACTACCGAGTACTACAAAAAAATTGTCGATCACTATGTTGTGACGACCGATTTAACCGATGAGGAATTCGTCGCCCGGATACAGCAAGATGAAATTGATATCCTGATCGACTTATCCGGACACACCAATGGTAACCGCTTGCCGGTGTTTGCCAGAAAGCCCGCACCAGTTTCGGCGCACTGGCTTGATTACGGCTATACCACAGGCTTGACCGCGATTGATTACTACATCACCGATGCGCCCACTGTCGAAGGGGATGCACAGCGCTACTTTGCCGAGCAGATCGTCGCACTGAATGGGCCAGCCTATGTTTATCGCCCAGATCAGCGTGCATTTAACCCTACACCTTTGCCTTACGAGCGTAATGGCTATATTACGTTCGGTACGCTGAGCCGCTCAGTCAGGCTGAATCACCATGTGGTCAAGGTGTGGGCCAGCATACTTGATGCGATCCCGAATTCGCATCTGGTTATTAATAGTGGCGATTTCAAAGACCCGGCGGTACAAGATGAAATGGCGTCGCGATTTGAGCGCTATGGCATACACCGTTCACGTCTGGAAATCGGCTACAGCTCGCCAGCAGCGGCAGCGCTGGCGACGATAGATATTGGTCTGGATTGCTTCCCGCATAATTCAGGAACGACCCTGATAGAAACCCTGTACATGGGTATTCCTTATGTCACCCTGGCCGGGCGGCCTTCTATCGGACGTATAGGTTCAAGTATCTTACACGCTGTCGGGCATCCGGAATGGATCGCCCACAGTGAATTGGAATATGCACAAAAAGCCATTATCCTGGCGCATGACATTGATCTGCTTTTGCATTTGCGTCAGCATTTGCGCAAGGAAATGGAGCAATCGTTGTTGATGGATGAACCCGCGTTCGCCAAATCATTTGATCAGGCTTTGCGGCAAATGTGGCAAGCTTATTGCGCCCGGGAGTGAGTATGAAGTTAGTAATACTGGCAGGGGGATTGGGTACCCGGATTTCCGAAGAAACCCATCTGCGCCCCAAGCCCATGATAGAAATCGGGGGGCATCCTATACTCTGGCATATCATGAAGTCCTATTCGGCACATGGCGTGAATGAATTCATTATTTGCTGTGGCTACAAGGGGTATTTGATTAAAGAGTATTTTGCAAATTACTTTTTACACATGTCGGATGTAACCTTTGATTTGCAAAAAAACAGCATGGAAGTGCATGAGCAGCATGCCGAACCCTGGAAAGTGACCCTGGTCGACACGGGTGATACTACCCAGACCGGTGGGCGCTTAAAGCGCGTTGCCAAATATTTACAAGGCGAAACGGCGTTTTGCTTTACCTATGGTGATGGCTTATCCGATGTTGATATCGCTGCGCAACTTGCGTTTCATCAGCAACACCAGCGTTTAGCAACGATTACCGCGGTATTGCCACCCGGTCGTTATGGTGCGCTGGAGCGTCAGGGCGATGAAGTCAGCGGCTTTGTTGAAAAACCGCGTGGCGATGGCGGCTGGATTAATGGCGGCTTTTTCGTCTTGTCACCGCAAGTGCTGGATTACATCGAAGGCGATCATACTCCCTGGGAAGCCGAGCCGTTGACGCGGTTGGCGCAGGAACAGCAATTGATGGCATTTGAGCATGCAGGATTCTGGCAACCTATGGATACCTTGCGTGAAAAGAATTTATTGGAAGAGCTCTGGCAAAGTGGGAGGGCGCCATGGTGTCGCTGGTAACGCCGCAGCACCCCAGCTTGCCTGCGCCGCAATTCTGGCGTGGTAAGCGCGTACTGGTGACCGGGCATACCGGGTTTAAAGGGGCGTGGTTATGCTGGTTATTACACCGCCTGGGTGCAGAGGTCGCGGCGTTGGCGCTGGCGCCCGCAACCCAGCCAAACTTATACGATGCCTTGCATTTGTCGCACTACGTACAAGGCCAACAGGTTGACTTGCGTGATAGCGTCGCCGTTGCAGCTTGTCTGCAGCAGCAACAACCTGAAATAATTTTGCATCTGGCGGCACAAGCCCTGGTGCGTGCTGCTTACCAAAATCCGGTTGCGACCTATGCCAGCAATGTCATGGGCACCGTGCATGTGCTGGAAGCGATGCGCGACTTGACTTCGCTGAAAGTGGCGCTGATGGTGACTACCGATAAGGTGTACCAGAATTGCGAAACTACGACCCCTTATCCTGAAACCGCCGGTTTAGGCGGGCATGATCCTTATAGCGCCAGCAAAGCGGCTAGTGAAATCGTGATTGCCAGTTATCGCCAGGCTTTTTTGGCCGCACAGGGGGTGCAAGTGGTCGTGGCTCGCGCGGGCAATGTGATAGGCGGTGGCGATTGGGCCAGTGACCGCTTAGTGCCAGATATGATCAGAGCCTGGCAACAACAGCAAACCGTGCAAATACGACGCCCCGACTCATTAAGACCCTGGCAACATGTGCTGGAGCCCTTACATGCCTATTTGTTATTGGCGCAGGCGGCCTGGGATAACCCAGCCTATGCCAGTGCTTACAATGTGGGCCCAGATAAGCCAGCAACGGTGCGTGAAGTCTTGCAATTGGCGCGTGCGGCTTATGGTGAGGGAGAGATCGACTTTGCGTCTGAGCCTGAAGGGCCGCATGAGGCCGGCTTGCTGGCCCTGGATGCCAGTAAAATCCGCCAGCAACTTGGGGTCGTGCCGCGCTGGGATCTGGCGACATCGGTGAGTCGCACGATGCAATGGTATAAGGATTTTGCGGCTGGTGTCAGTGCGGCGGATTTATGTGATCGTGATTTGCATCATTACTGGCTCAGTAAAACCACAAATTGAATTGCTCGATTTCTCGTTAAAACTATATACTGGTAGTAGTATTTTTTGAAAACGTAGGCTACATAAGCGTTTATGATGAATTTTGATGAAGAAATGGTGGAGTATATTGAGGCTAAGGCCTTGTCTGAGGAAAAAACAGGCCCGGCCCGCTTTACTATCACACCCGTCGGAATTGCCGGAGTGATGCTATTGCAACGTCACCCTCTGGGTGATGAACGTGGTTACTTCCAACGCTTATTTGATGCCGCGGAATTGCAACAAGCGGGCTGGCAAGGGCCGGTTGCACAAATCAATCACACCTTAACCCGACAAGCCGGTACCTTGCGTGGATTGCACATGCAATTGCCACCGTTTAGTGAGTACAAATTAATCAGTTGCCTGCGCGGCCGGGTTTGGGATGTGGCGCTCGATCTGCGCGCCGGTTCACCAACTTTTAAACAAAGTTTCGGCGTGGTTTTAGCCCCCGAACAACACAATGCCTTATTGATTCCACCAGGCTGTGCGCATGGTTTTCAAACCTTAAGCGATCAGGTCGAAATGCTGTATTGCCACAGTCAAGCCTATCGTGCCGACGCTGAATTCTGCGTCCAAGCCTGCGATACCGCACTGGCCTTAGATTGGCCGCTGGCGATCAGTCAGCGTTCCGAAAAAGATGAATTCAGCGCTGAATTGGCGCCCGATTTTTCAGGGGTGGAATTATGAAATGCCGGCATTGTCAGCACGAATTGAGCCTGGACTTTTTAGACTTGGCGAGTGCGCCGCCTTCAAATGCCTATTTAACGCAGGCGCAATTACTCGAGGCAGAACTCTGGCTACCCTTGAAAATCAAAGTGTGTACGCAGTGCTGGCTGGTACAAACTTTGGACTTTACCGGGCGTGAAAATTTATTCGATGAAAATTACGCTTACTTCAGCTCATACTCGAGTAGCTGGCTGACTCATGCAGCAAACTATGTTGCTGAAGCGATCGCGCGATTTGCACTGAATTCAGACAGTCAGGTTGTCGAGGTTGCCGCCAACGATGGTTATTTACTGCAATATGTCCAGGCTGCGGGCATACCTTGTCTGGGTATCGAACCCACCCACAGCACTGCACAAGCAGCACGTGCTAAAGGCTTGACGGTGCTGGAAGAATTTTTTGGCAGCCGTTGTGTCGCACAATTGCAGCAGCAAGGGCTGGCCGCTGATTTGATGGTTGCAAATAATGTGCTGGCCCATGTTCCTGACATCAACGATTTTGTCAGTGGTTTTTGTGCACTTTTAAAACCGACAGGGGTGGCTAGCTTTGAATTCCCTCATCTCTTGAATATGGTCAGGGAAAATCAATTCGATACCGCCTACCATGAACATTTTTCCTACTTATCACTCACTGCTGTGCAAGGGATATTTCTAGCCAATGGGTTAAGCATCTTTGATGTCGAGCGAATCCCGACTCATGGCGGCAGCTTACGGGTATGGGCGCAACGCAGTGATAGCGCGAGCCAGCCTGTCAGCCCGAGTCTGGCAGACTTACTGGCGGAAGAACGCGCTGCCGGTATCACGACGGCAGAGTTTTATCAGCAAGCACAGCAACGCGCCTTGCAGAGTAAATTTGCTTTACTGGATTTTTTACTGCGGGCCAAAGCGGCTGGCAAGCATGTCGTGGCCTATGGTGCTGCGGCGAAGGGAAATACTTTACTGAATTTCTGTGGCATTAAAGCTGATCTGATCGATGCCGTAATTGATTTAAATCCACATAAGCAATCGAAGTATTTGCCGGGCAGTCAGATTCCTGTGCATGGACTCGATTATTTGCAACAACAGTCGCCTGATTACTTATTAATACTGCCGTGGAATTTACAAGATGAAATCGTGCGGCAATTAAAGCAAGCTGATTTAGCAAGGAATAAGTCGATGGAAGTCTGGGTGGCCATACCCGAATTGAAGCACGTGGCAAATCTGACTTAAACAATGAATACGTAGTCGCAACCTGAAAATTTTACTATTGGAGAAAACCATGATCCCCGTTTTTAAACCTCTTATTGAGAGTGAAGAAATCAATGCCTCGCGCGAGTCACTTGAGTTGGGTTGGCTGGGTATGGGGAGTTATGTTTCGCAATTTGAAGAAAAGGTAAAAGCGATTATCAACGCCCCGGACCGCTATGTGGCAGCGGTCAGTACCGGAACAGCTGGCTTACATATTGCCTTGCTGGTTGCGGGAGTCCAGCCTGGGGATGAAGTGATCGTAGCGGCCTTCAATTGCTCAGCCGATTTCCAGGCAATAGGCTGGGTCGGTGCCGAAATGGTATTTTGTGATTGCGATGATGACACTTTAGAGTTGGATTTGAAGAAGGCAGAATTGCTGGTGACAGCGAAAACCAAGGCCATTATCGTCATGGATTACGATTGCGTTTTAAGTAATCACGATGACATTGCTGCCTTCGCTGAGCGGCACCAATTACGCGTAATTCACGATGCTGCGCACGCGTTTGGCTCAAGCTATAAGGGCAAAATGGTGGGTAGCTTTTCTGATATTTGCGTGTTTAGCCATGACCCGGTTAAAACCATTACCTGTCTCGATGGTGGCACCGTCGTGGTAAAAACAGAGGCAGAACTCAAGTATGTTCACGAACTTCGTTTATTGGGCATGCAACAGCCCGCCACCGTGATGTATCAAAATCAACGCGCCTGGACTTTTGATGTGGAACGTGTCGGATTTCGCTATCACATGCTGAATATGCATGCCGCTATCGGCTTAGCGCAATTAAGCAAATTGGACGTAATTGCTGAAACCCGGCGTCAAGCCTCACGTAAATACAATGAATTGCTGGCTGATTTAGCCATCGTACGCACACCGAATACGGATTTCGAGGGTGTGAATCCGTTTTTGTATTACATACGTGTACCAGAACAGCATCGCAATGACTTACGCGATTACCTGAAAGCCCACGGCGTTGATACCGGCATCCATTGGCAACCGGGTCATTTATTCAGTTTGTGGAAGAATTGCCGGGCAGGCGACTTATCAGTAACCGATAAAGTCGGCAAAGAGATTCTGTCCCTGCCTTTGCATTCCAAAATGTCGCTTGAAACTGTGGAGCAAGTTGTGACTCAGATTAAAGCCTATTTTGCGGAACAGCTATCATGAGTACAGCCCTGGAAACCGGACGCGCTTTGCTCGCGCAATTAAAGCAAGTCGCCAGTGCAAACAGCTTGCCCTTAACGATACCGGTAGGCCGGCCAGTGCAAGCGCTGTTACGTGTCATACCCAGCCGCGCTGAACACTTAAATGCAAACGATCTGAGTTTGCTCAGCGATTGGCGTAATCGCTATGTGAAATCGTTTTTAACGGAATTCCATGCCCATCCTGAACGCACTGCAAACTGGCTATGTCAGCATGTTCATCACAATGACGGCAAAATCTTGTTTATGCTGGAAAGTCTGGATGGCCAAGCCTGGGGGCACATAGGCTTGGCCTTCATTGATTGGCAAAGTGCTTATGGCGAGGCGGATGCGATAGTCAATGGCGGCGGTGCACCGCGCGGCATGATGAAGCAAGGTTTGCAAGCTTGTTTGCGCTGGGCGAAAGAGAGTCTGGGTTTGCAAACTTTGGGGGTAAGGGTGCGTTCAGATAATCCAGCCGTCGAGTTTTATAAAAAAGTTGGGTTTCAAGAAATTAAACGGGTAGCCCTGGCCCATGAAATTGATGGCGAGGCGATTAACTGGTTTGAAGATCCCAGCTTGTCGGGTGATGTGCCCGCTCTGGTGTATATGATTTATCATGAAGCCAGCGCTTGAATTGCATGGCCTGAACCGGGCTGGATTGACGACTTACCTGGAACGTCAATTACATCACTTTTTTCCTGATGAATTGACTCACAGAGAGGCGCTGACACGTTTTCAAGAGCCAGCGCTGCAACGATTGCAGTCGTGCATTAACGCGGTAAAGTTTTGGCCAGAAAATCAATTTGATTATTTGCATTCGACGCAATACACCATGTATTTGTACTTCCTGGCAAATACGATCTGGCGTGAGCAGGGCGATATACGTTTGTGTACCAAACTGTTTTATCTAAACAAGTCGCTCAATGGCATAGACTTATTTTACGAAATTGAAATGCCAGAGATTTTCTTTATCGGGCATTCCGTCGGTATCGTTCTGGCCAAAGCGGTGTATTCGAATTATCTGGTGCTGTATCAAAATTCCACCGTAGGCAAAAATCATGGCGTGGCCCCGGTACTCGGCGAGGGCGTGATAATGTACCCCAATACGGCAATCATAGGACGCTGTCAGATTGCTGATCAGACTGTGCTGTCGCAAGGCGTGAGCGTGGTGAACCAGAATACGCAAGCCAGAAGCATGGTGTTTCAAGGCGATGGCGGCAAAGTCTTGCACAAGCCGCTAAACAGAAACATACTCGCTGACATCTTTCGAATTTAACCTGGGCAGGGTGGGGAAAGCCAGTACTTAATCGGCAATCACCACCTTATTTTTGCCGCTTTTCTTTGCTTCATACATCGCCTTATCGGCGCGCTGTATGGTTTCATCCTGCACCTCTTTCGATTTGCGTAAGGCCACACCGCAACTAAAAGTGATAAACAAGCGCTGATCATTGGCCACAAAGAAATGCTTGGTCAATTCGCGTTGTACCCGTGTCATCGCCTGGGCCGCATCATCCAGATTGGTTTCTGGCATGATAATGACAAATTCTTCGCCACCATAACGTGCAATCACGTCAATAGAGCGCAGGGTTTGTTTGACGATGCGCACCAGATGCACCAGCGCTTCATCGCCAGCTGAGTGACCGTGCGTATCATTGAGTTTTTTGAAATTGTCCAGATCGAGCAGGGCGATGCACAAGGGCGTGTTGCGGCGCTCTGAACGTTCCGCCTCACGCTCGAAGATGTCTTCCATGCCACGTCGGTTCAGGCTGCCAGTTAATTGATCTTCGCGCACCAGCTCACTCATTTGCGCCAGTTTGTTTTCCAATTCTTTAATTCTGGCTTCCGCTTCGGCGACTTCTTTTTGTGCGGCGACGATGATATCGCGTGAGCGCAAGGTTTCATTATGCACTTCACGGGTTTCCGACATGATATTCGCTAACACACCGCTAACTTCATTTACGCTGGAGGCTTTGCTGATTTGCAGTGAGTATTGGCCGATTTTTTGTTGATAGCTTCCCGTGCTTTCCGCCATCGCATTTAAACGATCGAGAAACGCCGCCATCATGTTTTTTACCGAGGTTTGCGACTCAGCAATGCTGTCTTTTAAAACCCCTTGTTTGTAGATGACGTCTTTTAAGCTACGGGTGGCTTCTTGCAATGCACGGTGATCGATGGGGCCAGCAATCAGGTTTTTAACGACCTCGATCTGGCCACGCAGCCAGTTATCGTTGTCGAGTAAATCATGGATATTTGTCAGTAACAGATCAAACAAGCGTAATAGCAATTCTTGCAATTCGGCGCTATCACCACTTTGCAACTCGATTTGAAAGCAAAGCTGCTTGATCTTGCCCGAAAATTGTTGGTAGTCAGCTTCAGCTTGCGCTTCGCGCACTGCCAGGCCCAGACTTTCTGATTCCTGGCTGAGCTTGCTATTGTGATGCAGCAATGAGACCAGGGCCAGACTCAAGACGCGATACAGCGCGTCTTTGGTTGTGAATAAACGGCTATCTTCTTTCTCGGCGATAGTTTCAACTAAGCTCATCGCAGGCGCAGGCGCTGGTGTTGCTGCGACTTCAATCGACGCAGCCGCTGGGCGCGTAAGAATGTGCTCAGTGACCATTTGCAGGGTCTTGTTGAAATCCTCCCAGTTTTTAGCTTGCAAGGCACGATTCAGGCGACCACCAAAAGTCGATAGCTCGCCTTTGGAGCTTTGCAGACTGCTGGCAAACTCGGCCATTAACTGATCGGCAGGATGCGCGACCTCCTCGGCTACTTCTTTGCGTATTCCTGCAATATCGTTATACAAACGTTCATACGCTTCGGGAGTCGGCGCGATACGTTGCACAGCAAGCTGACGGAAGGTCTCACGTGCGATATCGGTGGGATTTTTGAATTGCTGGGGTGGATTGCTGGCCATACTAACCTCGACTTTACTCTACCAGCTGGTTTTTAATAGCATAATGCGTGATTTCTGCATTGTGCCGCATTTTCATTTTGCTGAGTATGCGCGCACGGTACTCGCTGATCGTTTTGACAGAAAGTGACAATTCTTTGGCAATATCGCTGACTGATTTTCCTGAAGCAATCATGGTCAGCGTCTGGTACTCGCGATCCGATAAGGATTTATGCGGGCTGTCTTCGAAGCCGCTATGCACTTGATTTGCTAAAGCTTGTGCTAACTCAGCGCTGACATATTTCATGCCGCGCGCAACCTGATGGATGGCGTCCTGAATTTGGGCCAGCTCACATTGCTTGTGCAGATACCCGGCAGCCCCGGCTTTTAAGGCGCGAATCGCATACTCATCTTCACGATGTATGGAGAAGATCAACACGATGGCGCGCGGTTTTTCCGAGCGAATTTGTTTGAGTACTTCGATGCCATTTTTATCGCTCAGGGCCAGGTCCAATAACATGACGTCAAAGTCCACTTGCCGGCTCAACTGGATTGCCTCGCGTCCAGTTCGACCTTCCGCAACGATAGTGATCGCGGCATCGGTACGCAGGGCGCTTTTTACACCTTCTCTGACTATGGCATGGTCATCGATGATAACAAGTTTGATGGAATTGTCTGCTGGCATTCAGAGAAACATCGTTAAAAAGTTGGTGGCACGTCCTGCCTGGTACTGGTTTGGTCGTTGGCGAGTATCAGTAACGCAGCGGGCGCAGTGCCGGATTCATCAGATAAAAATGGCTACTCAGTCTCACTTGGCATCATGACTTGGCGTATTATGTTGTCAAGTTCAGAGCCTGGTGTTGCTGCGCGCCTGGCAGAAAGTATATCGATACCTGAAGATCAATATGTTGACATTGTATAAGGGATGGCTTAGTCCGTGAAACCTGTTTAAACTTAATTTATTTCAAATTGCAAAATTAAAGCCGAATTTGCTGAAATCACGCAAAATCAGGGCTTGAATATAGATGATGAATCGCACAGTGCTAGTAGATGGCGCTAATGTGGCGGGTGGAAATGATGAGTAAAGCTTTTGTAAAAGAAGTTGAGAACGATGACGATGAGGATCAGGGTGCGCCTGCATTACCTATAGGCGTAAAAAATTACATGACGCCAGCTGGCAATGCGCGTATGCGTGCCGAACTCCTGCAATTACTTGATGTGGAACGCCCGGAAGTTGTGCAAATCGTGCATTGGGCTGCATCGAATGGTGATCGCTCGGAAAACGGCGATTACATTTATGGTAAGCGACGCTTGCGCGAAATTGATCGTCGTATCCGCTTTCTGACTAAGCGTTTAGATAAGGCGGAAGTGGTTGATCCTAGCGTGCATCGGGGTTCGGATCAGGTGTTTTTTGGTGCTACGGTTGTGTATGAAAACCAGCGAGGTGAGGAAGTTACCATCACCATTGTTGGAGTTGATGAACTGGATCCTTTGCATGGCAAGATCAGCTGGATCTCGCCCGTCGCCCGCGCTTTAATAAAGGCGCGTGAAGGCGATACAGTCAGCCTGCAAACACCATCCGGTATGGATGAATTAACTTTATTAGAAGTCACTTACCCAGAATAATTATGAGTGTAGCTTACGCGAAATTAAGCCATCCCTTACGCACGCCATTGGCCGCAGAAATGCATTCGCGGCCTTTTTTGCGTCTGGGTGCAACGGAAATTATTACTCATCTGGCCGTGTTTGCGCGTCAGGATGCTCATGTGGGCGGCGATAATCTGCTCACTCAACACGTGATACTGGCAAGTTTTTGTCGCCATTTCGGTGTAGCTGCGCCAGCGGCTGAAGCCAAGTATTTCTTTTGTGATTTTGGTAAATTCCGTCTGAAATGGGAATGTCATACAGAGTTTGCCAGTTACACCTTTGTTGAGAATCAATTTAATGCCGAGCCCAGGCCAGATAATCTCGGGGCGTGGTTTGAAATGGCGCCTTTACGCCATTTGCCTCAGCAGTGGTTGTTTGAGTTACAAGGCAAGCTCATGGTGGCCAGCCACTTATTGCTATTACCGCCAGATTATCCTCAACTTACGCAAGCAGATTTGCAGCAAATGTTCGATGCGAATACCTTGATAGGGAGTCAGGTTCTGGATAGGGGCGAGATTTGGATGGATTTCCAAACCCAGGCAGATGGTTTCAGTCGTTTTGTTGTGCTGGATCGCGGTTTTCTTGCGCAACAGGCCGGGCGCACAGTGCAGCGCTTGCTGGAAATCGAAACCTATCGCATGATGGCCTTGCTGGGCTTGCCCTATGCTCAGAAAACCATGCTGCAATTAAATGAAATTGAGAGCGATTTGGTCACCTTAACTTCAGCTGTCAATTTGATGCCGTTGCAACAAGAAGGCGATGCAGATACTGAACAGCATTTGCTCAAGCAAATCATTGCACTGGCGGTCCGCTTGGAGAAATTGGGGCTGGAAAATAATTTCCGTTTTTCCGCCTCGGAGGCTTACTACCGCCTGGTGCAAGACCGCTTACTTGAGTTGCGTGAATACCGCATTGAGGGGTTGCCTACAGTGCAAGAGTTTATGCAGCGCCGCCTTGCGCCAGCCATGAATACCTGTGCCTCGATACGCAGCCGGCTTGATGCCTTGGCTGCTCGCGTGACTCATACCAATGATTTACTCAGAACTCGTGTCGGTATTTTGCAAGAACAGCAAAACCGAAAAATTCTGCAAAGTATGAACCACAGAGCAGCACAGCAACTGCGTTTGCAGCAAGCTGTGGAGGGCTTATCGGTGGCAGCAATCAGCTATTATCTGGTAGGGTTAATCAGTTATGAAGTGAAGGCGCTTAAATCACTGGGACTAAACCTCAATACCGACTTAGTCACCGGTGCACTGATACCCGTCGTGGCTGTTGTGCTTTGGCTGGGGTTGCGGCGCATGCACAAAACTTTAAATAAATAAGTGTTTATTCCTGGTTTGCGTAAAACTGCACGCCAGCTCTGCGTAACATGCTGGTCAGACTGATTAACGGCAATCCGGTTAAGGCGCTCGGGTCTTCGCTCTTGATGAACTCGATCAGGCTAATTCCCAGGCCCTCATTTTTTGCGCTGCCAGCACAATCATAGGGTTGTTCTAGTCGCAGGTAGGCATCGAATTCCGCAGTGCTCAGGTCGCGCATCTTGAGTTCAACGCTAATAACATCGGTCTGCCAGGGCAGTTTGCTGCCTGGACGAGTGTCAAGCAAGCAAAGTGCTGTATGGAATGTAGTAACTTTCCCTTTCATTAGCATGAGTTGCTCCAGCGCACGTTGATGATTGCCTGGTTTGCCAATATGCAAGTTGCCAAGGTTGGCAACCTGGTCCGAGCCTATGATTAAGTGATTGGGGTAGTCGGCGCTAAGTGCCTGTGCTTTTGCGATGGCTAGTCGTTGCGAAGTTTGCAGGGGGGATTCGCCTGGTAAGGCGGTTTCATCAATGTCGGGTGCCTGAGCGATGAAATTTAACTGCAGGCGTTGCAGTAATTCCTTGCGATAGCTTGAGCCTGAAGCGAGTAAAATAGGCGGATTCTGGGTTTTCAGAGTTTTGACTGAGTCCATCGGGGCGGATTTGCAAGTAGGCATACGAGTACTCTTTAAAAATTGCGATAAGTCTTTGACTTTGGCTATAAAACACTGTTATTATCGCAGGTTTTCTGGGTTCAAAAATCCTATGCAAGAGTTTGTTATCGATGTATTCGCCTTCTGCCGTGCAGCAGAAAGTTCTTCGGGCAGTACGGCAATTGCAAGCTTGGCACGTTTGTCCGCTGAATTGAGTGACACTGCAGGAGTGCTGGAATGGCAAGTGCAGGGTGGCGTCAACGATTTTGGTCACGCTTGCCTGGATGTGCGTGTGCGCGGTCAACTCACTTTGATTTGTCAGCGTTGCCTCACATCTTATGTGATGGATCTGGACTCCGATTCAAGATTGGTGCTGGTTAAAGACGAAGAAGCTGCTGATGAGGCAGAAGAATTGCTCGATGATGACAGTATCGATGTAGTAGTAGGTAGCAAAGCGTTTAATATCATTGATTTGATAGAAGACGAAGCGCTGCTGGCAATACCCCAATCGCCCAAACATACAGTATGCCCCGATCAAACTCTGGTGGCTTCGGCTACTGTGATCGACGAAGAGGCTGGTAAACCCGATTCTCCGTTTGCTAAGCTGAAACAACTCAACGGGCGTACTTAGTGGCATTATTCTGAAAATACACTGAGGTTGAAGTATTGTTAGGGATTCTTGGTTGCTGCTGTTGTCCTTGTCGTGTAAACGCGGAGGTTGCAGTCTTCAGCCAGGTGTGTGAAATTTTTAGAGACTTTGACGAAGTATTAGGAGCTATCATGGCCGTTCAACAAAACAAAAAATCTCCATCTAAGCGTGGTATGCATCGTTCCCACGACTTTTTGACAGCACCAAACCTGGCTATCGAGCCAACCACTGGTGAAACACATATGCGTCACCACATCAGCCCAAATGGCTTTTACCGTGGTCGTAAAGTATTGAAAACCAAAAACGACGAATAATCGTTACTGGCTTTAAAAAACGGCGTTATAAGTTTTTAAAACTTAGCGCCGTTTTTTTACATCTGTTGCTTGCAAAATCCTTCGAGTGATTTGGGATTGAGCGGTAAAAAGCGTAAAAAAACAGAATAATTCATCTAAAAATTGACTTGAAAAGGCGTGCGGTTTGCTACACTACCGCCTTTGAATTTGACGTAACACTACATGACAATAAAGATTTCGATAGACTGCATGGGGGGGGATCATGGCCCAGCGGTCACGGTTGCAGCTGCACTGAGTTTTGCTGAACGTGAACCCGATGCCGAGTTTTTCCTGGTAGGTTTAGAGCAGACTATACGTGACGAATTAAAAAAACTTGGTAAACCTCAGCACCCGCGTTTGCACATTGTTGCTGCGAGTGAAGTGGTGGAAATGGACGATCCTGTCGAAGTCGCATTGCGTCGAAAAAAAGATTCGTCGATGCGGGTTGCTGTGACGCAAGTTAAAGAAGGTCGGGCGCAAGTTTGCGTTTCAGCAGGCAATACCGGGGCATTGATGGCCGTGTCGCGCTATGTCTTGAAAACCATGGCTGGAGTCGATCGGCCAGCGATTTGCAGTATGTTGCCAAATCAATTGGGTAAGCCAACCTATATGTTGGATTTGGGCGCGAACGTTGACTGCGAGCCTTTGCACTTGCATCAATTTGCGATTATGGGTTCGGCGCTGGTTGAGGCACTCGAAGGTAAAGAGCGGCCGACGGTTGGCTTACTCAATGTGGGTGAGGAAGATATTAAAGGTAATGATGTGGTTAAGCGCACCGCGCAATTGCTGCGTCAGGACCATGAGCGTGGCTTAATCAATTTCTACGGCAATGTCGAAGGTAACGATATTTTCAAGGGCACTACGGATATTGTTGTCTGTGATGGTTTTGTGGGTAACGTTACATTAAAAGCGGTTGAAGGTTTGGGTCGATTTGTGAAGACAACCATGACGGATGCGTTCAAAGGGAGCTTATTAAACATGCTCGGCGCCGTCATTGCCAGGGGAGCTCTCAAGTCAATTTCTCGTACCATGAATCCATCGAATTACAACGGTGGCAGTTTGCTGGGTTTGCGTGGCCTGGTATTTAAAAGTCATGGTAGTGCGGATAAATACAGTTATGAATGGGCGATACAGCGGGCATTTGACGCTGCAAAAAATGATGTGCTGACACGAATTTCCACTTCAATGGAAAAACTGATGCCAGTACCAGCTGTATCTGAGACGGAAGCAATTACAGTGGAACAGAGTGCATGACTTATTACAGCAAGATCATAGGTACTGGCAGTTATTTACCCCCTAAGCGCGTAAGTAATCACGAGTTGGCAGCGAGACTGGCTGAACGTGGTATAGAAACTTCGGATGAATGGATAGTAAGTCGCAGTGGCATTTCTGCCCGTCACTTCGCTGAAAGTGATGTGACAGCCAGTGATATGGGCTTGTTGGCGAGTCAAAAAGCCTTGGAGGCTGCAGGGCTGCAGGCAAATGATATTGATCTGATTATCTTTGCGACATCGACCCCGGATTATTTCGGTGGTTTTCCAAGTACGGCCTGTGTTTTGCAAAAAAAACTTGGTATCAGTAATGGTGGTGCAGCGTTTGATGTGCAGGCGGTTTGCAGTGGTTTTGTGTATGCGCTGAGCGTCGCTGATAGCTTGATCAAGGGCGGCATGCACAAACGAGTTTTGGTAGTGGGTGCGGAAGTCTTTTCGCGGATTTTGAACTTTGATGACAGAACAACCTGTGTCTTGTTTGGTGATGGTGCTGGCGCGGTGGTGCTGGAGCGCTCTGAGCAGGCTGGGATTCTGGCGACCAAGTTGCATGCAGATGGTAGTCATACCGATATTCTGTGTGTCGCTGGCAGTGTGCAAGAGGGGGTCATTAAAGGTAGTGCATTTTTATACATGGATGGGCAAGCCGTATTTAAACTGGCTGTCACCGTATTGGAAAAAGTTGCAAACGAAGTCCTCGATGCTGCAGGTATGACGGCTGAGCAGATAGATTGGCTGATACCGCATCAGGCGAATATTCGTATCATGCAGGGGACCGCTAAGAAACTAAAGTTGCCCAATGAAAAAGTGGTTGTCACGGTTAACGAACATGGTAATACGTCGGCTGCCTCTATTCCATTGGCCTTGGATCAGGCGGTTAGAGATGGTCGCATACAAGCCGGACAACATGTCTTACTTGAAGGTGTGGGTGGTGGTTTTACCTGGGGTGCGGCCTTAATTCGTATGTAATGGTCATGTGAGTAAATCAGGGCTTATCCCTGGCACTTGCCCATGCAGTTCCACCTGGCAGTTTTATAGCGCGGTCTTGGGGATTGCCGTTGACTAGTGTAACGGGTTAAGTCGGGTAACTAATTTGTTTTGGTAATTGAAGGATGTAGTTCAATGACACAATTTGCTTTTGTTTTTCCGGGACAAGGTTCGCAAGCGATAGGTATGTTAAATGGCTTTGCGGATAATCCTGTTATTGCAGCGACTTTGCAAGAGGCTTCAGATGCTTTGCAATTTGACCTGGCAAAATTAATTGCTGAGGGGCCAAAAGAGCAACTCGATCTGACGACCAATACTCAGCCTGTTATGTTGACCGCAGCGGTGGCATGTTATCGTGCCTGGTTGCATGCAGGTGGCGCATTGCCAAAGTTGGTTGCGGGACACAGTTTAGGTGAGTATTCCGCCTTAGTTGCAGCAGGTGTTATCGACTTTAAAGATGCCGTGCCATTGGTGCGCTTTCGCGCCGAAGCGATGCAGAGTGCTGTGCCTGTAGGGCAGGGTGGTATGGCAGCAATTCTTGGTCTGAGTGATGATGAAGTGCGTGCAGTTTGTGCGGAAGCGGTGGCCGAAGGCGTTGTCGAGGCGGTCAATTACAATGCGCCCGCGCAAGTCGTGATTGCTGGCACCAAGGCAGCGGTTGAAAAAGCCTGTGAGTTGGCTAAGGCTAAGGGCGCGAAGCGTGCATTGCCCCTGCCAGTTTCGGCACCATTCCACTCGTCACTTTTGAAGCCTGCGTCAGATAAGCTGCAAGCATATTTACAAAACCTGAATTTCAATGTGCCTAAGTTGGAACTCATTAATAACGTCGATGTGGCGATAGAGACCGATGTGGCGCGAATTAAGGATGCGCTAGTACGTCAGGCGGCGAGTCCGGTGCGTTGGGTTGAGACGGTCTTGCAAATGCAGACCAAAGGAATCACCCATGTTATTGAGGTGGGTCCCGGCAAGGTGTTAACAGGTTTGACTAAGCGTATCCACGCAGATCTGACCGGTGAGTGTTTGTTTGATCAAGCAAGTTTAGAAAAAATACTGGAAACTTTACAATGATGTTTTCTTTAGATAATCAGGTGGCCCTGGTAACGGGTGCATCGCGAGGCATAGGACGGGCAATTGCCCTGGGTTTGGCGCAAGCTGGCGCCAAAGTTATCGGTACTGCGACTTCGCAGGCGGGTGCTGATGCTATCACGGCGTATTTTGCGGAAGCAGGATTAAGTGGTCGTGGTGCCGTGTTAAATGTCAATGATGCCGCAGCGAGTCTGGCATTGGTTGATGAAGTGCAAAAAGAATATGGCGGTTTATCGATTTTAGTGAATAATGCCGGTATTACGCAGGATCAGTTGGCGATGCGCATGAAGGATGAGGAGTGGGATGCGGTGATCGCGACCAACCTGACCGCGGTTTCACGCTTATCGCGTGCGGTCTTGCGAGGCATGATGAAGGCACGCTATGGTCGCATCATCAGTATTACTTCGGTGGTTGGTTCTTCTGGTAATCCTGGGCAAATGAATTATGCGGCGGCTAAAGCGGGTGTTGCAGGTATGAGTCGCGCGTTAGCGCGCGAGATTGGTAGCCGGAATATCACTGTGAACTGTGTGGCTCCTGGCTTTATCGATACCGATATGACGAAAGTACTCACTGAAGACCAAAAAGCCGCGATTTTGCAACAAATTCCTATGGCAAAATTAGGTCAGCCTGAAGATATTGCGGCGGCAACGGTATTTTTGGCTTCTGCGCAAGCTGGCTATGTTACTGGCACCACCTTGCATGTAAATGGTGGGATGTATTTAGCCTAAGAGTTTTAAGTATTTGCGCTATATTTGTTGAAAATTAAGCGAAATTGATTGGAAATGCGTGTGCTTGTATTTTTTTGCGTTAAACCTGCTACAATGCGCGCACTTTCTGTAAGCCCTTAAATTTTTGTTTTTTCATTGGAGACACACATGTCCGATATCGAACAACGCGTTAAAAAAATCGTCGCTGAGCAACTGGGTGTTGCTGAAGGCGAAATCAAGAACGAATCTTCATTCGTGGATGATCTGGGCGCGGATTCGCTCGACACCGTTGAGCTGGTAATGGCTCTGGAAGACGAGTTTGGTATGGAAATCCCAGACGAACAAGCTGAAAAAATCACCACTGTTCAGCAAGCTATCGATTACGCAACAGCCCATTTGAAGGCTTAATATTGCGTTCAGACTTATCAGCAAACATCAGGAGAAGCGCTTGAGTAGTATGCAAAAACGTCGCGTCGTAGTTACCGGTTTAGGTTGTATCTCGCCGGTTGGTAATACCATAGCCAGTGCTTGGGAAGCGATTAAGGCTGGTACATCCGGTATTGCAACGATTACTAAATTTGATGCCACTCCCTTCTCTACGCAGTTTGCTGGTGAAGTCAAGGGCTTCAATGTTGAGGACTATATCTCGGCGAAAGAAGCTCGCAATATGGATGCATTCATCCATTTTGGGATTGCCGCTGGTGTTCAGGCTATGCAGGATAGTGGTCTGGTTGTGACTGACGAAAATGCTGATCGTATCGGTGTGAATGTCGGATCCGGTATCGGTGGCTTACCCATGATAGAAGACACTAAAGAAACTCTGATTGAGCGCGGGCCGCGTCGTATCAGCCCTTTCTTTGTACCTGCCTCTATCATTAATATGATTTCTGGTCATTTGTCGATTAAATACGGCCTTAAAGGGCCAAATTTATCGATGGTGACAGCCTGTACCACGGGCTTGCACTGCATAGGTAGTTCAGCGCGTATGATCGAATACGGCGATGCCGACGTAATGATCGCTGGTGGCGCAGAATCAACGATCTCGCCCTTAGGTGTGGGTGGTTTTGCTGCGGCACGTGCACTGTCTTCACGTAATGATGATCCTGCAGCGGCTTCACGCCCCTGGGATAAAGACCGCGACGGTTTTGTGTTGGGTGAAGGTGCTGGTGTGATGGTACTCGAAGAGTACGAACATGCTAAAGCGCGCGGCGCGAAAATTTATGCGGAAATCGTCGGTTTTGGCATGAGCGGTGATGCTTACCACATTACGACGCCGACTATGGATGGCCCGCAACGCAGTATGCAGAATGCCTTAAAAAATGCTGGTTTGAATGTCGATCAGATCGATTACCTGAATGCGCATGGTACCTCGACACCAGTAGGTGACACCAACGAAACCAATGCGATTAAAGCGGCGTTTGGTGAGCATGCTTACAAAATGGTCATTAGCTCGACTAAGTCGATGACGGGGCACTTATTAGGTGGCGCTGGTGGCTTGGAATCGGTCTTTACCGTTCTGGCTTTGCATCAGCAAATCGCACCACCGACGATTAATATTCAAAATCAAGATCCTGAATGTGATCTCGATTACTGCGCCAATAAGGCGCGAGAAATGCCTATCCGTTATGCCATGAAGAATTCATTTGGTTTTGGTGGCACTAACGGCACCTTAATTTTTACTCGGGTTTAACACGCTGAGTTCTTTAGAAAAGCACTTCATCCTCGTGATCGAAGTGCTTTTTTGCTATATGGCTATACCATTAACGTCGCCGCTGAAACGCTCGCGCCTGGCTCTGGGCTTACTGTTATTGAGTCATGTCGGCGCTTGTGTCGCGTTATTTGTGCTGCTCGACCAATATCAGCGCTCGGGATGGCTGATCACCGTCAGCATACTGTTGTCGTGCTTGATCGTTTGTGCTGGATTCCGATATCAGTATTTGCTTTGGCGTGCCCACTATCGTCATCTGCAAATCAGTACGACTGGCCAATTATCGCTAACTGACGCTGCAGATACACGACGTTGCCCGGATTTGCTGCAAGCCGAGTTGCTAAGTAGTTCATTGCTGCATCCTTATTTGCTGGTCTTGCATCTGCGTGATCAGGCTGGGAATCGCCGCTGGTTTGTGTTGTATCCCGATATGTGTAGTCGCGCTGAGTGGTCGCACTTGCAAGTCTGCTTGCGTCGCCAACTCCTGTAAACGTTACTAATTGCAAGATTTATCCAGCTATGCTTTCAGTCGGGAACTTATTTGTGTGGTATAGCTCTAACGTGAAAAAGCAGATAAATAGGGTAATCTGAATAAACATCAGTCACCATGCCTGGCTAGGTTGACGTACTAGAATAATTCACATTCGCTTTGAGAGTGTTTGCAGTGGAAATGGGGACAAAGAGTGACGGCCGAACGTGAAGTTGACCAAATTCTGGTCGAGCGCGTTCAGCGTGGCGATAAGAAGGCATTTGAATTATTGGTTTCCAAATATCAGCGGAAACTGATGCGTCTGGTCTCGCGCCTGATTCATGATCAGGCCGAAGCTGAGGATGTCGTACAAGAAGCTTTTATTAAAGCTTATCGTGCATTACCACAATTTCGTGGAGAGTCGGCGTTTTACACCTGGTTGTATCGAATTGGTGTGAATACGGCGAAAAACCACCTGGTAACGCAAGGACGACGTACTCCGACTTCGACTGAGGCTGATGTTGAAGAAGCTGAGGCATTCAATGATGCAGATGGTTTGCGCGATATTAATACGCCGGAATCGGTGTTGGCGAGTAAGCAAATAGCTGAGACTGTCAATGCAGCGATGCTGACTTTGCCTGAGGAGTTGCGAAACGCCATTACTTTGCGTGAAATTGAGGGTTTGAGTTACGATGAAATTGCCGAAGTTATGGTGTGCCCGATTGGCACTGTACGTAGCCGCATTTTCAGAGCACGTGAAGCAATTGCAGAAAAATTACGCCCTTTATTGGGTACAAAATTAGAACAGCGCTGGTAGTAAATAAATTGGGAATATACCCAGTAGGTGCAAAGGTGAAAACATGAGTCATAAACAACAGTCAGAGCAAGTCTCTGCATTAATTGATGCTGAATTGTCGGATCAGGAATTGGATGCCGTGCTGGCGCAATTGTCTGATCCAGCGCTGCAGTCGGATTGGTCGACGTATCAGCAAATCGGCGATATTTTGCGTTCCGATGACCTGGCCTTTCAATTCAGCGCGGACTTTAATCAGCGTTTGTCGGCGCGCTTAGCGGAAGAGCCTGCGATTATTGCAGCACCTAAACGCACCGATACGGCGACGCTGACACAACGCTACTGGTGGGCTGGCGGGGGCTTTGCCGTAGCGGCTATGCTGAGCTGGTTATTCTTGCCAGTGCTGCAACAGCAAGAGCTTGCGCCGCAATTGGCGCAACAGTCAGGCGTCAACGCTATTAACCGGGTGGATCCAGTAGCTCCTATGTTGGCGCGCGCTAGCGCAACTCGTGCTGATGAAGTTAAGACCGCTGCCGAGTCGGGACGTAATCCGGAAGAAATGCAGATATTGCGAGACTCGCGTTTAGATAGCTATCTGATGGCGCACCAGCGTTATTCACCTTCTTTGAATCAATCCGGGGCTTATGTGGCAAGAGCCAATGTGACTAATGCCGCATCCGCGAAATAACGGATATGAAGCCGATGATGTTTAAAGCCGTTAGCTTACTTGCTCTGCAACTGCTCTGCGCCGGTGCTGCGGTCGCACAAGATAATGACGATCAAAAGCGGGAAATAAATTTAGCTTTACGTAAGATGCAGCACGCGGCGCAAAAACTTAACTATTCCGGTACGTTTGTTTACCAACAAGGTAGTCAGATACGCACTTCGCGTATTACTCACCTGGTTGATGGAAATAACGAACTGGAAAAGCTTGAAATTCTGGATGGGCAACCGCGTGAGTATTTGCGCAAAAACGATGAAGTCAGTTGTTATCTGCCAAATAGCAAGACCATACAGGTTGAAAAAAACGTCAGCCAGGAAGTCTTTCCTGCGATCTTTAGTTCGAATGCAACCGTGCTGCCTGAATCGTATCAGATACGGCGCGCAGAAGTAGGGCGCGTGGCCGGAACTGAGTGTCAAAATTACACATTTGAACCACGCGATAGTCTTCGCTATGGTTATCGCCTGTGTGTTGATAAAAGCTCGGGCTTGCTATTACGTGCGCAGACCTTAAATCCCAAAAATGAAGTCATCGAACAAATTGCCTTTACGCAGTTTCACACTGGGGATTTGGATCGTAACAAAATTAAGCCCAGCTATCAAAATGTTACACAGTGGCGTATTGAAAATTTAACCGAACAAACCAATATCCATTCCGGCTGGGTAGTTAAGGCCTTGCCCGCTGGTTTTAGAAAATTGAGTGAAATGCGACGCTTATTGCCCGCAGCTCCTAATGCTAAAACTAACGAGGTTAAAGCTAACCAGGTAATACAACTGATTTACTCGGATGGTCTGGCAGCAATTTCCGTTTTCATCGAACCTTATACCGATGCGCGTAGCGAAGGTAGTTTGCAACAAGGCGCATTAAATGTCACTGGCAAGCGACATGGCGAGTATTGGTTAACGGTGATGGGTGAAGTTCCTGCGGCGGCAATCCGGCAAGTCATTAATTCGATTGAGTTAAAAACAAAATAGGCGAATGATATGAACATGACTAAACTTCTACCTATTAAAAAAGTCGGCGCTGGCGTTGCCTTAGGCGTAGCGATAGGTCTACTGGCGCCGATGGTGACGCAACCGCTGAGTCAGGCTCATGCTGCTGTTCCTGTGGCAGGCTTACCTGACTTCACCGAGTTAGTGGATAAAGCGGGCCCAGCGGTGGTGAATATCCGCACCACCGAACGCGTTATGCCGAATCAGAATCGCATGGGCGATGAACAAATGGAGGAGTTATTCCGCCGTTTCTTCGGCCAGCCTATGCCTAAGCAGCAACCCAATCCGCGACGCCGCAATGCGCCACAAGCGCAAGAAGAGGAAGTGCCGCGCGGTGTGGGCTCAGGATTCATTATTTCCCAGGATGGCTATATTCTGACCAACGCCCACGTGGTGGATGGTGCATCGGAAGTCTATGTCAAGATGACCGATAAACGTGAATTTAAAGCCAAAGTCATAGGTGCAGATCGTCGTACCGACGTCGCTGTGTTGAAAATTGACGCCAAAGGTTTGCCTAAGGTGAATATCGGTGACTCCGATAAAACCAAGGCAGGCGAATGGGTGATTGCGATAGGATCGCCGTTTGAATTAGAAAACACCGTGACCGCAGGGATCGTGTCTGCTAAGGCTCGCGATACGGGTGACTTATTACCCTTGATTCAAACCGACGTCGCCGTCAATCCCGGCAATAGTGGCGGCCCGTTGATCAATATGCGTGGCGAGGTGATAGGAATTAACTCGCAGATATATAGCCGCTCCGGTGGTTATATGGGGATTTCCTTTGCGATACCTATTGACGAAGCCATGCGTGTGGTCGATCAATTGAAGGCCTCAGGTCGCGTAGTGCGTGGCTTCCTTGGCGTTGAGCGCATCGACATCACCAAAGAAATCGCTGATAGCCTGGGTTTGGCTAAAGCGCAGGGTGCACTGATACAACGCGTCATGCCAGGTTCGCCTGCTGAAAAAGCCGGCATTAAAGTCGGTGATGTGGTGGTCAAAGTGAATGGCACGGCGATTGAGAAAGCGCTGGATTTGAACCGCATCGTTGGCGATATCAAACCTGGCGGTAAAGCCGTGGTTACGGTATTACGCAATGGCGCCAATAAAGACTTAACCGTCATCGTGACTGAGGCAGAATCCGATAAGCCAGCCGCAGCAACAAAGCCTAAGAAAGAAAAGGCGGATCCTGCTACCAACTATGGTTTGTATGTATCGGATTTAAGCGATGCACAGAAACGTCAGAATGGTGTTGCGGGTGGCGTCGTGATCGATCAGGCTGAAGCTGGTGCAGCGCGAGTTGGTTTGCAAGCGGGCGATATTATTTTGATGGTCAATAATGTCGAAATCCAAAGCACTAAGGATTTCAGCGCCGTGATAGCGAAGATTGATCCTAAAAAATCGATTTTAGTCCTGGTCAAGCGCGGCGAAGTCTCTCAATTTGTCACGATACGTCCGGCAAATTAAGTTCTGGTTTTCGCATCAGGTATGACCGCCCGCCTAGCCGGGCGGTTTTATTTTGTGGGGAGCAGTAGGCTGAAACTGCCACAATGCAAATAGACCTGGCAAAGGTCTTTGCATGAGGCCTCGGCATAGCGCGTATAATGCAGCCTCCAAATTGATTGCCATCTTTATGAAGCCTGCACATTTAATCCTATACACCCGGGGGTATTGCCATCTTTGTCACGATATGCAAGCGTTAGTGGAGAGCTACTCCCCCCAGTATAATTTTGAACTGGAATTGCGTGAGGTAGATACCCAAGCGGACTGGATCGCGCAGTTTGACGAGCTGGTGCCCGTTTTAGTCATGGTTGATCATCAGGGCATAGCAACTGAACTTTGCCACTACCATTTGGATGTGCCTAAGTTTTTGCAATTTCTGGCGCCGTATCAGCGTGTTTAACACCATGGAAAATTTGAGTTTATTTGACTTAAGCGGAACGCAGATTTGTGGCGTTGATGAAGCTGGACGCGGGCCGCTTGCGGGGCCAGTGTTTGCCGCCGCCGTTATTTTTGATCCGGCTCAGCCAATTCAGGGTTTGCGTGACTCGAAAAAGCTCAGCGAAGCGAAACGCGCTAGTCTGGCTGTGGAGATTAAACAAAAAGCGCTAGCCTGGTGCATCGCCGAAGCCAGCGTGGAAGAGATAGATCGTTTGAATATTTTGCAAGCGACCATGCTCGCGATGCAACGAGCTGTCAAGGGTTTGCAAGTGTCGCCTGATCTCGTGTTGATTGATGGCAATCGCTGCCCGGTATTGCCTTACCGCAGTGAGGCAATAGTCAAAGGTGATGATAAGGTTGAACAGATTTCGGCCGCGTCGATACTCGCCAAAACGGCGCGCGATGAGTTATTGCAGGAGTTGCACCAGCATTATCCGGATTACGCCTTTGATCAGCATAAAGGTTATCCTACCGCCTTACATCTGGCGCGTTTGCAATTGCATGGCGTCTCTGCCGTACACAGAAAGTCCTATGGCCCGGTGAAAGCCTTATTGAAATGATGAAACAAATTAGTTCGCGGGAAAATTCCCTGTTTAAAGAATTCAAAGCGCTGGCTCAGCACAGCCAGGCGCGTCGTAAAGCGGGCTTGTGTTTGCTCGAAGGCACGCATTTATGCCTGGCCGCGCTGCAACACGATTTGAAAATACAGCATGCGGTATTGGCAGAGGGCAGCCTGGCGCACCCAGAAATCCAGGCAATGTTACGGCAGTATCCAGCGCTCGAGGCTGTGCTTATCGTGTTGGCCGACAATCTGTTTGCGCACATCAGTCAGGTTGAAAATGGTGTCGGACTGGTATTTTTCGCCGCCAGACCTGAGCCAGAATTGCCCGCTACTATTACTCAGACAGCGGTAGTGTTAGACGTGGTGCAAGACCCGGGGAATATGGGATCGATATTACGCAGCGCCGCAGCGGCTGGCATCCGTCAGGTGTTTTGCGCGCCAGGCAGTGCTTCTGCCTGGTCGCCCAAGGTATTGCGAGCTGGTATGGGAGCCCATTTTTTACTGCAGATATTCGAGCAAGTTGATTTGCTGCAGCTCGTGGCTGCCAGTGCATTGCCAAAACTGGCAACCAGTTCGCATACCAGTACAACCTTATATCAAGCTAATCTGGCGCAAGACCTGATTTGGATGTTCGGGCATGAAGGCCAGGGTTTAAGCCAGGAATTAGCGGCGTTGGCAAGTCAGTCAGTAACAATTCCTCAATCTGCGCAACTTGAATCCATGAACGTCGCGGCAAGTGCTGCCGTTTGTTTTTTTGAGCAAGTACGCCAGTTGCACTACCAATAAATTCCTTGCTTTCGGTAAATTGAGGCTGGGTTTTTTACCCCAACTGTGCTATTGTGCCCGCCCTTTTATTTGTGCTGCGCCCGGGCTTAATGCGGAGAGCTTATTTCCGCATGAGTAATTAAGCTGGCTTAGGGCGTAGCAAAGCACAGGAGTCGCAGATGGCACAAGTTAATCATGAATTTACGGCGTTTTCCGGGCAGACAGCGCGCGCTTGTGGCATCGATTTTGGTACGTCTAACTCAACCGTAGCCTGGTTGCGTCCAGCAAGCGAACATCTGTTGCTACTTGAGCAAGGTAAGCCGACCCTGCCTTCAGCGATCTTTTTTAATAGCGACGAAGACAGCACGAGCTTTGGTCGTCAAGCGATACATGAATACCTTGAAGGCTACGAAGGCCGTTTGATGCGCTCACTCAAGAGCCTGCTGGGTTCGTCCTTAATTGATGGACAAACCGAGGTGCAGGGGAAAGTGCTGAGTTTTCGCGCTTTGCTGCAAGCATTTTTGGCTGAATTGAAACGTCGTGCGGAGTTAGCTGCTGCGCGCCAATTTGATACGGCGGTATTTGGGCGCCCAGTGTTTTTTGTTGATGATGATGCGAGCGCTGACGCCAAAGCACAGCAAACTCTGTCCGAGTTAGCGCAAGCCATTGGGTTTAAGGAAGTGAGTTTCCAGTTTGAACCGATAGCAGCAGCTTTTCACTATGAAATGAGTTTAAGCCAGGAAAAGTTAGTATTAGTGGCCGACATCGGCGGTGGTACTTCGGACTTTTCTATCATACGGCTGTCACCGGAGCGCGCGCAAGCGAGCGAACGTCAATCGGATGTATTAGCGAATGCTGGCGTCCACATTGGTGGTACTGACTTCGATAAGTACTTAAGCCTGGCGCAAGTCATGCCCGCTTTTGGTTATCGTAGCTTATTGCGCAGTGGTGCTGAACTTCCATCCAGTTATTACTTTAATCTGGCAACCTGGCACACGATAAACTCAACATACACGCGTAAAGTCTGGCAGGAGTTGCAAGATGTAAGTCGCGATGCGCTCGACCGTGAAGGCATGACTCGTTTGCTGCGTTTGATCGAAGAGAGAGCCGGGCACTGGCTGGCTTTTTGTACTGAGCAAGCCAAGATAGCTATCTGTACCGAGCAAGCGCATACGCTCGATTTGTCACGGATAGCGCCAGGCTTGCAACTGGCTTTAAACCGTCAAAACTTTGATGCTGCCGTCCAAGGCTCGGTAGCCGAAGTCGCGGCTACCGTGGCACGCTTGCTGCAGGACGCGCAAATTCAGGCTGATCAGATCGATACAGTGTTTGTCACTGGTGGCTCGAGCGGTATTCCCTTACTTAGACAACAACTCGCGACGATATTGCCGGATGCTGAAATGGTGGAAGGTGATTTATTTGGCAGCATAGGCGCAGGCCTTGCGATTGAGGCCTGGCGCCGCTACGGGGTTTTGGCTTAATACGCTTTTACATCGGCTTTAATTTCTTGCAAGATCGTTGTCGAAATTTCTTCTATCGATTTGGCAGTCGAGGAGAGCCAGCGTATCCCTTCTCGTTTCATCATGGCTTCGGCTTCATTCACTTCGTAGCGGCAATTTTCCAGCGCCGCATATTTGCTACCGGGGCGACGCTCATTGCGAATTTCAGAAAGTCGCTCCGGAGCAATGCTGAGACCAAAGATTTTGGCTTTGTAGTTATATAAAGTTGAGGGTAGTTTACCGCGCTCAAAATCATCGGGGATTAAGGGGTAGTTGGCCGCCTTAATTCCATATTGCATCGCCAGATACAAACTGGTTGGGGTTTTGCCTGAGCGGGAAACTCCGACTAAGATCACATCAGCCACCGATAAATTTTTATCCGACTGGCCATCATCATGCGCCAGTGAAAAATTGATCGCTTCAATGCGGTTTTTATATTCTTCCGTATCCGCAATATTGTGGCTGCGACCTATAGTGTGGGTCGATTTCACGCCCAGTTCTTGCTCTAAAGGCGAAACAAAGGTCTGTATCAAATCCATGTGCAAGCCCTTGGATTTGAATAAGACATTCGCTAATTCAGTTTTAACCAGCGTTGAAAAGACGATAGGGCGTGCGCCATCCGTGGTGAATGCGTCATTGATACGTCTTACCGCATCGTGCGCTTTGTCGAGTGTGTCGATAAAAGGCAAGCGGATTTGCCGGAATTTCAAATCAAATTGCGTGAGTACGGAGTGACCAAAGGTTTCGGCGGTAATCCCGGTGCCATCGGAAACAAAAAAGACGGTACGGTTGGCCGAGGGGAGTTTGGGTGAATCAGACATAGTGGTATGGCCAGATTGTGGCGTAACAGGTAAAAATAGGGCAACAATCACGCTAGTGTAACAAGCCTCGCCCCGAAACAATAGGACAGCATGTAAAATGCTGACAAGAAAAGTTAGTTTAGTCCTTAGCTGTACGTCTGAGCCAGGTATTTTCTGAGTGGCATGCACATCTTGAAAAAAGAGCGTTACCACTACGTGAAAACCCTGTTGCACAACCCCAACTCTGGTCTATGATGACGCTAACTATGACAGACTGCTATCCGATTCGCATTTGATTTGGCCCGGATGCGCTTGCGCGCCGCAATCAGGCGAGTCAGTTAGCAGTGGTATCCGATGTTGTCAAAGAATAATAAAAAGTAGAACAACATCAGTGTAAAGAATTTTTTATCATCAAAAGAGGTAGTTATGTCTAATCCAGCAAATTTCGACGCGACTTATGTGGCGTCGTTTGAGCATTTAAGAATGACTGATGTGGAGGCAGTAGGCGGAAAAAACGCATCCCTGGGTGAAATGATCAGCCAGTTGGCTACGGCCGGGGTACGTGTCCCAGGTGGTTTTGCTACCACTGCACTGGCTTACCGTGATTTTTTGTCTTACAAACCCGATGGTGAGCAAACTTTGGCAGATCGCATCGCTCAGCGTTTAGAAACGCTGGACGTTGATGATGTTAAAGAGTTAGCCGCAGCTGGTGCTGAAATTCGCCAATGGATAATTGATACGCCTTTGCAATCGCGCTTGCAACAAGAGATCGAAGCCTATTATCACCGTTTGGTCGCAGATTCTGAAAGTGAAGTCTCGTTCGCGGTGCGTTCTTCAGCGACCGCTGAGGATTTACCTGACGCCTCCTTCGCCGGTCAGCAAGAATCCTTCCTGAATGTGGTGGGGATAGAAAACGTTTTGGAAGCGATCAAGCATGTTTTTGCTTCGCTTTACAATGACCGCGCCATTTCTTATCGCGTGCACAAAGGTTTTACCCATGCTGAAGTCGCTTTGTCGGCGGGTGTGCAACGCATGGTGCGTTCGGATTTGGGCGCTTCGGGCGTGATGTTTACGATAGACACCGAATCCGGATTCCAGGATGTGGTGTTTATCACTTCTAGCTATGGTTTAGGTGAAACCGTGGTGCAAGGGGCGGTGAATCCCGACGAGTTTTACGTCCATAAACCTATGCTGGCGCAAGGTAAGGCGCCGGTGATACGTCGCAATATTGGCTCGAAACTGATTAAGATGGAATTTACCGGTGAGGCCAAAGCTGGCCGCTCTGTCAAAACGGTCGATGTGCCTGTAGAAATGCGCAATCGCTATTCGTTAAATGATGCCGAAATTATCGAGTTAGCCAAATATGCCGTGATCATAGAAAAACACTATGCTCGTCCTATGGATATCGAGTGGGGCAAGGATGGTCGCGATGGTAAATTGTATATTTTGCAGGCGCGCCCTGAAACTGTGAAGTCACAGCAAAGCGCACACGAGGCACAGCAACGCTTTAAATTGAAAGGCACGGGTACTGTATTGGCATCGGGCCGTGCAATTGGTCAGAAAATTGGTGCAGGTCGTGTCCGCGTGATCAATGATCCATCTGAAATGGAACGGGTGCAACCTGGTGACGTATTGGTTGCTGATATGACCGACCCAAACTGGGAACCCGTCATGAAACGCGCTTCGGCGATCGTGACAAATCGTGGTGGCCGTACCTGCCATGCGGCGATTATTGCACGTGAGTTGGGGGTGCCAGCGGTGGTTGGTTGTGGTGATGCGTCCGAAGTGTTGAAAGATGGCACTCTGGTGACGGTGTCATGCGCTGAGGGTGATGAAGGTAAAATTTACGATGGCTTGCTCGAAACTGAAGTCACCGAAGAAATGCGTGGTGAATTACCAGCTTTACCGGTAAAAATCATGTTGAACGTTGGGAATCCGCAGCTGGCGTTTGATTTTCAATCGGTACCGAATGCGGGTGTCGGCCTGGCGCGTCTGGAATTTATTATTAATAATAATATTGGGGTGCATCCTAAAGCGATACTGGAATACCCGAATATTGACGCAGATTTGAAAAAAGCCGTCGAATCGGTAGCACGTGGTCACGCTTCGCCTAAGGCCTTTTACGTCGATAAACTGGCCGAAGGTGTGGCGACGATAGCTGCCGCTTTCTGGCCTAAGAAGGTGATCGTGCGTTTATCCGACTTTAAATCGAATGAGTATAAAAAACTCATCGGTGGTTCGCGTTACGAACCGGATGAAGAAAATCCTATGTTGGGTTTCCGTGGCGCGGCACGATATATTGCGGATGACTTTGCTGCAGCTTTCGAGATGGAATGTCTGGCCATGAAGCGCGTCCGTGAAGACATGGGGCTGACCAATGTGGAATTGATGGTGCCATTTGTGCGTACCCTGGGCCAGGCTGCCAAAGTCATTGATTTGTTGGCGCAAAATGGCTTGAAACGTGGCGAAAACGGCTTGCGCGTCATTATGATGTGCGAAGTTCCATCAAATGCGATCCTTGCTGAAGAATTCCTCGAGTATTTTGATGGTTTCTCGATAGGGTCGAATGACTTAACCCAATTGACGCTGGGTCTGGACCGTGATTCGGGATTGGAATTGCTGGCGGCCGATTTCGATGAGCGTGATCCTGCGGTAAAAGCCATGCTGTCGCGTGCGATTGCGGCGTGTCGTAAGCTAAATAAATACGTAGGTATTTGTGGTCAGGGCCCGTCGGATCATCCTGACTTTGCTGAATGGTTGATGCAGGAGGGGATAGAATCGATTTCTTTAAATCCGGATTCAGTCATCGATACCTGGCAAAAATTGGCACAGCGTGCAGCTAAATAAAATACAAAGACTTTGCAATATTTAATAAATTTCACTACACTGTAGTGGTCACAACGAATGCGCAAAGAAAATTAATTCGAACTTTTTACAAACTAGGTCCCTTTGGTGAGTCAACCTTAGGGACTTTTTTTTTGAGCTTTTGGGTGACGTATAAAACGGAGTGTATTTTACCGATGAGTTATGCTGATATTTCGGTAATGATGCTCAGGAAATTCTGGCCTTGAAAAGCCTATATTTATGCGGGAGTGCATTATGTCGAGTTGGATAATCTGGAGCGTTTTGGCAGGTGTAGTCGTAATTCTGGAGATGTTGACCGGAACCTTTTATTTACTGATGGTGGCATTAGGATTGTTTTCCGGAGCTATTGCTGCCTGGCTGAATTTTTCCTTCGCTGCACAACTGAGTGTCGCTAGTCTGGTTGCAACGGTGGGCATCGTTTTATTGTACAAAAGTCGCTTTGGCAAGCCGCAACAAGAGCATGCTGAACGCAATCCTGATGTGAATATGGATATCGGCCAGACTTTGCAAGTGCAAGAGTGGCGGCAATTTGGGGCGGCGGTTTATCAGGGGCGGGCGAGTTATCGTGGTGCGATGTGGGACATCGAACTGCATCAGTCGTTGGCTGAGCCAGGCTTATACAAAATCGTAGAGATACAAGGTAGTAAATTAATTGTACGACCAGTTTAAATAAACATGTTTCGAAAAAGAGGAGAATAATATGGAAGGCATAGGTACCGTAGCATTTATATTTTTTATCGTTGTATTAATTTTGGTTTTCAAGGCCATCAATGTCGTACCTCAGCAAAGTGCCTGGGTCGTTGAACGATTGGGAAAATATGACAGAACTTTGTCACCAGGCTTAAACATCGTCTGGCCCTTCATTTATCGGGTGGCCTACAAACACAGTCTGAAAGAGATTCCTTTGGATGTGCCGCCGCAAGTCTGTATTACCAAAGATAATACGCAGTTGCAGGTTGATGGTATTTTGTATTTCCAGGTTACCGATGCGATGCGCGCTTCTTATGGTTCGTCGAATTACATTATGGCGATAACCCAGTTGGCACAAACCACCTTGCGCTCTATTGTTGGTCGTATGGAGTTGGATAAAACCTTCGAAGAACGTGACCATATCAATGCCACCGTGGTTAACGCAATTGACGAGTCCGCCGCAAATTGGGGTGTCAAGGTCCTGCGTTACGAGATCAAAGATTTGACTCCACCCAAAGAAATTTTGCACTCCATGCAGGCGCAAATTACGGCAGAGCGGGAAAAACGTGCATTGATCGCTGCGTCCGAAGGTCGTAAGCAAGAACAGATTAACCTGGCAACCGGTGAGCGTGAGGCGGCGATTGCGAAATCGGAAGGTGATAAACAAGCCGCGATTAATCGCGCCGAAGGTCAGGCTGCAGCGATAAAAGCGATTGCTGAAGCCAGTGCGGAAGCGATACGCAAGACGGCAGCGGCGATACAAGAACCAGGTGGTGCTGATGCGGTTAACTTAAAAGTGGCGGAGCAATACGTTACCGCGTTTGCAAACCTGGCACGTACTAATAATTCCTTGATTGTGCCGGCCAACATGAGTGATATGAGTGGCTTGATCGCGACCGCAATGCAAGTGGTTAAATCCAATAATAAATAAACACGTATTTCTTGATTCACCATAAAATACCGCTCTCTTTAGGGCGGTATTCTTTTTGGGATGGAGGCTGAGGTGAAATGTGATGCCGGAATATACGCAGAATCTATGCAGTCGCTGGAACACTTGGCCGTGTCCTGGCGTTGCAATTCAGATTCTTCAAAAGCCAGTACTATGCAAGCCTATATGAAGCAGCACTTCCTATTTATCGGCATCCCGACGCCACAACGCCGCGATTTAAGTAAGTCCATTTTGACTGAAAGTAAGGCATGCACGATAGTGCAATTATTTGATCACACACTTCGCTTGTTTGATTTGCCCGAACGTGAATTCCACTATTTAGCCATCGATTTGTTGGCTCATAATCAAAGCCGATTTGGCGCGGAACAGGTGCCTGACTTACTTAAACTCGTGACGCTTAAATCATGGTGGGACAGTGTTGATGGCTTGATTTCGGTTCTGGAGAAAGTTTTGCTAAGGCTGCCAGCTGATCAGGTCGAAGCCTTGATGCTGCCCTGTCTTAAACACGAAAATAAGTGGTTGAGGCGAGTCGCCATGCTACATCAGAAATCGTGGAAAAAAGCGACGGTAGAGGCCAGATTATTCGAGTACGCGCTGGTCCTTGCAGCGGATTCCGACTTCTTTATACGTAAGGCGATAGCCTGGGCATTACGTGAATACGCGAAAACCTCACCTGTGACAGTTTTGAATTTTTTAGAGCAAAATCATAGTAAATTTTCTTTGCTAACGCGGCGCGAAGCAAGTAAGCATTTAATCAGGTCGGATTGAAATTCGAGGCGACGATATGACGTACTAACGGGAGTGAAACACGCTGTAAAAGCGCTGTGCCAATACTGGGATTTTGATTACGATGAGCGGTATCAGTGTTGGGGTGTTTGAAATTCTCAGGTTTTGAAAAGTTTGATGAAAAATACAATAACGAAAAGAATAGGTGGCTTAATAATTAGCCTTTTGCTGAGTGTCTCCTTTCTTGGGTGTGAAAATAAGGTGAGCGATCAGTCAGCGTCCGTAGCGATGGACGCCAACCTTGCAACTCAGGGAAAAGTTTTAGAGTTGCCAGCGGAGCTGACTGGGATGCTGGATGCACATCGCAAACTCATCGTGCTATTTGCGGATGAAAAAGCGTTCAACGAAAAAGAGAAAGGCATTGCTAAACGCATAGGTCAGGCGATTTTTCATGAAAACTTGCAACGTATCCAAATTTTACAGCAACACTTTGATGCGGATCTGGCCTTACCTCAAGCTCAGCGCGAACAAAAATTCACACGCATACTGGATTACATAGAAAGTGGTGAGGGTTTGTTTGATGCCGACAGGCTCGCTTTTCGCGAAGTCTTGAAAGCCTTGGAAGGCGTGACAAAGCGTGAGCAAACTTTGAACGCTATTAAATTACATAAGCGAATAAGTGAAGATTTACTGGCTTTGCAGGAAATTGAGCGGGTCTACGATAAAGAAATACAAGCCATTTTCTCGCGCTTTGAGAGCCGCGCGATTGAGCTTAAGCGTGAACGGTGGGAGAGCTATCTGGCGCATGTGTCGAAAATCTATCAGCGCGACAAAATACTTAAAGATTACGGGGTGATTGTACCCTATGCAAATCTACCGGAAGAACCTGAGGACAAGGAAATTAGCGGGCGAGGATTACCACCTAAAACGGTGGTATTGACCTTTGATGATGGTCCGCACGCTAGCTACACAGAAGAAGTCGCCGCTATTTTGAAGCAATACAATGTCCCTGCAGTGTTTTTTCAGGTCGGTAAAAATGTTGGTCACGTTGAGAGTAATGGGCAAAATACCCTGCTTAAAAACGCGGATACTAGTAAGAAATTACGAGCAGCAGGCCATGTGCTGGCCAATCATAGTTTTAGCCACGCCTTATTGTCTAAGCAAAGTGGTGAGGGTTTGCTCAATGAAATTAGCCAGACCGACCAATTACTTAAAGCGATAGACCAGGGACGCTCACCTTTATTTCGCTTCCCCTATGGGGCGAAAAATAAAGAAGGGATGGAGGTTTTGCATAAGCTTGGCTTGCGTTCGGTCATGTGGAATATTGATTCGCTGGATTGGGCTGATCCCGTGCCGAATTCTATTGTTCAACGAGTTATGCGAACCGTAGAGAAAGAGCAGCGTGGCATCATTTTATTTCATGATATACATGAGCGGACAGTCAAAGCCTTGCCCTTAGTCCTGGAACAATTAATCGCTGAGGGCTATGCCTTTGCCGGGTGGGATGGGCAAGATTTTAAAGTGATGCGAGTGGGTAAAGCTAGCCCGGAAAATACGACCATCAGTACTGGTTATCAAAATAGTTGGGCCATCGTGATCGGTATCAATGATTATCAAAAATGGCCTAAGCTGCAATATGCGGTGAATGATGCCCATGCTGTCAAAGATAGTCTGATTAAGCAAATGGGTTTTGCCCCTGAGCGTGTGCTTAGTCTGACCAATGCTGAAGCGACCAGGAATAATATCCTGGCATTGTTTCACGATAAGTTGGGGCACGAGCAATTAAAACGAGATGATCGTGTTTTTGTCTTTTTTGCGGGCCATGGTGCAACCAGGAAGTTAAGTTCTGGCAGAAATCTGGGTTATATCATTCCATATGACTCCGATCCTGAACAAATTTCTGTGGATGCAATACCCATGAGTGATTTGCAGAACATTGCGGAGAGTCTGAATGCCAAACACGTGTTGTTTGTGATGGATGCCTGTTACAGTGGACTGGGTTTGACTCGTGGTAGTCCTGGGAATGCCTTCTTGCGTGAAAATGCGCGTCGATTGGGGCGTCAAATGATCACTGCTGGTGGCGCAGATCAACTGGTTGCGGATGGTGGGCCGAATGGGCATTCGGTATTTACCTGGACGCTATTGCAAGCGATGAATGGTAAGGCAGACTTAAATGGCGATGGTCTGATAACAGCGACAGAATTAGCGGCTTATATCGCGCCTGCGGTATCCAGTGTTTCCGCGCAAACCCCGGCTTTTGGAAGTTTGCCAGGTTCGGAAGGTGGGGAGTTCGTGTTTGAGGTCAGAGCAGAAGGTGAGTTTCTCAATGAAAAAACAGGGCAATTATCTGCTGAAGCGATTGCACTGAATTCGAAATTAGATACCGTAGCACCGAAAGCGGGCAGTGATAAAGCAGTTGTCGTCAAGAATCTCAGTGGCGGGGAGCAAAAAATCCTGGCACCTAAAATGGTGCAGGGATCGGCACGTCAATTAGCGCAAAGGGCAAATGATCAAGGTTTGAGTTTTTACAAAGAGAAGCGCTATGTTGAGGCGGAGGCTGCCTTCACCGAGGCATTGAAATTGCGTCCTGATTTTGCATTGGCAGCGAATAACCTGGGCTTTGTTTACTATAAACAGCATAAATATGCGGAAAGTGCGCGTTGGTTTGAAAATGCGGTGAAGATAGATCCTTCGCGTGCCATTGCTTACCTGAACATGGCGGATGCGCTCATGCACATGCAACAACGCGAGGCAGCGAAGAAGGCGTATCAAAACTTTTTGGAATTGGCACCCTTATCAGCAAATGCTGCTTATGCGAAAGAAGCCATAAAAAAATTAAACGAGTAGAGGGAGAGCAAAAATGAGTTTGCAGTTGAACGAGCAACAAGTGCGGGTGCTTGGTGTTTTGGTGGAAAAAGAAGCGGTAACTCCTGATAATTATCCGATGTCAATCAATGGCATCGTCAATGCATGCAATCAATTGACTAGTCGCGATCCGGTTATGCAATTAAGCGAAGCTGAGGTGCAGGCAGCTTTAGATAGTCTGATTCAGGAAAAACTCGTTAATCAAGTAAATCAGGCGGGTGCACGCGTGATTAAATATGAACATCGCTTGCGTTTGCATTGGTTGTTGGAACAAGATAAGTTGGCAGTTTTGAGTCTCTTGATGTTGCGTGGGTATCAGACTGCAGGGGAATTACGTAGTCGTAGCGGTCGCCTTCATGAATTTTCAAGTGTGGCCGAAGTGGAAAAAGCACTGGACTATCTGGCTGATAAGTTTCCCCCCTTGCTCGCACGCTTACCGCTAACGGCCGGAACCAAGGAGCCGCGTTATGCGCATTTATTAAGCTGTGACGAAGAAAGTTTGTTGGCAAATCTGCAGAATGGCCTTGAGCCCACTAGTCGCAAGCTGGCGAACGACAGAGTTGGCGAATTAGAGCAAGAAGTGGCAGTGTTAAGGGAGCAAGTTAGCCAACTCAGCAAGCAGTTTGATGAATTTAAACGCCAATTTGAATGATTTAGCCATTTTCATTTGCCTTGCTCATCCTGGTATGTGGACCTCAATTTAATCTTTAATGCTTAATTGTTTTTCATGGCTTGCCAAAATGTGCCTTACGCTCTATAATGATGTTCTTCAGACGCGGGGTGGAGCAGTCTGGCAGCTCGTCGGGCTCATAACCCGAAGGTCGTAGGTTCAAATCCTGCCCCCGCAACCACATTTGTAGACACGCCACCGGCTGCGATTAGCAGTTTTTCGGTGGCGTTGTTGTATTCGGCGTAAATATTCCCGGATTCTTTCAATATTGAGATATCGCCAAATAGATCGGCGATGATCTTTCTTGCTCTTTGGGTGTCGCTTTCTAGGGTTGTTTGCAAGTCCATTAACACACGCTTAATCTTAGATTGAATATCTTTTGCGTTGATGCTGGCTAATGGAGCCTGGATTGCATCAATCTGGGCCTTTACCGATTTTTTCTCAGCCTCAGCAGCTACCAGCTTGGTTTTCAGTGCTTCAGAGATACCCACTGCAGCAATGGCGTCTACCAGGCGCGTTATTTCCGCCTCAACGTTTTCTAATCGTTGTTTTGCAGATCGGGCGCCTAGCGATTCTATTTTGCGACGTTCAGCAATAATTGATTGAACCTGGTTCTCTATCTCACTTATAGACTCATTACTAAGCAACTCTTCACGAATAAGAGCCAGCAAGCGTCGATCAGTTTGCTCACGCGGAATATTCAAGCCTTTGCATACGATGGAGCCACGGTCTTTGCGAGTGTTGCAGCCGTAAAGTCTGGAATTGATTGCAATCATCGAGCCCTGGCAGTAAGGGCATTTCAAGATGCCGCCAAACAAAGTTTTAACCGGCGCACCAGCACCTCGGCCGCCACGCAAACGATGACCAGCCAGGCGGCCTTGAACCGCATCCCATAAAGGTTGCTCAATAATGCGTAAATCCGGTAACTCAGAAATAGACCATTCGTCGCGCGGCCTATCCATACGCTGACGTTTGCCACTGTCCGGGTCTTTGACCCACTGAGACCGGTTCCAGATATAACGACCGATGTACAGTTCATTATTCAGAACGCCGCTACCTTTCTTGGCACAGCCATAAATTGCTGAAACCGCCCAGGTGCTGCCACGCGACGATGAAACTCCTTTTTCGTTCAGTTCAGCAGCAATCCGTTGCGCACTGATGCCACCAGCATACTGTTCAAAAATGTGTTGCACCCATTTGGCTTGTTCCTGATTGATCTGATAAACGCTTCCAGCAGGTGTCTTTACCAAGTCATAGCCATAACTTTTACCACCGGCCACATAGCCACGCGACACTTGGCCAGATTGGCCACGATGGGTTTTATGGCGTAAGTCATCCAAGTACAGTTCATTAATCAGGCCACGAACACCGCGCACGATCTTGCGGCCGCCCATACGGCTGTCATAACCATCAGCAATACCCAGAATGACGATGCCCATGTGCTCCAGGCGGCGAACAATGCGTTCTTGCTCAACCTGGTCACGCGACAGCCGGTCGAGGCCTTCCACCATCAACACATCAAAGCGGCTGGCAAATGCGTCAGCCAGCAACCTTGCGCCGCCTGGTCGCTCTTGAACGGGTGTACTACCGGAAATTTCGTCGTCGCTGTAGGTTGCTACAACGCTTAAGCCTTGGGCTTGGGCGAGGCGTCGGCACTGCAATGCCTGATCCTCTATAGATGATTCGCGTTGCTTGTCAGTGCTGTATCTTGCATAAATTGTTGCGCGCATAGTTTTCTATTGTGTCTTTATTGCAACTGTGATCGCACAAATCTGGCTCTTGAGGATGCTCAAGTTCAGACAGCATGCTGTCCGCCACTTTTTCTGAAATAAGCCGGATTAATTGAGACCAGGCTTGTGGATCATTTGTTTTAAGCATAGCTTGTAATTCTATCGGTTTTGTCAACGATACAGGTTAGTTTTGGCTTTGATCTCGAACGGAAAGGCTTTCCAGAACCACACTTAAAATAGTGGTTTCATCCTGCCCCAGCTCTTTTGATGCGGCCCTGGCTGCAGCATTAACATCGCCGCATGTTGCAATACGATGGCTGTTAAACACGTTGATAATCGTTTCTTTCGCAATAATCATTTTTCACTCAACACAAATTACAGTTACAGAACACACGCCCCACATTTCATAGGCACTCTCAAATAAATCAGCAGCATTGGCAGCAATTGCGTCGTAAAAAATCTCGCATAGCCGCGTTTTGACTCTTACTTTGAATTGCATAGCCGACCCTCACTGATCAGTTTTAAACACCCAGCATCGAATTGACTTCTTAGTGATCGTGCTGGTTATGGTTTTGTTGGAAGCCACAAAACGCCGTCGGCGGCTGGTGGCTAGCACCTTCTTCACATCGCGCAGCAAAGGCACTTGCTGGCGATGGGTTATTGCCACCTCTAAAAACTCATTCAGGTTGACGGCGATTTCATCGGCGTTGGCGCTGTGGTTCAGGCGTATTGGCCCTTGGTTGTCGACTAGCGTTTCCAGGTAATCAAAGGCTTCCCAGAACTCCTGCACCAGCACATGGTCGTTATTAATCACCAGCTGGCGCTCGCAAGCCATTTGCACAAATTGCGCGTGCAAGGCCTGGTGCTGGGTTTCGGGCAGCTTAATCACCATCGCCAGCGCATCGGTCAGCGCCAGCATTTGCGCGTGGGTTTCGGCTATGCGTGGCATGCGCACTGCCGGGTTAGCGCGTAGCTGCTTTAAATAAATCGGTGTGCGTTCGCGCACCAGCTCCATGATGGCTTTTTCGCGCTTAGTCGCCGCCAACACAAAACCCGACACCTGCTCGGTAGGAATGTACTTAAGCTGGTCCGCCGCCGCGCCCGATTCCGCGGTTTGTGTTGATCGATCAAAATACAAGTGCACAATCCGCGACAAAATCGCCTCGCTGGCGTTCACAGCGTTATTTTGTGAAATGACGATGGAACCCCTAAACGGTGGCTCGTAAGTCTCATTGCCACCCGTGGCCATGCCACGCGCCCGCGTGCTGCGGCCGTTGTAGGCGGTTTTTAACTCGTCCCAGTCAAACGATTTAACGTGACTGCGTTCCTCGCCCAGGCGTTCGCGGTCAGACTCAATCAACACCACCGGCAGGCCCGATACCTGGCTAAAATTACGCGCCCGTGCTGCCAGGCTCGATTTACTTGGGTCAAAACCCTCATAAGCCGAACGGCCAAACAACTTCCACAAAAATTCAATTAAGGTCGATTTACCCGCACCAGCTTCGCCCACCACCTCTAAAAACGGGTAGCTCGATTGCACCGCGCGGATTTGCTCCGCAAACAAACTGCCAAACCAAAACGTCAATGCCGCCAAACCCTTCACGCCAAAGGCTTGGTAAATCAGTTGCGGCCAGTCGGTGCGGTAATCATCGCGTTCGGTGTTAATGGATAAGCTCACACTCTTATTCAGCGATTTCAGCGAGGTTTTACCGAAACTGAAAAAATCATCCTGATTAATCTTGATGATCTTGCCGTCATTCACCGCAATATCACCCAGCACATAGCAACTGTGATCGATGCTATAGCCGATAAAATCCACCGTTTCCACCCGCTTAATGTTGTAAAGCTGGGCCGATAACAGCCGGTCTAACTGGCTGCTAGAGCCGGTATAAATCGCACCACCTGCAATACTTAATAAACGCTTCTTAAACTCGGCCGCACTAGCCAATTGCGATGCGGTGAACGTGTTTTTAACAGGCGCCTCATCATGCGGGAAGGTCACCCGGTAGTAGTACCAACTCTCATTCGTGATCAGGTTTTCCTGGAAGTACAAAGCCTGCGGATAGCAGTTGGCGATCTGGCGTATGCTGCTCGATGCCGCCAAGGCTTTCTCACGCAAGGTTTGCTCCGACACCAGCTTGTTTTCTTCGTCATCCTCTTGCGCCTGGCGCTGCTTGTTGTACTCGTCCAGATTCAACGAAAACCAATACAAACGCGATTGATAATTAAAGAAAAACTCCGATTGCTCGTCGTGCTCATAAATCAGCAAGGCTTTGGCCGTGGCCGATTTAGCCGTCAGCAAATCACCCTGGTAACGGTATTCATCAATATCAGCCGGGTTCAACTTATCCAGCAAATGCGCGTCGTTCCAGTCGAGCTTTTTGTCGTCTTTCACTGGAATTTGCGCGGCTGCACAGCGCCATCCTGCTGATTCGGCTTTCTCGATATGCTTTTTGGTAAAACTGGTTCCAGCCTTGTCGCTATCCAAGGCCCAAACCAACAAGCAGTCTTTATTGCCGCGTGCTAATTCAAAATTACGTAAGGATTCCTCTGGATAGTTGTTACATGACATGACCGAAACAGCAGCGATATCATGGTGACTAAGCGCGATCGCGTCAAAAATCCCCTCGACTATCCATAATTCTTGGACTTGGTTAATCACCAGATAATCGGGCTTCCACCACTTACCCTTATAACTTGTGCCAAATTTAAAGTTTGCTTTTTTACTGAAGCGGTGAGGTTTATCAATGAGGCGCTCCCACCAGCCATCTGCGAATGGGAACCTAACCGTTGCTGAGCCTTGTTTTAACTCTTGATCAAAATAGTATTCTTGCGTGTACATCCCTTGTACCTTGGCCAAACTAAAACCACGGCCTTGCTGTAAATAAGCATCGGCCGCTGCATTCGGGTTAGGCTTTTCCGGCGTCGATTTGTAGCGATTTGACCAACTATCAAATAAATCGGGATACAGCTCTTTTACGTGAAAGCGCTCACCACAATTATTTAACCGGCCGCAAATCGCCACCCAGGGCGCCTCTGCATTGATATACAGTTCCTTTTTCTTACACGATGGACAGATACCTTCGCGCAGAAAATTACCTTGCACCTTTTCATTAAATTTAAATTCGCTAAGTCGCGCTAACACCTCATGTCGTAAATCAGCTTGCATCTCGCCCCCGCGCCCGTTTTAAGCCGCTATTGAGCGAATGCAAGGCATGAAACAACCGTATTTCTTGCTCGGACTGCAGCAAAGTTTCTTCGATTGTTTCGATATTTTTCTGGGTGATCGCCACCAGTTCTTCAAACTCCCTGGGAAACAACACCAGGTTGGCCACGATCAGTGGTTGATTTACTGGGTTATCAAAGTCAAGCAAATCAGCGTATTTGTTACTCATAAACGTCCCAATCATTGGCGGCGCGCATTTTCGCGTCATATTTCTTGTTAACTACCCGGGGTGCCTTGGTTGGCAAGGTCGGGAATAAGTTTTTAGGGGTTTCACCATTCCAACACCGTGCTATCACGGTGATGGTTTGCAGCATCAAAGGCGATAATTTTTCAAACGGCGTGGCCAGCCTCAAAGCGGTGTGAACCCGTTTTAATTCCTGTTCAGTTGGTTGTGTTGTCATGGTGAATTTCCGTTACATCACAAAGTATTTTTCGTTACGGGTTGCTGAGAAAATCAAAGCGCTCAGCCTTCTTTCGTTCCCTGAACTCGCGCACTCTTTGCGCCGAACTCTTTGCATTTGGCTTGCGAGGTCTTCCGCGCCGTGGTTTGTCGAGTAGATCAAGGGTGAATTTGTCTTCTACCTGTTTCATCACCAGACTCCCATCAGTCCATCCAGGTCATGCAGCAAATCTGATAGATCGAGATTCTGGCCAATTGAAAAACAGGGGTACTCTGCACGCTCATGCAAGCAACGATGAAACTCACGGCACAGCACATAACGAGATAAATTGGTTAGCATTTGCATCTCCTTCAAAGAAAAAAGGTAAAAAAAGCCCCTGCGCGGTAAAGCGCATTCTTCAAAATTCAACTAAAACGAAACGGTTTAAGCCGAGAGATTCAGGCTTAACTGGTTAAGCGCTGCAGACCTGGCATGCTTGCTGATTGGTATTTTTAGGTCGTAATTCGGCGTGGCGCTTAGCGACAAGGTTCTGAGCACTTCTAAACTGGCCACAAAGACGTGATTACAGTCCACGTTATTGCAGCGGTAGGTAATTTCTTTAAAAAGCGGTGTCAATGTACGACTTTTGACGGCTTTCACGCTTTGATTGCAATGCGGGCAGGGTAATCCTATGACACGCATGGTGGCTCCTTGCGATACCTGATTAGTTTGCTAAAACTGAGGTGTAACGGGACAACGGAAAATCAAGGTAAACGTTAAGACTTTACGGACGTGCTGGTTACCTGCATGGCCGATTTTTTATTGTCAATTTCATATTTTGCGAGGCCAATTAAAAACAGCATGCGCATGAAATTTGCGACCGACCTGTCTTCTTCAACAGCGTAACTACGAGTACGGTCGAATTCTTCCGGACTCATAGGTATCGGATACCTGACGCTTAAGGGTATTTTTTTTGCACGTGGCGTTGTTTTGTGATTAATAAGATTCATGATAAAGTAATGTAGTGTTACAAGGTGTTACGCTATCGTGAGTAAGATCATATTAAAGAAATCTTTAAATGTCAACCGAAAAAGTTAAAGAATTATTTGGTTTTGGAGCCAGATTGACTGAAGAACGCAACAAACTAGGTTTGTCGCAAAAGAATTTGGCTGCAATTTTGGGTAAGACCTTTGTTACCCAAAGCAAATATGAGTCTGAAGAAACTAAGCCAGATGCCATTTATTTAATGGGTTTAGATAAGCTGGGTGCCGATATCTATTACATAGTTACAGGTACTCGCAGCGCAAATAAATTGCCGGATATCGAACAGCATGTACTTGAATCATTTAGAAAAATGGATGAGCGAGGGAAAAGTGGTGTTTTGGCATTGATCGCAGGATTGTCTCAAACAGGCCAAATACAAAATAACTTTCATAATAGAGTTGGCCAGGTTCTTGAGGGTGACATAACTGGTTCACAAACTATCAATGTTGGTGATGGTTTTAAGAGTGATGTTTAAATTTTTTTTTCCAGTGTTCTTTGCCTGGGTGATTGCCGGGTGTTCTGGCGATCAAAGTTCAGGGGCGGTTGATAATTCAAATAGCAAACCAAATGCAAAGCCAGCCACCTTATTAAAAGTTGAATTACGACAAGCTACTGTCAGCACTTTGACAGATCGCGAACTCAAGCGCACAAGCCTTCTCATATCTGCCGATGGTGGCACTATTGACGATAAGGTGGCGACAGCACTTCTTGTAGCGGAAAAGTTGGCTGTGATTCAAAACGACATGATAGAAGTCGTGATCGAGAGAACTGATCTTGACTCCATAACCAGCTACCCTGAATTTAAAAAAGTCGTGCAAGTTTCCTACGCGCCAAAGTTGGATCGCGCGCCGGGTTATAACGAGGAAATCAAGGTAAGGCACTCTGACCGACTGGTTACCGTGAGCGAGGTACAGTCTGCTTACGAGTATGACAAGGTGCTACGCAAATTCCTGGAAAGTGGAACTGATCAGAATAAAGCTGAACGTATTGCAGGTGAGCAGATTGCAAAAAAGTTTGGACTTCCTAGAGATTGGAAAATGCCAATCAATTCCTTAATTGATAGTAACGCGAAGCGTGAAAACTATTTTATTAAATCAGACCAAACTGCGTTAGATAGCGTCTACGCAATACTTGGCTGTATTGGTGATAAAACTAATGTAACAGTTAAAAAATGTAGTTAGCCCGGTGCAGATATGACAAGCAATGAGTTTCGAAGCAATGTTGGACAGGTTGTAAATGGAAATGCCGCAAGCGATGCGACAACCGTGACTGGTAACGTATTAAATGTTAGTTTTACAGCACCAGAAAAAGACTCCGGGCCGCCAGTTACCAAAGACCAGCGAAGTAAGCTGTTCCAAGCTGTAAGAAGATTACTCATAGCGCTAGGGAAAGATCCAGAAAACGAAGATGATCGATTTGAAATTTATGCACTTATTCGTGCTGAATTTTCGTTGAAACGAATCGAAGACTTGCCTGCATCAAAGTATAAAGAAGCCTTATTTTTTATTGATAAATTGATGCCCAATAGATCGCATCAAGTCAATGAATTTAGAGAACCGGAAGTTATTAATTCTGCCAAGCCGTGTACTACCTGTAGCCAGTTAGATCAAAAACTTAATACCTGGAAAAAGCTAAGTCTTGGATTGCTTGCATGTTTGATTATTTTAGGTGCCGTTTTGCTTGTGTCGGTAATCGCAAACAGCACGAAAATAGAGAAAAATGTCGAGGCTTCACTTCCTCCTGAGCAATGTTCTTACAATGGAATAAATCATTCCTTGGGTGCAAAGGTAAAAATGGCAGATAACCAATTGCATGAATGCACATCGAGGGGAATTTGGCAGAAACTATCCACTAACAAAGACAGGGTTGCACCAAAGCGCATCAGAAATGACGATGAATTTTAATCTTCGTCGCTGCTTTTAGTTGTAGTTTCATCCTCCCCGGACTCCCCCGTCTTCGTCTCCAACTCCAATTCCGTAGTAAAGCCTTGGTTACTCAGCGAATGGGTAACCTTGGCCACCAGCCATTCAGTTGCGCTAATCGGTGTTTTTAATCCTTCAAACTTGACGCCCATCATTGGTGCAATGTCCGGCCGTGCTAAGGCCAGGCTAAAGCTCAGCGTGGCTTTGCCGCGATCAATCCGGTTTTGCTCGGCGTTTGCCGCTTCTTGTGCCGCCTCTTGCGTGGGGTAGACCTGGCGTAAGCGCTTGGGGTTATCGTCTTCACCGGCTAGTTCGCTTTTTTCTTCTGCATCGTCGCTATCGTGCCATTGCGCACGCACGCCGCTATACGAGTCGCGCGCGGCGGTGTGGTAGCGGTGTTTGTCGCCCTCACGGCGTTTGAGGGTAATGGTCGGCAGGGTTTCGCCTGCGGCGTTTTTACCTTCGTTAATCGGTAAAAACAGCAAGGCATCTTTTTTGATCGTGGCCACGGCATCAAAACGCTTGCCCAGGTTGCGTAAAAAATGCACGTCGCTTTCATTGGTTTGGTCGATATGTTCCACCTTTTTATCTTTAAGCGAGGGGCTGATTTTGGGGGTTAAGTTGTTTTCCTGGGCGATCTGGGTCACGATCTCGCCCAGGGTTTTATCGTGAAAGCTGCGGCTTTTGCGGGTGCGCAGAGGTTCACCCAGTTCGGCACTGCGGGCGCGCAAGGTAATCACATCGGGCGCGCCTTCGTGTTCAACTTCATCAATAATAAAACTGCCTTTATCGACTAAGCCTGCACCTTTCCAGCCTAGTTTGAGCTCCAGCTTGGCGCCAACTTTGGGCAGGGTAAGGCGGCCGTCACTGTCATCTAAGCTAATATCTAACTGGTCGCTGGCGTCTTCGCGGGATTCGCTTAAACTCAAACTAATTAAGCGCTCGTCGATGCGCTGGGTAATGTCTTTATGGCCCAGTGCCAGGCTAAAAATCGCTTGCGGGTAAGTCATTCGGCTAACTCCATATCAAACCACTCCAGTGCGGGCCAGTCATCGTCGCCACTGCCCGGGGCAATCTGGTCGCCACTGTCTACACGTTTTAACTCCATAGCAAATTCAATGCGTTTGGCCAGGCCATCAGCAAAAAAGATGCTCTTATTTTGTGTCAGGCTGGTAATCACAAACTGGCCGTACACGCGGCCGGTGCCTTCCACCAGCACATAAGCCTCACCTTTGGCGGCCATTTCCTCAAGTTCAGCTAATGATTTATACGAGCCAAATTCATGGCTGACCAGTGCGTTTAAACTAATGCACTCATCACCCACACCCGCAAATTGCGCCGCATCTCGTAAGCCCACGCGGCTGCTGGTGGGGTGTTTGTAGTCGAGTTTGCGTTGCATATCGTGATAGGCCACGGTGGATAGGCTAAAGATAAACTGCCCTAAGCTAAGTAACATCGGTTTTCCCCTTAATACGCGTCATAGTCATGCAAGGCAGAGCGCTTGGCGCGGTCTTTTTGCCGTTCGCGCTTGTCGAGTTCTTCCGCCACGGCCTTGGCAATCGCTTGCGCATCGGTGCCGGGTGCCGCGTTAATCGTGATTTGTATGGTATCGCCCTGGCGTGGCGCGGCGGCCTTGTTAGCCTGGGTAAGCGGTGGCCGCTCGTCAAAGCGGGCCAGGTTAGTGGCCGGGCCAAATTGGGCATCGGGCATGCCCGCAAAGGCTGGGTTTAAACTGGCCGTCAGTGCCAGGCCAGCACCTGCTTTAGACAGGCGTTTGCTTAAGTGATTCACCTGGTTCAAGGGCAAGTTTTGCGCAGCCTGTATGCCGTTCGACAAGCCCTCGCTAATATTCGTACCAAAGCCCGTGAACACGCGGCTAGGGCTATTAATGCCCAGCTTTTCTTTAAACCACGAGGTGACTTTTTCACCCATGCCAAAGATCGCGTCTTTAACCGCGCCGCCCATTGATTTAATGCCGTTAATCAAGCCGTTAAACAGCATTTTGCCAAAGTCACTAAAGCGGGCAGGCAATTGCACGCCAAGGTAGCTTAAACCTTTTGCGATCAGTCTATACAACACCCCAAACGGGCTAACGTTTATGATTAGTTTGATCACACCTTTCAAACCACCATTAAAGGCGGATTTTAAGTCGCGCCAGATGCCATCAAAAAACGTGCGCGCAGGCGCCCAGTTTTTATATAACCAGTGGGCAGCAAAGGCCAGGCCAAGCACGGCCGTAATCACCAAGCCCACCGGGTTGGCAACAAATGCCAGCCGTATCGCCATGCCGACGGTGCGTATCAGTCCGAGCAAGCGTGGCAAATAAGCACCCAACCCGCGCAACCAGGTGAAAGCACGAACGACCCAGCCAGATAGGCGCGACCAAACCGCGCCTAGCCATTGCAATACTTTCCCTTTGCTTTGGAAGGCAGTTTTTAAACCATTAATCATCCGCCTGAAAAGTCCAAGCCGTGCCGATGTGCTGGCAGCGCGCATGCCTAGCATAGTAAAGCCGTATCTGAGTATGGCAAAGGGGTTGAACAATGCAGAGACAACCAGGCTAAGCGCGCCCAGCGCTAATTTGGTGGCAGCCAGGCTGGCCAGGCCAACTATCACGGCTTTGGTTAATCCCGGGTTTTCTTTCATAAATTTATTGACCGACTCTAATACTGAAGCCACGGTTTCTAAAGCGCTGGCATAAATAGGGAGCACGGTTTCGCCCATTGCTTTCAGCGAGTTTTTGATTTTTGCCATGGCTTCAAGTTCTTTGCCTTTGGCGGTGTTTTTGCCTTTATCATTCAGTTCGTTGATGCCATCCGCACCGGCATTGAGTTTGGCGTTTTTGTGTATCTGATCGCGTTGCAAATACATCTGCGTCATTAAGTTAGACGCGGTACGATTGGTAAAAATGTTGGCAATTGCGTCTTTAATTCGCTCGGGGTCGTTAATGCCCTTGGCGGCCAGCTTGGGCAAAAGCACCGTTTCTAGCCACGCCATAGGGTCAGACTTAAACATTTCACCACCCACTAAGGCGCCTTCTTTGACTTCTTTAAGCATGCCAATTTTGTTGTAGACCACCTTGCTTTTATCAAGCAAGCCATACTCTTGCATTTGGCGTGCCGCTCGCACCGTGGTTTTACCCTGGTAGACATTGGCATAGGCCGACATTAAGCCAGTCCCCACGCGATGCCCGCCCATTTCCTGTATCAGCGGTTCCATCTTTTGAAAAAACGCCTCGTCTTGCAAGGCTTTTGCTGCGACGCCACCGGTTTTAATAAAGTTCAGCCATTCATTTGGGCCAACCCGGCCACCGGTTGCAGTCAATACCTTTTGCACTAAATTGGCTTCGTGTTCAAATTTTTCCTTACTGGCCATGCCACCACGCAGCTCAATGACCTTGAGCATGTTCATAAAAGTTTGGCCTTTTTCTGCGCCTTGCTCTTCGCCAAACATCGCGGCATTGGCAAACTTCATCTTGGCCAGCGTCGGCATCACCATTTCGGCATGGTGTCCGTCTGCAAAAATCGTTAGCGAGTCGCGCATTAACTCTAAGTTTTCAAGCGCGCTGGTGCCGTAGGTTTGCATACCCTGGGCAAATTTAATGGCATCTTGCGATACCTTGTCGCCCAGGCCCAGTGCGCGTATGCGTTGCATCTCGGTTTCGTAGTGCTTAGCCTCGTTCAACCCATGCCACACGGGTGCAGCCATGGCGGTACCCGTCATCATCATGCCCATGCCATTGGCCCCGACTTGCGCGGCAAACGCCCGGCCATTTTCCATACGCGAACGGGCGGCCGCGACTTTTTCCTGACGGCGCGCCAGTTCAGCTAATTTGTGTTGCTGGGTGCTGATTTCGCGGTTAGTTTGCGCCATGCTGTTGCGCAGCTCGCGCTCGTTAGATACCAGGTTACGCGTGCTGATGCCCGCACTGCTTAAGCGATCACGCAGGCGTTGCAGCTCGATGCCCTGGCGTTGATTTTGCTCACTGATGAGTTGCGCTGCACGTTTGGCCCGCTCAAATTCGCGGGTCAGTGTTCGGGTCGGGTTTTCTGTCGCGGCGATTTCATTCGCCAGTGTTTTCACCTTGTTTTGTGCCACACTCAGGCGCTCGCCGGTGTGGTGTAACTCCTGGTGCAGTTGCCTAAAGCTGGCTATGGTTTTTTGCTTATCTTCCAGTTGTTTTAACTGGTCGCGCAACTTCTTTAAGGATTGGCCAGCCTTGCCAGACTCATTCATCACGCGTTTAAGCGGTGCTGTGACCTTTTCAACTAAATCTAAAATAACCTGTATTTTTAAGTTGCTCATTCCTCAGCACCGCTCCTTACCCTGGCACGTTCGTGCCACTCGATTAATTCAGTCAGGCTAAAGTCAGCCATTGCGGCTGGTGGCCAGTGGAACACCATCGCAATGTCTGCCATCACGTCATCAACTAGGCGCGGAAGCCCGCGCGATCCGCTTTCTTGGCCAAAAAACCCACCACCTCGGCCCCCAGTTCAACCAGATCAGCCGGGTCTAAGCTGCCCACTTCATGCTTGGTTAAGGCGGGTGTGGTAATGCGCGGTAACACCTCTTGCAGGGCGTTGACGTTTAAATTCATCAGCTCCACCAGGTTAATGCCGCGCAGTTCGCCCGAGTTGGGCTTGCGCAGGCTTACGCTGGTAATGTGGGTGTCACCACGTTTAATGGCTTCGTCTAAGGTGATGGTTTTTTCAGTGACGGCTGTGGTGGTGTCGGTTGCTTTGTTCATGGTTGGCTTTCGTTTAAAAGGTAAAAATTAGTATTCAAAAAGTACTGGTCAAGTAAGGCCAGGCTTAAGCTTGGCTTACACACCCAGCGCTTTGCGCATGGCCTCGTTACGGTCTACCCCGGCGATTTTTTCCACACCGTTGATAAAGTCGAGCTCGATGATTTCTTCGTTATCAATCGTCAGCTTGTAATAGCTGCACAGGGTTTTGAATTTGGTGTCGTTTTTGTCGCCCACCTTCACATTGCCCATTTCAATTTCTTTGTGGCGGCCGCGCACGACCACTTCAATGGTTTGCACGGCGCCGGTTTCGTCATTCTCAGCGCCACCGGCAAAGCGCAGTTGCACCGCGTTGTGGGTTAAAGCGCCGTATTGTTTAAGCGCATCGACCAGAATGCCGCCCGCTGTCCAATCGAGTTCGATTTTTTCGCTGTGGTAGTCAATCTCGATCTGGCCCGTCATGCCACCGGCTAAATAGTCCTCCATCTTGCGCGCCAGTTTGGGCAGGGTTAATTCAGGCACCTGGCCCAAGTACGATTTACCATCGTTAAACAGGTTGAAGTTTTTTAACTTGCTGGGTAAGCCCATGGTGTGTGCTCCTTGTGTGGTGGCTAATGGTGATAATTGACTGGCTTATTTAATTTGCTGACCAAAATCAGCCAGATAGCGGTCGGTAATGCGCTGCTGCAAAATCAAGTCTTCAATCGGCGGCACTGGGGTGTAGTCGTAATCAATCACCAGGCGGCCATTCTTCAATTGCGCTTTATCGTTGGCATCGGGGTTAAACCAGGCTTTGCCGTCAATAATCAAGCCAGCGGTTTTGAGTTCGCGGAACTTGGCGTTAATGCTTTCGATAATGTCTTTGACTATCGAGGCATGCATGGGCTTATCAATAAAGCTGAAATGCACGTCAGCAATGGTGTCGGCTAACACTTGCGCGGTGCGGGTGTAGTTTTCGTAATAGAAAAATTCAGCTTCTTCGGCCGTGCGGCTACCCCAGAAACGGTAACCCGTCTTATTGATGAGGGTAGTAATACCCGCTGCATTCAGTACGCCCGCGTCGGTATCGGGTGATTGCAAATCCCAAAACACATCGCGGTTAATGCCTAACACGCCATTCACAGGCACGTTAGATAACGACTTATGCCAGCCCGTGTCGTTGTCGATCTTGGCGCGCAAGCCCAGGGCATAAGCCACGGCCGGGGCCGAAGCATTGGCTTTGGCGGTCGTGTCAAACGCCACAAAGTCGGGCCAGATTACCATCAGCTCGCGCTGGCCAAAGTGCTTGCGGTAGGCAATGGCGTCTTCTTTGGTCTGCGCACCCCAGGCGCTGGCGTAGACAAAGCCACGCAGCTTTTGTGCAATCGAAACTAATTCTGTGGTGACTGCCTGGTTATCTAAACCTGGTGCGCCGATAATGCGCGGCTTAATGCCAAACAGAGCCTGGGCCGTTAGCAAGGCTTTGGCGCCGGTGTATTTACCTGCCGCAGTAATACCGCCCACCACATTGGCGGTTTGGGTGGCGGCGTCGGCATCTTCATCCACCCGCACCACCACGGTAATGGGGGTGCATTGCTGGGCAATGGCTTCTAACACACGATACAAGGTGCCAGTTTTACCCGCCTTAGTCAGAGCCTGGGCGTAATTGCTGACTAAAACCGGCGTGTTTAAGGGGAATGCCGCCGGGTCGGCATCATCTGCCGTGGCAATTAAGCCGATTACTGCGGTGGATACGGTGCGAATTGGGCGGCCGCCTTCGTTGATTTCAACAACGCGCACGCCGTGGTGGTAGGTGGTTGGCATAGGTTTGGCTCCTGGTGGTGGTAAGGGTTAAGCTAAGATTTGCGCGGCGCGGCCGGGCTGCAGCAAGCCTGCAATTTCCAGCGCATGCAAACCGGTTCGTGCTTCGTCGGGTTTTACCCATTCGGAATTTTCTAAGCGCATCACCCAGCGTTTTAAGGCGACGTTGGAATTGGCCGCTGTTAAGATTTGCTCGGTTTCAGCCGGGGTAAAACGGTCTAAAAACTGGCCACGGGTCAGGCGCTTGGGTAGCTCAACCGTGGCTGAAATAACCCAGCTAAAGGTAGCGATGGCGGCGGCGTCGGTCAGTGCATAAACTGCGGCCTCGGCCTCGTTCGATGAACGGCGTATCATTTCGCGCTCAACTAACACCGCGTCAATCTCAGCCAGGCTGCCCCAGCCTGCGGCATCACGCTCCTGGGCGCGCTGCAGCTTCCAGTCGGTGGCGCTAATCAATTGCGTGGCCTGTGCTTTGATCTGCGCAATTTGCCGCGCTTTGAGGATGTCTAACGCCTTGGCCTCATCAAATTTCAGCTTGTTGCGGTAAATGCTGTAGCAGCTAATAAAGTCGGGGTTAAAGTCATCGGGTGCATCAAAGCCGGCGGCTAAAGGATCAAGGCTGGTGCCTATGCACACGCCATCAGAAAAAATCAGTTTCATGTTCAGGCTTCCATTTGAATGAAATTGAATTGCATTTGCGCGCCCGTAGAATTGCTAACGGTTAAGCCCACCGCTTTCGACTTGCTGGGGTCGGGCAGATAAGGGGCGGCGGCGTTGCCGATGCTGCTAGCCAGTACGGTGAGCGTTGAGTTGTTGAAATCTACGCCGACAATGGCTATCGGCAGGCTAACGTTGGCGGTCGTGGTACCCGTCGCATTGATGATCGATAACAACCAGACTTTTTTATTCACGGCAGCAGACGAATTACCCGAGTTGGCATAAAACACCGTGGTGAAGGTTTGCAATTGGCTGCGCACGGTCGTGTCTTGCAGCATGCTGATGCGTGCTGATTCACTGGCCCACAACAGCCCGCGTGCAGTGTAATTACCCATCAAGGTCGCAATCGCCCCTGGCATACTGAGCAAGATTGCAAACACGCCCGAGTTGGCAATTAAGGCATTGACGGCGGCGGTATTGGCGGCGAATGCTGCCATGTCGGCAAAATTGGTGATGGTCAGATTCAATGCGGCCGCCAGCAATTTTCCGCAAAACACGTTATTGGTTTTAAATGTGTCAAAGGCCAGACCAGTGCTGCCAATTAACGCATAGCTTGCCGGGGTTTCGATCAACTTGGCTAACAAGGCATTGGTTTTTAAATCCTCCAGGCTGGCGTAGTCGGCTGGTGCCAGGTTGGCGCTACCGGCCAGTAATTTGGCATAGGCCATGCTGTTGGCTTTGATCGCGGCGAGAAAGTTGGGGCCGATTTTGGCCCGATTTGCCGCGCTAGCCGCCAAAATAGTCATCGCGGCGGGTGAGGCACTCAGCGTGGTCGTGCCAACCGTGCTGGAATCAAGTACCGTCATCCATTGCGTGCTACTCGCTACCGTGTTAAGCAGTGCCGGATTTTGTGCCATGATCTGTAGCGTCTGGCCATCTTTGAACAAATTTGCGATTTGCTGGCGCGAGGAAGGGTCGGCCGCATACTCGTCGAGTTCGGCCACGCTTAGGGTTTCAATAAATCGCAAACCATCCAGGGTGATAATGTCGGTTTTATTCACGGTGTCGAGGTGTTTAAACAAGGCGCCGTAAATCAATAAATCCGTGTCTTTCGCGTTGGCGACATCGACCGCATTCAGGCGGCTGCTCACTTTGCTGAGAAACGCATTTCGAAAAGTTAATAAGGACATGGCTAGCTCACAAAGTGGAATAAACCAAAGCCGATAAGTTCGTGATCTGGCTTTGTAAATCGTCGGTGGTGGTTTTGTCGGCCTTGGTCGCTTGCAAGCCGTTGGCCTGGTTCATCACGGCTTGCATATCGGCGTCGATATTGCTTAAGGCCGTGCGCAAGCGCTCGACATCTTTATCACCGTCGTTTTGAATATGCGGTTTTGGGTAGCTGCGTAATGGGGTTTTTTCATCGATAACGGGATTAGGCATGGTTTCCTCATACGGTTAAGACACGTAAATTGCGCACACGTGGGCGGGCGGCAGTGGTGCCACTGAGTTGTAGTTTTGGCCTGACCTTGGCGTCGTTGATGCCGTTGACTTCAAAGCTCAATTCGTAATAACCGTCGCCGCTTTCTTTCGAACCCGTGTTTGGCATGACGCTGTAAGTGATGGGGGCATTCCCTGCAACCTCTGGCGCAAAGGACGCCACCAGGCTCGAACCCGCGGGCAGATTGGCCTCGACTACCAGGCGCAGGCGGCTGTTGGCCCCGGCCGGTATCAGGCGGCCGACATAATCGGCCGTGTTGGCAACGCTACCCGCAACCAGGGTGGTGCCCGGAAAAATAACCGGGGCAAGTTCGGGCGTGCCGCTGAGTTTGGCTGAGACGCTAAAGCGCCCGCTTAAGGCGGTGGCAAAGCGCACGGGCTGGCCATCGTCAACGGTAATGGTGCTGTTATCGGGCAGGGTAATACTGTATTCAACCCGATTGGCCGCCGAGTTGATTTCTGCTAAGGCCAATAACATCAAATCGGTGACGTTATTGATATCGGCATAGCCGAGGTTGACCGTGTGGCTGGCTTCGGTGTAATTGGCAGCTAGCAGGCGAAAGCTCAAATCCCGATCTTGATGCGGTGTCCAGGTGCTGGCATTACTCGAGGAAAGCAACACGCCTACGGTATAGGGTTGTTCTGCAACCCACTGGCCTTTAAAGTCGTCACGCTTACCCAGCTCAGCGATTGCTAAGGCCGAGGTGGCGTCATCGCACATCACCACGATCGCGTATTCGGTATTGGCATCGAGCAGCACAGGTCGATCAAAATTGATGAGGGTTTCCTGGCCTTCCAATTTAACCGAGCTGGCATCGACACGGGCTTGTGCAATCACGTTCTGGGTTGGAAAACCCGTGCGTGTCTCACGAATTTGTACCGATAATTTCGAGCTGCCGCGCGCCGTAAAATACAAGCCGATGCCACTAATCTGACGTTGGCTAGCCAGGGTAAAGGTTTGCGCCAATGGGTCGGCGCGACGAGCAAACAACTCAATTTCGCGTGTAATGGTGGCGGTGGTATGAATGGTGACCAATTGCTTAATATCGGTCACGATAACACCGGTACCCGAATACATGGCGGCACCATAGCTGCCCGCGCTACCAACAAATTCGACACGCTTATTACCGGTAGTGATCTTGTCGGGAATCGTAAAGCTGCCTGTTATCACGCCATTGTTTTTTTGCAGGCCAACTGGCATCACGCTTACACCATCAAAGCGCAAGGTTGCCAGGGTTTCATTGGCAGCGAAACCGGCAATCGAAAAACTCACGGGGATTTTGCGCAAAAACTCGGCGGGACGCGCACTGCTGTTTAAGGTTCGCGTAACCTGGCTGCTAAAGTGATTCACTTCGGTTTGGGTGCGTATCGTGCTATCTAACCGGGCGTCTTCGGTTAATTCACGTTCGCGCACGGTATTGCTGAACGTGATGTTTTCAGTTTTTGCACTTGTCCACTGGGTGTCAATATCGGTCCAGCGATCAATCGCCGGATTCAATTTAACTTCGGCGGGCAAGGGGTCAAAGGCTTGATAGGGGTTGATTTTCATGGCCCCGGTGCGCAAGGTTTGCTCTAACACAGGGACAGGGTTAAAGGCGAGTGACGTGGGCGCGCTGATGCCATTGCTTAAGGCATAGGCTTTCGCATCGACCGGTAAGGTTAATTCACCGCCAAAAATTGCCGCTGTCTGGGTTAAGCCCTGATCGCGCATTTGGTTGTTGATGAAGGCATCGACAAATATGCCTTTCTTGGCCCCGGCCTCGATTAACTGGGTTGTGCTTGCGAGGTATTGCTGGGCAATTAAACTGGTTAAAAAATCCAGGCGGCTGGCGTAGGCTTCCAGCGTGTTCATCGGGACGGTACGCACGCCGTCATTACTGATCTGCCGATTGCTGCGCCAGTTTTGGTAGACGCTGGCTAAGGGTAAGAGATTGCCAGGCAACGAGGGCGCACGTGGGTTGCGGTCGGCCGCGACGCCTTTTATCCAGCTTAATTGACCATTGGCATCGAGGCAGAGCCGGTCTATGCGTGGCAATTTGCAATTGTAGTTAACCAGAATAGGCGTGCCGACGACTGCCCCGGTGACGCTAAAGCCATCGGTATCGACGTCGGTGGCCGTGACATTGGCCAGGTATTGGTAAGTGACTTGGTAGGTGCTGTTGGTAGCGGGTTCGGCACCGGCGGGTGACCAGTCGATCTGGCTGGCGCTGAATTTGAAATCGATGTCTTTCTTAAAGACGGTGGCGCCTTGTTTAACTTCAAGCACGTTTAACACAGAACCATCTTCTAAGGGATCGGCCGCGCCGCTGAAACTGCCGTGCACCACGTTGGTGGTTTTTTGCGCGGTGATAGTAACTTGCACCAGATTTTTAATCGGGTTGCGATCAGTCGTTATGCGTTGTTTAACCAGGGTGCTGGATTGATGCGGTTCGTTTTGGATGTAGCGCAAATCGGGCGTTGCCGCAAACACCAGGCGACGACCTGATGTGAGCTCTACGGCCGTGCCATTCACGCGGGCGCGGCCTTCGCTGACGGTATAAACCTGTTCACCACTGGGTAAATCATCGGCTTTACTGACGTTTAAACCGTCTACTACATACGAGCCGCCCGAACTATCGCGGTCATAACGGGCAATGGCCTGGCTTACCCCGTCTAAATTGGGTGGTGGCTCTTTGCTAAGCAAACTGCCATCAATGACGGTGTACACCGGATAGAATTTGCCAGGCTGATTGTCGCCCGCATAGCCCCAGACCAAGGTTTTTTTAAGACGTGCTGCGCCAGGCTGATCGACGCCACGGGTGTTTTTTGCACGGTTGCGTAAGGTCGGGTCGTCTAATTCCGTGACCACGCATTCTTGCAGATACACGCCGATGATAACCGTGCCGACCGTAGCAATAATGAAGCTGGCAGGCGGCACACCGCGCACGGCACCGTCGGCATATATCGCGCCGTTTTCGCACCGCGTGGCGCCAGTTTGCGCATTCACAAACACCTTGGCGTCGCGCACGATGGCGCCGTCTGCCATCAGCGCATCTGAAATACCGCGCAAACGCTGGTTAAAGCCGCTTTGCAGCTCGTTAAATTCTTCAGCCTGTATCACCTTATCGGAACGGAATAACAACTCGTCATAGCCCTTGGCGGGGTCGTAGCGGTTGAGATAATCGGGCAAATTGATGTTGGGCATAGCTGTCCTTAAAACGGTAAGACGTAGCGGTACAGGGGTTCGGTGGTGTTGGTGCGGATTAGCTTGGGAATGCGATCCAGCATGTAAAGCCGCCCCTGAGTCTTAATTTGCGCTGGTGTGAAATAGCGCTGGCCAGCGGGCAAACCGGCAATGGTTTCACTGCCCACCAAGACGCCTAATTCACGGATAACTTCGGTGGCGGCATCGTTGTAATCAAACTGGAACTCGAGCAGCAAGCAACTGGTAGGGTCGGCGCTGTACACGTACTTATCACCGCCGGGGGTTTTAATGTCGTAAGGTGAGGCCGGGTTAGGGTCGGTTTGTGGTGTGACATAGCGCTTAGCACTGGCAATGCGGCGGCCGATTTCATCGACTAGCGCGGTGGCATTAACGGGTTCGGACACGGGCGTGGCATCCCAGGCGGGCAAGCCACGGCCCCAGGCCAGGTAAATCGGTTGGGCCATTAAGGCTTGAGCTAAGGCGATGCGCCCCTGATCTTGTAAGACGGCCATGGTTAAACACTCCGGAAGGTTTCGATACGTTGATAAGTGATGACCCAGCCTTTGCGCCACTTATCGCGCCAGCCATAGCGCGGCAAAACGGTAATCTGCTGACAGGCGGTGCTGCGGCTGATAACGGACTTGATTTGCGGCAGGGCGGTGGCTAGCACAGCGGTTTTTGCGGCGCGGTGCGCTGGCTTATTGCGGTGATGATTGGGCGGATTAATCAGGCTGGTTTTAACTTCGGCAATGCTGACGATAGACAGCGGCACCACCACGCTATCTAACACCCAGGAATCAAAGCGCAGGCTTAAATCGTCGCTGACGACTTTTACGTTAGCCTGGCGATAAGCGGCGGTAGCTGCAGGCTGGCGGTAGGCCGCGCAGGCCTGGGTGCGGGTGATTAAAAAATCCAGCTTGACCGATAGCCCAGGTTCGCCCGACCAATTGCCCGAATCATCATCGAACAAGGCGCCATCAAAGCGGCTGCTATCGGTTTTGGCGGCGCGTAGATCACGGCCATAAACCATGCGATAAAAACGGCTATGCGCGGGCAAACTGGCAGTCATCACCTGGCTGATGCGGGCCAGATCGAGCGCGGCCTCGGCCTGGCCTGGCATGAGGTGAATTAAATTATCGTCTTCCTCGATCCCGGCCCCGGTATAACCCAGCCAGCCTAAAGCGCGTAAGCAGGCGGCCAGGCTGCCGCGTTCGAATAACCAGGGCAAGCCTTGCTTAATCAGCTCGGCCTCGTTATTAAAATAACGCGCAAACTGGCTAAGATTCCATTCAGCGGCAAGCCAGGGTTTAAAGCTATCGGGCTGGGTGTGCAACACGTTGGCGATAGCGGGAATGGCTGCGTCAAGCTCGGCCCGTGGTGCGGCATTAATAACCGCACGCTCTAAGGCGCTGGCATTAGGTGGCAAGAGCTTGGCGTAAGTCATGCCACACCCGCATCGAGTAAGTGAATGTCACCAGCCACGGCGTATTCATCGACCACACACGGTGTTAATGGCGCAGGCCTGGCGGGGTCGGGAAACTCCACGCGGGCGATGCCTGCGACTTGCAACTGCGCGGTGACCCACGATAAAGGTACGCCACGGCCCAGGCTGGCGTAGCTGGCGATGACACCCGGCAGTTTGGCGGCGAGTTGGCTAAGCAGATCAGCCGGGGCTGACGCTTCGCGCCAGAGTTTGGCTGTGATGTTGATTAACACCGGCTTGGCCACGCTAACGCTGACTTGCACACCGACCGGGCGGCCGCCTGGGGCGTTGTAGGCGGCTTGCACTTGTGCGGTGGTATCGGCTTGTTTGCTGAGATCAGCCAGCCACAGCACCACCTGCACTAAGCCAGCCTGGCTGCTGGCCACACTAGCGGCGCGCACATTGGCGCTGGCTGTCATGGCCAGCAGCTTGTAATGCTCGGCCGTGCCATTGCCCGCCAAGGCGGCAATGCGTAGCTGGATGCGGGCGCGGTAGCGTTCGTCAGACTCGCCGACCAGGCGCGCCAGGTTGTAAAACGCACCTTTGTGATCAAGATCAGCGCCAGTGGCGAAGGCTAATAAGTTAGCACGGGCTGCGGCATTAATGGCATTACGCATGAGTAGCTCACGATAGGCCACGGCTTGCAACAGCTTAACAATGGGTTCTGACTCTAAATTGATGACGTTGGCGGCATCTGGATACAGGCTTAAAAACTGGCTTTTAATCGCGCTGTAAATGCTTTCAAAATCCAGTGTGGCGATGACATTGGGTGGCGGCAATTGGCTTAAATCAACCATGTTTATGCCCTCAGATTTAAGGGGATGGCCAAGGCCAGCGGGTTGTTGAAGACATAGCCAGTCAGCTCGACCTGCACGCGGCCGGGTGTGGCGGTGCGGGTGAAATTGATTTTGGCGAGGCGCAAGCGCGGCTCCCAGCGTAATAAGGCGGTGGCAATGGCGGCGTAAATGCGCAACTGGGTGGTGGCGTTGTCGGGTTGATCGATTAAATCAAATAGCTCGCTGCCGTAATCGCGGCGCATGACGCGGGTGCCGATTGGTGTGGTGAGAATATCGGCGATGCTTTGGTGCAGGTGCGCCAAGCCTTTGATTTGGGTGCCGGTTTGGGTGTGCATGCCTGGCATGGTTACTCCGGAATAAAAAACCAAGAGCGGCCAGTGCTGCGATGACTGCAGCGGGCGCGGTGACCTTGGCGGCACACGCCTATACCGTTAATACGCATCCAGGGTGAGGCCTCGGCCATGGCATTGGCCGGGTGCGGTGGGTGACCGGCTACGGCGTCACCCAAAACCACGATAGGTTTGCCATCGACACAAAAGGCCGATTGATGGCCGCCCAATTGCACGCCACCGGCGCTGTCTTTATGCACCACGGCAATGCCATAACTCATGCTTGCACCCCGTCAAAACGAGGCGTGGTAAGCACGGTGCCAGCGTTGGTTAGCTCTAGCCTGGTGGCGCCTATTTTAAAAATGATCTTGCCCGATTCCGGCACGGTGACGGTGTAGTGATGCTCTTTGCTGTTGTAATCGAAGGTTGCGCCATCGGGGTATTGAATGCGCGCATTGTCTTTATCATCGTCGGGTGCGGGGTTGTGCTTACTGGCCACGCCCGGCAAGACCACGGCGGCGGTGAGTTCGCCCGACGGCGCTAACAACACCACTTGCTCGCCGGGTGTGGGCGGGTTCCAGGTTTTAGTAGCACCCGCGCGCTGGGTAGTGATGGGTAACCAACCAGTAAGAATTTGACCGACCCGCACACGCACCGCCGGTACTTTGCTGTAGCGGACTTCGGCCACCGTGCCTAAGCGCACGATGTTTTCTAAACGACGGGTGATTTCTGCGGTGGTATTTTCCATGCCGCTAGTGTGACGGCAGGTTTATCAGGGGTCACGCTGGCGAGGGTTGTTATCATCAATAGCAACTTACTCAGGCAATCGCGCGCGCGTGAGATATGTAAAAATTAGTGCGTGGAAAAAGAAGACGCGACGACGTGCTAAGTGCTGTAACACTTAACACGACACCGCACCAGCAGGACTAATCTGCCAGATTGGCCAAGGCCGCGCCACCGTCGACGGCGCGCGCATGCTACTACAAATCAGGCAAAAAATGAAGGATATCCGCTGTGGCCAGTGCGCCAAAAAGTTGGGCGAAGGTGAGTTTTTAACACTCTCAATTAAATGCCCACGCTGTAAAACCATGAATTACCTGAGTGCCGAGCGCACCCAACCAGAGAGCCAGGGAGCTGCATCTGTAAAGGGTACGCATGCAAACGCAAGGATTAGCACCAAACGCACCAGGCAAGAATGCCTATAAATACCGCGAGCAATTCGGGGTAGTGGTAATTTGTGCTGATGAGGCACACCAGCAGCAAGTCTACGAAGCCTTAAAGAATCAAAACTATAAATTAAAGGTGGTGAAGGTATGAAAATATCGATACACAACCACTGCGCCGACTTTGATAGCTACCGTTCTGCGCGAGTTAAATCCATGTTTAACGTCGAATCTGGAGCCAATTTTGACCTTGATGCTGAATTGCCAATTGATGGCAATGATTGGCAAATTGGCGTAATAGTTGGGCCTAGTGGCAGCGGCAAAAGTAGCCTGGGGCAGAAAATCTGGGGTAAATCAGCGTTATATAGCCCTAACTGGTCGGCCAATGAGCCCATTATTGATGCAATTCACCCGAATAAACCTTTTGACCACATCACTGCAGCCTTAGCCAGTGTGGGCCTGGGCAGTGTGCCAACCTGGTTAAGACCTTACAAGGTGCTTTCTAACGGTGAGCAATTCCGCGCTAACTTAGCCCGCTTAATTTTGGATGCGCCAGAAAAAGCCGTGATTGATGAATTTTCTAGTGTGGTCGATAGGCAAGTGGCACAGATTGCAGCCGGCGCTTTTTCGAAAGCCTGGCGCAGACAGGCTGGGCAAGTGGTGTTACTGACCTGCCATTATGATGTTTTAGACTGGCTGCAGCCTGATTGGGTTTATGACACCAATAAGCAGCAATTTAATCGGGGGTGGCTTAGGCCCCGACCAGGCATCGAGCTCGACATTTATCAAACAGACTGGCGATTCTGGCCACTATTTGAAAAGCATCACTATTTAAAATTGCCCAGAGCTATTGCCTCAACTAATTACGTGGCGATGTGCCAGGGTGACATAGTAGCACACCTGGTGATGAGTACGCGGCCGGGCATGATCGAGGCGCGGGCTTGTCGCTTAGTGGTTATGCCAGAGTGGCAAGGCGTGGGAATTGGCTCGCGCTTTTTACAGGCAATTTGCGAATTGTGGTTAGCCGGTGAAAACCGCTATAACAAGGCTATGCGTACCTTATTTCACACTAGCCACCCAGGTCTTGCCGCCACATTGCGGCGCAATCCAGCCTGGACACAAGTCTCTGGCCAACTGGTTGGCGATAACAAAAAGCGTTCATCTATTGCGCTAAGTGGCTCAGTTATCAGACATGGTAAGCCGCCGGAACTGATACCAGGATACGGCGGGCATTTTAGGTCGATACAGGGGTTTAGGTTTTTGGGAGAATAGCTGTAAGCAGACCTAGCAACAGCATGTTTTATTGGGATCACGTACGGGCATAAATTACGCAATAATCGAAGTCAAAGGTCTCGAAAAATTCGTGTTGCACAAAATCGTATGCCTTGGTGATTTGAGTTTAGAGGTAACCGCAACAACGGATTATGCTACACCTTTTGCAGCTTTGCTGATGGCGTCTGACAACTGCTTTGCCGCCCGGGTGTAGAGAATTACAGCACCAGGTTTCGGATTAAAATCAATGTTATGTGCGGCTGTGTTTCGTAGAGATCGCAAATCATGGAACAGACTAATGTGCTCGTAATCCAGTGCCCCAGCTTTTTCGATCGCCTTCATAGCAGGTAGAACACTTCGCATCTTTCTGGGTGAGGAAATAATTATGCCTTGTGCGTCGCAGAGAGCAAAGAAGGCTTTTTCGACTTCAAGCCAAGCACCGAGTATAGCTCCGCGCGGATCAAGTTCTACTACAGACATCGTGTCTTTAGAAGCATTTTCCGTTTTTGCGTCGTCATCAATTCCAGCGGCGACTACGGCTTCATTAACGCCAAGTTCGAACTCAGCCTCGGTAGAGCCTGCTCTAATTTTTTTCAGACGGGTAAGCAGTTCAGCAAGCTCCTTCTTATAATGGCGCGCGATAACAACGATTGCAACCGGCCAAGCGATGCTCCCCAAAAGCTTCGAAATTGCCTCAATTAATTTTACATAGTCCATGCTGTGTACTTCACCTTGTTTCTCAGCCTTTTGGGTCGCTGATGTTGATTGCGAGTCCTTGGGGGTGCAAATAACCTGAACATTCTGTGTGATGTTTTCGCTTGGCTTTACGCTAGCCGTGTTAGTCGTTTTTCGAGAATGAGTTGTTTGCTCGCATAACGCATTTTCGTTGCCAGATTGTGCCCAACAAGTAAAAACTACAGTAACAGCAGTAATCAAGATGAGAAATCGAAGAACAAAAATTGTAGGGCGCATGCAATGACTTGTTGTGTCCATATGGAGTTTTGGTTAAAAAATTGCGATCATGGTATCTGAAAAATACAAATTTAGACTAAAATTCGCGCGCACTTTAAAGTATTAAATTTCATATCCAAGTTGTCGTTTTTTGTTTAGGATAGATTCTATTTGTCGCCTGAAATTGCCGTATCTAGTTCTATTTTCTTCTATTTGATCAATGCAAAAGTAGGTATCAAAACCTTCATTAAGTAAAATATCTCTGGTCTGACTAACAATAATTTCCTCCAATTCGTTTTCATCGAAAGGTGAATTATCTGCATGAAGTCTAGTCAGTTGACATTTAACTAGTTCGCAAAAATTTGGCTTCGAATGATGCTTGTTAATATAATAATTTATAGCGGCTAGATACCAAGATTCGGCTGTGTTGACATGCCATGATCCAACTCCTAAGCGAATATCGATGACTTTTTTAAATGCTAAGGCAAGGTCTTTTTTTGATAAAAGAGTATCATAAAACTTAAAATAGATTTTTATTGCGTCTGAGGATTTGATCGTTTCAATCGGAGTAATAAGACCCCAATACGGAGCTTGCTTCCCAATTTGTTTTTCGTCTTCTATAAAGCCTCCATAGCAAGCTAAAATAACCAATAGCAGATTGAAGCGCATGGCTATATTTATCTTTAAAAGTTGTGCAGAAAGTTCCTCCCAACTTAAGTTGCTACCATTCGCAAATATAAGACCTTCTTTCTTATCGCCATGGCACTCTATATGGAGTAATGGCTTTACACCTTTATTAATGTCTTCGATTATTCCAGATACGATTTCAGAAAATTGTTTAGCATAAGTACACTCAATACTAACGATTTCGAGATTAAGACCTTGAGCTTCGTTGAGTGTCTTTAGTCTGCCCACAAGCTGTGGGATAGTATTTGCATCACGATCATCTAATGAGTGAATGATGACTAGTCTTGTTATTTTCATATGATTGAATCAATTGTGATTATGCATTACGGGGTGCGCCTATCGCAGACTCGGCTTTTACAACAACATCTTGGGCGAATCGCTCGCTGAATCCAGCTACAAAGGATAATGCCGCGAAAAAGTACTGCATTTTGTCCTGCTGAATTGTCACGGGTAATAGTCCAGAGTTTAAGGTGGCAAAGATGAATAAAGCAAACGACGTACCCACTATTGGCTTAAATAGTCCCGTAAAGAACAAAATTGCAGGGTCTTTCGTTATTGCATCTGCAAATTGATGGAGCCTAACCATGATGCTAACGATGCTACCAAGTGCCCCCGCGAAGGCAACCAAGCCTAGCATTTCTATTTTTATCCCAAGTACCGTACCGTAGCGAGAGTAGAATGGGAAAAGCGCAACCGAAAGCGGTAATACTAGGTACATCAACACGCCAAGACCAAGCACGACCTTTACCGCAGCAGAGCCACCACGCACCGCAGACGCTAGCGGACTTGAACGTGCCTTTAATCTCGTATCCAATCTTTTTGAAATAGATTTCGATAGCTCAAGATTCGGCTCATTGGATAGCAGGGACTCAAGAGCGATTCGCGCCTGGGTTACAAGAACAGCGTCGCCATCTCTTTGCAGTTGAGTGAACATGTTAATGAGTTTGGCAAGCTCCTCTTGAATTTCGGGTTCAAGCTTTTTGGAACTGTGCGCCCTAACTAGCTCAGCGAGCTCAAGTACGGCGGATTCTAAATCGTCGGAATGTGAATCTGCGCTGTTTTTCAGCATGAATTGTCCAATAGATGTTTAACCGATAGGGTACTGCTAGGTAAGCGTACACTTTGATTGTGAAAATGCATTTCAAGCCCAGTAAGTGTACGGTGGGTACGTTTTTGTGCCCACCATACAGGACCAATTAGTTAATTACTTCTTACCACCACCGCCAGCCGGTGCATTACTGCGACCGCCACCTGACGGATTGCCAGTGCCGCTAGGCCAGCCGCCACCATTACCTTGACCGCGACCGCCGCCGGATGAACCACCACCGCTACCTTTGCCGCCACCGCCTTGAGAACCTCCGCCACCTTTAGCCATGATTGATCCTTTCAGTTGTGAATGCCGGAATCAGTTTTGCACTATCGGCCCGGCAAAACGATAGTGATTCAATAGTAATTGGCCAGCGCACTAAATGAGGTTGCTACTAAGAAACTCGCCTTCATCAAGGCAGGCCTCAATGTCATTCCAAAGTTTAACGTTATCATATTGCAATTGTTGAACTGCTATCAAGCTATTTAGGTTGGCGTCAAAATCTGTCGAGGCGACGACGCTAAGTTGACCACTTTTTTGATGCAAGAAAAAATTTACTTGCCCGGCACTCTGGCCTGGTTGCACCACGTCAACCACACCACATAGCAAGCCCTTGGCAGGATTGATTAAGACCTCGTGGTAGTTCAGATCGGCACCAGCAAAGTGCGCCGAGACTTCTTTTTTTACGGCGTAAACTGGCCAGACATAGCGCTGTGCGATAAACGCACCGGCAATCAGTAAGCCACCAACAACACCGACTGAAACAAGCTTGATAAATCGCAGCATTGGACGCCTTTCAAAAATAAAGGGCTCCGTGCAGCAACACAGAACCCTTCAAACCATCGTAGGTATTTCAATAGCGTTTTGACTATAGTTTAGTTTAATTAACTTTTCAAGTTACGTTGCTGTGCGGTGACAGCACATAAGTTGTACCGCTTTAGTGCGCCTGGGAAGCTGCTTGTAAATTAATTAGGATTTGAAGCCGCTATGTGCGTAAAAATCTTTTCAGAAAGTTCCTTGATAGGAGCTGTCATGTGCGCACTATTTTTCGGATCAAAATCACTCTTCATAAATGCTATCGCCGTTTTTGCAAAATCAGATTTGCGGCTGATTGTTTTGTTTTTTTGCACATCCTCAGCTTGTTTATCGATATCGGCTGCTTCTTCACCATCGCCTTTTTTGCTTTTCTTTACGGCAAAGTATGGTGTTTTATCGCTGGCACCTTTTTCAACCAGTAAGTCGTCCAGCAATGAGCCAATTCCTTCATTCTTTAAAAACCTATTCGGATCGACTTTATCAGCCTCGCCATTAAAGATAGTTTTGGAAATATCCTTCCTGTTGCTTTGTAGTCTCTTTTCGGCAGTTTTGATGATGAACTCTGCTGGAATTAAATTTTCGATTTCTTTTGCTTCTGTGTAGACGTAAAGGTTTTCTTTAAGTTGCGTTTCGAACTCAGAAGCCCGTTCACTCTTTTCGAGTGAATCTTTATCAAAGATTACAAGTGCACGCGCTGTTTGTCGTAGGGCGTGCATTAACCGTTTTTCTAAGTCTTCCTCCGCCTCGATATCGTCTTGCCTTGTGTCGTCACCAAAATCCCAATGAACAACGTTTCCACCGCCGTATTCTATGAAAGTGTAGTGATGGTTTAAGGCGAAATTCTTGTATATAGCAGCTCTTGAAGGATCTTCTTTTTCAAGGTACTCAAGGTATTTTTTCATATAGAACTCGATATACCAACGATCTGTTAGTCCCTCAACCCAAATAGAACAATTTGCTAAATAAAGCGACGAAGCATGAACGCCAAGTTCTAGTAAGATTTCACGATCACCCTTGGCATCTTTGATCTCAAATTGCTCAGCGTCTTTTTTCTTCGAAAACTTATAGATAGTAACGTCGTCATTGAGTTCAGCCAAATCAAGTAAGTGATTTGAGTGCGTTGTAACAATGAATTGATGATTAAATCCGGTTATTGACTCGTCAATCATAAATTCAGCGAGTCTTCTTAGTAGCCAAGGATGTAGCGAAATTTCAGGCTCTTCAATGAAAAACAAAGTTTCAGCTGTCTGAAAATAAATAGCGGACGTAATCAAAATGACCTGTTGAAGGCCGTCACCTAATTGAGATATTGGCCGCTGCTCACTTTCGCCAATTTTTATTGAAATTTGATCCTGATCGTGTTCAGGAATAATAGTCACCTCTTTGCCTTCAAAGAAAAATTCACTGATTTTTTTTTGATACTCACTGACTCTTTGTCTTCCCTCCGGTCTACCTAATAAATTTTTCGTGAAAGTTTCGTATAAATCGTGGCCAGTGAAAATCTTTGAATTGTTTTTTTCCAAGTTGACAGCACTGAAGTAATCGCGCCTCGTTCTTTTTAAATAACTCTCATTAGATTTGAAATCGCTCTGTGAAAGAATTTCTTTGGGGTTGTCCGAACCATTCAGGGGTCTTAATCCTCGTAAAATTGGTATATAAATTTTATGGGGAATTAATTGTTCAGCACTACCAATATCAATTTCATCAAAAGGAGTGCCCTCTCTAATTATCTGTTGTGATTTAAGTAATGCATCTTCGCCAAACGCTTCCTTGATAAGATTGCCATCAAGACTTCCTCTAACAAAGAAAAAAATTAGTAATTGGTAAATTTTTAAGGTTTTGCCAAAATGGTGATCGGAAGTAAACGCTTTATCGAGCGTTTCAATATCCAAGTCGTTTAACGACGCTTTGTCAACATGAGAATTTAAGGTGAATTCTGCATTAATTTTCGGTTTTGTGAGCGAAAGGTATTTATTTAGTTGGCTGTGAAAATACTCGTACATCGAAAGGTCTAAGAACTTTAATTCGTTATTCTGTTCACTGAACAGTAAACGCATAAATCGACTTTTCCCTGAGTTATTTGTCCCTATAAGGAAATTCACTTTTCCTAGTAATAAGCCTTTTTCTTTGACATCGGGCGTATATACATTCAAATCAACAGAACTACCCCAAATTCGCCTAAACATGGTCATACCTCGAATTAATTAGTTGATCGATTATATGACATTGATTGCTTTTTACTTAATGATCTTTAATGGATAGCTTCAATACTTGAATTTTTAAATTTTCTATATCGTTACCGATTAATCCGAGCAACTCCCTTACCGGATACTTCACCTCGGCACTCTGCTTTTCACTGACCTTATCCGTCAACCCATACTGATGCACCCGCGCAATCTCGGCCACGCGGCCATTAAAACCTACGCTGGCCTCGTTGGCGGTGGCTTCCGCTTTCAGGTATTTGGCTAGCCTGATTTTGTTGAACATGGCGGCCTTTTGCCGTTTGATGCGGCCTTGTTTGCCCTTGAGGTTTTTGCGTTGTTTGCGTGGCGTGAACGGGGTGCCATCGGGTTGCAATTGGGCTTTGATGCGGTCTTGCTGGCTTTTGCTCAGCTCTTTGGCGATTTGGTGGGCGATTTGGCGGCGCTTGGTGCTGGAGAGGTTGGCCAGCAAGCTTGCGGCCCAGGTTTCTATGGCCTGTAAGTCGTGGCTTTGTTGGCTCATTTAATCACCACTAGGCACCAGTTTGCGCCATTCGGCTAGCAGTTGATTGCCGCTAAATAGCTGCCAGTAGTCATCGCTGTAAATCGGCGTGGGGACGATATCGCCGCTGCTGGTGGCGGTGAGTTTGTTGCCGTCTTGTTTGACGATGACGGACTCGGTCATGTCCATTTCGAGTGAAATATCTATCGACTGGTGGTTGTTGATATCGACCTGAAAGCGCACGCCTTTATCTTGTTTGTTGGGGTTGGCGAATAAGTCGGGCTGGTGGTGTTTTAACCAGGCGAGTAGTGGCACGAGCAAGCTGTTTTCTTCACCACCAAAGTCGGTAATGATGACGTTTAAGCGGTAGGCGTATTGGAATGACAGCGAGCTGGTGCCTGTGGAGATAAGCTGGCCTTCGTCTACAAAGACCAGCAATTTATCGGGGTTGTCGCGCAGGTGTTGGTTGCTGTTAATCAGGTGTTGGCGCAGGCTGTTTGGTTTGTACATTGTAGGTGGCTCTTACTTGGTTGTAGGCGTCAATACAGTAGTTCAAATCAATTATGGCCTGGTTGCCTTCGCTGGCGATGGCTGCAAGAGTTGCTCCAGCTTCTGGTGTAAGTTCGGCTCGCGTTTCTGTATTTGCGCTGGCAAGGGTGGGATTTGCGGTGCAGGCGGCACCACGGGCAGTGACGGGGATTGACAGGCGGATAGCGCCAGACTTGACGCTAGCCATAAACCGGCTGGTTTTAAGTTTTTCATTGCTGATTTCTTTCGCGTGCTGGTCTTGTAAGGTGGCGATGCTACGGTTTAACAGGCGTTCTTTTTCTATGGCTTGCTCTGTAGCTTGCGCCAGATTTTGTTGCGCTTGCGCTTTGATCTTATCCACTTCATGCAGAGCCTCTTGATAGTTAACGATGGCGAAGACCACGGCCACCGCGATGGTGGCGATGAGCCAGGGTTTGGGGTCGAGTTGTTTGATTAAGTTGAGCATGTGGGCCTTAATGCGAACTCTCTGGAACTTGTTCGCTAACCGGATGAGACTCCGGCACTTGGCGACAATAAGCACGTTGAGCCGCTTCTTTACTTGAGAACATGATTTTTTCTATTTCAAAACACTTACAATACGTGCCCCGATATCCGCCTTTAACTGATCCGCATCGTTGGCATTTTTTTAGTCGCATATTCAAGATTAAATTACACAAATTGAATTTCAAAACATGGGCCATCGGCCCTTTCTAGTTACACTGGCTTTAGCTGGGTAAGCTTAAGCAAAGTTGATGTTCGGCTTTGCGGCGTTTGGTGAGGCCGTTTAATACCTGGCCGTTGGCTTTGTTCCAATGCAGTAGCTGGTTGCAGGCGCCGGTGTAGTCGCGCTGGTTAAGTAGCGTGACCATGGTGGATGGTTTGCCGTTTTTGAGTTGGCAAAAGCCATCTTTTACCCCAGCCCGGCCGGGGCCGACGTTAAACACAAAGCTGGTAAAGGCGGCGCGCTGGTTGTCGTTAAGCGGTACGGTGACGCAGCTTTGCATGGCGGCTTTGGCCTTTAGCAGGTCGTTAAGCGTGAGTTCGTCGCATTGTTGCAGGCTAAGGCCTTGCCCTAGCTTGACCCCGGGGCCAGTGTGACCACGGCAAATGGTGGGGATGCCGACTGGGTCGAGGTAGGCAGTTTGCCGGGTTCCTTCAAAAAAGACGATAAGCGGCAAGGCGGCTGAGATACCGGCGGCGGTGAGTTTTTGCGCAATGGTCGTCATTTTTTATCTTTCCAAGGCTTGTAAATGCGGTCACGCAGGAAAAACACGATTTGCAAGCCTGTGTAGATGATGGTGAGAATAAACACCCATTCATGCAGCGGTATGCCTGCCAGGGTGATGGCGCTGATTAAGACGGGCGGTGCGGATTTGGCGGGTTCCATGTGTTTTTTCCTTGCTTAATCCCATAGGTTGATGGTGGGCAGCGTGACTGCCACTGGCCGTGCTGGCAGGGTGATTTCGGTGCCTGCGGGCAGGAAGGCGCCCAGCCTGGCTAGCTGGGGGTTGAGTTGCAGCACTTGTTCTACCGTGCCTGCGGTTTGCCCCAGGGTGCGCCAGCACAGGGCGTCAATCGTTTCACCGTCAAAAGCGCGGGCTTTCATATCAGTTCTACCGTCACTCTGGTGCGGCCTAGCATGTCGGCGATGGCCCAGCGGGCGTTGCGGCGGTGTTCTTCGGGTGCCTGAGCCAGAAAGCTGACCAGTTTTTTATCGTCCAATGAGGTGGCGGTGGTGTCGTAATCGGTGTATTTCTCGATTAAGTCGGCCTTGGCCAGGCTGGAAACGGCGCGCAGATACAGGTGTAGCAGCGTGCTGGTGCCGTTGATTTTGTCGGCCGGGTAGTCGGCTAGCTTGGTGTGGCCTGCTTGCTGTACGCGCTGTTTTAGGGCTGCCAATTCGGCGTTGGCTTCTAACACGGCGGCAATTAAGGCTTCGCTTAAGCGGTCATCCGTCACCGTGCCGTCTAAGCGCATGGTGGTGCGCACCCTGGCCAAGTCAATATCGGGGTAAAAGCCGTCATTGACGATGGTGGTTTGCGTTTGCGGTGGCGTTATGGTTTGCCCGGCGGCGATGAATGACGACATGATTTTCCTTGGCTTTACGTGGTGGTGGGCGGTGGGCGGGGTATCAAGCTGACTGGTTTTCGTGGCTGGATAACCCGCGCCGCCCGGCACGTGGGGGTGCTCGTTTTGCGGTAGTTCGGCTAGGTGCTCAGGTTTTTGATGTGCCGTTCTATCCGCTCTATGTCTTTTTTGACGCCGATATTGCTAAACAGGCCGACCGCTTTGTTGAGGTAAGCCAAGGCTTGTTCGGCCTGGCTGAGGCTTAAGGTTTCGGGGTCAAAGTCGCTGCTTACCTTGCCTATCACGGCGTAGCCCAGGGCTTTGTATAGCTTGGCGCGGGCCTGGTCGGGGGCGTCGTACTCTTGGGTGAGGGTTTCGACCTGGTTTAATACTGCCATGGCATCGTCGTTGCTGGCCTGGCCGGACAGGTAAGCGCCGGGGATTTCATCGAGCAACAGGGTTGGCAGTGTGCGCTGGTATTGGTCGGGCAGGCTTAAGTGATGTGCTAAGCAGTGCTGCGCGATGGCTAAGGCTTGTAAGTAGTTACCGGCATCGATATGCCAGACCATGACGGTGGTTAAGACGCGGTCTTGTGCGCCTTTGTTGGCGGCCAAGGCGGCATCGACCCAGGCTTGGTAGTCGGGCAGGATTTGGCGTTTGACTTCGATTTTGCCTTGCACTGACTGGATGGCTTTTAGCCTTTGCTGGTCTTGTATTAGTTTGCTGCAGATTAATTCGTAATCGCTGCCCTGCATTTCTGCGCCGTGCTCGCTGTTTTGGTTAGCGAGCGCGGCGCAGACTCGTTCGTAGTGTTGCCGCGCTAAGCTCATGGTGTTTCCTTGTGGTTGGGTTGTGGGGCTTGGCCTTACACGATTTCGATGTTTTCAACTAAGGCGGCGCGGCCGTAGTCTTCGACCACATAAGCATCATTGCAGCTTTGGTAGTCTTCAATGCGATCGCGCTTGGCGTTATCGACGATTTGGCGGCGGCGCGAGCCTTCCTGGGTGTAGATGGATAAATTGTCGTACGTGGTGATGAACATGGCATTGGCCGGGAAGTAAGGTACGGTGACGGCTTGCAAACCGCCTATGCGTTTTTGGCTGATGACGATGTCGGCGGCCAGGGTTTCTGTCGGGGCTTGTTTGGTGTTAATCAGCGGGAAGTATTTGTCGTGCATGAGTTTGCGGCCGACTATCACGACCAGCCCGGCGGTGTCTTCGCGGTACCAGGGGTCGATCATTTCTAAGGCATCGAACACGGCGGCATCGAGGTTTTTGTAGTCGCCGGTGTCGCCAATTTTTACTTTGCCAGCGGTGGCGCCATCTTTTAAGACGCGCTGGGGTGAAAATTCACGCATTAATTGCAGCCAGCCTTTGTTGACGTCTTGCAGCATGGGGTAGTTGGCAATGTTGGTATTTGCGGCGACGCTGGTGCCGTTAAAGCCAATCACCATGCGATCTAAGGCCTGGCGTTTGATGATGGCATCGCGGATGCGCGCTTGAAAGTCTTTGAACTTGGCCCAGGTATCAAGCTTGGCGTAGGTGATGTGGGTGTCAAAGTCGGTTTTTTCGCAGCGGTATTTGTCGTCATCCATGCCGGTTAAGTCACGCGTTTGGCGGTCTTTTTGGGTGGTGTCGGTACGGCCTGCGACTGGCCCGCTGATGCCCAGGTGTAGTTTTTGCCCTTCTAGCTCGAGCACGGGGGTCATGTTGATTTTGCTTAAGAAGGCGCTGGATTCTTGAATTTTGCTATCTAAGGTTTGTTGCACGCTAGGAGCTACAGAAAACTTGGTGGTGGCGTCGGCAACGTCATTCAGGCGGGCCAGTTGTTCTAAAAATTGGTTAAAGGCGGTGCGGGTGTCGTTACGCATGGTGCTTACTCCGGTTATTGGTGTGGGGTGCTTGCTGTTGTGCTGGTTGGTCTTTTTGCCTGGGCTTAGCAGTCGGTGAGCTCCTGGCCATGGCCACCGGTGGAATGCGGGCGGCTTGGGCTGTTGGGCTGTTGGCTGAGTTTGCTTTGCAGGTTGGCAAAGTCGGTGCTGAGTTTGGCGAGCTTGGTTTCGAGTTCGGTTTGTTTGTCGTTGAATGCTTTAACCTGGTCTTGGGTGGCTTGATTGATTTCTAATTGCGAGTTCAGCGCCTGTGAGACTTGGCCGAATTTGGAATCGTCGTCGGTTTTTTTATTATTGAAGCCCGCCAGAAAGTCTTTGAATTTGGCATTGAGTTGGTCTAAGGCTGAGGGGCTGACTTCGTTGATTTCGATAACGGTTTCGATGGCTTCTGAAAACAGGTTGTTGGCATGTTGTTTGCGACTGGCAAAGGGGTTGGCTGCTTGGTTTTGCGCGGCAAATGATAAAACGTCGGTACCGATGCTGGCGGGGCTGTCGGTGATGCCTAAGCCAACTAAGTAGGCCTCGCCAGTATCAGCAAATTTGTCGCTGATTTCTATGCTGGTGTAAATTTTTTGGTTGGCTTTGTTGAGTTCAACCAGGCTGTCGGTGGGGGTAATTTGGGCGAACAGGGCTAATTTTTTGCTGCCATTGATGTCGATTTCTTCGGCCTTTAAGGCGGTGACATCGCCATAGGCTTTGAACGGGCTATCGGGGATGGTGCCGCGCAGGTGTTCTAACCAGATGCGGGCGCCGTAGGTTTTGGGGTTGTAGTTTTTGGCGGCTTGCTCTAACCAACTGCGCTCTATCTTGCGGCCATCGGTGGTGGCACCTTCTACGGCGACGCGAAAAAACTTACTAGAAAATTTTTTAGTCATGATCGGACTTTCAAGGGGTTGATCAACTTATTTTGAAAGCCTTAATGATCCGGATTAATGCCAGTCTGGTGAACGGTGAGCGGGTTGTTATGCACATTACTGACCAGCGGTTAAATTACGCGCGCGCGATGCGGCGTTAATCTACGTGGCATGGTAGATACGGACGAAATCGAACAGACGGATGATGTGGGCGAAGGTGATTTGCCTGGCACGACGTTTGATGTGAAAAAACAAGCGCGGGCTTTGTATTGGCAAGGCTGGCGCATTTCGTCGATTGCGCGCCACCTGGAATTAAAACGCAGCACGGTGCAAAGCTGGTGCGAGCGTGAGGCCTGGGATAAGGCTAGCGTGATTGAAAAGGTGGAGTCGTCGTTAGAGTCACGCTTAATTCAATTGATTGCGAAAGACCAGAAAAGCGGTGGCGACTATAAGGAGATCGACTTGCTGATGCGCCAGATTGTGCAGACTGCCCGCGTGAAGCGCTATGAGGGCGGCGGCAATGAGGTGGATTTAAACCCTAACCTGGCCAAGCGCAATGCGGGGCCAAAAGCTAAGCCAGAGAAAAACGGCTTTAGCGATGAGCAACGCGACCAGTTACTCGAGGCGTTTAAAGATTCACTGTTTGACTACCAGAAGGTGTGGCTGCGCAATGGCCACCAGCGCACGCGGGTGATTTTGAAGTCGCGCCAGATTGGGGCGACCTGGTATTTTGCGCGCGAAGCCTTGGCTGACGCGATGGAGACCGGGCGGAATCAGATTTTTTTATCGGCATCGAAAGCACAGGCACACGTTTTTAAGCAATACATTGTGCAGTTTGCTAAGGAGGCGGCGGGGATTGAGTTAAAGGGCGACCCGATTGTGTTGCCGAATGGCGCGCATTTGTATTTTTTGGGGACGAATGCGAAGACTGCCCAGGGTTACCACGGTAATTTTTATTTTGATGAATTTTTTTGGACGAATAAGTTTGGTGAGCTGAACAAGGTGGCGTCGGGCATGGCGCTGCATAAGCAGTGGCGCAAGACCTACTTCAGTACGCCATCGAGCATGAGCCATGAGGCGTATGCCTTTTGGAGTGGTGAAGTCTTTAATAAGCGGCGGACTAAGGCTGCGCAAATCAAACTGGATATTAGCCACGCGCGCTTGCAGAGCGGCTTTACGGGTGAAGACAAAATCTGGCGCCAGATCGTGACGATTTTGGACGCCGAACGCGGCGGCTGTGATTTATTCAATATTGATGATTTGCGCTTTGAGTACAGCGAGGAAGAGTTCGCCAATTTGCTGATGTGTCAGTTTATTGATGACACTTTATCGGCCTTTAGCCTGCAATTGATGCAGAGCTGCATGGTGGATAGCTGGGTAGATTGGGCCGATTTTAAGCCATTCAGCACGCGGCCCTATGGGAATTATCCAGTGTGGCTGGGGTATGACCCGGCGTTCACGGGTGACAGTGCCGGGCTGGTGGTTTTGGCGCCACCGAAAACGCCCGGCGGCAAATTCAGGGTGCTGGAGCGTTTGCAGTTGCGTGGCAGTGATTTTGCGGCGCAGGCTGAGTTTATACGGCAATCGACCATTCGTTACAACGTGGAATACATCGGCATTGATGCTACTGGCATGGGTGAAGGGGTGTATCAACACGTGAAGGCGTTTTTTCCAAACGCGACCAAGATTAATTATGACCCGGCGACTAAGTGCCGGATGGTGTTAAAGGCGCTGGATGTGATGCGCAAAGGCCGGCTGGAGTTTGACGCGGGCGCGAATGACCTGGCCGCGGCGTTTATGTCGATTAAGAAGACCTTAACCGCTAGCCAAACACAGATTACTTACGTGGCGGGCCGCAGTGAAGAAACCGGCCACGCTGACCTTGCCTGGGCGCTGATGCATGCGCTTGACCACGAGCCGCTTAATGTTGAGCTGGCGAATCATTCTCAATCTATTTTGGAAATTTATGAGTAAGCGAAATAAGCCCATTCATGCGGCCGCTGAGCCTATGGCCGTGGCGCAGCCCGCCAGTACCGCTAACGCGGAAATGTTCACCTTTGGTGAGCCGGTGCCGGTGATTGATAAGAGTCAGGTGCTGGATTACATCGAGTGCTGGTCTAATGGCCGGTTTTATGAAACGCCGATTAGTTTTGATGGCCTGGCCAAGGCGTTTAGGGCCAGTGTGCATCATAGCTCTGCGATTTATGTGAAGCGCAATTTGCTGGCTTCGACGTTTATTCCGCATGCGTTGTTAAGCCGCGATGAGTTCTCGGGCTTGGTGCTGGATTTTTTGACGTTTGGTAATGCTTACCTTGAGAACGTGAAAAACCGCCTGGGCGGCCCGCTTAAGTTGAAACGGGCCATGGCGAAGTACACGCGGCGCTGTGCGCTTGATCTTGATCAGTATGTGTATGTGCATGGCTGGAAAGAGGAGCACGAGTTTGTGCCTGGCACGGTGTTTCATTTTTTAGAGCCTGACATTAATCAGGAAATTTACGGCTTGCCTGAGTATTTAAGCACGCTGCAAAGCGCTTTCTTAAATGAGTCTGCCACGCTATTTCGGCGTAAATATTATTTAAACGGTAGTCATGCGGGTTTTATTTTGTACATGACGGACGCAGCGCAAAGTCAGACGGATATCGATGCTTTGCGCACCTCGCTTAAGAGTTCTAAGGGGCCGGGTAATTTCCGCAATGTGTTTATGTATGCACCAGGTGGCAAGAAGGACGGGATCCAGTTGATACCAGTATCTGAAGTGGCGGCCAAGGATGAGTTTTTCAACATCAAGAACGTGACGCGCGATGACATCCTGGCCGCGCACCGCGTACCACCTCAGCTTATGGGGATTATCCCCACCAATACGGGCGGCTTTGGCGCCGTAAAACCCGCCGCCGAGATTTTTATCAAGAACGAACTGGAGCCGCTGCAGGCGCGCTTTGCTGCGTTTAACGAGTGGTTTGGCGAGGAAGTAATCCGGTTTAAAGAATACCAAATACAGGGGGAATAAATGGATATTGCAGATAAGGCCCAGGCGGCGGAAGAACGGTTTTTATTGAATGCGATGAAGTCAGCCTGCAGCGCGGTGACGCTGCAGGCTGACGGGTATTGCCATTTTTGTGAGGAAGCGACCGAGCGGGTGTTTTGCTGTGTGGAGTGTCGGGATGATTATGATAAACAATCATTTTCTAGGATGCGGGCGGGTATTCAATAGCCGCACCTTTAAAGTGTCATTGCAATGTTATACACATTCAAGAAAGACTAAGGTAGACTTTGAGATCAGATCTAAATTGAATCTACTTTTTGCGTATGCATTACATTTCTAAACGAGAAGAAATTCGTCGACAGTACGAGAACTTAAATAGTATTGCGAGGAAAATCATTACAGATTCAGAAATGAATCTGGATGGCTTAACTTTAAAAGCGATTGACGTTTTCGCTATAGATGAGGCAATGAGATGGCGACAAAATTATCTTCAACATGATTTGTATAAGAGACCTGCTTGGGACTGGCACAAGCAATGGAGGAAAGTTGGTGGTAGACCGCGAGCAGTTCACCTGGCAATTTGGGATGAGGACAAATTGTTTGCTTTAGCGTTGGGTAGAATCAGCAAAGGTAGGGTAAATGTAACATGCTACTTTTTCGAAGCCGACCCACTAAAGCGAAGAACAGCGTTAAAAGCAGGAGAAATAGTATTTCCTTATCTGCATATTATTGGCGGATTAGCTCGATGTCGAGAAATTATCTTAGATAGCCCCGTTGCAAGCTTATATCAATTTTATCGGGATCATGGTTTCAGCGAACCTGAGAAACCAAAGTCTGAGAGAAATCGAATAATTATGAAACAGCCTATTAATGCGTTCGTAACGCAATGATTTGCATGCTATAGTGATGTTTGAAAGGGGGGGAATATGTCTGAATTTAACCAAGTAACAAAAAAAAATAAATTGCATAAATCAACGAGGTTTACGTTGAAGGATATGACTTCACCCGAAAATATTGCACGTGTTCGAGATAGTTTTATTAAAGCGCGTTCAGAATTTGATAGACGTGCTGAGGTCGCCGCTAAAAATGTTCCCGATGATTTTTTTGGTGTTTTTACTGGGGCAGTCATTGAAAATAATAAAGGGTTGAGACCTAAACCAAAGCGTACCCAAATGCTCCAATATAGAGCAAAAAAGTTTTCGAAAAGATAAATTTACTTGGTAAGTGAATTTTAGTTTTGTTTCAGATTTTGTAGAGCCGCCTTGTGCGGCTTTTTTGTTGGCATTTGGAGATGTTAGTTCTCCTGCTCGCCTTCTAAGCCAACAGATTTGCCTGCGTACGAGGAGGGTGAGCGACAATCTTGAACATTTTTATTCAAAGTTTCAAATGAGTAACTAATTCCCGCTTTTTTTTCCTTTATATGCCCGGCGCGCAGTCATCCCCCCACCGCGCCTGCCCGCTAAATAGGCCGTTTTTTACTAAAAATTCGTCAGGCTGCCAAGCTAAGGCTGGTGCGGCAATGTCAGCGACTAGAGCGCACTAAAAATTGACGCAGATTGACGCAAATTTTCTATCGTTGCCGAAGGTTAGGTGTTGCTAGTGATTTGGATTAATCAGGTTGAACTAGGCAAACAAGTATTTTTTGTGGTTTACGGAATTTTGATTGGGTAACTCTTTGAATTTATTGAATTATTTAAATTGCTTTATTAAGTAATGTTAAGCAATTTAAATAGTAATTAAATTCTATCCCTTTGAATTTAAAGGAAAGTTATTTTCATTTGAATTACTCATACATATAGTAATTAGATTGCTATTGGATTACTTACTAATTACTACTTCGCACCTTTGAATAATTGAATAATTTCAATTGCTTGCGACATAATAAAGAAGAGTATTTCTTTAATTACTATTTTGCCGTCCCCTCTATTAAAAAATAAAAATATTATTTTCTGGCGTAAAAATTAAAGGGCGTGATAGAATCGCGCCCTTTTTAGAAGCTCGTAAACTGGCTGGCTACGGCTTTAATAGGGTGATAAGCAGAACTTTACGTCTACTATGTATAAATCCTGCCCCCGCAACCAGGTTTTTAAAAATAGCCGCACCTAGTGCGGCTATTTTTTTGTTGCTTCTGTGGTTAGTCTGAATCGTTTAATCGTTCATCGTTCCGGGTTCTTTGATTTGTGGTGTTTTTCATTGTGCTTGGATATAAAACTGGACTACAATTAGGGCTCTGCAATCTGGTGGCGGTAAATTAAAACTGCATTTGCCGATCTTGCTGCCCGAAATTCTTGCTTTCAGGAATTTTATTTCACGATTTTGTGACTTAAAGTACTCCGGGTAAATTAGTCGTTGCTAATTCTGAATGAGAGTCAACAGGGCGTGTGCCCTGATTTCCGTTAGATTTTCTATTATCGTCTTTGCATGAATACTGTTGAGGCTAAGCGTGTCCTCGAAACGGCGTTGTTATGCGCCCTTGAGCCATTAAGTCTGTCAAATATGCGGAAATTGTTTCAGATTTCCGATGATCAGGAGTCCTTGCTTGATACCGAGCAAATTCGAAATTTGCTTGAAGAGATTCAGCAGGATTGGCTGGAAAAAGGTATAGAACTTGTTCAGTTGGTTAATGGCTGGCGTTTTCAAAGTCGGCCAGATATGAAGTTATACCTTGATCGTTTGAATCCAGAGAAGCCGCCTAAGTATTCGCGTGCCACTTTGGAAACCTTGGCCATTATTGCCTATCGACAGCCTGTGACGCGCGGTGATATTGAGGAGATCCGTGGTGTGACGGTGGCTTCTCAGATCATAAAAAGTCTGGAAGATCGTGGCTGGATAGAGTCAATCGGGCATAGAGATGTGCCGGGACGTCCTGCCTTATTCGCTACAACCAAGCAGTTTTTGAGTGACCTCGGTTTGCGTAATCTTGATGAGTTGCCGCCTTTGCAGCAAGTAAATAAAGACAATGTAGCTGGTCAAGACGATCTGGGTTTGTTGGGGGCAATGTTGTCGCAGGCCGAGGGTGGTGAGGTTGCGAATGCCGGCAATGAGATTGTGCAAAGTGAGGTTGTGCCAGTAACGGAGGGTGCTCAGCCGGATTCCACGGATTCGGATGACGGAGCGAAGATTGATCCGGTTAGCGTTAACAATGAGGGATTGTGCGTCGCAGATGAGGGGGAGACTTCTGTAGGTGAGGCGCAATCCGATGTAATAATAGTTTCAGAGAAGAATACCAATGAATTCTGATGAAGTGACAAGTCCAAACGATGGCGCTGAGACTGCAGCCCCTGGGGGTGAAAAGCGTGCAGCTAAACGTGGTGTGCGTAGTCCAAGGAATTTGCGACGAACGCGCGGTCGTAGTGATGATTTTAAAGATGCCTCGGGGGCAGAGTCGTCAGTTGCGGAAGCTGCAGTAATGCAGGAAAAACCGGCCAAGAAACGTCAGCCTAAGCGCGAAAAAAGCGATCTTGTGTTGGACGCTGCGCCAGGTATTGCTAAGCCTGATGAATCAGTTAAGCCGCGTCAAGTGCGCGGCGACAAGCGTCAGAGTAATCCGCGCGGGGCGATGGCTAAGCCAGCTCCGGCTAAACGGGGCGCTAAGAAAGCAGTGGGTGATGAAGATATTTTTAGTTTCGTCACTTCGGACGCGTTTGATGCGGAAACTGCAGAAAATAGTGTCTATAAGCGTAATTTGAAAACAGTTCGGCGTGATCTGACCGCTGATGATGATGCACCAAAATTACACAAGGTTTTAGCCGAGGCTGGTCTGGGTTCGCGACGCGATATGGAAGACTTGATCGTGGCTGGGCGGGTTTCGGTAAATGGCGAACCTGCGCATATTGGTCAGCGCATATTGCCTGCGGATCAAGTTCGCATTAATGGTAAATTAGTCGTTCGAAAAGTGGTAAAAAAAGCGCCACGTGTGCTGATTTATCACAAGCCAGCGGGTGAAATAGTCAGTATGAATGATCCTGAAGGCCGCGCTTCGGTGTTTGATAGCTTGCCAACCATGAAAGTTGGCAAATGGCTTGCGGTGGGTCGCCTCGACTACAATACTGAGGGCTTGTTGTTGTTCACAACTTCGGGTGATTTGGCCAATCGTTTAATGCATCCGCGGTATGGCATTGAGCGTGAATATGCGGTGCGTACTCTTGGTGAGTTGGAAGAGGGTATGCGTCAAAAGCTGTTAGCGGGTGTTGAGCTGGAAGATGGCTTAGCGCAGTTTTCTAAAATCGCCGACGGTGGCGGTGAGGGTGTGAATAAGTGGTATCGCGTGATTATTGGTGAGGGCCGTAATCGTGAAGTAAGACGTATGTTTGAGGCGGTCGGTTTGACAGTATCTCGATTGATACGTACGCGTTATGGTGCGTTGACTTTGCCGTCAAGTTTGCGTCGTGGTCGTTGGGAAGAGTTGCCCGAAGAGTCGGTGCGTAACTTATTGAAATTGAGTGGCTTGGAAAAAGCTGCAGCTGGCGATAAAGCTGGTCCCAAAAAGACTGGTCGGGCGACACCTCAGGCTAAATCATTTGGCAATAAATCGACGTCGAAACCGTTTTCTACTCCAGCCAGCATTGGTGTGATGGGCTCGCGTGAGCAGCGTGATGCGAATTTTTCTCAAGGGCGAGGAAATGCTCAGGGTAAAAAACGCTCACGTCAACCCGATCCTTTGCAAACGGCCTTGGGTTTTCCTGAGGTGAGGCAGCAGCGCAGATCGACTGGGCCGCGTAATCCAGGTATGAATTTGGGGCCGTCAGTTGCTGGTCGTCGACGTGGTCGTGGCGGCTAATACGAACTTCAGGGTAATCAGATAATCACTCGTTGTTTTTGTGTGTGAGAGGTGTGTTCTGATTGCCGCCCACTGATAATTCGTTTATAATCTTGTAGTTAGCAGTTTTATCCTTTCAGGTTGTTAAGTTTCTTAACCTGATTCAGGGTCGGAAGGTGCTACGAAAAAGATGGGCTGTTGCCCATTTTTTTTTGGTTTTTTACTCAGTAAATTAACTTGATATACATCAGTTGGTTTGCCAGGCTCTTAACGGAGAATAGTTTGAATTTGTTGGAATTGATACAAAAGACCGTGGCTGGTAGTGGTTACGATCTGGTTGAATTCGAACAGGCTGAACGTGGCTTGTTTCGTGTTTATATCGACTTTTTGCCCGAAGAGGCAGAGCGCGGCAACATTACCGTGGAAGATTGCGAAACGGTGAGTCACCAGTTGTCTCACGTTTTGCTGGTTGAGAATGTCAATTACGAACGTCTGGAAATCTCCTCTCCCGGGCTGGATCGACCCTTGAAGAAACTTTCGGATTATCAGCGATTTGCGGGGCATCGTGCGACAGTGAAGTTGCGTCTGTCTATGCCAGGAACGCCAAATCGTAAAAATTTCGAAGGCGTGTTACACGAGCCTGAAGGCGAAACATTGAAGCTGGAATTTGAAGTTAAAGATGGGTCAGCTATGTTGGAATTTACCCTGGCTGACGTGGATAAGGCGCGTTTGGTGCCACAAGTGGATTTTAGGAGTCGCAAAGCATGAGTCGTGAATTGTTGTTATTGGTTGATGTGCTGGCGCGCGAAAAAAATGTCGATGATGAAATCGTGTTTGGCGCGCTGGAACATGCTTTGGCGCAGGCAACCAAAAAGCGTTTTCCCGGTGAAGTGGATATTCGTGTAGAAATCGATCGTCAGACTGGTGAGTTCCGTTCCTACCGTCGTTGGCATGTTGTGCCTGATGAAGCAGGTTTGCAATTGCCAGATCAGGAAATCCTGCATTTTGAAGCGGTAGAAGATGATTCGGAAATTCAAATTGGTGATTACATCGAAGAAGAAATCGAATCGGTAGAATTTGGCCGTCGCTTTGCTCAGGATACCAAGCAAGTTGTATTGCAACGTATTCGCGATGCAGAACGTGAGCAAATCCTGGCTGATTTCCTGGCGCGTGGCGATGCACTGGTGACTGGCACAATCAAGCGTATGGAACGTGGTGATGCGATCGTAGAATCGGGCAAAATTGAAGCACGTCTGCCACGCGATCAAATGATTCCAAAAGAAAATCTGCGAGTTGGTGATCGGGTTCGTGCCTATATCTTGCGCATAGATCGCAATGCCCGTGGCCCGCAAGTCATTTTGTCGCGCACCGCACCAGAGTTCATCATGAAATTGTTTGAGCTGGAAGTGCCAGAAATCGAACAAGGTTCGTTGTTAATTAAATCCGCAGCGCGTGATCCAGGCGTGCGTGCCAAGATTGCCGTGTTTGCCCACGATAAACGTATCGACCCTATCGGTACTTGCGTCGGTATGCGTGGTTCACGTGTTCAGGCCGTGACGGGTGAATTAGGTGGCGAGCGGGTTGATATCGTCTTGTGGTCAGAAGATCCGGCACAATTCGTAATCGGTGCCCTGGCGCCAGCTAATGTGTCATCGATCATGGTGGATGAAGACAAGCACGGCATGGATGTCGTGGTTGACGAAGAAAATCTGGCGATTGCGATTGGTCGTAGTGGTCAGAACGTACGTCTGGCAGCAGAATTGACGGGCTGGCAAATCAATATCATGACAGCCGAAGAATCAGCGTCAAAAGCAGAACAAGAATCGGCAACCATCCGCAGCTTGTTCATGGAAAAACTCGACGTCGATCAGGAAGTCGCTGATATTTTGGTCGCAGAAGGCTTTTCCAGCCTTGAAGAAATTGCCTATGTGCCTTTGAGCGAAATGCTGGAAATCGATGCATTCGACGAAGATACGGTCAATGAATTACGTAGTCGTGCCCGTGATGCTTTATTGACGGAAGCAATTGCTTCTGAAGAAGGCTTGGAAGGCATGGACGACAACTTGCTTAATCTCGAAGGCATGAGCCGCGCTACCGCGGGTAAGCTGGGGTTGGCAGGAGTAAAAACGTTAGCGCAATTTGCAGCGTTAGCGTACGACGAGTTTGGTGCAATTCTGGCGTTATCGACAGACCGGGCCCGTCAATTAATTAATGAAGCATTTGAAGATGTGACCGATGATGAGATGAAGCTCATCGACGCTAAATATGATGAACAGGCGAAGGCATTGGCCGCTACTGCCTGGAAACTCGTAGAAGGCAAATAATCAACGAGTTAACTCTCATATTGCGTACCAAGGAAAAGAGGACTGAATGGCGAGTATCAATGTAGCCCAATTTGCCACTGAGCTGAAAATGTCAGCGGATCTGTTGCTTACGCAATTGCGTGCAGCAGGCGTAGCTAAATCATCGACATCGGATTTGCTGACCAAAGAAGACAAAGATAAGTTGTTAGAGCATCTGCGTCGTTCGCATGGTGTTACAGCCGATAATGAAAAGAAAAAGATCACGCTGACTCGCAGAGAAACATCTGAAATTAAACAAGCAGATGCGACGGGTAAGTCACGCACGATACAGGTGGAAGTACGTAAAAAACGTACTTTCGTCAAACGTGAAGATATGCCAGCTGATGAAGCCACGGCAGATGCTGCATTGCATGCTAAACGCGAAGAAGAAGACCGCGCTCAGGCAGAATTGATTGCGCGTCAGGAAGAAGAACTGCGTGAAAAGCAAGAGCGTTTAGCTCGCCTCGAAGCCGAGCGTGAAGCGCAAGAGCAAGCCGCTCGCGAGGCCGAAGAAGCTGCGCGTGCTAAAGCGGAAGCCGAGCGCGTCAAAGCTGAACAGGAAGAAGCCGAGCGTCGTGCCAAACAGCAAGCCGCTCAGCAAGCTGCGCAGAGTTCGGCGCAGGAAGAAGATAAGAAACGTCAGGACGAAGAAGCGCAACGTCAGGCCGCAGAATTGGCGAAGAAAAAAGCGGAAGAAGATGCCCGCGCCGCTAATGAACGTGCTGCCGCAGCTGAACGTGCACGTCGTGCAGTAGCTGAAGAAGTGGCGCAAATCAAAGAAATGATGAACGCCGCGCGTCGTCCTAAACCGGTAGAAGCACCAGCTCCTGCAGCACCAGCAAAAACTACCGAAGGTACTCTGCATAAACCTTCGGAAAAGAAATTAGCTGAAAAAGCAGAGAAAAAAGCCGCAGCTGGCGGTACTGCAGCCAAGCCTGCTGGTACTGAGGTTAAAAAAGATCAGGCTGATAAAAAAGCGCCGGTTGCTGATAAAAAGCCTGCTAAGACTGCGCAACCGCAATCCTGGCAAGAAGAAGGTGCTGGTAAAAAACGCGGTGGTTTGAAAACACGCGGTGGCGATTCGGGTGGTGCTCGTGATGGTTGGCGTGGCGGTCCAAAAGGACGTCGTAACAGCCATCAGGATGATCGCGTCTCGAATTTCCAGATGCCAGTGGAAGCCGTTATCAAAGACATTCATGTACCAGAAACCATCACGGTTGCTGAGTTAGCACATAAGATGTCGGTTAAAGCGTCGGAAGTGATCAAGCAACTCATGAAGCTGGGTCAGATGTGCACGATTAACCAGGTGCTGGATCAGGAAACAGCGATGATCCTGGTTGAGGAGATGGGTCATAAAGCCTACGCGGCTAAACTGGATGATCCGGAAGCCGCCTTGACTGATACTGCCGATCATGAAGAATACGAAGCCCATCCGCGCGCCCCAGTGGTGACAGTAATGGGTCACGTTGATCACGGTAAAACGTCCTTGCTCGACTATATTCGTCGTACTAAGGTCGCATCGGGTGAAGCAGGTGGCATTACTCAGCATATTGGTGCTTACCACGTAGAAACGCCACGTGGCATGATTACCTTCCTCGACACTCCAGGCCATGAAGCGTTTACAGCGATGCGTGCGCGTGGTGCGCAGGCGACTGATATTGTTATTCTGGTGGTGGCGGCTGACGATGGTGTGATGCCGCAAACCAAGGAAGCGATTGCTCACGCGAAAGCGGCGAACGTACCTATCGTGGTGGCAATCAATAAAATTGATAAAGCCAGTGCCAATCCAGATCGTGTGACTCAGGAATTGATCGCTGAAGGCGTCGTGCCAGAAGAATACGGTGGTGATTCTCCATTCGTACCGGTATCGGCGAAAACAGGTCAGGGTATTGATCCTTTGTTGGAAAACGTCTTGTTGCAAGCCGAAGTGCTGGAATTGACCGCACCGAAAGATGCACCAGCTAAAGGTCTGGTGGTTGAGGCGCGTCTCGATAAAGGTCGTGGTACGGTCGCAACTATTCTGGTGCAATCGGGTACTTTGCGTCGTGGCGATGTCATTTTGGCGGGTACCTCGTATGGACGTGTACGTGCGATGTTGGATGAAAATGCCACAGCAATTGCTGAAGCAGGCCCATCGATTCCGGTTGAGATTCAAGGTTTGACTGAAGTACCTAGCGCTGGTGAAGAAGTCATGGTGATGGCCGACGAACGTAAAGCTCGTGAAATCGCGCTGTTCCGTCAAGGTAAATTCCGTGATGTTAAGCTGGCGAAACAGCAAGCTGCCAAACTCGAAAACATGTTTGAGCAAATGGGTGAGGGTGAACTCAAAAACCTGCCTATCATTGTTAAGACTGACGTTCAGGGTTCGCAAGAAGCGCTGGTGCAATCGCTGGTCAAATTGTCGACCAATGAAGTTCGCGTACAAGTTGTACATGCTGCGGTTGGTGGTATTTCCGAATCTGACGTCAACCTTGCCGTTGCGTCGAAAGCGGTCATCATTGGCTTTAACACCCGTGCAGATGCTTCAGCGCGTAAGTTGGCCGAAGCGAATGGCGTGGATATTCGTTACTACAACATCATTTACGATGCGGTAGACGAAATTAAAGCGGCCTTGTCGGGTATGTTGGCACCAGAGAAGCGCGAGCAAGTTATTGGTATGGTTGAAATCCGCCAGGTCTTCATGGTCAGTAAAGTTGGCGCGATTGCCGGCTGTCTGGTTACTGAAGGTATGGTTAAACGCAGCTCCTCAGTACGCTTGTTGCGCAATAACGTGGTAAGCTGGACTGGTGAGCTGGACTCGCTCAAGCGTTATAAAGACGATGCTAAAGAAGTTAAAGCCGGTATGGAATGTGGTTTATCGCTGAAAGGCTATAACGATATCCAGGTTGGCGATGTGCTGGAAATTTTCGAAGTTCAGGAAATTGCCCGGACACTGTAAGCAACAATAAACAGCACAACCCCGGTTACAGACCGGGGTTGTAGTTTGTAGAGAAGTGAAACATTATGGCTAGACATAGCAAATCCATCCCAGCGCGCGGTCAACGTGTCGCTGATCAAATTCAGCGTGATTTATCAGAAATTATCTGGGCTGAATTAAAAGACCCCCGGGTTGGTATGATTACCCTCACTGAGGTGCAATTAACCCCCGATTACGCCCATGCTAAGGTGTATTTCACTACCTTAAATGACGATGCAACAGCAATCGCGGCAACACTGGCTGGTTTAACCAAGGCGGCGGGCTTTTTGCGTTCGCAATTAGGTTTGCGTTTGCGCATACATACCTTGCCTCAACTGCATTTTGTGCACGATACCTCGACCATCAATGGCATGGCCATGTCGAAATTAATCGCGGAAGCGAATGCCAGCCGTGCTAAAGATAGCGAAGACGACGAGCCGGCATGATGGCAAACGACGTGGCACAAAAGCCGCCTAAACGGCCCAAGTTATTACTTGACGGTGTTATTTTGCTGGATAAGCCAGAAGGCTGGTCGAGTAATGATGCCTTAATTAAGATTAAACGTTTATTACGTGCTGCCAAAGCGGGGCACACAGGCACCCTGGATCCCTTCGCGACGGGACTCTTACCCTTGTGTTTTGGTGAAGCAACTAAGTTTTCTCACGACTTACTGGAAGCCGATAAAACTTATCAGACTGAAGTGGTGCTTGGAATAAGCACCAGCACCGGAGACACTGAAGGCGAGGTAACCGCTGAAAAACCGGTGGATGTCAGTGTGGCGCAAATTGAAGCGGTGTTGGCTCAGTTTCGCGGCAAGATTTCGCAAATTCCTCCTATGCATTCGGCCTTAAAGCGTGACGGTAAGCCACTTTATGAGTACGCTCGACAAGGGATTACGCTGGAACGTCAGGCGCGTGAAGTGGAAATTCTTGAATTGCATTTACTTGAATACCAAGCCCCAGTTTTGCGCTTGCAAGTAAGTTGCAGCAAGGGTACTTATATTCGCGTATTGGGTGAGGATATTGGTGCCGCTTTAGGGTGTGGCGCTCACTTACGTAGTTTGCGACGTACTCAGGTTGCGCAGCTCAAGCTCGCAGACGCTTTGACGCTGGATACGATACAAAATCTAGACGAAGAGCAAAGACCATCGCTGTTGGCTCCAGTTGATAGCTTACTTAGTAATTTTCCTGCGCTGATTTTGCCCGAAGTCGCTGCGCAACGCTTGTTGCATGGCCAGCGTTTAAATTTGACCAAGCTAGGCATCAACTCGCCATGTGAGTCTGGTCGGATTCGTGTTTACAATGAACAGCAGCGCTTACTCGGTACAGCCTGTATCAGCGCTGCTGAGCATCTGGCGCCCGAACGCTTAATTGTGCGTCCTTAGTCGTGCGTTCTTAATCGTGCATCGATAATCGGTCGGTGGCGCTTCATCGCATTGCAGGAATGAAATTCTTTAGCGATGAAGCTGGCGTGCATCTGGCAACTCCAGTGGAAGTTGATTCTGCCAGACGGAGCGCTTGGCATAACGGTGGCGAGCGCTCAAGGTTGAGGCTGAGAAGCGTACCTGTGCCAGCAGCAAGCATCGCAGACTTCAAATTTGCTCGCGCAAGAGGCTGTGCAGAGGTCTCAGACGGTGACTTAGTATTTGCAACAGTTTAGCTAGAAACTGCCGCACTGTGCTTCCTGCTTAGGGCTATAATTGCATACACAATAAACAATTATTCCCTTGATCAGGTCCTATGAGTAATTTTCCAGCCAGTTTATACCCCGAATTAGAGCCACGCCTGAGCGGAATGCTCGCCGTGGATGATCTTCATACCCTTTACTGGGAAGAATCGGGTAACCCGGATGGAATACCCGTGTTATATCTGCACGGTGGCCCAGGCAGCGGCTCCTCACCCGCACAGCGACGTTTTTTCGACCCTGAGAAATACCGCATCGTTTTATTTGATCAACGCGGTGCAGGAAAATCTACTCCATTGGGCGAGTATCGCCAAAATACCACGCAATTGCTGATAGACGACATAGAGAAAATCCGGCAATTGCTGGGCATCAGTCAATGGTTAGTCTTTGGTGGTTCCTGGGGCTCGACGCTGGCGCTGGCCTACGGTCAGGCGCATCCGGATCAATGTCTGGGCTTTGTATTGCGTGGCATATTTTTATGTACCAAGGATGAAGTTGACTGGTTCGTCAATGGCATGCGTTATTTTTACCCTGAGGTACATGCGCGCTTTGCCAATTATATTCCAGAGTCCGAACGTGGCGACTTACTTGCGGCCTACACCAAGCGACTATTCTCTGATGAGGTGGCGGTGTACACCGAAGCGGCACGGAATTGGAGTCGTTATGAAGGCTCTTGCTTATACCTGGTGCCGCAAGCGCAAGCGATTGCCGATTTCGAATCTGATGAAGTCAGTCTGGGTATAGGACGCCTGGAAGCGCATTACATGCTGAATGGTGCCTTTATGGCAGAAGATCAGTTGATCAATCAGCTCGATAAGATACGTCATTTGCCCGCCGTCATCGTGCAAGGACGTTATGATGTGATTTGCCCGCCAGTTTCAGCCTGGCGCTTACATCAAGCCTGGCCTGAAGCACGTTATCAAGTGATCACCGAAGCTGGCCACTCCGGTATGGAGCTCGGTATAGCTGCAGCGCTCGTGCAGGCGACTGATAGTTTTGCACGTTCAGCACAATTTGACTGAACGCTCACCGTTAACTCAGCAACAGCCTGGTCGCTGTCGCTGAGTTAATTCAAAAATGCCGCCTCGTTATCGCCTGGTGTCGCACCCGGAATTTCCAGAATAAAACCCCAATCAGCGTGTTCCACGGCCGATTGCATGAGCTTACAAAAACCATGCAGTACCGACTTGGCTAATTTGATTTTAAATCCGGGGTTTTGATTAAAAATGAAATTCAATTCAATAACCTGATCCTTGCGCGGGGTTAAATCAATTTGATCAGGAATTAAGGGGGCTTCACCTAAAGGGTGGTTGACTGTTTTGTGGTCTAACTCATAGTCCGAACTAAAACCGCCACGTTGTTGTGCCTCTTGCACGGCGGCTTCATGCTCCATCGCCACCATTTCCGAGCTGGCGTGGGCGGCTTGAGGTTGGCTTAAAATCAATTGCCGATTCATGGCTTCGATAAGTTTAGGCCAAAACATCATGGTCATACGACGTGTGAAGTGCACGCCGATTTCGGAAGTTTGCTCAGGCATACCCGCTTCACCAAAGGCCAGGCGGATTAAGAGCCGGTCTTCGCGATGCTGATAAGTAATATTGATTTGTTGTAATTCCATAAGAATTTGATGTGCCGCAAAAATTGGCAAAGTCGATGAGAATGCCGCTTGAAAACTGGCTGAATTCCCCCAAATCTGGAGGTAAGTAAACATCTATCGAGGACTATCATGCGTCTTGACAAACTCACGACCAAATTGCAAGAAGCCCTGTCTGATGCGCAAAGCCAGGCAGTTGGCAATGATAACCAATACATCGAACCCGTGCACCTGTTGATTGCATTATTAGAGCAAGCCGATGGTAGCAGCCGTTCATTATTGCAGCGTGCTGGCGTCAATGTCGGCGCACTCAACCCCGCCTTAAAACAAGCTTTGCAACGTTTGCCTAAGGTTAGCGGCCATGATGGACAGATACAAGCTGGGCGCGAATTAGTCGGTATTTTAAACCTGGCCGATAAAGAAGCGCAAAAATCAGGCGATCAGTTTATCGCCAGTGAAATGGTGTTACTCGGTTTTTGCGACGATAAATCGGATGCGGGTAAGCTGGCGCGTGAGCATGGCCTGAGTCGCAAAGCGCTGGAAGCGGCCATTGCTGCGGTACGTGGCGGTGCTAAAGTGGATAATGCCGACGCCGAAGGGCAGCGTGAAGCCTTGAAAAAATACACCCTGGATTTAACCGAGCGTGCGCGTGCTGGTAAGCTTGATCCGGTGATTGGGCGTGACGATGAAATTCGCCGTGCGATTCAGGTCTTACAACGGCGTAGTAAAAATAATCCGGTTTTGATCGGTGAGCCAGGTGTCGGTAAAACCGCGATTGTTGAAGGCTTGGCACAACGTATTGTGAATGGCGAAGTGCCCGATAGTTTGCGCAATAAGCGAGTCTTATCGCTAGACATGGCGGCTTTGCTGGCGGGGGCGAAATTCCGCGGTGAATTTGAAGAGCGTTTAAAAGCTGTACTTAAAGAAATCGCCCAGGATGAAGGTCAGACCATCGTCTTCATCGATGAGCTGCATACCATGGTTGGCGCGGGTAAAGCGGAAGGCGCGATCGACGCCGGCAATATGTTAAAGCCTGCCTTGGCGCGTGGCGAATTACATTGCCTGGGAGCGACCACACTGGATGAGTACCGTAAATATATAGAAAAAGATGCAGCGCTGGAGCGTCGTTTTCAAAAAATTCTGGTTGACGAACCCAGTGTTGAAGCCACCATCGCGATATTGCGTGGCCTGCAAGAAAAATACGAAGTCCATCATGGCGTCGATATTACCGATCCGGCTATTGTGGCAGCGGCCGAGCTCTCGCATCGCTATATCACGGATCGATTTTTACCGGATAAGGCGATCGATCTGATCGACGAAGCGGCAGCAAAGATCAAAATCGAAATTGATTCCAAGCCCGAAGTGATGGATAAACTGGATCGCCGTTTAATCCAATTGAAAATTGAGCGCGAGGCGGTTAAACGTGAAAAAGACGAGGCTTCAGCCAAACGCTTGCAATTAATCGAAGAAGAAATCGCAAAATTGTCGCGTGAATACGCCGATCTGGAAGAAGTCTGGAAGGCGGAAAAATCGACTGCGCAAGGCAGCGCACAGATCAAGGAAGAGATAGAGAAAATCCGTTTGCAAATGGAAGAGGCCAGGCGTAAAGGTGATTGGCAAGCCATGTCGGAATTGCAGTATGGCCGTTTACCTGAATTGGAAGCGCAGCTCAAACATGCCGATGCGCTGAATGCCGATGGTCAGCCCGCAGCAAAAAATAAATTATTACGCACCCAGGTCGGCGCTGAAGAAATTGCTGAGATCGTCGCGCGGGCGACGGGGATACCAGTTTCGCGCATGATGCAAGGTGAGCGTGAAAAACTCTTGCAAATGGAAGAGGTGTTGCATCAGCGGGTAGTCGGCCAGCATGAAGCCATCGTCGCGGTATCCGATGCGATACGTCGTTCACGTGCTGGTTTAGGTGACCCGAATCGTCCCTATGGCTCGTTCTTATTCCTGGGCCCAACCGGTGTCGGTAAAACTGAATTGTGCAAAGCTCTGGCAACGTTTTTATTCGATAGTGAAGATGCCTTGATTCGTATCGACATGAGTGAATTCATGGAAAAACACTCGGTCGCACGTTTAATCGGCGCGCCACCCGGCTATGTCGGCTATGAAGAGGGCGGTTATCTGACGGAAGCGGTACGTCGCAAACCATATAGCGTGATTTTGCTTGATGAAGTTGAAAAAGCTCACCACGATGTATTTAACGTGCTCTTGCAAGTGCTTGACGATGGTCGTATGACCGATGGTCAGGGGCGGACGGTGGACTTCAAGAATACCGTGATTGTGATGACCTCAAATCTGGGTTCGCATCAAATCCAGGCGATGGAGAGCAGTGAGCCTGAGATTGTTAAAATGGCGGTGATGGCTGAAGTGAAAACCCACTTCCGGCCCGAGTTCATCAATCGTATCGATGAAATTGTGGTATTCCATGGTCTGGACGCGAAACATATCGGTGGCATTGCGCGTATCCAATTGCAAACCCTGGAAAAACGCTTGCAACAACTTGAGCTGGGTTTGCAAGTCAGCGACGCTGCTTTGCAGAAAATTGCTGAAGCTGGATTCGATCCGGTATATGGTGCACGTCCTTTGAAGCGCGCGATACAACAGCATATAGAAAACGTTTTGTCTAAGTTGATTTTACAAGGCAAGTTTGCACCCAAAGACAGTATTCACGTGGATGTCCAGCAAGGTGAATTCAGCTTTGAAAAAGCCTGAGTGAGCGAGGCCTGAGGGCCTTGCTCAGGCTGCTAAGCAGACAGGTCTGCTAACTATTTGAAATTTGAAACGCAGTGTTGACGCGCTTTTTAAGTGATATTGGCTTGAAAAGTCGCATCAATACTGCGTTTTACTTTTAGATTGATGCGCTAAGGGATTCATTTAAAAGCTGATGTAATCCGGCGACAAATTCCAGCGTAGGATTTGAATTGCTGGCATCATCAGCTTCGGTTTCAGCTTGCAGCGCCTGCTGCGTTCCCAGAATTAAAGCTTCAGCTTGCATTACCAAGCCTAAATGTTGCGGGATCGTGGCCTGATTACTCAGACAAGCGGGCGCTGAATACGAATGTGCTTTGCGGCAAACGGCTGGGCGCAAGGCATAAATCTCACAAGCTGCTTGCTGATTCAAAAAAGGGCAATTGGACGATTTTCCGGCCAGCGTTTGCGCAATTTTGCTACGCCAGTGCTGCAATTGATGAGCCTGGCACAGTGTTAACTGACTGACGATGTAGCGCAATTCTGCCAGGCTGACTTGCTTGGGTTTGTCGCAACAACTGGCACAACCTGGTTTACAGGCAAATGCGCCCCCACATTGGGCGTGTTCACTTAAGAGTTCGAGTTGGCGATGCAATTGTCGTATTAAAACGGGTTGCTGTAGTGAAAGCGGTGGCTGCACTTGTTGCTGGAGGCGTTGCCGGACTAATTGTATGCCTTGCTGTAATTGCGCTTGTTCGTGCTCGCTGAGGGTATCGGTGTTAACTTCATGGTGCTGCATAAATTTAGCTCCTGATGAATTTATCCTGTCGCGAACTATCATAACAGCTTTCATTCAGACTGAGCTTAGTGCCATACCTTAGTCTTCGGCTTCGCGTCGCCTCAGCACACTTGCATTTGTTCTGCCGTGAACAAGATATCGCTGCGTAACACGTATTTGCAACCCAGCCTTAAGCGCTCGCCCTGATGCAAGAGTTGATGCGGAAATAGCAGGGCCATACCAGTGCGTGGCAGTATGCTGGCTTCACGAAACTGGGTCGCGCCACCCTGGTAGTCTGAATTTAAATAAATCAGCAAGGTAAAACGACTGCAGCGTCCCTGGCTATCGCGAACGATGCCGTCGCGATGCCATTTGAAGTGATCGCCGGGTAAATAACGGTAGTAACGCCACAGCGGGTATATCGCCACCGCGTCGTTAAGCACTTGTGCATGCGCCATGGTGCGCGTGCGTTGTTGTAACCGATGAAAAAGTTGCTGACTTAGGACAGGATTTGCCAGTTCCAGACGTTGATTTTGTCGTATTGCCGGTAAGTGTTGTTGTCCGCTTACCGTACGAATTAAAGCAGTTTGATAACCCAGTTGCTCACTGAATTGTATCTGTTGCCGGGCTTCAGCCTGACTCAGGAAATCGGGAAGCTGTATTAGCGGACTCATCGCGCGGGCCTGGATTTACTTTTGAGTCTGACTGGAAACGATGGTGTTTTGAGCCAGTTCGGCGCGCACCTGCATTAAGGCAAAACCGAGTAAATTCAAACCGCGCCAATTGCGTGGCTGTTCGGCATGAACGTGCTCACGTGACATGCCTATGCCCCAGATTTTGTCGTAAGGGCTGGCTTCAACGATGACTTTTTGTTTTGTCGCCAGCAGAAAAGCCGCGAATTCTGGGTGCTGTGTGAACTTCGCACGATTGGCTTGTACTACGATATCTTCGCGATGTGCGCGCCAGACTTGCTCATCAAAGCCTGACACTAAACGCCCTAGCTTCTTGGCTTGGGCCGGGGATTTCGCTAACAGAATTTGCTGTAAGCGTGCCTCATCGCCAAATAAGCGCGCTTTAGCGGCCATCATATAGTGTTCTGCCGTCAAATAAAGTTGTGAATTCAACGTAAATGGGGCAATAAACCATTGACTAAAACAACTCGCATCGACTTTGCCAGCTTGTTTTTGCGTGTGCCCCCAAAATAGCAGGTAATCAAGGCGCTCACCGCGCTCGCATAAGCGGCGTAATTCAGATAAGTTCATAGTCGTCTCGTAGTAAAACGGTTGTCAGATAGAGTGAGTCAATTCGAAAGAATTGCTCACATTCAAATTCAAGATAGTTGAAATAATAAACTATCTAAGTTTTTGAAATCAACTAAGTGATTGTAAGAATTTATGTAGCTGGGTGCAGGCCGCTTCACAATAAGGTGCCTTTTCTGATGGCTTAAAACGAGTCGTTTCGTGCGGATTTGACAGAGAAGTTGCTATTAATTTTGAATTTGCAACTAAGAAAGTGGCGAAAGCACACTAATCACCATTGTGCAGGTAAAATGAGGGATAACGGCAAAGTTTGCTGAAGCCAGTGTCTTGCACTGGTTTGTATCTGGAAAAATAAGGTGAGGCCGATGAAAAAAGCCATCAGTGAAAAAGAGTTTTTGAAATCCTACAATATTCACGACTTTGAGGTACCACTGACTTGTGTCGACTTAGTCATTTTTACCCTGCGAGAGGGAAGTTTGCAAGTGTTGCTGGTGCAGCGTGGCGATCATCCTGCGTTGGGTAAATGGAGTTTGCCAGGCGGATTTATCGACGTGCAGCGTGATAAAACCCTGGATCAGGCCGCCTTGCGCAAATTAAAAGAAAAAACCGGGGTCGACAGCCCGTATCTCGAACAATTGCAAGCCTTTGGTTCAGCCAAACGTGATCCGCGTGGCTGGTCAGTTACACTGGCTTATTTTGCATTAATTGCTTCGGAACAAATTGAATTGAATCACGGTGCGAATGTGCAAGCAGCGAAATGGTTTGCGCTCGATCAGATTAAAGCCGAAGACGAATTGCCGGCATTGGCGTTCGATCACCAGCATATACTCTGGGTCGCCTTACAAAGGCTGTGGGCCAAGGTTGAATATACGTCCTTGCCCGCGCATTTGCTCGGTGATGAATTCACTTTGAGCGATTTGCAAAAAGTCTACCAGGTGTTATTGGGGCGTCCGGTGGATAAAAGCTCGTTTCGCAAGCGCATACGTGAAGGTGATTTTCTCGAAGAAATTCCCGGCAAAATGCGTCTGGGTAGTAATCGTCCAGCACAGCTATACCGTATCAAAGCTGGCTTATCAGCGGTTTACTACCCTAAGACCATGAGTAAGGAAATCAGTAGTAAATGAAGTGAATTTATACCGCGAGGTGCCGCCTGACTGGGCCTTGCGGGTGGTAAGCAGTTTCGCACTACTGATAGTCAAGACGGTGTTTTTTGACTTAGCTGCGGTGTTGATTTTTTGGGCCTGGCTTGTTGAGTAAAGCCACTACCAAGTGTTTACTACGGTGTTAACCTGGGTTGTGATCTGGTCAATCATGGTTAGCTAACTGCTGCAAGGCTAAGTTAGTCGTAGCCTTGCTGACTCCAAGGATACTCGCTATGGAAGTAAGCAAAGCCCGATCTCAGTGCAATGTAGTGCATAGCCATAGCAGGATCGGGGTGCAAAATATTCCGGCCTGATAGCTTTGCTTACAAATTCCAGGTCGGAATTTAAAAATGTAAGTTGCAAATTGCAACTAAGTGATTTAAGATGGCTTCATGCTTGAGCGCGAAGACCCGTCTCAAGCAGATCGACTCAATTAACCGGGAGTTAGCCATGACTAAGCGTCATTTATTCATCATTGACCCGCAAAACGATTTTTGCGATTTGCCTTCAACTTATCTGGGTAGCGGACAAGTCCCCGCCTTGCCAGTCAAGGGGGCACACCAGGATATGCTGCGCTTAGCCGGCTTTTTAATGCAGCAGCCCGATTATTTCGCCAAAATCAGCGTAACGCTGGATAGCCATCAACAATGGGATATTGCGCACAATGTGTATTGGTTGGATCAGCAAGGGCAAACTGTTACACCATTTACCCAAATTAGCTTGAATGAGGTCATGGAAGGGCGCTATCGTTGCGCACAAAGTGCGCAGCAAGCCCAGGCATTGAGTTACATGCGTGAATTAGAAGCGCAGCACAAACATCGTTTGATTGCCTGGCCGGTGCATTGTGAATTGGGCAGTTGGGGCCATGCGATACACGCTGATTTATTGCAGGCTTTGCACGCTTGGGAGCTCAGCCAGCAAGCCAGTGTCAGTAAGATTTTGAAAGGCTTAAATCCTGGCACTGAACACTATTCCGCCTTACGTGCCGAAGTGCCTTTGAGTGATGATGAGGGCACTCAGGTTAACCAGGCTGTCTTGGCGAGCTTAGCTGATGCCGATGAAATCTGGGTTGCCGGGCAGGCGGCGAGTCACTGTGTGGCAGCAACCGTCAGTGATTTGCTGCAGTATTTGCCGGTAACGCCGCAGCGTAGCTGGGTTTTGCTGCAAGATTGCATGAGCCCGGTGAGTGGTTTTGAAGACCTGGCACAATCATTTTTTACTCAAGCCGAGTTGGCCGGCGTTAGCTTGAAAAAACTGGCTACAAACACGCTGTAGTATCGCGCTGTAGCGAACGCAGTGAGGTCCTCGTCAGTCGGGCCTGAGTCCTGAGAATTAAGAAAGAAAGCTATGAGTTATGTCGTCCGCAGTTTATTAGAAAACGATTTGTATAAATTCACCATGTGGCAAGCCTTGCTGCATAGTCAGCCAGCGGCACACGCAGAATATCAATTTGTTTGCCGCAGTAGTACGGTGTTTCCACTGGCTGAATTGAAGGCCGAGGTCGAACGCGAACTCAAGCATTTATGCAGCTTGCGTTTTAGTGCGGCTGAACTTGATTACTTGCGCGGCTTACGTTTTATGAAATCGGACTTCATCGATTTTTTAAGCCTGTTTCATTTTCAAACGAAGTTTATCGAAGTCAGCACGCAGGGCGAGCAATTAAGCATCGTCGCGCGTGGACCGCAAGTACATATTATGGCGTTCGAGATTTTTGTGCTCTACATCGTCAATGAATTGTACAGCCGTCGCTTGCAAACCGCCGCTAGTCTGGTAGTTGCGCAGCAGCGCTTAGAGCAGAAGCTGACTCTTTTAGAGTCAGAGTTAGCCCAGGCTAAGCTGCGTCATCCGTTTGAATTGACTGATTTTGGTTTGCGCCGGCGTTTTTCCGGGGCTTGGCATGATCAGGTTGTGCAAGTTTTGCAGCAACGTTTGCCAGAACATTTTAAAGGCACGTCAAATGTGTATCAGGCCATGCAATTTGGTTTGGTGCCGATGGGGACGATGGCGCATGAATATTTGCAGTCGTATCAAGCCTTTGGCGTGCGTTTGCGCGATTCACAAAAAGCGGCACTGGAAGCCTGGGTGCAGGAATATCGCGGTGATTTGGGCATAGCTCTGACCGATGTGGTTGGTATGCGCGCCTTTTTAAATGACTTCGATTTGTATTTCGCCAAATTATTTGATGGTTTGCGTCATGACTCGGGTGATCCTGTGGCCTGGGGCGAAGCGGCGCTCGCGCATTACCAGTCTTTGCGTATCGATAGTCATAGCAAACGCCTGGTGTTTTCCGATGGTCTGGATTTTCCCGCTGCGATCAAACTTTACCGTCACTTTGCTGACCGTGTCATGACTGGCTTTGGTATAGGCACTAACTTAAGCAATGACACCGATATCAAGCCGCTCAATATCGTCATGAAAATCACCCAGTGCAATGGTCAGCCGGTCGCCAAAATTTCCGATAGCCCGGGTAAAACCTTGTGCCAGGACCAAACCTATCTGGCCTACTTGCGTCAGGTTTTTCAAATCGATCAAGCGCAGCCGCTTTGAAACCAGTTAAGGAAGCATCATGTTAAACATAGTCGTAGCGCAATTGAATCCTACCGTCGCTGATTTCAAGGGCAATGTCGAGGCTATAGGGCGGGCGATGGAATTCGCCGCACAGCAGCAGGCCGATTTGCTGGTGTGCCCAGAACTCAGTTTGTCGGGCTATTATCCGGGGGATTTACTCGAAGAGCCTAGCTTTTTAGCGGCCGCTGACCAGGCCATGCAACAAGTCTTGTCCTTAAGCCAGGCGCGCCCAGGTTTGCATTTGGTGGTGGGCGCAATCCGTCATCGACAAGGCCCGGGTAAGCCCTTAGCGAATGGTCTGGTGGTGCTCAAAGCCGGGCAAATTGTCGCCGAATACCATAAGCAATTATTGCCGACTTACGGTATTTTTGATGAGCGGCGTCATTTCGAACCGGGACCAGCCCAGGCATGTTGTCTCTCTATCGCCGGGCATAAATTAGGCTTTTTGATTTGCGAAGATGGCTGGAATGACAGCGGTCGCGATTACCAGGCCAACCCCTGGGATACGCTGGCACAAGCACAGCCTGAATTAGTCATCTCGATTAATGCCAGCCCGGCCAATCTCGGCAAGCGCGAACAAAGGCATGATTTATTCAGTGCTGCAGCCAAACACCATCAACTCGACATCGTTTATGTCAATCAAGTCGGTGGGCAAGATCAATTGGTGTTCGATGGCGCCTCGTTTGCTGTCAGTGCAGAGCAAGGCGTGGTGCTGGAAGCCAGTGCGTATCAGAGCGAAATCGCTTGCTGGAATTGGCAAGAGCGGCAATTTAGCCTGGTAGCCACGGATGCCGCTCACTCTGCCTCGGCTTATCCAAGCACCGCCGAAGCACAGATGCGTGCGCAAATCGTGCTGGGTTTGCGTGACTATGCAAGACGTTGCGGCTTTAAAAAACTGGTGATAGGTAGTTCAGGCGGGATAGACTCGGCACTGTGTCTGGCACTTGCCGCTGAAGCACTGGGGCCAGAAGCCGTCACGGCGATTACCATGCCCTCGGCCTGGTCGAGCACGGGGTCGGTTGATGATTCGGTAGAGCTTTGCCAAAACCTCGGCATACGTTTATTGACACATCCGATAGCCAGTCTGGTTGAAGAACACAGCCGCCTTTATCAACTCAGTCATCAAACAACATTACAAGGCTTGGCGCTGGAAAATTTGCAAGCACGGATACGTGGCACGATATTAATGGCGCATTCGAATAGTGAAAATGCCTTATTACTGACGACGGGGAATAAGAGTGAAATTTCAGTCGGTTATTGCACCTTGTATGGGGACACCAATGGCGGTCTGGGTTTGATCGGCGACTTATACAAAACTGAAGTCTATGCGTTGTCGCGCTACCTCAATCAAAGCGCAGGCTATGCTTTGATACCGGCAGCAATCATAGAAAAAGCGCCATCGGCGGAACTCGCCCCTGGGCAATTCGATAGTGATAGCTTGCCAGACTATGCCATTCTCGATGAAATTTTAAAGTGGCATATCGAAGGCCAGCGTTTGCCTTTGGCGGATTATCAGCATGCTTTAGCCGTGGTGCAGCGTTTACAACAAGAACCTGCAGGCGCCGACGTGGTACAACGGGTTTTGCAACTGGTGGCGCGCAATGAATACAAACGACGCCAGGCAGCGCCGATAATACGGGTTCGCAACCGCGCCTTTGGCAGTGGCCGGCAAATGCCGATTGCGGCCAATTACACTTACTAAGGAAAAATGATGGCAACGACTACCAAAGAAAGCGGCACTGAGTTTTTGGCTGATTCAGCTACGCGAGTTGCAACCGCCGTCGTGATCGGGCGCTTTCAGATTTTTCATTCAGGGCATTTGCATTTATTGCGTCAGGCTTTAGCCATGGCCGAGCATCTGATTATTGTGCTGGGTTCTGCCCAACAAGCACGCACGCCACGCAATCCATTTAGCTGGCAAGAGCGAGCCGCAATGATACGCTTATGCCTGAGCGAGCACGAGCTGCAACGTGTACATTTTTTACCGCTGCGTGATTATTATCAGCAAGACCTGTGGGTACAAGCCTTACAGCAACAAGTGCAGCAGATTCAGCGTGAACAAGCCTGGGCGAGTGGCAAGCTGGCTTTGTTTGGTTATAACAAGGATTTTACCAGCGAGTATTTGCACGCTTTCCCGCAATGGCAATTGTGTGAGGTTGACTTCTTCCAGCGTATCGATGCGCACGCTTTGCGTCAGGTCTTATTTGATAACGACGATGTGTCGGCAGCCCTAGCCGTGATTCAAGCCTATGTACCAGAAGCTATTTTGAACTATTTGCGATCTTGGTGTTTGCTCCCCTATTTTTCAGAACTTCAGCAGGAATACGCTTATCTGAAGGCGTATCAAAAGAGCTGGTCCTTGGCACCTTATCCGCCGATTTTTACGACTGTCGATAATTTGGTCAGGGTCAATCAGCATGTATTACTGATACGGCGTGGCGGCTACCCATGCAAGGGCAGTTGGGCGATTCCCGGTGGCTTTGTCGATCAACACGAACGCTTGCAAGTGGCCGCAATTCGCGAATTGCGTGAAGAGACTGGTCTGGCGGTATTGCCCGAGGTGTTGAAGGCTGCTTTACAAACGATTGAAGTTTTTGATCATCCACAACGTAGTCAACGTGGTCGTACCATCACTCACACCCACTATTTTTATTTGAATCAAGAAAATTTGCCCGAGATTTGCGCCAGCGATGATGCGGCAGCTGCCGTCTGGATGCCGATCTCACGTTTGCCCGAGTTGGAAGCCGAATTTTGTGACGATCATTTTCAAATGCTAAACTTCTTTTTGCATCTGAATTTACAGCCGCTATAGCAATGCTCGCTGGCTTAGGCAGGAGGACAATGCTTAGCCGGCTGAGCTTCAGTTTTTATTCAGACACAAAATCAGCTGGTATGAACTTAGTTCTGAATAAGCCGACTATGACTTGGATTTGTGCCTGTAAGGCTTGGCTTTGCTTGCCTGCGGTAGTGGTTCAGCTTGCTTGGTAAAAATTAATATGAACCAATTATAAACTTAAGCCTCAGGCAAAGTTGTGCTAACCAACTGTGAAGACTGGCAAAGTTGCTTGAGTGCGGCGAATCGCGACAGCAAGCACATGGTCGGCGATTTGTATATCCTGAGACTCAAACGCGATGTTTTTGCTCTAGCTGTCGTAAAACCCGGAAACAGAGCCAGATTCCCATAACACCAAACATCACCACGCCTAAGCCATAACCCGCCATAACCCCGCGCGCGCCAAACCATTTGCCACCAAAATACACAAAAGGAATCACGCCCAGCGTGGAACGTCCCCAATTCAATATGGTTGAGTAAAACGGGTAGCCTAAATTATTAAAAGCGGCATTCGCAACAAACAGACTGCCATTAAATAGAAAACTACCAGCGACAAAGGTGCAAAAGAAAATAATAACTTCGGCTGCCATGCCTTGCGCATCAAAAGCACGCGCGACCAGATGACTGCTGAGCGCGAGAAACAACCAGGCTAAGCTTACATAGATTAAGGTGAAGCTCAGACTATCACGCATGGTCATACGTAAGCGGTCGAAACGGTGGGCGCCAAGATTTTGCCCGAGGATAGGTCCGACTGCGCCCGACAAGGCAAATAAGCCTGCAAATGCCATAGGAATTAAACGCGATACCACGGCCCAACCCGCTACGGCTTGATCACCATAAGCGGCAATCGTCGTGGTCACAGCGGCATTGCCAAAGGGGGTCGCGACATTCGTCAAAATGGCAGGAAAGCCTATGCGCGCAAAAGCTTGCAAAGCACGCTGAAAAACTTCGCGACTCGGTTGGGCAAATAAGTGGTGTATGTTAAGCACACCCCAAAAACCAACCAGTGTCATAATCAAGCGTGCGCAAAAATTGGCGTAGGCCGCGCCATCTAAGCCTAAGCGAAATACAAAAATGAATAAGGGGTCCAGCAGTGCGGTCGCCAATGCAGCACCCAGTGTGACATACATGGCGCGCTTGCCGTCGCCGACGGCGCGCAACAAGGCACTGGTGGCCATGCCAAAACCCAGTAAAGGTATAGACGGTAAGATCAGGCGGCAAAAACGTGCGGCCAAGGCCGCCGTTTCATCGCGTGCACCGAGTAGTTGTAATAACAGCTCGAGTAAGGGATAACTCAGCGCGGTTAATACGGTACTGAGGGCAGCGATTAAATACAAGGAACTGGCAGCATACTGTTTGGCCAGCATCTGATCGCCACTGCCTATGGCGCGAGAAACCGTGGCTGAAATTGCGATCGACAAACCAATTAACACCGAAGTGTGGAAAAACAGCAGAGTACTGGCATAACCAACCGCGGCCGCCAGCTCATGCTTACCTAATTGCGAGATATACAGCAGGTTCAAAACATCGACTACAAACACCGCGATTAAACCTATCGAGCCAGTGGCAGTCATGGTCACGACATGTCGCATAGTCGAGCCCTGAACGAATTTAGCCTGAGCGGAGGTAGTGTTAGTGTTTGACATAAAAACCTGAAAGCATGATGCTGTAAATAAGAAACGACTGGTAAGCTGTCGTTATTTGGGAAATCCAAGCAACGCCGACTCCCTATGTCCGACAAGCCCTAGTGTAACAGTTGTCACTCAGCTTTGCCGGGGCAGCGAACCAGTATAAAGAGCCGCGCCTGATTTATAGCTGGCGCCGGAAAAATACGCTGGGTGCCAGGCCAAAGGTTTTTTTAAACATGGCGCTAAATGCCGAAGGACTGGTGTAACCCAATTGTTCAGCAACCTGTGCCAGATTTTGGCCCTGGTCAATTAAAGCGGCCGCGCGACTCAGACGCATTTGCTGGCGCCAGTGACTGAACCCCATTCCCAGTTCCTGCTCAAACAAGCGCGCCAAAGTACGCTCTGAGGCACCAACCTGGCTGGCGAAATCCTGCAAAGTCAGTTTGCTGGCAGGTTGCTCTAACAGGCTTTGGCACAAACTCAACAAGCGTTTATCGCGTGGCATAGGCAGGTAAATCGGTAAAGTTGGTGCCAGACTGAGTTCATTTAAGATTAATTGCGTCACTAATTGTTCACGCGGACCCGGGCTGTCGAGTGCTTCCAAGGCGACAATTAATTCACGTAACAGCGGGCTGACTTCCAAAACCTGACACGTATCCTGAGCCAGCGGGCTATGCGCCATGTCGATGTTTAATAAGCGTAGTTGACTGGCTTGTAATATTTTTACTTCGTGCGCAATACTGGCGGGTATCCAGATAGCCCGCTGTGGTGGCACAAACCAGGTGTGCCCATCCGCCATGACTTGTATCATACCCTGGGGAGTATAGGTAAATTGCCCCCAACTGTGCTGGTGCAAGGGCAGGTGCTGTTGGTTTTGCAAGTTTCGTGCGGCCAGCTTGACTGGCCGATCCGGGCTGGGATGTTTGTCAGCACTATGCGCCTGAGTATGTGTGACTATGGGTTGCGGCATAAGGTTATGGCAGAATTGCGATAGATTATGTCATTCTATCTCAATTCAGACGCCATGTTTTTCCTTAAACTTAGTCTGTTTTTGCGAACCAACAAGGATTAATTATGCAAATTGCAGTAACAGAAGCAGAGCATGCACCATGGACGCGAGATAGTCTGATTATCGGTTTAGTCGGTCTGGCGCATGCTATTTCGCATTTTTTTCATTTGATGCTGGCCTCGCTCTTTCCCTGGCTAAAAACAGCGTTTGCATTGAGTTATGCCGAACTGGGTTTATTGATGACGAGCTTTTTTGTCGTCTCAGCCATAGGCCAGGCCCTGTCGGGTTTTGTGGTCGATAAAATTGGCGCGCGCGTGGTACTGTTTTTTGGCTTGTGCTGCCTGGCCGCCGCCGCGCTGTTTGGCGCACTGGCGCAGAATTACGGCATGCTGATCCTGGCAGCTGTTCTGGCTGGGATAGGTAATAGCGTATTTCATCCGGCGGATTACACCATCTTGAATAAGAAAGTCAGCGTAGCGCGCTTGCCTCAAGCGTTTTCTGTACATGGTTTGACTGGCAATTTAGGTTGGGCCGCAGCGCCGGTTTTTTTGGTTGGGATCGCTGGTTACAGTAGTTGGCGTAGCGCCTTGTTTGCGGCGGCTGCCTTACCCGTGCTAGTACTGGCTTTGCTATGGTGGTATCGCGATTTATTTGATACGCGCGAAACGCAGTCAGGCAAACCGGGTACCGCAACCCAGCCGTCATCGGGACACGCGCTGGATTTTTTGAAATTACGTTCAGTCTGGTTATGTTTCTTGTTTTTCTTTTGGCTGGCGATGGCACTAGGCGGCGTGCAAAGTTTTGCGCCAGCTGCGCTGCGTGAAATTTACGGCATGTCGCTGAGTCTTTCGACCACGGCATATACCAGTTATATGGTCGCGGCCGCAGCAGGTATGTGGTATGGCGGCTTGCTAGCTGCACGCAAACAGCACGATTATATCGTTGCCGTGACCATGATCGCCGCTGCTATCGCTGCCTTAAGCCTGGCGAGCGGTTTGTTACTGGCGCAATTAGCCTTGGTTGGCATGGTCTTAGTTGGCTTTGCAGCAGGAGTTGCGGGCCCGTCACGCGATTTACTGATACGTGCCGCTGCGCCCAAAAACGCGACGGGCCGGGTGTATGGCATGGTGTATTCTGGCCTTGATAGTGGCATGGCATTAGCGCCGCTGTTATTTGGCTTACTCATGGATAATCATATGCCGCGGCTGATTTTCGTTGGTATCGCGTTGTTTCAGTTATGTGCCATGCTGACAGCTTTGGCGGTAGGGCATAGAAATCGTCATGCCTGATATACTGGCGGCGATAAGTGGCGCGCTATCGCTTGATCGATCGCGCGTTAATGCAGCCGACTACTATCCTTGATCTGAAATGCCTGAATTTGTGATGTTGAACCGTATAAATCAGTGTTTTAAAAAGCTGCCTCTCGCAACGCGCGGCTTAGTTGAGCCAACGCTTGCCCTGCTGTGCGCCAGTAGTTTCGCTGTGTCGGCACAGGCAAGCAGCCCTAAAGTCCCGGAATCAGCCAAAGCCACAGCCAGCGCGATTTACCAAATGCAACCGCGCCAGCTTGATCGCTATTTGCAGGAATTATTTCTCAATGAAGCCAGTTTAACTAAGCGCATAGAGCAAATCGCCAGGCGTAATCTGGGGCAACCCTATAAGCTGAATCTGCTGGGTGAATTTCCCTATCAAATTCATGATGAATTACCGCTGTATTCCTTATCAGCCAGCGATTGCGTGGTGTTTATCGAACACACGTATGCGATGGCGCTGAGCAAAAACTGGGATCAGTTTTTCTGGACTTTGCAACGCATACGCTATCGTGATGGTGTGATTGGGGTGGCGACGCGCAATCACTATATGGAAGTTGACTGGCATCCGGCCAATAACTGGCTGATGCATGAAGTTACTGACGCGCTGGCACCCGGTCAGTTGGGGTATTACGAAATGCAGGTTGACCGTGCAGCGTTTCTGGCGCGCCAGCATGGCGTGAAAGTCCAGCGCCCGGTCGAGAATAGTCGTCAAGCCTATTTGCCCGTGACTGTGTTTCTGGCCAATCTCAGCAAACTTCAAAGTGGTGATTTGATTGAAGTGGTCACGCAATTGCCGGAGCAGACTATGGTCACACATACTGCGCTGGCCTTGGCTGATGCTGACGGGCGCATTCAAATGGTACACGCTTCAGCACCGCAAGTAAGGGAAGAGAGCTTCGCCAGCTTTATCCAGCGCACTCAGGAACGCCAGGCCAAATCGGCTAAGCAACGCCTACTGGGTTTCAAAGTGTTGCGCTTGCGTGAGCGCATACAATTCCCACCTATGCTGGCGCCAAGCCGGCCCGATTAAGTCCAACCTAAGCCCAACCCAAGCCCATCCTTAAGCGTTTTCTTGTGTCTGCAGTTAAAGCCGCAGTTAGTGCGGTTTTAACCGCTATGCAGGACGAGTGACGTCAGTTACTCCCTGTCAGGCTGCCAGGTGAGCCAAATGACGCCTGAATTTGTAGTTACTCAGTTCTGCCGCCGTTGAGGCTGGGTTTGACAGGCAGATAGCTTGCAATTAATCGCTAACTGATCTGGTTTTTTGTGAAAAACTGCTGCTGTTTTATCGAATTTAAACGGCGCACACTGCCAGGGTAAGCGACATCAATTCCATGTTGTCGCGTTTTGATTCTTTCAAACTACCCGCTGCACTATGAAAACCCTGAATCCCGAGGTCAAAGTGGTTTCTGTCTACACCAAGTTTGACCATGTCTATGTACGTGAATCCCAAGGCTATTACACCAATCTGCGCTGGTTTATGGTGTGGCTGACGCAATTGGTGTTTTTTGGCTTGCCCTGGTTGAACTGGAATGGCCGGCCTGCGGTTTTATTTGATTTGCCAGCACGTAAATTTTATTTGTTTGGTTATGTCTTATTGCCGCAAGATTTTATCTTTCTGACACTCCTGTTAATTATTTGCGCCTACAGTTTATTTTTGTTTACGGCGGTAACGGGACGTATCTGGTGTGGCTTTAGTTGTCCACAAACTGTGTACACGCAAATCTTCATGTGGCTGGAAAGTAAGGTGGAGGGTAAGCGTGGTGCCCGCATGCGCCTGGACCGGCAAGCCTGGACCGCTGAAAAAGTGCTGCGTAAGGGCATTAAGCAAGTGTTGTGGTTAGGCTTTGCTTTACTCACCGGTTTTAGTTTTGTCGCCTGGTTTAATCCTGCGCCCGAGTTATTGTATGCGCTCTGGCACCGGCAGATCGGACTCTGGGCTGGTTTCTGGCTAGTGTTTTACGCCGCCTTTACCAATTTGAATGCGGCGATTATGCGCGATCACTTTTGCCGTTATCTTTGCCCTTATGCGCGCTTTCAAGGTGCCATGATGGATAAGGATACCCTCATCGTCAGCTACGATAAACAGCGTGGCGAGCCGCGCCAGGCCTGGACCAAACAAGCCAGCGCGAGCGCGCAGCGTGGCAGTTGCATCGATTGTTCTTTGTGCGTGCAAGTTTGTCCGACTGGCATAGATATCCGTCAGGGTTTGCAACACGATTGCATAGGTTGCGCCGCTTGCATCGACGCTTGCGACAGTGTGATGGATAAGATCAAGGCGCCACGTGGCCTGATACGTTTTAGTACCGAGCATGCTGATCAATTGGGCTTGAGTCTGCAGCAATTGCGCTTACGCATGTTGCGGCCCCGGGTTTTGATCTACAGTGCGATATTAGCCATTATCGTTGTGGGATTTATCTGGGGTTTGCAGCAGCACAGCGATCTGCGCCTGAATGTGTTGCGTGACCGTAGTATTAACTATCGTCAGCTTGCCGATGATGTGTATGAAAATGTGTATCGCTTAAACATAATCAGCAGCGCTGAGAAAACGCGCCAGATACGCGTGAGCGTAAATGGTGCCTCTGGATTTGCGATTGTTGGACAGACCGAATTTGAATTAGCTAGCACCGCTACGCGTTTGGTACCCGTGACAGTGCGATTGCAGACGCGGGATTTAAGCCAGCCTCAGCAAAAAATTCTATTCAAGGTTTATGATGTGAATCCTGCAAACGGCGCGCAAAGCCTGGTGTTGGAAGAGAGTAGCCAGTTTTATTTGCCGCGCTCTGGGTCGCAGCGATGATCAGGGCGATGATGTCAGAAGGAATAGCATGAAGTTATATGAAACTCTGGCTGAAGATTTGGCGCAGTCTATTCGTCAAGGGCTGTTAAAACGCGGCGACAAATTACCCTCGGTGCGGCAAGCCAGTCGCGAGCGTCATCTGAGTGCGGCAACCGTGTATCAGGCGTATTACTTGCTTGAAGCACGTGGCTTAATTCGCGCCAAAGAACGTTCTGGCTATTATGTCGCGGCGGGTGCCAGTAAGCTGCCACCCGAACCTGAGCGCAGTTCTTTACCCAGCGGTGACAGCACCACCGTGGATGTCAGTGACTTGATTTTTGAAGTCTTGCAAAAAGCCAGGGCGCGCGACGTCTTAGCGCTGGGCTCGGCTTTTCCGGGCGCTGACTTATTTCCGTTTGATTTACTAGCGAAGTCCATGCACAGCAGTTTGCAGCACCTCGATCCCTGGAGCACGGTGGAGGACTTGAGTGCGGGAAGCGCCGCATTGCGACGCCAGATTGCCTTGCGCTATTTGCTAACCGGCATGCATGTCGAACCCGACGAAATTATCATCACCAATGGTGCGCTGGAAGCCTTGAATCTGGCATTGCTGGCAGTGACGCGGCCAGGTGACGCCGTGATCATCGAATCGCCATCGTTTTATGGTGCCTTGCAAGCCTTGCAGCGCCTGGGTTTGCGCGCCATTGAAGTGCCCACCCATCCACGTCATGGCGTGGATCTTGATGCTTTGCAAGCGGCTTTATTGCGGCATCGTCCCAAGGTATGCTGGCTGATGACGAATTTTCAAAATCCGCTAGGTTGCACCATGAGTGTCGCGAATAAACAAGCACTGGTGGCGTTGCTGGCACATCATGGTGTGGCTTTAATTGAAGACGATGTGTATGCCGAGCTGTATTTTGGGAATGAGCGACCCTTGCCAGCCAAGGCCTACGATGCTGAGGGCAATGTATTGCATTGCGGTTCGTTTTCGAAATCGCTGGCGCCAGGCTATCGTGTTGGCTGGATTGTTGCGGGCAAATACACACAAGCTTTGATACGGCAAAAACTTAGTTCCACCTTAGCCAGTTCACTACCTGCCCAGGAAGCGATTGCACATTTTTTGGCGAAAGGGCATTTTGATAAACACCTGCGCCGTTTGCGGCACGCTTTAGCTGTACAACAAGACGCCATGAGCGAGGCAATTGCACGCTGTTTTCCTGCGGGTGTGCGTGCAACCCGACCACAAGGTGGCTATTTCCTTTGGCTGGAGTTAGCCAGTCAGGTCGATACTCTGCAATTGCACAGGCAGGCTTACGCGCTGGGAATCAGTCTGGCACCGGGTCCCATGTTTTCAGCACAACGCCAATTCCGTAATTGTTTGCGGATTAATTACGGCCACCGCTGGCAAGAACAAACCGCGCAAGCTATGCAAACTCTGGGGCAATTGGTTCAGGTACTGAGTTAAGTCGCAACCAGAATCAATCTGCCAGCTTAGCTATCAACCAGTCCGGCTGCGAATCTCTATCTGATCCGAGTAGGAATCGAACGCGAACGTACACAAAGTTGCTATGCCTGCATGGCAGGAAAACAGGCTTAGGTCAAAAATCATTAGGTTTCTTTTAATGCATGTCAAACAAACATAAAAATTGATTGCAAAAACAAATGAGAATCAGTATCATTTGCGTTAAATGATCTGAGGGCGGGCTTTAAAAGCTTGTAAATTCGATCGGCGTCGAAAGTACGCAGCAAGACGGTTTCTCATTGTTAACAGGTATGGGCATCATGAAGTTTTCGAAAAAAGCGATGGTAATGGCGTTGGCAACGCTGACAAGTGCGGCAGCGCAAGCCAATGAAGGTGGCGCAAATCTTGATCCGAATGTGGTGGTGGTGACGGCCAGTATGCGGAATCAAACCCTGGCAAATGCACCGGCATTTACCACGGTCATTAATGCCGAAGATTTGGCGCAATCTTCATACAACAGCTTATCGGATGCTTTGCGTGAAACAGTGGGGGTGAATAATGTTGCTGACACGACAGGGCGCGATGATATTCAGATTCGCGGCCTGGGTGGCAAGTACACCTTGATACTGATTAATGGTCGCCGCCTTTCTTCATCCGGCGCTTTGTGGCGCGGTGGTGATTTTGATTTAAATTCGATTCCTGTTAATGCGATACAACGCGTTGAAATCGTGCGCGGCCCTATGGCTGCTTTGTATGGTTCGGATGCGATGGGCGGCGTGGTGAATATCATAACCAAGGCACCGTCGAAAGATTGGTTGAGTTCCATTAATTCAGAATACCGGGTTATGGGAAGTGGTGATAAAGGTGATTTGTGGCGTGCGGGTTTTTCCACGCATGGCGCGCTGGATGACAACTGGGCTATGTCCTTGAGTGGTGAAATTTCGGATCGCCAGGCCTGGTATGCGACTTCTGCGCAAGACACAAAAACACCGCCACGTCTGGAAACAAAGAAAACCGCTAACCTGAATGGGGTGGTGAGCTGGCGTTTAAATCAGGCGCACAGCCTCGATCTGGATTTTGGCTATAACCAGGATAAGCGTCCCAAAGGTTTGTACTACTACTTATATAACCCAGCCTGGAATTACGAGGCGCGTGATTATCGCGAGCAAGAAATTCGTCGTCATACCCTGGGTTTGACGCATAAAGCAAATTGGGATTGGGGAACGAGCACCGCCTATATCAGTAAAGAAGAATCGACTATTGATGACTTTAATACGCGTTACAACAAACCGCAGCAACGCCAACTGCGTGAAAGCAATACTTATGGCAAGTTGGTACTCAGTACGCAATGGCAGCAACATGCGTTGAATGGCGGTGTCGAATGGCGTGAGCAAGTAATTAAAGATCCTTTGACTTATTTGCAGACTGGTCGCGTCAGCACCACCACCAGTGCTTTGTTTTTGGAAGATGAAATCGCGTTTACCAAGAACCTTAGCTTAAGTCTGGCTGGCCGCCTCGATGACTCGAATAAATTTGATCGCCATTTCTCACCGAAAGCGTATCTGGTGTATCAGGTGCAGCCAGGTTGGACAGTTAAGGGTGGCGTCAGCAATGCCTTTAAAGCGCCGGAAGCCTATCAGTTAAGCAAGGAATACAGCATCGTCAGTTGTGGTGGTAAGTGTCAATTGACTGGGAATCCGCTATTAAAGCCGGAAACCAGCAAGAACTATGAATTGGGTACGGTGTTTACCGGTAAAGACTGGAGCGCTTCGGCTGTGCTGTTTAAGAATGAAGTCAGCGACATGATCGTGGCGTATTACGATGCAAAACTGGCAGCGCGGCGCTGGATTAACGTCGCGAAGTTTAATAGTCAGGGTTTTGAATTTGAGGCAGATGGTAAGTTCAATGCCGAGTTCGACTGGAAGGCGAATTACACATATTTAAAAGCAGAAGATACCGATGCTGATGGTGTGGTGAAAACTTCTGAAAATAAGCCCAAACATATGTTAAATCTGGCGCTGAGCTGGAAGATCTTGCCGACCTTAAGTTCAACCTTGTCGGCTCATCACACGGGCGAACAAGTGTATGAAGAACAAAATTTACCTGCCTACACGCGCTATGACCTGGGCTTTGCCTACCGTGGTCTGAAGCAATGGACCTGGCGTGCCGGGGTGCGCAACTTAAGCAATGTAAATTTAGCCGATAAAAACAAGCAATACTTAAATCTGGAATTGGGACGTAGTTATTTCGTTAGTGCGAATTACCAATTCTGATAACACTGGGTCCAGTATCGACGTAGTCGGTAGCGGGGCGCTTTCAGAAAAGTGCGCCCCGCATTTTTTAATCCTGTCCCAGGATTTACGCAAAATCGTGCTAATCAGGGTATGAAGTCAGCGGCGCTAGTGCGGTGACGTAAACACCGGCACACCTGCGCTGTTTTGCTTAAGTCCTATGTTTAGTTGAACTGACTTAATTGATAAATTCAAGAAGTCGCTTTAGTTCAGAGTATTTTCCTCATCGCCTGTAGACCGCGCCAGCCTAACGCCAGTTTGGAGACAGGGATAAGTTTGTAACGCAAGCTTAACCATAATAATCCGGAGTAAGGTATGTTGACCCCTATCAGGCAACTTGCATCGCAGGACACCGCCCCGTTAACCTGGGAAGCGATCAGTCAAGCCGAGTATTTTTTTAGTTCACCGCATCAGCAAATCGTGGCGCAAGGCTGTCGTCGGCGTTTAATACTGAGTGTCGAAGATATACATGGTAATGATGCGGGATTTGCCCAGCAAATTCAGCAAGCTTTAAGCGAAGAAGCACGGGCGGGTGTGGCGCATCCAGTTTGCTTAGGTGTGGTGCCGTTCGATAAGCGCGAACCAGCCTGCCTGATCATGCCCGAACAAGTACAGCGGTTTGCTAAGCGCAGTAACTTGCACTATCCAGTTCAAGAAACGCAGCGCCTGGTGATGCGTCATTGCAGTTCGAATCTGAATCAACAGGCGTTTCAGTTAGCAGTGGCGCAGGCGCAGGCGAATTTTCAATACAGTGACATACGTAAAGTGGTGTTAGGTCGTATTTTGCGTGTCGAAGCCCAGCAAGACTTTAATCAACTGGCGATCTTGCAGCAATTAATTGCGCAAAATCCACATGCGTATCACTACCGTTTTCGCCTGCCAGATCAGTCGGTGTTGATGGGTGCAAGCCCGGAACTCTTACTGCGTAAACAGGCCGGTGCGATCTTTAGTCACCCCTTAGCAGGATCGGCAAAACGCTTGAGTGATGCGGCTGCCGACCAGGTGCAAGCGCATACCCTGAGTGCTTCGGTCAAAGATCACTATGAGCATAGTTTGGTTACCCGGGGGATAGAACACGTGCTGGCGCCGTTGTGTCGTGAATTGCATGTGCCGAAATTACCTGAGTTATTTAGCACCAGCACGATGTGGCATCTGGGTACGCCGATACGGGGTGAATTGCAACAGACAGAAATGAATGCGCTGGTGCTGGCCGCGAAACTGCATCCCACACCCGCGCTGGGCGGTTACCCCACTGCTTTAGCCAGAAAACTGATCGACTTGATCGAGCCTGAATCACGTAACTACTTTGGCGGCATTGTCGGCTGGTGCGACGCGCACGGCGATGGTGAATGGGCAGTTGTGATACGCAGTGGCGAATTCGCTGGTGCCAGGGCGAAGTTGTTCGCCGGTGCCGGCATTGTTGAAGATTCTGAGGCGGAGGCAGAATGGCTGGAGACCAAGGCAAAATTGCAAACCATGTTGAATGCCTTAAACCTCCAGGCTGAAACCCAGATGGATGCAACTTACAAGCAGGAGGCGGCATGATTCCTTTTACTAAATGGCCTGAACAATTCGCGCGCCACTATCGTGAGCAAGGTTATTGGCAAGACTTGCCTTTGACCGACTTATTGCAGCAGCAAGCTAAGCGCGCGCCCAACAAGCTCGCCCTGATTTGCGGCGAGCGCAGATACACTTATGCGCAACTCGAGCAAGCGAGCGAGCGCCTGGCTGCGCAGCTGAGTGTGCGTGGCTTAAAAGCGGGTGACACTGCCGTGGTGCAGCTCGCCAATGTCGCTGAATTTTACCAGGTGTATTTCGCGTTGCTAAAAATCGGTGTGGCTGCCGTGTTTGGCTTGTACAGCCATCAAAAACAAGAGTTGCGGGCGTATGCTGAGCAAGTTCAAGCCAGATTATTGATTGCTGATCGCGCCCACAAGTTGTTTCACGATGATGCGTTTATCCACGAATTACAGCTGGCTTCGCCCGTTTTACAACATCTGGTTTTTTTGAATGGCCACAGTGCGGATGAGGACTTGCAAACTTTACTCGATGATGCTGTGGCACTGCCCATTACAGGCTATGCGGCAGTTGCCGCCGATGAAGTGGCGTTCTTTCAATTGTCGGGCGGCAGTACAGGTACGCCGAAATTAATTCCGCGTACTCACAATGATTACTATTACAGCGTGCGGCGCAGTGCAGAAATTTGTCAACTGGGTAGTCACACCCGGTATCTGTGCGCCTTGCCTGCCGCGCATAACTATACCCTGAGCTCACCCGGTGGCCTGGGCGTTTTGTATGCAGGCGGTTGCATTGTTCTGGCAGCAAGCCCTGAGCCTGAACTTTGTTTCGCGCTGATACGCCGCCATGCAATAGACATGGTCGCGCTAGTGCCCTCGGCACTTGCACTCTGGCTCAGGCACGCCAGTTTGAGTGATCCTGCTTTGACCTCGCTGCGATTGGTACAAGTGGGCGGTGCGAGTCTGGCACCGAGCCTGGCGCAACAAGTTGCTACGGTGTTTCATTGCCAGTTGCAGCAAGTCTTTGGTATGGCAGAAGGCTTAGTTAATTACACACGCTTTGAGGATGATCAGGAAACGCTCTGGCATACCCAGGGGCGTCCCATGTCCGAGGCCGATGAAGTTGAAGTCAGGGATAGCGAGGGACGACGTTTGGGGTTTGGTGAGACGGGCCTGCTCTACACGCGTGGCCCTTACACCTTCCGGGGTTATTTTCAAGCGCCTGCTCACAATGCCAGCGTTTTTGATGAACAGGGTTTTTATTGCTCGGGTGATTTGGTGCAGCAAGACAGTCGCGGGTATCTGCGTGTAGTCGGCCGTGTCAAAGATCAAATTAATCGTGGCGGTGAAAAAATTGCCGCGGAAGAAATCGAAAACCTGTTATTGCGTCACCCCGAAGTTTTGCACGCTGCGGTTGTGGGCGTCGCTGACCCGTTACTGGGTGAAAAATCTTGCGCCTGCGTTGTCTTAAAACGCAGCGTAGCTGCCAATGTATTGCGGCGTTATTTACGCGAAGCGGGTATTGCCGAATTCAAGCTGCCAGATCGTATTATCGAAATGTCGGCTTTACCGCTAACGGCAGTAGGCAAGACCGATAAAGTCAGCCTGCGTCAACGCTTACAACACGCCACCAGCGTGGAATCGGTAAATTCGATTTGCGCCTAATTCTGAAAGGACAACTTTAATGAGTATCCCTGCAATCTCAGCCTACGCCATCCCCAGTATCGACGATGTTCAGGCGAACCGTGTGAACTGGAGTGTGCAAACCGAGCGTGCGGTGTTATTGGTGCACGATATGCAAAACTACTTTTTGCGTTTTTATGCACCAGACAGCGAATTGATACAAACGGTGGTAGCCAATATTCAAGCGTTGATACGCTGGGCCAGACAGCACGGTGTGCCCGTGGTGTACACCGCGCAACCGAGTCTGCAGAGTGCCCAACAACGTGCCTTACTGAACGATATGTGGGGCCCGGGTTTGACGGTCGCCTCTGCCGAACAAGCGCAAATTCATGCAGCCTTAACTCCGGCTGGGTCGGACCTGGTTTTGTGTAAATGGCGTTATAGCGCGTTTCAGCGTAGCGAACTTGAGACTACGCTGCGCGATTGGCAGCGTGATCAATTGCTCATCTGCGGGGTTTATGCGCATATAGGTTGTATGACGACAGCCTTAGATGGCTTTATGCGCGATATCCAGTGTTTTATGGTGGCCGATGCCTTAGCCGATTTTTCTGCCGCTGACCATTTACAAGCATTGAATTTCGTCGCGACGCGATGTGGTGCCGTCACTACCAGTGCGGCCTGTCTGAAACTCGGTACGCGAATTGCCTCCCCCATCGATTTTGGCGATTTTAAGGCGGCCATCTATGCCTGCTTAAGTGATGCGCAAGGTGAGATCGATCTGGATGATAATTTACTCGATTACGGCCTGGATTCGGTACAAGTCATGGAGTTGCTGGCTGCCTGGCAAAGGGCGGGTGTTAACCTCAAATTTGAACAATTCGCACGACGCACCACCTTGCGCGCCTGGTGGGAATTGCTGCAAATGGCGCAGGTAAAAGCAGCATGAAAAGTGAGAACCCAGCGTATTTGCGCGCCAACCGTCAAGCCGAAATGAGTCTGGCTCCCAGCTTTCGTTTTGAAGGCAAGCAAGTCTGGGTGACGGGGGCGGGGCGTGGTATTGGTTACCAGGTCGCGTTAATGTTCCGGGCGTTGGGGGCAAGGGTAGTAGGTTTAGACCGCCATTTTGATGACGCTAATTTAAATGGACAAAAGCGCTACCCATTTAAAACGGTGCAACTTGATATCAGTGATGCACAACAAGTGCGCCGCGTCTGTCAGCACTTAGTGCGTGAGTGTGCACAACTCGACGTGCTGGTGAACGCGGCCGGGGTATTGAAAATGGGCAGTGTAGAAAGCATTTCGCTGGAGGATTGGCACAGCTGTATGAATATTAATGTGAGTGGTGCATTCCATCTGTTTCAGCAAGTTATGCCGCTGTTTAAGCAGCAACAACGCGGTAGCATCGTTAGCATTGCCTCCAATGCGGCGCGTGTGCCGCGCTTGAATATGGGCGCGTATTGCGCATCGAAAGCGGCATTGGCTGCTTTATCGCATTGCGCCGCCCTGGAGCTGGCACCCTACGGTGTGCGCTGCAATCTGGTATCGCCGGGTTCGACGCTGACCCCCATGTTGCAAGGCATGTTGAACGATCCTCAGGGTTTGCAACGCACTATCGACGGTTTGCCTGAGCAATTTAAGTTAGGCATTCCTTTGAAAAAAATTGCGCAACCTGCGGAAGTGGCCTATACCGTGGCCTTTCTGGCTTCTGATCTGGCCAGCCACATTACCATGCAAGACATCGTGGTCGATGGTGGCGCCACGCTGGCTGCTTAACCCTCCGATTGTTTGGTTTTTCTGTATATGAAGTCGATTACTCAACATTTTCTGAAGCTGCCAGCATTTATACCTCACACCCTTGCCAGATTGTCGACGGTGGCTCCAGTATCGCTGCTTTTACTTGTGGCTGCTTGTCAGCCCGATCCGGTCGCGTCTGTGCCTGACTCATCGGCAATTTCTGCTCCTGCGCAGGTTGAGGTCTTGCAATTAACGGCGCAAAGCCTGCCACGCAAGATTAGTTTGCCTGCACGCGTGAGCCCTGTCCGTCTGGCCGAAGTCCGGCCCCAGGTCAGTGGAATATTAGCACGCCAGTTTTTTCAGGAAGGCAAGCAAGTCGAAGCTGGTGAATTGTTGTACCAGATTCATGATGAAAATTACCGTATTAAACTCGAGCAAAGTCAGGCCGAATTGGCGGTGGAAAAAGCCAGTTTGTTAAGCGTAGAGGCGCAAGCCAGTCGTGCCCAAAAACTCTGGGAGGCGCGCATGATCACGCAACAAGAAAGCGATTTGGCACAGGCCAATTTAAAACAAGCGCTAGCCAGGGTTGCGGCTCGTGAGGCGCACGTGAAGGCAGCCCGTCTGGATTTGCAACGTACCCAGATTCGTGCGTCTATCAGTGGCCGGATCGGACGATCACTGGTTTCTGAAGGGAGCTTATTGTCAGCAGAGCAGAGCGCGGCCTTGGCTCGCATTCAGCAAATCGATCAGGTTTATGTCGATATTCAACAAGCCAGTCAATTGTATTTAAGGTTGCAGCAACAAAAAAATCAGGCCGGTGCGGTGCATTTGCAGCTAGAGCATGGCAAGTCGTATCAGCATCCTGGTAAATTAGTTTTTGCCGATGCTCAGGTCGATGCCGAAACCTCGGCCTTGTTGCTGCGTGCGCGTTTTCCGAATCCAGCGCAACAGCTATTGCCGGGTATGAGTGTGCATGCGGAAATTGAATTCAGCGACCCAGATCCGGCATTTTTAATTCCGCAGGCGGCGGTGCAATACACGCCCCGCAATCAGGCTTATGTCTGGCTGGTAAAAGCAAAACAGGTACAGCAAAAACTCATCACACTGGATCAGGCGCAGGCAGATCACTGGGTAGTGCGGCAAGGCTTACAAGCGGGCGATCAAGTGGTGGTTGCGGGTTATGCCCGTTTGCAGGATCAGCAGCCAGTTAGCATTACGCGAGTTACCCCGGCTACCAGCAACACAAAGGCAACGGCGGGAGCCGGGGCATGATTGCGCAATTTTTCTTGCAACGGCCGATACTGGCCTGGGTGCAAGCGATCTTACTCTTGCTCGCTGGGCTAATCGCATTGCAATTTTTGCCGGTAGCACAATTTCCCAATATTGCGCCACCTCAGGTCAGGGTCGCGGTCAATTATCCGGGTGCCTCGGCGCAACTGGTGGAATCCAGCGTGACGCAAATCCTTGAGCAAGAGCTTAAGAGTTTGAATGACTTACTGTACTTTGAAGCCAGCAGTAATGCTTCTGGTGAAGCAGAGATTTTACTGAGCTTTAAACAGCAAGTGAACGCGGAGCAAGCGCAACTTGCCGTGCAAAATAAAGTCAATCAAATCAGTTATCGCTTGCCACGCGTGGTACAACAACAAGGTATCAGCGTCACCGCAGCACAAAATAGTTTTTTAATGGTGCTGGTGTTTTCTGATCAAAATCAACGCTTAAGCGATACCGACATTTCCGACTGGATGAATAGCCGGATTACCGATGCAATTACCCGTGTACCCGGGGTCGGTAATGTCAGAGTGTTTGGTTCGTCGTATGCAATGCGTATCTGGTTAAAAGCCGATGCCTTACAGCGACATGGCTTGAATCCTTCAGACATAATCCGGGCAATAGAACAACAAAATACCGAAGTCCCGATAGGTGAGCTGGGGGCACGACCTAGCCTGGAAAATCAGGCGATTAACGTGCCTATCACGGCGCAAGCACGTTTGCAAACCCCGCAACAATTTCAACAAATCATATTAAAAACACGCAGTGATGGCAGTCGCCTGTATCTGGCCGATGTCGCCCGGGTAGAAATTGGCAGCGAAAGTTATGGCAGCGTTTCGCGCATGAATGGACAGCCCGCTTCTGGTATGGCGATCATGCTGGCGCCGGGTGCCAATGCAATTGCTACAGCTGACGCAATCAAGGCCAGAGTTGAGCAGCTTAAACCTGGTTTTCCTGCGGGTATACAAGCGAGCTATCCCGAGGACGCCAGTCGTTTTGTGAAACGTTCCTTAAAAGCGGTGCTGTTAACCCTGGTCGAAGCCATCGTCTTGGTGGTGCTGGTGATTTGCCTGTTCTTGCGCAATTGGCGTGCCACCCTGATTCCTTTGTTGAGTTTGCCGGTAGTGTTAAGCGCAAGTCTGGCAGTGCTGGCTGGCTTGGGGATGTCGTTAAACACGCTGAGTTTATTTGCCTTCGTACTGGCCATAGGGTTATTGGTGGATGATGCCATTGTGGTCGTCGAAAACACTGAACGCATTATGCTAGAGCGTCAGCTCGATGCATACACCGCGACGCGCTTAGCCATGGCTGAAATCAGTTCGGCGCTGTTTGGTATTGCCTTAGTTTTGAGTGCCGTATTCGTACCCATGGCGTTTTTCAGTGGCTCACTGGGCGTAATTTATCGTCAATTTTCGCTGACTTTGGTGACGACAATGGCGTTGTCATATTGGTTGGCCTTGAGTTTTACACCCGTACTATGCGCGCAATTACTGCGCCGCCATACCGTAACCGCCGACTCCGAAGCCGTTGTGAAAACACCGGCTTACCCGGGCTTGTACCGACTCAGCTTAGCCTGGGTGATGCGCTTTCCGCTACTTACCTGCGTGGTCAGCTGTCTGTTGGTGGCTGGGGCTTACCTGACCTATCAACGTTTGCCAGCAAGTTTTATTCCCGACGATGATCAAGGTACGCTGATGGTGCGTTATGCCTTACCCGCGGGGAGTAGCTATGCCCAGACCGCAGCCTTAGTGAAGCAAATCGAAGCTTACTTTATGCAGCAAGAAAACCGCGTGGTTGAAGGAATTTATACCGTGGCGGGCTTTAGTCCTAGCGGTGCGGGGCAAAACGGTGGCATGGCCTTTGTGAATTTGCGCGACTGGTCAGTACGTAAAGCAGATCAGGATAGCGCAATCGCGATCGCGCAACGCGCGAATGCCAAATTAAGCCAATTAGTCGATGCCCGCGAAATGGTGATGGTGCCGCCACCTATCGATGGTCTGGGCGAGGCCAGCGGATTTGAATTCTGGTTACTCGATCAACAAGCGCGGGGACGACAAAATTTACAGGCAGCCAGTCAGCAAGTTGTGCAGCAGGTTGAGCAAAGTCAGCGCTTAAATTACATCGAAGCCGCGGGTGGCGATATGACGCGTCAGTTACGTTTGCAATTGGATCAGCAAAAGGCCTTGAGTCTGGGTTTGGATTTACCTGAGTTGTATGCCAGCCTGAGTAGCGTCTGGAGCGGCACGTACATCAATGACTTTTCCTATCAAGGTCAGATTCGTAAGGTCATGCTGCAGGCCGATGCCAGTTATCGCAGCGCACCTGAGGATGTTTTTGCCTGGTCTGTCAGGAATCGTCAAGGGCAAATGGTGGCCTTGACTAGCGTGTTGAGCAGCAGTTGGGACAGTGCGCCCGCCAACTTGCAACGCTTTAATGGCGCACCTGCACAGCACGTTAGTGGTAGTTTGCAATTGGGGCAGAGTTCCAGCGCTTTTATGCAGGCGTTGGAAACGACAGTGGCAAAACAAGCTGAGCTGGGACTGGCCTGGAGTGGATTGTCATACCAAGAGAAAATTTCCGGAGCGCAGACTTTGCAATTGTATGTGTTATCGATTGCCTTTGTGTTCTTGTGTCTGGCAGCGTTTTATGAAAGTTGGCTGATTCCTTTTGCGGTGTTATTGGTGATGCCCTGCGGTGTTGCTGGCGCCATCGCCGGCCTGGCCTGGTCGGGCTGGCCCAAAGACATTTATTTTCAGGTCGGTATGTTGACGACGCTGGGCCTGACCGCAAAAAACGCGATACTGATTGTTGAGTATTGCCAGCAACTGGCACAGTCAGGCTTGCCGTTGTTACAGGCCGTGCAGCAAGCGGCACAACAGCGAGTTCGGCCAGTTCTGATGACGTCGTTAGCCTTCGCGGTAGGCATCTTGCCCCTGTTGTTTGCGACGGGGCCCGGCTCCAGTGCGCAGAAAGTCATCGGTGTCAGTGTCTTGGGTGGGGTGATCAGCGCCACGTTGTTTACCTTGTATCTGGTACCGGGTGTGTATTACTTACTTGCGCGCTGGCGACTGGCCCTGTCGCAGCGTCAGCCTGATCCAGCGACGCCGTTGCTGGCCGAGTAAATACGGTTTTAATCAATATAGGAAGTGGTATGTATTTAATCGGTTTTCTAATTTTTTGTCTGGCCGGCTGCTGGATACTGTATCTGAGTCAGGCTCAGCAAGCTTGCTTAAGTGTGGCACTGCCAGCTCGTACCGGACGAGCCGGGTATTTGTTAAGCCAGGCCATGGCGCTGTTTTGTATCACGCAGCAGTGGTCCTTGTTGTGCAGTTTTTTTGCCTGGTTGGTGTTGACGATGCTGAGTTTTTCTTGCCTGCCATTTTTAAGTCTTTTTACTAAGAAGTCCTGATTATGAGTTCTATTGACGTCCCGGCTGAATCCGGAATTTCCGAACCAAAAAAAATTAGCTGGCATAGGCACTGGTGGCGTAAAACTTTCGCCGGTGGCGTGCTGGGTTTGACGCTGGCTCTGGCCCTCAGCGGTTTGTTTGCCTGGTTAGGGCCGGGCGGTTTACATGCGGCAGATAAAGCGCAATTTGTGATGTGGTTAATTGCACCGCTATGGCTGGTGATGTTTAGCCTGGTGTATTTGATATCTCATGGTAACCGCGCCATCATTCTGTTTGCTGCGGCGAATTTATTTGCCTGGCTGGCTTTGTTATTCGTACGTGGAGTCATTTGATGAAAATTCGTGCCGACATTTTACGCGTCTACCTGAGCTTGCATAGCTGGGTCGGGATAGTCGCAGGCTTACTTTTATTTATCGGTTTTTTTGCTGGTGCCTTAACTGTATTTAAAACCCCACTGGCACGCTGGAGTAGCCCACCTGCATTGCAGATGCCATCGGTGTCTGCGCAGCAGTATGACACACTGATTCGTGAAGTCGTGCGCAAACATCCTGAAGCCCAGGCCGAATTTACCCTGCATTTACAAGCCCGTGAACATCAACCTGCGCCTTTGAGTTGGAGTAATGCTGAAGCCGGGCATGAACTCGATTTAACAGGAAAATTAAACTATGCCAGTTTAAATCAGGATAATAGCCTGGTGGTGAAGCAGGAGCCACCCAGTTTAATCGGTGAGTTGATCGATATGTTGCACCGTACTGGCGGAGTGCCGGGTTTATTGGGCGACGAATATGCTGGCATCTATCTGATGGGCATTGCCGGCGTGCTGTATTTTCTGGCGCTGGTATCAGGTTTGATCATTTACCTGCCGGTTTTCTTTAAGGATTTATTTGCCTTGCGTCCAGGCAAAAATCGCAAACGGTTTTGGCAAGACGCGCACAATTTATTGGGCGTATTTAGCTTACCGTTTCATTTGTTAATCAGCGTGACGGTCATAGTGTTTGCTTTCCATGATCTGTTTTATGGCAGTCTGGCGCGCTGGGTCTATGGCGAGCAAGCGATGTTTCAGCCGCCCCCCATGCAAAGCTATGCCGCGCATCGTCAGTTACTACCGGTGCAGCAAGTGCTGGAAATCGCGCATCAGCAAGCACCGCAATTCACCGTCAGTGACTTGAATTACCTGCGCCTGGATAGCCCACGGCCGGCATTGCGTATCGCCTTAAACAGTCCTGATTATCTGGTGCAAGGGGCAGAATCCACTTATTTGATGATAGACCCCTATAACGGCGCGATATTGAATAATCGCATGGTGCCCGAGCATGCAAATAGCTGGAATCAATTAGTCGCACCTTTGTTTTCCCTGCACTTTGCCAGCTATGGTGGCAGCCTGATGCGCTGGGTCTATTTCCTGATGGGGATAAGCGGTGCGATGTTGTTTTACACCGGTAACTTACTTTGGGTGGAAAAGCGTCGCAAAGCACAGGCACGCGCCAGTAGCAGTAATCCTGATCCAGCGATTCCACAACAAACCCGGGCGACGCGCATCATGGCAGCCTTAACCGTTGGCGTCAGTCTGGGTTCAGTATTGGCTGTGGCTTGCGCTTTGGTGAGCGGTAAATGGGCTTATCTGCGCGTGGAAAACCTGAACTACAGTTATTTATGGGTGTATTACCTGGTCTTTTTGGGCGCCTGTAGCTGGTCGTTATATCGAGGCGCAGCACAATCAGCCTACGATTTATTGCGCGCCTGTGTGTTTGCGGGCTTGAGTATTCCAGCGAGTAGTTTGCTAGCCTGGTTATTGCCCGCCTCAGGATTGTGGGTGAATACCAGTCTGGCTAGTTTAACGGTGGATATGACTGCTTTGCTGCTGGCTTTGGCCTTCGCCTGGCTGGCGCGTCTGACACGGCGACGTATTGTTGCCAGTGCGCAGGATAGCGTCTGGACTAAATTGCAGGTGGCCTGATGACGCACAGCCTCTTGCCGCTGACACCTACAACTTTGATGGATGAGGCCGATTTTATGCGCTGGCATCACCAACAAACATTTGATCGCAATGATTGGTGGCTGGACTTACCTGCACAATCGACCCCAGTCTGGACCCGCTTGCCTGACAAACCCGGCTGGGGTGGGCTGCATTTTTACTGGTGCGCAGATCAAGAACCTGTTCCTGCGCAGGTTTGTATCGAGGTCGATAGCCATACTGCACATCCGCTCTTGGCACAAACCCTGATGCACAGGCTGGCAGAAACCCGGGTCTGGTATTGGCGTACCGAATTGCCTTTGGATTGGCTTGGGAGTTATCAATTCATTCCCTTGCAGTTCGCGCATCAGCGTCCGCAGGCTGCTAGTGGCGCGGTTCTGCGTCAGTGGTGGCAAGCTTTGTTAGCACAGTATGCGCAGGCCGATAACTTGAATCCTTACCCGGCTTACCTCAGTAGTTGGGGGCGCGAGCAAGCGCAGTTAATTGGCCCAGTGGCGCAATCTGTCGTCAAGCGCACCCGGTCTGAGGCAAGCCGTGCAATTACGCTCAATTTACGCGAAGCTTGTTGGGAATCATCAAGCATGGCTACGCACTATTGTTACAGCTATGGCGCAATCTCAGATTTACGTGTTGCGCAATATCTGGTGCTGCATCTCGATGGTCAGCTTTGGCAAAACATGCCTGGCTACCTGACTGCCTTAGCTGATTTGCATCAGCAAGCGCACAGTGCGCCCGCCTTGCATGTATTACTGGCGAGTGGGAATAGTGCGCAAAGGGCGCGTGATTATGGCTGTAATCAGCAATTTGTTTACGCATTAGCGCAGGAGTTTATACCGCATTTGCGTCAACAACTGGCCTTAACAGAGGATGTGCCTGTCATCCTGTGCGGTCAGAGTCTGGGCGGCTTGTGTGCGGTGTATGCCGCGCTGAGTTTGCCAGAGCAATTTCCCAACGTGCTGGCGCTATCGGGCTCGTATTGGTGGCCCGATGTGGCCAATGAAGTCGATCAGGGCATGTTGGCCGAAATACTGAAGCAACGAGGCGTTAGCGCAGCTGGGGGGCGCTTTTGGCTGGCAGCCGGGGATGAAGAAAGCGATATGCGCGAACGCAGTCGGGTAATGGCAGGTTTATTGCAGCAAGCAGGCTACCAAAGTGTCCATCACGAATTTCGCGGTGGTCACGACAGAGTGTGTTGGCGCGAAGCGCAATTGCAAGGTTTAGCCAGCTTATTGCAAGCAGTCGGCCCCGGGCCACTGAACGCCAGCCAATAAATTCCGCCTTAGCAAACGCAAGTGCCACTGCACTCAGTCTGAAATTTTTAAACAATAACGATACCCAGCCAGAACGTGAGTCACACGAAGCCAGGTGTAATAGCAGGGAAGTCTGACTAACAGACCCAGCCCTCTACTCAATTCGAATGGGGAAACTATGAGCAGCGAAAGCAAAAGCATCAATCCTTTTGATGATGATACTTACCAGTTTTTTGTTTTGATAAATGCCGCTGGCGACTATAGCTTGTGGCCAGAGTTTGCAAAAGTACCCGAAGCCTGGCAGGTGGTGTTTGGTTTGGCAGGGCGGCAACAATGCCTGGATTATGTCGAAACGCATTGGCTAAACTTACATCCAGCTGCAGCCCATCGTACAAGTCAGGAGGGGCAAGTATGACTGCACGCAACCACATCCGGCTACAGCAGGACTTACCCAGCCATGTCGCAGCCACTGACTTAGCGTTAAGCCGCACCCAGCAAGGGATTTGGTATGCTGAGCAAATTGCTGAAAAACATCAGCAATTTGTTATTTCGCATAGCCTGAATTTACCAGCGGAACTGGATGTGTCAGCCCTGATCCGTGCCATAGTGCACGAAATTCGACTAAGTCCCGTGTTACATGCCCGTTTTATCGAACGTGAGGGTTTGCCCAGGCAAATCATTCCAGATTTGGCCGAGCTGCAACAGCGCGCTGTGACGGTCGACTACATCGATTTACGTCAACACCCACGTAGCTGGGATGAAGCTCACCAATTGATGCAACAAGATAGTTGCGAGGAACTCATGCCTGATCAACAGGGTGTAGGGTTTCGTCAACTTGTGTTGCACGTAGTAACTCCCGAAGGTCAGTCAGGCTTTATCTGGTATCAACGATTTCACCATATTGTTTTAGATGGATTTAGTTTTCATGCCTTGACGCGACGCATTCTTGAGCGTTACCAGGCCGACTTAAACGACGATGCAGCACGACTTGAGATCGAGGATGACTACCTTGCTGTGCTGGAGGAGCAAGCTGTTTATGAAAACAGCGCCCAGTTCGAGCAAGACCGAAGCTATTGGCAAGCCAGTTTGCCTGATCTCGTCCCCGCCCAGGGTTTATTACTCGCAACGGCAGCCAGATCGACGCAGCTCACAGCGCCACCTGTGTTAGCGCAGCGCTCATGTGCAAAAAGCTATGCGGTGTTACAGCGGCTAGCCGACGCACAAAAAACTAAGGCGCGCTTGTATCCAGCCGATTTTATGATGGCCTTGTGTTGCGCCTATCTGGCAGCGATGACCGGGCAACATAAAATTAGCCTGGGCTTGCCCATGATGCGGCGCTTGGGCAGTGCTGCGGCGAATAGTTTACTGCCCGCTGTCAGTGTCTTACCGTTGACGTGTGAATTCCAGGCGGGGAGTAACTTAGTTGAATTGGCCTCAGCTCTGCGCGAAGATATCAAAGCACTGCGGCGCCATCAGCAATTTGATGCCGAATTAATTCAGCGTGAGCGTCAACAGCATTTTCCTGAATTCGCGCAACAAAGTTTGTATAGCGCCGTCATCAATTACAAAATGTTTGACACTAGCTTACAACTGGGTGTAGCGAGCTGCCGTAGTCAGGCGCTGGCAACCGGGCCAGTCGATCAGCTCGAACTCAGTTTCAGCTTTGCCGGGGCCAGACTGCATCTGGAGTTGCGTGCACCCGTTGCGCTGTTTAGCCAGGCGGATCTGGCTGCGCATGCCGAGGCGCTTTTGGGATTGGTGCAAAGCGCAGCTGACTTGTCGGAACTGCCGCTGGCACAATGGCAAATCGGCCCGGCTTACGCCTTGACAAGCATTTCTGAAGTTGCCAGAGGCCCGTCATTGCAGCGGGCGGTGGCAATCGAACACAGTTTCAGTGAATTGATTTTGCTACAAGCGCAGCAACATGGTGCTGCGACTGCGCTGCACCATGCGGGTAAGTCTTGGTCTTATGCTGAACTGGCGCAGCAAAGTAGTCAGTTAGCGCGCTATTTGCAAGCCCAGGGGGCGCTGACAGGTTCTGTGGTGGGCATGGCTTTACCCCGTTCAGAGCGCGCCTTGATCGCTTTACTCGCGATCATGCACACCGGGGCGACTTTATTGCCGCTGGATTTAGATTATCCTGCTGAGCGTTTAGCAATGATGTGTGAAGACGCTAAGCCAGTATTTATTTTGAGTGAAACTACCCAGCTGCCTAAATTACCCGCAGCGATAAGAGTTTGCTGTGCCGATAGCGCCGCATTTCGACAGGGCGTGAACGAAATGAGCGCCAGCATCTGGACCCCCGCTGAACGTGCAGAGTTGCTGCCCGATTCGGTGGCCTACCTTATTTTTACCTCGGGCAGTACCGGACGACCCAAGGGTGTGATGAATACACACGCGGCCTTGCTGAATTTAATTGACGCACATAAGTCGACCATCTACCAGCCAGCACTGCTTACTTTGCAGCAAAAACTCCAGCGCAAACAACAGCCATTACGCCCTTTACGGGCAGCGCATACGCATTCCTTTTCCTTCGATTCATCGTGGTTGCAATTGTTTTGGCTGGCACATGGGCAAGCGCTGTATTTGTTTGATGAGACCACACGGCGCGATGCCGACGGCCTGGTGCAGGCAATTCGCGAGCAGCAATTAGATAGCCTGGATTTGCCGCCATCCTTCCTGGCACAAATGATAAATTGTGGTTTGTTTGCAGCAGGACAGCATCATCCCAGTCTGGTGTTGATAGGCGGTGAAGCTGCCCCAGCCAGTCTCTGGCAAGCTTTGCGTGAAGTGCCGGATTTGCAGGCGCATAATCTGTATGGCCCAACCGAATACACGGTCGATACTTTACGCGCCGATATCAAACAGCATCAGCAAGTCGTGTTGGGGCGACCGATTGCGAATACCACGGTGTATGTGCTGGATGCGTTCTTGCGTCCCGTGTTGCCGGGCGTAACAGGTGAACTGTATTTAAGCGGGGCGGGCTTGGCGAAAGCCTATCTGGCGCGTGCGGACTTAAGTGCGACACGTTTTGTTGCCAACCCATTTTATCAAGCGGCGGATGGCTGTAGCAGCACACGGATGTACAGGACCGGTGACTTGGTACGCTGGAGTCAGACTGGCGAACTCGAATTTTTAGGGCGTAGTGATGATCAGATTAAGATACGCGGCTATCGCGTAGAAATTGCCGAAGTAGAACAGGCCTTAGCTGGCTTAGCCGGAGTCGAAAGTGCTCTGGTGCTGGCAGAGCGTGCTCACCATAGTCAGCGTATTCTGGGTTTTGTAGTGCTGCCCGATCTGGTAGAAAGTGAGGCGGGGCAGCGTGCGCAGGCTTATTTGCAGAAACTGCGACAAACTCTGCCCGATTACATGGTGCCGGCACGTTTGCTGGTCTTGGCGGAATTTCCGCGCAATGTCAGCGGCAAGATAGACCGGCGTGCTTTACTCGAATTGAGTCAGCGCACTATCCAGCCTGTCCTTCCAGAAACCACGTTGCATGACGAGGATAAGCTAAGCCCGGCAGAACGCTGCTTAGTGGCGTGCGTTGCCAAGGTCTTACAGCTTGAAGGAGTTACTCTCGAAGCTGATTTTTTTGCGCTGGGTGGCGATAGTATTTCTGCCATCGTTATTTGCACGCAATTGCGCAGTTCGGGCTATTTGCTCAAACCGCGTGCTGTGTTTGAAGGGCGTATTCTGGCCCGTATCGCCAGTGAAATATCGGCATTGCCAGCCGCAGACCAGATGCAAGGCGCGGCTGCTGGTGATGCTGGTGCGGCCGATTTAATCACGCAGCAACGGTTAGCGGAAGTGCGTCATCAGCATCCCGAAGTCGCTGATCTGGCGCAACTCTTACCGCTGCAGGCGGGTATGCTGTTTCACGCCGAATACAGTGGTAGTGGCCGTCACTATAATGCGCACACGGCTTTAAGCTTAAGCGGCGTTATAACGCCCGAAAAGTGGCAAGCGGCACTGGATGCGGTGCTGGCCGATTACCCCCAATTAGCGGCACGCGTTTGGCAAGATGCGCAACAAAGCAATTGGCTATTGCTTGCCGATACCGCCAGCATGAGCTTACGCTGGCCTTTCCAGTTTATCGACCTGACTTCGCATGAGCCTGCTGAGCGTGGCCAGCGTGTCGATCAAATTGCAAGTGCGCTACTGACACGTGAACCCCGATTTAATGAATGGTCAGGTTTAATTGATGCGGTCTTGATCAAAACGGCGGATCAGCAAGCAGAATTGCTGATCATGGTGCATCATATGCTCACTGACGGTTGGTCATCGGCCTTGATCTTTAATGCGCTGTGTCGACATTATCAACAACTCAGTGCCTCAGCACCCAGGGTAGTGGCCGTGATGTCGACAGCATCTGCGTCATCGGCACAAACAGAAGCTGACCCGTTGCGCACCTCCAGTTCTTATGCCCGTCTGGTCAGGCAATTGTTAGCACGCCCAAGCGCGCCAGCCAGCGCGTATTGGCAGACTTATTTGCAAGATAGTCAGGCGTGTTTACTCTTTTCAAATTCAGGTAAGGCCACCGAACCTGCCAGTGTGCGCGAGTTTCACTTAAGTTTGCCGCTGGCTTTATGCGAGCGCTTGCAGCAAAACTTGCGTCAACAAGGCTTGACCTTGAATGTGCTGATGCAAGCGATGTGGGGCTTACTCTTGCAAATGTATTCCGGGCGCAATGATGTTGTATTTGGTGCGCCAGTTGCCGGGCGCGATAGTGCCATTCCCGGTATTGCAGATGAACCGGGATTATTCCTGAGCACCTTACCCGTGCGTCTGCAAATCAACCCGCAGCAAAACCTGTGGCAACAACTCGGGTTATGGCAACAGCAGCACTTGCGGTCGATGGAGCACGATAATTTGCCTTTGGCGGAAATTTTACGCGTGAGTCAGCTAGGCGAGGGCTTTGATACCTTGCTGGTGGTTGAAAACTACCCCGATCATGACTATCTGCATAAAAACCTGGGGCAGGGCGAGACTGCGGTGCGCATCAATCAGGTCACCAATCGCGGCTATAGTCATTATCCGTTGGCATTGCTGGTCTTACCGGGACAAACCTGGGACTTATTACTCGAAAGTCGCGTGCCCGGCCTGGATGGCGATCAGTTATTGCGGCGCCTGAGCTTTTTACTCGAACAAGCGTTGCGCCTGGCTGATCAGCCTTTACTCAGCTGGCAATGGTGTATGCCCGACGAAGTAAACTGGCTGGCTAGCCTGAATCAAACGGCAATGCCTGTGTCGGCGCGCCATTTGCCTGAATTACTGCTGTGTCAACGGCTGGCTACACCCGACGCCCCCGCCTTAAGCGATGCCAACGCTCAGTTGAGCTACCTGCAGATGCATGAGCAAGTACAAACACTGGCGTATCAATTGCATAGTGCCGGGGTACAAAGTGGTGCGGTAGTCGCAATTGCCTTACCACGTTCGGTGTTACTAACGATCGCGATACATGCGGTGGTAGCTATGGGTGCGGTGTATTTGCCGCTGGATAGCAATCATCCCGATGCCCGCCTGGCATACATGCTGACGAATGCGGATGCTGCTGCTTTAATTACCGATAGCCCGAATTTAGCGCGTAGTAAGCATTGGCAAGCGGCTCAAAGTGACATACGCACGTTGATACTCGATGAATTATTTTCCGAGTCGGCGGTGCAACAAGCGCAAAGTTTTGCTAGCACCCTGGCAGACTTACAACATCAATTGCAGGGTGATGATGGTGCCTATCTGATTTACACTTCGGGGACGACCGGGCAACCTAAGGGGGCCTTGCTGAGTCATGCAGCAATAGTTAACCGCTTATGCTGGATGCAAGCCGAATACCGTTTGCAAACCGGCGAGGTGGTCTTGCAAAAAACGCCTAGTGGCTTTGATGTCTCGGTGTGGGAATTTTTCTGGCCGTTTATCTGTGGTGCACGACTACATATGGCTGAACCTGAAGCGCATAAAGAGCCAGCAGCCTTACTGCGTTTGCTACAGCAACACCAAATTACTTGCCTGCATTTTGTGCCATCGATGCTGGCCATGTTTTGCCAGTATTTGCAAGCTTTGACGCCGACTGAGCGTGAATTCAGCCACTTGCGACTGGTATTTTGCAGTGGTGAAGCCCTTACCAGTAACCTGGCGCGCGAGTTTATGCAATACAGTGCGGCGGCGCTACACAATTTATATGGCCCGACCGAAGCCGCAGTGGATGTCAGTTATGCCGATGTTGCTGCGGTTTTGGCTGCGCCTCAGCCAGCGCTTATGGCACAACCCACCTCACAGGCTGGGTCTGGTACGGTTACTATCGGTAAGCCAGTCTGGAATACCCAATTACACGTATTAGATCCTTACTTACGCCCCTTGCCAGTTGGCGCGATGGGCGAGTTATATCTGGCTGGTGTGCAGTTAGCGCAAGGCTATCTGGCGCGTGCAGCACTGACAGCCAGTCGCTTTGTCGCGAATCCCTGGCATAGCGGTCAGCGCATGTACCGCACCGGTGATTTGGTTCGTTATCTGGCGAATGGTGACATTGATTACCTGGGGCGTGGTGACGATCAATTGAAGTTGCGTGGAATGCGTATCGAATTGGCTGAGATCGAAGCGGTACTCTTGGCGTTCCCGGGTTTGGCACAGGTCGCGGTGCAGGCGATGGTCTTGAATCAGGCTGCAACCCAGCACGAAGCAGCGGGAGATCAGCGGCAACTGGTGGCTTATCTGGTAGCGCGGGAAAACGCGGTGCCCGATTTGAGTGCCTTGCGCCAGTTTGCGCAACAGCGTTTGCCAGCGCATATGTTACCGCTTGCGTATCAATTTTTACCAGCCTTACCGCTAAGTGCAAATGGCAAGCTCGACCGGCGCGCTTTACCGCAGAACTTTGACTGGCTTGCGCCTGGCCAGAGTGCGGGCATGCGCGCACCCGCTGCGGGCCTGGAAAGCAAGCTAGCCACCTTGTTTTGTCAGATACTCGGTGTTGCTGAGGTGGGGGCTGAGCAAAGCTTTTTCGACCTTGGTGGTCATTCCTTGCTGGCGATGCGCCTGGCGGCTGAAATACGACGTGTGTGTCAACGGCAAATTTCGGTTGGGCAAATTATCTTGCACCCCAGCGTCGCGCAACTCGCAGAACGCTTGAATCAGACGGTCATGTTAAATGACTTTGGTGAGCAAGGGTATCAAAGCAGTTTGGCTTTGAAGGCGGGGACTATGCCGGCGCTATTTTGTTTTTACCCGGGTTCTGGTTTTGCCTGGCAGTACTCAGTGCTGGGGGCGTATGTGCAAACCGGGCAGGCTTTAATTGGCTTGCAATCACCACGACCGGATGGTTTGATCGCCCGTAGTGCCAATATGGCTGAACTGGTTGATGCACAACTGACGCAAATCCGCCAATTGCAAGCTGAGGGGCCATATTATTTACTCGGTTATTCCTTAGGGGGCAGTGTTGCTTATGCGGTAGCCGCGCGCTTGCGTCAGATGGGACAGCAGGTTGCCTGGTTAGGCTTGCTCGATACCTATCCGGCCGAAGTGCATAGCTGGGATCAGCAACAAGGTGAGCAAGCGCAACGCGGGGCTGAACAAGAGCAGGCACGTTTAATCCACGATGCAATGCGCGCCGATGGTGAGCTGGACGCCGATTTGCGCTTGGAAAAAGAAAAAATGCTCAGCCAGATTTTTGCGAATTACCAGGACGCGGTGCGCCTGCTATCGGCCACTACCACACCCGCTTATGATCAGCCGTTCACGGTGTTTGTGGCACAAGCATCCTTGCCTGACTATATTCAGCCCGAAGCAGCCTGGGCCAGCTACGCCAGTCAAGCGCAATTTCAGTATTTAGCCGATTGCAGTCACGAGGATATTTTATCGCCCGCCAATTTGCAAAAACTGGGGCCTATGATTAATCGTCTGCTGAGCGAGGCGCAACAAACCTGCTCTGGTCGTGCTGAGGCTGGGCTAAGCAGCTCGTGATGGTTATCACTTAGCGCAAGACCTCTTACTTACTCATGGCAGAGTTACAGCCATGAGTAAGGCTTTCCATTCATTTTAATTTAGTCGGGTTCACTCTCAAGTCGCCATGTCATCGATCTTTCTTCGTTTTGATTTATTACGCAGTCATCGCCATTTTCGCCAGGTTTTTATCGCCCGCACCATTTCCTTGTTTGGTTTGGGTGTGCTGGCGGTTGCCGTACCTATGCAAATTTATCAGCAAACTCAAAACAGTAGCTACGTCAGCCTGGCATTGGCGCTTGATGGTGTTGGCATGTTTATCGGTTTACTACTGGGTGGGGTCTGGGCCGACCAGTTCGAACGTAAGCGTTTGATTTTGGCAGCGCGCAGTCTGTGTGGGCTGGGTTTTGTGGTGCTGGCCTGGAATGCCAGTTTGCCGCAACCTATGCTGTGGCTGGTCTTGCTGGCATCGGCCTGGGATGGTTTTTTCGGCGCGCTCGGGGTCAGTGCCTTATTGGCGGCGATGCCAGCCCTGGTAGGTCGTGAAAATCTGATGCAGGCGCGTGCTATCAGTATGCTTAGCATGCGTATTGTGAGTGTTGCCGCTCCGGCTTTGGCTGGCATATTGATTGCAGCCAGTAGTATCGCCAGGTGTTATCTGATTGCGGCACTTGCCACAGCGTTGACCTTACTACCATTGCTCAGCTTGCCTACTTTGCCTGCGCCAGTACAAGCTAAGGACGAGGATGAAGCGGTGCACCCCATCCGTGAATTTACTCGCCAATTTCTGGCTGGCTGGCATGTGATACGTCAGCATCGCATCCTCGCAGCCTTGATGCAAATTGGCGCAGTGATAGCGGCGTGCAGCGCGGTACGCAGTGTGTTTCCGCAATTACTCGATCAACATTTGCAGATTGATGACTGGCGCCTCGGTTTATTGTACGCTGCCGTACCGTTAGGAGCCAGTCTTGCGGCATTGACCAGCGCCTGGCTGGAGCGTTTGGCTAAACCCGGTCTCGCACTGATGGCAGCAAGTTTGCTGAGTTTTATCGCGATCGCTGGTTTGGGCTGGAGTCAGCAGTTTTACCTGAGTTTGCTCATGCTGTTTGTACTTGGTTATGCGTTGGCGGCTGCAGCTTTACTGCACTATGGCTTATTGCAAGCGCATACGCAGGATGACTATATGGGCCGGGTGAATGGCATGTGGTCGGCCTTAGAGAGTGCTGCGGAAACCCTGGCGATGCTGGTACTGGGTTATCTGGCAAACTGGCGAGGCGTCGCGACGAGCCTGGTGATATTGGCCTTAGCACTATGTCTGATCGCTGTCTTTGTGCTGCTACAAGCTCGTGTGTTACATCAAATTCGCTTGCACAATACCAGCGAAACTCCCAGCTAAATTGATTGCTTTAACCCAGTAAGTAATGGGCTCGTAGCGACCTCTGCACAAGGTCGCGAACGCTAAATTTGATATCGAGTAGCGCAGCTGTGCTAGGAAACGCGAGCATCACCGGCTACAAATTTGACCGCGCAGTAAGTTGTGCCGAGGGTCCAAGCAGGGACTTTTCAGCTCGCTCGCTTATAAAGGCGGGCTGAAACAGGCCAATCTCGACAAGCGCGCAACAGGCTTGTGGTCCTTGCGTGAAGCGGCGCAGGCAGATAATGGTTCGTCATAAGCGTGGCGCTTATAGCGAGTGCCTAAGGGCGGGCTTTGAGTACAGCATCCGTAGAAACTACCTGCACATCGTGCATCATCCTTAAGTAGGCTTCGTAATATGGTTTATGTGAAGCGCCAACGATCGCCAGTGTACGTTTTCCCGGTGATTGACCCATGATGTCACGGATATTCGCGACCATGCGTAAATTGCGGGTTTCCCAATAACCCAGGTATTTTCGGCCATAGTTTTTTGCGGAAGGTTCGTTCATCGCCGCGCCGAAATCGCTCGCGAAAATTATTTGTCCCTGCTCAGCTTGATTGAGCGTGCGGTAAATCTTCAAAACACCTGCTGGATTACTCCAGTGCTCTGCCAGACTTTTATCCAGCGCCTGGCGTTTGTGTGTCGCAGGATTATTCCAGGCTGACTGCAGCGCCGCAGCGGATTCTTGTGCTTCTTCAGCACTGACATCCGGACTATCGGCGGTGTGATCGTCAACCCCATATATTCGTTCTAATCCCGCCCGTAACGCCAGCAGTACGGCAATCTGATAGCTCTCATCGCGTTTTTTCTCCAGTTTTTGCAACAGCGCCACCAGCGCTTCGCTTAAACCATCACCCGCATGTTGTTCGTCGGCGCTCAGTTTGCGCCATTGTAAAACTGCGGAAACTGGCTCTCCGGCGGCCAGAAAATTGGCGGCTAATTGACGTCGATGCGCCGCATCGGCTTGTGCCGGCCAGTTTGCTAATTGCGTTTCTACGGCGACATTCGCGCTGACGACGTCGTTGCCCGTTTCCTTTTGCGCGATACGCGTATCCCAGCAATAATCTTTTACGCTTTCCAGATAACGCAGCGGGTAATGGCGCATGGCTTCACACTGTAAGCCGGACAGGCTCTCGACGACGATAGTCTGTGCTTGCCAGGCAGCGAGTCGCTCTAATAATAAACCCAGCTTATCTGGCTGGAAGCTGCTTGGTAAGCCGGATAAATGCACAGTGCCGAGCACGAGGATTTGATTTTTAGGGCCAGAACGAGGGCCTTTCAAGCGACTGGGGTCAAAGTTATTCTCCGCAAAGGCTGGAGAGAGCAGGCTAGTCAGCAAAATGGCGCTGCAGAGCGGGGACAAGAATTTCATAGTTATCTTTCGGGATGGCAGAGTGGGTATTAGCATGCTACTTAAAATCGCCAGGTTGAGTTTGTACTGGGCTTAGCCAAAGCCAATGCTGATTTTCTGAATTAGCTTGATCCGCAGAATTTCGACTAAGTCTTTCTTAATTGTGCGTGGCCAAGTTTGCGCGATTAACGGGCTAAAGCAAAAGGTTTTGCGATGAATCGTCAGATTCAGGGTATAAACCGTTAACCTGTATATTACTGAGATGGAAATTTGCCTGAGCTTGGCTTTGGAGTGCGTAGGTGAAACTTTTTTGCGCGAATTGAGTGTCAGCGACAAGATTAAGTTGGATTTACGCAGCGCATACCTTGGCGATTGACTGATATGTTCAGTCTGATGTCAGACTTATGTCATTTTTATGGCGGACAATAGTAAGATTAAAGCTTTTCATCCTGAAACCGTTACTCTGATCTGTGTTTGCGCAAATCTTGTCTTGAACTACGCAAGGGTTTTATGCAATAGTAGAAAAAGATGTAAGGAGACAGGGTCGATTCGGCTAATTGAGGACATACAAAACACGGATACCGCCAAGTGATATTGCAGAGTGCGGGTAACACAGAGCCAGAACAAACACATCCATCTTTGTTTTGTAATGCCTTTAAATAAACATAAGAAGTAAAATGGCAACTACTGAGTCTACGGAGTACGATCACAAATCGACCTCTGAGCCCCATCAGGCTGAGGTTGCGGGCAATAGCAAGGAGATAGCATTTGCACCGCAAAGTTTTAAGTTCTATCAGTTAATCAAACCCATAGGCGAGGGCGGTTTTGGTCAGGTATTTGAAGCCTGGGATACCAAGCTTATGCGCACGGTGGCAATCAAGCGGGTTAAAAATCTGGGTAGCAATCAGACTACCCAAAGCTTGTTAAAAGAAGCCAGGATGGCGGCTTCTTTGCATCATCCGGCTTTTGTTAAAATTCACGCTATTGAAGACGATGTTGCCGACCCGGCCATCATCATGGAATTAGTGCCTGGCCAGACTTTGAAAGAGTGGATACGAGATCACGCAGATACGCCCAGATCTGAAAAACTGCCAGAAATCATCGAAATCATTGCCCAGATTACAGAGGCGATGCAAGCTGCGCACGATTCAAAATTAATCCACGGCGATATCAAACCGTCCAACTTGATACTCGAACCTTCAGGAAAGGTGCGCATTCTCGACTTTGGACTCGCCGTAAAAGCGGATTTGCAAGCCACGACGTCGATTAGCCAGAGTGATCCGCAAGGAACCATTGCGTATATGGCGCCAGAAATTCTGGCAGGTCATGCACCCAGTATACAAGCGGATATTTATGCGCTGGGCGTGATATTTTACGAAATGGTACACGGTACCCGACCGTTTTTTGCGTTGAATGGGCTGGCTTTAGCCGCCTCACTCATGCAGAGTTCTTCCGATAACTGGACCTATGCCGCTGATGCGCCGGCACCCATCATACAATTGATACGCACCATGACGGCGAAGTTGGTGGCGCAACGCTGTGCGACCATGCAGCACGTACTGATACAACTTCGGGACTTGCAGCAACAAGCTGGGCAAAACAATGGGCTTGCCAGTCATGGTCAGGCAATGCCAGCACTTACCAGCATCCGCAAACGCTGGAATAAAACCGGTTTGCTAAGCCTGGGTCTTGCTTTGCTACTTGTGGTCAGTGTCTGGCAAGCCGCGCCCTATTTAAGCAGTCTGAGTTGGAATGACTTTAAACCTTACTCCGAATCGGTGACGATGCGCCAGGGTTTAGATGCGCTGAAAAACTTTGATCGACCCGGTAGTTTAGATCTGGCCAACCAGCACTTTGAAACCATACTCAAGCATGATGTGAATAATGCGGCGGCGGTGGCGGGATTGGCCTTGGTTTATGTTTACCGATATTTTAGCGATAAGCAAGATGAAACCTGGCTCAATTTAGCCAGCGCGGCGGCACAAAGGGCGATGAGTTTGAATGATCAGGTGGCTTTGTGCCATGTGGCAAAAGCAATGGTATTGGCCAATCAGGGAAAGCGAGATGAGGCTTTGGAGGTTTATAACCGGGCATTGAGCTTGGATCCAACAAATATTTTCGCCTACAACGGTAAAGCCCGTATCTTAATAACCTTAAATCGGTTGGATGAGGCTATGCAAACGGCGCAAGATGCGCACCAACGATTTCCTCAGGAACGTTTGTTTGTTGATGACATAGGCTCGATCTATTACCAGATGGGCGACTATAAAAATGCCGAGAAAAGTTTCCGAAAGAGCTTGGAAGTTCAGCCGGATGCGATTTTTGCTTATGCAAATTTAAGCATGGTGTTAACCCGACTCGATAGAAAAGACGAGGCACTGCAGGTTTTGCAGCAAGGCTTGCAAATACGCCCAAGCGCACCGCTATACACCGCTTTGGGTATCGCCTTGTTTCAGCGTGGTGATTATGTCGCAGCTGCCAGCGCCTTTGAAAATGCGGTGTCGCCCACTAAGGGCAATCCGGCACGTTATAACTATTGGGGTAATCTGGCCGACACCTTACTCTGGATACCGGGCCGTAAAGATGAAGCTAAGGGGGCCTATCAAAAAGCACTCAACTTGCTCGAACCCTTAGTGCTGCGTACCCCCAATGATGCCGCGCTGGTTTCGCGCATGGGTTTATACCTGGCGCGCGTCGCAGACGATCAACGAGCGCCGGGATATTTAGAAAAGGCGCTGGTTTTAGCGCCTAAGAATGCTGAAGTGCATTATCGTGTGGCCTTGGCCAACGAATTGCTCGGCAAACGAACACTGGCTTTAGCAATTATTGCTAAGGCGGTGCAACTTGGCTACCCAGTCAAGAATATCGAGGCCGAGCCGGATTTAGTTGAGTTACGGCGCGATCCGGCTTATTTAAAATGAGTGGTTTATTATGGAGAAAACTATGGCAAACACCACGCCAGACCCAGCGTTGACCGTGCTGGAGCAATTTATTCAAGCTGCTGGTAGCGATCACAGCTTAGAGGTTCCTCCCGCTGCTGCTGTGCCAGAAACTGTGCAAGTTGCGGTATGTCTGGTGCCTGATATGGATGTGGGAACGGGTGTGCCACCCTGAGCGCGGCAAACTCAAGTTGCGTCTAACTGACGGTTAGCTAGGATAGGGAGGGGCTTGTGCTTGAACAACTTAGTGCTTATTTTGGCATGATTTTTGCTTTTAATTTGGCGCAAGTTTAATCCGTGCAACTTGTACTGAGCTACCTTGGGGTAGCGACGAGTTTGTCAGAGCTAGTCTGAGTTTGACCCTGGCTCTGCTTTATAAATCGAAATAATTGGAGGTTAAATGGCGGCTTACCTGTTTACTATCAATTTAAATAATCAAGATACCACGCCAAGTTTTGTGGTTTATCGTGAAGATATAAATTTTACTTTTCCTGCGAATTCTTTTCCGCGTTTGAAAAATGGTGATGTGCTGAATTTTAATTGGAACACGGATTGGGATGTGCCGAATTTAAGTTCACCCGTGACAAACTTATCCTTGTATGTTACGGCGCTTGTTAAGCACGAAACCAATGCGCCATTTGCTTATCAGGATACGAGCTTACCTCCACCAACACCGGGGCACCCCTTTCAGTTATATAACCCGGATAGCCCCAACCAGCCGTATTCAGTTGTGGTGAAAAATGATAATGGCCAATGGTCGTTTTCCTTGTTAGGTATGATGACGGTGCCTAGCCAGGCTATGGATGTGCAGTATGTTAACGTGCCGTTTTACATCGACCCCGACATGGATGTCGGTAGTGGTACGCCTCCCTGATTGCGCTTACCTGCTAGCAAAGTTTGAACTAAGTTAAAACCAGGCTAAAACTCAGCCCAGACTCTGTAGGTGGTCTGGGCTGTTTGTTTATATGCCTGGCCTGATTGCTTAATTGAGACCTTTGCATCACTACAAAGAATGCCTTGCACTCGCCTGACCACTCGTCATTCCCGCGCAGGCGGGAATCCTGTGTCTATTCCTAAGTCCTTGAATTTACTCTGTAAATATTTTTTTGTGCGAAAGTGCTAGCCAAAAGAATTGAAAGTTGAAGTGATGTAGAGGGTGTTAATTTGACGTGTAAATTAGCCGGTATTTTTTTGAATTGACATGTCTAGGCATGTAATTGCGGCCCTGATGCCAAGTGCTGATCCGCAAATTGAACGGGCGATTTAGCACTGAGCCTGGCTTAGTCGTCGCGCTGGTCGCTGCTGTACTTCACAATAATTCCACACTCTCCAGTTTCAAATAACTACTCTCACGTATGGTCGCCACAAAGTCTTGCAGCCAGGGCTTTTCTGCGAGGGCAGGTAAGCTTGCCGCATACAGTCGGGCTGTTAAGCCTTGTTCGGTAATGCGTCTGGCAGTGACGTAATTGCGTTTTAAATAGCTTTGCGCGGCCCATAAGGGCAGGGTGGCGATGCCGCGGCGGCTGGCGACTAATTGCAGCATCGCCACCGTCAGCTCGGTGGTGCGGCGTTTCGGTGCGATCACACCAGCGGGTTGCAGCACTTGCCTGACTACATCGAGCATTTGATCCGGCACAGGGTAGGTGATCAAGGTGTCCGTAGCAAAATCCTCGGCCACTAAATATTCTTTGCCAGCCAGCGGATGGTCTTTCGCCAGCACCGCCAGCATTTCATACGAAAACAGTGGGAAGTAACTGACTTGCTCGTCGGGGTCTTGTTCTGAGACCACCGCCAGGTCTGCCTTATGCTGATACAGCAAACCCACAGGGTCTGCCTGAAAGCCAGAAACAATATCCAGCTCAACTTCGGGCCAGCGCTCACGAAACACATCCATCGCTGGCATTAACCAGTCAAAGCAAGTATGGCATTCGACTGCAATCCGCAATTGCCCGGCTTCGCCTTGCGCCAACCGGCTTAAATCACGCTCGGCCGCCATCACTAAGGGCAAGACTTGATCGGCTAATTGCAGCAAACGCTCACCGGCCGGGGTAAAGCGCAAGGGATTACTCTTGCGCTCAAACAAAGCGCAATCGTGGTGTTCTTCCAGCGCTTTGAGTTGATGCGATAAGGCCGATTGGGTCAGGTTTAACAAATTGGCGGCACGCAATAAGTTGCCCGCTTCGCGCAAAGCTTGCAAGGTTTTTAAGTGACGGATTTCTAAGATGGATTGCATTATGAAATAATTTCAAGTTAAAACTGAAAAAACATCGTTTGAATAATAATGCAACTCGGCGCATCATGCAATCCTGTAGCAATTTTGCAGGCCCTATCTGCTTCTGACGGCATTCATCGTGCAGGGCGGCAGGCCGGAATCGTGCGCGCAAGGCTCGCCACACTTAAATAACAAGGAAGCATGATGACACAAGCACATATTTTGGGATTTCCGCGCGTAGGCGCACAACGTGAATTGAAATTTGCCACCGAGAGTTTTTGGCGCGGTGAGCTCAATGCTGAGCAATTAGAACAAGTTGGCCGTGATTTGCGGGCCCGGCACTGGGCTTTGCAACAGCAAGCCGGGCTGGATTATGTGACCGTCGGTGACTTTGCCTGGTATGACCAGGTGTTATCGACCCTGGCCTTGCTGGGCGCCTTGCCTGGCCGTTTTGGCTTTGACGCCGCAACGCTGAGCCTGAATGATTATTTCGTCGCTGCGCGTGGCAATGACCAGCATTTTGCGATGGAAATGACCAAATGGTTCGACACCAATTACCACTATCTGGTCCCGGAATGGAGTGCCGATCTGGCCTTAAACAGCGGCAGCTCGTGTTTATTTGATGAAGTGCGTGAAGCCCAGGCCGCGGGGCACGCGGTCAAAGTCAGTCTGCTCGGGCCCTTGAGTTTGCTGTATCTGGGTAAGCAAAAACAGGGTTTGGCGAACAAGCTGGATTTATTACCGCGTTTGGTGGCGGCGTATCAGCGCGTCTTGACACAATTGCGTGAATTGAATGTGGCCTGGGTACAAATTGATGAACCCGTGCTGGCACTGGATTTACCCGCAGAATGGCTGGCCCACTATGCGCCGGTCTATCAAGCCTTACAAGCGATTGCGCCGTCTTTATTATTGACGACTTATTTTGAATCGGTAGAAGCCCATGCCGATTTACTCTGCGCTTTACCGGTCGCTGGTTTGCACCTGGATTTGAAGCGTGCACCGCAGCAATTGGCGACCTTTGCAGCGCGTTATCCGGCCGATAAAGTGTTGTCGTTGGGGGTGATTGATGGTCGTAATATCTGGCGTGCCGATTTGTCGGCGACTTTAAATCAGATTTCCAGTCTGGCGGCCGCACGTGGCGATAAACTCTGGTTAGCTTCGAGCTGCTCCTTATTGCACGTGCCGGTGGATTTGAATTCAGAGCAAACGCTGGACGCCGAACTGCGTAGCTGGTTAGCCTTTGCGACACAAAAACTCGATGAATTGGCCGCCTTAAAAGCGGCCCTGAAAAACGACCACAGCATTAACTGGCAAGCAGCATTTGCGGCCGCCACCGCAGCGGCATTGAGCCGCAAACAATCGAGCCGGATTCATAATGAAACCGTGCAAAAACGTCTGGCGCAAATCAAAGAGCAAGATAGCCAGCGTCAACAAGTGTTTGCCAAACGTGCCGAATTGCAGCAACAGCGTTTTAATTTACCGGCGTTTCCTACCACGACCATAGGTTCATTCCCGCAGACCAAGGAAATCCGTAAAGCCCGTGCCGATTACAAAAAAGGCGCGCTCAGCCATCTGGATTATTTAGAGGCAATGCGTGCTGAAATTCGCCACGTGATACAGCAACAGGAAGAACTCGATATCGACGTGCTGGTGCATGGCGAAGCCGAGCGCAATGACATGGTGGAATACTTTGGCGAGCAACTCTGGGGCTATGCCTTTAGTCAGTTTGGCTGGGTACAAAGCTATGGTTCGCGCTGCGTTAAACCACCGATTATTTACGGCGACGTGTATCGCCCTGAAGCCATGACAGTCAGCTGGAGCAGCTATGCGCAAAGCCTGAGCACACGTCCGGTGAAAGGCATGCTGACTGGCCCGGTAACGATGTTGCAATGGTCGTTTGTGCGCGATGATCAACCGCGTCAACAAACCGCTTTGCAAATTGCCTTAGCCTTGCGCGATGAAGTGCGCGACCTGGAAGCCGCCGGCATAGGCATCATCCAAATCGATGAACCAGCTTTCCGCGAAGGTTTGCCGCTCAAGCAAAAGGATTGGAAAGCTTATCTCGATTACGCGGTGCAAGCGTTTAAACTGAGTTCTTGCGGCGTCGCCGATCAAACCCAGATTCACACCCACATGTGCTATTCCGAGTTTAACGACATCTTGCCGTGGATCGCGGCGATGGATGCTGACGTGATTACCATAGAAACCTCGCGTTCAGACATGGAATTACTCGAAGGCTTCGCCGATTTTGCTTACCCCAATCAAATTGGCCCGGGCGTCTATGACATCCACTCGCCACGTGTGCCACGATTGGAAGAAATGCAAAACTTGTTGCGCAAGGCGCGTAAGGTGATTCCCGATCAGCAATTGTGGGTGAATCCCGATTGCGGCTTGAAAACCCGTGGCTGGCCAGAAACCACCGCGGCTTTGCAAAACATGGTGTTAGCGGCCAAGTTATTGCGCGCCGAAGTCGCGGCAGAAAGTCAGGATGAAAGCGGGGCATGCTGTGCTGAACACGCCGCGAACTAATTCATTCATATAAGTAAAAGCTTAAGTATAGTTGTGGCTGGAAACGCAGATGTAGCAAGGGTTTTCAAGGTGTCGTCGGAAAACACTTGCCTGCTCTGCGTTGCCAGCCTGCTTTTTATTGAGAATAATGTAATGAGTGCCAGCTACCCTTTGGTTTAGCCTTTGCCGCGCAAACGCCATCGCTTCAGTTAGAATCGTCAGACTGCAACTGAAATTTTTGAAGGCGGCTATGGAATTGCTGGTATTTCCTCTTCTTGGCATCATTTTCGTGCTGATCTTTGTGCGTGAAGTGATCGCCCCGGCCTCGCGCAATCATTGCGACCGGCGCTGGCTGATTCTGGCTGGCAGCATGGCGCTGATAACCGTGCTGGCGACGCTGGCGGGTGGCTATTTACTGGCCGACAGCATACGCCGCTTTGCCCTGTGGCAAGCGCATGATTATTTGCCAGTCTGGCTGGTCGGTTTGCTGAGTTTTTTACTCACCAGCTTTATTTTCTATTGGTGGCACCGGGCCACACACCAATTCGATTGGCTTTGGCGTTATTTTCATCAATTGCATCACAGCGCGCGCCGGGTTGAAGCCTTAACCGCGTTTTACGCCCATCCTCACGATACCCTGGCGGCGGTGCTATTAAGCAGTTTTTCCAGTTATCTGGTGTTGGGGGCGAATCCACTGGCCGCCGCATTGGCCTTGTTTTTAACCGGTTTGTTTGATTTATTCTTGCATAGCGACTTGAACACACCACGCTGGCTCGGTTATTTGATACAACGACCAGAAATGCACACTGTGCATCACGCTTACCAGCATCATGCCGACAATTATGGCTTGCCGATCTGGGATATTTTATTTGGCACCTGGAATAACCCGCTGGCGCGCTCCGCAGAACTGGGTTTTGCTGCGGATAAGTCTGAGCGTATCAGCGACATGTTGCTCTGTCAGGACGTGCACAAGCCCCGTGCTGAGAAGCGCTAACAGTCCGTTAATCTAAAGGATAATTGGCGGCAAAAGCCTTTACCCAGCGGCTATTTCACGCGCTGTTTGCTCAGTAGCCCGGGTTTGTTGCCGCAAAATCAGTAAAATCTGCTCAGCCTGGGTGACTTTTGCTGTGCTGCGCTGAGTTCGACAGGCCGCTATGATTTTGTAGTTGTTGCCACATATTAGTTACTCAAAATGTAACTATTTGGGTGATTTCTTGTCAGTCAGTTTGAAATCGGGCATAGTAAATAAACTAACTACAACGAAGCATTTGCCAGGTGGAGCTGAGACATGAGTAAGCATATTGGTATTGTTGGCTGTTCGGCAGAAGGGGCAGCATTGTGCTATCGCACCATTTGCCAGGAAGGTAGCCTGATCATGGGGGCCCATCGCCATCCCGAAGTCACCATGCATACCCCAAGTTTATCCTTGTATGTACAAGCCTTGGAGCGCGGCGATACGCGCGCTGTGGCAGATTTGATGCTGGATTCAGCGCGGCGATTATTAGCCAGTGGTGCGCAAGTCTTGATTTGCCCCGACAACACCATACACCAGGCGTTTGAATTGGTGCGCCCCGCCAGCCCCTTGCCGTGGTTGCATATCGCCGAAGTGGTGGCGCAAGCGGCCAGTTTGCAAGGCTGGACTAAGCTGGGTTTGCTGGGGACACAATGGCTATTAAACAGTGAGGTGTATCCTGATAAGTTGGCCAGCTATGGTTTGCAATGTCTGCGACCAACGCCTGATGACGGCGCTGAGTGTTCGCGTATCATCATGGATGAATTGGTTGGTGGTGAAATTAAGCCAGAAAGCCGGGCATTTTTACTGGGACTGGTACGCCAGTTCAAACAGCAACAATGCAATGCGGTGATATTGGGTTGCACGGAATTACCCTTAATCTTACAGGAAACCGAGAGTGCATTGCCCTTACTCGATTCAACCCGCTTACTGGCCCGCGCGGCCTTGCATTTATCGTTGCAAGCACCAGCCGAGCGCTCCTTGTCCAGTAGTCTGCAACAAGCCTTAAATCTCAGTAACTGAAGCTAGCCCGGATTTCGGCCTGGTAGCACCGTGGAAATGAGCGCGGGAGGTGGGTAGCTGGCTAGAACCCGGCTTTGGTTTTCGCGCACTCAGCGTGCAGCCTGTCGGGCTTAAGAGTAAGCGGCGATAAAATACTCGGCTCATATTTCGCCGCCTTTTTGGTCAATATCCTGATATTGACCCTGCAAAGTCAACAAAATCTGTTCTGTCGCCGTGAATTTTTCGCTTCGATTCCCTAAGTCCGACAGGCTGCTAGTCGCTGCTTACGCGAGGGGTTTTTGCAGGCGTAGCACTGGATAGCGCTGATACGCCTGATCCCATGAAGCATGGCGGCGCGCAAAGAAATCTAAACGGGCAAACGGACTTTTAGCGAATTCTGCGTCTTGCTCCAGTTTTTGATTGAATTCAGCTTGTAATGCCGGATTATTGGCCAGCTGCCGGCGTGCTTCTTCTTCGGCGACATAGGCTTCCATGTATTCTTTGCGTTCAAACGCGGTATTGAAACAACCCCAGTTGATAAAAGCGTCAGATGCGGCGGGTTCAAATAAATTCAACACCAGGCGCGCTTTAGCTTGATTGACAGGTACCAATAAACTGCCTGCCGTGATCGTGATACTTTCAGCGCGCCATTCACCTTGAACCTTTAAACTCTGTCGCCCCTCAAACGAGCTGGCGCCAAATTGCTGACTGCTGGCGCGGAAGGTTTCGCTTGCTGGATTGGCTACGGCAGTTTTTACGACCTCAAATCGCACATCATGCTGACGCAGTTTTTCTGCAATCGTGTGGGCATAAGCTGCCGGAATCACATAGGCATAGGGGGCTTTGATTGTTTTGTCAGCGACGATTTCATCCCGTAATTTGACATGCCAGAGCTGCGGTTTGCTTTCATCGTAACGCGTCATCAGCGCTCCGGAAATTTCCGAGATCGTGCGACTGTAGGCGTAACCACGAAAGGCCAGCTCTTTTGTGGCATCGGTGGTCTTATAGGTCAGTGCAAATTCTTTGCCTTGTGCTTGCTGATTTGCCTGATCGGCCTGTTGTGTCAAGGCCTGCCATTGCTGACCATGGCGGGCAACTTCGCGGGTCGCTGCATGTATGGTGTTGCGGGTGATTTTGACACGATACGGGTAAGGGCGCCAGGAATGGGTCTCAACCAGCATTGCATAGCGATTACGTAATTGGAAATAACCTGTGGAAAAACGTGGCGCTGGCATGCTATCAACAAAGCCCGACATCGGGTCATCAGTTTGTGCAAACGACATATAAAAATGCTGAGGTAAAGAGCCGAGTTCAGTCAGTTCTTGTATCACCGCGCTGCGTAAGCTTTTACCTGCTGCCTGCAGGCTTGTTGCACCGCCACTGGCTGGCTCAACCTGTATCGAAATATCGTGTTCAAACTGGGCCCCGTTGGTGGCATGTAAATCCACCGTAAGCAGCGGGTCCCAATCGCGCACCAGTCTTAGCATGGCTTGCATTTCAGGCGCATCAGCCTTCATGTAATCGCGATTCAAATTGTAATTTTGCGCAGTAGTGCGCCAACCCATTTGCTCTGGGCCACGTTGATTCGGACGATTCCAGGCGGAAAATCGTTCATGACCATCGACATTGAATACCGGCACAAAAACCAGCACTTGTTGGTTCAGGCGAGTACTTTTCGTATTCGGCGCTTCGGCGAGTAATTCGCGCAATGCCCAGAAACCAGCATCTTTGCCATCAATCTCACCAGCATGTATCCCCGCCTGTATCAGTGTCACCGGCAATTTTGCCGCATGGGCCGCAGCAGGTGTCAGCTTGCCCTGATTATTTGCAACCAGCACATACATAGGCCGCCCTTCAGGGGTGGTGCCAAAAATCTGGCAAGCGACGCGATGCGGGTAAGCTTTAGCATAGCCGTGGCAAAGCCGCGCCACTTCATCGTAACGACCAGTCTGGGTATAGCCTGAGCGTTCGGCAAAGGTACTCAGATCGGGGGTGGCGGGGGCCGCCAAGCTAGTGCTGCTGCACAGGCTACTAGCAATAAGTAGTAGTCGCTTGAATTGAGCCAATGAATTGTTTAAGTGCATGATTAGATTGAATGTCTCGTGAAATTTTTAATGAAAAACAAGTGGCAATGCTTAAAGTCGAATTACGAGGTAGGCCGATGGTTCAGTACTATTTCTTTGCCTAAGCCCTTGCTGACTTCCACTACTTTGCTACCTCTGTAGTCGCAAGGGGAGGTGCAAACACCCTCTCCATCACACTCAGAGACATCGCCTTCTAGCCAAAATTCGGGATTGCCATTGCGGTTGATGTCAGTGATGTAATTTAACTGACCTGTCTCGTACATAAAACTAAATTCCTGAAAATTTTCAAAAGCGCTTGCCGTATTGTTTTGAATAATAAAGACCATGGGATAGTCTTGATCGGGCAGGTCGATTTTAGGGGTTTCATCGCCTGACTGAATTTTTGCATGGCAATTGGCAACCAGTATCTGAGTTTGACTATGTTTATGTGTGTACAGCAAGAATGACTCGTCTTGACAGGCGTTTTGCTTTAGCTGTTGCCAAACGAATTCACTATTTTCTAATGTCGGAAGTCGCTGATTAAATGTGTTCTTATCTAAGATCTCCTTGACCTCAAATCGTTCAGATTCTGCAGGGACATCGATGCATGCGCTGGTTTCTGCTGTTGAATTCGTTGTGACCACGGGATCAGGTAACTGCTCATCTACTTGCTTGCCTGTCGTTTGAGACGGGGCAGTTTTGTTGCAAGCAGAGATGCTAATGCAGATCAACGCCAAGGCGTATGCGATTCGCATCAATTTACTCATTCATACTCCGCACATTTAAATTTTTGAGATAAATGCTAAGACCGCTTCCAGCTCATAGCAACTGAACTTGGCGACATGTTCCAAATTTTGTTGGGGACGGGGTGTTCATTTTGTATCTAGGTGCAGGCTTGTCGCTTGCAACGATCTTAGCAGCAAGCGATTTTCGGCATAGTTCAGCGCTTAGCGGCCTGACTGTATCGTCGCTTGCCACCAATTCGCTTTGTCCAGCAACTCATCATAATTCAAGCTGCAGAGTTGACGATCTTTGAGCAATTGGCGGCCCGCGACCCAGGTATTGCAGACTTGTTGCCGGTTGCTGGCATACACCACTTGCGAGGCCGCATCATACAAGGGGCGGGCGCTCAAACCCGACAAATCGATGCTGATCATATCAGCTTGTTTGCCGACTTCCAGGCTGCCGATCTGATCGCCCAGGCCCAGCGCTTTAGCACCGGCCATGGTCGCCATATACAAAGCCTGATGCGCGCTTAAGGCGGTGGCTTGATTGGCCACCGCTTTGGCTAGTAAAGCAGCCAGGCGCATATCACCCAGCATATCGAGTTGATTATTGCTGGCGGCGCCATCGGTGCCCAGGCCGACATTAACACCCGCGTCCAGCATCGCCTGGATCGGGGCGAAGCCTGAAGCCAGTTTTAAATTGCTGGCGGGATTGTGGGCGATGTGTACGCCACGTTGCGCCAGTAAAGCGATTTCGGCATCGTTCACATGGACCATGTGCGCAGCGACCAGCTGTTGATCTAACACGCCTAACTGGTCAAGGCGTTGTAGCGGACGCATACCATGTTGTTCTACGCTGCCATTCAATTCATCCTGACTTTCATGGATATGGCAGTGTAAGGTCCAGTCATGCTGATCGCGTAATTGCACGATGCGTTTAAACGTATCATCAGCGACCGTGTAAGGCGCATGCGGCGCCAGGCGAAATTGCAGTAAGGCTTCGCCCTGAAATTGCTCACGCACTTGCAGCGCATGATTGATATAGTCGCTTGCGTTACTGCCATAGTTGGTCGGAAATTCTAAAATACTGCAGCCAACCACGGTACGCATACCGCTTTGCAGGCCCGCACGTGCCACCGCATCGTGATGGAAATACATATCATTAATTGTGGTAGTGCCACCCGCCAGCATTTCAGCCATGGCGATCAGGCTGCCTTCGCAGACAAAGTGATCGCTGACATGGGCTTTTTCGGCGGGCCAGATATGGTTGTTGAGCCAGTCCATCAAAGCGAGATCGTCAGCCAGGCCGCGCAACAAGGTCATGGCGGAGTGGCCATGCAGATTCACCATGCCTGGCATTAAGGCCTGTTCAGGCAAGTCGATGTGGTGCGCAGTCGGGTAACGTAATCGCGCTTCATCAGAGGGTAAAATCGCTTGTATCAGCTGCCCTTGAAAAACCAGGGCATGGTCGCGTAAGCAGATGGCTTGCGGTACGATGGGAATTAAATAGCTCGGGTGCAGACAGATTTGCATGATATGCTCGCGAAATTCGTTGAATGGGGAGCAGTCGTGGTGCCAGGCCGACTGCCCATTTAATCTTGGTATGACATCATTATACGCGTCAGGGTTTTAACTTGTCTGTTCCCCGCGACGCTTGATTATGAGGAGTTTTGTATGAAATTATATGGTTATTTTCGTAGTTCAGCATCGTATCGTGTCCGCATCGCTTTGAATCTCAAGGGCTTGAGCTATCAGCATGAAGGCGTGCATCTCTTGAAAAACGGTGGTGAGCAATTAAGTTCAGCCTATCGGCAAATCAATCCTGACGCATTAGTCCCTGCATTTGAGGACCAGGGTCATGTGTTGACACAGTCGTTGGCCATACTTGAATACCTTGATGAAGCGTATCCACAAACTCCTTTATTGCCAACTGCGGCGCTGGATCGCGCCTATGTACGTTCATTGGCTTTAGCAATAGCGTGCGAGATTCATCCCGTGAATAATTTGCGGGTGCTTAAGTATTTGAGCAATGAATTAAAACTCAGCGATGAACAAAAAAATACCTGGTATCGACATTGGGTCGAGCAGGGATTAGCGACGCTAGAGCAACGTTTAGCCAACAACCCGCAAACGGGTCGCTTTTGTTTTGGTGATACACCAGGCTTGGCAGATTGTTGTCTGGTACCACAAATCTTTAATGCGCAGCGTTTTAACTGCCAGTTAAACGAAATGCCAACGATAATGCGTATCTACCAGAATTGTATGGAATTGCCTGAATTTGTTGCGGCTTCGCCAGCGCAACAACCTGACGCCGAATAAAGCAAGCGCTGTCTTTTAGTAAAGGCAGCGCTTACGGTTGTTCGCATCTGGCGTCAGTTACGTGGAATTTGCATCTGATCTGGCGTCAGTTACGTGGAATTTGCATCTGAAGTAGTGTTGGCTCAGTCTGATGCGGAGTGACATAGCACGCCAGCTTCCTCCCAAAAGTTTGAGCGAACACTTTGGTGGCGCGTCAATTGGCCATGCTCGTTGGGTGTGAATTATCCAACGCATCGGTCAAAACAGAAATTAGCAGCGTGCGCGTGAGTTTGGATTTGGTTGTATAGCCATCGATGCCATAACGATGATTAACGTCTTGCTCAGGAGCATAACCGGGTTGCCCGGTACGTAAAACAATACGTAAATTGGGTAACTGCATTTCATTACGTATGACGTCAACCAGGTGCAAGCCTGCGTCCACGGTTTCCATGACCACATCCAATAAAATCAAGGCAGTATCCGGATTTTCCGATAAAACTTGCTGCGCTTGCTTGGCTGAAAATGCATGCAAAAACTCCAGCGGGCGACCTAATAATTTCACACCATGCAAAGCCAATAGCGTAGTGTCGTGGACGTTTTTATCGTCATCTGTGATCAGAATTTTCCAGGGGGTGATGGCTTTTGCAGTGAGATCCTGCAGATCGTCAGCTTCATCTAAGAAATCAAGGATATCATCGCCGTCGGTTTGTAATTCTGTATTCAGCGTAAAAACGGCAGGCTCACTGCCAGCCTTGCAGGCGACTGTTGGCGGCACAGCCAGCCAGGATTTGGTGCAAAAAAGTTGATCAGCGAATTTCATTGGAGAGCTCCCGATAACTACATCTCCCACCTCAATCTTATGTGATGCCTTACTGCGCTTCAAGCCAGGATTGTGTGGATTTGTTAAAACTGTCTAAATTAAAACGAGTCTTGACTAAACTCTCCGTATACCTAAGGACTGAGCAAATTCTAACGCTAACTGATATATCAAGGGGCGAAATTGTCGGGGCGCTACATTTTTTAACATCGTCAATTGCACGCTATGCTGTATCAATGCGCAGTTGCCAGTCTAGCGCGCTGCTATTCACCTGCCTGCAAAAATAGCGGTATTTTGCGCCAGATCAGTAATCGATCTGTTCTGCACTTAGAGATTGCGCTTAGGATTAAGTTTCCAGATCAGATAAAAAAATCAGATTAATTGCATTAAGGCCATGCATGAGTTTTAATTTACTTCCCGCTGCATTAGTCATGTCAATAATTGTTGCTATTATAGCAGCAGTGGTGTTGTTTTATGTACAGCACTTGCAAAAGCAAGCAGAAGCCGCCCGGTATTGGGGCTGGGCCTTTGTTTTTATCGCTCTGCGTCATTGTTGTAATTTGCTTCAGCATCAGGCTGGGTTTAGCATGAATCTGGCGGCCGATAGCTTGTTGTTTTTGTATTCCGTCGCCTTGTGGACGGGCAGCCGATGTTTTGCAGGCTTGAGTCCCCGGCTAACCGCAATGCCGTGGCTAATGAGCGCATTACTTGCCTGGTTAATCGTCGCACATCAATTTGATTGGTCATTTTGGATCAGGGAATTGCCGGTTTTTGCTGGCGCGGCATTCTTACTTTTTTTAAGTGCCGCACATTTCAAGCGTCAGGCTGCCGGGCAATTTCAGGCGGGTTATTCTGCCTTAGCCTTGATACTAAGTTTGAAGGGTTTGCATTTACTCGATTATCCTTTTTTAAGGACACTCGACTGGTTTGCACCAATAGGATTTGCCATATCCTCCTTATTTGACGGCGTAATGGCGGCATTACTTTTATTAGCCAGCTTGCTTAGGCAATTGCATGAAAACCAGCGAGACCATCAATCCTTACCGAAGGAAACCGAATTAAAGTTAGGCTTTCAGACACAAGTGATCGAAAAGCAGAATCGTTTCCAGCAAATTTTTGAAAGCGTGCCCGATGCGCTTTTAATTTGCCGTCAATCGGACTTCCTGGTTTTAGAGGTCAATCAGCATTGGCAAAGTTTGAGTGGATTAAGTGCGTCACAGACCCAAGCCTATGCGTTCGATGACTTACCGGTCTGGCGTGATAAAGCCGATATACAGACACGTTTATCTCACTTATTTAGTGCTGCTGATACTAGCCCGATCGAGTTAATCAGCAGCGCACATATACGCAGACATGTGCGTATAAGTGCGAGCGCATTTCGCGCCGACGATACCGACTATTTTTTGCTGGTCTTGCAGGATGTCAGCGATTTAATTCATGCGCAACATCATCAGGAAATCATCCAACAACGTTTAAGTGAACGTGAGAAGTTGCTGAGTACAGTTTTTCAGTTAATACCTGACGCGTTAACGATCACTGAATTAAATAGCGGGAAATATGTTGATGCGAACCGGCATTGGGGCCCGATGACTGGGTATACCCGTGAGCAAATACTCGGTAAAACCTCGATGGATATTCAAATCTGGGGCGATTTGCCGCAACGCGCCAGATTAATCGAAGCAATTCAGCGTGATGGTGAAGTTCAGGGAATGCAAATTGCGTTCCGCCACCGTGACGGGCGCATTCAACAATGCCGGGTTTCGGGCTGTCGCTTTGAAGCCAGCGGGGTTGATTATTTATTGTTGTCGAGTCGCATTATTGATCAGGAAATCGCGGCTGAAAATAAACTCAAGGAAAGCGAGCGTAAATACCTGAGCTTATTTCAGTTTGCGCCCATGCCACTAGCTTTGCTGGATTTTACTGAACCCTTGCAAGTTAAACTAATTGAAGCCAATGACTTTTTGCTGGACGAGTTTGAATTGGCAGCCAGCGAATTGCAAGGCCACACGCTGGATCAAATTCCCCGATTGGCCCGCTTAAGTGCCTACCCGAAAGCGCTGGAATTATTGCGCGCACATAAGCAAATTCAACAATTGGAAGTCAGTATTCCCGACGCTCATGGCAAACAACGAATCTATCTGCTGTCGGCAAAAGTTATTGATTTATCCAATACTTCTCTGGCTATAGTCACGCTACTCAATATCACGCAACAGGTGCAAGCTGAACAGGAAATCCGTGAATTAAGCAATCAATTGGAACAACGGGTGCAAGTGCGTACCTTGAGTCTGCAAAAAGCGAATGCTGAATTGGCTGAAGCCATGACCTCGCTAAAATACGCTCAGGATGAGTTAATCCGTACCGAAAAAATGGCGGCGCTTGGTTCGCTGGTGGCTGGTGTTGCGCATGAGTTAAATACACCGATAGGCAATTGCGTCACAGTCGCCAGTACGATACTGGATAAAACGCAGGAATTTAACCGTATGCTGGAGTGTAATCAATTGCGCCGTTCTGTGCTCGCCGATTATGCCGCATCGGCACGTACCGGGATGGAATTATTGATGCGCAATCTGGATACGGCACGTAACTTATTGCGCAGCTTTAAGCAAGTCGCGGTTGACCAGTCCAGCAATCAGCGTCGGAAATTTGATTTAAAAGTTTTCTTGCTTGAACTTAGTGTCACGCTATCGCCGCTCTATAAATCTACCCCTTACCAATTAGAAATGGAGTTGGCTGAAAATTTGCTGATGGATAGTTATCCTGGGCCATTGGGGCAAATTCTGACTAACTTTATCAGTAACGCGATTGTTCATGGGTTTGAGCAGCGCAAGACTGGCACTATGCGTTTAATGAGTCGTGAATTGGATGCGGAAACGGTCTTGCTAGAATTTGAAGATGATGGCATAGGCATGAGTGAGACAGTGCGGCGACGTGTATTTGACCCCTTTTTTACAACAAAACTGGGGCGTGGCGGTTCAGGTTTAGGCATGCATATCACGTATAATCTGGTGACTGGTGTCCTCGGGGGAAGCATAAATCTGGAAAGTCAACCTGGTCAGGGAACACGATTTAGTTTGCGTTTGCCTAAGATGGCACCAGCAATAGGAAGTGAGGAAGACAAGGGATCCGAGCTTGAACGATCCTGAAATTAATAAATTATGAGGACTTACGCAACAATGTGCAGACGAGGCGTGTAGCCGAAGACAGTACTTGATTACGGCAAGGCGAAATATCGACGTCAGTGTCTGTTTTGCGTAAGTCCACATTAAAATCCTGGAGCCTTGAGTGACATGCAACCGATTACCACACCGCGCTTACGCTTACGTTTGCTGGAACAAGCCGATAGCGTATTTTATTTGCGACTAATTAATGATAAAAGCTTTATAGAAAACATCCGCGATAAGGGCATAAGAACGGTCGATGGTGCTTGGGATGATATTCAGAAAGGCCCGTTAGAAAGCCAGAAGTTACGCGGGTTTAGCATGTATCTGGTGGAGCTCGCCGAGAATGCAACGCCGCTAGGCTTATGTGGTCTGGTCAAGCGAGAAACCCTGCCGGATGCTGATTTGGGGTATGCATTTATGCCTAAGTTTGCAGGCAAAGGGTATGCGCATGAGGCGGCACTTGCGGTGCTGAAACTGGCTTTTCAGCAGTTAAACTTAACAAAGTTGGCAGCAATTACTACCCCTGATAATCTGGCTTCAAACAAGTTATTGCAGAAACTGGGTTTTAAAATTGAACGCGTTGGAAGTATTGGTGAGGATACTGAAATTCTCAATATTTACGCCTTGTACGCGAGTGACTATCTGGCACAGCAGGTCTGACAGCATAAAAAGAACGCCAGTCATTGACTGGCGTTCTTTTTCTCCATCAGTTCAGAGAAAGCGATCTAAAATTTTTCGACTGGCTTTGTCCAATTCATCCATGTTTCGGATTAAAAAATGAATGCCATGGCTGTCTGAAATCAGTAAGGCATGCGCACCTATACGACGCAAGTCCTCTTCGCCTTTTAATAGTAACTCAGTGACGCCACGATTGGTTTTTACTTGCCAGGTTGACGGCGTGGCATAGCTGGAAATCTGGATGATTTGTTCGATTTCGGGCATGAATTCGCGGCCATTCAATTCATCCAACAGCAGCTCGCGATCCGCTGCGCGCAATTGATCAAGGTCATCTAACCAGGCAACTTCTTTGCCATCAGTTTGCACCAGTGAAATACCGTGCAAGGGGGCCTGAATTGGAAAGGCACGCACGGGTTTGACATCAAAATAGTCACTGCCATCGGCAGTGCGACAATTCAATTTTCCAAAGCTGTCACGGCTTAACTGAATCTGATATTCACTCATTTTACTCTCCTAAGACTTCAGCTTGACGTGCCTGAGCTTGATATAGCTCGTAATAAGCGCCTTGTTTAGCCATGAGTTCATCGTGCGGTCCTACCTCAACGATTTGGCCGCGATCCATCACCACCAGGCGGTCGGCTTTGTGTAAAGTCGATAGGCGGTGTGCAATCGCAATCGTGGTGCGACCTTGTACCAGATTATCAAGCGCTTTTTGGATTTCTTTTTCGGTTTGCGAATCGACGCTGGAGGTTGCTTCATCCAGAATTAAGATGCGCGGGTCGATCAGTAAGGCTCGTGCAATCGAAATACGTTGCCTTTCACCACCGGACAAGCCCTGACCACGTTCGCCTACCATGGAGTCATAGCCCTGCGGCAAGCGCAAAATAAATTCATGCGCATGCGCGGCACGCGCGGCAGCGATAATTTCTTCGCGTGTGGCATGCGGCTTACCGTAAGCAATATTCTCGGCAATCGTGCCAAAAAACAAGAAGGGTTCTTGTAAGACTAAACCAATCTGGCTGCGGTAGTCGGCTACGGCGTATTGGCGTATATCCACGCCATCGAGCAAAATGGCACCTTCGGCGACGTCGTAAAAACGGCAAATTAAATTGACCAGGGTACTTTTGCCTGAACCGCTGTGTCCAACCAGGCCTATCATTTCACCCGGTTTAATTTGCAGGCTGACATTGCGGTTGACAGCGCGATTGCCATAACGAAAGCCAACTTCACGTAAGTCTATGGCACCTTTGATCTGCCCGACTTTTACCGGATTTTGTGGTTCTGGCACGCTGGAAACGTGATCCAGAATATCAAAAATACGTTTCGCTGCCGAAGCGGATTTTTGTGTGACCGAAACGATGCGACTCATGGAGTCGAGGCGGCTGTAAAAGTTAGTGATAAAGGCGACCGAGGCAACCAGTGCGCCAACACTGACTTCGTGATGGGCTACTTGCCAGATCCCGAAAGCCCAGACGATTAAAATACCCAGATCGGTTAAAAATGAAACGGTAGGCGAAAACAGCGACCAGACTTTATTTAAACGGTCATTGACAGCCAGATTGTGTTTGTTGGCTTCACGAAAGCGATTAGCTTCACGTTTTTCTTGCGCGAAGGCTTTGACCACGCGTATGCCGGGTATGGTGTCGGCTAACACATTGGTTACTTCGCCCCAGACCCGGTCGATTTTTTCAAAACCGGTGCGCAGTTTGTCGCGCACTAAATGGATTAACCAGGCAATGATGGGTAAGGGCAGCAGGGTGACTAAGGCTAATTTCGTATTAATTTGCAAGAGCGCGATCGCGGTCATTACAAACATTAAGACGTCTGTCAAAAAGTCGAGTAAATGCAAGGAGAGGTAGACGCAGATACGGTCACTCTCACTGCCTATACGCGACATCAGATCGCCGGTACGTTTGCCGCCAAAATATTCCAGCGACATTTTTAACAAGTGTTCGTAAGTCGCAGTGCGTAAATCGGCGCCTATGCGCTCTGAAACCAAGGCCAGAATATAGGTCTTGCCCCAACTCAGTATCCAGGCCAGTATTGCAGCGCCCAACAGGCCGCCGACATACAGAGTGACCAGCGATAACTCCACCTGTTGCCCGCTTTGATAGGGAATCAGGACTTCATCGGTTAGCGGTTTTGTCAGATAGCGCGGAATCATGTGGGCGGCCGTTCCCAATAGCATGAGTAGCAAGCCTATACCCAGCGGCAGACGATAAGGGTGGGCAAAACGCCAGAGTCGAAACAGAGTCCAGGTGGACGGCGGCGTGTGTAAGACCTTGGTGCATACCGGGCATTCTTCCTGATCGGGTTCCAATTCAGCTTTGCAACTTGGGCAGGTATTTTGTTCGGGCGGGGTAATCGGCAAGCCCGTTACAAAACTTTGTAATTGCTGTTTGAAGTGATCAAGCAAGCGCAGCGCTTGCAGGTTTTTACCCAGAGTAAAGCGCCAATGGGCAATGCTGCCTTGGTGGTCGCTTAATTCGAGGTGACCAACGCCAGCATGATCATGATGGCGTAATTGCAAACCATCGTGGTGGCGAATACGTTGCCACTGAGTTTGACCAGGTAAGAGATTGATTAAGGATTGATTGGTTAAAATAACAATTCCATTCTTGAAATGGAGTTGCGAATCTAAATCCAGCTCTAGCGTGGCGATAATTTGCTCATTATCTATTAATTGCTCGAGCGCGGACTGACGCCAGGTGGCGGGTATCAATTCCTGGTTGGCATTACTAATTAACTGGGTCATCATGCATTGTTCTTGTTGTGGTGTTTGCCAAAGTCTTAAAATTCAATACGTTTTATTGTGGTGCGTGTTTTCCAGCGGCACATGGGTTAAGTTGTTAAATCGGCGTCTTAGCCAGAATTTGCGAGGTGAAGCGAATTTGCAAGGTGAGCCTGATCAAACCTGCGCAGCCTCACTTTCACGCCAGTGCCAAACTACGGTATTCTATCGAAACTATGTGCAATGGCGAAATTTGCGTCGATAAAGTTTACAGTAAGCTGCTTAATTAACATCTGTTTTCAATGTGTTTTCAGTTTGTTGTCAGCACTTTTCCCGCTTGGTTCGTTAAGTAATGAGAATTTGTGGTGATCAGTCCGAGGTATAACGCATTGCCTGGTGCAAAGGCTGACCTGAATCGACGAATCGCTGCAAGTTGACACAATCTAGCCCAGGAATGCAGTACGACGATTGAGTTTTTGGCGCAAAAGTGGCGGGTTTCTGCTACATTGCGGGTAAATCGAAAATCAGTCTGAAAAAACACGAAAATTACATGACTAGTAAGCAAAAAAACATCACAATTTTGCGGGCGAATTACTTAGGTGGCCCGAACATCTGGACGTATCGTCCTGTTATCGAAGCCGTGCTGGATATAGGCGAACTCGAACAATTCCCCTCCAATCTGATTCCTGGCTTGTATGAGCGTCTGATTGCTTACTTACCAGGCTTAATTGAGCACCGTTGCGGTGTCGGTGAGCGCGGTGGTTTTCTCGAGCGGCTGCGTGAAGGCACCTGGGCTGGCCACATACTCGAACATGTGGTACTGGAATTGCAAACTCAGGCTGGCATGAAAACTGGTTTTGGCCAGACTCGTTCCACTGATGTCGAAGGCGTCTACAAAATGGTATTCCGTACCCGCCAGGAACAAGTTGGACGTGCAGCCTTGCAACTCGGTCGTGATTTGCTGATGGCAGCTATCAATGATCAGGCTTTCGAGCTGGACACCAAATTGGCGGAATTACGCGATCTGGTTGATGATTTATGTTTAGGGCCAAGTACCTCGAATATCGTTGAAGCCGCCACAGATCGTAAAATTCCCCACATACGTCTGAACGAAGGGAATCTGGTGCAACTCGGCTACGGCGCGGCACAGCGCCGTATCTGGACGGCCGAAACTGATTGCACCTCTGCGATTGCCGAAGGCATAGCCAGCGATAAAGATTTGACTAAGACCTTGCTGAAGTCGGCAGGTATCCCGATTCCCGAAGGCAGCCTGGTGCGTAGCGCAGAAGCGGCCTGGGAAGAAGCTCAGGATATTGGGTTGCCCGTGGTGGTCAAACCTTATGATGGGAATCATGGTCGCGGCGTTTCATTAAATCTCATGACACAAGCCGAAGTCGAGGCGGCTTACCATCTGGCGGTACAAAAAGGCGGTAGTTCCAGCGTGATCGTCGAACGATTTGTGGTCGGCGATGAGCACCGTATCCTGGTGGTGGGCGAGCGCATGGTCGCTGCGGGAAAAGGTGAGTCATTGTGGGTGACTGGCGATGCTCAGTCTGGCATACAAAAACTCATCGATGAGCAAATTAATATCGATCCGCGTCGCGGCACTACCGAAGAATTCCCTTTGAACGTGATTAATATTGCCAGCCCCGGTTTTGCCGAAGTGGTGCTGGAATTGCAGCGTCAGGGTCTGACCTCCGATTCCATACCAGAAGCCGGGCGTAAGGTTTTGATACAACACAATGGCAATGTCGCCTACGATGTGACTGACTTGGTGCACCCGGATGTCGCCTATCTGGCAACTTTAGCTGCGCGCGTGGTTGGCTTGGATATTGCGGGCATCGATCTGGTCGCGCAAGATATCAGCAAACCATTGGCGGAACAACGCGGTGCGATTATCGAAGTCAATGCCAGCCCAGGTTTGCTGGCGCACATTAAACCAGCGAATGGTGAAGGTCGCAACGTCGGCACGGCTATTGTTAAGCATTTGTTTACTGAGCGCGATAGTGGCCGCATACAAGTACTGGGTGTCACTGGCAGTCAGAAAAATAATTTGATTAGCCGTTTGTTGGCTGAAATCATAGGCTTGTCGGGTAAGCAAACCGGGGTTGCCTGCGCCGATGGTATTTTCCTCAACCAAAGACAGCTAGGGCGTGATGAAGGCGTGAGCTTCGCCGCCGGTCAGCGCTTATTAATTAATCGCAATATCGAAGTCGCTGTATTTCAAAACACCCCACGTCAGATCTTAGAGCAAGGTCTGGTGTATGACCGCTGCGATATTGGTATTGTTACTGACATGGTTAGCACGGATGGCTATCAGGATCATTATCTGAGCAGTGCCGAGCATATGCGCAAAGTTTTGCGTACTCAAGTGGACGTGGTGTTGCAGCATGGTTGTGCAGTGTTAAATGCGGATGATGAACAGGTCGCAACGCTCGCAGAATATTCGGATGGCGCCGTGATTTTTTATGCGGAAAACGAACAAAACGAGCGTTTGCAACAACATCGTCAAAATGCAGCGCGCGTGGTATTTCTGCGTGAGGGCGTAGTCGTGATGGCGGAAGGCGTACGCGAGTTACAGCCTATTTCTATGCAAGCAGTAGCGGACATGGAAGCTGGTGAGGCGAGTGTGGTGTTGCCTGCAGTTGCTGCGGCCTGGGCGCTGCAAATTGACCCCGACCTGATAGAAGCCGGTTTGCGTGCATTCGCAAGTCGTTTATAGGCTGAATTGAGATTAGCCAACACCAGTAAGTCAGACGAATACTGGGCTTTTTGCCTAAGTAATCCGCCAAATTTACTGGTAAAGGCTTGCAAAAAACAGACTGCCAGGTTCGCCCGCAGCAAGGCGAGCTAAGGCAGTCAACAATAAAATACACAGGACAAAGTTTTATGGAAGTTTCCCGTATCCGCGCCTTACGTGGCCCGAATCTCTGGAGTCATCATACGGCAATTGAAGCCATTATCGCGTGTAGCGATGCCGAGTTAGATATTGCTAATCTGGCCGGATTTGAAGATCGGCTGCGTGCCCTTTTCCCTGACCTCAGCATATTGCAACCTACAGGTCATGATGATGCCATTCCATTGGCGCATGTGTATGAATTAACCGCCTTAGGTTTGCAAGCCGCTGCCGGATGTCCGGTGACTTTTAGTCGTTGCACCCAAACCGTGCAAGCAAAAACCTTTCAAGTTGTGGTCGAGTACACCGAAGAAGCGGTGGGGCGTCAGGCTTTGGAATTGGCTGAACAATTGCTCAATGCTGCGCTGACTGGCGGGACTTTCGAGCTCGAAAAAGCGCTGCATGATTTGCGTGAACTCGATGAAGACGTGCGCTTAGGGCCGTCGACGGGGTCGATTGTAAATGCAGCGGTAGCGCGGAATATTCCCTACCGTCGTTTGACCGAAGGTAGCCTGGTGGTGTTTGGCTGGGGTAAAAAGCAGCGTCGTATTCAGGCTGCCGAAATTGATCAGACCAGCGCGATCGCCGAAGCGATTGCGCAAGACAAAGATTTAACCAAAAAACTCTTGCAGGCAGCTGGTGTGCCAGTACCTGAAGGACGTGAAGTCAACGATCCGGAAGACGCCTGGCTCGCGGCACAAGAAATTGGCTTGCCTGTCGTGATTAAGCCTAAGGATGGCAATCAGGGTAAGGGCGTGACAGTTAACGTCACGAGTAAAGAGCAATTGGTTGCCGGTTTTCAGGCAGCCAGCGAATTCCGTGACAGCATTCTGGTCGAGCGCTTCGTGCCAGGCAATGATTTCCGTTTACTGGTGGTTGGCAATAAACTGGTGGCCGCGGCGCGTCGCGACCCACCGCAAGTGGTGGGTGATGGTAAGCAAAGCGTGCGCGAACTCGTTGAACAAGTTAATAAAGACCCGCGTCGTGGCAGCGGTCATGCGACTTCCCTGACCAAAATTCGTTTTGATGACATTGCCTTGGCAAGTCTGGCCAAGCAAGGTTATACCGCGGAATCCGTGCCGCCGAAAGGGCAACGGGTAATTTTACGGAATAATGCCAATCTCTCTACCGGTGGTTCCGCTACCGATGTCACTGACGATGTGCATCCAGAAGTCGCCGCGCGTGCGGTAGCCGCGGCGCAAATGGTCGGGTTGGATATTTGCGGCGTGGATCTGGTTTGCGATAGTGTTATAAAACCCATCGAACAACAAAATGGCGGCATCGTCGAAGTGAATGCAGCGCCGGGTTTGCGTATGCACTTATCGCCATCGTTTGGTAAGGGTCGTGCGGTGGGTGAAGCGATTATGAATACCGTGTTTCCCGATGGCGATGATGGCCGGATACCGGTCGTCGCGGTGACGGGCACCAATGGTAAAACCACCACGGTGCGCTTGATTGCACATTTACTTAGCAGCAGTGGTTTGTGCACTGGTATGACAAATACCGACGGCGTGTATGTGGCTGGGCGTCAAATTGACAGTGGCGATTGCAGCGGTCCGCGCAGTGCACGTAATGTGTTAGCGCATCCCGATGTCGAAGCCGCTGTGTTTGAAACCGCGCGTGGTGGCGTATTACGTGAAGGCCTGGCGTTTGATTATTGCCAGGTCGCTGTCGTGACCAATATCGGTTCGGGCGATCACTTAGGTTTAAATTACATCACCACTGTGGAAGATCTGGCCGTTTTAAAACGCGTGATCGTGCAAAACGTGGCCGACGATGGCTATGCAGTCTTAAATGCGGCCGATCCTATCGTTGCCGGCATGGCAGTGAATTGCCCTTCCGAGATCATCTTCTTCGCAGTAGATGGACATCATCCAGTGTTAGCGGCACACAAAGCCAAAGGTAAGCGTGTGGTGTATGTCGAGGCAGGTCATTTGATTGCGGCTGAAGGTAAGTTCAAAGAAAGTATTCCTTTGAGCGATATTCCAATCACACGCAATGGTTTAATTGGCTTCCAGGTTGAAAATGTAATGGCTGCAGTGGCTGGCGCCTGGGGTGTCAATACCGAATGGGCCTCAATCCGTCGTGGCTTGAAGAGCTTTGCGAATGAAAACGATAATGCGCCTGGGCGTTTTAATATGTTTGAATTCCGTGGCGCCACGGTGATTGCCGATTATGGCCATAATCCAGATGCCATGCTGGCTCTGGTGCAGGCAGTCGAAACCTTGCCAGCGCAACGTCGGGCCGTGGTGATCAGTGGCGCAGGTGACCGCCGTGATGAAGATATCCGTCAGCAAACCGAGATACTGGGTAAAGCCTTCGATGACGTCGTGCTGTATCAGGATGCGTGTCAGCGTGGCCGCGCCGATGGTGAAGTGCTTGCCTTATTACGCCAAGGCTTGCAAGGTGCGAGTCGCACTCAGCGGGTCGATGAAATCAATGGCGAATTCGTTGCCATCGACTTTGCGCTGGAGCGACTGAATGCTGGTGATTTATGTTTGATCCTGATCGATCAGGTTGAAGAGGCCTTGGCGCACATCGCCAAACGCTGTGCAGAAGCCTGAGCGTAACTAGTCAGTTAGCAAGCAAAACGGCAGTCAGCAGTGACTGCCGTTTTGCTTTGTACGGTCAGGCTTAGGTGTCAGTGTGGCGGTTGAGCTGGTTTGATGAGTTCTTGTAAGCTGGCTGGAAACGCTTATTTTATGCGGGTTTTCAAGGTGACGCCTGGAAAGGCGCATGAATGCTACGTGAGCGACCAGTTAATCAAAACGGTGATTTGCATCTGATTACTACGATAAGTCTTTTGTACATAAAAAACGACGCCTGGGCGTCGTTTTTTCTGCGAATAAGTTAAATTCAAGCGAGTTTTTTATCGCGTTGTGCGGTGTCGAGATGACTGACTTTTTTATCGAAGTCGATGCCATTTTCCCATTTTGCGACGACTGCGGCGGCGATGGAATTGCCCACTGCATTCGTCGCTGAACGTCCCATGTCGAGGAATTGATCGACCCCCATGATCAACAATAAACCCGCTTCAGGAATATTGAATTGGTTTAAGGTCGCAGCGATCACCACCAGCGAAGCGCGTGGCACCCCGGCCATCCCTTTCGAAGTTACCATCAACAATAACAACATGGTGATCTGGGTGCTGGTGGAGAGTTCTATGCCGTAGGCTTGCGCAATAAACAGCGTGGCAAAGGTGCAGTACATCATCGAGCCATCGAGATTAAACGAATACCCCATAGGCAAAACAAAGCTGGAGATTTTGCGTTGCACGCCAAATTTGTCGAGTGCATCTAAAATCTTAGGATAAGCTGCTTCGGAGCTGGCGGTCGAAAAAGCCAGTAAGAAAGGATCGCGTATCAACTTCATCAAGTGGAAGATAGGCTTGCCGATAAACACAAAGCCAGCAAAGATCAGCAAAGCCCATAAAATACCCAAGCCTAAATAAAAGCCCGCCATGAATTTGGCAAAGGTCGCAAGCACGCCCAAACCCTGGGTGGTAATGACGGAAGCCATTGCCGCGAATACCGCAAAGGGTGCCAGGTTCATGATCGCGCCAGTAATTTTCAACATGACCTGAGCCAGCTCATCAATGATGCTGGTTAATTTTTTGCCTTGCTCGCCCAGCGCAGCTAAGGCCGAGCCAAAGAACAGCGAGAACACCACGATTTGCAAAATCTCATTATTCGCCATGGCTTCTATCGGCGACTTGGGGAATAAGTGGCTGACAAAATCTTTTAAATTAAACGCACTGGTTTTTAAATTGGTGCTGGCGTGTACATCAGGTAAGGGCAGGCCGAGATTACTTCCTAGTTGCAAGGTATTCGATAACAACATACCGATAGAAAGTGAAACCAGCGAGGCGATCACAAACCAACCCATGGATTTGACACCGATACGACCTACTGTTCGGGTATCACCTAAATTAGCGATGCCAACCGATAAGGTTGAAAACACTAATAAAGCGATGATCATTTTGATCAGGCGTAAAAAGATATCAGTCAGGATAGAAAAATAACCCGCCAGCTCGCTGGCAAACTTACTCCCTGCCCAGGTTTCGTGGCAGGCATAGCCGACCGCAATCCCTGCAATCATCGCGATGAAAATCATCAGCGTCATGGATTTTTTTTGCATGAATAGTACTCCTGTATGCGCAGTTTTGTTAAGTTTGCGCTTTGTCTGATAGGTTCAAACACGAATTTACTTGGGCAATAGCTCAGCCTCACTGTGTAAAGTGAAGAAATTCGTTGTTGATGGAAAATTCGCTGGTCCGGTTGCTGACAGGACGGTTGAATAACACGTGCGACAGACTTGTGATCTGTTATTTGCCCAATTCTTGCGCTACCTGGCTATCTGGGTTCAGAGTATGTCGGGTGACAGGGAATAGGGCATGATGCGTGCGCATCATGCCAGTTTGAGGGGGAAAGCTATATTGGGGATAACCACAATAGCACTTGATCTGGGCTAAGCTTGGCTCGGGTGCGGCATTTTGTACGTTTAGCCTTACCGCAGGCCGCTTTGTTCAGGCCAAAAGATCGCTCACGTTAATTGCTGGTTCGGCCCATGGGGATATTGATAAAAGGGATGGCGCCGCCAGTCGTGCTGGGTAATTGACCATCCCATTTTTCTATCGCTTTCGATTGATTTTCAATTTCACGCAAGCGCAGCAATTCGGGCGTGACTTGCTGTCTTTGCATCGCCAGTGCTTCGGCTTCGGCACGGGCACGGGCAATTTTTTGACGGGCTTCGACTTCGATGCGTTGCAAGTCACGTTCAGCTTTCATCTTTAACTGATCCGCCGTGGTTTTGGCTTCAATGGCTTCGTTAAAGGTTTTGCTAAAGCTGAAATTCATAATTGAGAATTCATCGATAATTAAGCCGTGGCGTAACATTCTATCCTTGAGCGCTAAGATAATTTCATCACGTACCTGGGCCCGTCGCGTAATCAATTCTTCGGCCGTGAATCGTGCGGTCACGGCTTTCACAGCTTCTTGTATGCTGGGGGAAATGATTCTGTCATTAGCTTGATTTGCCAGATCGCGATAAATCGACACCACGGCATCGGGGCGGATATGGTAGTTGATTGCGATTTTTGTGTGCACGCTTTGTAAGTCACGTGAAGCGGCATCCGCATCAGATTCGCCTTTTTGTATGGCGACCGAAATATTGTGCATGCGTTGTGCTACAGGCCAGACCCAGTGTAAGCCTTCGCTATAGATTTGATCGGTGGGTTTGCCGAAGGTGGTAAGTACGCCGCGATGACCAGCCGGTACCACGGCAAAGGGACTAATCATAAACAGCAGGAGTAAGGCGAGCAGGGCGATAGCAGTACGTTTAAAAAACAGCATGAAATCCTCGCAAGTGTGTGAAGAAAACGCTGAGTATATCGACAAAATAAAAATGGCAAACGGTAATTCCGCTGGGAATTTACCTGTTTGCCATTCAGTGCAAAGCCGCTGTTAAGCGTTTATTCGGAACTCAGTCGAAATGACTGATAATACCGCCACCCAAACACACGTCGCCATCATAAAGCACCGCCGATTGACCTGGTGTGACCGCCCATTGAGCTTGCTCAAATTGCAGGCTAAAGCCGGCTTCGTTGACGCTTAACTGGCAGGGCATATCGTTTTGACGATAGCGATTTTTGGCTGAGATTGATGTTAACGAAGGCGCGTTGCCAGCGATCCAGCTGACTTGATCGGCTTGTAACTGATGTGATTGCAGCCAGGGGTGATCATGGCCTTGCACCACATACAGGGTATTATTGGCGACATCTTTACGGGCGACGTACCAGGCATCGCTGCTGCCGTCAGCGTTTTGATAACTTTTTACACCGCCTATACCTATGCCTTTGCGTTGTCCCAGGGTGTAAAAACTCAAACCCACATGTTCACCCAGGGTTTCGCCTTCCGGTGTTTTAATCGGGCCGGGTTTGTAGGATAAATAGCGATTTAAAAATTCGCGGAAAGGGCGTTCGCCGATGAAGCAAATCCCCGTCGAATCCTTTTTACGCGCATTCGGTAATTGCAATTGTTCAGCGATTTTCCGGACTTCGGTCTTAGGAATTTCACCCAAAGGGAACAGAGTTTTGCTCAATTGCGCCTGATTTAAGCGGTGCAAAAAATAACTTTGATCTTTACTGGCGTCCAGGGCTTTTAAAAGTTGGAAATCGCCATTCACTTCACGCACCCGCGCATAATGGCCAGTGGCGATGTAATCGGCACCGAGTTTCATGGCATGATCGAGGAAGGCTTTGAATTTAATTTCGGCATTGCATAAGACATCGGGATTCGGCGTGCGACCAGCCTGGTATTCACGCAAAAATTCCGCAAACACCCGATCTTTGTATTCGCTGGCAAAATTTACGGCCTCAATATCGACGCCCACCACGTCGGCGACACTGACGGCATCGATCCAATCGACACGGGTCGAGCAATATTCACTGTCGTCGTCGTCTTCCCAGTTTTTCATGAACAAGCCGATAACTTCATAGCCTTGTTCTTTCAATAGCCAGGCCGAGACTGAGGAGTCGACGCCACCTGACATACCAATTACTACACGTTTCTTGCTCATACAGGATTCCAAATACTATCGTGGGTGTTAACTAATTCCAGTGGCCCACGTTGCCCACGCAAATAATCTTGCAAACTATGCCAGACCAGGGGATTACGATGACGTTCTGGACAGGCGGCGATTTCATCGGCGCTCATCCACAAGGTACGGACTATGCCGGTATCGAGCGGTTGATCAAACTTTTGTCCTAGCTTGCCGGTAAACGCAAAACGCAGGTAAGTCACTTCTTCGCCCGTTCTGCTGGAGCGTGAGCGTGACAAATACGTGCCAACCAGTTGTTGCGGAAAAAACTCGTAGGCTGATTCTTCCAGCGTTTCGCGTATGACACCTTGTAACAGACTCTCGCCAGGTTCGAGATGACCAGCTGGCTGATTGATTTTTAAGCCATTCTTTGAGACTTCTTCAACCATTAAGAATTTGTTATCTTGTTCTATGATGGCAGCTACCGTAACGGACGGTTTCCAGATTGTAGTCATAGTGAATAAATCGACGCGAACGTCTGCAGATGGTGTTGATTAAAGCAAAACAAATACCAAAACCATCGCAAATAAGTCATTACAGATAGCAACATTGTACTGGCTGTGGAAAAAGAATGGAAATGATCTGTATTTCAGGTTTGTGTAAATATTGCCAAGTTTTGTTGATTATCTCATCGAACATCGTCGAATTGCCACAAAAAATACCCGGAAAGCCAGTCAGAAAAGTTGCGCTTAAAAAGTGGTATTAACTAATACGAATATTTTATATATGAAAAAAGCCTGATTGGATTGCATAAAAGATACAGAAAATGTAGCCCTTTTATTTTAGGTAAAATGATCTAAGTCATTGAAATATATTGGGTTCTTGACAGGGTTTGACTTGTAACACATCGCCGTAAGTACGGTTTCATCAACAAAAACGACACACAGAACAGATAAATTTGATGGTTGTTGCGGCAATTAATTTCCGTGTAATATGGGTGTCGAAATCGGCTTGTAAGATTGCAGTAAGCATGCTATGTCGCAGGACACTGGCTGGTTGCGGTGATGATGCGGTGTAGACAGATTCGTAAAGATTTTATTACTACCCTTCAGGAGTTTATCTATGAGAATCGGCATTCCGGCCGAGACCCGGCCCGGCGAGACGCGTGTAGCGGCGACTCCGGAAACGGTCAAGAAGTACGTCGCCGCCAAACACCTGCTTGTGGTGCAAGCGGGGGCGGGACTGGCCTCAAGTATTACCGATGAGGCATTTCAGGCGGCAGGTGCAGAAATTGTTGACGCTGCCACTGCTTTTAGCGCCGATTTGGTGTTAAAAGTGCGCGCCCCCAATGCCGAAGAGCGCCAATTAATGCCCGCATCAACCACCTTAGTGGGCATGCTCAATCCCTTCGATCAGGACAATCTGCAAGCCATGGCGCAACATGGGCTGACCGCCTATGCCTTAGAAGCCGCACCGCGTATCACGCGGGCGCAATCCATGGATGTCTTGTCGTCACAAGCGAATATTGCGGGCTATAAAGCGGTGATGCTGGCGGCCAATACCTACCAGCGCTTTATGCCGATGTTGATGACGGCTGCTGGTACGGTCAAAGCAGCGCGGGTCTTAATTATGGGGGTAGGCGTAGCAGGATTGCAAGCTATTGCTACCGCAAAACGCCTGGGCGCCGTGATTGAAGCATCGGATGTTCGCCCTCCGGTCAAAGAACAGGTAGAATCACTGGGTGCGAAATTTATCGATGTTCCTTATGAAACCGATGAGGAAAGAGAAATCGCTCAAGGTTCAGGTGGTTATGCCCGCCCCATGCCAGCAGCCTGGATGCAAAGACAAGCTGCATTAGTGCATGAACGGGCAAAACTAGCTGACATTATTATCACTACAGCGCTGATACCGGGTCGTAAAGCACCCGTGCTGATCTCTGAAGACACTGTCAAGGCAATGAAACCGGGTTCGGTGATTGTCGATATGGCAGTTGAACAAGGTGGCAATTGCCCACTCTCAGAGCTTGGTAAAACTGTTACCAAATATGGGGTACACATCATAGGCGAGCCGAATCTGGCGACCTTAGTCGCGGCCGACGCTTCTGCCTTGTACGCACGCAACGTACTGGATTTCTTAAAGTTGATTATTGATAAAGAGGGTAAGCTGATCATTAATCGCGAGGATGAAATCGTTGCGGCGACGCTGATGTGTACACAAGGTACGGTGAATCAGCGCTAAGGTAGCGTGCACAGGCACAGGACCAGTGCCGCTTAGTCGTAATCTGATTTTGATTTAGAAAGAAACAACTATGTATCGCAATATGCTCCGCGCCAAAATTCACCGTGCTTCTGTAACTCAATGCGATTTGCATTACGAAGGTTCCTGCGGCATCGATGAAGATTTATTAGATGCAGCCGGGATTATCGAAAATGAACAAATTGAGTTATACAACGTGAATAACGGTGAGCGTTTTTCCACTTACGCCATTAAAGGCAAGCGCGGCAGTGGTGAAATTTCGCTCAATGGCGCTGCAGCACGCCGGGTCCAACTCGGTGATTTGATGATCATTTGTACTTATGGCGCAATGACTGAAGAAGAAGCGCGTAACTACAAACCCAAAGTTGTGTTCGTGAATAACAAAAATCAGATTACCAGTCTGAAAGAATAGTGGAGTCAGCTCCACCCCCAATTACGAGGATCTCATGGAAGTTAGTCATACTCTGACCAACCTGATCATTTTTATTTTAGCGATTTATGTTGGCTATCACGTTGTCTGGACCGTTACCCCCGCATTGCATACGCCTTTAATGGCGGTGACTAATGCGGTTTCTGCGATCATCATCGTCGGTGCGATGTTGGCCGCAGGTTTAACGGAAGGTTTGCTGGCGCAAATTATGGGTACGATTGCCGTGGCTTTAGCGGCGGTGAATGTGTTTGGTGGCTTTCTGGTAACCCAACGCATGCTGGAAATGTTCAAGAAAAAAGACTCCAAAGCAGCTGCAAAGGAGACGAAATAATGAGCATGAATCTGGTGGTGTTACTGTATTTAGTTGCCTCGGTTTGCTTTATACAAGCCTTGAAAGGCTTGTCTCATCCTTCGACCGCAAGACGTGGCAATAGTTTTGGTATGGCTGGCATGGTGATCGCTGTCTTGACCACGCTGGCCTTGATCGTCAAACTTAAATCGCAAAGCAATGGCGCGGGGCTGGGTTATGGCTTAATTGCCGTGGGCTTGATCGTCGGTGGGGGTATCGGGGCAACCTTGGCCAAACGGGTAGAAATGACCAAGATGCCTGAATTGGTCGCGGCGATGCACTCGCTGATTGGTATGGCAGCGGTGTGTATTGCGGTGGCTGTAGTGGCCGAGCCCTGGGTCTTCAACATTACCGCAGTGGGGCAAGAAATTCCATTTGGGAATCGACTGGAGCTGTTTATCGGCACCTTTGTTGGCGCGATTACGTTCTCAGGTTCGGTAATTGCCTTTGGTAAGTTATCGGGCAAGTATAAATTCCGTTTGTTCCAGGGCGCCCCAGTGGTGTTTGCTGGCCAGCATCAGTTAAATTTAGTGCTGGCACTGGCGATGCTGGGTTTGGGGATAGCCTTTTGCTTTACTCAAAGCTGGACGCCTTTCGTGATCATGACCGCCTTAGCCTTTATCCTGGGTGTGTTGATCATCATCCCTATCGGTGGTGCTGATATGCCGGTGGTGGTGTCGATGTTGAATAGTTATTCGGGTTGGGCTGCGGCGGGTATTGGTTTTTCCCTCAATAACTCGATGTTGATTATCGCTGGTTCACTGGTGGGTTCGTCGGGTGCGATCTTGTCTTACATCATGTGTAAAGCCATGAATCGCTCCTTCTTCAACGTCATTTTAGGTGGCTTTGGTGGCGAAGCGGCGACAGCTGCATCGGGCACTCAGCAACAACGCAATGTTAAGTCAGGTTCGCCGGATGATGTCGCGTTCTTGTTGGGTAATGCTGAAACCGTGATTATCGTCCCTGGCTATGGTTTGGCAGTGGCCCGGGCCCAGCACGCTTTGAAAGAGTTAACTGAGAAGCTCACTCACAAAGGTGTCAGTGTGAAGTACGCGATTCACCCTGTCGCAGGTCGTATGCCAGGTCATATGAATGTGTTGCTGGCTGAAGCTGAAGTGCCGTATGACCAGGTGTTTGAGATGGAAGACATCAATAGCGAGTTTGGTCAAGCTGACGTGGTTTTGGTGTTGGGCGCCAATGACGTGGTCAATCCTGCCGCTAAAGATCCCAAATCGCCAATTGCGGGCATGCCAATTCTGGAAGCCTATAAAGCCAAAACCGTGATCGTGAATAAGCGTTCGATGGCTTCAGGTTATGCGGGGCTGGATAACGAATTGTTTTACATGGATAAAACCATGATGGTGTTTGGTGATGCTAAAAAGGTCTTGGAAGATATGGTTAAGGCAACAGAGTAATTTGTTGTAATTTGAGAAGCCCAGACTTTTATCTGGGCTTTTTTGTTTGACGAACGGTATCCTAATTGTTATTTTTGTAGCATAACAATACGTCCAATTACGATATAGCGGTTTACTAGTACGGCGACAATTTAATGCACTTAAATGGAGGATACTATGTTACGAAAAGGTTTGATGCTTGCTCTTGTTTTTTGTATAAATCAGGCTGGGGCTACGAGTTTGCAGGAAGCTAACAAATTGTTGGAGCAAAAAAACTTTGCAGCAGCCATGGCGGCATTTCAGGAATTGGCAAAGAATGGCAATATCGATGCGCAACAAAGCTTAGGTGAAATGTATTGGTTCGGTGACGGTACTCCACCTGACCTGCAAAAAGCCCAAACCTATTTTGATCAAGCCGCTGCGGCTGGTAATTCACGGGCCAAAGGTTTTCAAAAACTGATTGCAAGCCGTAAAGAAAAGCACGCCGAGATACAGCTGTATACCCAAAATTATCGTGGAGACGATTTGAGTTTGAAATGTACGCAACCGAATATCCCGGAATCATCCGCCAGCCGTAAAGAAATTAAAGTGGTCGCCGAAGAGTTAAGTACCTGGCAAACCTGTTTTAACCAATTTGTTGAACAATTCAACGCGGCTTTACCACCGGGTTCACGAGTGCCTAAGCACATAGCGAGTTTATTTACTGACCAGGAGGCGGAGCAATCTCAGCAGTTAATGACTAAGGTTTATACCGATGTTTCAGCCTCAGCAGCAAAATCCGCTGAAACCGTTAAGCTCAGGGAAGACGCCTGGAGAAAGGCAACTGAAACCTATCTGGTGAATCTGAATTTGCGCAACTCCAGTGAGTATGAAATGCTGACCAAAATGATGCGTCAGCAAAATGAATCCAAGTACCAGGTTTTAGGGGCGGCTCCAGCTCCCGGCAAACGATGAATAAAAAACAGGCCGCAAAATGCGGCCTGTTTTTTTATTTGAAAATTTTTTTGCTCTGAAGGGCAATGCATTACCTTCGGATTGGCAATGGCCAGCCTGGCCTCATAAGCGAACCAGGGTGGATTTGCCAAACAAACTTTCAATTAAATCCACAGCAAGAGCCGCTGTCTGATTGCGTAAGTCTAAAGCGGGGTTTAACTCAACGACGTCGAGTGAACCCATCAAACCGGTATCGGCTATCATTTCCATACAAAGCTGCGCTTCACGGTAGCTTGGCCCCCCTAATACGGCAGTACCTACACCGGGTGCAATGCCAGGATCGAGGAAGTCGAGGTCGAAGCTGACGTGGATATGGGTGTTGGCATCCAAACCCGCTAGAGCGGAATTCATGACATTGCGCATACCATACTCGTCGATATAGCGCATATCATAGACTTGCATATTCATATCATGTATGAAACGCTTTTCACCATCGTCGACGCTGCGTATGCCGATTAAACGAATTTCGGTGGGATTTAAAGCTGGTGTAACGCCACTATAGCCGATTAGTTGCTCGGGCCCATGTCCCATCAGGCAGGCGACTGGCATGCCATGAATATTGCCGGTTGGACTAATGCTGGATAAATTACTATCAGCATGTGCATCAAACCATAAGACGCGTAATTTCTTACCCTGACGCCGGCAATGTGCAGCAACCGCACTGATAGAGCCAATGGCGAGACAGTGGTCGCCACCCATCATAATTGGGAAGTGTTGTTCATTGAACGCGGCACTAACTGCATCATAAACAGCCTGGTTCCAGTCAATTGCTTCACGCAGATGACGCAAGCCATTGACAGGTTGTTGCCAGGGATTCGCCGGGCCATGTAAATTGCCCCGATCTGCCACGCGTAAATTCCGTGCTTCTAAAGCTTCAATTAAGCCCGCCACACGTAGTGCATCAGGCCCCATGCCTGCGCCGCGAACACTTGCACCGACATCGGTTGGTGCGCCAATTAAGGAAATGGTCTTCATGCTGTTACTGCTGCTTCCTTTTTTAATTAAGGGGTAATAGGAATAATTGTTTTTTCAGCGCTTACCTGTTTGTTAGGCTGGGTGACTTTGGCCATGCCCATGCCAAACAAATCTTTAGGATTTAGTAGTTCGGGTACCAGATCTAACATAGTTGAATTAGCTTGAACCACGTGTTTTTCAATGTAACGCATGGCGGAAAAATCTTCCAAAGCAAAACCCACTGAGTCAAACAAAGTAACTTCGGTATCCGAAGTGCGGCCCTGAACCTGACCTTTGACGATTTGCCAGAATTCTGTGACTGGAAAATCGGCTGGCATTTGCTGGACTTCGCCTTCAATCCGCGATTGTGCCTCAAACTCGACAACTACGCGGGCATTTTTCACAATATCGCGATGTAACTCGGTTTTGCCTGGGCAATCGCCGCCTACACCATTGATGTGCATACCAGGTTCTATCATTTCAGGCGTCAGTATCGTGGCGTTGGTTTTGTCAGCAGTGACTGTGGTGACAATATCAGCACCCCGTACTGCTTCAGACGTTGACTTGGCGGCGATCAGCTTTAACTGGGGGTAGCGGCTTAAATTTTTAATTAATTTGGTCGTGGCAGACGGGTCGATATCATAAAGGCGGAACTCCTTAATGCCTAATAAGGCGTAGAAGGCTAGCGCCTGGAATTCACTCTGTGCGCCATTGCCGATTAAGGCCATGCTTTTTGAGTTAGCTCTGGCCATGTATTTGGCTGCCAGTGCGGATGTCGCGGCAGTGCGAATAGCCGTGGTCAAGGTCAATTCCGACAGGACCCGTGGGTAACCAGTCTCAACGTCAGCCAGCACACCAAAGGCAGTGACCGTGAGTAAGCCTTCCTGAGTGTTTTTAGGGTGGCCATTCACATATTTAAAGCTATAACGCTGGCCATCTGAGGTTGGCATTAACTCGATAACACCGACCTCCGAATGGCTGGCCACGCGTGCGGATTTATCGAAGGCGTCCCAACGCAAATAATCATCACGTATCATTTCAGCCATCTTGGCGATGGCATTCTCTACACCTTGTTTTTGTAAATGCGCTTGCATATCGCGCGTACCAATATACGTAACCATAGTGATCTCCTTGAATAGTCTTTGGACATACCGGCAGAGGATCTTGCGAAATCAGGCTGGCAATGCCAAGTGTTAAGTCACTTGCGCCAGGCTTATTTCGCAACATACCCTGCTAATAAATTGAGCGGTATAGGAGATATTTTAGCTTCAGAGTGAATTAATTAAGTTGCTAAGTTTTAAGTAAAATGCTTAATTGGTGAAATTAAATTGCATAAAAAATTGAAATGTATAAAAATATTTCCGTATTGTGCGATTGCGTAAAATATATTGAATTATGGATGCTTACGATAAAAATATTTTGAGGTACTTGCAAGAGGATGGTCGCTTGAGTAATTTGCACTTGTCTGAACGCATACATTTGTCTGCGCCGCAAACTTTACGCCGGGTGCGTGCGCTCGAAGAGCAAAACATCATACGTAACTATGTCGCACAGGTAAGTCCTGAAGCGATAGGTCTAGGCGTTATGGCTTTTGTGAACCTGTCGCTAGACCGCGAACAGTTTCGAAATGTCAGGGAAGTTGAGAAAAACCTCAAATCATTTCCTAATATTATTGAGTGTCATACGATCTCCGGTGATTTTGATTACATTTTGAAAGTCGTTGCCGCTGATCTCAAAAGTTTGTCGCAATTCTTAACGGATACATTAATGCAAGTTCCAGGCGTGGCTTCTTTGCGGTCCATGATATGTATGGAAGAAATTAAGCCAGTATCAGGTCTGCCTATTGATTGACGACTTGAAGAAGTTAATCCTTGTTACAGCATTTTTTACAAGTTGATGAAATTAGCGGTTAGCATTGCTGCAATTAACGAACCAGGTTATGTATGCGAGTGTCTAAATTAATCCCAATTTCTGCGTTGTTGCTGGCCTTGCCCCTAACTACGACGGTTTATGCAAAGCAAAGTGAGTCACCGCTCAATAGCATGACGGTGAATCAGGAGTCGATTGCACGCAACGTGATAACTACGGTGCCGCCAGAAGCCGTCATGGAGCGTTTTGAAATGCTGGACAGTAGTGGCCGACAGATTTCCTATGTCGCGTTCACTGAAGGTGAAGTCGGAGCTTTAGTGTTCATCGATAAAAAACTATTTGGTACCTTGAGTAAGCGCGATGCCTTAGCATTTTATAGTTGCCGTGGTTATACGACGGCAACGCAATACCATTGGGGAAAAGACGCAGGGCTATGGGCAGATAGCTTACTGAGTCGAGCCATCAGTGCTACGCAAGTGCAGTTGCAGTTTTCAGGAAAATCGACCTGGCGCAGTATCGTCGAGATTGCCAATAATCCATCGTTGAATCAAATAAGTTCGCTCATCGATATAGGAACCAATCCATTTGGAATTTTGCGTAAATTAAATTCGGCACGAGAAACGATGGCAGAGCGCGAGCAGTTTGAAAAGATTAAGCAAAAGTTAAGCAATGTCAGCACGGGAGCCAGTGAAGAGTCAGTCGCTGAAATTATCAAGCCCGAAGATGTTTCCTTTGTTAGTGGTGGCTTGGTGATGGCATATCCACGATTTACTGCAGAATTTTTCGTCAGTAATGGCAGTGTTAACTTAATACAGCAACCTTCATTTTTACATTTGTCGCGAAAACAGGCTGCCCTGTTCTATGTGGCGAAGGCGAAGTGGACGAGTTGCACAGCGTCCGATTGGATGACAGCCTTACCTGAAGAAATAAAAAGTGATCAGTCTGAAACACAGGTATCAAAGTGAATCCGTTCAGGTGAAAAATTCTCGGGTAACCAGCTCAAAATTGACGATTAGTGTGTAGACCTCATGCCAGTCTAAGCAATAAACTGAAAAAATAATTTATCCGGTTTTAAGGGAAATCGAGTCATGCCCTGGACTTTTGCGCACCCAGCCGCAGTGTTGCCTGTGTATTTACTGAGTCGGCGTAAAAGTCATTTGCTGGCGCTCTGCATAGGGAGTCTCGCGCCTGATCTCTTTTATTATGCAGGGGCTTTTCAATTTGCCAGTGCCGCGCATACATGGCGTGGTTTCTTGATGTATTGTCTGCCCTTGGGCGCACTGGTTTATTTACTTGTTTGTCGACTTTGGCCGATGTTACATTGGTTTAGTCCTGCATTGATACGGGCTAGGCTGCGACCGCAAATTGATGTACTTATCGAGAATCGATATAAACATTATGGCCTGGTGCTGGCGTCACTTGCCGTGGGTAGCATGACACACGTGGCGTGGGATGGTTTTACCCATTTTCACGGGTGGGCTAGCGATTATTTCCCGCTGCTAAACACACCTGTGGTATTGCGACTGCCACTTTATAAATTACTGCAACATGCAAGTAGTGTGTTTGGTGTCTTGTTTATTTGCTGGTATGCCTACTCAGAATTCAGGCCAGCAAGATATAGCACCGACTTGTCACATCATGATCTCGGGTTGGAACAGCGTCGACTTGTCTGGTATGGATGGGTCGTACTGCTGTCTTTGTTGTCTGGTATCGTTGTGAGTGCCGTCCTCGTTCCTCATAATTTGTTGGGAATTTCTCCGGAACGCGTGTTGTTTTACCTGATATTGATACTGACTACGCTAACTACTTTTGTGCTGACAATCGCAGCTTTTTTCTTTCAGCGGCGTTATCCTCCAACCTTAGCCTCCAATTTACCAGCTTAATTCGCCGGTACGCCGATAATCAAAGAAACTAATCATTTGTGTAGCGTGAAAATTCACACCATGGTCATTAAAGGCTGGTAGGTTAGCCTCATTGGTGCAGGCAAACTTAAATGATTTAGCAGTTTTTCAGCGAGACCAGAGTTTTAGCCAGTTAAAACTCTGGAAATTCTGAGCACTTGATTTTCGTAGATATTCTTTGGAGGCTTAAATGGTAGCGATAGCGAGTAAAAAGAATCTGGCGACAAGTAGCGCCGCCACAATCAAACGAACGCCGGTAAAGACGACTACTGCGATTACGCATAAAGCAGAAGCTGCGGTGAAACCCGCTAGTCGTGGTAAGACTACGCAAGTCGCCGTGAAAAAAACAGCGGTCGCTGCCATGCCTGAGGAAAAACAAAAGAAACCGAAATTGGTGCGCGATAGTTTTACCATGCCAGAAGGTGAATATGCGGTTTTAAGTGTGGTTAAAAAGAATTGCCTGAAAGCGGGTATTGAGGTCAAGAAGAGCCAGTTATTGCGCATAGGCCTGGCCTTATTGAATAAAACCGATAACGCCACGCTGAAAAAAATGATTGCCGAGTTGCCAGCCTTGAAGGCGGGACGCCCTAAGAAAGAAAAATGAAGCCTGAGGTAATGCATATCGCCAGGTGAGTGACTGTACTTGCCGGGTGGCATGCGTCAACTCTGATCCTTATTTTTGCTCATCCCCGCGGGATTTTATCGCGGGGATTGTTGTTTTTTGGGATGTCATCATATTGCCATCGACTTGTCATCTTGCTGAAGTAATCACTGCTTAATCTGCATGGGGTCGGATACAAAAGATATAAATTGTTCCGGTTCTAAATTTACGCCTTATTTTACGTTTTAAGGACCTTGCATGCGATTACTCAGCCTACCTGCAGATGCGAATCCAAGCTTTAATAAATTAAGTTTGTCCATTGCAACCACTCCGGAAGAAGTTAACGAGGTACAGCGTCTGCGCTATAAGGTATTCATTGAAACCATGGGCTTGACTGCTTTGGCCAATGCGGATGGTTTGGATAAAGATGAATTTGACGATTACTGTGATCACCTGATTGTGCGAGATAGTAAAACACTCAAAGTGGTCGGTACTTATCGGATACTCGGGCCAAATGCTGCTCGTGAAATAGGTCGGTATTACTCGGAAACCGAATTCGATCTGTCACGCTTGCAACATATACGTCAAGGCATTGCTGAAGCAGGGCGCGCATGCATACATCCTGATTATCGCAGTGGTGCGGTGATTATGATGTTGTGGGCAGGTATTGCCGCCTACATGCGTCGTGAACGTTGCACTCATTTGATAGGGTGCGCGAGCATCAGTTTGTCAGATGGTGGGCAAAACGCCGCAGCGATATTTCGAGGGTTGAGTGAGCATGAGTTTGCTCCGTTGGAATACCGCGTGACCCCCAGACTGGCTTTCCCGTTTGGTGACGTTGAAGAACAGGGTACTGAAGCCAGAATCCCACCTTTGCTGAAAGGCTATTTGCGAGCCGGCGCCTGGGTCGGTGGTGAACCAGCCTGGGACCCTGATTTTCATAGCGCAGATTTATTTGTCATGCTGCCTTTGGCGAATCTTGATAAACGTTATGCTCGTCACTACAACACCACGGAGTGAGCGATGAAACCCGCTGATGCATTTCTGAGTCCCGCAATGATACAAACTGGTAAAAAAAATGTGGCGCGTTTCAGAACGATTTGGATTTCGGATTTGCATCTCGGGACAAGTGGCTGTCAAGCTAGCAAACTACTTGAGTTTCTGCGTGCAACCGAATCGGAAACCTTGTACTTGGTTGGCGATATTATCGATGGCTGGCAGTTAAAGCGACGTTGGTATTGGGATCAAACCCACAACAATGTCGTGCAGACCGTACTCAAAAAAGCGAAAAAAGGGACGAACGTGATTTTCGTCCCCGGTAATCACGACGAGGCTATACGTCAATTTATTGATCTCGACTTTGGCGGTATTAAAGTCCGGGATGAATTGGTGCATACTACGGCAGATGGCAAACGTATGCTGGTATTGCATGGCGATCGATTCGATGGAGTCATAGCCTGTGCAAAATGGCTGGCCTACCTGGGTGATAGCTTGTACACCGTAATTCTCAAATTTAATCAGATTTACAATAACTGGCGCGCTCGCGTCGGTTTGCCGTATTGGTCGCTATCGCAATACCTCAAATTAAAAGTTAAAAATGCGGTTAGTTATATTACGCGTTTTGAAGATGCTCTGGCAGATGAAGCTAGGCGTAAAGGCTTGGATGGCGTAATTTGCGGGCATATCCATAAGCCTGAAATTCGCGATATAGGTGGCATCATGTATTGCAACGATGGGGATTGGGTAGAGAGTTTATCCGCTTTAGTTGAGGATGCCGCGGGGGAGTTGAGACTAATTAGTTGGCAAGATGTGATCTATCACCAGGCTGCCTGCGATTTGGAAAAGGCCAGATTAGAATTGCACAGTTAATGTTGCCGCTTAACCCCAATTACTTCGCTCAGTATTGACGAGTTGTGTCAAGCTGCGTAAAACCACCAGATAAGCATCGGGTGAGCCTAACGTGGACAAGACAACAAGCTTAACTTACAAGCGCTTTCTATATAAGCACCTCAGTTGGTTTCTGGGGACATTGTTATTGCTACTCTACAGCATCGATCTTAATTTTACGCATAATTTGCGTGTTTTCGATTATCGGTTTTTGGATGCGATGTTACGTCAGCAGGCTAAGCAGTATCAGCCTGATGTTGATATTCTGGTGATCGACATTGATGATCAAAGTATGACAGTAATGCAAGAGTTGGCTGGGCTCTGGGTTTGGCGCCGCGAAGTGCATGCAAATCTGCTTCAGGCCTTGGCTGAATTTAAGCCGCGTGCTTTGCTATTTGATCTGAATTTTCATGAAATCGATAAGGCCCACCCTAAAAGCGATCATTTTCTGAGTCAGGAAATTTGTGATCAGCCTCAGATATTTTTACAAACACTGCAAGTGAGCAATCGCGAACAGCGCGAATTAAATCATCGCGATGTGCTTCGCGCTTTTGCGATACCTGCTACGACCCACCAGAATTTCTACGAACAACTGCAACTTCCCATGGCGATCAACCCGGCTTGCTGGCGGTTGGGATTAGTGAATGGTTTATATGATGTTGATGGAGTGATGCGTCGCAGTTTGTTGAGTCTGCGCATACAGGGCGTGGACGTACCCTCATTGAGCCGTCGCGTCATGGAGTCGCTCAACTATGACTTGCCGAATGCGGCGAGCTTTTATCTGCGCTGGTCGAATAAAGCTCACCAGCATATTTCTTATGGGCAGTTGTTTAAGCTGTTAACTGAGCAGCGTGGGCAGTTTGATGAGGCGCAATTGCAACAGCTAAAGGGAGTATTTCAGAAAAAATTTATTGTTCTGGGTTCTTCGGCGACCGGCGCATTTGATTATCACCTGACGCCAGTAAATCACGGCTACCCTGGAGTTGATATCTTAGCCTTGGCTTTGGATAACTTAAAGAATAAAAATTACCTGCTGCCTTTGCCTGAATACTGGGGCTTGCTTATTGCGCTCGCTCTCATTGTCGCCGTTAACTTTTCATTTCAACGCGCTGTATCGATGTCGTTAATTGCCTCGGGCTTGCTCGGGGCATCCGTGTTGTTTTTTTTGGTGGCGTATTATTTACTTTTAAGAAACCGCATACTGTGGGTCAGTGCTGGCTTATTTATTGTCTGGCTCAATTATGCGATGGTGGCGGGTCTGGCCTATTTGCGAGAGCGACGCAGTCGTGATCGTGCCGTCACCTTGTTTAGCCGATTTCTGAATCCTGCCGTGGTCAAAACCATCGTCGATCATGGCGCGACTATTGAGAGTTTGTCTGGTCAGCAAAAACAAATTACGGTGCTTTTTTCAGATATCCGGGGCTTTACCCAGCTTGCTGAGGAACGCAAAGCGGTTGATGTTGTGGCGCTATTAAACCGGTATTATGAAAAGCAAGTTGAAATAATTTGGCGACATGGCGGGACGCTGGATAAATTTATCGGTGATTGTATTATGGCGTTTTGGGGGGCACCCGTAGACGACCAGGATCAGGTCAATCGTGCCATCGCTTGTGCTCTTGAAATGGAGCAAGGGTTGCAAGAATTTAAACAGCAAATTGCTTTGCAGTATGAGTCTCTGACAAACTTTGATATAGGAATCGGCATACATACCGGTGATGCCGTCGTTGGATTTATCGGTGCAGCGCGCAAGCTTGACTATACTGCGATAGGCGATACAGTTAATCTGGCGAGTCGGGTCGAGGGGCTGACCAAAGGCGTTGCCCGAATTCTGCTTACAAGTGAAACACGTGAATTGGCCGATGCACAGCGCTACGAATTTGTAGCACACGGCAGTTTTACGGTAAAAGGCCGCACAGCCAGAGTCGAGTTATTTGAACCTATAAGGAAAACCCATGCTCAACACGAGGATTAGCTTAAGTTCAGGATGTGGTCGCAAGCTTGCGATTATTATTGCACTTTCAGGTTGCGTGATGACGGGTCTGGCGCATGCGGAATCCGCCTACACCAATCGCAATACCGACTTGTATGAGCAAGCCATGCTGGATGCGGCAAAATTGGCCAGCTTAATGAATCAGACCAAACTGGAATTATTACAGCGAAATGGTGCCTGGGCTCAGGTTAAAACCGGACAAGGGCAATTGGGTTGGGTTCAGATGTTTCACTTGCGTGTCGAAGCCGCAAGTCTCACTCAAAACACTGGGCGCAGCGCCAGCCCCAATGTTGTTGGGAATTTGTTAGCAGGGGGGCGAACTACCACCAGTGGGAGTGTGGGGACGGGGGTAAAAGGATTGAGTAAGGAAGATATACAAAATGCCCAGGTAAACTTTAGTGAGTTTCAGAAAATGCAGAGTTTTGCTGCAAACAAACAAACTGCTAATGAGTACGCTCGCTTAACTAAGCTCAATGCACGCAACATAACTGAAACTGAATCTAATCGTTGAGAGGACAGTATGCGTCAATTATTGTTAGTGAGTCTGGCTTCCGCAACTTTACTGAGCGCCGATGCCAATGCCCAGTTTAATAAGTTATTTGATCTCGCCACAAAAGTCGTTAAAGCAACCACAGGTCCCAGCGAATCCGATGAAATAGCAATGGGGCAGACTTTTGCTGCCACCTTGTTAGGCGCGAAACCTTTGCTGAATAATTCAGCGATACAGAGTTATGTCAATCAATTGGGATTATGGTTGGCCTTGCAAACCAGCCGACCCGACTTGCCCTGGACCTTCGGTGTGTTGGACGATACAGGGTTTAATGCGTTCGCAACCCCGGGTGGGAATATTTTAATTACCAAGGGTTTATTGTTACGGATAAAAACGGAAGCTGAACTAGCGGGTGTCTTGGCGCATGAAATCGCCCACGTGGTGCAAAAACACCATTTGAATGCGATGAAAAAAAATGCCTTGCTATCCACGGGAAAAGATATTTACGAAGCCAGTTCGGGGGCAAATCCTTTAGCTAAGGAGGTTATTGGAAATCTGGCTAAGGAAATACTGGCCAAGGGTTTGGATAAGAGTGATGAATTCGAGGCGGACAGTGAAGGTGTGAAAATCGCTGCTCGTGCTGGTTTTGATCCGTATGGTTTGCCAGCGGTTTTACAAACCTTGCAAGCGCAAAGTGCCACTGACAATGGTTTCGAATTAATGTTTTCGACGCATCCCGCACCTCAGGACCGATTGCAAAAACTGGAAGCGATCATGGGTGGCAAATTTGAAAAAATTGGTGGAGTTAGCGGTTCGAATTTAGCCCAACGCTTGCCCGACTTAAACATGAAATGAAATCGTCGGATTGTTGCGCTTATGCAGATTGGGGCTTGCCCTAAATCTCCAGGGTGTTTTTGCATACGTTCGTTTTAATTAAAGTTGACCAGTAGTTTGTCCAATTGGGCGTTTTTCGCCCTTGTCATATCGCAGTATGCAAATGCTTGAGTTCCCGACTGTATTTGCCCTTCGCAACCGCAAAGTGCAGTGTGTCATAAAATATGGGGCACGTTGAAACGTCGAAATGACGTGGATTCAATTCGGGAGCCTAAAAGCCAGGAATTAAAGTCAGTTGTAAATATTTTTCAACCTCGGTACTGGTCGTTAAATGCCTGACTGGTCAAAGCATAAGTTCGCTACGGCCCGTACGCAGTTTCCGAAAACGCGCTGACTCTGAAGCAGAATCGTCCTGAACTTCAACGTAGCGTTTTTGCCTGGCTTCTTCGAATGCCATGCCATGACTAAAGCCGCAGTCTATACTCAATGTTTGCCACGCAAATCATTGAGGTGATGATAGTCGCTGGCCTGCTTGCCATAGATGATGGCTCAAATTTTTTCCTCAGTGACGGCTAGAGAGTAATCAAAATGCAATAAGCGTTGTGCAGATTTGGATAGCCCAAACAAGACGCCTTCATCATTCATGGCGAAAAATTGGGCGCGGTTCCATGACATTCAGTGCGGCTCAAACCTGAGCTGAGTCTGTTGTTCGAAATAATGAAGGATAGCCATTAGCCCAGGGGCTGGCGCTAATTGCTGACCTTTCGCGTCCAATTTTTCCTGTAGCAATAATAAGACAGTATTTGAGGCAGCTTGGCTGTTCAATATGGAGAAAATGCAACAAAGTGCCAAAATGGCATGATCGGTAGCTTTAACTGGTATTGCTGTTATGGATACTGATTACGATAAGAAACGTCTGCTTTTTAAGGGTATTGTTATGCTTCGTCGGAGGTGTACTAGGGTATAGGTTATGAAAAAGCGTATACTTGTGTCATAATCTTGTAATATGGAAACAATGTGACAACAAAATGAATATCGGTTGGTAATTATTTAATTTTTGATATTTGCTAAACAAAATTTGTTTTATGCTGCAATGCTCGTTGAAAATTTAAGAGTAATTCCTCTAGAACTAGTATTAACGCTATTCACTCATATTGTCCAGTGAGATACTTAGTCCCACGTTTTGATGCTTTTTGTTAAGAGTAAATTCGAAACTGCTATTAAAATCCAAAAAGGAGACGTTTATGCGATATTCCCTGTTGCCACTGAGCGCAATGTCAGTGGTCTTACTCAGTGCCTGTGGCGGTGGCGGTAGTAATAGTCCGGGTCCGGTCATTGATAACACACCAGCGCGTGGTACCTTGATTGCCAATCCACCTATTTTGGTGCCAGTACCGCAAGCACATGGTCCTGCTTTAACTAAGCTTGATCCAGCAATTTTCAAAGCCAGCCTGGATGCTGGTAAGCCAGGTCTGACCCAGATCACAGGTAATCCAAAGTGCGAAATCACGATGTACTACATGAAGTACACAACCGTGGGTGGTAAAAACGAAGCGACCGATGCAACTGGCGCAATTATTGTGCCTTCTGGTTCTGATCCAGCTTGTGCAGGTCCACGTCCAGTGTTGTTGTATGCGCACGGTACGACCACCGACAAAAATTTCAATATGTCGAATATGCGTGATACGGCAGAGGCTTCATTGGTTGCCGCTATGTATGCAGCGCAAGGCTTTATCGTTGTTGCCCCGAATTATGCGGGTTACGACACCTCCTCGCTGACTTACCATCCATATCTGAATGCTGAGCAACAAGCCAATGATATGGTGGATTCTTTGCGTGCAGCACGTAAAGCATTTGGCTCGATTGGCGCGCAAGATTCGGGTAAATTGGTGTTGGCAGGCTATTCGCAAGGTGGTTATGTCGCACTGGCAACGCAACGTGCGATGCAAACGACTTACGCGTCGGAATTTAAAGTCAGCGCGGTCGCCGGTATGTCGGGTCCTTACGCAATGTCTTTGCTGGGCGATGCAATTTTCGCAGGTAGCCCGAATTTAGGCGGTACAGCTTTCTTGCCATTGGTTGCGACCAGTTGGCAAAAATCCTATGGTGGTTTGTACACCAATCCCAACGAATTGTATGAAGATAAATACGCCGCCAGCATAGAAAGCCTGATGCCTAGTGTTTCCATCAACGATTTGTATGCCAGTGGTAAATTGCCACAAACCGCAATGTTCGCGAAAGATTCCTTGCCTGGCCCAAGCACACCCGCTTTTGCCGCATTTTTTGGCGATGGTAATCTGATCAAAACCAGCTTCCGTAATGGTTTTTTAGCTGATGCGCAAAAAAATCCTTGCAACGCGAATCCGGCTGATCCTTTGGCTTGTACCCCAGCTCATCCTTTCCGTAAAGCAGCGGTGAAAAATGACTTGCGTACTTACGTACCGAATGTTCCTGTGATGTTGTGCGGCGGTAATGCTGATCCTACGGTATTCTTTGCCAGCACGCAGGCAACGGCGGGCTTCTTCCAGGCTAAAGGCTTCCCGGCAGCCGCCTTGGCTGTATTAGACGTCGATTCTGCACCGACCAGCGCGGCTGATCCATTTGCGATTGCAAAAGCAGGGTTTGCGCAATCCAAAGCAGCGACTATTGCTGCAGCCGTGGCCGCGAAACAAGATCCGGCAACTGCTGTAGCGAGTGCATACCACGGTACGCTGGTGCCACCGTTTTGCAATGCAGCAGCACGCGCATTCTTTCAACAAGCTTTGGCAAAATAAGGAGAGCAGATAATGAAAAAAACGAATTTCGTTCTGGCTTCCTTGTTAGCCGGTTGCAGCTTGTCAGCATCGGCTTTCGATTTTGCGACAGATGGTAAGAACAGTGTCAGCCTGGGCTTTTTGCACATAGGCGTGCATTCTAAGTCTGATGACTTCACCAGTAATGGCCCCGCTTTTCTGACGCCGCAACCTGCTGGTTTGACGGTAGGTAATGCAAATACCATTAAGTTTGGCTATACACGTCACTTAAGCGATAAATGGAGTATCGAATTTGTCGCCGGTATTCCACCTAAGCATAAAGTCTACGGACGTGGAACATTGGCAGCTTATGGCGTGATTGCCGAAGTCAAGCAAATGGCACCGACTGTGTTTTTGAATTACACCTTCGGTGATGCGACCGATAGTTTGCGTCCTTATGTTGGTGTTGGTTTAAACTACACTAAGTTTATTGATCGCAAAACCACGCCTATCAGTCAAATTGCAACGGGTGGTCCTACCAGTATTAAATTAACCGATTCATTTGGCATTGCCGCTCAGGTGGGCGTGAATTACAAATTGACGGATCGCTGGGTAATCAATGCATCGGTTGCCGTTGCTGATGTGCAATCTGACTTAACCAGTACCACTGGCAGTATCGATCGCAAAACGATGATCGATTTCCGTCCGGTAGTGGCTGGTGTTGGTTTAAGCTATCGTTTCTGATCGCTGCAAATCAAGTAAAAAAGGGGCTGATACAGCCCCTTTTTGTTTGCCTGTGACCTTTATAAGGCTGAATTGTGCTTACGCATCGCAGTCAGGCAGCCACCTGATTGCGGCCCGCTTCTTTGGCGCGGTACAAGGCGGCATCCGCCACTTCGATGAGGGTTTGGCTATCTTGAAATTCTGCCAGCGTGGCAACGCCGAAAGAGCCGGTAATATGAGGTAAGGGTTTGTTTTGATTGACGAAGACGCTGGCTTGGGCCAGGCGCTGGCAAAGGCGTTGCGCAACAACCAAAGCAGCATCATGGCTGGTTGCAGGTAGGATTACCATCATTTCTTCGCCGCCGTAACGTGCTGCAAAGTCACTGGGGCGCAAACCCGCATTCAAGACTTTTGCCGCTGCTTGCAAGGCGTCATCGCCGACCAGATGGCCGTGCTCATCATTGAAACGCTTAAAGTGATCCAGGTCCACCATTATGATACTCAGGGGAGTATCGTTCGTATGCGCTTGAGCGACAAGCGCTGGCAGGTTGCTGTTGAGCCATGCTCGATTATGCAAGCCAGTTAAACCATCAACCATGGACATTTGACGGTAAAATTCACCAACTTTTTGGCGGTTTCTGATTTGCGCATTGGCCGCACGTATGCGAAAGGACAAAAGTTGCAAGAGATTGCGCGCCACGCCATTAGATTGATTGACTAATTGCCACAATAAGTCAGCTTCAATTAGCAAGAGTTCGCTGTCACAGAGGGCGATGATGGTCGAGGGCTGCAAATCCTGATCGAGTACCGAAAGTTCACCCACGCATTCACCGGGTAAAAATTGATTCATAGGTTCTGCAGCCAGGTGATTTTCCTGAGGTTTGCTGATTGCCAGGCTGCCTTTCAAGACGATGTAGAGCCGGGCAACCGGGAAATTGGCATTTAAGACGATCTGACCACGCTCTGCGGCGACCACCGGGCAATCTTTGATGTGATTTGCGATCAATTGATGATGGCTGTCATCGATGTCACGAAATAATTGTATGTCTTGAATGCGGTAGTCAGTTTCATAAAACGCGGCTACCACAGGTAATTCGGTATTTTCCAGGTACATAGAGGGTTCAACTAACTATCTGATTCAGTGCATCACAACGCATTTCCGTTTCACGGAAGATCGCTGCACATTCTGCGGCTTGGAGCCCAAGCGTATCCCAAGCCGTTGCCGACAGCAAGGGGACGAGCTCATTTTCTTCATTTGCCATATCAAGGCCGTGTGCGATGGCGTCGGCGACATGGATGACGACAGCTAACTCATGGCCATGTCCAGGTTGCGGATCATGGTGGCCGGCAATGGCGTCACAGACCACGTCCGAAAAATGCCAGGTTTGCGCTAAGACTAGCCCGGCATCAACGTGGGTAATACCAAGTACCGCAGTTTCGGCATCGAGTAACAAGCAATCTTGTTCGGTTTGGTAATTCAGTACCTGCTGGTATTGAGTGGGGAAATAGCAGGCCAGAACTAAGCGTCCAAGGTCGTGCAGTAAGCCAGCAGTAAACGCAAATTCATGTTTCATATGACGCGAACGTGCAATCAGTTCGGCGCACACCGCCGTCGCAACACTGTGACGCCAAAACGCTTGAAAATTGAAACCGGGGCAGGTTTTCTTTGGGAAAGCCTGACTCATGATAGTTGTGCGTATCAAATTTTTAACATTTTGCACGCCAAGCAAGGCGGTGGCTTGTTGCAGTGTTACAACGCGGGAGTTGCAGCCAAAATGAGAACTGTTCGCCAGGCGCAGCAATTTGGCCGAGATCGAATGATCTAAACCGATTTTCTCGGTGATTTCATCCAGGCTTAATTCATCATTTTCGAGGTCGCGCAGCATTTCAGTGGCGACGGCAGGCAGGGTAGGTAAGTCTCTGACACGCTGAAGCAAGTCATCGAGCGGCAAACCTGGCATTTCTTCTTTAATTGGCGTAGCTTGGCTCATTTTGCAATTTCCTGACGATAGGCTTGCAACAAGTGGTGGAGTTGCGCATTGGTTTGATTATCGCGACTGAGCCGGAAGAGTTGCTCAAGTCGTGAGAGTTTTGCCTCACTTTCCTGACGCATTTGGTCTGCGCTGAGCGCATCTATCTGTATCGATAAGTGGTGTATGCCATGATGCACAATCGACGTAATCATAGCGGCATTCAGGGCGGTTTTAGCTGGCAATAACATATGCCCTTGCTTATCCAATAAATCGTCGGCCAGTATCATGCCGGGCTCAACTTTGGCAATGGTGAGGTAGCGATTGGCTTTGTTCATGCTTGCATCCCAGTGCGGTTGGAAACTCAGTGAAATGATCAGTTGGCTAGCCTAAGTAGCTGATGTTTAACGCATCTGGCTTTAGTATAGAGCGAAATTGCAGTGAAGCAGCTTGTGTTGACGGTAAATTATGTGAAGTCAAGCGAATATTTCGTATTTTCGGCTTAAATCAGCGGGTTGCTATGCTTGGGTTGGGCGCGTGCTTAATGATATATTGCAAAGTTTGCTTTAGCAGGCTCTGATTACCCAAAAGGTCGTGCACATGGTTTTGAATTATCTTTGGCTTAGTTTCTTTTTTGTCGGCTTCGTCGCAGCCTTATTTCAGTGCTTGTTTTTGGGCGACGTTGAAGTCTTTAAACGCATTGTTGATGGCACTTTTGATTCCGCACGCATCGCAGTGATGGAAATTGCCTTGCCACTGGCAGGGGTGATGACATTGTGGCTGGGTTTTATGAATATCGGCGAAAAGGCAGGCGCAATTAATTTTGTCGCGCGCCTGATTGCGCCATTTTTTGCGCGAATTTTCCCTGGCGTGCCCGCCAATCACCCCGCCAATGGCCACATGGTGATGAATTTTTCTGCCAACTTACTGGGCTTGGATAATGCTGCTACGCCATTTGGTTTAAAGGCCATGGAGAGCTTGCAGAGTTTAAATCCTAAAAAAGACGAAGCCAGTGATGCACAGATTATGTTTTTAGTTTTGCATACCTCTGGCTTGACCTTAATACCCTTGGCAATCATGGCGCAGCGTGCGGTCTTAGGGGCAAAAGATCCCTCCGATATTTTTATACCCTGTCTGATTGCCACGTATGTTGCTACAGTAGTCGGCTTAATTGCGGTGGCGATACGACAGCGTATCAATTTATTCGATCGCGTCATCCTCAGTTGGCTAGGTGGCGGGACGGCAGCTATCGCGGGTCTGGTCTGGATGATTTCCAGCCACATGAGTCGCAGTGAAATTGAGGTGTTTTCAAAAGTAAGTAGTAATCTGTTGCTACTCTCTATCATTATCGCGTTTTTGTTTGGTGCCTGGCGCAAGCAAATTAATGTCTATGATGCCTTTATAGAGGGAGCAAAAGGAGGTATACAAACCTCGTTGACTATCATCCCTTATCTGGTTGGGATGTTGGTGGCGATCAGTGTCTTGCGTAATTCCGGAGTGCTGGGTTTAATCGTGCAGGGGTTTAATTGGGTCTTTGCGCAGTTTAACCTCAATACCGATTTCACTGCGGCATTGCCAACCGCATTAATGCGACCTTTAAGTGGCAGCGGCGCGCGCGCCATGATGGTCGATGTGATGAAGACGTATGGCGTGGATTCCTTTGTCGGCAGATTGGCCTGTATTTTCCAGGGTTCGGCAGATACCACCTTTTACATCGTGGCACTGTATTTTGGCTCGGTTGGGATTAAGAAAACCCGCTACGCCATTTCCTTGGGCTTGCTGGCTGACCTGGCTGGCGTGATTGCAGCAATTTTTGTGGCTTACTTATTTTTTCATGCGTAATTCCCGCGTTCAATCTAAGGTGCAATTATGTGGATAGACACCCATTGTCATCTTGACGCCAGTGAATTCCCTTTGGGTGCCGCCTTTGAATCTGCGGCGGCGGCAGAGCAAGGTGTAAGTGCTATCGTGGTACCCGCGGTGCACCCGGTCAACTTTGACAGAGTTGAACAAATTGCGCTGCAAGACTCGCGATGTTTTTTTATGCTGGGTATACATCCCATGTATGTGCCGACCGCGAACGAGTCGGCTTTGATAACCTTGCGCGCGCAAGTGGAACGCTTAATGGCGCTCAATCAGCCACGCTTCTTAGGCATAGGTGAGATCGGGCTGGACTTCTTTGTGCCAGCGCTATGTGTTTCGCCACTCAAAGAAAAGCAAGAGCACTTTTTTATTGAGCAATTAAAACTTGCACGGGAATTCGATTTGCCAGCGGTGCTGCATGTGCGTAAAGCTCAAGACCAGGTACTCAAGCAATTGCGGCGTTTTAAACTGAGTGGTGGGATTGCTCATGCATTTAACGGCAGTCTGCAGCAGGCCCAGCATTTTTTGGACTTAAATTTTAAGCTGGGTTTTGGCGGCGCCATGACGTTTACCCGTGCCCTGCAAATTCGCCGTCTGGCGGCGTCCTTACCCGAACATGCCATCGTTATTGAAACCGATGCCCCGGATATACCGCCAGCCTGGTTAGGGCGGCAAGATCAGCAGGGGCATGCGCCACTGAACCGACCCGCTGAACTCGCTGGGATCGCACGCGAATTAGCCCAACTCAGAGCGATTTCCGAGGCTGAGCTGGCGATCCAGTTGCGGCGCAATAGCCTGCAGGCTTTGCCCCGACTCCAATTTAGCCTGGTACTTTAAAGTATGCGGCGCGCCATCCTTACTTTTGTTTTGGGTGTCGCGAGTTTGCAGCGTCTGGCTACTTTGCCGGGGCAGACGCAGCTAATTAGTCTGGTTGTAGCAGCGCTCGCCTGTTTGGTAATTGCTACTCTCAGCAAATCGTTGTTCGTTAAATTGAGGCCGGATAATCCAGCGGCGCGCCAGTTCGCGACAGATTCTGGTCGGCTAGTGCAAGGCCTAGCCATCTTACTTTGCTGTTACCTTGCTGGCTTTAGTTGGGCGACCTATCGGGCGCAATTGCATGCTGCCAATGAATTGCCACGCCAATTTGAACAAGTCGAATTAGTGGTGCAGGGTGTCATCACGAGTCTGCCGAGTGGCGATGAACAGGCGCGCCATTTTCAATTTCAATTACTTAACTTACCCGCGGATTTGCAATCCGCCTGGCCGTCGGCTGTCGAAGTGAATCTGGCCTGGTATGGCCAGGCTGCATGTGGCTTGGATTTGCGTCGCTTAGCCGCGGGGCAGCGTTGGCAATTGCCTATACGATTGCGACGCCCGCATGGGCCACAAAATCCCGGCGGCTTTGATTATGAGCTATGGTTGTTCGAGCAAAATCTGCGTGCGAGTGCCTATGTCAGTTCCTCTATCCACCCCGGGCATTGCGACAAAATTAAACAGCTTGCGAATGCAACGCCTGGTTGGCAATTTCAATTACAGAATTTGCGTGGGGCACTGCGCGATAAAATCGAGGCAAGCTTACCTGGTTATGAATATACCCAGGTTCTGGTAGCCTTGGTGATAGGCGAACAACGTGGCATTCCACAAGCACAGTGGCAATTGTTTAATCGTAGTGGTATCGGCCACTTAATTAGTATTTCAGGTTTGCACATCACCATGTTGGCCAGTCTGGCAGCAACACTGGCGGGCTTGATCTGGCGTTGGGCCGCACGCCGCCGTTTCAGGTTTTGCTTAAATTTGCCCCGGCAATATCTGGAGTCACTGGTCGCGATTGTTGTCGCTTTCGCCTATACCGCGATCGCTGGCTTTGGTGTGCCAGCGCAACGAACGCTGATTATGTTAGTGGTTTACGGCTTATGTCGCTTAAGTGGTCGGCATCTTGCTGCCAGTCGCACGCTGGCTCTGGCATTGGCCGTGGTCGTTTTGATCGACCCCTGGGCAGTACTTGCCGCGGGATTTTGGTTATCGTTTGCTGCAGTCGGATTGTTGATATATGGAAGCCAGCCAGCATCGTCAGAAGTAAGATCTGGCCTTGGTAAGCTTTGGCGCGAGCTAAAGCAGGCGGCGCGGGCGCAATATCTGATAACTTTGGGCATGCTGCCATTGAGTATCTTGCTGTTTTCCGAAGTTTCCCTGATCAGCCCATTGGCCAATGCTTTGGCAATTCCTTTAGTTAGTCTGCTTGTCACACCATTTGCCTTATTGGGGGTGCTGCTGCCTTTGCCGTTTGCCAGTTGGTGTCTGCAGCTAGCCCATGCGGTGCTTAAGGGGCTGATGATGGGGATAATCCAACTCACTAATTTACCGGTAATCAGTTGGATCGCACCAGCACCCGATTTATTATGCTTAGCCCTCGCGGTGGCGGGTGTTTTGTACCTGCTGGCTCCGCGCGGTTTGCCAGCACGATACCTGGGTTTTATTGCCTGTTTGCCGCTCTTGTTTCAGCCAGTTAAGACGCCGTTATACGGTCAGTTTCGTGTGCAATTTATCGATGTCGGGCAAGGCATGGCAGTGTTGCTTGAGACGGCGAACCATCGTTTGTTGTATGACACAGGGCCCGCTTATCTGGCGGCACAAGATGCCGGTAGTCGTATTATTTTGCCTTATCTGCGGCAACGTGGAATTGCTTCCTTAGATATGCTGATGATCTCGCACAATGACAGCGATCATTCCGGCGGAATGGCGAGTGTACTCAGACAAATTCGGGTCGGACAACTGCGTAGCTCGCTCACTCCAGGCCAATTGCAGGCTAAGTTGCCGGAGTCTGTAGCACGCCAGCCTTTGCCCGCCCATCTTGCATGCCAGGCTGGGCAATCCTGGCAATGGGATGGTGTCAGCTTTGAGCTTTTGCATCCTGGCAGTGGCGACTTGTTGACGCAAACTAACAAAGCCAATGCCAGGAGTTGTGTTTTGCGCGTGAGTAATGGCCAGCGCAGTTTGTTGCTGGCAGGCGATATCGAAGCTGCGCAAGAGCAAACATTATTAGCGCGTTACAGCGCGGCGCAATTGCGTGCTGAGGTGCTACTGGTGCCGCATCATGGTAGTGGTACTTCGTCAACGCCAGCCTTCATTGCCGCAGTACGGCCACAAATTGCTGTGTTTCAGATGGCGTATCAAAATCGTTATCGCCACCCAAAGTCCACAGTCTGGCAGCGCTATGCCGATTTTGGAGTAACTCGTCTAAGAAGTGATGCACAGGGTGCCATTCAAATCGATTTTGCCTCATCATTAAGTGTTATTAGTCAGCGACAACAGCGCAAACGGTATTGGTTTTCCGATGTTTCCTGGCTTAATCCCGATACTTTGCCGCCCGATGGAGCTGAGTCTGACACAGGGCGATTATTTACTAGTGCGTATGAATAAGCCTCAATTACACTTTTTGCACGGCAATAGTTTTCCCGGTATGACTTATAAAGCGATGCTCGATTTACTGAGTAATGATTATCGTATCGGTGTCAGTGACAGGTTAGGGCATGATCCGGCATTTCCAGTGACCGATGGCTGGCCGCATTTGATTGAGGAAGTCAGGCAGACCTTGGTGCGGCAATACCAGGAACCAGTTTTATTGCTGGGTCATTCTTTGGGAGGATTGCTATCGTTGATGGTGGCTCAGAAACACCCGGAACTGGTGCGTGGTCTGGTAGTCATCGATTCTCCCCTGGTTTGTGGCTGGCGTGCCTTAATCTGGCGTACGATCAAGCTCTTTAAATTGGAAATGAAAGTGTCGCCAGCGCGTTTTGCGCAAAAGCGTAAATTTGAATGGGCAGATTTAGCCACGGCGCGGCAACACTTTGCTATCAAGGAATTGTTTGCGATCTGGCCACCCGAGGTGTTGGATGACTATATGCAGGCCGGTATAGAGTCGGTAGAAAATGGTGTCAGACTGCGCTTTGATCGCGATGTAGAGGCCGCGATTTATAACACCATGCCGCATACCATGGGGCGCTTGTTGCGACGTCCTCCACCTGTGCCTATGGGCTTTGTAGGCGGGACCGATTCGTGGGAATGCAGGCAGGCAGGCGATAAAGGCACTAAACAATTAATGGGCGAAAATATGCGGTATGTTCGTGGCAGCCATTTAATTCCGCTCGAAGCCCCCGAGTTAACCGCAGCAGCGGTGTTGCAAATGTTAAACTCCGTGCATTTGGCTGCCCGCACTTGAGCTTGGGGCCTCGATTAATCAGATTGCTGGAATTTCCTATGAAAGTTCGTTTTGTAGTATCGCTTAGTTTCTTGTTGATGAATCTCTTTTCAGGCGCGTCAGTGCTGCATGCAGAAGAGATGCAGGGCCAGCATTTTAGCTTGCCATCATGGGGAGAATGGCGCGATGTGGTGGTGCGAGGGCAGGGGCGTTGGGCGTTGGATATTGATAATGACAGTTTATTGTTGAAAAAAGACGATGGCTTGTACACCAGTGGCTATCGGTTGCAGCGTAGTTACAATTTGGTGCAAAATCAGCAACAAACAAGTTACCGTTGGTATCTCGGGCAAGAGCTCTATACGCCCAGTGATATTAAGTGGCAAGCTGGCGCTATTCCTAAATATGAGCGCCCTTATGCTGGTTGGTTGTATCTGGGCTGGCAGCGCGAGCATTATCTGGCAACCGGTGCTGCGTTCAAATTCGGGCTGGAGTTAGGGTGCATGGGTCCTTGTGCTGCGGGCGAGTGGTCGCAAACCAAATTGCATCAAGCTATACATCAACCCTTGCCGCGCGGTTGGAGCACGCAGGTCGGGCAGACCTGGGGGGCGCAATTAAATTTGGAATTGGCCACTGATCGATGGACGCCACTGGCTAACCTGGATGTGGCGCCAACAGTGAAATTGCGCGCAGGCCGTATCTTTACGGAACTCGGTGCAGGATTGTTATGGCGCTATGGTGACTTGAATGCCTTGCCGGATCAATCTGCCCGTTATTGGTTTGCTCGCACCGAACTGCGGCTGGTCGGGCGTAATGCAACGATAGAAAATTCACGTCTGGATCCTGATTTACTGCCTAAATCGGATGTTGCTGAAGCGGAGTTGGGATATTTGTGGCAAGGGTGGGATTATGGCCTGAGTCTGGCGGTGATACGGCGCTCGTCGGAAGTGCAACAAATTCCAAATAGTCGTGGAGCGCAAAATTTTGTGCGTATGCAATTGCAATACAGACATTGATTGATGGTTAAGCCTATGCTCAGGTTTTCGTGCTAGAACTCATCCCTGACTAGCGATGGCTGGCTTTTTGATGATGGAAAGCTGAGACCAGCTTTCCATTGTGTAAGATTTTCAATTGGCGAAATTGCCATGAGAGGCTGGCCTGAGCTGGGTGTTTGCAAATTTTTGCTTAGTCTGGCGCGGGCTGACCTTAAAAAGCGGGAATGCCACTTTTATGTCGGCGACGACTGAGTTATAATTCGAATTTCCCGCTTGTGCCGTTCGGCACCTTCTGCAATGACTAAGTATGTATTCGTTACTGGGGGCGTAGTCTCCTCGCTCGGCAAAGGTATTGCCGCTGCCTCTCTTGCTGCGATCCTGGAATCGCGCGGTCTGAAAGTCACCATGCTCAAGCTGGATCCGTATATTAACGTGGATCCGGGTACCATGAGCCCATTCCAGCACGGTGAAGTGTTTGTTACCGATGATGGTGCAGAAACCGATCTGGATCTCGGCCACTATGAGCGCTTTATCAGCGCCAAAATGCGCAAAGTGAATAACTTTACGACAGGTCAGATCTATGAATCCGTCATTCGTAAAGAGCGTCGTGGCGAGTATCTGGGTAAAACTGTTCAGGTTATTCCGCACATCACCAATGAAATTCAGGAATTTATCCATCGCGGCGCTGTTGGTGCTGACGTGGCATTGGTTGAAATCGGTGGTACGGTCGGTGATATTGAATCGCTGCCTTTCCTCGAAGCTGCGCGTCAATTGAGCTTGCGTGTAGGTCGTAATAATGCGGCTTTTGTGCACTTGACCTTAGTGCCTTTCGTGGCCGCTGCGGGTGAATTGAAAACCAAGCCGACTCAGCACAGCGTACAGAAATTGCGCGAAATTGGTATTTTCCCCAATGCCTTATTGTGCCGTTCTGATCGTCGTATTCCTGACGACGAACGTGCAAAAATCTCGTTGTTTGCCAATATTCCGGAGGACGGAGTGATTTCGGTCTGGGACGCAGACACGATCTACAAAATCCCGCAAATGTTGCATGATCAGGGATTGGATAAAATCGTTTGCGAGGCACTCAATATCAGCCCGAAACCTGCTGATTTAAGCATGTGGGATAAGCTGGTTTATGCTTTGGAAAATCCTAAGGCAGAAGTGACTATCGCAATGGTCGGTAAGTATGTTGACCTGACGGAGTCGTACAAGTCGCTGACTGAAGCCCTGCGCCATGCTGGCATTCACACCGAAAGCCGGGTCAATATCGAATACGTCGATTCCGAAGAAATCGAAGCCCAAGGTACAGCTAGTTTGAAGAAATTCGACGCGATTTTGGTGCCGGGTGGGTTTGGTAAACGTGGCGTTGAAGGTAAGATTTTGGCCGCTCGTTTCGCACGTGAAAATAAAGTGCCGTATTTAGGTATTTGCTTAGGTATGCAAGTGGCTTTAATCGAATATGCACGGAATAAGGCAGGCTTGGCGATGGCAAATTCGACTGAGTTCGATCCTGAAACTGAGCAGCCAGTCGTTGCCTTAATCGATGAATGGTTAAATGAAGATGGTAAAGTTGAGAAGCGGGATGAAAATTCCGATCTCGGTGGCACCATGCGTTTGGGTGCGCAAACTTGCGCGATTAAACCCGGTACATTGGCCGCGGAAATCTATGGCAATGTCGTGACTGAACGTCATCGCCATCGTTACGAAGCAAATAACCATTTCCTGGGCCGTATAGAAGCCGCTGGTCTGGTTGTTTCTTCGCGCACCGCAACCGAAGATCTCTGTGAAATCATGGAATTGTCACGCCAGGATCATCCTTTCTATATTGGTGTGCAATACCATCCGGAGTTTAAATCGACGCCACGTGATGGGCATCCTCTGTTTATCGCTTACGTTAAAGCTGCTTTAGCGAATAAACAAAAATAAAGTCAGACAAATTGGGTGTGCTCAGGTTGGATGATGCGTACCCAATTGCAGACCAGTTTTGCACAGCCCAGTTTACATCTTGTTGTGCCGCTTAGTATGAATCAAATCATGATACGTACAGGGTACTTTCCTGGCGGTTGAACATAGAACAGCAGTATTCACTTTTATTGTTTAGGAGAAATGAATGAGTGCAATCGTTGATATTATCGGTCGTGAAGTTCTGGATTCGCGCGGTAATCCGACAGTCGAATGTGATGTCTTGCTGGAATCCGGGGTGATGGGTCGTGCCGCCGTGCCATCTGGCGCCTCGACGGGTTCGCGCGAAGCGATAGAACTGCGTGACGGTGATAAATCACGTTACCTGGGTAAGGGTGTATTGAAAGCGGTTGAACACATCAATACCGAAATCGCGGAAGCCATCATAGGTCTGGACGCGAATGAACAAGCGTTTTTAGATCGTACCCTGATTGATCTCGATGGGACAGAAAACAAAAGCCGTTTAGGTGCAAATGCGATGTTGGCGGTTTCTATGGCGGTGGCAAAAGCAGCTGCCGAAGAAGCAGGTCTGCCACTGTATCGTTATTTCGGTGGTTCCGGTGCTATGCAATTGCCCGTGCCTATGATGAACGTGATTAACGGTGGTGCGCACGCCGACAATAATCTGGACATCCAGGAATTCATGATTATTCCTTTGGGTGCACCAACTTTCCGTGAAGCCTTGCGTTACGGTGCTGAAGTTTTCCATGCACTCAAGAAAATTTTGCACGATAAAGGCTTAACTACGGCCGTGGGTGATGAAGGTGGTTTTGCTCCTTCGATAGAAAACCACGAAGAAGCCATTAAGCTGATTATTTTGGCGATCCAGGCTGCTGGCTATGAGCCAGGCACACAAATCGCGTTGGGTCTGGATTGTGCAGCCAGCGAGTTTTACAAAGACGGCAAATACCATCTGGAAGGCGAAGGCCTGACCATGTCGGCAGCTGAGTTCACTAACTTATTGTCGACCTGGGTTGATAAATACCCCATCATTTCGATAGAGGATGGTATGGCTGAAGGCGATTGGGAAGGTTGGGCAATTCTGACAGAAAAATTGGGCAAAAAAGTTCAATTGGTTGGCGACGATTTGTTTGTCACGAATACCAAAATTCTCAAAGAAGGCATACAGAAAAACATCGGCAATTCGATTTTGATTAAAATCAATCAGATCGGCACGCTGACTGAAACCTTTGCAGCGATAGAAATGGCAAAGCGCGCTGGTTATACCGCGGTGATTTCGCATCGTTCAGGTGAAACTGAAGACAATACGATTGCTGATATTGCGGTTGGCTTAAACGCCTTGCAAATCAAAACAGGCTCCTTGTCGCGTTCTGATCGTATGGCAAAATACAATCAATTACTGCGTATAGAAGAAGATCTGGGCGAGATCGCCAGCTATCCAGGTCGTGACGCATTTTATAATTTGAAGTAATACCTAGACGAGCTTAGCTCGTCTAGGTCGTATTCAATGCGCATCATCACCGTTTGTTTTGCTGTTTTACTGCTAGCCATCCAATACCCACTCTGGTTGGGTAAGGGTGGCTGGTTGCGCGTATGGGAAATGGACAGGCAATTAACCCAAGCGCGAGCTCATAACCAGCAATTAAAAGAGCGCAACAATAAGCTCGATTCCGAAGTGCAGAATCTCAAAGAAGGAACTGACTCGGTAGAAGAGCGAGCCCGTTATGAGTTGGGCATGGTAAAGAAAGACGAGATTTTTGTGCAAATCTTGAGCCCGGACTCACCTTTGCCTGTGACCAGTAATCCCGCTGATAAAAAGATAGTCGAAACCAAACACTGATGTAAAACTGGTGTTGCCCTGGTTGTGACGCCGCATCGCACTTGGCTATCGCCTTCGTTTTCACGCCTCTTCAACAAAATTCTGCCTGAATCCTGATGGATAGCTGGAAACGAGACTCTCAGCTAGCTTTCCGTGGACTGTTTGCGGCGGACTTCGCTACTCGGTAAAACCGTTTTCGCCGACCAAAATACAAAGCGACAGTTCACTTGCAATAGCTATTACCGCATTCATCGTTAGTGCAGACTCAGCGACCTGGTTTGCGAATTTTACTCAATGTCAGCTAAATCACTGACCCGGAACTTTTCCCTTTCGCAGACCTCATTGCACGTAACTGCGCTGCCAAATTTGCAGCCCGCGATGCACGTTGTCCCCTGGTGTAAATGCGTTTCACGAACTTAACTTTGACCGCTCGCCACAGTTGTGCAGAGGTCGCTTCTAGACAAACTTTTTTGAGCCTTTCCTGTTATGTGCACTGCAAAAATTAAACTGCTTTACCTTTAAATAGTTTAAGTTTAAAGTAATTCGACTGAGGCTGTTTGTGGTTCAAGGAATTTGTGCCAGTTTGTCGCAGATCTGCTCTGATGTTGTCTGGCATAGATATAATCTCAACGATTTACCACCGGAGTGAGGCATGTCATTGACGAGTCCTGCCGCTGTAACTACGAGTTATTATGCCGATACTTTCGCGCGTGACCATTTGCCCGCGCGCTCAAGCTGGCCCGAATTGCGATTCGATTTGCCCGAATTGCACTATCCAGCTCGTATCAATGCCGTGGCTGAACTGCTGGATCAAGCGCTGAAAAAAAATGCCGGATTGGCTCAGCGCACGGCATTGTATAGTCGACAGCAAGGTGCAATCATTTCGCTGACTTATGCAGAGTTGACGACACTGGTGAATCGTATCGCCAATGTTTTAGTGCACGACCTGAAGTTACGCAGCGGCACCAGGGTGCTGTTGCGCGGCAGTAATTCCATCATGATGGCGGCTTCAGTGCTGGCAGTGATGAAGGCGGGCCTGATCGCCGTACCGACTATGCCTTTGCTACGTGCACGAGAACTCAGCGTCATCATCAATAAGGCAAATGTCGCGGCGGCCCTATGCGCTGACGATCTGAAACAAGAATTGGTGTTGGCTCAGGCTGATGCTCCTTGTTTGCAGCACATGGTTTACTTTAATAGCCAGGAAACCACGTCGCTGGAGTCGCGACTATTACATCAAAGCGACTATTTCGAAGCCTTCGATAGCAGCGCTGAAGATATTGCGTTGATTGGTTTCACCTCGGGAACCACGGGTAAGCCCAAAGCCACGCTGCATTTTCACCGCGATATTCTGGCGATTTGCGATTGTTTTCCCAAATCCATGTTGGCAACCGTATCCAGCGATATTTTTATTGGGACGCCACCACTGGCTTTTACCTTTGGTTTAGGGGGGCTTTTGCTTTTCCCTTTACGCTATGGCGCCGCTGCAGTACTCCTGGAGAAATTAAACCCAGATAGTTTATTGTCAGCGATTGAGGAATTTAAGGCGACGATTTGCTTCACTGCACCGACTTTTTACCGGCAAATGGCGGGCTTAGTTAATCAGCATCAGATCACTAGCTTAAGTCGCACAGTTTCTGCCGGTGAGGCTTTACCCGCCTCAACCCGGGCGGCCTGGTTGCAAGCCACTGGTTTGCAGATGATCGATGGCATAGGGGCGACGGAAATGCTGCATATTTTTATATCTGCAGCCGGTGATGACGTCAGAGCCGGAGCCACGGGTAAGCCTATACCAGGTTATCAGGCTTGCGTTATCGATGGCGAGGGGCAAATTCTAGGCCCGGGTCAAATCGGCCGTCTGGCTGTCAAAGGGCCGACTGGCTGCCGTTATTTAGACGATGCGCGGCAACTTGAATATGTCTGGCAAGGTTGGAATTTAACCGGCGACGCGTATGAAATAGATGCGGATGGCTATTTTTATTATCGTGCCCGTATTGACGACATGATCATTTCAGCTGGTTACAATATCGCAGGTCCTGAAGTCGAAGAAGCGCTTTTGCGTCATTCTGCGGTCGCTGAATGTGCGGTGGTGGGACTTGCCGATGAGGTGCGCGGACAAGTGGTAAAAGCCTTTGTCGTGTTAAAACCCGAATACAGCGCCAGTGAAGAAATAAAGTTGCAACTTCAAGAATTTGTGAAGCAAACCATCGCGCCGTATAAATATCCGCGTTGTATCGAATTTAGACAGCAATTGCCACGCACTGAAACCGGGAAATTGCAGCGATTTAAGTTGAAAACCTGTTAGTCAGCAGTCTGGCTGTAACACTGCAAATTGCTCAGGCTAATTAGTTTTGTAAGATGAGGAAAGTCATGCGTATTTTAATTCTGGGTGCGGGACCTGCAGGTTTGTATTTTGCTTTACTGATGAAACAGCAAAATCCGCAGCATCAGATTCGCGTTCTTGAACGAAATTCAGTTGAAACGACGTTTGGCTGGGGTGTGGTGTTTTCCGATCAGACGCTCGCTAACCTGGCACGCGCTGATGAGATCACGGCAAAAAAAATATTACTGGCGTTTAATCACTGGGACGATATCGAAGTGCACTTTAAAGGCCAGGTGATACGCTCGGGTGGTCATGGTTTTTGTGGAATAGGCCGGCAACGCTTACTCACGATATTACAAGAACGTTGTCTGGAACTTGGGGTGGAGCTGCTGTTTAATCACGAAGTCCAGGATGAGGCAGCGGCGGCGCTATCCTATGAAGCGGATTTGGTGATTGCCGCTGATGGCTTAAACAGTAAAGTCAGACAACGCTACCCCGACAGCTTTGCTGCAGATATCGATACTCGCCAATGTCGTTTCGTCTGGCTCGGTACCAGCAAATTGTTTGAAGCCTTCACTTTTATTTTTCGCGAGACCGAGCACGGCTGGTTTCAAGCTCACGCCTATCAATACGATGGCGACACTTCCACCTTCATTGTCGAAACGCCGGAATCGGTCTGGCAAGCCGCCGGATTAGATCGCATGACGCAGGACGATGCACTGGCGTATTGTGAAAACCTGTTTGCTGACTATTTGGATGGGCATCGCTTGCGCTCGAATGCCAGTCACTTACGAGGCTCAGCAAACTGGATCAAATTCCCGCGCATTATTTGCCAGAATTGGGTGCATCAACTCGACTTGGGCGGCCGCAGCGTGCCCTTGGTATTAATGGGTGACGCGGCGCATACTGCGCATTTTTCTATCGGTTCAGGGACAAAGCTAGCGCTCGAAGATGCCATCGAATTAGCCGCGCAACTGACGCCAGATCAGGTCGGCGCGGTGGCGCAGGCACCTGAGGCTATCGTGCTGCAATTGAACAGGCAATTGGCGCAGTACCAGAAAACGCGTGCCATCGAAGTGGTAAAGCTACAAAGTGCGGCACGGAATTCCATGGAATGGTTTGAAAATGTGCAGCGTTATTGCGGTTTTGAAGCGCCCCAGTTTGCCTATTCCTTACTCACCCGCAGCCAGCGTATTTCACATGAAAACTTGCGTGTACGCGACCCGGCCTACATTGCTGACTATGAAGCATGGTTAAGTCAGCAAGCACAGCTGCAACTCAAGCAAGCGCCGCCAAGGCAGCCAGATACGCTGCAGCAAGCAGTTACGCAAAAGGTTTTACCCCCGATGTTTACGCCATTTCGCTGCCGTGAGCTGGTATTGAAAAATCGCGTCGTGGTATCACCGATGGCGCAATATTCTGCGCTTGACGGTGTGGTTGGCGACTACCATTTAGTGCATCTGGGAAGTCGCGCTATGGGAGGAGCCGCTTTAGTTTTTGCCGAAATGACCTGTGTTGCGGCCGATGCCCGCATCACGCCAGCTTGTCCAGGTTTGTACACGCACGAACAAATGCTGGCCTGGCGTCGTATCGTCGATTTTGTGCACCAACAGAGCGACGCCAAAATCGCGGTGCAATTAGGTCATGCCGGTGCTAAAGGCTCAACCCGCGTCGCCTGGCAAGGGATAGATCAACCCTTGCCTGAGCATAATTGGCCATTGATTTCGGCTTCTGCTCAACAATATTTACCAGGTATTTCCCAGCTCGCCAAAGAGGCGGATCTTGCTGATCTGGCCAGAGTGCAGGCTGAATTTGTCGCCGCAGCGCAGGCGGCGGATCAAGCTGGTTTTGATTGGTTGGAACTCCATTGTGCGCATGGTTATTTTTTATCGAGTTTCATTTCGCCACTGACTAATCAACGGCGCGACGAGTACGGCGGCTCACTGGAAAACCGATGCCGCTATCCCTTGCAAGTGTTTGCTGCGATACGCGCGGTTTGGCCCGCTTGTAAACCAATTTCGGTACGGATTTCCGCGCACGATTGGGTCGCTGGGGGGATTACGCCAGACGATGCGGTAGCCATCGCAGTCTTATTTAAACAAGCTGGGGCAGACCTGATAGATTGCTCTTCCGGTCAGGTTAGCAAGCAAGAACAGCCAGTCTATGGTCGTATGTATCAAACGCCATTCGCTGATCGCATTCGTAATGAAGCGGGTATCGCCACCATCGCCGTGGGGTCAATTTTTGAAGCAGACCACGTGAATAGCATTATTGCGGCAGGGCGCGCTGATTTGTGTGCCATCGCCCGGCCGCATTTGGCAGATCCGGCCTGGACTTTGCACGAAGCGGCTAAGCTCGGTGTGCAGGATATCGCCTGGCCACCGCAATATGCAGCGGGCAAAGCACAATTGGAACGCAATTTGCAGCGTGAGCGCAGCCTCGCGCAAGCCAGTCAGGGTTTGTCACCCCAACAGCTCGCGGCACGACTTTTAGAGGGATGAAGATATGACTAACCTTACCAATCACAGCGTAGACGGCCAGCATGTCTTAGTAACTGGTGCAAGTCGTGGTATCGGTCTGGCGATTAGCCGGGTGTTTTTGCAACAAGGCGCTCGTGTCACGATGACTGCGCGTACTCAGAGTTCACTGGAATTAGCGCGGCAGAGTTTACTGCGTGAACATGTGTCTGCTGCGCAAATGCAGTTTGTGCTGATGGATGTTGGCGATGAAGAGAGTGTGCAGAGTTGTTTTCACGAAGCCCGGCTTGGTTTTGGAGCGATTAGCATACTCGTTAATAATGCCGGGCAAGCCAGCTCTGCGCCCTTGTTGAAAACCGATCTGGCAAGCTGGCAGCAGATGCTGAATGTGAACCTAACTGGCAGCTTTTTATGCAGCCAGCAAGCATTGCCCGATATGCTAAAGCAAGGTTTTGGTCGCATCATTAATATCGCCAGTACGGCTGGATTAAAGGCCTATCCCTATGTTGCCGCGTATTGTGCTGCGAAACATGGTTTGATCGGTTTAACGCGAGCCTTGGCGCTGGAAGTGGCCAGCAAAGGAATTACAGTCAATGCGGTATGTCCTGGATTTACCGAAACCGATTTATTGCAAAATGCCTTACAAAATATAATGAGCAAAACCGGCCGTAGCGAACAAGCGGCACGTGCAGAATTAGCCGCACATAATCCGCAAGGGCATTTGATTTTACCTAAACAAGTGGCCGATGCCGTGCTTTGGTTAGCCTTGCCAGCGAGCGCTGCGATGACTGGGCAGGCGCTGGCTGTGGCTGGCGGTGAAGTGATGTAATCAGGCGCAGCCAGGATAACTGGCATTCGCAGTTTTCCGCCTCGGGCGATCGCCACAACCAGGTAAACCAGTTAGGTGTCAGGGTAAAGATGGATTTAGAAAGCAGGATCACCGAACAACATCATCAGTCGCTGCGCTTATGGCTGCGGCTATTGGCCTGTACGGTGATGATAGAAGATCAGGTCAGATCAAAATTGCGGCAAGAATTTGCCACTACCTTGCCGCGCTTTGATTTAATGGCGCAATTAGAACGCCACCCCGAGGGCTTGCGCATGGGTGAATTATCGCGTCGCATGATGGTCACGGGTGGCAATATTACCAGTATTACCGATCAGCTCGAACAAGAAGAACTGGTGCAACGCGTCGCCGATAGTAAGGACAGGCGTGCTTATACGGTGCGTCTGACTGCGGCAGGACGGCGTGCCTTTAAACGGATGGCAGCGGTGCATGAAGAGTGGATAGTCGACCTGATGGCACCACTGGATGCGGCACAAAAACAAAGTATGTTCGATGCCTTGGGTTTAATTAAACAAGCCATGCAAGACAGTGAAAGCCACGAAAACGAGGAATAGTATGAAGTATTTACCAGGTGCGGTGCATGATTTGCCTGGCAACCGCATTAGTCTGGCCACTTACCAGGCCCAGCATTTTCACTTTGTTTGGCATGATCAGATAGCGCGAATTTGCCTGAATCGGCCCGAGCGAAAAAATCCATTAACGTTTGAGTCTTACGCCGAATTGCGTGACTTATTTCGTGCCTTGCACTATGCCAGCGATGTCCGGGTCGTGCTACTCCACGGCGCGGGTGAGAATTTTTGTTCTGGCGGTGACGTGCACGATATTATCGGCCCCTTAACGAAACTGGATATGCCTGGCTTATTGAGTTTTACCCGCATGACGGGGGATTTGGTGAAAGCCATACGCGAATGCCCGCAACCAGTGATCGCGGCGGTGGATGGGGTTTGTGCAGGTGCGGGCGCGATTCTGGCGATGGCTGCCGACTTACGTTACGCGACAGTGCGCAGTAAAACCGCGTTTTTGTTTACACGCGTGGGATTAGCTGGTTGCGACATGGGGGCTTGCGCGATTTTGCCACGCATTATCGGCCAGGGCCGGGCGGCCGAATTACTATTTACCGGACGCAGTATGTCGGGTACCGAAGGTGAACGTTGGGGGTTTTATAATCGCTTATGTGAACCAGAACGACTGCTCGATGAGGCGCAGGAACTGGCGAGCAGTCTCGCTCAAGGCCCGGGCTTTGCGCACAGCATGACAAAGAAGATGCTGCAGCAAGAATGGTCTATGAGTATTTCTGAGGCCTTGGAAGCTGAAGCCCAGGCCCAGGCAATTTGTATGATGAGCAATGATTTTCATCGCGCATACCACGCCTTTGTGGCACGCCAAAAACCAGTTTTTGAAGGCGATTAATTTGCAATGACAGCAGACATGACAACAAACCAGGCGGGCCAGCAGCTTTTGCCTGAACATCAGGCCAGCTATCTTGACTGGCCATTTTTTGAAGCCCGGCATAAACAATTGCAACAGCAATTGGATCTGTGGGCGGTCCAGCACTTGCGTCCCCATCATGCGACCGGAGTCGATCAGGCTTGCCGTGAGCTGGTGGCGCAATTAGGCGCAGCGGGTTGGCTGGATTATGCGATTGCCGGAGCGGCATCGACACCTGATGGCACGCCAGCGCAACAGATAGATACGCGGGCGATTTGTCTGATACGCGAAACGCTGGCGCGGCACTCAGGTCTGGCTGACTTTGCTTTTGCGATGCAGGGGCTGGGATCAGGCGCGATTTCGCTGTTTGGCGATGAGGCGCAGCGAGCTGCGTATTTGCCTTGGGTTGCGGCGGGTAAAAAAATCGCCGCATTTGCCTTATCCGAACCCTCAGCCGGTTCGGATGTCGCAGCGCTGGCTTGTACTGCAAGTTTGGACGGTGATGAGTATGTCTTGAACGGTGAAAAAACCTGGATTTCAAACGGTGGGATTGCCGATTTCTATGTGGTGTTTGTGCGCACCGGCGAAGCCGCAGGGGCGAAAGGAATTTCGGCGCTGATAGTGGACGCGGATAACCCGGGCTTGCAAATTGCCGAGCGCATACCAGTCATCGCGCCACATCCCTTAGCGCGCCTGCGCTTTGAAAATTGCCGTGTACCACGCCGGCAATTACTGGGGCAGCCTGGGCAAGGCTTTAAGGTAGCGATGGCGACGCTGGATGTTTTTCGTACCTCAGTCGCCGCCGCGGCACTGGGTTTTGCACGTTGTGCGATGCAAGCGGCGTTGCAGCGAGTCTGTACGCGCGAAATGTTTGGGCAAAAGCTCGCTGACTTTCAACTGACTCAAGCCAAATTAGCGCAAATGGCGTTGACCATTGATAGCTCGGCTTTGCTGATTTATCGTGCCGCCTGGCAGCGAGATCAAGGTCAGCGCGTGACGCAGCAAGCAGCCATGGCGAAGCTGGCGGCAACCGAAGGGGCACAGCAAGTTATCGACATGGCCTTGCAATTATTTGGTGGTTTGGGGGTAGTCAGTGAGCAAACTGTCGAACGTTTGTATCGCGAAATTCGTGCTTTACGTATCTATGAAGGCGCAAGTGAAGTGCAACAATTAATCATCGCACGCGAGTTACTCAAGCAACATCAGTTATGAAACGCTTTCAAAAAGATCAGTTAATTCGTTTCGCGCATTGCGATCCTGCGGGCATCGTGTTTTATCCGCGCTATATCGAGATGATTAATAATCTGGTCGAAGACTGGTTTGCTGAAGCCCTGGGCTACAGTTTTGAACAATTACACTTACTCGTGAAACTGGCAGTACCGACCGTGCATTTAAGTACGGATTTTGTCAAAGTCAGTCGTTTGGGCGAAACCTTGCGCTTAAGTTTGCAGCTCGAAAAACTTGGCACCAGTTCTTGCCATCTGGCGATCAGTTTTCATGGCGCGCAAGCTTGCGCCGACGATAGCGAGAAGGACTTGCGTTTGCGCGCCAAATTGGTGTTAGTCAGTATGGACATGGCCAGTTCGCGTGCACAAGCCTTGCCAAGCGCTTTGCGTAGCGCGATGCAGGCTTACTACTCAGATCATTAAGGAAGCATTATGGAAATTTTACAGCCACCCGGCTGGCCCCGACCACGTGGCTACGCCAATGGGATAGCCGCACGTGGACGCTATGTCTGTGTCAGCGGCATGATAGGTTGGGACGAGCAGGGACAGTTTCACAGCGACGATTTTACAGCGCAGGTCAGGCAAGCCTTGCACAATATCGTTACTGTCTTAGCCGAAGCTCAGGCCAGGCCGGAACACATTGTGCGTATGACCTGGTATGTCACCAATAAGCACGACTACCTGGCTGCTTATCAGGGCATAGGTCAGGCTTATCGCGAAATCATAGGGCGACATTACCCAGCCATGACGGCGATCGAGGTGCAAGCCTTAATCGAAGACCGCGCCAAAGTTGAAATCGAAGTCACAGCGATCGTGCCCGATTAGTCTCAAGCCACGGCGTAATTCAAACCACGGCTATTTCTCTGGCGCAGTCTGCGTGGCTGGCTGCGTCCCTAGTCTATGCACAGGAAAGCTCGATGAGTAAATCTTTTAAGCAAGTCGCGGTACTCGGATGTGGCGTGATGGGGCGTGGTATCGCCGGATTTTTTTACGAGCTGGCGGAAACGGTCTGGCTGTACGACCTAAATCAAGATGTCGCGAATCTTGCCTTGCAAGAGCTGAGTGCCGACAAACACAGCGCCAGTGATTGCGCATTGCAACTCGCGCACAACTTGTCTGACTTGACGCACTGTGAATTGGTGATTGAAGCCATCGCCGAAGATTTGGTACTCAAGCAAAGCTTGTTGCGCGAGGTGGAAAAATGCGTCGACGGCCAGTGTCTACTCGCCAGTAATACCTCGTCGCTGAGTATCAGCGCGATTGCCAGTGCCTGCGCACGACCTGAGCGCGTAGTGGGTTTGCACTTTTTTAATCCGGTCAGGCGTATGCGCTTAATCGAATTAATTCCTGCGCTACAAACCGAGGCATGCTATCTCGATGCGCTGCACGCTCAGCTTAGCGCAGGTAGTCATGAAATTTTACTGGCCAGCGATAGTCCGGGATTTATCGTCAACCACGCCGGGCGCGGCTATGGTTTGGAAGCACTGCGTATCTGGCAAGAACAGGTTGCCGAGCCAGCGCAAATCGATGCACTGATGCGTGCGGCTGGTTTCAAACTCGGGCCATTTGAGTTGATCGATCTGGTCGGTCTCGACGTCAGTCTGCCTGTGATGCAGGCAATTTATACGCAGTATTATCAAGAACCGCGTTATCAACCCAGTGTGTTATTGAATAAACGTGTGCAAGCCGGTTGGCTGGGGCGTAAAAGCGGTCGCGGCTTTTATACTTATGATCAGGCAGGCAAGAAAATCACTGAAGGCCAAACCACGCAAAGTGAGGCGCAAGCTTTGCTGAATTGGCAGTGTCCTATCTGGTTTGATCAGCGTGATGAAGAGGCAAGACGCTGTATTCCAGCCTTGTTATTGCGTGCTGGTATTGACCCGGCGCTGCTCGAATCGGGTACGCAACCCACAGAACAAGCCTTGATTTTACTCACGCCGCAGGGTGAAGATTGCAGCACCCTGGCGACGCGTCTGGGTTTGCCTGCGGCACGTTGTCTGGCCTTGGATAGCTGGCTGGAACCCGGGCAGGGCGTGGTTTTGATGAGTAATCCAGCAACATCGCCAAGCCTGCTGCAAGCGTTTGCAGACTACCTGAAAAGCCGGGACTTGTCCGTAATTTTATTGCAAGATAGCGCGGGACTGGTATTTCAGCGTATCATTGCAAATATCATCAACATCGCCGCAGAAATGGCACAGCAAGCCTTAGCCAGTCCAGCCACGATCGATCAGGCAGTACAACTTGGTCTGGCCTATCCCTATGGGCCCTTAGCCTGGGGTGATCGATTGGGCGGAATGCGGGTGTATACGGTATTGCAGAATTTGTACGGGTGTACCGGGGAAGCGCGTTATCGTGCCAGCATGTGGTTGCAAAGGCGGGCGCAATTGAACTTATCCTTGTTGCAGCGGTAGTGAATTTTTAAAACTGGCAGGCTGGAAACGCGCTCTGGTTCTGGGTTTTCCGGCAGTTGCTCTCAAAAGGCGCATGAAATAAGCGTTTTGAGCATGGCCTAGGTATAGTTGGTGTAAATGGACTCCCGACAGAGGAGTCAGTATGACGATAAACAGGAGAAAACATGGCAAAAGCAGTATTTAATTGGGAAGACCCTTTACTTTTGAGTGCGCAGTTAAGCGAAGACGAGCGTATGGTGCAAGATGCGGCGCGCGTCTATGCAACTGAAAAACTGGCACCGCGGGTATTGGAGGCATTCCGCCATGAAAACACCGATCCGGCAATTTTCCGCGAAATGGGTGAATTGGGCTTACTCGGCACCACCATACCGGAAGCTTACGGCGGCGCAGGTTTGAACTACGTTTGCTATGGTTTGGTGGCGCGCGAAGTGGAACGCATCGATTCGGGTTACCGTTCGATGATGAGTGTGCAAAGCTCGCTGGTGATGGTGCCGATTAATGAATTCGGTAGTGAAGCGCAAAAACAGAAATACTTGCCCAAATTAGCGCGCGGCGAATGGATAGGTTGCTTTGGCTTAACCGAACCCAACCACGGCTCTGATCCTGCCAGCATGGTGACACGTGCGCGTAGCGTACCCGGCGGTTATGCCTTAACGGGTGCGAAGATGTGGATTACCAATAGCCCGATAGCCGATGTGTTTGTGGTCTGGGCGAAAACCGATGATGGGCGTATTCGCGGCTTTATTCTGGAAAAAGGCTGGAAGGGTTTGAGCGCGCCGGCCATTCATGGCAAAGTTGGTTTGCGCGCCTCGATCACGGGTGAAATCGTGATGGACAATGTGTTTGTGCCGGAAGAAAATCTGATGCCAGGTGTCGAAGGCTTAAAAGGGCCATTTACCTGCTTAAATTCGGCACGTTACGGTATCGCCTGGGGTGCCCTGGGGGCGGCTGAATTTTGCTGGCATATGGCGAGACAGTACACCATAGACCGTCAACAATTTGGTAAGCCGCTGGCGGCCAATCAGTTAATTCAGAAAAAACTCGCCGATATGCAAACTGAAATTGTGCTGGGTTTGCAAGGATGCTTGCGCTTAGGTCGCATGAAAGACGAGGGCACGGCGGCAGTTGAAATTACGTCGATTATGAAACGTAATTCCTGCGGTAAGGCACTTGATGTCGCACGTATGGCGCGAGATATGTTAGGTGGGAATGGTATTTCTGATGAGTTTGGAATTGCCCGTCACCTGGTTAATCTGGAAGTGGTGAATACTTACGAAGGTACGCACGATATCCATGCGCTGATTTTGGGGCGTGCGCAAACAGGCATCGCGGCTTTTTAAGTCCACCGGCTGATGCGGCCAGATGGCCGTATCAGCTTCATACCCTAACTATGTGGGAGTCATGGCGATGGTGTTGCAAGCAATTTGGCTCAGGGCAGGTTTAAGCAGGCTGACAGTTGGCTGGCTGCTGCAAATCAGCATGATGCTGGTTATATGCAGCAGCGCCAGCTTGAGTGGGGCCCGGCCAGCCGATTGGTATGTCTGGCAAAGTAAGCTGGATCGCACTAAAACCTTGTGCTCACAAACGACACCGGGCGAAGGCTGGGAAAAATTCAGCGGCCCGTATCTCGATGCGCGTTGCGAAATCTTGCGTAAAAAACGCTGAGCCAGGTGTAAATCGGCGCTGCTGCTACCGTCCTGTTAATCGCTGCCAGGTATCGAGTTCTTAAGCTGGATGCTCGTCGTGCTCAGGTGTTTCAGCGTATTCCCGCATGACTTCTAAGACCTTAGGTTTGATACGATTAAAAATCTCCAGCAAATTCGGATCAAAGTGTTTGCCAGCCTGCTCATTCATATAGCGTAAGGCATCATCAATTTCCCAGGCTTGCTTATAAGGTCGGCGCGTGGTCAGCGCATCGAAAACGTCCGCGATTGCAATAATGCGCCCACCCAATGGAATATCTTCACCCTTTAAGCCATAAGGGTAACCGCTACCATCCCATTTTTCGTGATGACTTAAGGCGATTTCCTTAGCCATCTTGAGTAAGTCGGAATTATGTTCGCCAATGATTAAGGCACCTTTAATCGGATGTGTCAGCATAACTTGCCATTCATCCTGATCCAGCTTGCTATTTTTAGTCAGGATATGATCGGGGACGCCAATTTTTCCGATATCGTGCATGGCAGAGGCATGGAAAATTAAATCTATCCAATGCGCATCGGTACTCAATTGTTCGGCAATCAGACGCGAATAATAACTCATGCGTATCACATGCAAGCCCGTTTCATTGTCTTTGAATTCCGCCGCACGACCTAATCGCTGTATCACAGCCAGGCTGGTTTTTTGTAATTCCAGGGTACGTTCCTGCACTTTGCGTTCAAGCTCAACGTTTTGTTGATACAGCGCCAGATGCGTACGTACACGGGCCAGGACGATAGCGGGAGTAAAGGGTTTGGTAATGTAATCAACCGCACCCAGGTTCAAGCCTTTTTCTTCATCTTGTTCTTCCGTCATCGCCGTGATGAAAATCACTGGAATATTTTGTGTGGCGGGATTGAGTTTTAATAGCCGGCAGACTTCATAACCATCGATGCCAGGCATCATAATGTCCAGCAATACCAGATCAGGTGGCGGTGCGCTGGCGCAAATACGTAAGGCATCTTGCCCATTCGTTGCGGCCTTTACCTTATAATTTTTACGCAGTAAATCACTCAAAACACTGATGTTGGTAGCCGTGTCATCGACGACCAGAATGCTCTGTTTAGTGGCTAGGCTGTTCATAGTTAATTTACCGTATAAATGAGATTCATTGAGGCGTAATCATTCAAGCTGTTTGCAGCGGTATTTGATAGCGTTGCGCAATCTCCTGGGTAATTTGCTGAGCTTTAGAAAAATCAAAGCGATCGATTTCATGCTGTAGTTGTTCAAGCCGCGTCGTTAGACTGATGGGTAAGCTCACAGTTTGTAACTGTGTCAGCTGTTCGCAAGCATCAGTATCGCTGTCTTGTAGCAATGAAAATATGGCGTTTAAGCCAGATTCAAGTTGCCTGATTTGTTCGGTATTTAAGTGGTTTTCTTGTGAGTCGGTATCAACTGGTGCAGAGTCGGAAATCGCATCCGTTTGCGCGGGAAGCGAAAATTGCAGACTGAGATGATGCAAGAGTAATTGCAATTCATGCTCAGTCGCTGCCAATAATATCGGTTCCAACTTGCGCGGACTTTCACGGCAATTTTTTTCCAGATCATTCGCCACTTGCTGTAACGCGAGCGCCCCTATCGTACCCGCCAATCCCTTCAGGGTGTGCACGGTACGGATTGCGGTGGCGTAATCCTTTTGAGCCATGGCGGTTTGCAAACGTTCAGCAAAGTCACGCTCACTGGCGAGAAAATTAACCAAAAGTTTTTTATATAGTTGGCGATTCCCGGCCACATGTTTTAAACCTTGCACTTGATCTATGCCCGGAATGTCAGGTATTTCGATCTCAGAGTGCGCGCGATTCAGGGGGATTGCCGCGTGGCCTTCAAAATTCAACCAGCGCTGCAATGTGGCAAACATTTCCTTAACGTTGATGGGCTTTGCAATGTGATCATTCATGCCGGCAGCGTGACAGCGTTCAATATCGCCGCGCATGGCGTTAGCTGTCATGGCAACGATGATTAAATCTTTATAACTGGGTTGCTGGCGTAAAATGCGCGTGGTTTCATAGCCATCCATGATGGGCATTTGTATATCCATTAATACCAAATCGAATTTTTGCAAGGCTATTTTTTCTAACGCCTCTTTGCCATTGTTTGCCAGCGTGATCTCAAACCCCGCATTGCCAAGCAAATCCATCGCCACTTCTTGATTTAATTCATTGTCTTCCACTAATAAAATGTGCTTACCCGAAAAGTTAAGCGCATTTAGCTGAGCTTCTTCCATCATTGCATCGGGACGGCGTTCAAGTAAGTCACGCCCCAGCGTTTTGAACAGCATTTCCAGCATGGTCGAAGGCGTTACCGGTTTGCTGAGTACGCCATTTATGCCAAGGTTTTCTGAGGCTTTGAGTAATTCATCGCGACTGTAGACTGAAGCCATGACGATGTCTAACAAATCATCGTAACGCGGATTGCTGCGTATTTTTCGACTCATACTTAAGCCATCCATGCCTTGCATGCGCCAATCCAGTAATAATAAGTGGAATGCCTGATTCAGTTCTAAGGCGATCTCGAGTTCGACCAGGCCTTCTTCAGCGGAGGCTGCCAGGACGACCGAACAACCAAAGCTCTCCAGCATTTCCTGGAATATCGCGCGTGCCGCGGCATTATCATCAACCACCAGAATGCGCAGATTACGCAAGGAGAGTAACTGCTCAGACGGACTGGTTTGCATTTGCTCACCTATTTCCAGGGTGATGGAAAAGCTAAATTCGGAACCTTCACCAAAGCTGCTTTGTAAGCTGATTTGCCCCCCCATCATTTCGATTATTTGCCGGGATATGACTAAGCCTAGTCCAGTGCCACCGTACTGCCGGGTAGTGGAGGAGTCTGCTTGAATAAATGGCTGAAACATGCGCTGAATTTGCTCGTCCGTCATCCCTATGCCGGTATCTTTGACGCGAAAGCAGAGGCCAACCTCGGATCCCTGACGGTGGGTTTCGCTGATGCTTAAGATAACTTCACCATTGTGGGTGAACTTAACGGCATTACTAATTAAATTGAGTAAGACCTGACCCAGACGTAATGAATCGCCTATCAGCACGTCGGGTAACTCAGGGGGTATAGAAAATACCAGTTCTAAACCTTTTTCTTCGACTTTTGCGGCAACCAGCGAAGTTAAATTATCGAGCATTTCTTGTAGCGAAAAGACCGATTTTTCGAGCGAAAGTTTGCCCGCCTCAATTTTAGAGAAATCTAAGATATCGTTAATAATGCGTAGCAGTGATTGCGCTGCGCCAGCGATTTTATTGAGGTAATTTGCTTGTTTGGGATTGAGATCAGTCTTCAGTGCCAAATGACTCATGCCTATGATGGCATTCATAGGCGTGCGGATTTCGTGGCTCATGTTTGCCAGAAAATCGGAACGCATGCGTGTCGCATCTTCAGCAAGGGCTTTGGCCTTTTGCAATTCGCTGACATCGAAAAACCAGGTCAGAATGGCAGGTTCATTTTCATAGTAAATTCGTAAATAAGAAGCCAGGACCTCAGCCTCTTGCTGGTTTTTGATTAGTAAGCTATGTTCTTGATTGATAACATCCTGATTATTTTTTAATGCAGCGAGTAATTGTTCGACATCCAACGGATTTTTTAAATATGAAAAAGGAGGATGGGGTTTGCGCACCGTTCCACTGCCATCAATCAGATCAAGGTAAGAAGAATTCCAAAAGACCAGGCGCAGATCTTGCAAGGTGGTGACAGCGACGGCCACTGGGCTGCTTTCCAGCATGTAGCGCATTTGACGCTCACTTAAGGCCAATTCAGCGGTGCGTTTGACAACTTCACGCTCAAGATTGGCCTGATTGTTTGCCAACTCAATGAAGAGTTCGTTTCTGTCTTTGAATGCCAGGATTTTTCTGGCCTCGTCCAGCGCAGCTTCACTGCAAACCGGAAGTGAAATGGAAAAAACCGTCGCAGCGCTTAAATAATGCGTACTATCGAAAAAGTGTTGGCAATGGCGTAGTTCAGACGCTTGTGACGGCACTTGCAAACGCAGTTGTTGATCCAGATAATAAATTTTTAGCGCGTCTGACTGACTATCCATGAAGACGCAAAGTTCGTTGAAGCCGACGAGTAAGAAATCCACTTTGAGCGGATCGACCTGCAGCGCCAGAAGTAGGGCGCGGAATTTCTGGCAAGCTTGTTGTGCACTCAGAGCGTGCTCAAATTGCAAAGCACCGAGTAAGCTAACGGCATTCTTCATTGACTGTACCTCACTGCCATGCAACTCGCGTCGTCATAAATTTTGCCAAAATCGTCGAGTATGCTGCTGACCAGACGTTTTAACGGAAAATGTTTGCGCGCAAAGAAATACTGACTATCGATGCGTTCAGAGATGCCATCCGACGTAAGAATCAGCAAGTCCTGATCCGTTAACATTGTGGTGGCGGGTATCAGTCGGGGCAGGTTGCTGCCAACAATGCCAGGCTGAGCCGGAAATAATTGGATTTGCTGACTAATCAGGTACAAGTTGGTATTGCCGACACCGACCACTTGCAGGCGATTGCTATACAACGAGGCTAAGGTCAGCGCGATTCCCCGGCTGCCACGAATTTCATGGTGCAGGTTTTGTATAAGGTCGATCAGATTAGACTGTATATGTTGTGTCAGCCAATGCTGACAATGTCTGGCTAATTCAAAGGCTTCCTGGCCATGACCCAGGACGTCAATCAAGGCGTAATAGTGAGTCGTTCCTGCCTCAATATGCAAACAAAGGTCGCCACTGACGTGCTCGCCAAAACAAGGGCGATTTATCCTGGCGAAGTCAGGTAGATCGCGGTGGCTAGTTGCATAGCGGTCGTTGGCAATTGCGGCAGGTGTCTGCGTTAGAGTATTCGACTGGCCTGTTACGGTCGAATTCAGGTTCAGATAACGCCTGACCAAAACTTCGGTACCTTTGCCTGGGGATGAATGAATTTTGAAGTCATCCATCATCCTGCGCACCCCGGGCAGGCCTACACCGAGTGTCCCCAAGCTACTGTAATGGTCGCTTATTGCCATCTCAATGTCGGCAATACCTGGTCCGTTATCTTTGGCTGAAATTTCGATATAGGCGGGAACCCCAAGTTCAAGTTTCAGTAAGATTGCACCACTCGAATTTGCATATTTGACGATATTCATCGCCAATTCAGAAACGACTGTGGCGACTTCGGTCATGATGGCGTTAGCATTCAGGTGCGGATTGAGCAGCGCGTAACATTGCATTACGGCTTGATGTACATCCGTTTCGCATTTAATGAAAGTACGGAAAGTCAGCTCATCCGATACACGCATTGATTACTCCAGCGCTCGTTCCAGATCACATTCGCCCGGTATTTGTGATAAATCCAGTCCCAACATAGATAAGCCAGCAATAATGCCCGGACGCATACCAACCAGAATGGTTTTGACTCCCATTAATTGCAACATGCGCGCCGTCTCCAGGAGAAACAGATAATCGTGTTTGCCCATGGAACTGATACCAGTCAATTCAATAATTGCCTTGGGGCGGTAGGATGACTCAGCTTGCGCTAAGAGATTGGCGCGTAAATGTTGCAAAACCTCGTTATTGAGTTGCCCTTGTAAAGTCGCCAGCATGGCTTGCGGCATCTGCGTCACCGTATTGGTATTGTCGTCGTTAGCCAGGGTGAACATGGTTTAGCTCAGGTTGCGTCCTATCAGGCGGAATGCCTTTTCCAATGCATCCCTCAGCGTTGCACTGGTCGAAATTTCACTGACATCGAATCCCAGATTTACCATTGTTTGTGCGATTGCCGGTGAAATGCCCGAAACCAGGCTGGTGCATCCCATCAGTCCGGTCGATTTGGTGATCTTAATCAGATGATTTGCTACCGCAGAATCGACCACCGCCACGCCAGAGATGTCCATGATGAATACTTTGGCGCGTGTTTCAAAGATCCTTGATAACACCGTAGTCATGACATCTTGTGCCCGACGTGAATCGATAATGCCAACCATAGGCAACATCAAAATATCTTCCCAGATTTGCGTGACAGGAGTTGACATTTGGAGTAAGGCTTTACCTTGCTGCGCAATTTGTTCGTTGATGATGCGGGTATAGGTATCGGAAACGATAGTGACATCGAGATGAAGCAACTTGGTCGCCGAAATTATTGAGCGGCAATAATCATCAAGGCTTAGCTCGTTTTCATATAAGGTCTGCGTTAACACCACATGCGAATAATTCATCGCAGCCAGATAACTCGGCAGGGAGAGTCCAATCCGGGCGTGCGTTCTGCCTATGTGATGGCGTGCTTCGATGTAATCGTCGTTGACCACGCCTAAATAAAATTTATGCCAGTAATTAATTTGCTCGGCACGAGCGTGGGCGAGAATTTCTGGGCTGGAAAAGACAACGTGATACTCCGGTATATCTTTGATCCACTCGTAGAACAAAACTGCGTAGGGCTCCAGTTTAGGGATCATGGCACGTCCCAGTAGTTGCACATTTTCTAGATCCTGCTGCTCTACTTCATGCATTTTAAGTAAGGCGGACGTACTCATTTCACGGATATCGCTTTGCATACAGACTCCAGAGAGTAAAACCAGTTACACGAGTGAGTGGATTTTTAAAGTATGGCGAATCTGGCTATAAATCATGCCTTATGCCTGAGGACATGCTGTCCCAGCTGGCGTGCCTGCATCGTGTTTAAACCTGCGAATTCGGCCAATCAGGGCACTATCACTATAGCATTCAAAGATTGAAACTTTGCAAGTTTTTACAAAGTTGCTGTCGCAAAAAGACTTGTATGAATCAAGGTATTGTGTGCGTGTCAGCGATTTTGTTGCGTCGATGCAATACCTATTGTTTCAGAGTAAAGGGGGAAAAGCCTGTTTATTCGCGACATGCTAGTTGTCATCTTTTTCCGATAATGCTGAATGTGGAGTTGGCTTAATTGTTTAAGAATTGCATTTTGGAAATAGTTGCAAAAGGAGTCGGCGATGGCCGAAGAAAGTGATCTCGAACGTACCGAACCGGCCTCGCCCAAGCGCCTGGAACAGGCGCGTGAAGAGGGCGATGTGCCACGTTCGCGTGAATTGTCAACTTGCACAGTGTTACTCGCTGCCGGAGGCTCATTGGCAGTGTTTGGCGATGGCTTGATTCGTCAGTTAAATCACAGCTTGAGTAGTGGTTTGAGTTTTGAACGCATCGACGCCTTTGATCACGTTGTGCTATTCAACAAGATGGGGATGAATTTGCTGCAAATTTTGCTGGCTTTTTCGCCTATTGCAGGCTTGTTGCTTCTTGCCGCAATTGGTTCGCCGATGCTAATTGGCGGTTGGATGTTCAGCGTTAAAGCGCTGACGCCAAATTTTGGGCGCATGAATCCTTTAAGCGGACTCGGGAATATGGTGTCCACCCGCTCTGGCGTGGAATTGCTGAAATCGGTCTTGAAAACTCTGCTGGTAGGGAGTGTGGCGTGGCTAGTCATTATGGGGCAAAAAGAAGCCATTTTCGGCCTGGCGCTGGAAGATGTGCACTTAGGGCCCGCCCACGTTGGACGCATGATGGTGGTGTGCTTTCTCTCGATTGTTGGTGCTTTAGTTTTAATTGCGGCAATCGATGCGCCTTACCAAATGTGGGAATACGCCAAAAAATTAATGATGACTCACCAGGAAGTTGTGCAAGAGTCCAAGGAAGCGAATGGTAACCCACAAATCAAAGCAAAAATTCGTCAGCAACAACGTGAAATGGCCAGACGTCGGATGATGGCAGAAATACCGACCGCAGATGTGGTTGTAACTAACCCGACTCACTTTGCGGTAGCACTGAAATACGTCGAGGGCAAAGGCGGTGCGCCCAAGGTCGTGGCAAAAGGGGCCGATGCGGTTGCAGCAAAAATTCGGGAATTGGCAAAAGAGCATAATGTTCCCTTGTTAGAAGCACCACCATTAGCACGTGCCTTGCATAAGCACACGGAATTAGGTGATGAAATACCTGAAAAACTCTATGCGGCGGTAGCGGAAGTCCTGGCTTATGTTTATCAGTTACGCGCTTTTAAACAACACGGAGGCCAACGTCCTGACGCGCCAGAAAGCTTACCTGTTCCCAGTGAACTCGACCCCTTGCAACAAACCGGAGTTAATCCATGAATGGCTTGAACTGGCGTGAATTACTCAGTGGCTCGAATAGTAAGGCCATGGCGGCGCCATTGCTGATTATTCTGATGCTGGCAATGATGATACTGCCCTTGCCAGCATTTGCTTTGGATGTTTTCTTCAGCTTTAACATTGCCTTGAGCGTGATTGTTTTACTCACCAGCTTGTATACCGTGAAGCCGCTAGATTTTATGGCCTTTCCGACGGTTTTGTTGGTAAGTACCATGTTGCGCTTATCCTTAAATGTGGCTTCCACACGGGTTGTCTTGACCACTGGTCATACCGGCCCGGATGCGGCTGGTAAGGTGATTGAGGCGTTTGGACATTTTTTGATCGGTGGAAATTACACGGTTGGTATCGTTGTTTTCGTAATTTTGACCATCATTAACTTTACCGTAGTGACTAAAGGTGCGGGTCGTATTGCAGAAGTTGGTGCACGTTTTGCCCTGGACGCGATGCCTGGTAAGCAAATGGCGATTGATGCCGATTTGAATGCGGGTTTAATTCAAGAGCAAGAAGCACGTCGGCGTCGTACTGAAGTTGCGCAGGAAGCGGAATTTTATGGCGCGATGGACGGTGCAAGTAAATACGTACGTGGTGATGCGATTGCCGGGATTATGGTAACCATCATTAATATCGTCGGTGGTTTGATCGTCGGTATGGTGCAGCATGATCTGGATTTTGGCAGTGCCTTAAAAAACTATACGCTGCTTGCCATTGGTGATGGCCTGGTGGCACAAATTCCATCACTGATAATTTCGGTAGCTGCTGGTGTTATCGTCTCGCGCGTCGCCAGCGAACAAGACATCAGTTCGCAACTGGTTTCGCAATTGTTTGCGCGCCCGGAAGTGATGATGATTACCGGTGCCATTATCGGTGCGATGGGCGTGATTCCTGGTATGCCTCACATCGCATTTCTGTTATTGGGCGGCGCTTTGTGTGGCAGTGCTTACGTGATTAAAAAACGGGCGCAGCAAGTCTTGCTGCCAGAGCCCGTTTCCGATGTGCCTCAGGCCGCAGCGCAGCCCGAAATGGAAGAGGCGACCTGGAATGATATTTTGCCTGTAGACACACTGGGCCTGGAGGTCGGTTATCGTTTGATTCCCTTAGTGGATAAAAATCAAGGCGGGGAATTGCTGCGCCGGATTAAAGGGATTCGTAAAAAGTTTGCCCAAGAGGTGGGCTTTTTATCGCCACCTGTGCATATTCGCGACAACCTGGAGCTGCGCCCATCAGCTTATCGTATTACCTTGAAAGGTGTTGAGGTTGGTGCTGGCGAAGCAGTCAACGGACAGTTTTTAGCGATTAATCCTGGCATGGTGACCGGCACCTTGCCGGGCGCACCGACCACCGATCCGGCGTTTGGTTTGCCGGCAGTCTGGATAGAAAGTGGCATGCGTGAGCAAGCCCAAGCCATGGGGTACACCGTGGTTGACGCGGGCACAGTGGTGGCAACCCATCTCAATCATTTGATTACCAGTCACGCTGCTGATCTGTTGGGGCGCCATGAAGTGCAATTGTTATTAGACCATCTGGCTAAAGAAATGCCAAAAATGGTGGAAGAGTTAACCCCGAAATTATTGCCTGTCTCGGTTTTGCAAAAAGTTTTACAAAACTTATTGCAAGAAGGTGTACATATCCGTGACATGCGCACAATTATCGAAACGCTATCTGAATTTGCCTTGCACACTCAGGATATTCAGGAACTTACAGCACAAGTCAGGGTTGCGTTAGGACGTGCCATCGTGCAGCAGATTTTCCCGACTGGGAATGAAATCACCGTGATGACGCTGGATAACCGGCTTGAACGTCTGTTAATGCAAGCTGTGCAAGCAGGCGGCGGTGAATCTGCCAGTCTGGAGCCAGGCCTGGCCGACACCCTGGCAAGTCAAACTGAACTTGCTGCTGCTCAGCAAGAGCAAATGGGGTTGACTCCGGTTTTATTAGTGCCTGGTCCAATTCGTCAAATGTTATCTAAATTTTTGCGTCGAACCGTACCGCAATTAAAAGTACTGTCGCACGCCGAACTCCCTGAAACCAAAACGATACGCGTAACCAGCCTCGTAGGAGGTCATGTATGAATGTAAGAAAATTTACGGCAACTACCACGCGCGAAGCTTTGCGCATAGTCAAAGAAGCGCTGGGACCTGATGCGGTGATTTTATCGAATCGCAGCGTCAATGGTCGCATCGAAATTATGGCAATGGCCGATACGGTTGTGGAGTCTTTGCCAGAGTCAGCTCATGCACCAGCAAAAATGGCTGATGAATTAAGCGATACCGAAGCCATGCCAACGGCGCCACGTTTTACCCCGCATAATTTTTCGCATGATGATACAGCCAGAATGACATCGATCAAGCGCGGCCAGGCGCGCCCTTTATCGGTGGAGTTGACGCAAATGCCGGCCACAACCAGCTTGTCTGCAACTGAATCAGCGCAAACCAGTTTTGCCATGCCAACGGATATGCCCAGTACTCAGGAAATGAATCGCGTAATGTCAGAGATACGTTCTATGCGCAGCATGCTTGAAGCGCAACTGGCCGAACTATCCTGGAATCAGATTCAACAAAAATTTCCGAATAAGATGGGCTTGTTGAAGGAATTGCTGGGCAGCGGTCTGAGTGCGACCCTGGCTCGATTTCTCACCGAAAAAATGCCTGTGCAATTGAATGCTGAAGCGGGTTTGCTCTGGGCCAGAGGGGTGTTGGAGAAAAATCTGAACACCATAGGAAATGATAGTGAAATCCTTGAAAAGGGCGGCGTCTACGCATTAGTGGGGCCAACTGGTGTTGGAAAAACCACCACCACGGCGAAATTGGCAGCACGCTGTGTGATGCGTCATGGCTCATCGAAACTGGCCTTGATCACGACCGATGGCTACCGGATTGGTGGTTACGAACAGCTCAGAATTTACGGCAAAATTCTTGGCGTTATGGTGCATACCGTTAAAGACGAAAGCGATCTCAGAATCGCCTTAAAGGAACTGCAAAATAAGCACACCGTTCTGATCGATACTGTGGGGGTAAGTCAGCGTGACAAAATGGTCGCTGAACAATTGGCCATGCTGTCTGGCGCAGACATCCCAGTTAAACGTTTATTGTGCCTGAATGCGACTTCGACCGGGGAAACCCTGAGTGAGGTGGTGCGCGCTTATCAGGGGGAGAGCCTGGCAGGATGCATATTCACGAAACTCGATGAAGCTGCAACCATAGGCAATGTTTTGGATATTGCGATACGACAAAAATTAATGGTGTATTACATGGCAAATGGTCAGCGCGTCCCAGAAGACTTACATGTGGCGAATAAGCAGTATCTGATAGACCGGGCTTTTAAACTTAAGCGTGAAACAGGTGCTTATCGCTTGCAAGATCAGGAATTGCCAGCGCTGATGGCGAGTGCGCCACAAACTTTGATGTCTAATATGCGTAGTAATGAGAAGGAGGTGTTCCTTGGCTAAGATCGATCAGGCAGAAGGTTTGCGCAGAATGCTGGCAGTGCCAAGACCACGCGTTATCAGTTTTCTTACGGTTTTGCCACATGCACAGAAAAATACCTTGCTGGTTAACTTAGCTGCTGCCTTAGCTCAGCAGGGGCAATCTACCTTGTTGCTGGATGCGCGAAATGATCATGGTGGGGTCAGTACCTGGTTTAATCTACATCCAGGCTTGAGTTTGCTTGAGGTGGCAAATCAACAACGTAATGCCAGCCAGGTGATTAAGCCAGTGGCAAACGGTCTATCAGCAGCTAGACTAGGATTAATGCAGGGTGCGGCCCGAAATCGTGATATTAGTCGGCGTCTTGCCGATGTCTTCGAATTTACGGCTAAACGCTTCGATATCATTTTGGTCGACGCCAATTGTAATAGTAATGGCGAATTACCGTTGGCGAGTCTGGATGATAGTGAGATTGTGGTACAGCTTTCAGCTGAGACAGATCAAATTATGTCGGCGTACGGCTTGATTAAACGCATACAGCAACGCAACGGTCGTCGTAGTTTTGGTATTATGGTTACTGAAACCGCGCGCCACGAAGCAAAAAAGGTTTTTCAAAATATGGCTGAGGTTGCAGACCGCTATCTGGCTTCGCCGTTGGACTGGATAGGAAATATCCCCTCCGATGATAAACTGCATACTGCGACAGCGTCCGGACGCACTATAATTGAGGCCTTCCCCAGTGCGCCAGCGGCACAAGCCTATTTTGCAATGGCTGAGCATTTTCACTATCAATCCGATCTGGGATTAAGTGGCAGGCAAGAATCAGGGGTGGGTCTTGGAATATAAATAATATGTACACCGCTAGCGGAAAAACTGACAGAAACTCATTGCTGAAAGAGCATGCGCCTTTAGTTAAGCGCCTGGCCTACCAGCTCAAGGCGCGGCTGCCCCCCTCGGTCGAGGTGGATGATTTGGTACAAGCAGGCATGATAGGCTTACTTGACGCAGTAAACCGCTATGAAGATACCCACGGTGCGCAGTTCGAAACCTATGCGGTACAGCGCATACGCGGCGCGATGCTGGACGAATTGCGAAATAGCGACTGGTTACCTCGTGGGGTACGCCAGAATATGCGCAAAGTGGAAGATGCTATCCATATTTTGCAGCAACAATTAGGGCGTCCACCTATGGAAACTGAGGTCGCGCGCTCGTTGAAGCTGAGTTTAGGTGAGTACCAGGATTTGCTGAACGATAGCGGTGGTCACCAACTTGTGTATTACGAAGATTTTCATGATAGTGAAACCAAAGAGCATTTCCTCGATCATTATTATGCCGACGATACCAACGACCCGTTACAAGATTTATTAAATGAAGACTTTAAGGGAGCGGTGATTGGTGCAATCGATAGTTTGCCGGAGCGAGAAAAGTTGTTGATGGGCTTGTACTATGAGCAAGAACTGAATTTGAAGGAAATTGGCGCGGTGATGGGGGTTTCAGAGTCGCGCGTTTCACAATTGCATAGCCAGGCAGTTGCACGTATGCGTGCATTTTTAAGGGAGAAAGCGTGGACTGGGCTAGCTTAGGCGGGTTACTACTGGTAATCGGCGGTATCGTTGTCGGTCAGATGCTAGAAGGTGGTCGCCTGGATTCCCTGGTTCAGCCTGCCGCTTTTTTCATTGTTGTCGTCGGTACTATCGGCGCGGTGTTAATGCAAAGCCGCATGCGTAATTTTATCCGTGGTGTACGTATGTTGCGGTGGATAGTCAGAGAGCCAGTTGATACCACGCAAAAGAATGTCCAGGATGCGCTGATTTGGAGCGTGGTGGCCAGACGTGAGGGATTTTTAAGTCTGGAGCGATATCTGACGCCGAATAGCGACCCGTTTATCGCAAAGGGCCTGCGCCTTGTGGTTGATGGTGTTGATCCCATACGACTGAAAGACATTTTAGAAGCCGATATCTCGCTTTTCGAAATTGAACAAAGGCAGTCTGTAAAAATCTGGGAGGCGGCTGGCGGTTATTCCCCCACTATAGGTATACTTGGCGCGGTTTTAGGCTTAATTCATGTGATGGAAAACCTGACTGACCCATCGAAATTGGGCGGCGGTATTGCTGTGGCCTTCGTCGCAACGATCTATGGTGTCGGGTTGGCGAATCTGTTTTTCTTGCCGGTGTCGAACAAACTTAAAGAGTTGATTAACCGCGAGTTGATACGCCGGGAAATGCTTTGTGATATTTTTTACAGTATAGCCCTGGGCGATAGTCCTCGTGTTGTCGAGGAGAGGCTGACGTATTACAAGGCAAACGAAGCACAACGCAAAAAAGCCTGAGATCAATTATGGCACGCCGCAAATACCAGGAAGAACATGAAAATCACGAGCGTTGGTTAGTCTCGTATGCCGATTTTATTACTTTATTATTCGCCTTTTTTGTGGTGATGTATGCGATATCCTCACTGAATGAAGGTAAGTACCGGGTGTTATCGAATTCACTGACAGGCGCGTTTGGTAAAGTCATGGTGGTGCCGCAAACTTCGCTGGTAGAACAGACTGTACCTAAGATCAAGTTAGACCCCTTGCCAATCGAAAAGCGAAAAAATACCGAGGTTATGCAGCGTGAACGTGAACGTATGACGACCATGGCGAAAGATATTATGAGCTTGCTCGAGCCCTTGGTCAGAGATGGAAAGGTTCGTGTCAGTCAAAGTAGTCGCGGAATTACGGTTGAAATCAATGCCAGTCTATTGTTTGCGACGGGCGAAGCCAGCCTGGCCCCCGATTCTATGCAGGCCTTGAAAGCGATTGCCGGTGTTTTGCGCAGTGATAATCATGCAATACAAATTGAGGGGCATACCGATAATCTGCCTATTAAAAACCCGGTTTTCCCTTCAAATTGGGAATTGTCCGCTGCACGCGCCAGTGCAGTTGCGAGATTATTCACGGAAAATGGGGTGGATGAACAAAGAGTCACCGCCATAGGTCATGCGGCAAAATTACCTGTCGGCGATAATCAAACTGCGGAAGGTCGCGCCAGAAATAGACGGGTTAGCGTGCAGATTCTGGCTTTAGTGCCTGAGCAAACTGTAGAGGTTCCTTTGGCTAAACCCGAATTGCCGTTGACTCAATAAACTTCAGTGTCAAGAATTCCGCAAAATTGTGCTGACGAGGTGTGAGGCCGACGACGGTACTGGAGTGTGGCAAGGCAAAACAACGACGTCAGCGTCTGTCATGCGTAAGTCCCAAGTGTGAATTGATTGCTTATGGATGTGTTCGTGGGTTTGCTCGTTTACCGGGCTAAACACGTTCTGTTGCTAGGGTGGGCTAGCGCAATACCATCCAAACAGAACGCATAAATTGGTAGGGATTTTTGCAAACAGACTTTACCGGGCTACATCTTTTCAGAGTTTTTTAAGCCTCAGCCAGCTTTCACGCCGCGACCTTTTAAGGCGCTATTTGTCAGGGATTGTCCGCTGGGCCCATATAAATTTCCGGCAGGATTATTTTGCTGCAATGCATCCAGTCCAGCCTGACTTTGCTGGAGACGGCGATTTATCAATAAGCCATTACTGCGGTTGTTTTCGCGTGCTAGTTCGGTTATTTTGAGCAATTGCTGCCAGCTTGCTTGTACCTCATCGCCCGCGTGATCGAGAAATAAGGCTATGCCATCAAGGGTATTTGCAAAACCCAGAGCGCTCAGTTGCATTGCCCTTTGTTTTTCAAGCTCGTTGACTTGATTAACCAGAATGGACTTTTCTTGTGTGAACTGATTTAAAGCACTAATTTCGTTATCGAGAAGTGCAGTGGATTCCTTTTGCAATAACTCCGCCAACGCGGTCATTAAGGCAATTTCCTGATTTATAAAATCGGTGACTTTAGTTTGTTCTGCACTTGTCATAAGAGAATTAACGTTTCCTGGAGCTGAGTAAATCTTTTACAGTTTCCAGTAAGCCTTCCGCAACTTTCTCGGAGTTAACCTGAAATCGCCCTTCGGCGATGGCAAGTTTAATTTCCTCGACTTTTTTCGCTTCGAATACCGCGTTGCTAGCTTGCGTGCTTTGCAAAGCCTGAAGCTGGGTCGACAAACTGGATATTTGTACATTATGTGAAGGAGGCACAGGGGTAGAGCTTTTATTCTCTCCCGCTTTGTCCGTCCTTGCCTGCTGCGGGCTGACTGGCAACCCCGAGGTCTTGTTTAGTCCGTCATTAATTTTCACAGCTTTACCCTCAAATTTCGGATTAAGGTTCTTCTACGAGAAGGTAACGGCGCTTACTTGCCAAACTTTAAGCTTTCTTGTAAATAAATTTTACAGAGGGCAATTTTAGAGGCTGGGAAAGTTCCTGGCCTCATTTCAGTTTGATCTCTACGATTCCGTCCACCGAGGCATAGCCTTGTATTACCTGGCCTGAGGCTACTTTAACTCGTACCAGTTGTCCCTCGCTCGCCTGGTTTAAAGAAATACCTTCGGAGCTGATCTGAAATCCATTTCCTTTGCTGTAGATTTTAACATTTTGCCCCTGAGCCACGACAACTGGTGCTTTAACATTTTCTTGTCGTATGGCAACCCCTGCGGCAATAGGTGCATTAAGTATTTTGCCAACTAATTGTTCGCTTTTTAACAGTATGCCTGGGCTGTATTGCGGTAACTCGGCATGTATACTTTGTAAATCCTCTGGACTAATGGTATGGCCAAAAGGCAGGGCAAATTTGCTGACGACATAATCGGATTTTATCGTCAATTCGGCTTGTAGATAAACTTGCCAGCTTGCGCCGCTTTTACAGCGTAAGCCAATATTCATGCGCCCCCAGAGCTTGCTGCTGGACGGAAGAAAAGCATATATGGATTTGCATTCCGCTAAGCGTAATTGAGGGTTGGGCGGTGAGACTTTGATCAGCGCTTCCCCAGCGAGACTAGTCGCATGTTGCTGCAAAAAACTGTACGCGGTTTTTTGCAGTTCGACATGGCTTTGAACAGCCTCATTTCTGGCGAAGGCCTGTGAGCTTATCAAAAACAAAATGGAGCTTGTGAATGTGAGGGCGAAGTGATTGCGCATAACGAAACCGTGCTGCCTGAAAGCGATCAACGATAAATCAATTGTATTGCAGGTGAACTATTCTGAAGCAATGAATAGGTGGGTATTTTGCCGCTTACTTCTCGGTTCGTCTTTTTGAATTTGGTTCTACTATGACACAAGGGCAGGAGTCATTCATATTTGAGGTGAATTCGATGATCAATAAACTCGACGACTATTTGCGGTTGCAGGAAACGACTTTATCCATACGTGGGCAAAGACAGCAATTGTTGGCGTCCAATGTGGCAAATGCGGATACGCCTAATTACAAAGCGAGAGATATTGATTTTACTGCAGCTTTACAACAAGCGATGGGTGGTTCGTCGATGAATCCAGCGGCGCTCAAAAAAACCGCCAATCACCATTTAGATGCCGGGACAACCGTTGCTGGCGTAAACGCACAATACAGAACGAACGGCCAGGGCAATATTGATGGAAACACGGTGGATATGGATACCGAACGTAATCAATTCTTGGATAACGCTATGCGTTACGAGGCGAGTCTGACTATAGTCAGTATGCAAATCAAACACATGCTCGCTGCAATACAAGGGCAATAATCGGAGTAATCACTATGTCATTATTTAATGTGTTCAACGTAGCTGGTTCAGCGATGAGTGCGCAATCGCAACGATTGAATGTCGTTTCGTCTAATCTTGCAAATGCGGATAGTGTTACGAGTTCTGATGGTCAGCCCTATAAGGCGAAACAGGTGGTGTTTAGCGCGAAACCAATAGAAGGCACGGCAGCAACCGCAGTTAAAGTAACCGAAGTGGTGGAAGACAGCGCACCGCCCAAACTTATGTATGACCCTAAGCATCCGCTGGCCGATGAGAAGGGTTATGTCAGTATGCCTAATGTAAATGTGGTCGAAGAAATGGTTAATATGATTTCGGCTTCACGTTCTTACCAGAATAATGTTGAAACTATGAATTCAGCGAAAGCCATGTTATTAAAAACGCTGACTATTGGTCAGTAATTTCAGAAAGTTGCCTTAGGAGTTAATCATGGCTACCTCAGTTGACGGTGCAACCGTAGATCCCAGTTTGTTGACTACCATGAATGGTAGTAAAACCTCAAAAACCACAGTTCAGGATGCGCAAGATCGCTTTATGACTCTTCTGGTTTCGCAATTGCGTAATCAAGATCCATTAAATCCTATGGATAACGCCCAGGTAACAAGTCAGATGGCGCAATTATCGACGGTTTCTGGCATAGAGAAAATGAATCAAACGATAGAAACGCTGAATAAAAGTTACCAGGTTAGTCAGGGTATGCAAGCGTCTCAAATGATAGGTCACGGTGTTTTAGTACCCGGAAATTCTTTGCCCATGGCTTCTGGTAAAGCTGCTGTTAGTTTTGAGTTGGCGGAAAATGCTGATACCGTAAATATCAGCATACGCGATTCGAAAGGCGATGTCGTGCGCAAATTATCAGGTGGCACACTGCAGTCTGGCAGCAATACCATAGAGTGGGATGGTAAAGATGACAAAGGAAATACATTGGCGGATGGTAACTATAAATACGATATCAGCGCCAGTAGTGCGAATAAAAAAGTAGCTGTAACTCCGTTGGCGATAGGTCTGGTGAATAGTGTGAGCGTGGCATCGAATGGCGTTAAGTTGGCCGTCAGTAATGTCGGTGAAGTTGTCATGAATGATGTTCGTAAGATATTTTGAATATTCGCTTTGTAAGTAGTTGATTTTCGTAGCGCAGATTGTAGTTTAGTGAGTTTAACCGGAGAAGTATCATGGGTTTTCAACAAGGCTTAAGTGGCTTGAATGCCGCCTCAAAATCGTTGGACGTAATTGGTAATAATATTTCGAATGCCAATACTGTCGGCTTCAAGCAAGGGCAGGCGCAGTTTGCCGATGTGTATGCGAATGCGCTGAACGGATCGTCTGGGGTAACAGCAGGTATTGGTACGCAATTGGCCGCGGTGGTTCAGCAATTCACCCAGGGTAATATTTCAACCACGAATAACCCGCTTGATGTGGCTATCAACGGCGGTGGCTTTTTCCGCATGTCGACGAATGGTGCGGTGAGTTATACCAGGAATGGTCAGTTCCAATTGGATAAATTAGGCAACATCGTCAATGCGCAAGGCGCACAATTGACGGGCTTTATGGCGAATGCGGCTGGGGTCTTGCAGACAGGTTCGCCCACGGTGATCAATATTAATACCGCCGATATTGCGCCGCAGTCCACTACGTCGATCGCTATGATAGCGAATTTGAATTCGACGAAATCGGTACCAGCAAACACACCGTTTTCACCCACAGATGTAACTACTTACAACGATTCTACTTCGGTCAATGTTTATGATAGTTTGGGTAATCCGCATGTATTTCAAACGTTTTATGTTAAAAATGCGGCGCTAAATTCGTGGGATGTGTATGGCACACTTGATGGAACGCAGATAGGTGCAACAGCGCTCACTACACTTGGGTTTACTAATTTGGGAGCGTTAAATAGCGTTACTGGTAATCTTGGTCCAACCTACCCCAATGCAATAAGCGTTTCAGCGCCAGTAGCAACTGGTGCTGTTACACCGCTAACCTTCCGCTTTGATTTTTCTAGTTCGACACAATTTGGTTCTGCATTTAGTGTCAGTAAAAACCTGCAAGATGGTTATGCATCGGGCAAGCTGGCCAAATTTAATATTTCTAAAGACGGTACCTTAATTGGAAGCTATACCAACGGTAAAACCAATACCCTTGCGCAAGTCGTGCTGGCGAATTTCACGAATCCAAATGGCTTGCAATCGACTGGTGATAATCAATGGATAGAAACGGCAGCTTCTGGCAATCCCTTAGTCGGGCCACCAAATACCGGGAATCTGGGTACTTTAACGTCGTCAGCCACAGAAGATTCGAATACCGATTTGACGGGTGAATTGGTCAACATGATTACGGCGCAGCGGATTTATCAGGCAAATGCGCAAACTGTGAAAACGCAGGACCAGATTTTGCAAACGCTGGTTAATTTGAGGTAATTTTTAGTCAGTGAGAGTTGAGCATGGATAGACTGATCTACACCGCCATGACTGGGGCCAAGCATGTCATGGAACAACAGGCCACAAATTCGAATAATCTGGCTAACGCAACGACGACTGGCTTCCGTGCCCAACTTGACTCATTTCGCGCAGTGCCTGTGCAAGGTGCCGACATTGCCACGCGTACTTATGTTGTTGACGCTACGGTAGGTAATGATTTTTCCGCCGGTGCAATGCAAATAACTGGCCGTGAATTAGATGTAGCTTTGCAGGGCAAAGGTTGGCTGGTTGTGGAGCAAGCCGATGGTAGTGAAGCATTGACGCGTCACGGTAGTCTCAAGATTAGTGAAAATGGGCTATTACAAACACAAAATGGCTTGAACCTGATTGGAGAGGGCGGGCCTATTACGATTCCCCCTGATTTGCATATCTCCATTGGTAAAGACGGCACGATTTCGGGTATTCCAAGTGGCAGTCAGCCAAATGCGGTGCAAGTGATAGGACGCTTGAAACTGGTTAATCCGCCTGAAGATAATTTGCAGCGACTGGAAAGTGGTTTATTTAAAACCAAAGACAATAGCGAAACCGATCCTGATCCTGCCGTGAGTGTGGCGGGTGGCATGTTGGAAAACAGTAATGTCAATGTGGTGGAGTCGATGGTGACCATGATCAATTTGGCGCGTTCCTTCGACTTGCAAATGAAGTTGTTGCAGAACGCTGAGAATAACGCGAATAAAGCCAGTCAGATCTTTGCTTTGACTTAATGCGATTTGTTGAATAATGAGGCCAAGGCCAGTTAGTTGTAACCCTCAATACAATCGGGCTAGCCATGTTATGGCACCTGAAGGAGTTTTATCATGATACGTTCGCTTTGGATCTCAAAAACCGGATTGGATGCACAGCAAACCCAGATGGATGTGGTCACCAATAACCTGGCAAACGTCAGTACTACGGGCTATAAACGTTCACGCGCGATCTTTGAAGATTTGCTGTATCAAAATATACGGCAGCCAGGTGCGCAAAGCTCACAGCAAACGCAATTGCCTTCAGGTTTGCAATTGGGGAGTGGGGTACGTACCGTCGCGACTGAAAAAATCTTCACACAAGGCGATTTGCAACGGACAGGGAATAGTAAAGATGTCGCCATTCAAGGCGCAGGTTTTTTTCAAGTATTGATGCCGGATGGCACAACGGGTTACACCCGTGATGGATCATTTCAAGTTGATAATCAGGGACAGTTAGTTACCTCGAGCGGCTACGTCGTGCAACCAGCAATAACGATACCTTCGAACGCCTTATCTATTACGGTAGGTCGTGATGGAACGATTTCTGTGACGCAGCCAGGCTCGGTGAATCCTACGCAGGTTGGAGCATTTCAATTAGCGACCTTTATTAATCCCGCGGGCTTAATGGCGATGGGGGAAAATCTGTTTGTTGAAACCGCTGCGTCAGGCAATCCGAATACCAATACTCCCGGCACAAATGGTACGGGCTTATTAATGCAAAACTACGTAGAAACTTCAAACGTCAATGTTGCCGAGGAATTAGTCAACATGATACAGACTCAGCGTGCCTACGAAATCAATAGCAAGGCAATCACGACCTCAGACCAGATGTTGCAACGATTGTCGCAGCTTTGATTTAGTAAGGATTTAGCGATGAATACGCCCAAGATGATTATCGCAAGCCTGGTTGCTGTATTGAGCGCCTGTGCCAGCACCCCCTCAACCATTACCCAGCAATCCATAAATGTTGCGCCTCAACGTGCTCAGGCTATGCGTGAGAATAATGGCGCGATTTTTCAAACGGCCAGTTATCGCCCGTTATTCGAAGATCAGAAAGCGCGATTGGTCGGCGATGTTTTGACTATCGTTATCAATGAAAGTACTAGTGCGGGGAAAGCGGCAGCCAATTCCGGTAGTAAAACGGGGAGTGTTGCGTTCTCAGCGCCTACGGTTTTTGGATTAAAGAGCACGACCACAGCACAAGGCTCGCTGGCTGCCAGCAGTTCCGATAAATTTGAAGAAAAAGGTGCGGCAACCAATAGCAATACGTTTACAGGAACGATAACCGTAACGGTAATTGATGTGTTGGGAAATGGTAATTTGCTGGTAAGCGGCGAAAAACAGATCGCCTTAAACAAAGGGGCCGAATTTGTTCGCTTTTCTGGTGTGATTAATCCAAGAACGATTACTGCATCAAATACAGTGAGCTCAGGTCAGGTTGCCGATGCACGCTTTGAATATCGCTCGACCTCGCAGCTTGATAAAGCCGAATTAAGCTCTATGTTGGCACGCTTTTTCTTTAGCTTCTTACCTTTGTGATGGTGCCGTATGCTGATTCGAACTTTTTTCAAAGCAAGCATGTTACTCACGGCCTTGCTGATACTGCCAGAAAGTGCCATGGCTGAACGAATTAAAGATCTGGCTGGTTTTCAGGGCGTCAGGCAAAACCAGTTGATCGGCTATGGTTTAGTCGTCGGGTTAGATGGCAGTGGCGATCAAACCACGCAAACGCCGTTTACAGTGCAAAGCATAATCAGCATGTTGCAGCAAATGGGTGTCAGCGTTCCGGTTGGCACCAGCTTGCAATTAAAAAATGTCGCTGCCGTTATGGTCACGACAAATTTACCGGCTTTTGCGCAGCCGGGACAAGCCCTGGATATTACTGTCTCATCCATGGGGAATGCTAAGAGTTTGCGTGGTGGTACCTTGTTGATGACACCATTAAAAGGTGCGGATAGCCAGATTTATGCGATGGCCCAAGGGAATGTGTTGGTTAGTGGCGCAGGTGCCTCAGCGAACGGCAGTAAAGCACAGGTTAACCATCTTAGCGTTGGCAAAATAACGGGGGGCGCCACGGTAGAGCGCGCGGTACCGAATTCTTTGCAACAAGGTGAAACGGTGCAATTGGAATTAAATCAATCTGATTTTTCAACCGCGAGCCGGGTCGTCGATGCGATCAACCGGCGTTTTGGTGGGCATACTGCCGCCGCATTAGATGGCAGGGTCATACAAGTCAAGGCGCCGGCTACACCAGATCAACGAGTCGCATTTTTGGGGGTCTTGGAAAATATCGATGTAACACCAGCGCAATCCCAGGCCAAAGTTATATTGAATGCCAGGACAGGGTCCATCGTGATGAATCAGGCGGTAACCTTGGAAAGTTGCGCTATCGCACATGGTAATTTGTCCGTGGTGATAAATACCGATAACGCGGTCAGTCAGCCTAATGCTTTGGCGGCAGGACAAACTGCGCCTGTTGCTAATTCGACAGTCAGTATCAATAAAGATGCGGGTCAACTTGTCGTTTTAAAAACGGGTGTTTCACTGGCGGAGGTGGTTAAGGCGCTTAATTCTATTGGTGCGACACCCCAGGATTTGCTGGCAATTTTGCAAGCGATTAAGTCGGCAGGCGCACTGCGTGCCGATTTGGAAATAATCTGAGGTCATCATGTTAAAACGCGCTGATTTTCAAGATCGACTGGCTTTTGATAGTCGTAGTCTGGATGAGTTGAAATCATCGGCACGTCAAAACACGCCCGAATCCATTAAAGAAGCTGCTAAGCAATTTGAGGCTTTATTTATGGGCATGATGTTAAAGTCGATGCGACAGGCTGGTGGGCAGGATGGTTTGATGGATAACGAGCAAACCAAAATGTATACGCAAATGCTGGATCAGCAATTTTCGCAAAAAATAGCTAATCGGGGTATGGGTTTGGCGGACATGTTGGTGAAACAGCTAAGCCGGCAAATGGGTGACCAGCTGGTCGATGCCGAAAACGGCGATAGTAAATCCCCTGAAAGTGCGACATTGCTGCGCGCGAATCAAACTCGGGGTATTAATGCGTATTTAGATGGCCTGAAGTTTGAGCAAAGTCAGGTTGCACCAAATACCACGGTGTTCAATCCAGCTAAACATGTACGTGAATTTCAGCAAAAATTGAATCAACATGCCGAAATTGCAAGCAAAGAAACCGGTATACCTGCGAAATTTATGTTGGGCCAGGCAGCGTTGGAAAGTGGTTGGGGTAAGCGTGAAATAAAAGCGAATGACGGCAGCGTCAGTCACAATTTATTCGGCTTGAAGGCGGGCAAGAACTGGAAAGGGAAGACAGTTGATGCCATGACGACCGAGTATGTGAACGGTGTGGCGTATCGAAAAGTGGAGAAATTCCGGGCTTACGATAGTTATGCAGACGCCTTTAAAGATTACGCGAAATTGTTAAAAAATAATCCCCGATATGAAAATGTCGTGGCAAACGCCAAAGATGCGGCGAGTTTTGCCCAGGGCTTGCAAAAGGCAGGCTATGCCACGGATCCACAATATGCTGAAAAACTCACAAAGTTAATCAAACAGTCGTTTCCTACCTAAGTTGCGCAACGTTTGCTAAAGTTTTTGGAAAACAAACCGAAAACAACGTAAATGGCTTGGCGCGCCAACTCATCATCGCTTACTTACAGGTTTATCATGGGCTCGAATATTCTTGGAATTGGTCAATCAGCGTTGGCAGCAGCGCAAATGGGGATCAATGTAACCGGGCATAATATTGCCAATGCAGCCACGCCGGGTTATAACCGCCAAATTCTGTTGCAAACTGCGATGGAGCCTCAAAGCCTGGGCGGCAGCTTTGTTGGCCAAGGTGTTGCGATCTCAAAAATTCAGCGTCAATACAATGCTTTTCTTACTGGACAGATTAATAGTTCACAAACAACCAAGAATCAGGTTGAAACCTATTATTCGCAAATTACCCAGATTAATAATTTAGTGGCTGATCCGACAGCCGGTGTGACGCCGGCATTGCAAGATTTATTTAAGGGTGTGCAAAATCTGGCAAGTAGCCCGAATGGCACTGCTGGTGCGGCAGCTCGCCAAGCTGCCTTATCAAATGCCGAGTCGATGGTAGGTCGCTTTAATAGTTTGCAAAATCGCCTTGATCAAATTTCAACTGATATTAATGATCAGGTGATTAATGTTGTGTCGGCCATCAACAGCTATTCCAGTCAGCTCGCTGATCTGAATGAAACGATAGAGAAAGCGCAAAGTGTCGGGCCAAATGCCATTCCGAATGATTTGCTGGATCAACGAGATCAGGTCGTCACGGAATTAAGTAAGCTGACTAAGGTATCGGTGGTTGAGCAAGGTGCTAAATACAATATTTTTATTGGCAGTGGTCAGCCATTAGTGTTGGGTTCTACGGCTTATGACTTGAAAGCAGTCGCTTCATATACCGATCCTACGCGTATGGAAGTCGCCTATACACTGAATGGTACCGATTACCAAATTCCTGAAAGTAGCCTGCCGGGTGGAAAACTCGCAGGACTGTTCGATTTTCGCAGCACAACGCTTGAGCAGTCGCGTAATTCCTTAGGACGCATCGCACTTGGATTAGCTTCGGCATTTAACGATCAGCAAGCCTTGGGTTTAGATTTAAATGGGCAGCAGGGGACGAAATTATTTAATGTAAGCGGCCCAGTGACCACGGCAAGTAGCTTAAACACAACCACGGCTCGTGTCGACGCATCGGTGTATGATACCAATGCCTTAACAACCAGTGACTATCGGGTGCAGTATAGCGGTGGCAACTATAAGATTACGCGACTTAGTGACGGCGTGATGCAAACCGCCACTAGCTTGCCGATCAAAATTGATGGTTTGAATATTTCATTGGCGCCAGCACCGTCTCCCGCCCCGGCAAATGGCGATGAGTTTTTGATACGCCCGACAGCAACGGCGGCGGGAAGTTTATCGGTAGCGATTAAAGATCCGGCAAAGTTGGCGGCTGCAGCGCCATTTACCACGACAGCGCCGACAACCAATACAGGTACGGGAAAAATTAGCGTTGGGGTGCAAGATTCGCCGGTAGCGGCGGGCAGTACATCAACGACAGCTACGATCAGTCCAGTCAAAGTAGATGATTCTTACATAAACACTAGTTTGTCCGCGCCACTGACACTCACCTATAACGCAGGTGCGGTATCAGGGTTTCCAGCCGGTTCTACCGTAACGGTAAAAAATGGCGCGACCACCACTAGTTATGCCGCACCAGTTGCATCTATTCCCTATGCCAGTGGTGCCGAAATCAATTTTGATGGTATGAGCTTTACCCTGGCAAACAGCGCGGGTGCTCCAGCTAATGGCGATACGTTCACCTTGTCACCCGCTGTGCCAGTTGCTTCAACCACTTTGAGCTATAACGGTGGCAATATTGCTGGGTTTCCGGCTGGTGCCAATGTTACGGTCACGAATGGTAGCACTAAAACCACTTATCCAGCTGGGGCAACTATTCCCTATACAAATGGTGCGACTTACAGCTACAACGGCATAAGTTTCACCGCAACAGGGACGCCAGCGAACGGCGATGTCTTCCAGATTAGCCCGAATCAAAACGGTAGTGGTGATAATCGCAATGCGGTCATTTTGGGCGGTTTTCAGACCCAAAACACCATGATAAATGGCACCACCAGCTTTCAGGGTGCGTTTTCTCAGTTCGTTTCGGTGGTTGGGAATAAGGCTGCGGAGCTGAAAACCAATCTGGCTTCTGAAACCAAATTGCTACAGCAAGCGACGCAAGCGCAGCAAGCCGAGAGTGGGGTAAATCTGGATGAAGAAGCAACCAATCTTTTGCGATATCAGCAAGCTTACCAAGCTGCTGGTAAATTGATGCAAATCGCCAGCACTTTGTTTGATGCCTTGTTGCAATTGGGCGGGCGCTAAAGTTTAGTTTGACGCGAGGGTAATATGCGTATCAGTACAAGTACAATTTTCGAGAATGGCGGGTCGCATATCAGTGATTTGCAGGTTAGTTTAAATAAAACTCAACAACAAATCGCCGCTGGACGGAAAATTTTAACGCCCGATGATGATCCTATAGGCGCTGCACGTGCTCTGGTGTTAACTCAGGCCGATTCGCAAAATACGCAGTTTGCGACTAATCGACAACAAGCGAAAAATAATTTGCAAATTACCGATGGTGTGTTGGGTAGCGTTACGACTACCTTGCATAACGTGAAGGGTTTGCTGGTACAGGCAGGCAGTGGTGTGTTATCTGATGCCGATCGTGGATTTATTGCGGCTGAATTGCAGGGGAACTTAGATCAATTGTTTGCCTTGGCTAACTCGACTGATGGCACGGGAAATTACCTGTTTTCTGGATTTTCAACAACCACTGCACCGTATACGCAGGTGCCAGGTGGTGCCAAATATAACGGAGATCAAGGGCAACGCTACGTACAAGTGGATGTGGCCCGGCAACTACCGTTAAGTGAAGCAGGAACTGGCATATTTGAAAATATCAGAACAGCACCCGGACAGTTTAACGTTCGTGCTAACCCGAATAACACGGGACAGGGGCAGGTAAGTGCAAGTATCAATCCTGCCACTGCTGCAGCGCTGACAGGGAATAACTATGAAGTTTCATTTTTGGGTAGCCCGGCAATTTCGTATACGGTGACCAATAAAACAACCGGGGCGGTGGTTGTTCCAACCACGGCCTACACCAGTCCTCAGAATGTCAGTTTTGATGGAATTAATCTGACCTTAAATGACAATCCTAACCCACCAGCTATAGGTGATAAATTTTCAATTCAACCTGGTAATCAGAATATCTTTGAAACGCTGACCGATATCATTGATGCGTTAAAAGTACCGCAGTCCACCGCTAATGCGAAAAAAGAGTTTTCGGCAAATTTAGTGCAGGCTAGCGGTAATCTTGATATTTCTTTGAGCAACGTCCTGACATCCCGTTCAAAATTAGGAGTGAGTCTGAAAGAAATTGATAATCTGGACAGTGATGGTGACGCCAAAGGTGTCGCCTATAAGTCCGACATCTCGGCCATCATGGACCTCGATTATGCCAAAGCTTTGACCGAACTTTCGCAGCAAAGTACGACCTTGCAAGCTGCGCAGCAATCGTTTATCAAAACGTCGGAGTTATCGCTGTTTAACTTCTTGCGTTAAACAACGCTGCTTATTCAGATCTGCTTACTCAGATTTTTTTGTATTCGTCATGCTCAAGCGCAATCATATGCGCTTGCGGCTGACCATTTTCATCGTGCCATTCTCTGACTACGCATGGCAAACCCTCATCGTCAATTTCGACGACTTTGAAAAACTGACCGACCATCGAGGTGAATAATAGTTGATCATCGTCGGGCACATCATTTAAAAATTCCTCGCTAAGCTTGAGTACTTTAATTATGTCGCCGACCTCAGGTGTCGACTTATTTGCTGGATTCATGGGCTGGCCTTTTTTACGCTTAGTTAGGTCTGGTAACGCTTGCGGCAGGCATTGTAGTCGCAAATTCGTTTTCAGCCAACTTACCTCAGCCTGACGACTAACTTAACGATGATTTGAGTGTCAATTACCTACTCCTGGCAAAGAAAAAGGCTGGTTGTAACCAGCCTTTTTTATCCAGTTAATTCAAATCAGCGTGAACTGGGTTTTTCACGAGCGACAAAATACAGAATCGCGGCTATAACACCGTAAGGTATCATGGTCAGCAAATCGGCATTGGCTCCCGCGAAAAATGGGTTAGATGCATTGGCCCAGGCTTCCATTTTTCGGTCAAAATCGGTCAATACCCCGGCACTAAAGGCGATCACGATACCCGCCAAAGCGCCGCCTGCAATATAACCGGAAGAGAGTAAAACGCCATTGCTGCGATCACCAGCCGCTTGCATTTCTTCTTCATTGAGGTTTTTGTATTGGGGAAGTTTATTATTACGTTTATCAACTACCCAACGTATCATCCCACCCACGAATAAGGGCGCAGAAGAGGATAGGGGGAGATACACGCCAACCGCAAAAGCCAGCGATGGAATGCCAGCCATTTCAAGGACTATGGCAATCATTACGCCGAATAAAACCAGGGTCCAGGGTAATTGCTGATCAAGTATGCCCTTGATTATGTAAGACATTAATACGGCTTTGGGGGCATCGAATTTTTTGACTTCCGTGCCATCAGGACGTTTGGTATATGAGCCATTGATACCCGGATCAACCAGATAAACCACTTTGCCTGTGCCATCAACCAGGTATTTACCAGCCGGGCCACCAACGCTGTCATTTTTGCGCCAGACTTTGTAGGTGTTTTTATCTTGCTCTGCTTGTGGACCGCGCAGGCTATCGGATTCAGTTAATTTACTAACGTCTGTACTCAAGTTAGGTGCAACCTGAGCAGCGGGGACATACACCGTACCGGTATCATTCAACTGCAAGAGGATAGGACCCAGAATTAGGGCAGAGCAAAACGCGCCAATTAAAATCGCATATTGCTGTAATTTTGGTGTGCCACCGACCAGGAAGCCTGTTTTTAAATCCTGTGAGGTGCTGCCAGCATTACTCGAAGCGATACAGACTATCGCGCCAACTGATAATGCAGTAACGTAGTACTGTCCACCAGTCCAGCCCATCAACAAAAAGATCAGGCAAGTGAACAATAAGGTTGCCACTGTCATGCCGGATAAGGGATTTGATGAGGATCCGATTTCACCCGTCAGGCGAGAGGAAACAGCCGCAAATAAAAAGCCAAACACTAAAATTAGTAAGGCCCCTAATAAATTCATATGCAGTGGTGCAGATGCTGTAATGATGACGATGATGACTAAGGAGCCAATCAACACCCATTTCATTGGGATATCATTTTCGGTGCGCAAATTGCTGACTTCCGCCGCTGATTTGCCCAGTCCAGATAAGCCCGCACTCAGACTACGCCATATCGTCGGCATGGTGCGCATTAAGCTGATTAAACCGCCTGTGGCTACCGCGCCAGCCCCTATGTATAAAATATAGGCGCTGCGAATTTCACTGGCGCTCATGGCGCTGATTAACTTGGTGCCCGGAGTCAACGGCACACTCAGTAAGTCACCAAAGAACTTGATCATGGGGATCAGCAGCAAATAAGACATCACCCCGCCTGCAGCCATCACAGCGGCGATGCGTGGGCCAATAATATAGCCTACCCCTAATAACTCAGGCGAGACCTCGGCGCCGAGTGAGCCGCCTTTTAAGGGCGCGCTAAAGTTGACGCCAGCAATATCTTTCCAACCTTTGAAGGCGACATTGATGACTTTATAAGCCAGGCCAATAAAGAAACCGCCAAAAATAATTTTGGCACGTTTTGCGGCGTCGTCAGCTGCGTGGGGATTATTGGCTTCACCCGCTGCGGCTCTCGATTCATCGCTGGCGGCAGCTTTTAAAACCTCGGCACATGCCGTGCCTTCCGGGTATTTGAGTTCGCCATGTTTGGCGACGATCATAGTGCGGCGCATAGGTATCATCAACAGAATGCCTAATAGTCCACCCAGGATGCCAACTAGCATGACACGGTAAATTTCCAGGTCGAATCCCAGAATCAAAATCGCTGGCATGGTTACACCTAAACCAAATGCCAGGGACTCGCCAGCGGAACCTGCGGTCTGGGTGATGTTATTTTCCAGGATAGTGGAATCCTTGGCACCAAAGCTTTTGAACATCCTGAATAAGGTGATGGCGATAACCGCAACCGGAATTGATGCGCTAACGGTCAGACCTACTTTTAATACCAGATAAAGTGAAGATGCTCCGAACACCATTCCCAGAATCACCCCCATCAGCAATGCTCTGGGTGTCATTTCAGCCAGATTTGCCGAGGCAGGGATGTATGGTTTGAAGTTCGACGCTGCAGTTTCTTTTTGCATGTGTCTACCTTAATTTTTATGACAAATAAAGCGAGGCAAGATAACGCCTGGCTGCCTTTGTTGTCACACCAGTCTCCTTGGTGTGACCAAAACCCTTGGCCGTTTTTGCCTGTGTCACATGCCATGATTTGCGTTGCAGTCAATGATTTGACAGCGATGAAAATCAGGTAAAGCCTGATTTTGCTAAGCAGCGCGATAAGCCAGATACCATTGGCTAACCTGGATGTCCACAAACATAACAATTACTGAGTCGAGCGGCATTATCCCGCTATTTTTAGTAAGTGTGCAATCTGCAATGCAAGATTTTTTACTAACAGATGCAAATAAGCTTCAGCCTGGGAGTGGGGTTGCAGTTCAGGTGTTTTCCCTCGGCCAGTGGCACCACTATGCTTTTATTTCTGCCCCTGACCATGGCTGGCGAAACGCGCTGAAATCTGAGATGCATAGCCAATAAGTGTAAACTGTACAACGGCCTGGTTTAAGAGACCTCCACGCAGCAAGTTGCACAGAAATCTGTTTGATTGTGTCAGTTGGTAGCAAGGTCGCCCTTAATTTCGGTGATTTGCATCAGAGATGCTGATATAGATTGGGTGATTTGCTGTTAAGCAGCAAGTTAGGCTATAATGCGCGTCGGCGGGCCCCTGCGCATTGCGACATGGCCAATCTGGTCAGGTCGGGAACGAAGCAGCCACAGTCATATCTCGCAAGTGCCGCAGATCAGGCTCGCCTCTCCTAAGCTTACTCCTTCCCCATTTCAGATATTTCTTGCGACTGCACATAAATGCAGCTTGCCACACTTCACTTGATTGATTAATTTGAATGAAGTTCTGCTGCTAAGGGGATAGTTATGGCCAGATTATTCCAGGTTTTCCTATTTTTCATGCTGACTGTGGGCGCAGCGATCGACACGGGGGCGCAAGAGCGTGCCAGTCCTGAGCAAGCAAAAGCGATGGTCAAGCGCGGAATTGCCCATCTGCTCCAGGTCGGAAAAGAAAAAGCCCTGGCCGACTTTGCAAACCCAGCCAATAAAGACTTTCACGACAGGGACTTGTACTTATTTGTCTATGACTTGCAGGGTTTGAATCTGGCGCATGGCGCCAATCCAAAAATGCAGGGTAAAAATCTGATCGATATGAAAGCGGGAGATCGCTTTATCATTCGTGAAATGATAGACTTGGTTAAGCGCAATGGCAGTGGTTGGATCGACTACCAATGGCCCAATCCGGTAACCAAAGCCTTAGAGCCGAAATCATCTTATGTTGAATTGCACGACAACTACTTGATAGGTTGTGGTGCGTATAAATAACAAGCTCAGTCTTAAAGACTCAATAAATCCGGGCTCATTACCGCTTTTAAGAATACATGGTTTTGTTCGCCCTCGAGTTCGCTTTGTTTCAGTCTTCGCGTGAGCCACCAGACTGAGGCTTTACGTATACTAAATTCCTGACCCTGGTGACCCAGGATTTGCGCGACTACCTGGCCTAGATAGGGTTGATGCCCGATGATTAAGACGGCTTCACGATTTTCTGGCCAATTCGCAGCGCGAATAACATCGTCCGCTTTTGCTTCTGGCATCAGTTCATCAACGATCTTGCGTTTGCGCCCAAAAAAAGTCAGGGCTTCGGCGGTTGCCCGGGTTCGCTCTGTCGGACTGACCAGAATCCGGCAATTATCTGGCAGCACGCGGTCTAGCCAACTTGCCATTTTACTGGCTTGCTTTAAACCTTTACCTGTCAATTTGCGTTCGGCGTCGCAAATCCCTTCGTATAAGTCTTCAGCATGGGCGTGACGCCAGAGTATCAGGTCCATATTTACTCCTCAGGGATCGCTACAGAGCCAAGGTTTTGCATCAGATACTCTTGTGCGCAAAAGCGTAATTGCTTGGCACGAACTTTTTTACGTTCATAATGGCCATTGGAATCCAGCGTCCAGGCATTAACATTGTCTTTTAGATAGGGATCTAAACCTTCGCTGAGCACCCGTTTTTTGAGCGTCTTATCTAAGACAGGAAAGGCTACTTCGATACGGCGGAATAAATTGCGGCTCATCCAGTCAGCACTAGCCAGATAAATATCGTGAGCCAGATCATTACGGAAATAATAAATCCGGCTGTGCTCTAAAAAGCGGCCAATGATGGAGCGAACCTTAATATTTTCCGATAGTCCTGGCACGCCTGGACGTAAGGCACAAGCGCCCCGCACGATTAAATCAATTTTCACACCATCATTGGAGGCGGCGTAGAGTGCACGAATGACGGATTCATCGAGTAAGGCATTCATTTTCGCGATAATGCGAGCGGGCCGACCTTCGCGGGCGATGCGTGCTTCATTACGTATCGCTTTAATGATATGCGGTTGCAATGAGAATGGAGCCAGCCAGAGGTGGTCTAAGCGGCCAGGTTTATTCAAGCCTGTTAAGTGAATAAAAACCGCATTAACTTCAGTGGCGATACCTTGCTGCGCAGTCAATAAGCCAAAATCGGTGTAAAAACGCGTGGTAGATGGGTGGTAATTGCCAGTGCCCAGGTGGGCGTAATGGCGTAATTCGTTATTTTCTTCACGGCGTATAACCAGGGCGAGTTTGGCATGAGTTTTCAAGCCAACTACGCCATACACGACCTGAGCGCCTGCGCGATGTAATTTATCAGCCCAATTGATATTGGCTTCTTCATCAAAGCGCGCCATGAGTTCAACGATGACCGTGACTTCTTTGCCTTGCCGTGCGGCGGTAATCAAGGCTTCCATCAAATCCGAATTCATGCCAGTGCGATAAATGGTTTGCTTGATTGCGACTACCGCAGGATCATGGGCTGCAGAGCGGATAAAGTCGATAACCGTTTGAAATTGCTGAAACGGGTGATGCAATAAAATGTCATTTTTACGCAATTGCCGGAAAATGTCGGTAGGCGAATACTTGGCGACTAGTTTGGGCGAAAAGGGCGGAAAGCGTAAAGCGGGTTGTTTAACGTAATCAGATAGTTCATTTAAGCGCGCCAGATTTACCGGGCCATCAACACGATACAGACGGTCTTCATCTAAAGAGAATTGCGCTAATAAAAAGCGTGATAATTCTTCCGGGCAGTTTTTTGCTACTTCTAGCCGTACCGCTGCGCCAAACTGCCGGGTTTGTAACTCGCCTTGTAAGGCCTGGCGTAAATTTTTCACTTCTTCTTCGTCAACCCAGAGATCGCTATCGCGGGTCACCCGAAATTGGGAGTAATGTAAAACTTCGCGGCCATTAAATAATTCTTCGATATGCGAATGTATGACCGAAGACAGTAAGCAAAAGGAACTGCCTGCGCCCGAGATTTCATCGGGTAACTTGATGATGCGCGGTAAAACACGGGGTGCTTTGACGATAGCAATACCTGTGCCGCGTCCAAACGCATCTTTACCTGCCAAAGAAACGATGAAGTTGAGGCTTTTATTTAATACTTGTGGGAATGGGTGAGCAGGATCAAGGCCTATCGGCGTCAGTAAGGGTTTTACTTCGCGTTCGAAATACGCTTTAACCCAGGCGCGCTGAGCTTCATTCCGTTCGGAGTGGCGTAATAAATGTATGCCTTTTTTTGACAGTTGCGGCAGAATTTCCTGATTTAATAAGTTGTATTGCTGTTCGACCAGGCTATGAGCCTCAATGCTGACGCGTTTCAGCATGGCTAAAAATGCAGGATGTTGCGTCAGTTCGCCATCAACCGTGTTTTGAGCCAGCAAACTGGCAACTCTGACTTCGAAAAACTCATCGAGGTTAGAGCCAACTATACATAAATATTTGAGTCGTTCTAATAAGGGGATGCTAGCATCTTCAGCTTGCGCCATAACCCGGCGATTAAATGCCAATTGTGACATTTCGCGGTCGAGCAAAATAGTATTGCGCGCAGGTTCCAGATGCTGAGCCTTACTGGTTTTACTGTTTTTCGCATCGGGAATATGGTCTATCACAAGAGCTTCCTGTTTTTCGTGGGTAACTGGTGGTTCTTGCTCTTCTTTGAGTTCCAAATCTTGTAATGCCGTAGATGCAACCATTGCTAGCCATTCCTTCTTGCTTTTGAGAGTAATTATGACTATTTTAATTGCCGTAAATGACGAAATTATGACAACAATTGAGCATGCATTCAAATTATGACATGAATGTTTCGCCTGTCATAATCCAGTCATATTTGACTTGTACAGTGCGCCTCGTGGTAACAGCAAGCTTATCCGAATTAAATGCTTGTTGTTTGTTCACAAATTTAACTTAGAGGTGATTATGCAAATCAAACGTGTGTTAACTTCCCTGATCGCTGCAGTTGGTGTGGCAGCTAGTTTTACTGCAGCACATGCCAATGATATTACTGGTGCTGGTGCAACTTTCCCTTACCCAATCTACGCAAAATGGGCTGAAGCCTATAAAAAGTCGACTGGCGTCGGTTTGAATTATCAGTCTATTGGTTCGGGTGGTGGCATCAAGCAAATCAAAGCAAAAACTGTTGATTTTGGCGCATCGGATATGCCTTTGAAGCAAGAAGACCTGGAAGAAGCAGGTTTGACACAATTCCCAGCAATCATCGGTGGTGTTGTACCAGTTGTTAATATTGATGGCGTGGCCCCAGGTAAGCTGAAAATGACTGGCGAAGTGTTGGCTGGTATTTTCATGGGTAAAATCACGAAATGGAATGCTCCTGAAATCACCGCAATCAATGCCGGCGTGAAATTGCCAGCAGAAGATATTACTGTGGTTCACCGTTCTGATGGTTCTGGTACTACTTTCTTGTGGACTGATTATTTGTCTAAAGTTAGTGGCGACTTTAAAACTGCTGTTGGTGCATCGACAGCCGTTAAATGGCCTGTAGGCTTGGGCGGTAAAGGTAACGAAGGTGTTGCTGCTAACGTTCAACGTATCAAAAATTCCATCGGTTATGTTGAGTATGCTTACGTAAAACGTAACAAAATGACGCACGCTCAATTGAAAAATTTGGATGGTCAATTTGTTGAGCCTGATGATGAAAACTTCAAAGCAGCGGCTGCCGGTGCTGACTGGGCTAAAGCTCCTGGCATGTACCTGGTATTGACAAATCAGCCTGGTAAAGCTAGCTGGCCTATAACTGGCGCATCGTTCATCTTGATGCACAAAACACAAGCTGATGCTGCAAAAGCTAAAGAAGTCTTGAAATTCTTTGACTGGGCATTCAAAAACGGCGGCCAAATGGCGTCGGAGCTCGAATATGTATTCTTGCCAGCTAACGTCACCAAGTTGATCGAAGATGGCTGGAAATCGAAAATCAAAGATGGTTCTGGTAAAGCTGTTTGGTAATTGCTTGATTAATTACCTGTTTAAATAGTTCCGAATCAGGAGGCGGCGTAAAGCCGCCTCTGTCTCAAGAACACCAAGAAAATATCTACATGTCCTCCATTGATATGACTGCTCAAATCGCTGATGATGCAAAGGCTGTTAAAGCCGCTGCAACGGTAAATCCGGTAAATATGACTGCGGTAATGCGTCGTCAGCGTATCCAGGATTTTATCTTCCATAAGCTGACACTTTCGTTTGCGGCTTTGGTTTTAATTGTATTGGTTGGTATTATCATTTCGCTCGTCATGAGTGCATGGCCAGCCATTAAAGAATACGGTGTCCGCTTCATTACGACCGTCGAATGGGATCCGGTCAATGAAAATTTTGGCGGCGCTATCGCCATAGTCGGCACCTTGCTGACGTCGATGATTGCCTTATTAATTGCCTTCCCTGTGAGTTTCGGGATCGCCATGTTTTTAACTGAGTTATGCCCGAACTGGTTGCGCAGACCCTTAGGTACTGCGGTTGAATTACTCGCTGGCGTCCCCAGCATTATTTACGGTATGTGGGGTTTGTTTGTGTTTGCGCCCTTGTTTTCGACCTATGTGCAACCCTTGCTGGCCTCCACGCTGGGTCAATTGCCCGTTATCGGTGAGTTATTTAAAGGCCCGACTATTGGTTTGGGTATCTTAACGGCCGGGATTATTCTGGCCATCATGATTATCCCCTTTATTGCTTCGGTTATGCGTGACGTTTTCGAAGTGGTGCCTGCGGTCTTGAAAGAATCCGCTTATGGTTTGGGCTGCACCAAGTGGGAAGTCGTCAGAAAAATTGTTTTGCCTTATACCAAAACCGGTGTGGTTGGTGGTGTGATGCTGGGTTTGGGGCGTGCCTTAGGTGAAACCATGGCCGTCACCTTCGTGATTGGTAACGCGCATCATCTGAGCTGGTCCTTGTTCGCGGCCGGCAATAGTATCGCATCGACACTGGCCAATGAATTTGCTGAAGCTGAATCCGTGATGCACGTGTCATCACTGTACTATCTGGCCTTAATATTGTTTGTCATCACCTTCACGGTGTTAACGGGCGCGAAATTGCTGTTGCTCGGCATGAGCAAGAAAGAAGGTGGTAAATAATGCAAACTTCAACGATTTTATCACCGGAAAATCCGGTTTATCGTCGCCGCTTACTGGTTCATAAGCTGGGGATATTCTTTTCCACACTGACCATGGCTGCCGGGATTTTCTTCTTGCTATGGATTTTGGCGATTTTGTTTGCCAAAGGATTTTCTGCGATTAATCTGGCGATGTTTGTTGAATCGACTCCGGCACCCGGCAGCGATGGTGGGGGTTTGGCGAATGCGATCGTCGGCAGCTTATTAATGGTGGTATTTGGCACCCTGATTTCGACACCGATAGGTATTCTGGCAGGGATATACCTGGCTGAATACGGCGATCGCAGCTGGTTTGGCCAATTAACCCGTTTCGTCACCGACATTATGTTGTCGGCACCATCGGTTGTGATCGGTTTGTTTGTGTATGCGATCTACGTCGCTCACGTTAAACACTTTTCAGGTTGGGCCGGTAGTCTGGCGATTTCCTTAATCGCGATTCCGATTGTGGTGAGAAATACCGACAATATGTTGGCATTGGTGCCAGCGAGTTTGCGCGAAGCGGCTTTTGCGCTCGGCGCACCACGTTGGAAAGTGGCCTTGATTGTGCGTTTGCGTGCAGTTAAAGCGGGCGTGCTGACGGGGGTCTTATTGGCGGTTGCGCGGATTTCGGGTGAAACAGCGCCACTCTTGTTCACCGCCTTGAACAACCAATTCTTCAGCGCGAACATGAATCAACCTATGGCTAACTTGCCCATCGTGATCTATCAATTTGCCATGAGTCCTTACGACAACTGGCGTAACCTGGCCTGGGGCGGCGCTTTACTGGTGACATTCAGCGTATTGCTGTTAAATATCTTATCGCGTACTTTGTTTAAACAACAAAAACAGCACTAATTTGAGAAGTAAGGAAATGATTAAAATGACGAATGCTCAACAGAATCAGCAAAAGAAAGCCATAGAGATCAAGGGTTTGAACTTCTATTACGGTGCGACCCGCAGTTTGCGCGATATTAATTTAAATATTTTCGATAAAAAAGTCACCGCGTTTATCGGCCCATCTGGTTGCGGTAAATCGACCTTATTGCGTACCTTTAATCGCATGTACGATCTTTATCCAGGTCAGCGTGCTGAAGGGCAAATACTCTATAACGGCAATAATATTCTGGAAAAATCGCAAGACATCAATTTATTGCGCGCCCGCGTTGGCATGGTGTTCCAAAAGCCTACGCCTTTTCCTATGTCGATTTACGACAACATCGCTTTTGGCGTGCGTTTGTATGAAAACCTTTCTAAAGGCGAAATGGATGAGCGCGTCGAATGGGCCTTGAAAAAAGCCGCACTCTGGACCGAGGTAAAAGATAAATTGAGCAAGAGTGGTTTGAGTTTATCCGGTGGTCAGCAACAGCGTTTGTGTATCGCACGCGGCGTGGCGGTGAAACCGGATGTCTTGTTACTCGACGAGCCGACTTCGGCATTGGACCCGATTTCTACCGTAAAAATCGAAGAATTAATTAATGAGTTAAAAGAAGACTACACGATAGCGATCGTGACTCACAATATGCAACAGGCGGCGCGTTGTTCTGACTATACCGCCTACATGTATTTAGGTGAGTTGGTTGAATTTGGTGAAACCGATCAAATTTTCATGAACCCGGTAAAAAAAGAAACGCAAGACTATATTACTGGCCGGTTTGGTTAATTCGGTTTGAGCTAATTCAAAGTGACATCAGTTTAAGGAGAATAGTGTGACGAGCGATCACTCTTCAAAGCAGTACGATATGGATTTAGAGGGCATACGCTCTAAAGTATTGTTAATGGGCGGCTTGGTAGAAAGCCATTTGCATGATGCTATGGCTTGCTATCGCAGTATTAATGGTGAACAAGCCCAGCAAGTAATCGAAGCCGATCTGCAAGTCAATCAACTCGAGGTCAGCCTCGATGATATGTGCAGCCACCTGATCGTAAAACGTCAGCCTGCAGCCAATGATTTACGCACCGTGATGGCGACGGGCAAGGTGATTACTGACCTCGAACGTATCGGTGACGAAGCGACAAAAATCGCCCGTATCGCCCATGAAACCGCGGCGAATGGCCGGCGCGCTAATTTGTTCAGCGGCTACGATACCGTGCGCGTATTGGCAAATAACGTCGCCGATATGTTGCATCGCTCGCTCGACGCGTTTGCACGTCTGGATAAGGTGGAAGCGGGTCGTATCATCGCGCAGGATTCCATCATCGATCACGATTTTCGTACCATCGTACGTAATCTGATCACCTTTATGATGGAAGACCCCAGTACGATTTCAAGCTCGGTTAACACCATCTGGGTAGCAAAAGCCATAGAGCGGATTGGTGACCACGCTAAAAATATCGCTGAACATACGATTTATATTGTTGATGGCAAAGATATACGCCACAGCGATTATGCGGCACAATTGCAAGATCAGCAAAAGTAATGAAACGATACCGTGGTGGCTGATGCTGTGCTGATCGAAAGCAGCGGCTACCCAGGATAAAACATGATGGCACAAGACTCTACTATTTTGATCGTCGAAGATGAACCAGCGATTGTTGAGCTGGTCAGTTATGCCTTAAAGGCAGCGGGCTGGAGTACCGTGGCAGTACACACCACCAAAGACGCCTGGGATTATCTGCAAAAGCGCACGCCGCAATTAATTTTGCTGGATTGGATGCTGCCTGATCAGACTGGCTTGCGCTTATTATCCAAAATTCGTTCTGACCGTCAATTTAATGAAATCCCCATCATTATGCTGACGGCAAAAAGCATGGAAGAAGATAAAATCGCTGGTTTGGAACATGGTGCTGACGATTACGTCACCAAGCCATTTTCTCCGCGTGAATTAAGCGCCAGGGTGAAAGCCTTGTTGCGTCGTAAGAGCCCGGAACACGCACAAACCGCCTTGACCGCTGGCCCTGTGATACTCGATCCAGCCAGTTGCACGGTAAAAATCGATAATCAAAAAATCGATATTGGCCACGCCGAATACAAATTACTGAAATTCTTTATGGCGCACCCAGAGCGGGTTTTTTCGCGCAGCCAATTGCTCGATAAAGTCTGGGGCGATCATGTGGTGATTGAAGAGCGCACGGTCGATGTACATGTTTTACGTTTGCGTAAAGTCTTAAAGGGCTCAGAAGGTTTGATCAAAACCGTGCGCAGCGTCGGTTACATGCTCTCAGAAAAGTAATAACTAAGCCAGTTGGTGCACGCCAGCTGGCCTTGTTGTGCGCCGTGTACTACCCGGTTTATCTCCCCTTATTCAAGATACTCCCCCAATTTATTAAAAAATATCCCCGTTTACGTGCGTGTACTATGCGTTATTAAAAATTACTGGGGGGAGTATATAAGGGCGTTTGAAAAGGAATAAGTCATGTCAGCTCGTCTAGTGTTTTGGATTTCAGCTGTAGTCAGAATACTTACCGCATTGGGCCTGAGCGCTCTGGCGGGTTATTGGTGGGGCATGCAGACTGGTATGCTCTGCGCTATTTTTGCCATGATTGCGATGTTTATTTCGCAATTGCATTATCTGCAGCGTTTGGGTGAATGGCTGGATGATCCTGCCAGCGCTCGTTTGCCCGACGGCTGGGGCGCCTGGACCGATGTGTTTTCGCGGCTGTATAAATTACGTCGCGACGATGAAAAAAATCAGGCCGAATTGGCAGAATGGCTGGCGCGCTTTCGTCAAGCCATGACTTTGTTGCCCGACGGCGTAGTGATCATGGATGACGTGTTATTTCTGGAATGGTGTAATCCCGCTGCCGAAAGTCATCTGGGTTTAAATCTGGGTAAGGATCAGGGCATGCGCGTCACCAATCTGGTGCGCAGCCCCGAATTCATGGATTACATCATACTCGGGCGCTATGAAACCCCGTTAACTTTATCCTTGCGTGAACGCAAGTTCATAGTTCACATCATTCCATTTGAAAATCGCCGACAAATTTTAGTCACGCACGATATCACTGAATCGCAGCGTATCGATAATTTGCGACGCGACTTTATTGCCAACGCCTCGCATGAATTGCGTACGCCGTTAACGGTGATAAATGGATTCTTGGAAATCGCCGCGATGCAACCCGATCTCGATGCGCATACTCGTGCTGCCCATATTAAATTAATGACTGAGCAGGGTGCGCGTATGCAGCGCTTGGTGGAAGACATGCTGACTTTAACGCGGCTGGAATCGATGGATCATCCACCACGTCCCGAAGCGATTCCTATGCGCGGTTTGCTTGAGCAAATTCTCGAAGAAGCGCATGCCTTATCGGCGGGACGCCACGATATCACGCTAGAATGTGAGGCGGGTGATATTCGTGGCAGTGCCGATGAAGTACGTTCTGCGCTGACAAATCTGGTCACAAATGCGATACGTTACACGCCAGAATCGGGCAAGATCGTGCTGAGTTGGCAAAATACGGCGAAAGGGCCGGTGTTCGCGGTCAAAGACAATGGCATAGGGATTAGCCCGGAACATATTTCGCGCTTAACCGAGCGTTTTTATCGCGTCGATAAAAGCCGTTCCCGTGAAACTCAGGGCACGGGCCTGGGGTTGGCGATTGTCAAGCATGTGTTATTACGTCACAAAGCCAGTCTGGTGGTGGAGTCAGTGCCTGATCAGGGCAGCCGCTTTGCGGTGCAGTTTCCCAGCAGTGCTTTGTGTGACGATGAGTCAGCCTGAGCGTAGTCGCTGAAACGCTGCTAACAGCATCAATAAAAAAACCGCAGTACTTACTGCGGTTTTTTGTTGTTGCTTAGTTGATGCTGGATTTCGTTTAAATCGCTTGTGTAGTTTGAAGTAACCATGCCAGCGCAGCACCACTGACGCGGTTTTGCAGACGTTGTCGTACAGTCTGGTGGTAGTCATTCAGCCAGGATTTTTCATCGTCACGCAACAAGGCTAAATCGATGCAACGTACATCAATCGGGCACAAGGTCAGGGTTTCGAATTCCAGAAACTCACCAAATTCCGCTGCGGCGGCAGTGCGATTGGCTAACAGGTTTTCTATGCGCACACCCCATTTACCCGAGCGATAAATGCCAGGTTCATTCGAGGTAATCATACCTGGCTCCATCGCGGTATGGGCTTCAGCCAAGGCACCAGAAATCGATTGCGGACCTTCGTGCACGTTCATAAAGTAACCAACGCCATGACCCGTACCATGACCGAAATTAATTGATTCGGCCCAGATCGGTGCACGTGCCAGCGAGTCCAGCATGGGTGAGGGTGTGCCACGCGGGAAACGCGCGCGCGAGAGATTGATCATGCCTTTTAACACCAGTGTAAAATCGCGCTGTTGTTCAGCGCTGACCTGACCGACCGCGACCACGCGGGTGATGTCGGTGGTGCCATTCAAATACTGGCCGCCGGAGTCGATCAATAATAAGCCATTGCCTTCAATTTTAGCGTGGTGCTCGGGTGTGGCACGATAATGGGGTAACGCGCCATTTGCATTAAAACCGGCGATGGTGCCAAAGCTGGGGCTGACAAAATGCGGCTGACGCGCCCGCGCGGCGCAGATTTGCTCATCAATCGTCAGTTCAGTGATGGCGCTGCGATTGACATTGGCTTCAAACCAGGCAAAAAATTCGCAGAGTGCGGCACCATCTTGTTCCATCGCTTCACGCACGAAAGCAATTTCTTGCTCCGACTTGCGCGACTTTAAAAACACGCTGGGGTTAATCGCTTCATGGACTGAAATTTCAGCTGGCAGCGCTTGTTTCAAACCATAGGTGACACGACGTGGGTCTAACCAGATTTTCTGGCTGGTATCCAGTGCCGCCAGATGGGCTGCCGTTTCTTCATAGGCATAAACCTTGACGCCATCGTCAGCCAGAGTCTTTTGCAAGTCAGCGGGGATTTTATTTAAGCCCGTGAACAGGCTGACTTGTTCAGCGCTGAGCAAACAATGGGCGATAAAGACTGGATTGTAATTGACATCAGCACCGCGCAAATTCAACAGCCAGGCGATGTCATCGACAGTAGAAATAAAATGATAGCCACAACCCGCTTGCTGCATTTGTGTGCGCACCTGCGCTAATTTTTCTGCACGACTGCTGACCGCAAACGGCGCTTCATGCTGGTAAACTGGAGCGCCAGGCAAGCCTGGGCGATCAGCCCAGACTTCTTGCAATAAGTCGAGATCACTACGCAACTCGGCCCCGACTTGAGCCAGTGTCGCTTGCAATTGACGGGCGGCAGCCAAACCCAGCACCTGACCATCTACCGCTAAACTCTGACCCGTTTTCAAGGTCTTGCTCAACCATTGCAAATGATTGGTAGCGGCTGCGGTATTGATTTTCATCAACTCAATTCCCGTGCCTTGCAATTGGAATTCGGCTTGTTCCCAATAACGGCTGTCTACCCATAAACCCGCGAAATCGGCGGTCACGATCAGGGTGCCTACCGAGCCATCAAAGCCCGAAAAATAGGCGCGGCCTTGCCAGCGTTCGGGTAAGTATTCGGATAAATGCGGGTCGGCAGAAGGAATCAGGCAAGCGTGAACATGATTTGCAGCCATAGCCGAACGCAATTGCGTAATGCGGCTGGCGATGAGTTGGGGAGTCGCGGTCATACGAAATCTACCTGGAGAAAAGTTGCAGAGTGTAAGCCAGACGCGCAGCGCAGGCTTGCAAAAAAGCCTTAATTTTTCAAAAAACGGCGCATAACAAAGGGTGGTGCATCGGTTGGATTGGCGTGCTGGTATTCGAGTTCAGGTGCCAGTTCGAATTGGTAGGCGGCATACAAGTCGAGTAAGCGTGGCGTATCTGCGCGCACGCCTAAGCGAAGTTCTTCTATGCCTGCAGCCTGGGCGGCGTGGATCACCGCTTCCAGTAAGTACTGCGACAAGGCTTCGCCGCGATAGGCGGGCAAGATGCCCATGCGTCGCATTTCCCAGACCGCTGAGTCGCCATCCAGAGGCAACCAGCGCACCGAACCTATCGCTTCATCATGGTGTATCAGGATAAAGCCGCCACCGATTTGCAAGTCATGCAGCACGTTGTCGGCCGATTCGGTATGGCCACTGGAGCTGGCTGCGACTTTATCAGCCCAGCAGGCGCGAGTCAGATGCGCAATCAGTTGCGCATCGTCTGTGCTGGCTTCACGTAGTACGACGTCCATGATTAACGCACACGCATGCCGGGTTGCGCACCTGGCCAGGGTTCGAGGATGTATAAACCTGGGTTGGTTTTTTCATCGGCAGCAGAAGCGGCCAGCACCATGCCTTCAGAAACACCAAACTTCATCTTACGTGGTGCTAAGTTCGCCACCATCACCGTGTATTTGCCTATCAATTGCTCAGGCTGATAAGCTGAGCGTATGCCCGAAAACACATTGCGGGTTTTGCCTTCGCCAGCGTCTAAAGTCAGACGTAATAATTTAGTCGAACCCTCGACAGTTTCGCAATTGACGATTTTAGCGATGCGTAAATCGACTTTGCTGAAGTCGTCGATGCTGATTTCAGGCGCAAGTTCTTCAATGGCCGATGCTGCCTCAGCGTCAGCGGCTGCTGTTGCTTCGGTTGCGCTTGCTGCGGCTGGGGCATCAAATAATTGCTCAAAAATTTTGCCATCGACACGCTGCATTAAGTGTTCATACGGCGCGATGCTATGGCCATCTTTGAGTGGCTGCGTGACATCGGCCCAGCCCAAAGCGGCAATCGCAAACTGTTGTTCAACCTTAGCCACCAGTGCAGGTAACACCGGTTTTAAGAAAATACTCAGAATCCGGAATGCTTCGACTAAACGACTACACACTTCTTGCAAACGCGCTTCCTGACCTTCTTGCTTAGCCAGTTCCCAGGGTTTATTGGCGTCGACGTAGGCATTGATCAGATCAGCTTGTTCCATCGTCAGACGCAAGGCCTTGGCGTATTCGCGTTGATCATAAAGCGCGCGAATTTCCGGTGCCGCCTGGTATAAATTCGCCAGCATGGCATCGTCCGCTTGCGCCCAGTTCATCGCTAAAGCGCCGTTAAAACGCTTGCTGATGAAGCCGCAGGCGCGGCTGGCGATGTTGATGTATTTGCCGATTAAGTCGGCATTCACACGGGCCACGAAATCATCAGGATTCATGTCCAGATCTTCGACCTTGGCATTTAATTTGGCGGCGAAGTAATAGCGCAACCATTCCGCATTCATGCCGATTTCCAGATAGCGCAGCGGCGAAATACCCGTACCACGCGATTTCGACATTTTTTCACCCGAGACCGTGACGAAGCCATGCGCATACACGGCGTCCGGCACTTTGTAGCCCGAAAACTTCAGCATCGCTGGCCAGAATAAGGTATGGAAATAGGTGATGTCTTTGCCGATGAAATGCACTTGCTCGGTGTCCGCTGCTTGCATAAAGGCGTCGAAATCCTGGCCGATTTTGCCAAAATAATTTTTCAGCGAAGCCAGATAACCGACTGGCGCATCGAGCCAGACATAAAAGTATTTGCCCGGCTGATCGGGAATTTCTATACCGAAGTAAGGTGCATCGCGGCTAATGTCCCAGTCACCCAGGCCATTGTCACCTTCTAACCATTCGCGGCATTTATTTGCCACTTCCGATTGCAAACGGCCATCGTTTAAGGCCCAGTTGCGTAAAAATTCCACGCATTGCGGATTTGAAAGCTGGAAGAAAAAGTGTTCCGACGATTTTAAAACTGGCGTGGCGCCCGTCAACACCGAATACGGATTTTTGACTTCAGTCGGCGCGTAGACTGCGCTACAAACTTCACAGGAATCGCCATATTGATCTTTGGCACCGCATTTCGGGCATTCACCTTTGATGTAACGGTCGGGCAAAAACATGTTTTTGACCGGGTCATAAAACTGTTCGATGGTTTTGCTGATGATTAAACCCGCCGCCTTGAGCTTGCGGTAAATATCTTGCGACAACTGGTGATTTTCTTCACCATCCGTCGAATGCCAGTTATCAAATTCGATATGGAAACCATCGAGGTATTGCTTACGACCTGCGGCGATTTGCGCCACGAAAGCCTGTGGTGTCAGCCCGGCTTTTTCCGCTGCAATCATAATCGGTGCGCCGTGCGCATCGTCAGCACAGACAAAATGCACTTGATGGCCTTGCATGCGTTGATGCCTGACCCAGATATCGGCCTGGATGTATTCCATGATGTGGCCTAAGTGGAAGGGGGCGTTGGCGTAGGGCAGGGCGGTAGTGACAAACAGCTTACGGGTCATATTCGTTTCTTTTTGGCAAAAAATAGACATAGTCTGTTATTTTAACAGCGTAGCGCTGGATTTAAGACGATCTGCCAGAAAAACTGGCGAAATTCTCACGCTTATCAGCGTGTTTTGGCTTGGGTGGCAGCAGATTGACGCGCTTTGTGCGACAAAAGTCCTGGTTTGTAAGAAATTGCGATGAAATTCGACTAAGCTAATAAGGTTTTGTAAAATTTTCTACCACAACGGTTCTGTTGTTTATTGTTTAAGGAAAAATGGTGGCGGGTCTGCGCAGCAGGGCAGTTCGCTCAAGCTTAGTCGACATCCCGAATGCGAGTAGCTTAGGGCTGCCGGTCGGGCGCAATCAGTTTGATTTTTTGAAAGGTGAAACACGTGAGGCATTTGAAACACTGGATTATCTTGTTGGCATGTGCCATGAGTCTGGGCTTGGCCCAGGCGCAAAGCCGCACCGCGCTGTATTTCAGTCACGACGATGAGGCCGGTAAAAAGACCAGTCTGACAGATTATGCGGGGAAAACTGTGCTGGTGAGTTTTTTCACCTCGGGCTGCAATTTGTGTACGCGTGATTTGAAACTGATGCGCGAATTTTATGTCGGCAATGCTAAGCGCAATTTTGTCTTGCTTGCGATTAATATGGATAGCGATAAAAAAGATTTCGATACGTATATGCAAATCGTTAATCAGGCTATTCCTAAAGAGCAACGTTTCCCCGTATTTTGGCGTAATGCACCCGGTCACAAAGATAACTTTGGGCAAATAACGCATCAACCCAGCCATTTTGTGATTAACCCTAAGGGGCAGTTGCTTTGGAAGCGCGAAGGCAGTTTTCAGCCAGCCGATTGGGATAATTTGTGGGAAGCGCTGGACGCTAAGTAAGTCAGCCAAGTCTGCAGTCACTGCGATTCAGCGTGACTGCGTATGACTGCCAGGGACAAATTGCCAAGCGCCAGCTCAAAGTCCAACTTGCCAGCGCCCGTCGGCGTACACAGGCTGGCCATCAAAGCATACAGCCTGCGTATCGACAAACACATCAACGTGGTAGCGCCCCTCACCACGTTTGATATGCGGTTTGGCATAGCTACCGTGTTTGGCGCCGAGTGATAAATGCACGCCGCACATGCGTTCATAGGTACCAACGTCACGTACCCAGACCGTTTTGCTGAATGCGGTGTTTAAGCCAAAACCCAGTTCACGCAACCAGACCACGCCGTCTTCATCGCGGCGGATATTGGCTAACACTGCCTCGAATTCGGGCGTTGAGTTTTCTGTCGCCACCACCTGACCACGCTCTACCACCAGGGTAATCGGCTGGACTGGGCGGTTGACTAAAAACTGGGTGTCGCCAAAGGCAAAAATTTTGACTTTGCCAGAAACCTGCGCCAGATCGACCGATTCGGTAAACACTTCACCAATCGGAAATTGCCCGCCATAGTTTTTCATGGCGCGGTAATCACCGACATTCAATTTCGCCGCTTCAAGTGGACCAGCAAAGCTTAGCAGCGCCTCACCGCTGTCTATGGTGGTCAGGCTGGCTTGATCGATTAAGGCTTTTAAAGCCTGGCCCGTGCCACGCAAATAGTCGGCGTCATAGGCTAAAGCTTGCAAATACAACATAGCTTCGTCGCCTTGCATGCGCGCTAAATGCGGATGTTCTATCACTTTCAAGCCCAGCTTAAACAATTCCACCCGCAAGCGGTAAGCTTCAAGCCGGAAATGGGTGGACTGCACCAACACCACCAGACTGCCCGCCGCCAGCGCGGTAAATTCTTGCAAGATTGCCTCAGCGCTGTGCTCTGTAAAGTTTAAGCAACGCGCATCCGGCAAGCAGACTTGGTAGGCTTCAGCCAGGCAAGCCGCGAGCGGGCAAGCGCGGTCGTAAATCAGTAAAGCCGCATCGCCCGTTTTAAATTCAAAAGCCGAGTTGATGATTTGCTGCACATGCTGCTGCGCCATTGCAGCGGCATTGCTGTTTAAGATTTGCGGAATCAGTACCGGGTTAGCGGCATTCGTCAGGCTTGGATTCGGTTGGGGGCTGGACTGCATGGTCAAAATACACAAAAGGGCTTAGCCTTGCGGCGGCTTAGTGTCAAGCGGCGCCTGGCAAGCACCCGGACACTGATTGATAAATCAAAGGTTAGGCGGTATTTTACCACCAGCAGCAAGGACTATCAGCCCAACACTGGCTTGCTTTGTGCTTAAGCAAAGTACAGGCTGACTTGAGGAAGTTTATTGCGAAATTTGCACGCGCACAGTTAATGCGGCTTTTCGCTGGAATATGGCTGGAAAGGCGCATGGACTTTGCGTTTTCTCTGGCGAACATTTCGCTGTCTGAGTGCGCTTGCAGCACAGTATGGAAATTGCCGATAAAACCAGTTTCGGGCTTAAACTGACAGCAAGCCGAGTCGCTGTCAGTTAAGTCACTGAAGAGAATTATGGAGTATTGCCAAACAGCTTTCGATTCAAGGCTGCGTAGTCGTGCTAGCCAGCATCACCTGACAAACCGTTTGCTTAGATAAGCAAGTAAATTGCAGGGTGGCTTTCGATTTATCCCACTGCATAGGCTGATTGGTGTAGGGATTTTTAATGGCTGAGGCCTTGACCAGGGCTTCGACCTCATCCCTGGGCACCTCAGTTAAGGCCAGTTGCAAGCGGACTAAACTCAGCATGCCATTTAAATCGTGGATGCGCGCGATGTAATCGATGACGGTGGGGTTCGCGAGTTGCAGCAGCAGTTTGCCCGTATAGTTATACAGGCTTGCGGGTGACCAGGATAGCTGCGAGGGTAGATTGTAAATATCGTCAGACATCGATTTCGCAAATTGGGCGGCGGGCAGTTTGCTCAAGGCAATTTCAGTCTTGCTGATAGTGCGGTACTTGCTGTTCAGGGTGGCATTAACTTGAAACCCGATGTAATTCCACCAGGCTTGTCGAGCCTGTTTGTACTCGGAAGCAAAACCACGAAATTCCCCGGCCATGGCTGGTTCTAGGCTGAGCTCTTGTTGATTCAGTGGTGTTAGCAGTTGTTGTGCCAAGGCTAGGTGTTCCGTGCTTAATTTTCTGTTTTGTAAATAGTCCGATAAATACCCCAGATCATTCCAGATTGCCGCTGTTGCGATCATTTTGCTAATTAAGGTGGTGCTTTGGCTCAGCACGAGCCGCCAGAAGGTCATATCTTTTTGCACGGCAGTTAAAAAAATCAGGGCATCATTTTCCAGCGCTAACTGCGCCAGATGGATTTTTGCCAGGCTCAAGGGCAAAACATATTGCGGTATCGGGCTGGCATAAGTTGCCGATTGCAATTCTTGAAATTGTCGCATTTCCAGTATTTGCTGGTAGCGCTGCAACATGATGGCATACCTGGTACTCGTCATGGGTTTGGCCAGAATCTGCGCCTGCATTTTGCTTAAGCAATTGGTTTCTTGCCGGGCTTTGCAAGCGGTGTATTGATTGCGCCAGGCTGAGTCCAAATTATTGCCCCCCAGTATTTCCTTGGTATCTTGTTGGCTTAACTCATCCTGATGCAGCTTGTCGCGGTTGTGTAAATAACGAGCTGTCAATTGCTGGCCGACCTCGATGATGGCTTTCCCATCCGCCGCAGGCAGGCCCATTAATGCAAGATAGGCATTGTTTTGCGGTGCTATTTCTTTGGGGGGCTGCAGGATATTCTTTAGTTCAGGCTCGAGTTCTTCATCAAACAGCGGGGTATTGATGATGAAAACCGTGCTGACAAAGAGCAAAATTAAGCTGAATAAATAGAGTGCTGGTTTTTTAATTTGTCGTACTGAAATGGCCATGGTCATCGTCCAAGTAAGTTCTGATGGGCTTATTATGTGTGTTTTGAGCAATAAAAACCTGAGAAAAAGCTCGGTAAAACCTGAGTCGTGGCCTGAGCTCAGGATTTTGGTTAGGGCACACTGGTAAACTGAGGTTTATGAAATCACCACTGAAAACAGACACCCACTATTATTACCAAACCGCAGGTTGGCGAGTTTACCCTAATTCGGGTCAGGTTCAGCGTGGCAACGAGGCGCTGCGGCTGGGTCCCATTCCTATGCAGGTTTTGGTTGTACTACTCGGGAAGCCGGGACAAGTTGTGACGCGCAATGAATTGTTTGATCAGGTCTGGAAAAATCAGGTGGTCAGCGATGATGCCTTGACGCGCTGCATTTCTGACTTGCGCGCCATGCTTGGCCATCATCAGACTGACTCGCCCTTAATCCAGACCTTGCCGAAACGCGGTTATTGCTGGTTACCTGCGGTGGACGTGCTTGAGTTGACATCGCTGCCGCCTGAACTTAAGCCTGAACCTAAGCCTGAACTCTCTGCGGCTGGCGTGATACAAGATGAGCCAGGATTCGTACAGCAAGCAAGGGCTGAGTCTGAGTCGCTGGCGGTGCAAGCGAATTCTGCACAAGCGTCACCGCCACAGGCTGCGCTTGCGTCAGGCGCGCTGCAACCGACGAATTGGCTGACGAATTGCTTGTCTGACTGGCGACAAATGTTAGCCTGGGCGCTGTTGAGTCTGGTCTTGCTGTTTGCGATGGCAGTGGCGAGTATCTGGTGGTTGCGCAGCTACAAGCAGCTCAACTACGTCGGCGTCGCTATACTCGCCAGTCAAATTAATCGTCCCGAATTAAGTGGGCTAGCGCGCCAATTGGATCAGCAACTCAAACAACACGTGCTGGCCAGTCAACGCTTACGTTATTTATCACAGCGGGCCTTGCATCGACAGAGCTCAGCCCAAGCCAGCGACTTGCTGACCCAGTTTGCCAGCAAATGGCAAATCGAAAGCTAGCTGTATCAGCATGATCAGGTGCTGGACTTAAGTTTAAGCTTAGTCGATAGCCGGACTGAATTGGTGTTATTTGAAAAAAGCCGGCAATTCCGGCTGACGCCTTCGGCTGCGTTCGCCACCGATGAACTCAAGGTGCTGGCAGTTTTCAGCCAGGAATTTATCGGTGAAGTTGAAAAGCTGCTGCTAACGCCGATTGGCGATTAAAATTGAGATCAAACACCACAAGTTCACAATGATCAGCACCAACAAGCTAAGCACCATGTCACCAAGCTCGCCATCTTCGTCAGTAGACTTTATCACGCTTGATGGTTACAGCCTGTTCGATAAATATGGTTTTGACGATGGTGATTTGTTAGTCGATGTGTTAGCTGAATTTCGTCCGTATGAAGCCAAGTGGGCGCAAATTAAGGGCGAGCGCCATGAATGGTGTTTTGCACACAGCGTTTTGGCAAGCGCCGTGCAACAGTATTTATTACCGGTGTTGCCGCGCCCACTCAAGGTGAAGGTGGTAGGCACGGCGCATAACCCGATACGCGCTGATGAAGCTGAGCTTGACTGGGATATTGCTGAGGTCGAAGTCAGTGTCCCAGTGACTGAAATTCATCAGCTGGCACGGCAATTATTGGGCTTACTGCCATAAACCGACAGGCGAACCAGTGAGTTACACGCGCTGACACGATAGCCAGCGCAATATGTGCAAGCAGGGCGCAGGCTGGGCGGATTTGCCAGACTTAATCCGCCTTAACGTGATCCGGGAGTTTGCGCTACTTCTTTGATCGCTAGAATGATTAGCTCGGGTTTGTCAGTTTGCATTTCGTGGTCCGAATCAGCGACCACTTTGCGCGCATTCGGAACCAGTTTCATACATGTGATCCACCTCTTGTCCTGCATTGCCAGATAAGAAAAGCTTCTTGACCAGTCGTGTCGTTAAGGGGAAGTCTTCGGGTCGCTTGATCATGCTGGAATATAAGGGATCAACCAGGACTATGCCTTGCACTTGCGCTATCGCGCATTGAAAACGGATGCATTTTACGAAGTCGCATCGACGTTTGCCGCTGCAATGTGATAGTTTCGGAATAGGCGCGACAGGCGGTAAAAAATGCGGTCTGACTGGGCGACATGCTTAGCGTAGGCGCCAATATCCTGGTTCATTGCGCTGCAGATGGCGTCGCATCTGACAAGCTGGTTTGTCGATAAAGCAGGTGAAATTTTTAGGCAAGAAGCCTAGTAACAAATAACAACGCAAGCGTGGATGAGCTTGACAGATATGAAAAGTCGGGCCGCGCAGACATAAAATCACCTCGTGACCAATCAGATTTTCATAGTAATCCTGGTTGGGAAAATCATAGTGACTCAGGTCGCGTAGATCGTCTGCCATCATCATGTGCTGTTCGCGTTCAGCCAATTCCTGATTAATTGCGGCGAGCTCAGGTGTGTTTTCAGCGCCCGCGTTAGCAAATGCCGCTAACTCAGCTTGTAAAGCAGGTCCCAAATTCCGCCACCACGATAACAAGGCTGGGTGCTCGCTGGCGGGGAGAAGATTTTGGAATTCTTTCAGTAATTCAAGACCTGGCATTGATGATGCTTTCAAATAAACTTGTTAAGTTTGACAAAGCAATGGATTTGGCACCTGAAATAGTCAGTTTGCCATCATTTTAAACGACCAAATCATCAAAGCTAGAAAAAAGTTGGGAAAAGAAAACGCAGTATCGATACGCTTCTTCGGGCAAAATTGACTTGCAAGGCGCTTCAAATCAACGTGTGGCATTTGGGGCACTTCTAAAAACCTCAAATTTAAAAAAACGGCTTCAATAAAATCAACTACTTAGCCTCATCAAATTGCTAGAAATCGAGGTTTTTAGAAGTGCCCTTTGAGTTGTTTGAGCGACTGGAACAGGTACCAGGCTATTTCTCGCGCCAGGCCAGGCAGCGCGCTTAATCTGATCGCTCGCCCAACCTGGCTTGGTGTGGCCATCGAGTCACTAAATTCACGCCTCGTTTAACGTCGCAATCACTGGAGCATGATCCGAGGCTTGCTCCCATTTACGCGGTGTTTTATCGATTTCACTGGCGCTGCAACGCTCTTTCAAGGCATCTGACAATAAGATGTGATCGATGCGCAACCCTTTATTCATGCGGAAAGCCAGCGCGCGGTAATCCCACCAGCTATACAGCTTGGGTGCTTGTTCAAACAAGCGAAAACTATCGTGCAAACCCAGGTCCAGCAAGCCTTGCCAGGCCGCGCGTTCTTCCGGTGACACCAGATTGCCACCTTGCCAGGCTGCCGGATCATGCACGTCGCGATCTTCTGGCGCGATATTGTAATCACCGAGTAAAGCCAGTTGCGGGTAGGCCGCGAGTTGCTGTTGCAGCCATTCATTCAAGCTCTTGAGCCAGGCCAGCTTGTACACGAATTTATCGCTATCCGGTGCCTGACCATTCGGGATATAGACGCAAACGATGCGTATGCCTTGTATCGTCGCGGCGATTAAACGTTGCTGTTCATCGGCATACAACGGATTATTTTTTTGCACTTCGGTTATCGGGTGCTTAGATAAAATCGCCACGCCATTATAGGTTTTCTGGCCACTGAACACCACCGAATAACCAGCCGCTTCAATCTCAGCCTGAGGAAATTTATCGTCAGTCAGCTTGGTTTCTTGCAGACACAAGACATCAACAGGATTCGTCTGCAACCATTGCAAAACTTGCGGCAGACGAACTTTGAGGGAATTGACATTCCAGGCGGCGATTTTCATAGTTTGCATAAAACCTTTAATATACAATGAGTTATGTTATTTTAGTGTGCTGTAAAATTGTCTGGCTACCCACTTAGCTACCCATTTAATCTGCACTGTAAGAATGGCGTTCCTGTTGTGTAGACGCCACTTTTCCCTATTTTATCAGCGAGCGGTCTTATTGCGTTCGATCATCGAACTGATGCTTTCAGCAGTGATGCCGCTCGAACGTTTTCCAATTTTTACCAGAACTAGCTCACCTTCTTTGACAAGGCGATATATAGTCGAGCGTGAAACACCAAGTTTAGCTTCTGCAACGTTGATCCTGTACAGAAGTGCATTGCTGGTTGTTGTCGAGGTTTGGCCAGATTGTTGTAATTTAATATGGTTCATGTTTGTTAACTTTCTCGCATTTAGACAATTTTTCGTGATTGTTGCCTTAATTTAACGGAGGCTGGAACCTTTGGATATTCGCTCCAGGCGTCAAATTGAGACATAAAGTTGTTATCAACGACGGCAAAGCAGAGTACGCCATCCTTGTTCAGCGCCAATACCTTTTTGCCAAAAGGCGGAGGCTGAAGTTCAACGTCTTTAAGTTCTGCTTGTTGTTGTGTTGGGCGTTTTGGATCGCTCATTTTTATCTCCATTAAGGCCGACTATCAGCGCCACACTTTTTGCAGTTGCCAGCCCAAAAATCCATCTTGCTTACAAATGCTCCACACCCGTTGCAGCGATTTCGCTCTTTGATTTGCTTAGGAGGCGGGACTAGAACAATGCCCGTACCCTCAAGCGCTTCATCTTTTTTTATGTACTGAACATCAACGGCTGGCCTCCATTTTTTATCAATGTAATCTTTAGGCCATGGTATGTCTGTTCGCCTGCTGTTGTGCATAGCCTGGGCTTGTGATTGTGTATAAACCTCAGCCATGTTGAGATCAGTTGTATAGCCATTGCCACTTTTTGCCCACCACATCACATCATTGCCTACATAGGTGCGGCTGTCTTGCATGTAAAAGAGGTTCTCGCTCATGCTGCCTCCTTAAGCTTACTTGCGTCATACAGCGCGATCGCGCGAACAATTGCATAGCAGCACCACAAGAAATGGAAGGTGAATTCGGTGCAACCGCTGTATTCGTCATGAAAGCTGAATTTAAAGGTGATTAAATCGTCCTCGCTATCGGCTTCAGATTCGATCTCGCACTCATATTCTGTGACTAGATTCAACGCTTCGTATTCGCAATCGGGTAGTTCTTCGACAAAGCAACTCGTCGAGTTGATCAAAAAACTCTTTTCTTTTGGTGACAGCGATTGACTTTCGATAAAGTCCGCAACATCTTGAAGCGCTCGGTTCTTGAAATTAGCTAAACAGAATTTTTCCAATCCAACGTGCTTGTCCATCGCCTCAACTTTTTCCGACCAGTAGCTGGGGTTTATACGTGCGTTGCTGCGGAAGAATTCAAACATGTCGGCAGTCCGTTGAAAGGTGTACGCCCCCATATCTCCAACGTAGGCTAAGTAGCCAGGCCAAGTCACGATTTCAAAGTGCATGTCGATCAAGCCTGGCTTAGCTACTTTGATGTGGCGATATAGTCCATCATCACGAAATACCGTGAGAACGTGCTTTGCCGTATCACTATCGAAAATTTCTTGTGTACACAGAGTCATGACGCTACACCCTCCAGTTCTGTAAAAACCAAATTGCCTTGGATTAAAGCCATCCGTATCGCATTAAATTCCCAGCATTCGGATTGTTCCGTGACGTGTACTCGCAGTCCATCTGGGTAATCGTTACTGTTGGCCTCAATGAACGCTTCGGCTGCCTCGCGAGTGAAATGCACGTTTAGGTTTTCCCAACGTTCTTCCCAGCCCGACAGAAAATGTCCCACCAATTTATCAAGGAGGTGCCATTGATCGTCTTCGTGCGACATCGCAAGAAAGGTGCAGCTTTCTTCTTCGATGGCATTCTTGTTTAAGATCCCCCTGAAACGTTCATTCGCCGGGTCGTTATAGAACGCGCCAGGAGAAGTCCAGCACCTTCCTTCGTTATTGAATATTGTTAGATTGCTGGTGTTCCATTTGTCTAAGCCAGACTGGATTACTCGCCTCTGGACGTTGAAAATGGCTTTTGCCGAAAAAGGTTGATTTCCACTTGTAAGAACCTGCTGAGCTCGTAGTCGATTGACTAAGATTTTAAAACTATCAGCATTGAGTTCGCTGCCTTGCATTAATGTTTGGCTTTCCATTTGTCGGTACCATTTAGTCAGTTGTTTACCCAGTCGTATTGACTTACGTCTTCTTCTAAAACATCCATCAGACCATCAAGTAACTGGGCAAACTCGCCAGCCATTAAGGCAAAGTCAGACTCAAATCGCTCAGTGGCATCGAGCCCTTTTTCCTGCCCCTCGGCCACGATGCCGAGTGGAGTAATTCGTTTAATGGTTAAGGAATCGGTCAGTACAAAGCTAATTTTGTCGTTCCAAGTGATGGCCAGCTGTTTACATTGCTTGCCTTCGGCGACGTAGTTGCTGACCTCCTCACGCTGTGGCGAGGTGTTTTGGTAGCGAATTTTCGACTTGTCTACCGAACTGACTAATTCTGCCGCCTGGTCGACTGTAAAGTTGTGGCTGGCCTCGCCTGCGCACAGCCAGTCCGTTAAAACCTGTACCGGTTGCCTGGTCGTTTTGAGTGCTAATAGCGGCAGGGCATCAATGCACTTAAACAAGGCCTTCACGATGTCATCGACTTTGCCAGATGTGCTTGAGTCAATGCCAAGCCAGCCATTTACGGGATCAATCCATATCCCTGTGTGTGACTTCACACGGAAGGCTTGCAGCAACAGCTCTTCAGTAACACGTTCTTTGAGCTCTCTCATGGCTTTGCGGCCAGGGGGAAAGCCTTGGCTTTCTTCAAGCTCTTTCGCCTTAATTTGAGTCGCTTCATTAATCACGGAAGCGGGTAGCAGGCGCTTTTCCTGAGTGTAGTTGAGCAGGATCTGCTTATTTACACTGTGGGCTAAGCCAAAATCACGCACTGGCGAAAACCCAGAAGAGGAAAACTCATAATCGTTGCAAGTAGTGAACTGGCGCTTGGCTAACGCGTTAATCAGTTGGTCAACGGTAATTGCCCAGTTCCTCGGTGTACGGAATAGTGTGAGATTTTTGAACCACATAAGTTTTACTCGTCGATTTCGTTAATAATGACTTCTACTTGATTTATTTCTAGGCCAAGCCTTGATGCAGTCGACTCAATGGCTTGTTGATGGCTCTCTGTTTCGCACAGTAGTTGGTATTCCCTGTGGACTTCTGCTTTTGAACGTATCGGTGTCATGCCGGCACTCCCACAAAAAGTGGGCTGCACCAGGTCTGCGGTATCAATTTGCAGATTGGCGGCGCCGGTTCTGGGATTGGAAGCGCATAGATCTTTATTTGTCGCTGAATTTTTTCTGCCCGTTTTTCGCCTACTGGGACTACTAATCCGCTGCCTTCTAATCGTTGGATGCGATTGGCGATATGCTTAACATTGATATTGAGCTCTATCGCCAGTTCACTGGCGGTCATTGGCCTTAATGCCACTTTTTCTAAAATTGCTTTATCCATTTCATTTTTCATTGCTTACCTCGACGTAGTTCAATCAGGTAACGGGTTGATTTCTCAGAGAAGCGAATGCCTGCTTTAGCACCTTCGGCGTAGATTTTCTCGATGTAGTCTGAAAATCCTTTGGTAGTGAGATCCCCGGTCGATCCCACTAAAACCCGCTCCCCGCTCGGGGTGTATTCCCACTTGGTGTAACCAGCTTTTGTTAAGCCTGGGGTTTCTTCTTCGGGTAGAAACTCCCGCTTTAAATGCTCGTGCCAAACTTTTTCGCTGTAACACAGACCATTGACGAAGAACTGTTCGGCATAATCCCGTAGTGGGCCCGCCCAAAGCAGTTCATTTTGTTTGTTGGTTCGTTTTTTCTGATACGGGACCAGAGAAACTGACCAGGGTTTTTCGAAATTAGGTGATATTTCATGTATGGCACTGATACAACGGGCAAGCACGTCCCCATTGATCAGTGCAAATGTCCTTGCACGATCACTCATAGCGCTACTCGAATTGTTGGTTACTGATGCTGGTTGTTTAATCAGAACGGGATGTCGTCATCCATGTCCGAGAAACTGAGCGCGCTAGCTGGTCGAGCGCCGCCCGCTGCATTTGGCCGGGGTGTTGGTGCAGCTCTGGTGTGCCCTGCGTTCGCGTTAGCTTGAGGGCTACCTAACATTTGCATCGTCTCTGCGCGAATGTCGGTCGCGAATTTTTCAATGCCATCGCGATCTTTGTACTTCCTTGTGCGCAATTGGCCTTCCAGGTAAATCGAGCTGCCAACTTGAAGATATTGGTTGGCAATTTCTGCTAACTTTCCCATGAAAGTCACACGATGCCATTCAGTGTGCTCTTTCTTTTCTCCGGTGGATTTGTCTTTCCAGGACTCGTTTGTCGCCAGGTTGACGTTAGTAACGCCATCGCCATTCGGCATGTAGCGTATAGGCTCCTTTTTACCAACGTTACCCAGCAGGATGACTTTGTTTACCGATGCCATATTAAGCCGCCTTTACTGCTAAATCGTGGAAATTGGCCGCTGCAAGCCAAGCCAGTGCCTGATTAAAACTAACGCCAGCACCTTTGGCGACCAGGTTGACCAGTTCGCTGGGTGAGGGCGCTGGGCGTTCAATCGGTAAGCCTTGCTGTGCTTGCACGCTTGCGGCGAGCAAGGCTTTATTACCTAATTCAGGTGATTCGTCTGGCTCAATTGGGCTTTGCTGGACTGAAACCTGATTGGCGGACGCTTCCAGCGCACGTCGTTCGGCCTCAGCCTTCAATAATGCGGCCTGGTGTGCCTCTTTACGGGTAGTGATGACAAGCTCAAAGTGGCTGGCATCCAGGTGCAGCAAGTCAGCGAGATCCGCAAACAGGAACTTGACCTCGCCAGCCAGCTCATTAAATGAGCCAAGGTTCTTACGGATTTTGCTAGCCTGAGTGTTGGCGTCAATTTTGGCATTGGCCAGGCATACACCTACCGCTTCCTTAAGGCTGGTTAGCGTGCGTTTACTCTTGGCGGCTGTTACGAAGTCGGGTGTAACGTCTTTGATTTTGGCGGGCGCAATTTCACTATTGAGTGTTGCCAGGTGATCTTGGAATTGCCGCTTACCATCATTAATAATATCGAGCTTGATTTGCTCTTTACGCGACTTAACCTGTTTTTCCAACGCTATACGGGCTTGGCGCGCGGTTTCTTTGAGTTGCGCAACGGTCTTACGCATTTCATCGACGGTAACGGTTTGTGCCATGGCTTGATTTTCAGCTTCGGTCAGCGCGGTTTCTGCTTTTTCCAGCACTTTGATTGCCGATTCTGCGTCAGCGAACTCCTGATCATCGACGGGCTGCTTGTTGATGCCTTCAATAAATGTGTGCAATTGAGTTCCAAAATCATCCAGATTCGACTTCAGACTAATTGCGCCAGAAACGTTAATGGTTGGCGTGATCAGTTCTTTCGAAATAGCTGGCAAAACAGCTGCCGGAACGTTTTGCACGCTATAGTTTTCTAGATCGATTGCGAACTGTTCCCAGCCTTGAAGCAGTTTTTCGCGTAAGGCTTGATCTGGGTAATACCAGAGCTCAATTTGGTTGATCAGCTCATTATCCGCATACCAGGTGGAGGCCATGAACAGGCATTTCTCAGCGCCTGAAACATGTAACTGATGTTCCATTTGAACGCGGTACTGCAATGGCAGTTCCGCGGCGTCGCGACAAGCGACAAGCGTTGCGTTCAGTGTTTTGTGTTCCCAAATGACCTGACGATCCAATGTGATTCCATCGAAACTGGCAGAGAGCCTGTCGACTGCGCCTGTTACCGGATAAAGGCTGTCACCGATGATTTCTTCAGCTAAGGGGCGCGCTAATGCTTCAAACTTATGGCCCAGGTCGAAGCGTTTTTGAGTGGCTTCATCGATGGCTGGTGTGTAGCCAGTCGCCAGCTCGCAAAGTAGTTCGTTGCGTGACTTATAGGGGGACACACCCAGCATTGCTGCCGCATCCGATGCGTTAAAGTGGTTGGCGCGGTATTGGTGCCATTCAGGCGTGCCTTGTTGCAGGTTTTGAATTTTCATGATGTATTCCTTATTCGCTGACAAAGCTGTGTAGCTCGAGTTTCTGTTCTTCGGTTAATGAATGCTTGGTTTCGAGCATGGACACCAGATCGGTGTAGCTAACGCCGCTAATCAACTGCTGCCGGAAACTGGCTTTTTTCTTGGCAAAGTCTGCATCTGCCATGTAAGGTTTGGCGGGTGCCTCTGCTTGAGTGGGCGTTGGCTCTGCATCGTCAATCGTCACAAAATCACCATCAATCGTGAATGGCTTATTCGAATCCACTGCGTTCGCAACATCAATCGCTTTGGCGACTTCGATACTTTTTGGCATGTACTTCAAGACCTGCAATAACACGACTTTGCGTGCATACATTTCCATGTTTTGCCCGTCGTTCTTCAGCGCATAGTGGTCGCCTCCGACTTTGTTGTGTTTGTTGAGGTGACGGATGACTCGGTCTAAATTCCACACCTCGATGACTGGATAAGTAGAGCCATTGACACGCCCAATTGCGTAGACATAGCTAATGTTGCGCCAGTTGTCGGCGTCCCCAGATGGCTTATGTTTCACAAACGGGCTGTCGCCTAGCGCCCAGTCGAATTCGTCGCCGGCATAGACTGCACCAGTCCATACGGTCGCGCGTCCGGCGCGGGAAACCAGGTCAACTAAACCTTGCCAGCCAGGGACAAAGGTCGCTTTGCCTTTATACGGTACCAGGTAGCCTTGGCCACCGACGCCAATTTCCAGGCCAAGTTGCGATGCGATGATAATGGCGCCAAAGATAGAGCTGGCATCGCAGTTTTGCAGGGCTTTGTTTTGTGAGAACGCCGTCATGGCAAGGCGTATCATGCGCTCTGGTGAAATATGTGAGGGCAGGGCGGCGTTGATTTGGTTTTTGTGTTTCGTCAAAAACTGTTGAAATGACGATGCTGGCGATTGCGCTAATTGAGTGGTAGTCATTTTGCGTAGTCCTAAAAAGAGTCGTGGGTTTATGCCGAATCTACGAATTGTCGTATGCTGTGTACTGCTAAAAGCCGGTGTAATACCTGGCTTTCTTACTGAGTTCGGCATAACGCCGATCAATTTCTAACTGACGTGCTAATCGTGCGCGCGCGGCTTGCTCATGTTGCTGGCGAAATTTTCTGACTTCTTCACGATGCGCTAACTCTTGTTCAGCCGCTTTACCGCCGAACAGTAAAAAGGCACTGGTAGCTATCAGTGCGATGCTCCAGGTAATCAAAGTTTCGCTCAGCGTTGTCATGTTATGCCCCGGTTGAGCCAAAGCCGTTTTCGCCACGCTCAGTTTCAGTTAACTCGTCAACTTCGATGAATTCAGCTGCTGGTGCTGGTTGAATGATGATTTGGGCGATGCGCGCGCCATGCTCAATCGTGATACCAGGGCTTAATTGATCAGCATGTAGAGCGACTTTGATTTCGCCGCGATAATCCGAATCAATCACGCCTACACAGTTTGATAGACGCACCTTTTTATCGAAGCCATGGCCTGAACGTGAGTAAATTAAGCCAACATACCCACTCGGAATTTCTAGTGCGATACCTGTGTTGATAACGGTTTGCTGCCCGGCGAATAATTGAATTGGTGCGCCATCGATCAGCGCATGAATATCGAACGCTGCTGAGTCTGCGGTTGCCTTTTTAGGTAATACAGCGTCAGCGCTCAGGCGTTTGGCCCTGACTTTGATGCTGTTTGTTTTTGGTGTTGTTGCCATACTATTTCCTTTTTCGTGATAGGTTGATTGCGAATCGCCAACTGAAACCTTTGGATTTCCACCAAAGCACATCAAGAATGCGGTTCATCGCGGCATGCCGTACTTCAAACCGAGATATACCGACGATGACCTGGCAAAGCCTTTTTCGCGCCAGTAGAGGTAACTGCTAAATGGATTCATTCGTGACATTGCGATCTCTCCAGATATATTTTTAGGGCTTTAACCAAGTCCCTCATGGGCCTGTGCGCTGATCAGGCTAACGACTTTCTTAAGGCAAGATATGGCTAGTCACAGTGTGGACAGCCATTATCAAAACAGTGTTGGCAAGCGTTCTCCAGGTCAGACTCGATCCGATTTTCTGCACATTTGCGCGCCGCAGTTTCTTGGTAAGTGCGTAAAAACTTCTTGAGCGATGTGCCAACTATGGTGTCATTGCCGTTTATCAGAGCATGCTGCAGTTCGATTAAGTCGGCGGGCTCACTTTCGCAAAAGGGTTCCGCGATGTTTTCAAGTGCAAACGGGTGATACTCACCAGCCAAGAGTTGATCTGTTAACTGATCAACCTGGCGTTGAACATTGGCTTGATTATCTAAAGCCTGCATGTGTCGATTTAAAGTTGATGCGTGATTGCATGCAATTTGCATATAACACCCCCATGGTTAAATTCTGGTGCGACGTGAGGGAATCGAACCCCCATTAAGCCGGAGTAGAAATCCGGTGCATGATCCGCTCTGCCAACGTCGCCGCGATAAACAACATTTTATATCGCGAATATCCAAAATGTGTATCCAAAAAGTGTATCTCAATAGATTAATTGGTAATAAAGAAATCGATATTTATAGTAATGATTGTATAAATGCGGGAGCGGTCTAATAGATGCGTAATTAGGGGTAGTGGCCGAAAATGTGGGGAGGCGCTTGGGATTTTCGCGCAAATTAATTGATTAATTTAGCCAAATGCTAAATAATATGGTTATGAAAACGATAGATGAAATTCGACAGGCCAATTTGGCTAAACTTGTTGCTAGTTCTGGTGGCACGGGAGCTTTTGCCCAATTAATAGAGCGAAGTCAGTCTCAGGTTAGCCAGTGGTTGACTGGGGCGAAGAACTCTGCAACCGGGAAGCCTCGTGTCATAGGGAGTGCTTCTTGCCGCTATATTGAAGAAAAGCTTGGCAAGCCATCTGGTTGGCTCGACCAAGAGCACCCACTAGCGAATGCAAGTGAGTCAGGCTTAGTCACGGCTGATCGTTCTGCTCACTCACTTGTGCTTACTCGCCATGCTGATGATGAAGAGCGGAGTGATTTTGTTCAGGTTGCTGAGACGCGTGTATCTTTCTCTGCCGGACCTGGCAGTATTGCCAGTTTTGAGTTGATCGAGGACTTAGAACCGGCAACCTATCGACTTTCATGGTTCCAGAAGTATCAGATCGATCCCAAGAAGGTTAGACGGTTTCGTGTTTCTGGTGACTCGATGGAGCCATTTCTCTACGATCGCGACACAATTTTGGTGAATACGGCAGAGACTAATGTCATCGATAATAAGTTGTACGCTATTCGCTATGGAAATGAGCTCAGGGTCAAATACATCATTAAAAAGCTTAATGGTGGCTTGACTTTGCGCAGCGCAAATCCTGCTTACAAAGATGAAGAGGTTAGCCCTGATGATGTTCAGCAGCACATCACGATTATCGGGCGTGTCAGGGATAAAAGCGGGACGGGTGGGCTATAAAGGTTAAAAAAATAGAATGAAGATCCCATGTTGTGTTAATGTTATTGTTTGTGTGCTTACAGTTCTATTTCTTATCGTGTTTTAGTCTTAGGGGCGAACACAGTGATTGATCTGGGCGTGCATTTTCGCGTTCTTATTAATTCAATTCACAACAAACTATGATTACGTCCTTATCTAGAATCTCCAGTATGGCGGCGCTATCGTTGGCGTTCTCGTTGCATTCTTCTGTTTTCGCAGCTCAACCTGACGCTCACTTTGACGCCGCTTCCAGGCTGCAGGCACGTGGTAAAAGTATTGGTGATTTGATGACTCGCTATAAGCCTGTTGTGCACGCTCAGGGGGATTCCTTGCGCCGAGCAGATATGGCTCTCTGGTGGTCTACCGCCGAAACGGTCAGTGTATGTGCGATTTTGACCGGGGACTTAGTCGGGAATGCTGGATTTCTTGATGTTAGTCGAAGACAAAAAGTGATGACTCGCATTAACGAGTCAATATTATTATGTCAGCAGCTTCTCGCAAATAAAATGGCTTACCTGGATGCGGCAGTCAGCACGAAAAGCGACCGTGATGTTGTTCGTTCCGCGATGGAGCTGAAAAGGCAGTTTCAGTTATTGGATACTGAGTATCTGTCTATAAAGAACGTGCTTGACTAGGGTTGGCCGCAGAAAAGCATTAATGCTATCGAAAGGCGACGAGAGGTGTGTCTGCGGCTACGTAAAGAGGGTGACGAGGTTGGCCATGTTTTGTTTGGCCAAAGCAAAACATGTTTGGAAAGAGTGTGGCAACTTCTTCCCCTCTGTTTAGGAGTGAGCCATGATTGCCCCAGGCGCCAATCACTTTGTTACTTTGACTTGCCAGGTGGCTCAGCCATTGGTTGTTTTCGGGTCCAATAGGGTCGGTGGCTGTTTGAAGGTCGTTTGGGTAGGGTGATCTTAATGCGAATAGATTGCCAACGATGATTCCGCCATGCCCCCATCGCTCCGCGAAGGCTATGCAACGCCGTATTGTTGGATCGTCCTGAGACTCATCTGCAGTTGAGGGGTTCAGCATAATGAAAAGGACGGGTGGTGTGTCCGACCACTTGCGCCATAATGCGTAGCGATATGTTTTACAGGGTGAGAGCTCCGCGCCTTTTTCCATGGATGATTCAATTAAGTATAGATGACAAGTGATGCCCGAAAAACAGTGTGGCGCTACTATTCGCTAAACGCCTCAAAAGGTTCTCGCAAAACAATTTTGCGGGAGTGCACCAAGCATTTACGCTGCACTGAATTTTCTTTGGGAAGTGTTGGGCGGCATTCTACCAAGCTTATTTGTTATGTCAATAAAGCAATTTGATGCGGATATTGTCGCTTACCTAAGGTGAAATTTCGTGTTTGCAGGTGTTGGCATGATATGCATTGTCACAAACTGGTGCGCCACAAGGAACTTGGAGGGCCTCAAGATTGGGTTCTTGATCTTCTGCTTAGTGCTAATTTAGACAAAATTGGACATCGACAAGCTTAGTCAATTGGCGCAGATTGATTAAATGGGTGTTGGTTAAAACTTATTCTTTAACTAAATTTTGGTTGATTTAAATTTAGCATTTGGCTAAAATAACGGTTCTTGGAGTTAATTAAGCAGCTAAAATTAATTGCTCTTAATTTAATTTATTAAACTTTTCAGAGATGGGTGGCATGGATTTATCTGATGCACGGGTAGTTAAAATTTCAGAGTGGCTTCGACTGCTAAATGAGGATGCGCTCGAAGTTGTGGAGGAAATTGTGAGGCTCTACACCAAGGATGATGCCTGTATTAGAGAAAAAGGGGCAACGGTTTTGCCCTTTAAGGCTAAAGTTGTCAGGTGAGTATTCTGCTTATCTCTTTAAATTATTTAATTTGTTCTAGTCATCATCCAGAGTGACGTTTTAATGTTTCTTGATCAGTTTGCATGAGTTGAATCGCCATTTCAACTAAGCGCTTTTGTTCCTCATTTGAGCCGGCAAATATCTCCCGCAGTTTGTCGGCTTTGTCACCACTCAATGGAGGGGCTGGTTGCTGAGAGGGGGGCGAGGATAGGGTATTAAAATTTTTCCCGGTTAATTGGGCTGAAATTTTAAGATTTTTTTGTCTTCTCGCTTCAATCAATACCGCAAACTCTTCAATATCGTCATCAATCAAGCCTTCCATGAGAGATAGCCAGTGTTTCTGCGCCCCTGTTAGAGGGACTGAGCTGGGTAGCATTTCTCCTTTGCCACTTCTTATCCAAAGCGGATCAACTCCAAGCTTTTCATAAAGCGAGAGTAAGGCGTCTGCAGGAATGTGCTGTCTTGAATTCCAATGGTTTATCGCCTGTGGGGTATAGCCAAGATACTTGCTAACCGCCGTCGGGCCGGAAATTCCTGTTAATTCTTTGATAGCAAAATAGAAGCGTTCAAGTTCGGTCATCATTTAATCATTTTACAGCAGTGATTTTGTATTTACAAAAATGTGAAAACACAAAATAGATAGGTTAGAATATCCAAAATAGATATTCAATTGATTGAGTTCCATCTTTTCTGTTGGTTTTGCCCAAAATGTTTGAATGAGGAATTTATGCCTAAAGCGATTAAGTCGAATTGCCCACTACTTGATTATCTCAACCAAAGGTTTGGAAACGATGCGGCGTTAGGACGCACCTTAAACGTTTCACCAATGATTATTTCGAAAATTCGTAATCAACGGATGCCGCTGGGTGAAACGGTTATTTTGCGTATACACGAAGCCTTTGGTATTTCCGTGTCCGAAATCCGTCAGTTATCGGGCGTGCCCTCCAAAGTGATCAGGCCAGTACAGACCAGCGAAACTTAATATTGGAACGATGCTTGTACTACCCAAAAAGGATTCCCGTGCCTGGCGGATTTTGCTTGCTTTACTTGGCAAGCCGATGACGATGCATCAGGGGATTGAGGTTCATGGCTTGTTTGCGACCACTGCGGTGCCGGGGGGCGTTCCGCCAGAAAAAATCCTGGAGCTTTATTGCAATCTGATTGACCGGGGCTGCCTGGTCAAGATCGGTGCGAAGTACAAAGTGACTGAGGCCGCGCAAGCAAAAATCGAAAGGTTGATGGGCCGTGGACATCAAGAAGTTGTGCGATCCCCTTATCGCAATCCCTGGACGAGGGAAGCAACAGCCGAATCAATCCGGCGTAAAAGCTGCAGGCATATAAGTTTATGAATACGTTAGTGACGACTTTAAACGGTGAGCTGAGGACGAACTCGGTGATTTTAGCCGAGGGTACTGATAATTCTCACGCGGCGGTTATCAAGCTGTGCAGGAAATATCAGGATGATTTGGCCGAGTTTGGCAGGGTCGGATTTGAAATCCAACCCTTTGTGACCTCAGGCGGGATACAAAAACGTGAGGTTTGTTCTCTGAACGAAGATCAGGCCATGCTATTGATCACGTACCTCAGGAATAACGACATAGTTCGCAGTTTTAAGATTGCCCTGGTTAAGGCATTTTCGGAATTACGCGCAACCCATCATCGCGCGATTATGTTGAACGACCCGGTTCAACTGCAACAGATACTTCTTAATTACACCACCAAGTTGATCGAGCAAGAGGCTCAATTAAAGCAGGCCGCCCCGGCGGTTGAATTTGTCGATCGCTTCGTTAATGCCACCGGAACGAAATCGTTTAGGGAAGTGGCTAAGCTGTTGGCCGCCAATGAAAACGAATTCCGTGAATTCCTCATTTCTAAAAACATCATGTACCGCCTGGGTGGAACGCTAACACCCAGATCTGAGCACATCACCGCTGGCAGATTCGCGATTAAAGCGGGTGTCGCGAACAATGATCACGCTTACACGCAGGCTCGATTCACCACGAAAGGCATTAAGTTTGTCGCGGGCGAGTGGGCTACTTACAAAAATCAACACGGGGCACTTTTATGCTGATTAGTTTATCGCCACAAGGTTGCGCTAAATATCAATCGAAAACCGCGAATTCATCGATGCCAGGCGCAAGCTTGCATGCGCGCTTCTGTAGTGTGTGTGGACAGCGCCGTAGCACACTGGGTGGTCGCTATTTGCCGGTGCCAGGATCATCGCGCAGGCAGTTTGTTTGTGCGGATCATAAGGAATTGAAGGTGGCAGCATGAGCGCAATCAAACTCACTCACAAAGGCTGGTTCGGATTTTTGCCTGTTTACTTTAGCTTTGGCTCGGATTTCTATGTGATCTCACGCTTCGATGCCCTGGAGTTCATGGTGCCAGTGATGGCGAGGCTCTTTAACTGCACGTTTGCGCTTGGCTACAAGCTGTTTCCTGATGCTGAGTTCAAGTTTCATTTCTCTTTAGTGTCAAAGCTAAAGCAGCCTATTTATAAGGTGCAGCATGACTGATATCCGTAAATTAGCAAGGGGCCAGGAGTGCACGCTGCGACTGCCTGGCTGTAACTACAACCCCGAAACCACGGTGTTATGCCATTCAAACCGCCTGGCTGATGGCAAGGGTATCGGGCTGAAAGCACCTGATACTGCGGCAGCTTTCGGCTGTAGCGATTGCCATGCGATTCTGGATGGCCACGCGCCACGACCTGAAGGCATGAGTTATGACGATGTTCAGGATGTGTTCGACGTAGCAGTCGATATGACTCACTTGAGGTTGAGGGAAATGGGGATTGCTATATGAGCCACGATCAGTCAACCACCAGCCCATTCAGGAAGGTCTCCATTGGAACCTGGGCAGACCGTAAGTTTATGTCTTTATCGAAAATGGCACCATCTGGCCAGGCTTTGTTCATGATGCTGTTAGTCGGACCACAAACAACCAGCATGCCTGGCGTACAACCAGTTGGGCGATTGGCGTTTGCTGAAATGTTGGACTGGGAGCCGGAAGCCTTCGACGAAGCCTTTCAGGAAGTCTTCCAGCAAGGCTTGGCGAAAGCGGATTGGAAAACTCGTTTTGTGTTTGTTCCTAAGGCGATTCAACACAATTTGCCCCAGTCACCCAACGTCGTTAAGAGCTGGGCGTCAACCTGGGCGAGGATACCCGACTGCGAATTGAAAGTAGAAGCCTGGCATACGATTTATAAAGCATTGCAGGAACTTGGCGATAGTTTTGCGGAGGCTTTTATATCAGCGTGCCCTCTAGCATTAGACCTTGAAACCACTATGGCGTCTGACATGGTTAAGCCTACCGTTAAGCCTTCCCCGAAGCCTTCCGGAAAGACTACCGACAATCAGAAGCAGGAGCAGAAGCAGAAAAAAGAGCAGGATAAAGACTATACCGCCGCTGCCGCGTCGGAGCCTGTGTTCGACTTCGCCGCCGAGCTTGAGCGACATGGCGTTGCAAAAGCCCACATTGCATCCTGGCTGAGGGTGAGGAAGACGAAGAAGTGCGTCAACACCCCGGAAGCCTTAGCTGGCTTTCTTCGTGAAGTCGAAAAATCGGGCATCTCGGTTGATGCTGTCGTTCTTCGTTGCATTGAGCGAAGCTGGGGCGGTTTTGAGGCGGAATGGGTGAGGCCGAAGGAACAGGGTTTGCCAAGGCCGTTCGTTGGCAAGCAATCCGCTATCGAGGCGAAAAATGCCTTAGTTCTGCAACAGCTTTTGGGGGAGGAAGTGCATGCAAACTGCTGATAAATCACGGTTTATGTCGTTGCTGGCGGACGTTCACTCGTTCTACGAGAAGGAATTCTCAGCTTTTTCCGGCAGTGTTTGGTGGTCTGCATTGCAGGTCTTCGATTTTGAAGCGGTGGCGGAGGCTTTCAGCCGATGGTCCGTGAATCCGGATCGAGGGCAGTTCATGCCGAAGCCAGCAGACGTGGTGCGGATGCTCGAAGGCTCAACGGAAGACTCAGCATTGGCAGCCTGGGCGAAAGTCGATAAATCGATACGAACGGTCGGTACTTATGCGTCTGTGGCGTTTGATGATCCGTTGATACACACGGTGATTGTCGATATGGGGGGATGGCTCATGCTCGGGCAGAAGACGGAGGCCGACTGGCCATTTCTTCGCAATGAGTTTGTTGCCCGGTATCGGGGCTTTAGGGAGCGGCACGAGTCACCACCGTTCAACCCAGTGCTGAAGGGGATTGCTGCTGTCGAAAACGAGCGGATAGGGCAAGGCAACGGGTCGGCATCGGTGGTTCTGATCGGTGACGCGGTCAAGGCGCTATTGGTGTCGCAGCAGAGTGGTCACTCTGGTTTGCAAATCACCCGAGAGAAACCGTCTCGCCCTTTGTTGGTGGGGAATCAGCGATGAATGACGTGTGCGAATGGTGCCTGGTGAATGCGGGGACGACGAACGTGCAGCGGCCATGTTGCCAATTGCGGCAAGTAGCCAATTCACCCGCACACATTCGCCAGGTGCATTACCAGAAAGTTCGGCTAGCCCAAGGTTACGAGGCCTATGTCGAGTTTATTAACAAGGTGAACGCTGAGCGTCGGCGTTTGCGGGATTTAGGGCGAAACAAGTGAATGTGAGTTTTGTCATTGAAGGCGATGCGGTACCCAAGGCCAGGCCACGAATTGTGCGAGTAGGTAGGGGCGTAAGGGCATATACGCCGGGTAATACGGTGAATTACGAGCAACTGGTTGGCTTAAGGGCAATGCAGGCCATGCGAGCAGCAGGAATGGTGGAGACCTTAGCCGGTGTTGTGGTGAGATTGTCCATTGCGGTGGTACCGCCTGCAAGCTGGGGCAAGCGAAAGACAGCCCAGGCACTTGCCGGTGAGATTTTGCCGACAGCTAAACCGGATATCGACAATGTGGCCAAGTCGGTATTGGATGGCCTGAATGGGATTGTCTACCAGGACGACAAGCAGGTTATTGAATTGAGCGTGCGCAAGCATTATGCGGCGGCGGCCGCCGTGCAAGTGCACATTACGGATTACATTGTTGGTGCATGAATTCCTTAACCATAGTTGCTGCGCAACTTGTATGTGCAAATTTTGGGAATCATAGTTTGCTTATGGGTTGTGAAAGAGATACACATTCTACATTTTATGCTTGATATATTTGCATGATAGTGAGGTAATGCATAGCATTTTTTACAGGATGCTTTTGCAGAATTTAGTACCGTTGAAAAAACAGCGTGTTCGATGAAAGCGAGTGTTCAAGTGCAGTTGGAGAATGCTCGCAAAAATTGTTATGCATAACAGTAGTTTTTTGGAATGCATTTTTTTGCCTATATCTAATTGACAAACGGAGAAATCATTGAAGCAAGCTGCTGCAGTACGAATGTTTGAATCCGCCAAAGCTTATTGTGAAGAGGTGTGTCCGGATGAGGTCAATAGGGCGAATTCAATCAGTCCTGAAACATTCAAAAACTTGAGATCAAAACGGTTCCTATATCATTACTGCTGGGTTGTTTATGCAAGCGGATTCAAAGTATCAACCATTGAAGCAATTTTTCCCGATCTAAAGATCGCCTTTAAGGATTTTGAACTGGAAGATCTAGCCAAAATGAAATCTATTAAGCCTGTGCTTGCAATCTTCAATAATGAACGCAAGGCAACCTCATTTCTCGAAGGTAGCAAAGTCATTGCTAAAGAGGGGTTTTCAGCCTTCAAGAAGCGTTTGCAAAATGCAGGCATGGACAAACTTGAGGAATTGCCAGGAATTGGACCAATTACAAAATTTCACCTTGCTAAGAATATTGGCTTAGTAGATGAGGCAAAGCCGGATGTTTGGCTTGTCCGAGCTGCTGATGCATGTTCATCAACGGTGGATGAGCTCGTGGCTTTTCTCAGTGAGAAATACGCAATGTCACGCCACGCTGTTGATGTAACTCTTTGGCGATATGGTGCCGATAAAGGACTTGGTTTGTGAAGTCGGCTTACCAGGCAGACCATTCGACGATGTGAGATTCTATCGCTCAGTACTGGTGACTAATTCATTCAAGTATAAATTGATTTTACGCTAGGATTATAGCCAGCGCGTGTTATATCTAGGCACTCAACTATCAGTTACCTAACCGTTTTAGCTGTTTTCTTACGGCGCCCGCTGAACTCACACGTTGGGCGTCACAAGCATATCGCGCAGTAGCCTACGCAAATGTGATCGAAAGCAATTCATGAAAACTCTTGGTTTATCCTCAATTGATGAATTTCTCAACAGCAGCGCTTATCGAGAAATGCAAAGGATGGAAGAAGCGCAACGTAGTTGGATTAAGAACCTTCAGCCAATCAGTGCACTTTCAGAACAGACTCGGTTGCTCACTGAACCCACGTTAGCCGCAGCAAAGATGGCTGAAGAGTTCCAACGTGCCGAGAGGCAGCAACTCGACCATATCAGAACGATGCTTGATCCGATTGCCAATATTCGCAAGGGTCTTATGCTTGACTCTAGCTATCGGAAACTGATGGAGGAAATGGAACGGCCATCCTTCCTAAGCGTCGAACTTGAAAGGGCAGCTAGAGAGGCAAGCCGCTTTGATCACGTTGCGAAGGCTATGCAGGAAAGCATGCAGTCTTCGTTCTCTCATGCTCAGGAGATGCTCGCAGAGACCTCCATTGCCGGGTCCCTTGCCCAGACAATGAATGCATTCAAAGAGGCCGAACGGCGTTGGTCTGTACCCGCCGAACTGGTTGACTCCATCGGTCCACTCAAAGCAATGCAAGAGCAGTTTGGAAGGTTGGCTCTGCCTGTAGTTGACTTCGCCTCTGCCAGTACGCTGGCAAGGCTCCTTGGGCCAGAAGGCATTGAGGCTCAACTTGCGGCCCTTGGTATTGCTCCGGATGGCGAATTGAGCGAGGAGGCGTTAGCGCCTTTAGAGGCGGGGATCGGCCTCAGTCGAAAGACACTAGAACTGATGGGCTTGCTGAGTTTTATCTTCGCCTTTTTGATACCAATTTATCAAGAATTGTCGTCTCGCGAGTGGCAGAAGCAAACTGACGAGAGGCTGGAGGCTCAAAGGTTGCTCCTCGAAGTCCAAGCCAAGCAACTTGAGTCATTGTCACGCCTTGTGGAAAAGGCACTTGTCCAGGAAGCTAGGCGAAATGAGCAGCGCTTCGTGGTCCTGGATCGCGTCGCTACAGTTAGACGTAAGCCGGAGCATGGGGCCCCGGTGGAAGGGAAATTGTTTCCACGCGAAGTGGTGAAACCGATATCCGAGGAAGGAGAGTGGATTCAATTCGAGTATTTCCACTGGTTGTTACAGCGCCATCAAACCGGCTGGGCCTTAAAGAAATACTTCAAGAGGATTCCCGCTTCGCATAATGAGGACGGTTTAGAGGTGGTATCGCAATGACGCCCAACCCGGCAGTCGAGCGGACCTGCGCGAAAAGCCGTGCAGGCCGCTCACTTCTACGTTAGGCGGTGTGCTGATTTGGCGTGTTTTACGTTCGTCAGTAAAATCACCAACAACATTTTTTTTTCGCCGAGTTTGCGGCAGTTCTCCTGTTTCGCAATAAGCAGGTGTTGCGCAAGTTCATTGCGATTACTACCGCTACGCTTTACAATCAGCTATCATTTTTTTATTTCGGGGCAGGGTGTGTTATGTGTCGTCGTTCATCAACCAGCCTAACTCATCGTTGCAGCGGATCGCCTACGGTACCCGCTGAACTCACACTTTAGAGGCAATCCATATGACAGCACTCCTGTGCAACAAGTGCGGCAAGAAAAACGCCTTTGTCACAACAAAAGGAAAGCTTGAAGAAATTACCGGCACATCACTTTATGCTGCCGGCTTCATTTCTCCATCGGGTATTGTCGGCGCAATTCCGCTGCTTAAGATTATAGTCGAGGCAATTATTGATTGGTTGCGGGACGAAAATACAAAATATGTAGTATGCGCAGCATGCGGGTATTACGAAAAACTGTGAGCGCCTCTAACAAAGCGCTCAACTGTCGCTCACTCCGTTCGCTGGACGTCTAAAAGCTGCGCTTTGGCGAGCCGGTTAGCGCTATTTAGGTGGTGTGCTGATTTATCGTGTTTTACGTTCGTCAGAAAATCACCGACTTCAGTTTTTTGCATCGAGTTAGCAGCAGTTCTTCGGTTTCGCAATCAGTAGGCGTTGCGCAAATTCGTTGTCTTTTTCATTGCTTCGCTTTACAATAAGTCATCATTTTTTAGTTTGGGTTCAGGGTGTGCTATGCGTCATCGTTCATCAACCAACCCGAGCCATCATTGTAGCGGATCGCCTAGGGCGCCTGCTGAACTCACAAGTTAGGCGGTGTGCTGATTTGGCGTGTTTTACGTCCGTCAGAAAAATCGCCGACTACTATTTTTTGCGCTGTGTTCGCCGTAATTTTCCGATCTCAAAAACAGCACACATTGCCCAAACTTATTGCTAATTTCATTAGTCAGCTTTACAATTAGCCACAATTTTTTAGTATGAGTTCAGGGCGTGTTATGCGTCATCGTTTATCAACCAGCCTAACCCATCGTTGCAGCGGATCGCCTACGGTGCCCGCTGAACTCACACGTTAGGTGTCACATCGCTACGTTAGCGATGGTTGGCACAATCGCGCATCTTCAACTACTCAAAGGGAGAACATGTCCGTTCATCATTACAGGCGCCTGGTCATTGCCATGTCGCTTCTCGCGCTAGTCAACGCAGCTTCAGCCGATCCCGTCTCGATTCCCACTCGATTTGGTGCAATCACAACCAACGCGGATGCTCAGCTTACGCACAAGGGAAAAGCTCTTGTGCCTGATGTCACGATTTTCAGTCCGACGGCAGTAGTCCAAACGTTTAGGCTCCCATCTAGCGACGTCGTCCTTGTCTCACAAGCCGCCGGAACCGCTTGTCCTGGTCAGTACGTCTTCGTTTCCGTCGACGCTACTGGTGCTAGGGTCTCGCCCACATTTGGTACTTGTTACGACGATCCGGTACAACCGACTCTCGTCGGTGAATCAATTGCGTTTTCCATGAAGAAGATGCGCGGCAAGGGTAGTGCGCGCTACATCTATGAACGAGGTGTAGTGTTCGAGGATGGCAAGCCCCTCAAGTGACGCTTAACCAGTCTTATGTGGACTCATTACGTTGAAATCTGATCCCCATCCTTCATGTGAACCAGTACGCTTACTGTCGCGCAAAAAGACGGGGGAGTCCATCCCATCATTCGGGCACACTCGCCGCACGTTGTGCGTCAAGGTGCTCAACTTATAGGTTGAGATTAATCGTGACTCTCCAAGCCGCCGATTCAGCTCTGTTTCAAAGCAAGCAATTCCTCCTATGCGGAGTGAACGGAACGAAATTGATCGAACCAACACTGCTCGGTCTAAAGCCGGAGATGACGTCTACGGCTTGTTATCGAGGCTGGTTGGCGGAGTACTCAATAGGTGATCAGATTCAACTGGCCGACCTGTACGTCTTCCATGACGCTGGTATTCCTGCTAGGAATCGAAAACCAAACGGTCCAGTTATTAATGGAGTTTCACCTCAAGAGCCGAACTCGCCATTGGACTTCAATTGTTTATACAAAGGCTTGAACCTACCACTCTCATACACGGGCGGGCTGCTCCTTGGGAAGGATTTGGTACGAGATCTTCTAGCGAATATGGGCTTTCATACTTTCTGGAAGTTCGAGGAAGTCTATGAACTCATATTCCAGAACGGTCAGCTTCTTAGTGCTGTCGACAAATCTCAGATAGCGCGGGAAATACGTGAACAGCATCTCGTCAAAGGTTTTCTCGGGCATCCCGATATCAGAAGAGAGAAGAAGGTTTTGGAATGGATCAAGCAATCTTTCTCATTGCGGTATCAAATCTAGGAATTGCGATGGAGGGGGCGACCTCTAACCCGTCATATGCCCCCCCGAAGAACAAGAAATTAATCAATAGCTCTGGTGCGTGGGGTTTAATCACGTGTCATTGGCAATTGGCGACCGCAAGTCGAAACACAGATTTGGCTAAAATTAGTTGACTACTACAGGCCCTCACGTAACACGTTGAGACTGTATTTTTAGTAGAATTCAAAATTTTTGAAAATGAAACCTGAAAATCGACTTTTCAGAACGCGCCATATTCAACGAATGGCCACCGACGAATGGCGGAAGGTACACGGCAAACGAACCCATTTCATTGGAATGGGACTTTTTGTACAGCCTCGCTAGGTACGTTCAATGTGGTCACCTGAGAGAAGTTCTACGGCAAGCTTATGTTTCTATTCTTTACTCTATGGATTCCTGGGTGTTTGCGTCTACGTAGGCTTATTTTTGAATAGTAGTCCTTCGTTGTCGTTGCCAATTCGACTGATGCTAGTGATTTTTGTGGGGAGTATTGTCGGAGTCCCGCTCTTGTTGATTTCATTTGAGTGCATTCGCGAACTTATTAAGCGGATCTTTGCCAAATGAGATCCAAACTTGTTTGAGATAGTGTTTGTAATGCGTCAACGCTTTTCGACCAACCCGAGCCATCGTTGTAGCGAATCGCGTACGGCGACCGGTGATATTACGCGTTAGTCCCCAAGAGGAGAAACATGCTCGACGTCTTCGCCATTGAGCCCGCAACCCAAATACCCAAAGACAACGCATATGTCGTCTCGTATCCGTATCTGCTCGAATACTTTTCGTCAAAGAAATCGGTCGATGCAGGTGACGTAGTGCGCGGGGCGCATATGGTTTATGGCTGGATGCCGACCATTTTGGAGCTGTACCCAGTGCAAGGCAAAGCTGGTCTTGATGCTGCGGTGCAGGCGCTTGAGAAGGCAAAAACTGGTAAGGAGCTCGATGACCAAGAAATTGGAGGACTCGCCTCAATAGTCAACAACTCGCTCGTCGGCGCGTCCAAGCTTTTGCACTTCATTGCTCCGGCCGACTTCCCTATCTGGGATTCAAAGGTTTATTCCTTTGTCCACGAGAAGCGCCCTCATCACTATCGGGTGAATAATGTTGAGACATATAGGCAGTACGTGAAACTACTCAAAGAGCTCGCCAAAAAGCCTGGGTTTCCACCGTTCCACAGATCGGTCCAAAATAAGCTGGGCTATAGCGTCTCGCCCTTGAGAGCCTTGGAGCTTGTCATGTTTCTCAACGCGCCTGTGTATGGGGGCTAACGAGTAACATTAGATCGTAGTGCAAATCTGTCGCAATCTTAACATGTGGAGAGATAGACGTCTTCAGGCCGTAATCGAGTGCAATGGAAAGGAATGTTGCAAGAAAAACTAAAAATGCTGGCGATTGATTGCCGAATGGTTAGCGAGTTAGTTAGCAAAAAGTTCGCGCACTAACTTGCTAACTGATGCAGGGACTGAAGACAATTGGGTGTCAATTTATTAATGCATTTGGGCTTGAAAAAAGTTGTATTTTGATTTATACCTGTTGATCAATTTACTAACTGCTGCAGGGATCAAATGTTCGGGATTTTTAAAACAATAGTCGGCCTAAATTTGGCTGAAAGCATTATTGATAATGCAATAAGAGACAGGGTGTTATCCCCTGAAATTGGTTCGATTGTTTATTGTGACCTCGCATTTGGTACTGCGGAGCATTCCGGGATTTATGTCGGCGGTAATGAAATTATTCATCTCAACAGGCACGGATGGGTGGAGTGTGTGTCCCCAGAGGAATTTATAGCAGGAACTACAGGCATGAGTATTTATACTTCTTGTCGAAATGGTCGTCCGATTGGTGATGAAGTTGTTGCCGATAGAGCTAGAAGATTCGAGCAGCGTCAGAAAGACTATAAGGGTTACTACAAAGAGTATAGCCTTTTGACTAATAATTGCCATATATTCTCGTCTTCGTGCGTTTCTGGGGACATGGATAACGCTGATACTTTCTTGTGGATGCTAAAGCATTCTGCAGAAAAAGAATTGGGTGCGAATGAGTGGAGGGTATGGGATACAAAGCCAAAATTTGGTGCTTTGGCGATATCCAAATCGACTGGCGAGTATTTTTATTCGTGGGGCGCCGAATCTAAATTCGAAGCAGAAAAAATGGCAATGAAAAACGCCTCTGCAGATGCTAAAGTTATCTGCTCTGCAGGTGGAAGCAAGTGGATAGCACTTGCAATGAATGCTGAGTATTATGGTTGTGACTCTGATTTTTCAAAGAAACATGCTTGTGAAAAAGCAAAGAAAGTGCTTGGTGACTCAAGTGCGCCGGTTGTGTTGTGCTTTTCAGCTGAAGATGGGTTTATTTTTCAGCCTGGGTAATAACTTGGTTAGGGGGGGGGCAGATCAGATGATTTGTATTTTTGCAGATGGATTAATTCAGAACTAATCTGACAGGTGCCCTGTTAAAACTGGTGGCTGTCAGATCGGGTTTGATCAAATACAGTTAAGATTTGATTTAACTGACACATCTTGTACGCAGGTAAGTGTCAGTTAGAGTTTTAGTTGTATTGGTTGACACAGTTGATGTAAGTTAATACATCTCAGGTGCATTTCGAAAGTTTAGATAGCTCGGTATGGGCTTGCTGCATTGCTTTAATAAGCCGCTCTGATAGTGCGTGTATTACATTCATGCAAACAGAATTACCGAATTGTTTGTAAATCTGAACCATTGAGACAGCATTAACAATATAGTTATCAGGAAAACCTTGCAGGCGTGCGCATTCTCGAGGTGTAAGCTTTCTTGGGTTTTTCCCTAAATGTGACTGATCAATTAATATTTCCGAGCCATCCTTGTAATAACGGGCGCTGATTGTGTTGGTGTAGGGGCTTTGTTTATTGAAAATCGAATAACCAAATCCATTTCCTTTTTCTAGATGTTGCGACTTTCGTTTCTGATGCCCTGCCCAGAGCTTATCCGATAACGTGAATTTGTCTTCATCGGGATGTAGGTAATCTAGGTCTTCAAGAATACTTCCAACGCAAGTTTCAGTCATGGGTGGTTTGGGCCATTGAAATAAATTGTCAAAATTTATATCTTTAAAGTAGTCCAAATCAAACCCTACAATGAAAATTCGTTCTCGGTTTTGTGGGGAACCAAAATCACCTGCACGTAGCACTTTGAAGTCAACCCAATAGTTCAGTTTCTGCGATAGCGCTTCACGAGCCTCTTCACTTAACGGGACGTCGTCTGGTACAGCAGAATATTCACTGCCGCGAAGGATATCTAGAATTGTTTTAAGAGTACGTCCTTTATCGTGTCCTTGAAGCTGCTTTACATTTTCAAGCATGAAGGCTTTTGGCCGTTTTGCGGCCATAATTCTCTGAATTTCAAAGAACATCGTTCCTCGAGTATCATTGAATCCTTTTTTTAATCCAGCTTGAGAAAATGCTTGACATGGGAATCCACCAAGCAATATATCGTGATCAGGGATTTCTGAAGCCTGAATTTGTGTAATATCACCGTTCGGCATTTCGCCAAAATTTGTCAAATAGGTCTTTTGTGAAAACTTGTCCCACTCTGATGAAAAAACACAATGACCGCCACGTTGCTGAAACGGGAGCCGAATGCCACCAATCCCAGCAAACAAATCTATAAAGGTGAAATCGGCGTCTTTTAGCGGCTTTTGGCAAAAAGGCGCGTTCTCAAGATAGCCAGTCAACTTTTCTTCCACTTCTATAATGGCTTGCCATTTTACTGGGGATGGCTCATGTTCACCGTCCTCCCAGCCTCGAACAGTCCGTTCGCCTATGTTGCCTAAGCCTAAAAAATTAGCAAACTCCGTTCGTCCCAATCCCAGTCGATTTCTGAGTTCTTTTATGTAAATAGATTTTGGCTGGCTGCGCATAGCTTTAAACTTATCCGGTTTTAATCCGGGCGATGTTATCACTCCGCAGGTGATCAGTCAACACAGCTATATCGGTATATAGTGTTTGTTTCCTTGTTCAAGCTAAATATTGATATTGGTATTTAATATCTGCTCGGTTAAGCATAAGAGTTTTTCACCAGACGAATAGACTTCAAGAAGTTTAAGTGGGTCCTGATAGTGGCAATAAATTGGAGGATACTCACTCAGGCAATCGCTTTCTGTTTCGATTTTTACGCCCCGTTTTGCGATATATGCCGCTTTTAGCGCCCCTGTGAGCCCAGGAAATACAAAGTGATTCGATATCCTGATAGTCCCTAAACCCAAATGAGACAACATTTTTTCATAATAAAATTGTTTAACCAGATCTGGCCAGCCAGGTCCGGTTTGGGCAGTGCTGGCGTCATAATACTTTGCGTCGATGATTGCAAATTGAGTTTTGTTTTGATCACAAATAACAGTGTCAGTACGTTGTCCCTTCTCTGCAACTGGAACAAACACATCTTTATCTGTTCGATAAACAGGAATTGGTAGCTTACTGTTAACGGCATATTTTCCAGCCAAGCAAGTGTCGAGCATTGCCTCCCATAGGCTATGGAAAAATCGCACTCCCAATAAAATTCCGCCAGATCCTGTTCCTTTTTCATCGCTTAAGTAATTAATCAGACTTTTTATAAGAAAGATATCTCGTTCTGAATAGCTAAGTTGAAGCTCCTTCCGTAAGTTACTTAGTTGAGATGTTGTGTTTCCTGTCGGTCGGGGAAAATCAGCTAGCAGAGAGTCGCTGTATTCTGTGTTTCCTGTCCAAAGAACACCATACGAGTCAAATAGCTCAGACAAAATTGCTGCATGAATCTTAGAGGTCTCGGATTCCGCGACGTATTTTTGTCGGCTTGTTGATAAATTCAAATAGCAAGGTCCTCTTTTGCTCAGAAACATAGTTTGTCGAGCTAAAGTCGCTGACCAGTTGATTTTTCCTGAATTTGTTCCAAGGCTTTTGCTTCGACGTACATAAATACCATGTTTCTGGTAGTCGACTAAGATGGCTGCAGCATTTGAAAATGACTTGCCACATACAAAACCACTTTCTTTATCATCCGAGTACGTTCCGTTGTCTTTATCTCGATAATACTTAATCAGTGACATAAAGAGGTGGTGTGCAGAGCGCAAACCTTTCTTCTCTTCTGAAGGAACTTGAGAATTTCTTGGAAAGAAAATAGCAAGATAGTTTCTCGATGATATAACGCCACAGAAACTTATAGTCGAGGTATCAGATGTAACTATGGCTCTGTTCTGTAATTCCGTTAGTATCTCTGCAGGAATAGTGTTTGCATTAATAGGCATTCGATCAGATAAAAAGACTATTTCAGAGCGAAGCATATTCTTACGCCTCTTGTGTAGGTTGCACTTCACCTTTAGACATTAAGTGTTGTTCTATTGTGTGCGAAAAAACGGGGCATTTATCTCGAAATGCCGCTGCTAAGGCCCCAAAAGTCTTATACTTGGGCATGAATATTTTACTTCGCTCTACGTGTCTTAGAACGTCATCCCAAAGATAGATAAATAGCTTTCCACCGATAGCCTCAGTTGCTGTTTCTGGGGTCTCGAGCTCTTTTGAATTAAGGAAAAACGGACCAATTAAACGATCTTCTGGAACATCGTATTCGAGAAGCACTTGATTGATTGATTGTGCAAGGTCTGCCCAATAAACTGAAGTTGACCCCGACGTGGTTTGAATTGGAATTTTTGTCTGTGGCAACGGATTGTTTTCAAAATCAATAGGGAGGTATTCGAATTGCCACCTTCGTTTGAATGCGGTGTCAAGGGGCATTACAGCCTGATCGCTGCTATTCATAGTAGCAAACAATGAAAGATTGGCAGGTAAGTACAATTTACTAATTTGGGGGGAGCCTTGCGAGGACAGTTCAAAATTGATATATGCGATCATGCCAGGGTCTGTGGCATCAATTCTATACGTACTGGCACCGTCTCTCTCCCGATCCAATAGTTGAAATAACTCACCGAAAACGGCTGCTGCTGACGCACGGTTGATTTCCTCAATAATCAAACATACGGTTTTTTCGGGGGCTGAAAGTGCTTTGACCAAGGCAATTGTAAAAGGACCAGGTACAAAGCGATAAGTTATCATCGAGTTGTTGTTTTTATCCAATTCCATTTGTGGTTTGAGCGCGCCGACAAAGTCACTATGTTGCGTGTCGGGGTGAAAGACTGTGATCGTTTTTTCAGCGTCTTTACCTAGTATGTTGTGAATTCGATGACTTTTTCCAGTACCAGGGGCCCCATAGATTATCAAGTTACTTCCACCATTGCATGCTTGGCTAGACTTCGATCGGCTCGCGATTGATACGAATTCGTAGGAGCCATCTTTCTCTACGATGCACATCTTGTCCCATAATCTCGAAATTAGACCTGAAATTTTAAGAAAAGAATCAGATGTGGTCACTAAGTTTTTCTTCAAGAAAATGAACTTTTTGTGTATTGATGAATAGTGAACGGGTGTCTCCCAATATCCATTATTACCAACTACTTCTGTTGGACGTAATATGAAAATTTGTTCAAACTCATCGATATCTATGTGATCAGCGGTCTGAGCATTACCTAGGTGAGCATCCAGTTTGCCTATCCAGCCTAGTGACGAAATTACTTTGAAAAGTAATTCGTCACCAGAAGCCGTTTGATATACGGGGGGTAAGTGTGATCCGAAGCTTTGAATCAAATGCCTATAAATTGCTTCGTTTTGGCATACTTTTAGAATAAAGGCGGCGAGTGCAGCCGAACTCACATTGGGTACAGGCAAAGCAGCCAGTATAATTGACTGCATGAAATCACTGTTGTCCCGAAAAGACTCCTTACCGTCGTTACCGTTGATCGGATCTTTAGCATTCAGACGATCTGATTTACTTTGAAATATATTAATAAAATTTTTTTGACTAAACGAATCTAATGCTGAATAAACGTCAGCTGCTTTGGATTTTTCGAATTTGTTTGCAAGTCCCGCCTTGAATTCAGTGGCAGTTAGTTTTTCCTGGAATTTCTCCAATGCCTCAATGTAAACGAGGACCAGTTTTACAAATGGCCACAGTTTCAATGCATACAATATGTATTGACTTGGCATGTGGCATTGGTTATTGTTTGATTGCTTCATTAACATGGAATGTCGGAAGCAATCAATATTTATACTTTTTAGTAATGATTTTGTTGTTTCGTCAATCTCAATTTCGTCAAAATTCCAAAGAGCTAATTTTTGCTCAGTAAACCACTTTCCTACCGTTTTTAACTCTGCAAGCATATAGAATTTTCCTGGACTTTATTGTGAGTCGTGCTTTATCCACAAATTCCTGGATATGGCTTGACGCATGTTTTCGAGAAATTTTTTATTTTGGTCCGAGAATTGTGAATTCTCAAATTGGCCAATAAAATATAAAAATTCAGCAAGCGGTGTAGTTTGCTCTGGCTGAATTTTCCGAATTAATGGGTGTTCAATATTAATCGTTACAAAGTGGTCATCACCATATCCGGGCTCCCATAACGAGCCATCCTTAGTCCTAGCGTATCGCACATCAAGATCTTTAGGAGTTTCTATTGTTAAGGTGAATTTTTTTAAGTGAGTACTTTTTCCAGAAACTAGAATACGAAACTCAAGCAGGTTATTAAAAATCGCAGCGAGTGCATCACTAAAACCTGACCGATAAATGTCATATCGATCCGCAATGACATTTCCGAACATATCCGTATTGTCCACGCCAATTTTCCTACTGTCTCGGATTGAGTCTAGATCCCTTCGAAGTTGATCTGGAATGTACAAGCGACTATATTTCTTTCCTTGATGCACCAGTGCCTGAACAATTTTGCCATTCTCAAATCGAAAATCTGGCAGAGCTAAGGTATCGGCAATTTCGTAGCAGATAGCGACAATCTTATTGTTGTTGGATAGATGCTGATTTATCCACGAGTGTAAGTCAGATATGCGATTTTTAAGCTTTTCACTAGGCAAATCTCCAAGCTCTATCGAAAACGCTTGTTTAAAGTCCTTGCCTATACTAATAACTGTCGCCGCAGCGGCTATATGGTAAAGGTAGTCGGTAATTATCAGATCAGCTTCGTCAAAGATTCGATTAAATAAGTCGATTGGCAAAGGGATACGATTTTGCCAAAAAATCAGACCATCGACTCGATAAGCAGAGTTTCTATCATTAAGAAAACGCTTGAAATCGGCTAAATCATATTCGTAACTCATTCAGATTCCTCGTCAGGAAGTTCAAGGCTTAAATAGCGCAAAGATTGTGAAACTTTTTGACGAAAACCTGTCAGCGTATGTTTATTTGTTTCGGAGTACTCTCCATGTTCTGCATTGGCGAGGCTCCAAAGTAACATATCGAGTGCCTTGGTTGCCTCCAAATTATCTTTGCATACGGCATACATTCTCACAAAATAGGGATGCGACTTTCCAAGCGATACACAGGTATTGCCATCGATGTCGCAAGAAGGCTCCCAAAGGTTATCGGCTGTTAGTGAATCCTCCTCTTGAACACGGACTGTTTTATTTTCATATACCCGTATATTTTGAACAATTGCTGGCTTTTGCTGATTTTCGTTCCTGATTGTAACTGTGTCACCGTCAACATTGATTTTGAAGTTTTGAGTGTTTTCTTTGTGTTTATCAATCGCATTATTGGCGGGGTCATGTCTCTGAGGGCTGACATTTGGCGTATCGACGGTTGACGTTTGGTTATCTTTCAAAAGTTCCTGTCGCCAAGGGGTGATTATTTCTTGTAACTTTGTTCGTACTTCTTTTGGGATTATTACTCTGCTTTTTCGGAAATCGATACTGAACAAGTCGTCGAGCTCATGATTAAACTGTAGTTCGATACGAAGCCTGGTAATTTTGCTTTCTTTTTTATAAATTCGATGTGGCCATCCGTCGTTCCAGATAAGGCGTCCTTCGCGATAAATATAAAAACCTTGGTTGTCTAAACTGTATCTGACAGCTTCTTGCTCTTCAGCATTTAAATGATTTTGAGATGGAATCAAACTTCCTTTGACGGTAAAAGAATACTTACCCCCGTTGTAATCGACAAAAATTTCTTTTTCCCTGAGAATTTTTGATCGCTGACCTGAAGTTGTCAGGAGATCACAGCATAGCGGATCCCAGCCTTTTAGTTTATCTTTGGTTTTATTAAGGATTTGAATTGATATTTCAATATTATTCGATTTGATATAGTGATAAAAAATAGCGTTTAATTCGTTTTTAAGTTCTTTTCCAAGGGCCTCAATTTCAGACTCGATTTGCTTGGCACTGCCCGGTTTAATTAGGCGATCTATCTTTTCCCAAATAATCATAGTCCCGCTACTCTCGGAAAATTCCTTGAGGAACTCAAAATCATCACGGTATTGATTCTCATCTGGGGTCTCGAGCTCCCATCGATCTTTTTCTTTAATTGTATCTAAATCCCAGCTTCTTCCAAAAAATTCACTATTTTTGTGCGAGAGGACAACTAGTCTTCGGCAAAATGCAGTCGATGCGGTTTTTAAACCCATTCCAAATTTACCCAAGGACTTGGGATTTGATCTTTTTTCAGAACCATAACGCATCGCATTCTTGAGTTGAGCTTCAGTCATCCCAGAGCCATTATCAACAATGACAACGCGAAATTCACCCATCAAAAATTCAAGGTGTATTAATATCTTTTTGGCGTTAGCTGCAATCGAGTTATCTACGATGTCGGCAAAAGCAGCTTTTTCGCTATAACCTGTATCTCTCAGGCTCTCAATAAGCCTTGCTGGGGAGGGCCGGAAATCATTTTCGTCGAGTTCATTAATATCAGTCATTTTTAACTTTCTCTAAATATTCGAGCATTAGCTGTTTATCAGTTTCTTTGTAATCGGAAATTGTTACGACTTGATCACTGAGTTGTTGCTTGAGTCGTATGCGCTCATCGATCATTTCCTCTATGGTATTTACGTAAAACATGTAGTAAACACTCACCACAGAATTCTGGCCATTACGCCAAGCCCGTGCCGTTGCTTGTGCTTCAAGAGCAGGATTCCATTGTCTGCAGTAATGAATTACGTGGGTCGCCGCGGTAATGTTTAGCCCCATGCCCGCTGTTTTTGGGTGTAAAAGAAGAACATTAAAACCATTAGAATCAGAGAAACTGTCAATTAATTGTTGTCTTTGATCATTTGGAGTTCTTCCGTCAATGACGCCGGGGGAAAAGTCAAATAGCTCGTGAACGGCAGCGCAAATTAAGTCAATTATTTTGTGAAATGTAGCAAATATAATTACTTTTTCGTTTATTTGGGATATGCCATCAAGCTCCATTAAAAGCATTTCAAACTTTGCACTTCTTAAAGCTAAGCTTTTTGTGTCTTGCTTGGGATTTGAGTCGAGAAGAGCTGGATGCGCAGTGAATTGTTGTAGTTTGTTTATTAATGCCAGTATGCTTTGGCCACCATTGTCATTGTCCTGTTTGATTTCAGAAATGATGGCATTGTAGTCTTTTCGTTCTTGCTCGTTTGGCGTTAGCGCTCGATATATGTCGATTCTCTTTGGTAATTGCTTTAAAACGTCTTTTTTCATGCGACGAAGAGTTATCTGTCGGATGCTATTTTCAAGGTCGACAAGATCCGTATCGAGTGTTTTAGAAATTTCGCTATGAACATAGTTTGATTTGAACTGCTGCTCTTCTCCTAAGTATCCTGGGAACACTAAGTCGCACAATGCCCAGACATCAAGCAGGCTATTTTCCACAGGCGTTCCGGTCATTGCCACGGCTGCACTTGTTGAGAGTCTTCTCGCTGCTTTAGCTCGACCGGAACGTGGATTTTTGAGCATACTTGCTTCATCATAAAGGACGAGATCAAATTCGATTTCTTCTAACATAGAGATGTCAGAAGTTAGCAATGTATAGGGGGTTATGATAATGTTATGCGTCGTAAGTATAGAGCTTAAACCATTCCTTCTTGGACCATAGTGTAGAAATGGCGTCAAAGTGGGTGCAAAGTAACTAAACTCTCTTTGCCAATTAACCAGCAGTGGATTGGGAACAACAATGAGAATTTTCGCATTTGGCTGAGTCTCTAGGATGTCGCAGCAGAGCGCGATGACTTGGGCTGTCTTACCTAAACCCATGTCGTCAGCCAAAATGGTTCCAATTCCATTCGCAGCACAGAATGTCAACCATGCTACGCCTTCTATTTGATAAGGATAGAGATCCTTTGCAAACAGGCGGTCACAGTGAGTAACCCAAGCGTCTCTCTCTTTAAACTTTCCAACGAGGTTTAGAGGTATTTCATCTATTAACAAACCGTCGTTTCGTAGCCGGCGCAATAATTTAAGTAGTTTGGGTAGACTATTTTCTGTGAACGCGCAGTTGAGGTAATCCTTGATTCTATCGCTCACAAAATACACGCGTTTTGATTCGGTGATGAAATAGCCGTGATTTAATAGCGACCTGATCCGTTCAGGATCGAGAGCGGTGTTGCTATGAAAGAGTGAAAAGTATGGCTGATTCTCTAAATTGAACTTGAAAGTTAATTCAGCGGCGCGACGTGATACAACGTAAGTTACTGGGCCATTCGACTCCTCAACCGAAAAGACGCTCAGTTTAAATAATATGTATGGGTCAATTGGTGCACCATCAACTTCAATAGTTCCAGCTTTTACGTGATAAACCATCGTCTTACCTACGCGCCCTTTTAAGAGGCATCTGTTAAAGATTACAATTGCTCGTTTCGTTGTTAATTAAATTACTTTTGTTAAAGACTAAAAATTTAGAATTTACTTTGAGCAAAGTATATTTTAATTTATCAACATGAGCAAAAGTATAATGTTGGCATTGGCGATATTTTAGTGTTACATGATTATTCAAGTCGATATAAACATGTGAAGTTAAATTAAATGTAATTATTGCTACCCAGCCCTTAGAAGTTCGAGATGATCACTCTTTGATGCACTAACGTTTGATATTGATCGAATTAAATCCAGAGACCAAATCCCTTTCAATAATAATTCCCCCACGTTTCAATTGGGGGAAGCATGAAAGATTCGGAATTAGAAGGTCTGGTTTTCGATTGGTTAAATTGGTGCCACACCAGGCGTTTCTACGCGCCAGCGCCGCAACGTAATATTCTTGCTCAGTTCCTGCCACGTAAGTTTGGCAAACAGCCTAATGCGCGGAATAATGCTCAGCTTCAATACTTCAACATGGCAGTGAACTCGATGGCGAATATGGATGAGCACCGGGCCGACTATCAAGCGTTTCATCTGCACTATTTAAGCGAACAGACTGTCGTTAAGCGTAAGGCTGCGCAGCTAGGGATTGCCCCGCGAACCTACTATGACCGGGTTCGTCGTTTCACGCGTAAAGCCTGGCAATTATCTGAAGGTTTGCAGCGCAATGCTGAGCAAGAGCATCGCCAGTTTCAATTTACGTCCCTGTGTGCGGGATTTTCTGCACAAAATAGCGTTTGAGTTCCCCGCACATTTCGCGCAAAATTCACCCTGTTTTTGATAGTGCTGAAAAGTGCACCCATCAATTTAGTAAATAAAATCCCCCAATGGCTTTAGCCTGAAATGCCCTGGTGCTGCAAAGTGCCGGGGCTTTTTCTTTATGCCCTCGCAAATTACCCGACTCGCCAAACAATTTGAAACGACTGAGTTGGACACTGAATCGGAAGAACCCGCAATTCAGCAGTTTCTACGCGAGCGTGGCTTGAAAAAGCAGGCCGAACAGCCTTTATCTGACGACGAAACGGAAAGAACACGAAATGAGTAAAGTGGTGGATTGGGCTGCGGTTGAGCTTGATTACCGCGCCGGGCTGAAGTCACTCAAGCTGATCGGTAAAGAGCAAGGGGTTTCAGACGCCGGGATTCTCAAGCGAGCTCGTAAAGAGGGCTGGACGCGTGACCTTCATAAGAAGATCCAGCAAAAGACTGAAGCAAAACTAGCCGAAGCGGCGGTTCGCTCTGAGCGCGTTAAAGCGAGTGAATCGGTGGTTGTGGAAGCCAATGCGCAGATACAAACCAACGTTATTCTGGCGCATAGGACTGATATACAACGGTTTAGAACCATAACTAATCGCCTGGTTGAAGAGTTAATGGTGCAAACCGAGCATACCGATTTGCTTACTGACCTGGAGCGCGCGGTCAATGCTGAAGGCGGCATGGACTTTGATGATCGCATCAAAGTGTTTAACCGGGTGATCAGCCTTGGCAATCGGGCAGGGATTATGAAAACCCTGTCGGACTCGCTGCGTAATTTGATTATGCTGGAACGCCAGGCATTTGGTCTGGATGTAGAGCGGCAGGATGGCGGTACCGGGATTGAAGACTTGATACAGCGAGTGAGAGGTCATGTCGCTGCCGAATGATGTCTTGCAGCGCTTACTCGACGATATTCCAACACATGCGGCCACTTGCATGTATATCCTGGATAAAGTCGGTACTAAGCAACTGTTTCAGTACAACCGGGCACAATGGCATATTCATGCCATGCTGGAGGAGCAGTTAGCTCGAATCGGCAAGGTCAGGGCGTTAATCCTTAAGGGGCGGCAGCAGGGCTGCTCAACTTACGTAGCGCAGCGGTTTTATCAGAAAACCTCAACCAGGCATGGTAAGACAGCGTTCATCGTCGCGCATGAGCAAAAAGCGACCGATAACTTGTTTAACATGGTCAAGCGCTACCATGATTACAACCCGATTGCTCCGGCGACTGGCGCAACCAATGCCAAGGAATTGAAGTTTAACCGGCTGGATAGCGGTTATAAGCTCGCAACTGCAGGTAGTCAGGATGTAGGCCGTTCCAACACGGCGCAGTACCTGCATGGCTCAGAGTTTGCGTTCTGGGATAACCCGGAATTGCATTTTGCTGGTTTGGGCAACACGGTATCAGATAACCCTGGTACTGAAATTATCTTGGAATCCACTGCCAACGGCATTGGCAATAAATTCCATAAGCTGTGGCAAGACGCTGAAGCCGGACGCGGGGAATACATCGCGATCTTTGTCCCATGGTTCTGGCAAGATGAGTATCGAGCCAAAGTGCCCGATAACTTCGAGCTCAGCAAAGATGATAGAAAGTACCAAGTAGCGTACGGCTTAGATGATCAGCAAATGGCCTGGCGCCAGAATAAGATCATCCTCTATGGTAAGGGCTTCGAGTGGCTATTCGATCAGGAATACCCAGCTACACCCGCCTTAGCATTTAAGTCATCGACTCAAAATCCACTGATTACACCGACCACTGTTTCGGCCGCGGTGAACAGTAATTATACGGAACGGTATGGACCGTTAATTATTGGCTGCGATCCGGCTGATGAGGGTGAAGACAGAACAGCCGTCGTATTCCGGCAAGGTCGAACCTGTTTTCGGATTGATTATTTCAACCAGCTTTCAACAATGGAAGTGGCTGGCTTACTTGCGGATATGTATCGCGAGATGCGGCCTGATGGGCTCTTGGTTGACAAAATAGGGATTGGCGCGGGCATTGTTGATCGACTACGCGAACTGAATATTCCAGTGATAGGTGTCAATAGCGCCGAATCTGCCCACGATAAAGAGCGCTACGGCAATAAGCGTGCTGAGATGTGGTACACGATGAAGGAGTGGCTAGAAGACCAGCCCAATCGACTGCCCGATGACGAGGCCCTGAAGTCGGATTTATCGGCACCACAAGGCGGCAAATACACCAGTAATGGTGCGAGGTTGCTCGAATCCAAAAAAGATATGAAAAAGCGCGGCGTTCGCTCTCCAGATGGTGGCGATGCGCTGGCATTGACGTTTGCCGAGCCAATCGCAGCAAAAAGCGTTCGCGAAACTTCAGGCAGTCAAACACAACTACCGGCATCGAAAGCAGGATATTAAACATGGAACCGAACAAAGAATACATCGAGGAATGCCAACGACTGATGGCCGAGGATAACGAACCCGGGGCGGTAGTCGTCATTGCTGACCATGCGCCGACTGAGCAGGATTTAGCGTCGGGTGAACAGAACATCGGGCGTTTTGAAACGGTGGGAAAGCTTCAGGCTGAAATGGGTGAGTTTGCCGACACCTGGGAAAAATTGGGAAACTCCATTTAATAAAATGATGACGACAGAAAAAGTTCAAGCAAAACGACGCTTCGCTACACCGACCAACATTCAGGCCAAAATTGCCAGTATTCAGGGCACACATATTCCTGATACCAAGGTCTGTATTTCTATCGTTACCCTGAAGAGCGGTTATGAAGAAGTGGGGATTGCGAATTTTGCAGATTTAGAAAACTTCGACGAAAAAACCGGTATTGAGCTGGCCTACAGCGATGCCATTCGCAAGCTAATGGAAAAAGAAGCCTACCACTGCGCTGAGGCTTACTTTGCTGAGCAACAGGCTAGCGGGAACTAATTAATGATGGATGACCGTAGCCAGGCCGAGTTAGACGATTACATTCGTGCCGCGAAAGCGGGATTTGAGTCTGAAACCAATTGGGCCTATGAACAAATCGATGCATTGGGTACGGGATTTCTACGCGAGTTTGCACGAGCTAAGCTGGACCGCCAGGAAACGGAGCAACGATGGCTAGAGGATTACCGGCAGTTTAAAGGTGAGTATGAGCCTGAAGTTCTGGCGAGAATTGGTGTTGAGCGATCACAAGCCTTTGTAAAGGCGACGCGCGTTAAGGTCAAGACAGTCGATGCACGCACGGCTGATCTGCTATTTCCAGCGAATTCTGAGCGTAATTATTCGGTGGAAGCGACCGATAGGCCATCATTGGATGTACAAACCAGACAAAGTATTCATCAAGCCCTGGCAGCACAGCTTCAACGTAAACCAGAGCCGCTAGAGCTGGAGTCCGCCTTTAAAAAGTATGCCGATGCCTCAGCGCAAAGGATGGCGCAGGTTATTGATGACCAGTTGACCGAGTGCCAATATAAAAAGAAAGCCCGGCGCATTTTACATTCGGGTCATGTGTTTGGTACGGGTATACTCAAGGCACCCTTGGTGACACGTAAAGAGCGAACCAAGTATGTGCAAGTAGTTCAGGATGGTAAGCGTCAGTGGGTCAAGAAAACAGAGCGCTACGTCACCCCGTTTGTGGAGCATACCCCGATCTGGAATTTTTACCCGGATATGAATGCCACTGAACTTGAAGACTGCCGTTATGTCTTTGAGTTGCACCGATTTACGCGGGATAAGATGGCGAGCCTGACTAAATTCAAGTCATTTAATAAACAGCGCATTATCGATTACATCAATGCTTACCCAAACGGCCACCAGGTGGTTCGTGACGTTGATAACGAATTGCGACGTTTGGGAGATCGTGAAAGCGTCAACGTCAAAGATGATGGTAGTTATGAATTGTTGGAGCGCTGGGGCTACATTAATGGCGATGACTTAGTTCAATGCGGTGTCGACGTACCGAGCGAACGACTACACGAAGCGTTTTTCGCGAATGTGTGGTTACTGCCGGATGGTGTCATTATCAAGATAGCCATTTGGCCGTTGGCCTGTTGGCCTTATCATTTGTACTACTGCGAAAAGGATGATACGTCGATTTTTGGTGAGGGTATTCCGGCGATCATGCGCGATGATCAGGAAATGATCAATGCCGGCACACGGATGATACTCGATCATGCTGCGATTGCTTCCGGCTTCCAGATTGAGGCCAATATGGCCTTATTGTCGGAGCATGAACGCGCCGAGAGTATGGGCCCTTACAAGATATGGAAGCGCAACGGCAACGAACCAGGCTCACCAGCCTTGCGCGTGCTGCAGATGCCAAATGGTCTCGATTTGTTGATGCCTATCGTTGAAATGTTCCGAACCAATGCCGATGATGTGACCGCAATACCGCGTTATATGCAGGGAGAAAATGCCACGGCTGGCGCGGCGGGAACCGCTTCAGGCATGTCGATGTTGATGGCGGCCGCTTCGGTTGTGATGAAAGACCTGATTTCCAATTTCGATGATATGACGCGCTCTTTTATTGAGTCGCTTCACATGTGGAACATGCAGTTCAATCCGGATGACAGTATTAAGGGCGATTTTTCGATTAAGGCGCGCGGCACCGCATCATTAATGGCGAAGGAATTGCGCGCCCAGCAGTTAGACCAGTTTTCGCAAATGGCGGGAAATCCGCTTGACCAACCTTATATTAAGCGTCGCAACCTACTGCAGCAACGGGCAGAGGCGCATGATTTGAGTGATGTCGTGAAGACCGAGGAAGAGGTCGCCGCCGAACAGAATAACCAACAAGCCCAGCAACAGGCGCAGATGCAAATGCAGGTGCAGCAGTTGCAAATGCAGCTTCAGCAGTCCGAATTACAGCGTGCCAGTGCAGAAATTGCCAAGTTACTGGCTGAAGTAGAACGAATTAAGGCAATTACGGTAAAAACCAAGGTCGATTCGGCCTACGCAGGCATGCAAGCCGGGGGCGTCGCTACCGAACGACCTGAAATTGCCCCGGCTGGAGACGCGATTCTGAATCGGGCAGGCTGGGGTGGCGATTTACCGACAGGCCAATCTCAGGCAAGCGATCAAGTCGCGGAGAGCATCCAAGAGGCGGGACTCAACGCCGAAGGGCAAGATAACAATCCTTTGACACCACCAAGTGCCAACGTTGGCGCTAATCTTGGCGAGCGCTCAGGTATTCGCACGCCAGGGATTGAGTGATGCTGGAGCCAATTCGAGCCGAGTTATCCGCCTTAAAAGCGGACCTTGCGAATTACCGCAGTCAAGCACTTTACAAGAGCTTTGTCGAGTTGCTGAGCCTGCAAATTGATTTGGCGAAAGAAGAGTTAACCGTAGTTAGTACTACCGAAGGCATTTTAAAAAAGCAGGGCGAGATTAAAGCCCTGCGTGATCTTAAATCGGCGTTGGTTGACCCAGGCCGCAATTAATAGTGAGGAAACCATGGCCAAGAACGAAAAAGATGAATTTGCGACCGCTTTTAATGAAGGAGAGGAAGGCGAAGAGGGCGCTCAATTCGATGATGATAATCCATCAGCTGCCGACGAGACCCCAGCAGATGATGGTGCTGCGGCTGATTCTTCCGCTGAGCCTAAGGCAGAGGAAACTGCGCAAGTAGAAGATGGCGTACACGAAACACCGCAATCAGAACCCGCCGAAGTGCCTGGCAATGTCGATGAAAATCAAACCTCCATGCCAGAAAACGACGATCAAGCTAACTCTGCAGATGATCCTGAAGCCTACTTAGCGAATGATTTTGGGGATGATTTTGTGGTGGCGCTGCGGCAGTTCATCATTAATACCGTGCGCGCCGAGGGCTTGGGCGATGTATCCGGCCTGGATGCCCGTGTCACACAATTGATTAGTGACATGGAGCAAAAGGATTGGGCGAACCACTTTGCGGCGATTAAGCGTCAACACGCTGATTTTAAAGAAATTATCGAATCCCCTGAGTTCGCGAATTGGGTAGCCAGTCTTGATACGTCCGAACAACAAGACGTAGAGCGGATTAAACAAAATGGCAGTGCGGATGAAATCATTGATCTGCTGACGCGATTTAAGAACCGCATCACTGATGAGTTTGATGACAGCCAATACAGTGATGCCGAAGGTATACGCTCTGGCGGGGTAAGAATCCCAGACACTATAGCTAGTAAGGATGATTACGCCAAAGCCTGGGAATCTGCGTAAGCAGTACCGTTGCTGTTGTCGGTAACAACGGACTAAAGCGATTGACAAAGCGAGCCACCCATAAGGGTGGTTTTTCTTTTTGTGAGTCGCTTTTTTGTTTTAGTTCATTATAAGGAAACAAGATGGCAACAACAAACTACGGCGATATTTCGCCACGCACCGCAGCTTACGCGTCCAAAACGCTGTTAAAGCGCGCAATTCCCGCGATGGTGATTGAGCGCTTTGGGCAAGCGAAATCGTTAAAGGAAAACAGTACAAAGTCGATGATTTGGCGTCGATATAATGCCTTACCGACTCAGCCAACAGCGCTACAAGAAGGCGTAACACCAACTTCGACTACGTTGACAACCACCGATGTCAACGTCAATTTGGTGCAGTATGGCTCGCGAGTCACTATCACTGACGTGGTAATGGATACCCATGAGGATGATGTTTTAAACGAATCAATCGATTTGTTGGGTGAGCAGGCCGCACAAATGATCGAGATCATGCGCTACGGTGTTTTACGCGCCGGTACCAACGTTGTCTACGCCAACGGTGCTAGTCGCAGTGCGGTGAATCAGCCTATTACCTTAGCTGTGCAGCGCCGCGCAACAAAGGCGCTCAAACGTCAAAACGCGCAGCAAATTACCAAGGTAGTCAAATCGACCCCGGCATTCGGCACTGAAGCTGTGTCACCCGCCTATATCGGCTTGACTCATCCCGATTTGGAATCGGATCTGCGTAATATGACTGGTGCCGATGGTAAGACGGTGTTTGTGCCAGCGGAAAAGTACGGTTCGATGACTCCCTACGAAAATGAGATCGGTAAAGCAGAAGATGTGCGCTATCTGACATCAACGATCTTTACACCATGGACTGATGCTGGCGGTCCCAAAGGTGCAATGACCTCGACAGGTGGCACCAGCGCCGACGTGTATCCGATTTTGATCATCGGTAAAGACTCGTATGGCATTGTCGCTTTAAAGGGGATGTTTGCCTTGGTGCCGATGGTGGTAAATCCTAAACCATCTGATAGCGATCCTTTGGCGCAGCGTGGCCACGTTGGTTGGAAAGCCATGCAGGCCGCGGTGATCTTGAATGATCAATGGATGGTTCGGATTGAGGTCGCGGTTACCGCTTAATAATTTGGAGCTAGCTTGAGGCTGGCTCTCCTATCGTTTTAATTTTGGAGAACAACGTGGCAAAACTCTCTGACGCAACAACTGAAGCTGAGCGCGAGCTTACTGGGTACTGTAATTTTACTGCGGGTGGTTTAACGATTAATGCAGCATCTGCAGCGACGTTTAAATCGGCTGCGGCCTATTCGTATTTGAATGACGGTATTTTTAAGGCTAAAGCAGCCTTGTCGGCTCAAGCTTTCACGCCTGGTCATGCCGTACAACCGTTTTCTACGGTTGCTTATTACGTGGTGGCACTGGATGCGGCGGGTGCTGTATCAACCACGCAAGGATTTGGGGTTGTACCTGATGTGGCCAGTGAATTGACGCCAATTGGCATTGTGAAGGTGGTTACTAGCAATAACACCACCTTCACACCAGGAACCACCGCCTTAGATGCTGCAGGTATCACCGCTAGTTACTTCGATGTATCGGTGTTGCCAGCGAAACCAAATCCTTAGCATCACTTAATCTTAACCTGACTCATTCACCATGCCCCATTTGGGGCATTTTTATTTTGTTGAAAAGAGAAACGCATGTCACGAACAAGCACCAGTATTGATACGCCAAAAACGACTCAGGTCCAGGTGACCGGCGTGATTGAGAACAAGATTAAAGCATTTGATCCGGAGTTTTCGGGGGAAACAGTTATTGTCACCATTAATCGCGGCGAAGGTGAACTTGGCAAAGCACCGGTTTACCTGAACGTGAATAGTTCAAACGTTCTGATCCCACGGAATACCAAATGCGAAATTCCCAAGGAGCTATTTGAAGCGCTGGAAAACGCCAAGATTATGGAGTATTCGACCGACGCGCAAGGTAAAGTGTCTGAAGCTGAAGTTCAACGCTACGCCTATGTTGTGCACGGCTACGGTCCACAAAAATAATGGCGACACTGGCTGATTTTTTGCCCTATGTGCTGGTCAGTGTTCCCGGTTGTTCCATGCCGCTCGCTGAGCAACATATTCGTGATGCCTGCATCGATTTCTGCTCAATCTCATCGGTCGCACAGCATCGCTGCGATGCAATAGATCTGTTGCCAGGGCAGATTGAGTACGATTTGGATACGCCCAATGGTTTAGTTGCTCACCTGATCTTGAAAGCCTGGATTAATGGCCAACAATGCGGTGCTATGACGCTGGACGATCCTGACTTGACAAGCCAACAGGCGGCTGAATCTGCTAACAGTCGAGGTATGCCAAGTCGATTTTTTTTGTTGCAGACCAATTCTATCAGGTTAAATTTGGCTCCTGAGGTGGCCATGCCACAATCATTCAGAGCCATAGTTTCACTAAAACCATCCCGTAAATCCGCCAATGTTCCCGACATTTTGCTGACTGATTACGCTGATGCCATCGCTAATGGTGCAATTGCCAGGCTCATGCGGCTGCCAGGGCAATTGTTTAGCAATCCGAATTGGCAAGCTTATCAGCAACTCTATGTGGCCTCCCGCACCAATGCACGTATCAGGGCAGAACAAGGGTTTTCAGTGACTGGTGCGAAAATATTACCAAGGAGATTTGGCTGATGGCGACCATTACCGCCGAAAGTATCGTCAATAAAGTTGCGGTACTAATCCAGGATACCACCAACATACGTTGGCCGAAGTCAGATCTATACGATTACTTGAATGCCGGGCAGCGTGAAATTGTGCTGTTGAAAGCCAATGCCTATGTGAAGAATGTAAGTTTCACACTGGCAGCCGGATCTAAACAGACGATTCCAGCCGATGGGGTGGACTTGATTGATGTACCCAGAAACACCAGTGGCCTAGCTATCACCTTAGTGGCGCGCGCTATCTTGGATGCCCAGGTGCCTAATTGGCACTTGGCGACAGGAACAAGGGTGCAGCACTATTGTTTCTCAGAGCACGATCCCAAGACATTTTATGTTTATCCGAGTAGCGCTGGTAGCGTGGAGATCATTTACAGCGCATCGCCTCCGAATGTTAACCCAGGTGGTGTTATATCACTGGATGACATTTATGAGAGCGCGTTGATCGATTACATCTGCTATCGCGCGTATTTAAAAGATACCGAGTACGCCGAGAACATGGATAACGCGAATCGGTACTACACAGCTTTTCGAACCGCGCTCACAGGTAAGCAGCAATCAGAATCTGTCACGGACCCCAATACGCGGAAGTTCGGTAATCCCAACGTTTAATTATTTTTTTGTACCAAATCTAATGCCCCCATCCAGGGCGTTTTCTTTTTTTAGGGAATTAAAGCATGCCAGCATCTCTCTATTTGCGTGGTAAGTTAGTTGACGCCATCTTACGTGGACAGGCGTTCACACCGCCAGCCAATGTTTATGTCTCGTTGCATACTTCCGACCCCACGGCGAATGCCAATCCGTCTACCGAAGTATCAGCCCCTTGGTATCAACGCAAGTTAATGACATTTGCGGCGCAATCCACCGCCGGGCAGAGTTCGAACTCCAACACGGTCACGTTTGACGGGGTGACTGGCACAGCTGTAACCGTCACTCATTTTGCGCTGTGGGACGCACAAAGTTTGGGGAATATGTTGTTCTATGGCTCGTTATCGTCAAATAAAACATTTGCAGTCACAGACGTGCCCACCTATTTGCCCGGTGTAATCGCGGCATCGTTGACGTAAAGGTTTTCTATGTTTAACGCGCAGGCGTTAAATACCGCGCCTTTAGCTGGTGCGGCAGCTGGCAAGTTTGTGGCTATTCCACCCGGTACAACCGGGTTGACGTGCGTCGTCGTTGAACGCGCAGCCGTTACTATGTCGGGAACAACCGGCATGGTTGCCGATGTGTATGGTGACATAGCGCGTAGGGCAGTTGTTCCAAGTTCCTCATTCGGGCTGTTATCAAGTCTGACGGGCTGGATTGAAGTCTTTCGCCAGGTGCCGATACCTGCTGGTGGCTTCGAGCTAACCAGTACGGTAACAGGTAGTGTTTCGATAGCCTCAATAATCCCTGGTGGTTTGCTCAGCATATCGAGCGTGCTGTCTGGGACCTTGTTTAGTCAGACAGCAATTCCAGCTGGGTTAGTCTCAGCACAGTTTGATTTTTCCGGCGAGATTAGAAAGTTTGTGATGCTTACCGGGCAATTGAATGCTAATTCGTCTGTGACATCTGAACTAACCAAAATGCAGTGCATGTCGGCGGAGACAGGGCTGACTAGCAACGTGTTTGGCACAGTTTATCGAATTGTGTATATCGGACCCGCTGGCATTGGCTTGCAGTTTGATTTTAGCGCGACGCTGAATGTACTGCGAAGTATGTCCGGGTTCTTCGATATGAAAACGGAATTGAGTGCCGTCTTGTTTAACAATGCAAAAGCCCTCGATACTGAAGAAAAAACTGCAATTCGCCCCTATCAGGAAAGGACAGTAAGCCGATGACTGTGCTAGCAAAATTCACCAAGCAGCCTATTGAGACAGAATTTTACGCCATTCAATTCGCCGAAGATATGGCGATGAGTGATGAGATTACCGGTGGCCATGTGGTTGTCACCCAATTGGCCAGTTCAACAGGGTTAATGGTGCTGAATTCGCCTTATCAGATTCAATTAAGTGACGACAAGAAAACAATTCGGACCACATCGAACCTCACGCCACCTGTTGGCGCACCGGATGGATTTACGTTATACCTGGGAAATGCCAACCAGAACGCAGCGATTACCTTTGGCAGTGTGCCTATTCCAGCCCGAGCCTGCGCTATTTTTGTCAAGCGCGATGGGCAGTGGGAAGTCGAAGTAACAGGCCAAGGCATCGTAGTTTCAGCTCCACGTGATCAACGCATCCGAATTCAATTTGCTGGCGGCGTGACTGGCACATCGTACAAAGCTGAGTTAACCGCTATTACTGCCGAGGGACGGATTATTCAGGATGAACTCGTTATTAAAGTAAAGGAAACCTGATATGGCTCAGTTATTTACTAACAATGCGCAATCAACACTGGCTGCGAATTTAGGTGCGGCTGCCACGAGTATGAGTGTAGCTGCGGGCGATGGTGCTATGTTTCCGTCCCCATCCGGCGGCGACTTTTTTGTACTCACACTCTATAAACAAACTGGTTCTACCGAGTCGGCCATTGAAATTGTTAAGGTGACAGCGCGTAGTGGCGACACGATGACGGTAGTCCGGGCGCAAGAAGGGACCGTAGCCAATACGTATTTGTCGGGTGACAAAGTGGCCTTACGGTTGACCGCGGGTAGCATGAATACCGATGCGGTGAACGAAGGTGCTAATAACAAGTATTTCACAGTATCCAGGGTGCTTAACGCTGCTCTGGCCGGGATTGATGTCGTAACCAGTACCGCAGTTACTGCCGCCGATTCTGTAATTACCGCGATAGGTAAGCTTCAGGCTCAGATTACCGGCATTAACAACAGCAAAGACGCAAATAATGGATATGCCGGACTAACAGCGTTCAAAATCAACTTTAAAAACGTGGCGAATACGTTTACCTCGTACTTTACCAACACTAACACGGCGTCACGTACTTACAGTTTCCCAGATAAAGACATTGTTGTTGCCGGTACAAATGACATTCCAGCCCTGGCGTCAACTGCACCCCTTACGGACGCAGCAGTCGGTGCAGCCGGATCGGCCAATACTTCCGCGCGTGCTGATCACCAACACCCATTACCTACCGCATTAGCTAGTGGATCAATTCTGCCTATCAATCAGGGCGGAACAGGTGCTAGTAGTGCATCAAGCGCACTAGCCGGGTTAGGTGGCATGCCTGCAGTTGGTGGGGTGGCTACGGGGCCATCTTATACCCATGTTGATAAAGGTACGGCAGCAGCTGGCACGGTGACGTTTGATTATTCAGCAGGGGACTCGCAACGTTTGCAAGTAGCTGGAGCGCTTACCATCGCGCTGAGTAACATTCCGACTATGGGCAAGCGCTTTTTTATGTTTTTGGAATTAGTTAATGCTGGGTCAGCTGTGGTGACTTTTCCATCAATTAATTGGATCAAACCGGATGGGACGTTTACTACGTCAATCGCGGCCTATTTAACGGCAGTGGGGCGTACATCGTTGCAGGCCAGTGGCACTGACTTCATCCTGATATTCGGGCGTGATGGCGGCACCACACTGTATGGGAAGTTGATATGAGTGCAGTAGAAATGCTGTTGGGGCTGGCAGGGGCAAAGCAAAAATTGTATGTCGATGACGTGTTTTCAGCCTGGCGCTACACAGGTAACGGCGCTACGCAAGCAATAAACAATGGCATTAACCTCGCTGAAGGTGGCTTGGTATGGACCAAATATCTTGGCGCGTTGGATCATTTTTGGGTGGATAGTGTGCGCGGCATAGGGCAAAAGTTGGTGTTAAATTCAACTGGTGCGCAAACAACTTCATCTGACTTTGCATCATTTAATGCCAATGGCTACACTCTGGCCACTCCAGCTAACCAGGCCACGTTCAATTGGAGTGGTTGTTTATATCGCTCATATTCCATCAAGAAAGCACCGCGTTTTTTTGATGTGGTGAGTTTTACTCTGGGTAGTAACTCAAACCGGCGAATTTCTCACGATTTGGGTGTTGTCCCTGGTTTAGTTATTGCAAAAACGCTGACAGGCAGCGGAAATTGGTGTGTCTATCATCGATCTACTGGCATCAATCAGTTTTTAATGATGAATAACGATTCGCAGAGTGTCAGTGTTGGATTGTGGGGTGCTACAGCGCCCACGACGAATGACTTTGGTTTAAACGAGCCAGTATTCGCGTCCTCAGGTATCCAGGTCGTAGCTTATGTTTTTGCGCATGATGACGCGCAAGATGCCATGGTTAAATGTGACACCTTTGCCACTAATGCATTTGGAAACGCATCAATAGAGCTTGGGTGGGAACCGCAATTTGTACTTTACAAATCGACTTCATCCCTGGGAAATTGGTGCGTTGAAGACACGTGCAATGCTTTAAATGCAGTTAGCGCAGGCAATCTTTTAGCTGCGAATTTGGTTGACCAGGAGGCGGCACAGCAAGGAAAAATTAAGATACATGGCACGGGGTTTTCAATTGCAACGGGTAGTGCATCAGTGACTTATGTTTTTCTTGCGATACGTCGAAAAAACAAACCTGCAAACTCAGCGGCGCAAGTTTTTAAACCCTTAGTCCGTTCGGGAACCGGAACAGAAACGCAGATAACGGGGATAGGATTTGCCCCAGATATCGTTGCTGGGAAAGGTTATTTTTTTGATCGGCTGTTAGGCCGCACACGTATGCAAGCGTTTGCGAGTAGTAATCAAGAAGTGAGTATATCGAATGCGACGAGGGAGATTACTAAGTTTGATGTAGATGGCGTGACAGTTGGGGAAGCTAGCTCATCACCAATCAATTCATCTGGGGTATCAAGCGTAAGCTGGTATTTTCGACGAGCCCCTGGGTTTCTTGACATAATTAAGTACACAGGTACTGGTGATGGCACCGCAAAAAGTCACGGCTTGACTGTTGCTCCTGAATTCATGTTAATACGGAATAGAAACACCGCTAGTCAGTGGAGTGTTTATCATAAAGCCTTGGGGTTATCGAACTATGTCGCCTTGGACGCCACCAGCCCACCTAACTCGATACCACAATTATTCTCTGGCTTAACCAGTTCATCCATTAGCTTAACGGCAGATAGTCGGGTGAATCAATCCGGTACGGACTATGTTGCCTACCTGTTTGCATCGTGTGCTGGAATTTCTAAAGTGGGGAGCTACGGGGGAAATGGCGGGAGTCAAGTTATTGACTGTGGCTTTGCATCAGGTGCCCGGTTTATTTTACTAAAGCGTATTGACTATCATTCCGATTGGTACATCTTTGACAGTGCCCGTGGCATCACTGCCGCTGGCGATCCAGCCATTTCGATCAATACTTACAACGGAATTGATATTGGTAATGAGGATGTTGTGGGGCCTCATCCATCAGGATTTGTTGTTAATCAATCGGCCACGGCGAACATGAATTCACCTGGGGCATCCTATATTTACTTTGCAATAGCATAATCATGGAAATCTACGATCTTTATAATCAAACATCGCTCACTGAAACCGAGTTTCGCACTAGCTGCCAGGACGCACTCCCCGCTGTTCTCGACGTTGAAACGCTGGCTAAGTACGGCAAAGTCGCTGTACTTGAGTCGCCCAAGCCACATGTTTCGATAAATCAGCGTGTTGAACGTGATGGCGTTGTGCGTGACGCTAAAGGAAATTGGGTGCAGCGATGGCGAGTAGAAGGTTTAACTTCAGAACAACTGGCAGAGCGATTGGTCGATGCGAAATTCAATAAGAATACGGAAATAAATCAAGCGTGGCTGCGAGCGAACAAAACCAGTTTTCCGTTTCAAGGGAAGCAGATTGAATGTGATGATTTAGGTCGATCCAATATCGATGGCGTTGCGGGAAACATTGCATTAAATGGGAGTTTCCCTCCTGATTTCCCGTTAGCCTGGAAAGCGATGGATAACAGCTATGTACCGATACCTGACGTGGCCACGTTTAAACAAATGTATACGGCTATGACGCAGCAGGGTGTTGTTAATTTTAATAAAGCTCAAAAACTAAAGAAAATGAATGCTGATGCAGTCACTATTGATGAGGTAGCTACTATCAAGTGGTAAAAAACTGAACTTTACCTTCATCGAATAAAAATCTGGTGACCAAAACGATTTATCCGACAATTTCCAAAAAAATGAGAGGGTAAAACGTGGACGAACACAGCAACACGCTAACACACATCGCCGATGCCGCATCAGTTGGAATCGTTGTGGCAACGATTGCGCAATGGCTTCCGGCTATCGCAGCACTGATGTCCATTATCTGGACTGCCATTCGCATCTATGAGACCAAAACCGTTCAGAAATGGGTTAAAAAATGGACGGATGGAAGAAAGTAGCCGCCATTCTGGGCGTTTCAACGGCGGCAGTCCTGACAACTTCATTAAAGCAACACGAAGGTGTCAGGCTGGCCAGCTATAAAGATCCTGTCGGCATTATTACCGCTTGCATTGGACACACCGGACCAGAATTAAAGCTGGGCCAGCGTTTCAATGCTACTCAGTGCGACGAGATGCTCTATCAAGACATTTTAGAGGCAAACCAGGTTGTCGAATCCTGTGTGCGTGTGCCCCTCACTAGCAATCAACGTGCGGCATTGATTTCCTTTGCGTTTAACGTGGGCCATGGTCAGCGTGGTGTGAAGGATGGTCTTTGCGAGTTAAAGTCTGGACAGCCATCGTCCATCGTCAGGTATTTTAATCAAGGCAAGCCAAAAGCAGCTTGTGAAGCATTATTAGGATGGGTCTATGCCGGTGGTCGGGTCTTGCCTGGATTGGTGACACGTCGAAAACATGAAAGTGAGCTATGTTTAGCCAACTAAAAGCCTATTTATTGATCGGTGTTTTTATCGGCACCATGTCCACGATTGCTATTGGTTATAGCCATTTGCGCTTGAAGTGGGTTGACTCAGGTCGTAAGGAAGTACAGGCACTTTGGGACGCTGACAAATACAAGCAGAGCCAGGCTCAAGCCCAGGCAATGAATGACAGGCTGGAACAAAACCGACTTCTGGCATTAAGTCATGCTAAAGAATTGCAACAGCAACGTGAAAGCCTAAAACATGAAATTACTACTCTTCGCAATCAGTCTGCTGGCGTTTTCCGGTTGCGCATCAACCAAAACATCTGTCATGGATTTGCCAGCGCCACCCAAGCCCAAGGTACCGAAGGAAGCGATGGCGCCGTTGCCGGAACCAGGTTACTTCCAGAAACAACTTCAAAAGCGCTTGTTGGATTGATGCTCGAAGCAGATGAGCATGTGGCTCGATGCCGGGTGCTACAAGATTATGTTATTACACATAAACTGATTGATGAAACCGATTAAGTTTGACAAATTTGCCGGGTTGTTGCCGCGTTCACCTGAGCAACTGTTACCTGAAATTGCTGCAACCGATGCGAAGGACTGTGATTTTACGTATAGCGAATTACGGTCGTTGCGATCCGATTACTTACTACGTCAGCTCAGTAATTCGGCGATTTCCGTTTTTAGTGAAGATGGTCTGCGCTTTTTCTCATGGGATAGTGACACCGATGCCGTGTTGAGCCCGGTAGCAAATGGTGATGCAGCCGGTTTGCTTTATTTCACCAATGGTACTGAGTTTCGCATGTGCGCACGCAGCGCCGCGTCGACTTCCGGCGGCGCACCTGGTACCAGTTATAAAGTGGGGGTGCCAAGGCCAACCGCCGCCCCAGCGATACTCATCGCCAATACCACCGCGATTGACCTCGAAAATATTACGCCAACGGGAACCTTTCATTACGAGTACAACGGCATTAAGTATCAAGAACAAGCTATTTCTTTGTCTACCGTTGAGGCTGGCAAGAAATACGCCTTTAAAGCGCCGGAGCGCCGTGTATCGGCCAAAGCAGGCGAGGAGCGTGCTGCCAGGATGCGGGATTTAAAATATGACCCGATGTCTGAAGAGTTGAAAGATCCCACGCCAGTCAACGCGTTTGCCGTGATTCGACTCACCTTCAAGAAAGACTTGATGGGGCCACCCGAACCGGGTAAGGCGAATGGTGAGATCAAGCTAGATCAGTACTCAAGCAATTCACGTTTTGTTAAGGATGACAACCTGGCAGTCACGCTGACTCAGGCGAACACGAATTCACTGGATTATTCAGTTAGCGTCGAATCCAAGTACAGCGCTAAAGATAGCGAGGCCAGAACCTACGTCTATACGTATGCCAATATTTATAACGAGGAAAGCGCCCCAAGCCCACCGACGACGGTTAATGTTCAACCGGATTCTTCTATTGTCCTTACATGCACGGCAGCTCAGCTTGCAGGTTATGCCCCGCTTAAGGAAATCAGGGTTTATCGCACCCAGAAAGGCGGCTTTAGTGATGATCTTTACTTCGCGTTTTCTATACCGGCAGGCTCGCTCACTCAAAAAGACACGGTAAAAGCGTTGGGCTTAAATGAGCCCTTGAAGAGTTGGCATTACTTGCCACCGAATCCGGCCTTAAAAGGACTGATGAATGTAGGGAATGGCATTCTCGCAGCATGGGTTGGAAATCAGCTGCATTTTTCCGAAGCCTATAAGCCCTGGGCTTGGCCACCTGAGTATGTGAAAACGTTTGCGTTTAATGTGGTGGGCGCGATTGTGCATGGCGCCGGGGTTTTCGTCACAACAGTTGGTAACCCCTACTTAGTGTATGGCGTGGCGCCCGATTCGATGACTCAGGAAAAACTCAATGTCGAACAAGCTGGGGTAAGCAAGTTTGCAATGGCAAGTATTGAGGGGCGTCTAATCTATGCGAGTCACGACGGTTTGGTGACAATTACCGGAGGGCGCGCTTCCTTAAGTGACTCTGAGATGTTTTTTACCCGCGAAATTTGGCGAGCCAAATATGCAAACGGTTTGAGTTCTATGCAGTTTGCTGAGTATGACGGGGCGCTCATTGTTTTTTCGCGTGCAGGTAGTTTTACGCCATTCAGTATTCGTTTTGATGAATCGCGCGGCGCGATGTCGGAAATCAGCAATTTTCAGCCGGCTTCGGCCTTTTACCTTGTGACTTCTGATGGACTTTATTACACCAAAAGCGGCACGCTCTATCAATTTGCGGTGGGTGATTATAAGAGATGCCGATGGAGGTCGAAAGAAATTGTTCAGGATAAGCCCAATTGTTACAGCGTAGCGAATGCCTGGTGTAAGGGTGAGTTCAGTATCGAATTTTGGGCGGATGGCGTATTACGTCATACAGAATCGATCATTGATCAGGAAAGAACATTTCGACTCCCTGCTGGATACCGTGCTAGTCACTGGCAAATTGTGGTTGAAGGGAAAGGGCAATTTAAACGCTTACGTATCGCAAATAGCGGTCGGCAATTAGGTGAAATGTGATGGCAGTCGTTCCAGGAATTAATTCCGCCGCGCTAGAAAGTATTCAAGATCAAAACGTTCGCGACGTTCTCAAGCAACTGGTTAACGGCTGGCAAATGCGGAATGGCCAGTCAGGATCTGGGGAACATCGATTTTTGACCGAAGCGGATTTGACTAAGGCTGTTCAAAGCTCTTCCTTATCTACTCTTTTAGATCAACGAATTGCGGACCAAGTTGCTCAACAGACTGGAGCGCTAGGCAACTATACGCCGATCAAGTCGTTAATTACCGATCTACAGGCACTTATACTGGCAGATCCCTTTTTCGCACATTTAGGCGAACGGATTAAGCTAATTGATACGCCAAAGACCGGACTGATCGACAAAATGATTGGTTTGGAAGATGGGATCTATAAAACAAATCAAGTCATTGAAGATGCAAAGAACGGTATTTATCGTGATTTGAAAGGTGTTGGGCTAAGAGTTGGTGGAGCGACAGCTGGGTACGCTACGCTATGGGATTTAAAAGCGGATGCCGTTTCTTCGTCAGTTCAATATACGGAGCAAGTCAAAGCGGCGCTGGGAACTCAAATTCAAGCTGGACTAGTTAACGAGCGTAATTCGAGAGTCAGCTCTGACAACGCTCTGTCTGAGGCTATCAATACGATTTGGGCTCAAGTTGGCGACAACACTGCATTAGTGCAAAACGGTGGTGAAACCGTAGCAAATAGGACAGGTGCCATCGCTCAAGCATGGCAACAGGTTCAGGCAACACTAAAAGATCCAGCCACAGGGAAGATTATTTCATCTGTTGTTGGCCGTTCGGAGTTCAACGTAGTGAACAGCGCGGTTACTGGTTTGTCAGCGCAGTATTCAGTAAAACTGGATGCCGGCGGCTTTGTAACAGGATATGGTTTAGCGGTCGACTCTAAACCAGGGTACAGACCAACGTCACGCTTCTACGTTAGGGCGGATCGATTCGCTATCGGTTCACCGAATGACACGGTAAATATGGCCACTGGTGAATCTTACACCGCAAAAATCCCCTTTATCGTATTGACCACTGAGACGCTACTTAACGGTAGGATTGCGCCACCTGGTGTCTATATTGATAAGGCATTTATTGCCGATGGTTCCATTGATAGCGTCAAGATTGGTATTGCACAAATTGAGACGGCGAATATCAAGGATCTGGCTGTTGACACGCTAAAGATTGGCAACAACGCGGTCACAATCCCGCTTTACTTGGCGAGTTATGGTGGCACGTTTAGTCCTGGTACGATGAATGAAGTTGGATCTGTTTATGCAGAATTTAAGGCGCCTGCGCATTTAGTCGGATTAGTCACTTGGGCTACGGCGGGTGGTGGCGAGCATACGAATACCCGAGTCGAACTGCGTGCTTCTGGCAGAGGAGTATTTATGTCGCAGTCGGATTCGGTGATGGCGGGTTTTACCTCTTCGCATGCAGGCTCAGGACACATTTATTTAGAACCAGGCTTTTATAAAATTGACGTGTGTTTTGGTAACGACTGGTCGGGTGGAACCTACGAGTTAAGAAATTGGTCATGCATACTGCTTGGAGTAATGAAGTGAATCAAATTCAATTCACTCGATTTGATCCGGAAACCGGCCAAATTTTATATACCGGAGAGGTGCCGGAGCCGTTCATAGCATTGCAGGGCCCACACCTTGTTATCGGAAAATATGATAGCGAGGGGTACTATGTTGTTGCAGGCCAGGTTATGCCAAGGCCAGAAAATACGGCTTATTTAGAGGGTGCGGTAATAAAAAACCTACCCGCGCCAAGTATTTTGAAGATTAATGACAAATCCTACTCTTGCGCTGATACTCGCGTTGACTTGGAGTTCACCTATCCTGGTGTCTATGTTATTGAGATTGACTCATTTCCTCACAAACCAGCCAGATTTACGGTGGTACGATGAAACTTGTTCACACAGAAGACTACGCTGCGCTGCGTGCAGCAGCTTACCCGGATATTCGAGAATTTGCTGATGCGCTGTATTGGCAAAGCCGCGGTGACGTCTCTAAGCTTGATAGTTATTTAAATAAGGTCGATGAAATAAAGAAGCGCTTCCCGAAGCCAGTTAATTCTGGTGACCAATAAATCCCACTTTACAATTATTTTGTTCAGCGTAATTCGCTTTTCGACATGATTGTACATCCTACCCACATTCAAGAAATAAGACGACAAGCTCTTGATGCTATCAAGCCAGCATTTTTTCATTCTGATGTGGCTGACGCTGATGATTGGATTGATCGCTGCATCGACGATAAAGCGCAACTTTGGCATCACGAAGGATATTGGGTTATTACCGAAATTCAGCAAACCAAGAGGGGGCTGGCGCTCCATTTGGTTTTCTCCGCAGGCACTTACAGTACGGCTTTGATCTCAGAAATAGAGCGCTGGGCAAAAGGGATAGGATGTAATCGGTCTTATTTTTCTGGCAGACCAGGATGTGTGAAGAAAAGGCCCGATTACTCGATTAAATATGTGACGATGGAAAAGGAGCTTTAAATGCCAGCAGCATTAGCAGGCCCGGTATTGGGGGCAGTCGTTGGTGGGTATTTTTCAAATAAGGCCGCAGATAAAGCGGCTTCAGCACAAGATCGCGCCATTGCGGCAAATGCATGGCAAGGTGAAATCGCTAAAGATCAATACGAGGATTATAAATCCGTCTATCGGCCACTCGAGCATAAGTTAGCTGCCGATGCTGCCAATATGGATAGTCCGGAGGCTTACGATAAAGCGGCGGCTGAGGCACAAGCTTCTGTCTCTACTCAACTGGATTTGGCAAAAGATAGGATGCGACGAACCTATGGGCTAGATCCATCCAGTGGCGCTGCGCAAGCGGCTACGATGGATATGGAGATCAAAGGCGCGGCCATGGGGGCGAATGCTCAGAATAAGGCCAGACAAAGCGTGTCAGATAAGTCATTCGCACGTCAAATGGACGTGGCGGGTTTAGGAAAAGGTTTAGTCGCGAATGCCAGTAATGGACTAGCTAATGCAGCGGCCGCTTCTGGCCGCTTGGCTGATAGTGCAGCTGCGCAGGCAAATGCAACGGCCTCAGGTGTGGGCTCAATGGTTGGTGGCTTATTCAATGCAGCGTCTAAGGTTGATTGGGGCAAGGTTGGTGGAATTTTTGGTGGCGGTAGTCCGGATGTGGTGGTCAATAGCCCTGGCACAGCCGGTTCCTATTTGCCTGATTCCTTACGTGGGGGACAGTGATGGGATTTAACTTAGCGGGCGCCGCGGCAGCCTACCAGGGCTTTGCGCAAGAGCAGCGCCGAATTGCCGAGGATGAACGATTGGCTGATCAGGCTAATCGAGCCAAAAATGACGCGGCGTTTGCCGACGAAGTAAGAAACCGGCAACGGAATGAGTGGCGTAAGGCGGACGATCAAGAGGCTGATCTGAAACGATTTAATGCCAAACTCGACGATGAGTATGCCAAAGCCTGGAATGACCAGGTACCGACAAGCAAAAAAGAAGTAACTGAACCAGTAAACGACTTAGATGCAGATGCGCCAACTCCACCTGTTGATGGCGTTGAGTCGTTCCCAGTGGCTGCACCTTCGCCGATTGAAGTCAAAGCATTGGATCAAGTAACGAATACAAAAGTGGGCGGTGTTCGAGGGCCTGAGACTATCAGCTCAGCGTCAGCAAGCAGTGGATTAGCGGCACCTACTATAAAAGTCGCTGACACCTTAGGCCGAGCTAGCAAGTTACTCGACTACAAGTTATCCAAGAATTATATGGATGCGGACTCATGGGCAAAACAACGTGGCGCACTGGATTTGATGCGCAATGAAGGTGTGCACGACGCTATCGAATTGATGGCACAAGGCCAAGGGCAAGCTGCGGTCGAAGCCTATAATAAAGTTGGCCTTTATCGTGGCGCGCAGTTCGTCGGGCAGCGCCAGGCTACCACGACTTTGCCGACTGGGCAGACAGTTCCCACTAATATCGTTACCCTTCGTACCAAGGATGGGCAGAACGTCGAGGTCGATTCGACATTAGCGCGTTATAACCTGTTGAAGATCCAAGACCAACTGGCCGCATCTGACCGTGCAACACAGTTGAAAAATACCAACGAGTATCAACAAGGCATGCTAGGTGTAGCAAAGAAAAATGCCGAAGTTCAAGAGGGGTATCGTAAAGATCAGGCTGCGCATATGGAGGCGCAGATTAAAGCACAACGCGATATAGCTGGCATGCGTGCCGCTGCAAGTAACCAACGAGGGTTGACCGACGCCAAGGCGATGGAGGCATTCCTTGGTGAAAACGCGAGTTTGTATTCAGTACCTGGCATGGCCGGGGAAAAACCAACAGAGAACTTGATTGCAAAAGACTTTTTAGCCAAATTGGCGAGAGACCCTAATATGGGGCCGCAACGTGCTTACGAGACTATGGCAGCGTTCCGTGATCAGGCTCGAAAACTTGCGACGACTAAAGACGGACAATTTGATCAACGGAAATACAACGATGCGCTTGAAGCATCGGTATCTGCTGCAGAGGCTGAGTGGCGCAATTCGCTTAAGCAGGTGCCACAACCCGTAACTCACCCAGGCTCCACGCCGTCAGATCCAACGAGTCCTAAGTTACCACTAGTTGCACCAGTCACTTTGCCAGATTCCTCTGGACTTACCGAGCCATTAAATGGGGCGCAGTTAAATTTAATTGCTGAGCGATTGGGAGCGTTGAAGTCGCGATTCACGACTGAAAAAATAGGTGCTAGCGACAAGCAACAACTTATCGAACAGATGAAACAATTGGATTCGCTACGAAATCAACACTTCCAACTGCTTAAGCGTCGTGAAGCAGATCAGAAAGCCCAGCAAGTTGAGGCACAACGACTTAGTGATCAACGAGATCAGGAGTTGGTTGATAGTGGCTTAGGTTATCTGGCCACTGATAAATCCATAAGGGAATTCAACGCAAAAGCAAACGTTGTTCCACGGCCGGTTTTGGTTCGCTAGTAATTTATTAGGTAATTTAATGTCAGAAATATTTGAAAAAGCACTCTTAGATGAAGGCGTTGACGGCCCTTTAGCCGATTTGGCACGTAGCATTTATCATCAGGAGTCGAGCTCTGGGCGCAATACGGCTACATCAAACGCAGGAGCACGTGGCGGCATGCAAATGATCCCGTCAACGTTTAGCCGGTTCGCAGATAGCCAATGGAACATTGACAACCCGAACGATAATGCACGGGCAGGAATACGCTATCTGAAGTACTTGAATGAACGTGCGGGTGGTGATCACTACCTGACAGCGGCTGGCTATTATGGTGGTGAGGGCGGTATGGACAAGGCGCGGCAAGGTATCGCTGTTGCAGATCCGCGCAACCCAAAGGCGCCTAATACTTTGCAATATGCCTCTCAAGTAGTCGCGCGTACCGGAAGCCCTCAACCAGCTAGTCCGGTAGTTCGTCAAGATGACAATCTGGTTGAACGTCTCACCAATGCCGGGTTAGGGGCGCTTAAACAAACCAGGCCGGAAGCGCGAGGTGTGGGTGGTTGGGTTGGCGATACGGTGAAGGGAATCGCCGGGGGCATTAATGGATTAGTTGGTACGGTGGGGGATTTGTACGGTTTAGCGACTGGTGACATGGATAACACCTTGTCACGTATGGGTAAAGATGGCCAGCAATACTGGGATGATCAGAAATCTGACTACTTGAAATCCAAGAAAGCAGAGCGAAAGGAAAAAATTGATGCAGCCGGTTCTGAGCTAGGTAAGTTCGGAACCGCTGCTTGGGAAACGATCACTGATCCCGCCTTGTTAATGGATACAGTGGCAGACAATGCTACCTCGTTTATTCCGGGAGCGGTTGTAGGTAAAGGCGTACAGGCCGCCAAATTGGCGGGAGTGCTGGCTAAGGCCGAACGCGCACGTGAGTTGAGCGCTGATGCACTTAAAATCATTCAAGCCGCTAAAAATCCCTCGGCAGGTATCGCGCAGGCTGTTAAAGCGGGTGTTTTATCGCAGGAAACTGCGAATCTGATGTTAAGTCAGGCAGGGAATGCTGCGGTTATCGGTTCAAAACTGGGCGGGGTGGTTCAACAAGCGGCAGATGTCAGTGCCAGTCGTTATGAAGACGACCTGAAAAAAACGGACGAACAGCTTGCCCACAATCCTGAATTTATCGAGCTTAAAGCCAAGTTCGGCGGCACTGCCGAAGCGGGCCAAGAGGCTAAGCGGATATTGGCATTGCGTGCAGCGCGAGCGACATTCATACCAGCAGCAGGGATCTCTTACGCGGCAAATTCGATGGTGCCAGGTGGCGAGTCGATGGAGCGTGCTTTGCTTGGCGTGGCGCAAAAGAATCCTGGACGCACCGCGCTGCGTGAGATTGGCAAGGATATTCTGGGTGAGTCTGCGACTGAAATCATTGAGGAAGGTGGCGGTCGCTTAGCAGCAAATGCCATATCCAGGCAGTTTGTCGATCCCAATCAATCTTACTGGGATGGTGTGGGCGAAAACGCGGGTATGGGGGCGGCAGGTGGCTTTGGGTTTGGTGCGGTTTCGGGCGCCAAGCATGGCCTTTCAGTATTAAACAAGCCAAAGCTACAAAAGGAAGTGGGGCCGTTGTCAGCAGCTGCCAACGCTGGCCAAACCAGCAAGGTAGAGCTTGCACCCGAACAAGCAATTCCTGAGAGTCCCCCCCCGCAACTGCCTCCAGTTCAACCATCTGGAGGTCAGCCAACGTCACCGACAGCGAACCTTGATCACATACCAAGCGCAAGCTTGGCAGCGCCATCTCCGCAAGTTGATGAATATAAAAACGGCGTGATGGATTCGGTTCGAGGTATTCCACCACAAAGCCAGGATACCAGCTATTTGACAGGCTATGAGCGGGCACGCGAGCGAGTTGCCAATGCTAACGGCACGGATGTTCCAGCTACGATCAACGAATTGTTGACACTTCGCCAGGCTGAACTTAAACATTCGAAAACCCCTGTTGTGCAAGATCCCTACGCTGGCCTGCCTTCTGCACCCATAGAGATTGCCGCGCCAGAACCAACGATAAACCACGAGTCAGAAGCTGAAGCGTCGAAAAGTAGCCCGGGAAATTTCGAGCAAGATCTTGCCTCGGTGGATGAGCGGGTAAAGGCGGCTGACCAGGCGCGAGCGAGAGAATCACGTCGTCAGATACTGGACCACGTCTTGAATGATGCTGCAGTTCCGGATGATCAAAAGAGGACAGCCGCGATTCGGGCCTTTATTGAGGCCGGGTATCCGAATCCGATTTTGCAAGAGGATGATCTTGCCTATATTGACGATGGTTTGCGAGGTAAGCAGCCGATACATACACCGAATGAAATGGATGTTGCCGGGCTGGTGCCGGAAAGAAGCAGCCCCATTGTCGCGCCAGCAGGCACTAATTTGGCGAAGGTGGATGCAGCACTGGCCAGCGGCTACAAGTTGCGCGGGCGCACGCTCGTCAGCCCGAAAGGCAAGCCATTCCGCCTCAATACGGACGAGCTTGCTCATGCCAAGGCTAAATTGGCCGACAATTACAAAGCAAGCGCTGTGGATATGGCTGCGCAAGAGGCAGCAACATCACCGCTTAATCGATTGACTGAACCCAGCCAGGCGCAAAAAGAGGCAGGCAACTACAAAAAAGCGCATGTCCATGTGCATGGACTCGATATTAGTATCGAAAATCCAAAAGGATCAACACGCTCAGGTGTTGATCCAGATGGCAAAGCATGGCAATCCACCATGCAACATCATTATGGCTACTTTAAAGGAACGGTTGGCGCTGATGGCGACCATATAGATACCTTTATTGGTGAAAATCCAGCGAGTGACAAGGCTTATATCGTTGATCAAGTCGATCCCAAAAGCGGCAAATTTGATGAACATAAGGTTATGCTCGGCTTTAACAGCCAGGACGAAGCCAAACAAGCCTACCTGGCTAATTATGAACCGGGTTGGAACGGCGGAACTAATTTTTCAGAAATCCAGGTTAGTGATCTTGAAACCTGGTTGAAAGAAGGCGATACAACCAAGCCCTTTGCAAGTTTGCCCAAACGTTCGAAGCCGAAAAGCAGTGAAACGGCTAAGGCCATAGCAGATAAATCAGAGCATGCCTTGTCACATGAGGTGCTTAAGCAGTTGACTGTGCGGGATATGACCGAACAGCAATTACATGCGACGCTGACTCAAATGCCTAAACGAGCCCGCTCGATTGAGCGCGAACTTGCTCGTCGAGGGTTGGATTTGAAATCTGAACCTTCGCAGGCAACGCAACTGGACCTCGAGATAGTCGGAGATGTTGCGCCTGAAGTCGCGGAAACTGCAACCGCCGACGAAAAGACATCCAGTGTGCAGACTGAAACTCAGTCGGCAGCTGAAACTGAGCCTATTAAGGTGGCAACCCCGTTGTCGTCAGAATCAGCGCCAGGAAATGAAAACAACGCGACTAAGCTGCGCCAGTTGTCGGACATCGTGGTCAGAGTTGATTTTCCTGACGAATTAACCGGTGAGGTTAGTAGTCAGGAGCTTTCTGCCGACGCGGCGCTGAAACGACTAGATAATCGAATTGATGTGTTAAAGAACCTGCTGCACTGCTTCAGAGCCTGATAGACGATTTTCTGGAGACCAACCGCGATGCTCATAGAATTTTTGGGCATCGCGGTTTTTTTTCGCCCCAAGGATTTAACACACTATGACAGCCCCTTCAATTTGCCTTTCCCGACATAATTTAGGTCCAGACCGTGCCGCCTTTGATAAAAAAGTCGCGGAAGTTAAAAGCACGGATGACACCAGCGCGCTTGAAGCCCATATCAATGCAGCGCAAATCCTGCTTGAACAGTCGATATCGCAACGCAATGCCTTGGTTCAAGATTTACAAGAACGGGAAATAAACGAAGGTTTTGCGATTGATTGGAATTCGACAGCAAAAACTGTCGATATCCCTGGTGTTGGCGATATACTTACAAATCCACCTGAAAACGAGGATACCAATCATGCCTATCGATCCGATCAGCCTGGCAGCGATGGCGCGCCGCCATTGGACGCAATATCTGCCGGAGAAAAGCGAACGACTGAGAAACGCAGGGGAATTCGCGAGCGCGACGCAAGCGGCGGCGAATCGAGCGCACGAGGAAATTCTGAGTCTGATGCAACTCGGGTACCAAGCCCACGAGGCCGAAGAGGTCGCGCTACGGACTTACATCTTACTGCCCGAGGAGCCCATCGACGATTGGGAATCGGAGGAACTGGCACAGATGGAAGCCGACTACCAGGAAATGATGGCAGCCGGGGAGCGAGCGGCGCGAATGACGCCGGACGATTAGTTGCGTCTTCAGCACCGAATTTACCGCTTACTGACTTTCGTATTACCCCCGATCTGCGCCTGGGTCAGGGTGGTGAAGTTGAAAAATTTAATGACAATGTAGCCGCGATTCAAACGCTCAAACAGATTGAGGCAGAAAAGCGGCGCGCTACGCCAGCGGAGCAGGAAGTTTTGGCGCGCTATGTTGGCTGGGGCGGATTGGCCAACGCTTTCCCGGATCCCCTCACGGGTGAATTTAAGTCCGGCTGGGGTGAGCGTGGCGCCACCTTGCGGCAATTGTTGACCGAAAAAGAACATCGGCTGGCCAGTCGGTCTACGCTCGATTCGCATTACACCTCTGAAACTGTAGTCAATGCGATGTGGCAGGCAGTGCGCCGCCTTGGTTATCGCGGTGGCTTAGCCCTTGAAACGTCAATGGGCATTGGTAATTTTCTTGGCCTGATTCCATCTCAACTGCACGATAACACACGCTTCATCGGCGTTGAATATGATAGTTTGACCGCGCGTATTGCAGGCTTGCTGTATCCCAACGCGACCGTATTAAATAGCGGTTTTCAATCCGTTTCGTTAGCTGACAATGCGTTTGACCTGAGTATTGGCAATCCACCGTTTGGGTCGCAATCCTTGACCTTTCAATTTAAGCCTGACATTAATCGGTTCTCGATTCATAACCAGTTTTTTTTAGCATCGATCGATGCGGTTAAGCCTGGTGGCTTGCAGGTCCAGGTGGTATCCCGCTACTTACTGGATGCGGTGGATAGTGGCGCACGCACTGAGTTGGCTAAAAAGGCGAAGTTGTTGGCGGCGATTCGCTTGCCTGACACGGCCTTTAAAGAAAACGCGCGCACCGAGGTGGTGACCGATATCCTGTTTCTGCAAAAACTCACGACCAGTGAGCAACAGGATATGGCGGAAGCAATTGAGGCTTGGCAAAGCAAACCAGCCAAACAGGCCGAGGCTGAGTTTGAGCGACAACGAAAAGCCGCTTTGGTACCAGATTGGGTGAGTACCGGCAAGATCAGTGACCCTTTGGGTGGCGAGGCCATGACGGTGAACCGGTATTTCGTCGCTCATCCTGACATGATCTTGGGCACGCTTGAGCGCTCAGGATCGATGGCGCATGGCAAAGACATTACGGTGCGCCTTGATAAGAGTGATGCCTTGGAAAACAGATTAAGCGAGGCAATTCAACGTTTACCAGAGGATGTGGTCGCGATTTCTGATGATGTTATCGCCAAAGCGATTGAGCGGCATCAAAGTATGAGCGATGCGCTGCGCGTGGCGTTATCCGGTAACGAAGAAGGACACATCGCGTTCAATGAGTCTGGCGAACTGTATCAAGTGATTGAGAGGGAGACGCCAGAGGGCGAATTTGAGCTTACACGGCGGTTATTGACTGAATCATCTCCATGGTCAGCTAGTTTGATGATGGACAAGGACGGTAAATGGTACCGACTTGAAGTCGCAACCGATGACGACGGTAAGCCACAGAAGCGCGTTATCAATGGCAAGGCATCCAAGCTGAATGTGTTCACTCGTAAAATTTACGAGAATGAGGCGGCCGTACCTGCGGCGCTGCGGCTAGGTAAGAATAAGTTGGCACGTCTGAATTTACTGATCAGTTTGAGGGATTTACTCAAAGAGCAGTTGAGTCTTGAAGCAGAGGATGCGCCAGTTGCACACATTGAGGCGAATCGTCAGCTGCTAAGCGATGCCTACCAGCGCTTTACGCAAGCTCATGGCTTTATCAATGAACCATCGAATGCAGAATTAATCAGCAATATGCCGGATGGTGCCTTGGTGTTTGCTTTGGAGTTTGATTATCGGCCAGAGGTGAGCCAGGCGAAAGCTAAGCTGACCGGGGAGGCTGTGCGGGCAGCTGAAGCGACGCCAGCGCCGATCATGTCGGGGCGCGTGATTCGCAAATACGTGCCACCCAGCGTGGCGCAAACCGAATCAGATGCACTGGCGATTAGCTTAGCTGAGCATGGGCAGGTTGATTTGCAACGAATGGCTGAATTATTGGGCAAGACACCCGAGGCGTTACAGCAGACCTTGCTCGATGCCGAACAGCCGATTGTGTTTCTGGACCCAGAGCACGGTAAGTTAGTGACACGCAGTGATTACCTTTCTGGCCAAGTCAAACGTAAGCTCAATGCGGCAAAGCTTGCTGGCTTGACTAAAAATGTGGAGGCGCTGGAAAAGGTGCAGCCGGAGGCTTGGGGAAGTGAAAATATCACGCCCTTAATAGGCTCTGTCTGGATACCAAGCTCAACCTACGAGGCATTCCTGAAACATCTTAACGTGGAAGCCAAAGTCACGTTTTCTCGCTTGACCAATACCTTTAATGTGCTTGCCAAGTCGGGGCAGCCTGCAGGCGAGTGGAGTACTCGTCGCGTCAGTGCTTCAGATATCGTTGATCACATTTTGAATAGCCGTGCGATCAAAGTGATGGATCACGATAAGGACAGTAGCTGGATCAATCAAGAAGAAACCGCCTTAGCGCAGTTAAAAGCCAAAGAAATCAGCAATGAGTTTAACGAGTGGGTGTTTAACGATGCTGACAGACGGCATGAGCTCGTTGAGCTATTTAACGAAAAATTCAATAACCGCGTGGTGCGGCAACACGATGGCACGCATTTAATGTTACCGGGCAAGGTTCCGGATGAGGTCATTAAAATGCGCCGGCATCAGAAAAATGCGATTTGGCGCGGCATTTCAGAGCGTTTTATGCTGCTGGATCACGCAGTGGGTGCGGGTAAGACGTTTACGGCGATTGCCAGGGCGATGGAGCGCCGCCGGATGGGGTTGTCAAAGAAGCCGATGATTGTTGTGCCAAATCACATGGTTGAGCAATTTACCTCGGATACCTACCGACTCTATCCCGGGGCCAAGGTGCTGGCTGCAGGTAAAAAGGATTTTGAAAAGGCACGCCGCCGTAAGTTGTTTGCCAAGATTGCAACGGGTGACTTTGACCTGGTCATCGTCCCACATTCTTCCTTTATGTTTATCGGCATTGCACCAGAAACCGAAGCGCGCTACGTGAACCAGGCGCTGCAAGAGGCTGAGCAGGCGATACAAGATGCGCAGGAGGCAGCCGACGATGAAGGCTATACCGGCTTTAAGAAGCCATTTGGCGTGAAGCAGGCTGAGCGACTGCGCGACACCTTGGTTGCTAAGCTCGAACGTATTAAAGGAACTGCCAATAAAGATCGCTTGCTGACGTTTGAGCAAATGGGGATCGATGATTTAACCGTCGATGAGGCGCATGAGTTTAAGAACTTGTTTTATTCGTCGAACCTGTCGAAGGTGAAAGGGATGGGGGATAAGTCAGGTTCGCAGAAAGCGTTTGATCTGTATAACAAGGTCAGGGTATTGCGTGAGTCGCCAACTGGCGCGATCACGTTTATGACGGGTACTCCGATTAGCAATAGCGCGGTCGAGATGTATACGATGATGCGCTACCTGGCTGCAGGCGAACTCTCAGAGCTAGGCTTAGAGCATTTTGATGCCTGGCGCGCGCAATATGTGAGTGCTGATCCTGGCTGGGAGCCGAACGAATCAGGTCGCTTACAAGAAGTGACTCGCTTAGGCCGCTCCTGGTCGAATATGCGTTCACTGATGGAGTTGTATTACTCCTTCGCTGACGTGGTGAGCAATGAGGACATTAAAAAGTGGTATCCCATCGATAACCATGGCGAAGAATTTCCCATTCCCAAGGTGGCAGGTGGTCAACGCCAGAGTGTGGTCGTCAAACCAACTGAAGCGCAACTTGATTTGTTAAAGCAAATTATCGACGGTTTTGATAGTTTGCCAAACATTGAGGATACCTACGAGCGCAACAAAGAGCGCTTGCGCTTGATGGACCGGGCACGAAAAGTATCGCTCGATGTTCGCGCGGTTGATCCCTCTTCGCGCAGTACGGAAGAAGATGGCAAGCTAGAGCAGGTAAGTCGTCAGGTAAAACGCTTGTACGACAAATGGCAGGCTGATCGCGGTACGCAACTCGTTTTCTTGGATCGTTCAGTCCCCAAAGCCAAGGGCGATGACAAATTAGTCATGCAATACGATCAGCTACTTGCCGAGCAAACGGCGGCTTTGGCTGCAGACGATGAAGAAAAGCTGCGCCAGTTATCAGAAAAGTTGGAGAAGTTTGATGCGGATGAAATGACTGCCTTGCGGTCTGCTCAATCGGGCGGGTGGACTGCCTATCAGCAGATTAAAGATAACTTAGTCCGCCTCGGTATTCCTGCCAATGAAATCCGCTTTGTCCAGGAAGCTAATTCGGATGAGCAGAAACAAGCTTTGTTTGATGCGGTTAAGTCTGGCCAAGTGCGGGTATTGATTGGCTCGACGCCACGCATGGGCGCCGGTACCAATGTTCAGGACTTATTAGTTGGCTTACACCATGTCGATGTGACCTGGAAACCCTCAGATATTGAACAACGTGAAGGTCGGATTATTCGACAAGGCAACAAGCTGCTTAAAAAATATGGGCCTAACAAGTTCGAAGTCGAAATTTTGGCCTATGCCACCGAGCGCACCATTGATGCGAAGATGTGGAACCTGAATGCGACCAAGCTGGAAATGATTAATGCCATACGCCAGTATGACGGTTCGTTCAATATGGAGTTTGATGATAGTGACTCGGTTTCTATGGCTGAGCTATCGGCACTGGCGAGCGGTGATCCGATGTTATTGGAGCGGGTTAAGCTGGAGTCAGAGATTGCCAACTTAGAACTGCAGAAAAAGCAGCATTGGCGCAAAGTGGTTGGCCAGCGCGATGCGATTGAGTTGATGCAACGTGATATCAGGCATTTACCAGGCTTGATTGCAACGCTGGAACAAGACCGCGTTACCTTGCAAGCGATTGCAGATCAGGAGCAAGCACGGGCTGAAGTGCGCCAGATAGACGTTGATGGACAGACTTATCGCAGTAAGGCCGACGCCTTAAAAGCGGCGCTGGTGAGCAAGGAACGCCAGCAAGGCGGCGATGATAACGCCAAGTTCAGTGTCTTGGTGAATGGCAAGCGCAAACAGTCGATATCCGGGATTGACGACGAAATTCAACGGGTATTGGGTGATAAGCAGGCTTTTGAAGTGAACCTTGGGGGCGAAGTTTTTGTTGCTAAAACCTATGCAGCACGTTGGTTATCCCAGGAGGCCACCAAAGCCAGCCAAGATCTGAAACGAGGTGAAAGCATTACCGTTGAAGTCGGGCATTTAGGCGGGTACGTGCTTGAAGCCAGTTTTGAGCGATCCACCTTTTTGGATAGCTATCAAACTAGCTTAGCGTTGTTGCGTAAGGATGGCAGTGTGCTAGCGAGTGGGGAAACTAATCGCTTGCAAGCTTATTCGACATCTGGCATGCGTGCGGCGTTTGAAAGCCTGGATAAAGATATGCAAGCGGATGCGAAGCAACGATTGGCCGATAAGTATGCGAGCAAATTGGCTGCGGCGCGTGCTGAGTTGCCCGGGTTACAGGCTAAGGATATCGGGTCTTTCCCGCTACAAGCAGAGCTGGATGCCAAGAAAAACCGTTTGGAAACAGTTATTAAAGGCTTGGCGAACGGGGTGAATGTCGCACAGGACAGCGAGACTAGCCTTGAAAGTACTCAAGACAGCGGTGAGAGTGAAACGGTTTATTCGTCAGAAGGCCATCAAGCTGAACTCGACGAAAAGGACTGGCTATCAACTAGCTACATTTCTGAGGTAGTTGAGCAACTTCTTTTGCCATTTCCATTTGACATCCAAGTCGTCATCGCAAACCGAATTACCGACTTCAGGTCGAACGAGGAAGTGCGGGGGCGGGTTTACGGGGCGACGGTCGATGGGAAAATTTACCTGTTCAGAAGTGGCCTTGCAACTCGGAGCGATGTCGTTTTGACGCTTTGGCATGAACTGTTCCATTTGGGTTTGCGCAGATTCTTGACACGTGAACAGTATATTCAACAACTCAACGATTTGTATACATCGGATAAATTTGTTCAAGTAGAAACACGCCGCTGGTTGCGTTCTGTTGAAGGGAAAAAATTAGTAGTCGAAAATGGCGACAAAGCTTATGTCACTGCGCGAGGTGTAGATGAGGTGCTGGCAGAGTTTGCTGCTCACCTCAAAGCAACAGGTACAGAGTTTAAGCAGCATTCCATCAAATCCAGCACGATACGACGGATTGCGAGTTGGATAGCTAAATTGGCTGATTTATTGGGTTTTTATGAGGCAGCCCGTGTCTGGAGGTCGTTTGCGCCTACAGAAAAAGCACGGCAACTTGTTATCGATACCTTCGATAAATTAGCGAGAAATGAACCGCTAACTGCCGAAAAGTTTGCCTTTAACGCGATTGAACCCGCATTCAAAATCGACAATGAGCAAAAGCGTTTTCCGAATGTGGTGATTGCTGGGGCATTGGGCACGCTTGCGATGCATCCCGATTATGTGGCGGCTAAGGCTGGGGATTTACAGGCAGCGGTCAGGGTAGTGGATGATCTTATCAATCAAGCTTATGTGGATAGCGTGGCGGAGCTGGTCGGCAAGAAAAAACCACTGATCGCCCCGATTCAAGCGCCCGAGAGTTCAGGGCGTAACCGTATTCCTAAGGCGGCTGCATTGATTTTGGGTAAGGCACTGAATTTACCTGTTGATCACTCACTTTTTCAAGATACAGCGTCAAAACGAACCCAAAACAATGGCTTGGAGCGGATTTTTAATCGACCCAAGTTTCGTGGACCTGTTCAACAGGGGCAGGATTACCTGATACTCGACGATACCCTGACACAGGGCGGCACAATCTACGCGTTGAAACGTTACATTGAAGATAATGGTGGTAGGGTTATCGGCGCAACGGTTTTGTCCGGCAAGCAGTACAGTGCTAAAATCGGGCTAGAACCATCGACGTTAGAGGCGTTACGTGAGCGATTCGGCCACCTGGAACAACAATTCGAAAAAAGAACTGGCTACAGCTTCGACGGACTCACACAGTCTGAAGCACGATACCTCGCAAGCCTCAAAGATGACAGCGCCTTCCGGGCAGCAGTGGCGACGGAATCCAACCTGGACCGAGGAATACCGGCAGCAGGTGAGTCAACAGCTGGAACAGGATCGCCAAGATTTAGCACGACGGGGCAACGACTTGGCGAGGGTGTTGACACTGGAGGAGTTCGAGGACATGAGCGAGGACTTCCGTCAGGACGAGGCGCGATTCGAGCAATGGTTCGCGGCGAACATTCGTCCGGACGATCCGCGCTTTCAACGTCACAAGAAGGTAGAAACTCCCTCAGATTAGAGGTTGAGCAAGTCGCTGCCTTTGTCAGTAAAATAAGCCTATCCTGGAAGAATGCACCGCATATTGAAGTAGTGCAATCGGTAGGGGAATTACCGTTTGCTGCCCCCGATGACGCGCGTGGGGCTTACTTCCAAGGCAAGGTGTATCTGATTGCTGACCATCTTCGTGATGAAGCGGACACGCAATTTACCCTCTTTCACGAGGTATTAGGGCATGCAGGCTTGCGTGGCCTGTTTGGCCAAGATCTGGATACTGTGCTGCGTAGTCTTGCGACCAAAAACCAAAACTTGCAAGGCCAGGCCGCGCTATGGCGGCAAGAAAACGCCGACCTTCAAGGTCATTTGAGTGATGACGAATTCTATTTGTTGTCACTTGAGGAAGTGTTGGCCAATGTGGCTGGCAGCGGGGTGGTGTTACGCGATGGTGCGCGGTTCTTAAGTGTGCTTCAGTCATTATTGCGTGCTATCGGCCTGACCAAAATTGCGGACTGGATGGAAGGCAAGACTATGGCTGAAGTGGCCCAGGTTTTGACCAAAGCACGGCGGCATATTGAAAAGGGCTCGATACATAGCGCTTATACAGAAAGGCAGGCACCGGTATTTTCGAGAAGCGAGGCTGGGGATGACAATTTTTCTGCAAAGCTACGGCAAGAGTTTACAATAGATGACTTCAAACGCATGTATGGTGAGCACTATGGACGAGAAGACTACGAAAAATACACAAATGCCCTATCCATTTTCGTATCCACTCTCGAAGCGGGCACCACCAGGTACCTTCCCAATTCTGCCACCGTCCGCAAGATTAATGGGTACTCGAAACTTGCCACCGACGACACCGGAGGAGATCCAAGAGTCTTTAGAACGATTGAAAGCACTCTGGGGCCCTTCAGCGCGTTCAGCACCGAAGGGCAAATAGTTAGCTGGTTTGGTGGTGAACATCTCAAAATTGTCGTTTACGGCAAAGAACAAGTTGAGCAAGACCTGACTGATCACCCAGCCCTAACAATTGAAGTTGAGCGAAATGGCGATTTTGCTATTAGTAGCTTGCCTTCTTTAAGTGATACCTATCAAGAGTTTGTAAAACTGGGCTGGGCTGAGCCCGCAACTGGAAAAAACAAAAAGATTCAGTATTTGGATGAGGATAATGTCGAGTTCTGGACTCGGCTTAAAGGCGCTCATCCTTCCGAACTATTGCCGTTACTGGGCGATATTCATGCCAGATTGAGAGCATGGACAGGCGAACAGCATGTAGGTTTACATTGGCTGCGAAGCACGGGGGCGACGGGTGGTCTGGATGGTCGAAATGGTGCCATCTTTTTTTCAAAAGCATCAGCGAATAGTCGGTCAAATTTTAAGCACAAACCTCGCTTAGAGGCTGAGCAAGTCGCTGCCTTTGTCAGCAAAATAAGCCTATCCTGGAAGAATGCCCCGCATATTGAAATAGTGCAATCGGTTGGGGAATTGCCGTTTGTTGCCCCCGATGACGCGCGTGGGGCTTACTTTCAAGGCAAGGTGTATCTAGTGGCCGATCACCTTCGCGATGAAGCAGATACCCAGTTTACGCTTTTCCATGAGGTGTTAGGTCATGCTGGCTTGCGCCGGATTCTTGGGGCAGAGATCAATGCTGCCTTAATCGCACTGGCAAAAAACAATAAGCGCTTAGCGGCGGCGGCCAAAGAATGGCGCGAACTGCATCCTGGCCAAGCTGAATTAGGTAGCCAAGTTGATTTTATTGCACGCTCCATCGAGGAGGTGTTAGCCGATATGGCTGGCCTTGGCGTGGAAATCGCTGGTTGGCAACGTTTTGCGGCGCGTTTGCAAGCCTTACTCAGAAAGGTGGGTTTAGATCAGATCGCCAACTGGTTAGAAAATGCCAGCCAGGCTGAGACATTGAACTTGCTGTATCAGGCAAAGCAAGCCGTCGTGGAATCGAATGAGCGCGCTTTTGCCAATTTAAGTGAAGTCGGCAAGGCGCTTTACAACAGCGATGGCACTTTGCCTGAAAAGGTACTGCGGGAAATTAGCGAGATTGGCGACGCATTCCGCTATAAGCGCTCTTCTGGTATGACGGTTGAAGCGATTGCGAAGGATGTTGATCCTCTGATTGAAGTCAAGCAAGTTAATTCCATGCCTGGTGAGACACGCTATGTGTTGACACTGCCTGATGGTAATCGTACCACGGCGCGCATTGTTGTTAGGCCAGTTAATCGCTATGGGCCCAGCTTGTATGCCTATGAAATGAACGCCGACAATGAAATGGTCGACAAGATCACTGAGCGACCAGGTTGGAATGGCGAAGTGGCCGATGGTAAGGAAGATGTCTGGATCGACGTTTCCTTGCTAACGGAAGGGCGTGGCCACGGCGCGAAGATATACCATATTGCGGCCAATTTTGCCTTTAATACCGGGCGTGTCTTTATTGGTGATCCGGCTGGGATTTCGCACGTGGCAATGTTGCGGCGCTCGGAACATATGCTATCCAGTGCGTTGAAGTTTGGTACGACCGAACACATTGCACCACATCCTTATCAGGTACGTGGTAATAAGAAAAACGGCATTGCTCCCTTGCCTTGGGACTACTCGGACCCGGTCGCCAATGTGCTAAACTTAATCAAAGTTACTGTACAGAATATTGAGAATGCCGGGGGAATCGGTGGAATTACCTATGATCAAGCGACTCGCGGATTTATCGCCGATGGAGGAACGCGCCTTGTTCGAGAAGATTTACATGGATTGGCAAAGGCTGGACTGGCGCGAACAGCATCGGCGGGTGGCGATACACTGGCGCGATTTGCATTCACATCTGCCGTGTTACAGTCACGCCCCACCGGACCTGCCGGACGGGACGCCCTCGGACTATTGGTTCGGTTGCGCGAGCAGCTCAGCGACTATGTGTCCGCCAGAGATACGGCTGAGAATGGCGATCAATCTGGACATCAAGCTCAAGGCAATGCAAGAAACCGCCCCTTGTTCTACTCCAGCGGCGCCGTTGGCGGCCTGACTCAAAACTTAGCTGGGGTGGTTTTACCCTCGGGCCACACGGTAGGGGATTACTTTAGCCAAAGTGATGGGCAATTGAGCTGGTGGGATAAAACGGTCGGCACCATGTACAACCTGGCGCAAAAAAATCGCCACTTTGCACGTGTGTTCGACGCGGTGCAAAAACTCATCAGCGACACCTCCCTTTATGCGGCTGAAGCGGCGAACCATGCGCCAACTTTATTGCCGCGTCTTGAACAGTTCAGCGATATGCTGAAGAAACCACTCGCCACTGATGACATGAAGGTCTTGAATGCGGCGGTATTTGAGGGCACATTAAATTTCACGCGAAATAATCAAGGCGAAGTGATTGAGGCTGAGCAGGCGAGTGATGCCGGTTTGGTTTGGACGGATGCTGAGCTTCGCGAGCGCTATGGTGCGAATGAGCATCAAATTACCCTATACCGTGAATTCCGGGCGGCGGCGGATGCCAGCTTAGACCAGCTTGGTGCCAGCCAGCTATTGCGCGTTGGTGGCAAAGAGGCGGATGCTTACCAAGAAAAAATCATGGCGATGACCTCACTGGATGACGCGGCCGACTATCTGATCGCTCGTTTTACCGACTATAAAGACATACAGCCGGAACGCAGCGCGTACTTTGACGCTCGTATCGATGATTTCATGGCGATACGAGATCGGGTACAGAGCCTGCAAGCCAAAGGCTATGCGCCACTCATGCGGTATGGCAAACACACGGTGGACGTGACCAGCCAGACTGGCGAGCGTTTGTTCTTTAGTTTGTATGAGAGTAGTTCGGATGCGGCCAAAGCCTTGCGCGAATTACAGACCGAGTATCCCGATGCTAAGGTACGCCGCGGTACGGTGTCGACTTTAGAGCATAAGCTGATGGACGGTGTGACCCCTGATACCCTGGCAATATTTGGTGAGTTACTTGGTTTGAATGCGGATGGCAATCAAGAGTCAGACCGGGTTTTTCAGGAATATTTACGGTCGGTTATCAACAACAATAGCGCACTAAAACGGCTGATCCATCGTAAAGGTGTCGCGGGTTTTGATGCGAATGCGGTTCGCGCCCTGGCTAGCTTTTTAACCTCCAACGCCCGCGTTACCGCCTGCAACTTAAATTCTGCCGAGATTAAAAACGCGATTGATTCCATCCCACCGAGCCAGGGCGACGTTAAAGATGCGGCCATGCAAATGCTGGAGCATGTTCAGAACCCATCAACTGCCGCGAATAAGCTGGGTGGTTTGATGTTTGCCCAGTATTTGGGCGGTTCGATTGCGTCTGCTGCGGTGAACCTGACTCAGCCGCTCATGATGACCTTCCCGTATTTATCGCAATGGGGCGGGGCGGCGAAGGCGGCATCGCGCATGATGCAGGCGCTCAATGACCTGCGTGCCGGCACGACGGGTGATGCTGAGCTAGATCAGGCGATCCGACTGGCAGAAGAGCGCGGTGTGATCTCGCCGCAGGAGGTGTTTCACTTGCAGGCCCAGGCTTCGGGACGGGCGTTACTGCAATCAGGCGATGGCACGACCGTGGGGGATGCGAAGGCCAAAGCCAATAACGCGCTGCAGAAATTCTATTTAGCCTGGGGCATGCTGTTTTCGACGGCGGAGAGCATTAATCGTAAGTTGACGTTTATCGCCGCTTACCGCACCGCCTTGGATGAAGGGATGGATAATCCAGAAAAATTCGCGGTTGATGCAATTGCACAGACTCAGGGTATTTACAATGCCGGGAACAGGCCGCGTTGGGCAAGAACCATGCTGGGTTCGATTGCCATGACGTTTAAACAGTTCTCGATTCAGTATGTTGAGCTGTTGATGCGTATGGCTAAAAATGGCGAGCAAGGGAAGATGGCTGCGCTGTTGATGTTGGGCGTATTGCTGGTTATGTCTGGTTTGGATGGCTTGCCGTTTGAGCAGGACGTGGAAGATCTGATTGATGGCGTATTGCAACGCCTGGGATATAACTTCAGCTCCAAGCGCGCGAAGGAACAGTTATTGATCGATACCCTTGGCCACAGTGGTGCCGATGTGGTTTTGAAAGGGTTGAGCGGCTTACCTGGTATGCCGATTGACGTGGCTGGCCGCTTTGGCTTGGGTAACTTAATTCCCGGCACCGGTTTGTTGGCCAATAAAGCGAATCACACTAATGACGTTTTGGAGTTGTTCGGCGCACCGGGAGATTTTGCAAAACGATCTTACAGCGCCGCGAGCAAAGTGGCGTCGGGCAAAGTTGTTGATGGCGTTACCGATCTGTTACCGGGCTCTATGAGGAATATCGAAAAGGGTATCGATATGCTGGACAAAGGAGCCTATCGCGATGAGCGTGGTTATAAAGTGATCGACACCACGCCATTTGAAGCACTGATGAAGATGATAGGGTTCCAGCCTAATTCAGTCGCGCGGGTACAAAATGCCAAGATGCAGGCTATGGATCTGATTGCTCAGACTAAAGCAGCCTCGTCGGCGATCCAGGAGCATTGGGCGCAAGGGCTGGCATCGCAAGATGTTGAGAAAGTAGCCGAAGCAAGGGCGATGCGCGACGCCTGGAATTCAAGAAATCCGGATACGCCAGTTAAGGTGAATATGGCTGGGGTGATTAAGCGGGTTCGTGAGTTGCGTATGGATGCGCGTGAGCGGGTGATGATGACTACGCCGAGGGCTGTAAAAGGCAAAGTTGCACAGGAATTGGATAGTGTCAAATAACTTAGCGAATATGGTAGAGATACTGGTCGGCACCTTTACTAAATTGTCTTTTATTAATTGATCGATTATTTTAGTATTTCAAAAATTAAATCACACATGGCTTAAGTAATTGGCTAAACATTTAAAGAGGTAACTTAATGAATCACTTTGAATTTTGTAAAAGGGGCTTGGTTATCTCTCTTATCGCGCTGGTTGCAGGAATAAGTCCGGTGGCGCTGGCAAACACCTATATTGGTCCGGGAGGTAGTTCATGTTCAGACTATGTAAAGTTAAAACAACGTCTTCCTGACGCTGCAAGCTATATTGAATTATGGGTGTTAGGCTATATCAGTGGACTAAACTTCTACCTATATGCCAACAAAAACATCGATCTTCTTGCAAGGCAGACTTCGGCGGATATTGTTGGTTTCTTGCAGGGATATTGCTCTGCTAATGGAGACAGTACAATTAACAATGCTGCAAATGAGTATTGGATACAACTATCAAAGCGGCATAGGCGGTAAATGAACTGAAGTAATCCTTTAGGGCTATGGCTTCAAATTCAATAAATAATTGAATCGAATTGATTGACACAATATTGTAAAGTGAGCCTGTATAAATCGCCTGTCAAATTTATGGGATTATCAAATTTTTGGTTTAGTGCTAATCGATAAATTTAATGTTAGGAATCAAAAATAAGGCTAAGTCGATGGTTAATTCAAGTGAAACATATCCGCAATTAGTGCGGAAGGCGCTCTTTTCATTCCAAATGATCGAAGAGGCGTTAAAAATTTACATAGGATTGTCATATGAAATTATCAATAATGTCGTGCCGCAACCACTAACCTTCAAGTTTGAACCTAATTCGATAAATGACGCACCTCTTGGCAAACTGATAAAGTGGTTCTCTAGTATATCGATTAATAATCAGCTTATTAATGAATTAAGGAGAATTGAAAAGTGGCGTAATTTTTGTGCACATCAAGCATACTTATACGAATTTAAACGTAGGCAATCAGGTACCCCTATTGATGATAAAGAAATAGATGACTTAAAAATAGTCGCTCAGTCTGCTATTGACCTTGTTACGCAAATTTCATCGGACTTAATTGTTTTGAGGAAAGTACACGCCAAATTTGGCGAGTCAAAAAGTCAATCGAGTTAAGATAGCTATTATGAGGCATCAGTTTTTTTCCAATCTTGAGTAATTTTTGGGGACTACGCTTAGCCTGTGCAATCCGTCAATGTTCATTGACCAGACAGACTAGCTTATCGCTCTAGTGGGTTTGACCACAGCAGGCGCTGAGTGCACTTATTAGGAGGTAAATTGTCCATCCCGTATGCATTAGAAAAATTCAAAGACACAGCCAAACGTTTTCATTCCTCATACCATTTAGCAAATATTGGCCTTTCCAAGTTGGCTGAAATAGACTATTCAGATGAGAAGATCTCGGGAGGGAAGACTCAGACACTATTTGATGTAGAGAGTGGACAAGTTATCTCAGAGTTTCCTTTGGTGCAACTTAGAGCTGGAATGAAATTGGATGGCCCTATAAGTCAGATAGTTGCTCATGGCATATTGTGCTGGATTTTCGTCGCTTGGAATGACAACGCCAGGAAGGAAATTGCATTGGAGTTAGGTGTAAGTACGAACCAAGTTCAATGCGATGTGATGGGCGATATTAGAATAATACGGAACGCGATTGCTCATGATTTTGCAACTCTTGGCAAGGATGTTGAGAAACTCAAGGAGTTGACATGGTTTAAGTTTAGGCCTGGACGCCTGGTACTAACCTCCTCAGATATGGGGAAAATTCAGCTTGCAATCAACAAAATGACAATTCGCATCAAAGAGCAAGATTAATTTTCTAAGGATTCACTTAATTATTTTCTTTTGCTTGGAAAAATGTTGAAAAACAAAAAGCCTGACAAATGTCAGGCTTTAGAATGTTGGCATTAAGTTGTCATTCTGAGGCTATAACAGCCCAAAAACATCCCAAAATAATGACAGTCTTAAAATCTAAGTGCTTGATTTTAAAGCATATTATGGCGGAGAAGGGGCGAACCCCCGGTAGGGATTAACCTACACACGCTTTCCAGGCGTGTGACTTAAACCACTCATCCACCTCGGTGTGGTTGAAGTATCGTATCCGGCTCAACGTGCTAGGCATGTGAATTTCTCATTTCAAAAACTGGGTCCGATGTGTAAAACCGAAATAGGTATCAATTTGCTGAATAAGTAAGCTACTCACTCTACCGGAAAAGCTTAGATCATCGGTCGATCGCGCTTGCAGTTTTTCATAACTTAAGACAATGCTTACTATGCAACTGAAAACAACTGAATGATGTTATTAGGCGTTGGTTTGACAAATGATGGTGTCGGGGCTCCGGTTTCACATGCCTCGATAAACTCTGACCATTTCTCTAATGCTTCGCGGCGCTCTGGGATTTCGTCTCGCACGTCGTAAATCGCGTCCATGCTGCCTAATGTATGATTTAGGGCCACTTCTGAGATTTCATGGGACACCCCCATGTTACGTAAATGACCTTTGGCCGTTGAGCGTGTGTCGTGTGGCGTAAATCGGCGAATTTCGATGTCATGCCGGTCAAAGGCGCGCTTGATTGAAGCCCAGAGGGTAGTTGTTCCTACATGAGTGTCGCCGTTTTGGTTGCGTCGACGGCGCTCAGATCTTGCGGGTAAGACGTAGATAGACTCACCCGATAGATCAAAGAGCGCACGGAACCACTTTATGACAACCGGAGTGAGGGGAACGAGAAACCCACGACGGGTTTTAACAGATTCTTCGGGGATCCACCAGACGCCGCGATCAAGAAAAACGTGCTCTTTTTTTGCTTTTGCTAATTCGATGCCACGCACGCAAGTAGCCAGCAAGATGCGGAAAGCATACGAATTTTCTAGCCCAATTAAGTCAATTTCAGGCAGCAGCACTCGTAGCTCATCTTCAAGCAACATAACACGCTTACGTACCTGCGGGCGTGGTCCTTTAATAGACGAGAGCTTGATGCCGACACATGGATTCGCTGCAATAATCTTTAAACCGCATGCGTGATCAAACAGCTTGGATAGAGAAGTGAGAATACGTTTGCTTGCGGTCCAGGTACGTTTGCATTTGATTAGCATTGATACAACATCAATGGATGTAACTCGCTCAATTGGCCGTGAACCCAGGTAGGGTATGATGATTTGATCGTAATCTCTATTTCTATAAGCGATGGTGTTTTTCGCATATTCCGGTGCTATTAAGCACTTTTCTCTGTAGTCGGCGATCAGCTCGCTAACTGTCCAGGCAGCGAGGGTGCGGCTTTTTTCTTCTTTCTTTTCCAGCGCTGGATCACGTCCCTCGTCAATTGCTACGCGGAGAGAGCGGGCTTTTTCGCGGGCTGTTGCTAATGAAATGTCTGGGTAATTTCCAATTGTAACCTCACGTCGGCGTCCTTTGCCAACTCGGAAACGTAAGACCCAGGTTGCTGTGCCGGAAGCAGATAAAGTGAATGTCAAACCATCGCCGTCTGAACGGGCAACTGCCTCTTTTTTTGCAATCCAATTTCTAATTTGGATGTCACTAAGTAGGTGGGTGGTCTTTGCCAAGTTAACCTCATTTTTTAGGGGTGGGTAGCTAGCTCGCTGGGTAGTTGATAGCTACCCACCTAGCTACCCAATTTATGCGTCATGTAGAGAGTCATCTTGACACAGCGGGGAATTGAAAATCAAGCTGGTGCTCAGTGTTCCAAGGATGCATGAGACGTATTGGAACGTATCGACCTGGAAATGAAGATTCCAGGCGGCGATTTTCATAGTGGTTTATACCTAATAAATTCAAAGGCTTACTTGTTTTTATTGCTGCGGGCAGGGCATTTAACTAGCCGTGCGGCGACTCAGTCATGTAGTGCCAGATCTCTGCAGAGACTACTTTTCTTAGTTTGCGCTATTTTAGCAGTGTGTGACTGGCTTGCGTTTGAATGCAGAGCATGCTTTGCTAAGTCGAAGATCGACAGCAAACTCTGCGACTAATAAATTAAAAATAGCGATGAAAATTTGTTACTATCTCGCAGGTTTTTCAGCGTGGCAGGCCATCGCCAGATGGCTTGAACGTGGGCGTAAATAATGCGCACTGTATTTGGTTGATCCCTCACCTTTGTAGTACGCACTAAATTCTTCAATCGCATGAGAACCACGGCTTATAACGTCCGGCTTCGCCAACCAGTTGCCCGGGCTTTGCAAGTGAAGAAAGCATCAAGATATAACCGTCGTAGGCACTAAGATAGATGAAGTAGTCGGGCTTTAGGTCTTGATCGAGATCGCCAACCCATCTCAAGTAACTGGTGGGAATTCCGTGATTACCATCCAACGGATAACAACGCGATGTCAATGGAGCGCCTAGCCATTGAAAGATTTTGCCTTCCTGCAGATGTACGCGGAATGTTTTCCTCTCGCACTCATCCTTAGCTGCTTGTGCTTCTGAGCAGCTTCTGTTCGTGACCTCCTTTGGCACAAGAACGGATTGACGTTCAGGTTTGTCTGTCAGCTTCGTAACAATTACGGTTTTTTCACCTGTTTTCGCTGTTCCAAACAGCGAGAGGGCCGTGCCACCGTTTTGTAATACATACCAGGTCTGAATTGTGCCAGGCAGCAGGCCAGACTGTGGCAAGACAAACATCACAATATTTTCGTCCTTGTGGATAGCCGATAAATCCCACCTCATTGCATGTGAAATAAAATTTTCTGGGATCTCTCCTTTTGGTCGACGGTAGTTTATGACCTTCAACATCACTGGCGCGAGTCTGCACTTGTCCGCATTGCAAACCAGAGCCAGCCATTTCCCAGACTTGAATGATTTTCCATAGGCACCGCGCCATTGTTCCTCACGCTGATCATCTGTCGGAGGCAGAATCATAATTTTGCCGGAACTCACTGAGAATGATGGGGGGCCGCTATAGGCGTAACACTGTCCGCTGAGACCGAGCAAGGCGATAAACACGGCGAGAATACGAAAGTAGATCATGCAATCCCTCTTGGATTTGCGGTTTAAGGTTTGAATTCAGCCGACCAGTCAGCATGGCTGGCACGGATCTGCAGCAATGATGGAATGGATCACCACCTTGAATAATACTACGTCTGTGGTCGTTGATTTGGTCAACTCTGTGTCTCAAATTATGGTCGCTGATAGACTATGCCGTGCGATTGAGAAACGGCGCTTAGTCTGTGCTCAGTTCGAATAATGGGGTAACAGTCACAGGGTTACGCTGCTTATCATGAAAACTGAAGCGGGACCGGGTGAGCCCCGAGGACACACTCAGGCTGTCGAAGATTTGAGGCGCTGTCTCCATCGGGCGCAATCTCTAAATGCGCTCAATATCGAAGTAAAATTACTTCCCGCAGCATACATCATGAACGTATTTTTTTAACTAAGCGCGACAAATTCCAGGCTGGCTATGCTTAAAATTGAAGTGGGTTGTCAGGTGCAACTCAGCGAATAATAAAATAGAAAATAAAGATAAAAATTTGTTACTATCTCGCAGGCTGATCAGCGTGGCAGGCCATCGCCACATGGCCTGAATTTGGGAGTAAAAATGCGCCTAAGATGTTCCGTCAATTCCGTCGATATTTTGATGTTGCTCATTGCTGCTACGCCATTTCTCGGGCTTTGGGCGATATCATTTGAGTTGCTTCGCGAAGTTTTGGGTAGTTCACTGTACCTGATTTATCCCTTGCTTTGTTTTGCCGTATTTGGCTTTCCTACAGCGACATGCCTATATTTTTATTGGCGGATTCAAGGGGGGCGGCGCTTTGAAGGCGATATCTGATGGGATGATGAGTAAGTTGCTTCATCACTTGTTGGTTTCAACGTAGTTGATAGATTGCGAGCCAATACAATATGCTCAAGATTGAGCACGATATTAAAGGGCACTTCTAAAAACCACCTAAAAACCGCAAAAAACTGAAAGCTCAGAGT
>JAYSEN010000003.1:0-246959 GCA_041913845.1 Undibacterium sp.
AAACTCTGAGCTTTCAGTTTTTTGCGGTTTTTAGGTGGTTTTTAGAAGTGCCCTATTCGTGGCCTTGTTTCGTGGTCTTATCAGGCGCGGTGCAATACGATCAAGCTTGAAATCAGTTAGACTTACGCCTTTCCCAGGTGGGGCAGAGCAGCCCCGCCTGCCAGCAATTTATGCAGGACTTAGCGAACGCTGAAGTGCTTACTTGATACAGCCAAGCTAAGCTTAAGCCCTGTTATAACTAAATCAGCAAGCTTTGCTTGCCAGAGGATGATTATGTTTAGCCAGCCACTTGATCCAAAACTGCAACAATTACAGCAACAAATCGCTGCCATCACCGATCCGAATACCGGCAAAACCCTGCAAGCCAGCAAAGCCATCAAATCGCTGCAACAACAAGGCGCAGTCTGGCAACTGGAATTGGAACTCGGCTATCCGGCAAAAAGTCAGCGTGTGGTGTTTCATGATTTGATTTTGCCGCTGCTGCAAAGCATACAGCCTGAGGCGCAGCTGGAAGTTAACATCCATAGCAAAATCGTCGCCCATACCGTGCAAGGTGGCGTGAAATTATTGCCAGGCGTGAAAAACATTATCGCGGTTGCCTCGGGCAAAGGCGGCGTTGGTAAATCGACTACCGCCGCGAATCTGGCACTGGCATTGGCTGCTGAAGGGGCGCGGGTGGGCGTACTCGACGCCGACATCTATGGCCCCTCGCAACCTTTATTATTTGGAATCAGCGGTCAGCCTGAAAGTCAGGATGGCAAAACCATGGAGCCTATGCAAAACCATGGCGTGCAAGTTGCCTCGATCGGCTTTTTAATCGACCCCGATCAACCCATGGTCTGGCGCGGTCCCATGGTGACGCAAGCCTTGATGCAATTGCTGCAGCAAACCAATTGGCAAGACCTCGATTACCTGATCGTCGATATGCCGCCAGGCACCGGCGACGTGCAATTAACCCTGTCGCAAAAAGTGCCGGTAACGGGTGCCGTGATCGTCACCACACCACAAGATCTGGCCTTGCTCGATGCGCGCAAAGGCTTGCGCATGTTTGAAAAAGTCGGCATTCCTATTCTCGGCATCGTCGAAAACATGAGTACTCATATTTGCTCGAATTGCGGTCATCATGAAGCGATTTTTGGTAGCGGTGGCGCTGAAAAAATGTGCGCCGATTTTGGCGTGCCTTTCCTCGGTGGCTTGCCGCTGACGATGGCGATACGCGAACAAGCAGATAGTGGCGTGCCCACCGTGGTGGCGCAACCCGAGAGCGAAATCGCCGCCATTTATCAAGCGATTGCGCGCCAGGTTGCGGTGCGCGTGGCTGATAAAGCGCGCGATATGTCGGCGAAATTTCCGAGTATTAGTATCAAAGCGAACTAAGCATGAGCCAGTTTAGCCCTGCCCAGCACCCGGATTTTTCTGCGGTCGATCAGCACTTCATGCAGCAAGCGTTGCAACTGGCTGAAAATGCTGGTCGCGAAACCTCACCCAATCCACGTGTCGGTTGCGTCTTGGTGCGTGAGCAGCGCGTGCTGGGGCGCGGCTGGACCCAGGCAGTGGGGCAGGCTCATGGCGAAGTGCAAGCTTTGCGTGATGCTGCGGCACAAGGCGAAACCGTGGCAGGAGCGACCGCTTACGTCACGCTCGAACCCTGCGCCCATTATGGCCGCACGCCGCCGTGTGCGCTGGCCCTGGTCGAAGCGGGTGTAGCGCGCGTGGTGGTGGCGATGCTCGATCCCAATCCACTGGTGGCGGGCAAGGGTTTGCAAATTTTGCGCGCAGCTGGGATAGTCGTCAGCGCTGGATTATTTGCCGATCAGGCGCGTGAACAAAACCTCGGCTTTTATAAGCGCATGGAACAAGGCTTGCCCTGGTTGCGCTTAAAAATCGCCGCCAGCCTCGATGGTAGAACTGCCTTAAACAACGGTCAAAGCCAATGGATTACTGGCGCAGCAGCACGTGCCGATGGCCATGCCTGGCGCGCCCAGGCGGATGCCATCTTAACCGGCAGCGGCACGGTGTTGGCGGATGATCCGCTGTTGAATGTGCGCGATCTGGCAAGCACAGATCCGGTGCAAAAAATAATCCAGCCGCAGCGCTGGGTACTCGATAGCCGCTTGCGCACGCCCGCGATCTCACGCTTATTGCAATCGGCAACAACGCCAGGGCAAGGTGCGGTGGTGCTGGTGCATGCGCTGGCTGAGGGCAGCTTAAGTGAGGCGCAGCAAGCATTGCAAAACCAGGCTGAATTACTGGCCTTGCCTGCAGCGAGTGCAACGACAACCCAAGTCGATTTACGCGCTTGTTTGCAAGCCATGGCAGCACGTCAGATCAATACCGTGCATGCTGAGGCGGGTGCCGAATTAAATGGCGCTTTATTGCAAGCCGGTTTAGTCGATGAAATCGTGCTGTATCTGGCGCCCACTTTGCTGGGGCCAGGACGTGCCATGCTGAATTTACCCGAGCTAAGCGCATTGCAAGATGCCAGCCACTGGCGCTTTATCGATCAGCAAATCATAGGGCAGGATTTGCGTTTGATTTTGCGTAAAACCGCACTTTAAAGTCCTCGCTGCAGCAAGTGCAGCCAAGGATGCAGTCCAGGCTTAGCGCTTGCTAGTACGGCGGCATTCACTCCCAGTATTGAAATTCTCGCGGTGATAGCCTGCGCATAGTCTAAGCAATTTGGTTATGCGTATCAGTGCTACTGATAGCGCTGGTATCTGCTTGTCATCTAAGTCTGCTGAGACTGCCTTGCATGGCTATGCAAATGCCTGGCGAGCTGGACGTACAATCACTTTGGTGAATATGTAGCGACTTGCGTAATCGCCAAGTTCGGGGGGCTAGCGGCTAGAAAAAGAAAGAGCAAAAGAAAAAGCCAGCATAAAGCTGGCTTAATTTTGGTCGGAGTACAAGGATTCGAACCTTGGACCCTCTGCTCCCAAAGCAGATGCGCTACCGGGCTGCGCTACACTCCGAAAAACTTTTTAAGTATCCCGTCCAGATCACTCCATAATAATGACGATATCTGATCGAGACTAAAACTCTGTTGTAATTAACAAAGCTTTTGAAACCTGGTCGGAGTACAAGGATTCGAACCTTGGACCCTCTGCTCCCAAAGCAGATGCGCTACCGGGCTGCGCTACACTCCGAAGACGAGAATATTACCGTTTGCTGACCCCTTTGTCAATCCATGCCCCGCTTTTAGCTCGAACAGAGGGGGAGTATCATCGTGAAACCCAGCTCTGGATTGACGATTGATTGCGTGTTTGTGTAACTAACGGTAAGATGGCGCCCTCAACGGATATTCCTATCCGCCCGCGTCTCGCCGTAGTTCAATGGATAGAACGTATGCCTCCTAAGCGTAAGATACAGGTTCGATTCCTGTCGGCGGGACCAGGCCTCTAAATTCAAAAATCCCCAAATCCTCCTAAAGCCTTATTTCATGCGGGTTTCCAGCGGGTTCTTAAAAATCAAAAACTTGCAAAAATACCCAAAAAAACGTAAATTTCAGGCTGTCATTACACACAAATTACACACAATTTACCCACCAATTACCCACGAGATGCTTGGTTTTCGTGGTGGAACATGAAAATCCGGCGGCAGTTGGTAACAGGCCTGGTTCGAGGGGATTTTAAATATCGCATGCCGTTGCTATCAAATATAGCGCAGTAAATCGTACCGAAAAACTAAGTACGATACAAAATGCACAAATGCCCAGCGGCAGAGCTTGAGAGGGGTATTGCGTCTTCAAAGCCTTCGACATCAGCGTTTGCAGGGGCAATTAAGAACAGTGATTGCTACTGCGCCAAATGGTTGTTACGGTTGGCGTGATGGCTAACTATAGTGCTGCAACATCGCGGGCTCGAGCTTCCAGCGCCTGGTACGAGAGCCTATCGTTGTATCCGGGAACTTGAGGCATTTGAAAACTGACTATATCGCCATGCATAGAAATTACTAGCAATTTGGTTCCCGGGCAACTCAACTCCTCAAGTCGTTGATTGGGGTGTTGACGTGGATGTCCAGGCATAATATGCATGGCTTGCAAGCACAGAGACTAGACATTTGCTAAAGTTGCGGAGCAAATCCTGACATAAAGCGAAGTAAAGCAAAGTTTAAGACGAATTTGTCCGTGGATAGTGCGGCAAAGCCAATGAAATTGCTGAAGTTAGATGAGGGTGATCATTCATCTGGCAAACTTCCAGTTACTATCTTGGCGTTTTGTGTTTGGTGCAACGATATACGATCTGGCAACGTGTTATATAAAGACAAAATATGATACGAAAGCTCAAATATTCAGTAAAATTTGCGTTTTCATAATTTTGCTGAATTGCCAAAGCCATGTCTGCCAACACTGATACCATACAAAAACTCTATATCGCTTACTTCAATCGTCCTGCCGATGTGGCGGGACTGGCCTATTGGGAGGGGCAGTTAAGTCGTGGCTTGATTACGATGCAGGACTTGGCGCAATCGTTTAGTGAACAAGTTGAATATAAACTGGTGTACGAAAACAAAAGCACCAGTGATTTTGTCGGGGCTTTGTACAGAAATTTATTTGCCCACGAAGCAGACCCGGCTGGCTTAGATTATTGGGTGAAACAAATAGACAGTGGTGCTGTGCGTAAGGGTGTGGCAGCGCTGGCGATTTTAAATGGTGCGACGGCACCTTCAAGTGATGCCTGGGTGGTTATCCGCAAGCTTGAGTGGTCGACTTCATTTACCGCGGGTTTGGACTCGACAGAGAAGCAAGCCAAATATAGTCAAGGCACTGGTTTTGAGATCGCGCGTAAGTTACTGACTTCAATCACTGCTACAACCAGCCCCGCTTCATTGAATGTGAGCAAGGTGGTGTCAATTCCCGATGCGACAGATGGTATCAATTACGCCGATACGCGCGCCGGTGTTGCGGTTAGCGTCGATTTGAAAGACTTGCAAACGTATGCTGGTTATAAGGTAAATCTTTTAGTGAATGGTCTAAACGTGTTGGCAACCAAGGAGTTAACTGCTGCCGATGTCGCCGCGCAAAAAGTGACGGTGACTGTGCCTGCTGGCGCTGACTGGGGTAGTGACGGTAAGAAAACAATCAGTGCGCAAGTGGAAGATTATTTTGGCACGAAAGGCAGGGCGGGTGGCGCATTAAGTTTTGACCAAGACACGACCTTGCCGATTTTCCCTGATAAGTATCAAGGTATAAAAGCAACGACCTATTGGTTCCTTGAACCAAGTTCTTACGGGTATCAATCGCTGAATTATGGGATAGGGCAGATTCAATTTCCGGTTGTGGCGGGTGATATGACGGGGGGGTATATTGCAATTCAAAAAAATGGCACGACAATTTTAAAGCAGAGCACGATAAGTGCCCAAGACACGCAAATTGTATTTGACATTCCAAGAAGCATGAATAACGAAATTTACAACGCTTACTACGAGAGTGCGAACAAATCTGCGTACTCCTTTGTTATGGTTGATAAAGCGGGAAATATTAAAAGCACAGCTTTCTCTGATTTCTTTTGGAGTAATAAATATCGCGCTCCTGAGCCAGCTACCAATATCAAAGTGACGCCAGTCAATGGTTATTTATCGGGGGGCGTGCTGAGTAGTTCGACCACAAATGTATTGGTTGAGGCCAGTGTGGTTGGGGTTGATGCCTTTGTTGGCAGAGCAATTCTGAAACTTGCTGGGCGTGAAATTGCGACCGATGAGCAGATTTTAATTACCGATAACAAGGTTACTTTCAATCTGGGTACAGATAGCTATGCACAATTAAAAAATCTGATACGCGGTGGCGGTGAGTTATCAGTCGTGCTGGTCGGCGAGAAGGGGAACCCCTTGGCGGATTATAACGTAAACAGCATCGACAACCCTATCATCAAGCTGGCCGGCAGTAGTGGATTTTTACACCAGGCTCAATTAATACCGGATGAGACAGTCTCGTCATCAATGGAATTTGATAGCCAAACCGTGGTGACTACCGTGGGCCTGGACGCGACACAACTGACACACACTTTCTTTTAACCAGCAGGTGGATGAGTTACGGCGGCATTGCTGTGCCGCTGCACTTGTTCAATGGGTGTTTTTACTCCGACTTAAGTTTTGCAACCATTGTACCAGCCTGTCCTGGGCTTGATCGCGCACTGCGGTTTGTTGTTCTTCGCGGCGCGTATTTTCCAAATAAATAAACTCAAGCTGATGTAAGCCCATGGTGGCGAGGGCGTGACGCAAATAGGGGCTGGCGAAATCAATTTGGCGGCCATCGTGCATCGAGCCGCCCGAGCTAATTAAGATCGCGCAGGGTTTATCTTGCAGCAGGCCGAATTTGCCTTGTGCAGAAAAGTCAAAGCTGCGCCAGGGGCGCATGATCCAATCCAGCCAGGCTTTACAACTGGCTGGTAAGCTGAAATTATGCAGGGGCAAGGAAAGTAGTAAGGCATCGCTATTTTCGATTTGTTCTAACCATTGCTCGGAATACGCTAACTGAACGCTCTGCGACTTACTGCGTAGATGTGGCGGGGTCAGGCTGGCAGCGGTAAAGCTGGCATCAGGTAAGGCAATCTGAGCAAGAAATGCTTGCTCAAGCGCGAGCGAAATTACAGCGCACGGGCACAGTTCGGTATAGCGATGCCAGGCCGATTGCACTAATTGGTAGCTTGCGCTCAGATGCAAATTCGGGCTGAAGTTTAAGTGAAGCAGTTGTCGGCAGGAAGACATGGCAAATAAAAAAAGAATTTGGAAAACTCAGGTAACCTCAAGTTACAGGTTACTGATGCCGCAAAAGTTACTGATGCTGCTATTGGGCCGAGGCTACGAGTTTGGAATGGCGGCAGCGCAAGCTCAATTGCGCTCCACCACGGGCTGGCATTTGCTAAGCTGAGTCACTCAGCATCATCTTGCTGTAAGTGGATTTTAATCAGACAGCCATTTTAATTAACGCGGCATACGCCCGGTTTACGTTCTGGTTGATTTCAAGCGCCATGCAAGGCTTGGTTAAAGCGCAGCGAGCTAGCCAATAAGCCCTGACGAAAATAAAAGCGATGCGCCAGTGAATTACTCAGCAAGGTATCTAAAATTAAGCGCTTGCAACCCGCTTTTTGCGCCAGATCGCGCACTGCTGCGAGCAAAATCTCACCCAGTCCCTGACCACGTTGGGCTTGATCGGTAACCAGGTCTTCGAGGTAGAGGTAGTTGCCGTGCACCAGATTTTCTTGTAAACGGTAACTGGCCAGGGCACACAGGGTGTGGTCGTAAAATAATCCGAGTAAGCGATAGCCGTGGGTGTGATTACGCTGGGCGTAAGCAAACCAGCTCTGGGCATCGTTTAGATCGGGACGTAATTGCCGGATTATCGGGAAGGCTGATTCATAATCAGCCAGACTCGTTAAGTGCGTTAAGCGGAATCCGTCAGCCAGGCAAGCAGCGGTAAGCGTGCTCAGATTTAAGGTGGTCGTGGTGTGTATGCTCATGTGCGCGTCGCTTTACTTGGCGGCTGGTGGGGCGAAATGCAAACTGCCGGCAATCCGATTCCAGCTATTGATGGTGGCGATAGCGATGCTCAAGAATAACATCTCATCACGGCTAAATTCGGCGTGCAGGGCGTGTTCCAGCTCAGGCGTAAGCGGGGCTTGCGGCGTGCGTGTCAGTATTTCGGTATAGGCTAAGGCGGCGCGTTCGCGTGCACTGAATAGCCCGGTTTCTTGCCAGCAGGCGATTAAATCTAACTGCTGGCGCGGAATCTCAAGTTGGCGCGCCAGGTTCAGATGGTATTGCAAGCAAAAGGCGCAGCCATTAATTTGTGATGCACGGATTTTGCAAAGCTCGCTCAACGACTTTTCTAAGCCACTGGCATCGACTGCCTTACCCAAAGCCAGCAATGCCTGATGTGCCGTACTGGCTGAGCTGGCGAATTCTTCGTAACTGAACTGTAGCGTAGACATACATATACTCCTTATATTAATCGCTGAAAACGTCCGTAAACAGGGCGTGATAAAGGCATACTCTCAAGGTGGTCGAGCCATGTTGTGATTTCTAAGACACAACGAGGAAGTAAGGCTAGCCGAATACCCAGCATCACTGCATAATGCTCGCAATGTCAGAGTTCGAACATCATAGCAGACTTTTTATAATATGTCAGAGTTCTTATAACATGAAAAATAATACACAAAATGCCAGCATACCTGAGGTCGGTGAGGGGAAGCGTGGTGAACAAGGGCATCTCGGTTACTTGTTGCGCCAGGCGGGCAATGCCTTTCGTGGCAATATGGAAGTGGCGTTGCAAAGCAGTAGCCTGACTTCTCCGCAATTTTTAGTGCTGACCATGGTCGAAGCTTACCCGGGCGCATCGAATGCCGATTTAGCCCGTCTGACCATGCTGACACCGCAAACCGTTAGCGTGATTGTGGCGAATTTAGAAAAAAGTGGCGATATACTGCGTCGCCCGCATAGCTTGCATGGCCGCATAGTGCATTTGGATATGACAGCGCAGGGCAGGCAAAATTTAGTGCACGCAAAACAGTGTTTGCAAGGGTTTGAGCGCGATTTGGCGGCCGGATTTGAGGAGGCAGAAATTGCCGTCATTAAGCGCTGGCTGGTGGCTGTGGCAAAACAAAAGCTGGTGTAAAACTACCGTGCATGTCTGACGCAAGAGTTGAGGAAAAGGTAGCAATTCATGGAATTTAAGTTAGAAATTCGTCCCGGTACGTTTGCTGATCGCGCTGTGGTTGATCGTTTGATGGAATTGTATTTATACGATTACTCGGAATTTGATGGCTTTGATGTCGATGAGCATGGCGTGTACCGTTACGATAATCTCGATTACTACTGGTTGGAACGCAGTAAAGAAATACTGGTATTTAAGGTCAATGGTCATTGGGCTGGCTTTGCCATGACTTCTGCAGAAGTGGTGCTGCCAGGTTCGCAAAAGTCACTGGATAATTTTTTCATCTTGCGCAAATACCGTCATCACGGTTTGGGTAAGCTGGCGGCACAAGAAATTTTTGCACGCCAGCCCGCAGCCTGGGAAATGTGTATTTTGGCTGTGAATTTGCCGGCGCTGCAGTTTTGGCGTAAGGTGGCTGCCACGTTGGCACCGCAGCAGTGGCAAGAGCATCTGATTGATACTGCAGATTGGCGTGGCCCAGTGATTTCTCTGGATAATCGCGTGGTTTAGTTTTACTCAGCAAGCAGCGCTGAACAATTGAGGTTAAGCAAGGAGTATCGCATGATGAGTTTAGTGGAGGAATTGTCAGCGCCATTGCTAAGCCAAAAACTGGCATGGTTAAATGGCTATCTGAGCGCCCTGGGTTTGCTTAATTCGTCTAATCCGGTCGGATTTCAATGCAAGCTGTTTGCCTTTGCGCTGCCAGCGGGTGACCCGGATTTGATACAGCCGATACAGCGCTGTTTGAATTATCACGCTCACCAGCTATTTAATGTTTACCCCGACCAGGCTGACTTCGAATGGCAGGCACTGCCGGATTGGCAAGAAAAATTAGGCAAAGTCTTGCAAACTTATTTGCGTTTGCAAGCTGGTGCTAATAATCAGCAAATCGTCGATAATTTGAAATTGGCCAATCGCCATTTTTGTCAATTGCTGCAACAGGAATTTGTGAAGCCTGAAACCACGGTGTATGAATTGAAAGTCAATTTACGCGGACGTTTTTATCGTCTGCTAGGTATCGATCTGTTGTTTGAAATTGAGGATAATCAACTACTTGTATTGCAAGTGCTGGGAAGTGATTAATGATGAAAATCTCCTTGTCTAAACCTGTACTCAGTCTGATGGCTTGCCTGAGCTTATTAGCCTGTCAGGAAAATTACCCACCGATGGCCATGGTCGAAAAAGTCGAGGTGCCGCGCTATCTGGGGCAATGGTATGAAATCGCCTTGCTGCCAAATCGTTTTCAAGCCATGTGCGTGGCCGATACCACGGCGGAATATCAGCAAGATGGCGCTGGCTTAAAAGTGATTAATCGCTGTCGCAAAGCCGATGGTCAGTTTGAAGTCGCTGAAGGTGTGGCGAATATCGTTGAGGGCAGTAATAATGCCAAATTGCGCGTGAGTTTTTTCCGGCCATTTTATGGCAATTACTGGATACTCGCGTTAGCGCCGGATTACCAATGGGTATTGGTTGGTGAACCTTCGCGCCAGTACGGCTGGGTCTTATCGCGTACTAAGCAAATCAAGCCCGAAGACTGGCAAAAAGCGATGGCCAAAGCCAGGGAATTGGGTTATCAGCCTGAGCAATTTAAACCCAGTCTGCAACACTGATCGATACTGGCCTTGCGCCAATACACATCGCTGAATTAAGGAGTCATGCATGAAAAGGTATTTTCTGTCGGGGCTTTTTGTTTGGTGTTGCAGCGGCGCCGGGTTGGCGCAAACAGCTGAAACGCGTGCGTCAGTGCCAGCAGCCGCTTTGCGCCCACTGTTTGAAGTTAGCAACCAGAGCGTGCCAAGTTCAGGCGCAAGCATCAATTTGCGCATGCATATTCCGGCAAGCACTAATAAGCAAGAGCGCGCGGCGATCGTGTTATTTCACGGCGGTGGCTGGACTGAGGGCGAGGCAGCCTGGATGGATGGTTTAGCGCAACAATTCGCGGCACAGGGCATGGTCGCGGTGGCGGTCGAGTATCGTTTATCCGTTGCAGGCGTGACGCCTTTTGATGCCGTGGCAGATGCGCGGGCGGCAATGCGCTGGGTCAGGCGTGAAGCAGTGCGTTTGTATGTCGATCCGCAACGCATTGTTGCGCTCGGCACTTCGGCAGGAGCCCATCTGGCAGCGGCGACGGCAGTATTTGAAGAGGCGGGCGCGGATGAGATTTCAGCCATGCCAAATGCCTTGATCTTACGTTCGCCCGCAATTTCGCTCAGTCAGTCGGCCTGGTTTCGTCAGCTTGCTGGCGGTGCGGCACAAGCGGCTGCTTTATCGCCAGATTTGCACTTGCGCCGGGGTTTGCCGCCCAGTTTATTATTGCAAGGCCAACTTGATACCGTGACACCCGCCAGTGGTGCAGAAAATTTTTGTCGCAAGATGCTCGCCTTGGCGAATCCCTGTCAGCTCAAATTGTATCCTGGCGTCGGCCATTTATTTACGCGCAATCTGGCGCAGCAAGAAAACCCCGATTACCGCGCGATTGATCAGCAAGTCAGTCAGGATGCCATGCAATCCACACTGACTTTTTTGCGCGAACTGGGTTTTATCGCTAACCCGGGAAAAGTTGCGCAGTAAAATCATGCACGCAAACAGGCTGCGACAGTCAGTCTTTTGCCAGAAAAGCCTGAGGTCGCGACGACAGGGGAGAATTGGCTGGCCTTATAATGGCGCTGGCAAGAACACTTGCCATGACAGACCAACAGGATAATTATGAGTGAATTTTTAAGTAATTTAGCAAGCTTAGCCAGTGTGGATCATCTCGCTGCACTGGAACTTTATGATCAGGATACTTTGCTGGCCCGTATCGAAAATAAACCGGGTTCAGCAGGCAGTGTGCGGGTCTACCATGCGCTGGCGCAGCAATTTGGTGCGATTAATCGCGCTGCTGCCGAAGCCGGCTTGGCGATTTATGCCGAGCACACCGAAGATGCGCGGCAAAATCCAGGCAAGCACCCGAATATCGACCGTTTGTTGGCGCTCTTGCAGCAGACGCAGCAACAAGCCGACCTCGCATATCAGGTCAAGTTGATCGCTGCATAAATCCAGCGAATCCCGCCGAATCCCGGCGAATTTGTTGACAGATAGCGAAGGGTCGGGCGGCCGTGTCAGCACCGCAAGTGTGCTGCACGGCGCGATGATTTAGCGCAATCAAACGCTCACTTCGGCGGAATCGCCCCTGCTGCTGGCCAGTCGCTGTCACCCAAACGTTTTAAACGCATTTCAAAGAATTTTTGCGGGTCTTTGCCCGGCACTAAGCGTTCGCCTGTCTCTAACCATTCGCCGTTTTCTAAAGTCATGGTATAGCGAATTTGCACCGGCCCCATGGGGATAGTCCAGAAGTAGCCCCGCTCGGTTGGCACTAAAGTGAAATCACCAGCACGGCCTTGTGCGTAGGAGTGCATTTGATAACTTTGCTTGTTCACGTCATAGGAAATTGTGGCGAAGGCATTAAAGCTGATGCGCCCATCTGGCTCATAACCGCGGCCTTCAATCACTTTGACAGTATTGCCTAAGAATGGGCCGATACGTTCGGTTTGTGTAATTTCATGCTTGCTGCCATCGGGCCGCAAAGTCCAGGCCGTGCCGCGCCAGGCACCGTCCATGAAGCTGAGTTTTTGCATCGCCTGTGCTTGTTGTTGCAACATCGCCTGGGTATCGGGCGCGCTTTGAGCCTGGGTGAGTGGGGCGAGCGCGCAAGTCGCCAGCAATAGAGTGAATTGGCTGAGTACAGCACGAACTTTCATAGTGACTCCTGAAGAAATGCGATAGACCCAAAACGCCGAGCCTGAGTGCTGAGTGAAGCGGGCTTGGCGCGGGCGGGAGACGGAAACGACGGCCAATCAGAGTGTAAAACAAAGTTCAGACCGATTGCCGCTTGCCTCGTTGCATAAGACAAAATTGCAACAACATCAGCTAAACCTGCTGCTACAAAAAAGCATGCAAAATTCAGAACTCAAAATCGGCATGGCAAAAAATTAAGGCCAAGCGCATTTTGCGCTGCAATAAAAAAAGCGCTTGCGAAAGTTGTATATACAACTTAAACTCCGCTGCATAGAAACTCGTCTTCTCACGGTGTCAAGTTTTGGCGACTAAACTGAGCCAGCACAGTCAGAGGCCGATTTTCATCTTGTCACTAATTGACACTTTTTTGACCCGATTTTGACCCCATTCAGGAGCCCGCCATGAGCACAACACAAGCCTTAGATCAAGATCCACGCTGGGATGCCAGCCGCGTAATCCATGCGCCAACTGGTAGCGAAAAAGTCTGTAAGACCTGGGTCGCCGAAGCCGCCTATCGCATGTTGCAAAACAATCTTGATCCTGCGGTGGCAGAAAATCCTAAGCATTTGGTGGTCTACGGTGGCATCGGTCGTGCTGCGCGTAACTGGGCGTGCTTTGATCAGATTTTGGCGAGCTTAAAAGAGCTGGATGAAGATGAAACCTTGCTGGTGCAATCGGGCAAACCGGTTGGCGTATTTAAAACTCATGCCGATGCACCGCGCGTTTTGATCGCGAATTCGAATCTGGTGCCGAAATGGGCGAACTGGGAACACTTTAATGAACTCGACCGTCAAGGCTTGTTCATGTATGGCCAGATGACTGCAGGTAGCTGGATTTACATCGGCACTCAGGGCATCGTTCAAGGTACCTACGAAACCTTTGCCGAAGCGGGCCGCCAACACTTTAATGGCGACTGGGCCGGACGCTGGATTTTAACCGCGGGTTTGGGTGGCATGGGTGGCGCACAACCGCTGGCGGCGACCTTTGCTGGCGCAGTGTCTTTGAATATCGAATGCCAGCAATCCAGCATCGATTTCCGTCTGCGCACGCGTTATGTCGATAAACAAGCTAAAGACCTCGACCATGCTTTGGAATTGGTGAAATACCATTGCGAACGCAAAGAAGCGATTTCTATCGCCTTGCTCGGCAATGCCGCCGAAATTTTGCCCGAATTAGTCAAACGTGCCCAGGCTGGTGGCATTAAACCTGATCTGGTAACGGATCAGACTTCCGCCCACGATTTAATCAATGGCTATTTGCCGGCCGGCTGGACTGTGGCTGAATGGAAAGCCGCGCAACAAGATAGCACGCAACATGCAGCATTGAAAAAAGCCGCCGCCAAATCCTGCGCGGTGCATGTGCAAGCAATGCTGGACTTCCATGCGATGGGCATTCCTACTGTCGATTACGGCAATAATATTCGTCAGGTGGCCTTGGATGAAGGCGTGGAAAATGCGTTTGCCTTCCCAGGTTTTGTGCCAGCTTATATCCGTCCTTTATTCTGCGAAGGCAAGGGCCCGTTCCGCTGGGTGGCCTTGTCGGGCGACCCGGAAGACATCCGCAAAACCGATGCCAAAATTAAAGAATTATTCCCCGATAACAAAGGCGTGCACAAATGGCTGGACATGGCGGGTGAACGCATCGCCTTCCAGGGTTTGCCAGCGCGGATATGCTGGTTAGGTCTGGGCGAACGTCATATTGCTGGCCTGGCGTTCAATGAAATGGTGAAAAATGGCGAACTCAAAGGCCCTATCGTGATTGGTCGTGATCACCTCGATACCGGTTCGGTTGCCAGCCCGAATCGCGAAACCGAAGGCATGCGTGATGGCACCGATGCGGTTTCTGACTGGCCTTTGCTGAATGCCTTGTTGAATACCGCAGGTGGCGCATCCTGGGTGTCCTTGCATCACGGTGGCGGCGTTGGCATGGGTTACTCGCAACACTCGGGCATGGTGATTGTGGCTGATGGCAGCGAAGCCGCAGAGCGTCGCTTAGCCCGTGTGCTGGTCAACGATTGCGGCTCTGGCGTGATGCGTCATGCTGATGCTGGTTATCAATTGGCAATCGACTGCGCCAAACGCTTTGGTTTGAAATTACCGATGTTAGATAAGTAAAACGAAAACGCAAGACTGGTGCGGCCTGTGACATAAAAATGGCTGAAAAGCCGCGCCAATAATGCGTTCTTGATTTTGACTTAACTTTAAATTCAACTTGGTTTTGTAATCGCAATAAATTAATCACCGCGTCTGCGCTTTCATGGTTTAGCTTGCTGGCGAAACGCTCGCGCACTGATTGCGCCGCTTCACCGCTACGCTTAAGTAAGCAAGGTGCAGCGCGGTTTTATGGAGTCTTAGATGGCACACTTAGAAATCACCCCAGCTCAGTTCACGCTGACACATTTACGTCAAATCTGGCAAAGCGCCCCCAGCATCAGCTTGAATGCCAGCGCTTATGCGGCTATCCACGCTTCGGCTGAAGCGATCCAAAAAATCGTCGATAAAGGCGATGCCGCTTACGGCATTAACACTGGTTTTGGCAAGTTGGCGAAAACCCGCATCCCCGACGAACAACTCGAGCAATTGCAAAAAAATCTGATCTTGTCGCACTCGGTCGGCATCGGTGAACCGATCAGCTTGCCAGTGGTGCGTTTGATTTTAGCGATGAAAATCGCCAGTCTGGCACGCGGCGTTTCTGGCATACGCGCGAGTGTCATCGATAGCATGATCGCGATGTACAACGCCGACATCATGCCGCTGATTCCAGTCAAAGGTTCGGTTGGTGCATCGGGCGACTTAGCACCTTTATCGCACATGACTTTAGCCTTGATGGGCGAGGGCGATGTGTTTGTAAAAGGTCAGCGCACTGCAGCCAAACAAGCTTTGGAACAAGCGGGCATTACGCCAGTGGTGCTGGCGGCCAAAGAAGGTTTAGCGCTGATTAACGGTACTCAAGTTTCGACCGCTTTGGCCTTGCATGGCTTATTCATGGCTGAGCGTTTATTGGTGACTGGCGTCGTCAGTGGAGCTTTGTCGGTGGATGCCGCCAAAGGCAGTGATGCGCCATTTGATCCGCGCATCCACACTAGCCGTGGCCAGCCTGGGCAAATCGCCACTGCGCAAATTTATCGCAGCTTGTTAGATGGTTCGGCGATCCGTCAATCGCACTTGGTCAATGACGAACGCGTGCAAGATCCATACTGCCTGCGTTGTCAGCCCCAAGTAATGGGTGCAGCACTCGACATCATCAATAATGCCGCACGCACTTTGCTGATCGAAGCGAATGCCGTAACCGATAATCCATTGGTGTTTGTCGATACCGGTGAAGTGATTTCCGGTGGTAACTTCCACGCGGAACCAGTGGCCTTTGCGGCTGATACTCTGGCACTGGCGATTGCAGAAATTGGTTCGATTTCTGAACGCCGCATTGCCTTGTTAATCGATTCCAGCATCTCGGGTTTACCGGCTTTCCTGGTGGCTGAACCTGGTTTGAATTCTGGCTTTATGATCGCCCACGTCACCGCGGCTGCGCTGGCTTCGGAAAACAAATCGCACGCCCATCCTTCCAGTGTCGATACCATCCCGACTTCGGCAAATCAAGAAGATCACGTTTCGATGGCAACCTATGGCGCACGTCGTTTGGCAGAAATGGCCGACAACACCGCCACCATCGTCGCTATCGAATTGCTGGCTGCGGCACAAGGGGTGGATTTCCATGCCCCAGTCAAAACGTCGGCACGTTTGCAAGGCGTCTACGATTTACTGCGCAGCCAGGTAGCGAATTTTGATAAAGATCGCTTGTTTGCACCAGATATTGAAGCGGCGAAAAAACTGGTCAGCGAAGGTCAGTTTGCGGCCTTGAATGCGGATTTATTTGCGCACTTGTTTGTCGCCTGATTCAGCCGCGCCAGACTCTGATTAAGCGTCTGCCATGACAAAGCCGACCGTTGTTTCTACGGTCGGCTTTGCTGCATCTGACGCCAAAAACCGCGATAATAAGACCAGTACTTGGAAATTTAAACCTTGCTTCTGGCCCCGATAGTTTTGAAATGACACGGATTATGCAAAAGTGGACACCCTCCGATTACCGCCGTATGCCCTGGAAAAACGGCGGCGGTTTTACAACTGAAATGCTGATTTACCCGGCTGACGCCAGCCTCGATAATTTTGTCTGGCGTTTAAGCATGGCGGAAGTGAATAGCGATGGCCCGTTTTCTTTTTTCCCGCAAATCGACCGCACTTTAACTTTACTGCAAGGCGCGGGCATGGTCTTGCATCACGACGATGGCGTTGAACCAGATCAGCGTGTCAGCTTGTTAGCGGACAGCGCACCCTATGCTTTTGCTGGTGAAGTGGCGATCCGTGCCGAATTGGTGCAGGGTGGCATCGTCGATTTAAATATGATGTCGCGACGCGATGTCTGTAGCCATTATGTGCAAATTCTGGGTGAAGGCCAGCACTATATTCAAGCCAGCGATGCCCAGCAATTGCTCTTGTTTTGCGCCACTGGCAGCGCTGCAGTAACTAGCGAAAATACGCAAGTAAATTTGGTGGCTTCTGAAACTTTGTTGCTGGAAGAACAGCATGAACATCAAGGCATAGCGCTGAATTTGCAAGTGCCCGAAGCCAGCAAAATTTTTGTGATACGTATCCATTTTTTAGGAGTAGGCAGTGACCAAGCAATTTGACTGCGTCTGGGAAAACATCCAGCTCGCCACCATGTGTGATGGCTATGGTGAAATTCACGACGCTGCGCTGGCAATTAGCGATGGCAAAATCGCCTGGTTAGGACCACGCGCCGAACTGCCCGCACACGACAGCCGCGAAGTACGCGATGGCGGCGGTTGCTGGGTCACGCCAGGTTTGATCGATTGCCACACCCACATGGTGTATGCGGGTAATCGCAGCAATGAATTTGAAGCGCGCTTAAATGGCGCCAGCTATGTTGATATCGCGAAAGCGGGTGGCGGCATTAATTCCACCGTGCGCGCCACCCGCGCTGCCAGCGCCGACGAGTTGTATCAACAAAGCCTGCCACGCATACAAGCGGCCCTGGCTGAAGGCGTCACCACGCTGGAAATTAAGTCAGGCTATGGCTTGGATTTAGCCAGCGAAGCCAAAATGCTGCAAGTGGCCCGGCGCTTTGCTGCAGACTTGCCGGTGCGGGTGCGCACCACCTTTCTTGGCGCCCACGCCTTGCCCCCCGAATACGCCGGACAAAGCGATGCCTACATCGACCTGGTGGCGCAACAGATGTTGCCGGAATTAGCGCGCCAGGGCTTGGTCGATGCAGTCGATGTGTTTTGCGAAAACATAGGTTTTAGCCCGGCACAAACCGAGCGCGTTTTTGCCGCGGCGCAGGCTTTGGGCTTGCCAGTGAAACTGCATGCCGAACAATTATCCGATCAGGGCGGCGCTGCCTTAGTCGCTAAATACCAGGGCTTATCGGCCGACCATCTGGAATATTTAAGTGCTGAGGGCATCGCTGCGATGGCCGCCGCTGGCACGGTGGCGGTGCTATTGCCCGGCGCGTTTTACTACCTGCGCGAAACTAAGTTGCCACCGCTAGAACAATTGCGCGCAGCCAAGGTCAGCATGGCCTTAGCCACCGATTGCAACCCCGGTACCTCGCCCATGACTTCGCTCTTGCTGACCATGAATATGGCTTGCACCTTATTCCGCATGACGCCACTCGAAGCCTTGCAAGGCGTCACCTGCCACGCCGCGCGGGCACTTGGCTTGCAAGAACAAACCGGCCAACTCAAAGTCGGCCTGGCCGCCGACCTCGCCTTCTGGCAAATCACCCGCCCCGCCGACCTCGCTTACCACATCGGCGGCCGAGCATGCCAGCAGCGCGTGGTGGCGGGGGAGTTGGTGTAAGCGGTATCTGGCGTAGCGTGGGCATGTTTTTCATGCCCACGTGAATTAGTCTAAAACGCGATAAGCGACTATGTTGTAGCGCAGGACACCATCAGATTGCGAATGCCGCGAAATTCATTCGACTTTGTTGTGGGGGCAAATTGTTGTGTGCTCACGAGTAGATCAGCTTAAAGGAGTTCAGCATGGATAAATTAAGCTACCCAGATTCCCAGTTCGCCAACGAAATAGGCATCAGAATCTTCAAGTTCTAGGTTGTAGACGGGCTGTTTGAAGTAGGGGTCTTCTAAATTTCCCTCAAGAATTCCTTCCAGAATTTCTGGGGTTAAACATACGTTGTTTTTGACGAATTTTGGTACTTCCGGTGGGTCAAATCGTTTTAATACGCCCAAATCATCTAACATCGTTTCATACTTGGGCATCCATCCAGTGTTTGGGTGATCAGTTATAAAAATTTCGCGTAAACTCCAAATCTTTGCTTCTGCTTTAGCATGATTTTGCAACACTGGATACCCAGTGCATTCGAGTTGTTCGGTCATTTTCCAGCCATCTTTAACTAACCAGAATCGTTGATTCTGCGTTGCCCACAATGATTCAAACCTATCCGTCTGAGGAATTTTATAAACAATCTCCATAATCCTCTTAGACTCATAAGCAATCGTCTTGACTACGCGCTTATAAGCAAGTTCACCGCCTCGCTGCGGTTTAGCTAAAACCAGGTCGCCGACTTTGATTTGTTCTATGGGCACTAAACCATTTTGAGTATGGACCAGTGTGCTGGCGATGAAGCCGCTTTCGACAGGCTTTTTCTGTGGGGCTGGTTTAGTCGCTGCAAATGTCGCGCGTGCAGATAAATCAGCACTGCGGTTGGGCCTTGCGTCTTCAGGTAGCTGCATTTCCTCGTCGTTGAGTACAAAACGCAGACGGTAATCGGCAAAGAGCTGGTCTTCACTAACAGCGCTATGCCCAGCGTTGGCAGAGGCTGGTGTGCGTGAGCCGGATAAGGCGAATTCCAGCGAAGCTTGCAGCGTTTGCGTCTGACTCAGCGCAGCGGGTGCCAGCATTAGCGCAAACACTTGATAAATGGGCCGCCAGATCACGCCATTTTCAAATTGTATCCACATGAAGGCTTGTTGCATACGCGTGCTGACTTCGGGCTGGGCTTGCCAGCGCCCTGGCAGATGCCTGAGCACGGTTTCACCGGCGTAGCTGGCCATCGCAAACAGGCTTTTATTAATCTGACTGACAGGCGCCCCCTGATTTTTCCAATCCAGCAGCACTTCATCAATGTGTTTTAAAGAAGCGATGCTGTAATCAAGCGCGATGTTTTCATGTTCTTTGAAATTATTAACGGCGTCATTCGCATAGTCTTTGACCGTCGCATAGTCAGGTGCACGGTGCATGGCGATAGTGATCAGTGTCATAGCTGAGCGGGCTTGGTGGCAAGGCGACCATCTTAACATTGTTGAGCTAGTGCTAACAACTTTCTCAAGTTCAGGCGTAGCGTGGGCATGGTTTTATCGTGACCACGTTTTAATTGCGCTTTACCCAGTTTGTAATCAAATTCGTGATTGTAATTTTGGTGGGCAAAAATTTGCCCACCCTTCTATGATAAATTTCAAGTACAACCTGCAAATTCATTGCAGTTAGTTTTCGTTCTTCATTTTTCTCTCCTGCGTCGTTGCGTATTCCGTCCTCAAGTCGTAATAAGTCTCAGGTCATATGCTCGTGAACCTTAGGTTACACTACCTTCTATCCGCTGGCGCTTTTCGCCAGCCTGATTCTGCATGCGCTGTGCGCTAAGATGACCTTCTTTAGTCAAACCCCATCTACTAGTAACGGTTGTTTTGGGCAACCAGGGTGGGCAACGGGTTTGATTCCTTTTTACTGTTCTTGCCTTCGTACTTTCACAACGTTTTGCTTTATCTGGACTGCCATTTCATTTGTCTTTAGCTGTGGCTTTTGATTTCCTTAAAACGCGCACCTTCTGGTATGACACCATACTCAAGGTAGCGCCATAATGCGATTGCCAATTTTCTCGCCACCGCCACGATGGCTACGCGCCGACTGCGTTTGTTGGGCGCCTGGCTGTGGGTCTTTTGCGCAAACCAGATTGCCATCTTGCTTTCCGGCTGATAGCGTAGCCACAACCAGGCCATTTCTACCAGTAGCGAGCGCACTCGCCGGTTACCTTGCTTACTGATCCCCTGATCAATCCGCGTCGCGCCACTGTCGTAGGGCTGCGGCACCAATCCGACGCACGAGCCAACTTGTTTTTGATTGCTAAAGTGTCGCCAAAATAATTCGGTGGCTATCCTTGTTGCGCCAATTTCGCCGATCGCTTTGAGTTTGGTCAGATGAGCGATCTTTTCCTGAACCGCTTCGGATAACTGGGAAATTTGTGTCTTGCTCAGCGTCTTAAATTGTTCTTCGACCAGGGCGAGTCGTTCGCATTCTCGTCGCAATCGCGCCGTCAACTCCGCGGGTAATGCACTGCCGTCGTAACAACGAACTTCACCAGCTTGCAGTCTTCGCGCAATGTCGTGGCTGACCTCATCCCAACAACCGACGGTACGATGTAATTTGCGTATCCTGTCGTGATGTTGACCGATCTCCTTTTGCAAAACCCCGCGATCCCGAAGTAGTTGTCGTTCAGCTTCAGCGGATTCGTCTGGAACATGCAGCACCCGTAGCCGATCTTGTTCACCGCGCAGCCATCCTCTTAAACAATTCACTAACATGATCGCATCCAGCCGATCTGTCTTGGCTCGCTTGGTTTGCCGCCCAACTGGCACACTGGCAGAGTCAATCACCATGCAGGAATACCCCATGGCTTCCAGTGCCCGGTAAATCCAGAAGCCATCCTGACCTGCTTCGTACATCACCACCACTTTGGTTTTCGCCGACAACGACCATTTCATCTGTATTTCCTGGATCACTTTTACTGCGGCCATCAGTCGTGCATGCGCTTGTTCTTCCGCTACCGTGACTATCGTTGGCTTAGCTCTCCTGCCATCACTCAGCGCTATTTTCCAACTGCCACTAGAAAGTTCTAACGCCACTGCCAAAATCACTTCTTCTGAAGTAAAATCCTGTCTAAGAGTCGCAAGCATGTCGTTCTCCTTGATTTAATTGGTCGAGCTTTTATTTTAGGGATTGCTATTTGCTTGTCGACTCTTTTTTATCATAGGATCTGCGAATTGCTGCCAGCAGCCCGCGTAGGTGCGATTAGTGTAACGTAATCGCACGCAGATTGAGACTGCAAAATCAATATCCACCGTAAAACCATGTGTACGAATACGCCGAGCTATACGTACTTAGGCTTGCTGCCATGTTAGGCGTGTGCCGCGTAACATAAGTTTGGTTTTTTAATTTCAATCGAGACGCTTCAGTAGCGCAGTTGCCCAGTCGTCTCAACCAGACTTACGATACACGCAGTTCAGTCTGCGAGTTTGGGCTAGGATGGATGTTTTGGGGCGCTAGTCGTACGATTTCGCTACGCTCTATCGCACCTACGGCGTTGCGAACGACCTCCACAAATTTACGAGCCTTGTTGGTTGTCATTTCACCGCACCACGATATAGTGAATTTGGAATCCACCACTCTTCCATAACCTGGCAGGCAAGATCTTGGTAGGCTGATTTTTCGTCAAAAGCCAGAGTTTCTAACAATGCGGTAATAAGGCGTTCTTCCTCAGGGGTTAAAGATGCCAGGCGCTGGGGGGGCGATCTGGTGGGCGAAGAGAGTTTAGAAATGCATGCGTCACGACGCGGTCTTCGTCTAAGTGTCTGAGCGAGTATTCAATCAGAATTGGTAAGTAATGCTTCCATGAGTCTGGGTCAAGATAGCTTATGCCCCAGTGGAATTCTTCAAGATACTGATAACTAACTCTGTCAATGACAGGATCAAATTCTGGTTCAGGCATGCAATCGTCGATTGCGTTTCCTGCACGCAGTGTTCTTTTTGGAGTCATTTCTAGCTTATCAGAGAACACTCTCTTCGCTTCTTCGATGATTTCTCGGTGCCTCATAAATTATTGCCCAACTGGTTATCGGCGACGAGATTGGGATGGGCGAAATCGTACGATTTTGTTACACATTAACGTAATCATCATGGCTAGGATGGATGTCCACTTGGATTCACTTGGATTCTAGGATGCCCACCAGGGTTCTGGTAGGGGGGCTAGGATTCCGATATTGCCGACGTAGCAATCAACCATTTTCTTAGTGAAAGATAGCGTCTTTTCATCATCTCATGACCATCACTGTGTGCTGGAAGTATGAAACAAGTATCATCATCTACATCTTTGAGAAAACTTAAAATTCCATTTTTTATAAAGGGAGGTAATTCGCACCAAAAATCATTATAACTACCTTCATCAAGATCATCGAAAAAAAGCACCATTCCATGGATAATCTCTCCATGGGTATATATACCTTTATCATACAAATTCAAAAATTCCTCTAAATCTATCTTCCAATCCTGCTTCACCAATTTATGTGCCCCCCTCTCATTTTAAGTATCAAACTATCCGCATAACCCGCGTACGTGCGATTAGTGTAACGTAATCGCACGCATGTTGAGACTGAAAAATCAATCCAGGTTGGGCGACAATTCGCTTTAGGCGAAAGCAATTTGCTGTATCCAGGCATTGTGGTCGAAGTCGGAATTGGATTCGCTTAGTTAAGCATGCTCTGCGCAAGCCCATTTGTTCTGCTCTTAGCACTTGTAATCCGTGGCCCACTGCCATACATTGCTTGGGATAGCACGAGCGTACACTTTTGTGCGCCGCAATATTTTTTGGTATAGGCGAATCAGTATGGAAACCGGTGTACGTTTAGATAAGTGGTTGTGGGCTGCGCGTTTTTTTAAAACCCGTAGTCTGGCTACCAAGGCCATAGAGTTGGGGCGGGTGCTGCAAAATGAGCAAAGGGTGAAGCCTGCACACACGGTTAAGGTGGGTGATGTGTTGCTGATACAACAAGAGCAAATGCAATGGCAAATTACCGTGCTGGCTTTGTCTGAAGTGCGTGGCCCGGCTAAAGTGGCGCAAACCTTGTATCAGGAAAGTGCCGACGATCAGGCTAAACGCTTAGCGGCGCAAGAGCTGCGACGCTTACAGCGTGAACCCAGTGCGAATTTGCAAGGCCGGCCCACCAAGCGCGAACGACGCCAACTCGATGATTTGCGTTACTAGGCCCGCTCAGCGACGGCTGCTGCAGCCAGTGTTTATGACGCGGCGCTTAACTAGAAACTCTCCTCTAAAGCCTAAATCCTGTTTGACTTTTATCGGGCAGTGAATAATAGTACGAGCGTTCGATTATTTAAGTTCAGAATCTGCCCAAACCGTCAGCACGACACCGCAACGCACAAGCTCAGGGCGACAGCAGTCAGAGCGTAGCGGTTTTGGCGAGATTCTGATTAGTTTGAAATTCCAGGTCAACATTTTAGTTTTCAACACCATGGCAGCAAAATTCATGCGTAAAGGCGAAATGACACGGGTGGCGATACTCGAAACCGCCCTGGAAACCGCTAGCCGCGAAGGTCTGGAAGGGCTGACGATAGGCTCGCTGGCCGACCGCATGAATATGAGCAAGTCGGGCGTGTTTGCGCATTTTGGCTCACGCGAAGATTTACAAATTGAAGTGTTACGGCGCTATCACCAGAATTTCGAGCAAGAAGTGTTTTACCCCAGCTTAAAAGCCGCACGTGGTTTGCCGCGTTTGCAAATGATGTTCGCGCTGTGGTTAAAACGGGTCACGATAGAAATTGCTTCGGGCTGTATTTATATCAGCGGTGCTGTGGAATACGACGACAGGCCCGGCGCGATTCGTGATGCTTTGGTGAATATGGTGCAAGCCTGGCAAGCCGCTTTGCAACGCGCGGCGGCCCAGGCCATCGAGTTGGGACACTTAAGGGCGGAAGCCGAGCCCGAACAAGTGGTGTTTGAAATGTATGGCTTAATGCTGGCAGTGCATCACGATGCGCGGTTCATCCGCAAACCGGGCAGTGCCGAACGCGCTCAGGCGGGTTTTGAGCGTTTAATCAGGTCTTATGCTCCGGTCGCCGTGAATGTGTCAGATTAAGCGCCAGACTAAGTTCATTTTCATCGTTTATTTTTCTAATTATTAGCCGTCAGGAGAACAACATGGGTCAATATATCGCTCCCTTGCGTGATATGCAGTTTGTATTGCATGAATTACTGAATGTCGAAGCTGAGCTCAAGCAATTGCCAGCCCATGCTGAGGTCGATGCCGACATCATCAACCAAATTCTCGAAGAGGGCGGCAAGTTTACCTCTGAAGTTTTATTCCCTTTGAATCACAGCGGTGATCGCGAAGGCTGCCACTTTGATAAAGAAGCGCGCACTGTAACCACGCCAAAAGGCTTTAAAGCCGCTTACGAACAATACGTTGAAGCTGGCTGGGCTGCTTTGTCCTGCGATCCTGAATTCGGTGGTCAGGGTTTGCCTTTGGTCGTGAATAACTCGTTCTATGAAATGCTGAATTCGTCTAACCAGGCCTGGACCATGTACCCAGGTTTGTCGCATGGCGCTTATGAATGCATCCATGCCCACGGTACTGACGAACAAAAACAATTGTATTTGCCTAAGCTGATTTCGGGCGAATGGACTGGCACGATGTGTCTGACCGAGCCACATTGCGGTACAGACTTAGGTTTATTGCGCAGCAAAGCCGAACCACAAGCCGATGGCACTTACAAAATCACGGGCGCGAAAATCTTTATTTCGGCAGGTGAACACGATATGTCGCAAAACATCGTGCATCTGGTGTTGGCACGCTTGCCTGACGCACCCGAAGGTTCGAAAGGGATTTCCTTATTCATCGTGCCTAAATTTATGCCGAATGCGGATGGTAGCTTAGGTCAGCGTAACCCGATTTTCTGCGGGGCGATCGAAGAAAAAATGGGCATACACGGTAACTCGACTTGCCAGATGAATCTGGATGGCGCGACTGGCTGGTTGATTGGTCAGCCACACAAAGGTTTGCAAGCGATGTTCGTGTTCATGAATGCAGCACGTTTAGGCGTCGGTATGCAAGGTTTGGGTTTGACCGAAGTGGCTTACCAAAATGCCCTGGTGTATGCCAAAGACCGTATCCAGATGCGCAGCTTGTCGGGCCCGAAAGCACCGGACAAACCAGCTGATCCTATCATCGTTCATCCTGATGTACGCCGTATGTTGCTGACCGCGAAAGCCTTTGCTGAAGGTGGCCGTGCGGTATGCTCGTATGTCGCGCTGCAACTCGATAAAGAATTAACCCACCCTGACGAAGCCGTGCGTAAAGATTGCGCTGACGAAGTGGCCTTGTTGACACCTATCGTTAAAGCCTTCCTGACCGATAACGCTTGGATCGCGACGTCCGAATGCTTGCAAGTTTACGGCGGCCACGGTTTTATCTCTGAATGGGGTATGGAGCAATACGTGCGTGACGCGCGTATCAATATGATTTACGAAGGCACTAATACCGTGCAATCGCTGGACTTGTTAGGCCGTAAGATTTTGCTCGATGGCGGCAATAAATTGCGCAAATTCGGTGCCAAGATTCAAGCCTTTGTCGAAGCCAATAAAGGTAATGAAGCGCTGGCTGAATTTGTCACACCATTGGCAGAATTGGGTGATAAAGTCACCAAGCTGACCATGGAAGTGGGCATGAAAGCGATGCAAAATCAAGATGAAGTCGGCGCAGCAGCGGTACCGTATCTGCGTGTAGTTGGCCACATGGTGTTCAGCTATTTCTTCGCGCAAATGGCCAAGCTGGCCTTGGAAAAACAAGCGAGCGGTGACAGCTTCTACACCGCGAAACTGGCGACAGCGCGTTTCTACTTCGCCCGTTTATATCCAGAAACTGCGATGCTGATACGTCAGGCGCGTTCTGGCTCGGCAAACTTGTTGGCGCTTGATGCGGATTTGTTTTAATTTACATGAGTAATGTAAACGCAATATAAACGCAATCAGGGCGCGCCTTTTCAGCTGATTTTGCTTGAAAAGGCGCACCAGATAAGCGTTTTAGTTTTAGCTTTATTTCGCTGTACCACAACGTAATTTCTAAGCGTATTCCCTATTCGAGGATAACCATGAGCAATTTCATCGTCAAGAAAGTCGCCGTGCTGGGCGCAGGTGTGATGGGGGCGCAAATCGCCGCCCACTGCGTGAATGCAAAAGTTCCGGTGGTGTTATTCGATTTACCCGCCAAAGAAGGTCCAAAAAATGCGATCGTTACTAAAGCGATCGACAACCTCAAAAAACTCAATCCTGCACCACTCGGTAATAAAGACGATGCGGCCTTAATTCAGGTTGCCAACTACGAAGACAATCTCGATCAATTAGCCGATTGCGATTTGATTATCGAAGCGATTGCTGAACGCATGGATTGGAAACACGACTTGTATAAAAAAGTCGCCAGCCATATTGCACCGCACGCGATTTTCGCCTCGAATACCTCGGGCTTGTCGATCACGACCTTGTCGGATGGTTTCAGTGATGAACTCAAAGCACGTTTCTGCGGCGTACACTTTTTCAACCCACCACGCTATATGCACCTGGTGGAATTGATTCCTACCGTGGCGACTCGTCCTGAAATTCTCGATCAACTCGAAGTTTTCCTGACCACTACCCTGGGTAAAGGTGTGGTACGTGCTAAAGATACGCCTAACTTCATCGCTAACCGCGTCGGTATTTTCGGCATGCTGGCAACTATCCACGAAGCCGCGCAATTTGGTTTGACGGTCGACGTGGTTGATGATCTGACTGGTAAAAAACTGGGTCGCGCTTCTTCGGGTACTTTCCGTACCGCTGACGTGGTCGGTCTGGATACCATGGCGCACGTGATCAAAACCATGCAAGACAATCTGGCCGATGATCCTTTCTTTAGCGTCTACAAAACCCCTGAAGTCTTGGCCAAGCTGGTAGAAAAAGGCACGCTGGGTTCGAAATCGGGTGCAGGTTTTTACAAAAAAGTCGGCAAAGATATTTTGCGTCTGAACTTCGCCAGCATGGAGTACGAAGCAGGTGGCGCGAAAGCCGATGAAGCGGTTGCGACTATCTTGAAGGGCAAAGTGCCTGCCAAGAAAATGAAAGCCTTGCGTGAATCGACCCATCCACAAGCACAATTCTTGTGGGCGATCTTCCGCGATGCTTTCCACTACATTGCGGTACACGCCGCCAACATCGCAGACAGCGCACGCGATATCGATTTCGCGATGCGTTGGGGCTTTGGCTGGAAAGTCGGTCCGTTTGAAACCTGGCAAGCTTCGGATTGGGCTGAAGTGGCGAACTGGGTGAAAGAAGACATCGCCGCCGGTAAAGCGCTCTGCGACGCACCTTTGCCTGACTGGGTATTCAGTGGCATCGTTGCCGAACAAGGCGGTGTACATGGTAAAGACGGTTCTTACTCCGCCGCACAAAACGCGCTGGTAGCTCGTTCGACGTTGCCCGTCTACCAACGTCAAGCCTTCCGCGCGCCCGTGATTGGTGAAACCACAGTCACTGGCGAAACCGCTGGCGTGACTTTCTTTGAAGATGACTCGGTAAGAATCTGGCATCAAAACGATGAAGTGTTGATACTCTCGTTGAAAACCAAGATGCACGTGATTGGCCCAGGCGTGATCGAAGGCATGGAAAAAGCCCTGGCTGAAGCCGAGAAAAATTACAAAGGCTTGGTGATCTGGAATACCGACGCAGCAGAAGGCGGTGCCTTCTCGGCAGGTGCCGATTTGCAAGCGATGCTGCCTTTGTTTATGTCAGGTGGTGTACAAGCGATAGGCCCGGCAATTTCGCGCTTACAAAATGCCCATCAAGCCTTGAAATACGCAAATGTACCGGTAGTGGCGGCAGTTGCTGGCCTGGCCCTCGGTGGTGGTTGCGAATTGTTAATGCACACAGCACGTCGCGTCGTGGCGCTGGAATCCTACATCGGTTTGGTGGAAGTCGGTGTCGGTCTGGTACCTGGCGGTGGTGGCTTGAAAGAAGCGGCAGTACGCGCGGCGGCTGATGCTAAAGGCGGCGATATTCTGCAATCGCTGAAGGGCTATTTCATGAGCGCAGCGACCGCTACCGTCTCGAAATCAGCGCTGGAAGCTAAGCAATTGGGTTACCTGAGTGAATCTGACGTGATCGTGTTCAATCCTTACGAATTGCTGCACGTGGCGAAATCGCAAGCCCGTGCGATGTTCGACGCTGGCTATCGCCCACCGATGAAGAAAGCCATCCCAGTCGCGGGTCGCCACGGTATCGCTACGATTGGTGCGCAATTAATCAATATGCGTGACGGTGGCTTTATCTCGGCGCACGATTACAAACTCGGTTCTATGATCGCTGACATCGTTTGCGGTGGTGATATGGATGCAGGCAGTGTGGTCGATGAACAATGGTTGCTCGATAAAGAACGCAAAGCCTTTATGGAATTGCTGATGCATCCAAAAACTCAGGAACGCATCATGGGCATGATGCAAACTGGTAAACCTGTACGTAACTAATACTGCCAGCTGAGTCGCGGCAGCGTTGACGCCCGGTGTGGCGCAGCTGCCAACACGACTCAGCGATATTGATAAAGGTAAGCAAAATGACTACTCAATTGCAAGATGCATACATCGTCGCCGCCACCCGTACACCTATCGGTAAATCGGGTAAGGGCGCGTTCCGCAATACCCGTCCTGACGACTTGCTGGTCAAGGTACTTCAAGCGGCAGTGGCGCAAGTGCCTGGCTTAGATCCCGCTTTGATCGAAGATGCGATCATCGGTTGCTCCTTCCCAGAAGGCGCACAAGGCATGAATATGGCACGTATGGGCGTGTTACTGGCTGGTTTGCCCAACACCATCGGTGGTGTCACCATCAATCGTTACTGCGCGTCGGGTATCACCGCCGTGGCAATGGCGGCTGACCGTATTCGCGTTGGCCAGGCTGACGTGATGATCGCCGGTGGCGTCGAATCGATGTCTATGGTACCGATGATGGGTAACAACCCATCGATGAACATGGCCATCCTCAAAGATGAAAACGTTGGCATGGCTTACGGCATGGGTTTGACGGCTGAAAAAGTCGCTGAACAATGGAAAATCAGCCGCGAAGCGCAAGACGCGTTTTCGCTGCAATCGCACCAACGTGCTTTAGCGGCGCAAGCTGCAGGTTACTTCGATGCCGAAACCACCGCAGTTGAAGTGGTCGAGCGTATCCCGAATTTAGCCACAGGCGAAATCGAACTGCGCACGCGCACCATCAGCCGCGATGAAGGTGCACGTCCAGATACGTCTTTAGAAGGTCTGGCCAAACTGAAACCGGTGTTCGCCGCTAAAGGCAGCGTTACTGCGGGTAATAGCTCGCAAACTTCGGACGGCGCTGGTGCCTTGATTCTGGTTAGCGAAAAAATCCTCAAGCAATTCAACCTGACACCATTGGCGCGTTTTGCTTCGTTCGCAGTGCGTGGCGTACCACCCGAAATCATGGGTATTGGTCCTAAAGTGGCGATCCCAGCAGCATGTAAAGCAGCAGGTATCACGCAAGATCAAATCGACTGGTTTGAACTCAATGAAGCGTTTGCGGCGCAATCGCTGGCGGTGGTGCAAGATCTGGGTCTCGATCCAGCCAAGGTCAATCCTATGGGTGGCGCGATTGCTCTGGGGCACCCACTCGGTGCAACTGGTGCAATCCGTTCGGCGACGACTATCCACGCTTTACATCGCAACAAACTCAAATACGGTATGGTCACTATGTGTGTCGGTACCGGTATGGGTGCAGCGGGTATTTTCGAACGCATGTAAGCTGTTTAAAAGCCGCACTTCGGTGCGGTTTTTTTATGGCAAGCCTAGCAGCCTGTCGGATTTAGGAATAATCGGCTGTAAAATCCACCGCTCGGCTCATATTTCGTCGCCTTTTTGGTCAATATCCTGATATTGACGCTGCAAAGTCGACAAAATCTGCTCTGTCGCCGTGAATTTTTCGCTTCGATTCCCTAAGTCCGACAGACTGCTAGACTCTGGCAACTGCGCCAGAGCCATCACCAATGACTGAAATTGAGGTGGCGATGCAACACCTGAAGATACACACCGAGGATAAATTTTCGCTTGCCGCTCGGCATTATCCGGCGGCTGGCAAAACCCGTGCGGTCGTGCTGATGCCGACGGCCATGGGCGTCAAGCAAGATTATTACGGCGAGTTCGCCGCTTATCTGGCCGGGCAAGGCTTTGCGGTCGTGAGCTTTGATTACCGTGGCATGGGGGCTTCGATTCCGGCCCAGCATCAGCATAGCTTACGTGGTTTTGAAGCCGATCTGCTGACCTGGGCCGAACAAGATTACAGCGCCGCTTTGCGTCATGCCAAGCAAAGTTATCCCGATTTGCCTTTGTTTGTGATTGGCCATTCACTGGGTGGGCAATTGGCTGGTTTAACGCCGACGCATGACTTAATTGATGGCATGATTACAGTCGGCTCGGGTTTAGGTTACTGGCGTGAAAACGCTAAGCCTTTGCGCCGCAAAGTTTGGTTGCTCTGGTATTTTCTGGTGCCGCTGTATTTGCGCATGTTTGGTTATTTTCCTGGTAAAAAGTTGCGCAAGGTCGGTAATTTACCCAGGGGCGTGATGCAGCAATGGTCGCACTGGTGTCGTCATCCCGCGTATTTTGTCGATAAGCAAGGCGCGACGCTGGCAACCCGTCACCATACCATGGCAATACCGATTCTGGCGCTGAGTTTTACGGATGATGAAATGATGGGGCCAGGCAATATCCGCGCCTTACTGGCTTATTACAGTCAGGCTGAGATCGAGCATCGCAGTATCGCGCCCGCACAGATAGCAGCACGACGTATCGGCCACATGGGATTTTTCCGGCGCGAATTTCAACACAGCTTGTGGTCGCAAGCTTTAGAATGGTTACATAGTCAAAGTCGGCAATACGCGCAAAAATAATGAGTGCTGACTGAGACACTACAGTTTTTAGAGAGAGACATATGGATATTTTGACGCAAATAGAAAACGGTATTCTGACCCTGCAATTTAATCGCCCCGAAAAGAAAAATGCAATTACGTCGGCGATGTATCAAAGCCTGGCCGATGCCTTACGCAGCGCTGAAACCGATACCGCTGTGCGGGCGATTTTAATTTGTGGTCATCCTGAAGTGTTCACCGCCGGGAATGACTTGCAAGATTTTATGCAACATGCGGGTAAATTTGCTTCGATGGAAGAAGTGCCTGCGGTGTACCAGTTTATGCGCGCCTTAAATGAAGCGAATAAACCGGTGGTGGCGGCGGTCAGTGGTAATGCGGTCGGTATTGGTACGACTATGTTGTTGCATTGCGATTTAGTGTATCTGGCTGACAATGCCAAGCTCTCTATGCCGTTTTCGCAACTCGGTCTTTGCCCGGAATATGCCTCGTCCTTGATTTTGCCGCGCCTGATCGGGTTTCATCGTGCCGCCGAAAAACTCTTGCTGGGTGAAGCCTTCAGCGCCCGTGAAGCGTTTGAGATGGGCTTAGGCAATGCCGTGGTACCCGTTGCTGATGTGATGGAAGAAGCGCGTTGTGCCGCAGCGAAATTGGTGGCCTTGCCAGCGACTTCGGTGCGCGTGACTAAGCAATTGATGAAAAAAGCCATGGTCGGCGAAGTGAGCGAATTAATGCAAGCTGAAAATCAGCATTTTGCCGCGATGTTGGGTGCACCTGAAGCACGTGAAGCGTTTACCGCTTTCTTCCAAAAACGCAAACCTGATTTCTCACAATTTAACTGAGTCAAACGCCAGGCTGTGCAAAACCGCAGCCTGGCCTCGCCTTAGCATTCAGATTTGGAAGCCGAGCATGAATTTACGCTTACTGACTTTGCTTTTTGCGCTGTTGGGTATTTTCTTGCTGGTTCTGAGCAAACTACTGTTTGCACCGGCCCGTTTTGCGGGTAACAACAGTCAGGCTGGCGGTGCCAGTTCCATCAGCTGGCGTAGCGACCAGCAATTGTACGAGCCCTGGCAACGTGATAGCCATGCGCCTCGTTTTGAATTTCACGATTTCACACTGCAACCCTTGGCCGAATTTCAATTGCGCGCCCGAATTTTGAGTCGCGAAGACTACCGCTTTGACAATGAAGCCAAACTTTCACCGACTGATCTGGCCCTGGGCTGGGGCCGTATGGCCGATCCTGCGGTGTATCAACAGCTTGCGATCAGTCAAAGTGGTCGCTGGTACCATTATCGCTGGCAAAACCAGCCACCAATTCCGCCCGATGAAATTATCGCCAGTTCCGCCAATATGCATATGATTCCGGCAAACGACGCGATTGCACAACAGTTGAGCAAATTAAAACCCGGTAAGATGGTGAAAATTCAAGGTTACTTAATTGAAGCCAGCAATACTCAGGGTTGGCGCTGGCGCAGTTCCTTAAGCCGTACCGATAGCGGAGCCGGGGCCTGCGAAGTGGTGTTTGTGCGCGCAATTGAAGCGGAGCCCTGAACCTGTACTGGTGTTGCGTACTGCGCCGGATGTGCTTGCCAAACGCGCCAATTGAAGCCAATATCATCGCCGTAATTTGACTGCGACCAGCCCGGCCAGACGCAACCTCGTTGCGGTGCCAGTCTGAGTCCCGCGTGACACCCAGCGCCAACAGCAGGTACATCGGAGGCTACATGCACAGCAATAGCTTACAGCAAACCACGCAAGACCAGGCATACCAGTCAGCAGCAGCGCCAGCGCGTCTGCAAGCGATTGATCAATTGCGTGGTTTGGCGATGATCTTGATGACCTTAGATCATGTCCGTGATTTTTTTGCGCCTACGCCATTTGATCCCTTGGATTGGCAAGCTGGCTCTGCGGCCTGGTTTTTTACGCGCTGGATCACGCACATCTGTGCGCCCGGTTTTGTCTTGCTGGCGGGCATATCGGCTGGTTTGCGTGGTGCTAAACACAGTAAGAATGCGCTCAGCACCTATCTACTTACGCGCGGGCTTTTGCTAATCGCACTTGAATTGAGCTGGGTCAGCTTTAGCTGGCAATTCGGGTTTTCCACCCTGATCTTACAAGTGATCTGGGCCATAGGTGTGGCGATGTGCGCGCTGGCATTGCTACTGCATTTGCCACGCAGTCTGCAAATTTGTATCGCCGCGCTGTGTTTGCTTGGACATAATTGGCTGGATCAATTTCATGGCATGAAGCTCGGTTGGTGGTTTCAAGCCATGCATGAAGGCGGATATATACAGCTTACCGCCGACCTCGGCCTGGTGTTCGTCTATCCTTTGCTACCCTGGATAGGCTTGATGTTATTCGGCTATTTGCTGGCACCGATTTGGCAAAGCCCAGCCGCAAAACGTCAGCAATTTTGCTGGGGCATTAGTCTGGCACTGCTGCTGGGCTTTGTGGTTTTACGGCTGTCTGCGAGTTATGGTGATCCCCAGCCCTGGCGCGGCAGCCATCCTGGCTACACTTTAATGGCCGAGTTCATGGAATTTCTTAAGTTGCAAAAATATCCGCCATCCTTGCTTTACTTGCTAATTACCCTGAGCATTAATTTCGCCTTGCTGGGGTTGTTTGAGCGACTTGCGCAAACTGGCTGGCATAGTACGGTCTTGCAATTATTCGGTCAGCATGCTCAGTTTTATTATTTGCTGCATATCGCCAGCCTGCACCTGGCTGGTAATTTTTTCATGATGCTGAGCTATGGCAGCGTCGTGAATTTTTTTAATAATCCTGATCCGCCAGCCAATTATCAAGCCTCGCTGTTAACTTGCTACCTGGCCTGGGGACTGAGCTTACTGGTGTTTTATTGGCTATTGCGTTACTGGGCTAGTCTGCGGGCTAAGCGCAGACCAGTTAGCCGGGCCGGTTGCTAGCCAGCCTAAACCAGCTGCACCAGTAAATCAAATTCGCTGAAACGCAGGGTCTCGCCATCAAATTGCGCTTCTTGCCAATATTCCCTTTGCTCGGTTTCGCAATCTTCCATGAGCCGGTATTCCGAGCTGGGGGTGCGGGTTTTTTGTGGCGGCAGACGGTGGATGCGGGCGCGCGGAGTAATTTGCCATTGCTGGCAGATTTGTATGCATTGTAGAGCAGTACGAATTTGATTTTTAAAGGCAATTAATTGCTGGCGCTGCGCTTGACTGAGCTCTGGGCTGGCCAGTTGCAAGCTGATCGCTTCAGCTTGCTGTTGCAGATGGTGTATGACTAACTCCATAAATCCTGACTAAGTTGGTTTGCCATGTTCTGGCTTCAGACTGAGGATGGCCTTACTTGAGTAATCCTGCCAATTCCACCGCGGTTTTGACTTGCATCTTATCGAAGATATGAGCGCGGTGGACTTCGACCGTACGCATGCTGATGCCGAGCTGATCGGCGATCACTTTATTCATCTTGCCCTGCAAAATCAAATCCAGCACTTCGCGTTCGCGCGAGGACAAGCTGGCTAAGCGTTCTTGCACTTCAGCCGCAGCGCTGGCATCGCGCGATTGCGCTAAGGCTTCCTGTACTCTGTCCATCAACTTATTATCGTTAAATGGTTTTTCGAAAAAATCAAAGGCGCCACGTTTTAAGGTATCGACCGCCATCGGCACATCACCATGGCCAGTCAAAAAGATCACTGGCAAGCGTTTGATTAAGTGCTTGCTGGCCAGTATGTCAAACAAGGTGGTGCCGCTTAGTCCTGGCATACGCACATCAAGCAACAGGCAATCGCCACGGCTATCAAATTGAAATTGCTTATCCAGCATACTTAAAAATTGTTCGGCGCTGGCATAGCAAACCGAAGAAATCTGGCGCGAACGCGCTAACCAGGACAATGAGTCACGTATGACTTCTTCGTCGTCGATGATGTGTAACATGGTATTTAGGTCTCCTGTGCCGTAATGGCGATGATGGGCAGGCTAAAACTGAAAATAGTGCCGCCTTCTGGATTATCACGAAATTGTAAACTGCCGCCATGAAATTCGATGGCGGTGCGACAGATGTTTAAACCCATGCCCATGCCTGAACTCTTGGTCGAAAAAAATGGTGAAAATAATTGCCCGGCCAATTCGTCAGGAATACCATGACCACGGTCGATGACTTCAACAACGAGTTGCTGACTGGCTTGATCTAAATAGGCGCTGACACGTAACACCCGGGTCTCGGGCGTATTTGCCTGCATGGCTTCAATTGCGTTGCGGGTCAGATTTAATATCACTTGCTCGAGCAAGACCTTGTCAGCCGACACCTCGGGTAGTTTCGCTGCAATATGCCACAATAACTGACATTTGGTGGCTTGTGCCTGCAGTTCCACCAGTGGCATTACGCCCTGTATTAATTGCGGTATATTTACCGGGACACGGCTGGCTTCGCGTTTCTTCACAAACTCATGCACGCTGCGTATGATTTGACCGGCACGCTGGGCTTGGGCATTGGCTTTTTCCAGCGCGCTTTGCAATAAATCCGTGTCATTCTGTCTGGCCTTAATTAAATTTAAGGCACCCGTGGTATAGCTGGAAATAGCCGCCAGCGGTTGATTTAATTCATGGGCTAGCATAGAGGCAATTTCCCCCATGGTGGCAAGGCGTGCGCTATCTTGCAATTTCTCTTGCTGTTGCCGGCTTAATTCCTGGGCATGCTTGAGTTCGGTTATGTCGAGTATTGAACTCATCCAGCCAGTTTGCTGGCCAAATTCATTGATGAGCGGCGATTCATAAATCAAGACCTTGATACGCTCACCGCTGGCGTGCTTGTACACGGTTTCAAAACCTTCATGCGCTACCTGACCTGCCAGCATGGCATTAAAACGTTTTTGATAATCTTCGTATGCCTCGGGCGCCCAATATGGCATGGGAGGTAATTTGCCGATGATTTCTTCAGCAGGGTAGCCCACCATATTGCAAAAAGCCGGATTGACATAGGTTAAGCGACCTTCTTTATCACGCGCACGCAAACCCGTCATCAAGGAGTTTTCCATGGCGGTACGGAAGATCACTTGCTGACGTAAGGCGCCTTCAGCGGCTAAGCGTCGTGTAATATCACGCCACAGCGCGAACAAGCTCCAGATTAAGCCCAGTGATAACAAAATCACACTCAGCACCAGTAAATTGGATAAGAGTTTCGGCTCAGTCTTATTGCTATTAGTCCGCAACACCAGGGTCTGACCCGGGACATCGAGTGCGCGGTTATGGGTGTAGACATTTTTGCCAGCACCACCGGCAGCACGTTCGGCCAGCACTTTATCGTCAACGGTGGCGATGGTAATTTGATTATCCTGGGCAAACCACCAAGGGACTAATTCTTCTAAAATCGCAGAAATGCGGTAACTGATGAGTATGCTGCCGACCCGGATTTCGTGTTGTATTAAGGGGATCTGGCAATGTAATAACCAATTATTTTTACTATTCAGTTCAGGCACGGGGGCCTGGCAAGTACTATCTGGATTATTGTCGAGTAAGCCAAATTCAAAACGGGGTACGGCTTGATTTTCGCTTTTAAAGCCATTTTCATCGCCAGTGCCGAGTATCAGTTTATTGTATTGGTCAAACCAGGCAATTCGCGCAATTTCTTTATTATTGCGCTGCAAGCTCAGAAAACGTTCGAGTATCGCGTCATTTTTTAACTTGGACGAGAGTATTTCCCCGCCTATCTGACGCAACATTTCTTCATTGCGATTTAATTGAAACTGTATCGCTTGTTCTACCCACAGGGTGTCGGCTATCAATTGCTCCTGACGCTCATTGGCTTCCATACGTTTGGCTTGCCAGGGCAGCCAGAATAAGGTGGCGATAAATAAGGCCACCAACAGGATAGGTAAAATCCAGCGCCATTTCTGATTGGGCCAGCTTTGCGATAGGTTTGCAGTTCTCATACTCGCAGTGTAATGAAGCTAGCGGCTTTGCTCAATTCCTCGCTACTGTGGTTTTCCACAGTTGCGGGTTAAAAATTGCAAGGAAATAATGGCGAAAATATAATCTGTACCTCAGTTCATCCTGGTTGGGCAAGATTTGGGATCACACTGAGTGCACAACTGGAGACTACTATGCGTTCCGGGTGGCTATGCGCTTCGGCGTTTTGGTGTTTTTGCTTTTGCATGACAAATTCTTGCCAGGCTGAACAGCCTATCTTGATACGGTTTAGTCATGTCGTCGCCAGTGATACCCCCAAGGGGAAAGCGGCCGAACGCTTCAAAGAATTAGCCGAGCAATTCACCGCCGGACGCGTTAAAGTCGAGGTTTATCCGAATAGCCGCCTGTATAAAGATAAGGAAGAGCTGGAAGCCTTACAACTTGGCGCGGTGCAAATGCTGGCACCATCCTTATCCAAATTTTCGCCTTTAGGCGTGCGCGAATTCGAAGTTTTCGATTTGCCCTTCATCTTTCCTGATCGTGCGAGCTTACACCGTGCTACTCAGGGTGAACTCGGTAAGACTCTGTTTAAAAAATTAGAAAGCAAGGGCATCGTCGGATTAGCCTATTGGGATAATGGCTTTAAGCTGATGTCGGCCAATAAGGCCTTGCATCGCGTCGCTGATTTTAAAGGCTTAAAGATGCGGGTGCAGCCCTCGCGCGTAGCCGACGCGCAGATGCGTGCCTTGGGCGCCATACCGCAAAGTCTGGCGTTTTCCGATGTCTATCAAGGCTTGCGCAGTGGTGTCGTCGATGGCACTGAAAATCCCGCTTCGAATTTTTATACCCAGAAAATGTATGAGGTGCAAAAGCATCTGACGCTTTCTAACCACGGTTATTTAGGTTACGCCGTCATCGTCAATAAAAAGTTTTGGTCGAATTTACCTGCAGACCTCAGAAGCAAGCTGGAACAAGCTTTGGTACTGGCCACCAATTACGCCAACGCAATAGCCGATCAGGAAAATCAAGAAGCCTTGGATGCCATCCGTAAAACGGGAAAAACCACCTTGTATGAACTGACCGCACAAGAAAAACTGGAGTGGCAAAAGGCCATGAATCCGGTCTACCTCGAGGCTGAACAACGCATAGGCCGGGACCTGGTGCAAAATCTGCGGCGCCTCTCGCAGGGTTAATGTTACGCATCAGATGAGGCAAAAAAAAGCGCGGTAAAAACCGCGCGCAACCTCATTCTTCTAGGGGGAATGCAGAGGAGATGCTCATGTGAAAAGCGCACTCATACTAAGTTGTAGAATTCACCATGAACACTGAAAAAACGCACAGTGTGTATAAGCAAAATCTATGGTTTCCACGGCGCAATAATACCACTTGACTCAATTTGCCTCTGCGCACATCCTGCCACACTAAGCCAGCCTGTTAAGTGCTGGCGCAAGCAGATGTTGTTCGCGTTAGCCTGTTATACTTTTAAGCAGATTTGCAAGTTATGCTTATTCTGTACTTTCTGGCGCTGGCCATGGTTTCGCAACCAGGCAAGCGTTGCTCACTTTGAGGAGTCTGGCTTATGTCTGCATTGCGTCTTTCCAATCAAACGCATTTCCCTGCCTATTTTGTAATCTCACGCGGGCAACAAATAATTGCCAGGCTACCCAATCTTAATGCTGGTGCGAGCGCCGAAATCCCCACGCAGCAAGTGTTTAACGTCACGGCCAGCACCATCATTAATGGTGCTACTTTGACGACAGCAGCCCAGAGCTTTGAGGGTGCAGCGGGATTTGTAGCGCAAGTCAGACAAAATATACGCGAAGGGCATCTCGAATTTGAGTTAATCAGCGTACCGCCCAGGCAGCCAAATCAGGTGCAGTTTCAAAAAACCAGCTTAGCACCGGTCAGCTTTACGCTCTCGGCGAATAATCACTATTTACAAACGGTGGTGGTCAGCAATTCGTATCAACTCATCAGTCTGGATTTGGCCGATACGTATTCAATTTACGCCGTTATCAATGGCGTTACGACAGAGCCTGTCAGCACTAGTGATCCGTCGGCTGCGATTGATGCCGTGGTCGATAGTGCTGATGGTTTTTTTCAATTGCGCCTGGCTTAAACGCGTCTGGCGCTGAACGCAGAAATCTGAGCGCGCACCAACGCAAAAATCCGACTGCATGCGATGGAAAAAACGATGACACCGATAAGCACAAGCGCAACATCAACACCCCCAGCAGGCAGTCGTTTCATCACGGTGCTGGCCTGGTCATTTATTGTGCTTGGTGGCTTATCCAGCCTGGTCAGCCTGCTACAACTGTATCTGGTGTATGCATTTACGCCCTTGCAAGAACTCAAAGTTAGCTTTGCCAGCTCGGCTGAATTTCAAAGCCTGCCCTTGGCGATCAGCTTTGTTGTGATGCATATCGAGTTACTGTTTTCACTGCTGCTATTGCTATCTGTGTTCAGCCTGGTTACTGGAATTGGCTTATTACAGCGGAAAAATTGGGCCAGATTATGCTTTATCGCGTTAATGCTGATCGCGATCGCCTGGAATTGTATTAACCTCGCGCTGTCTTACACTGTCATGTCACAGTTGAGCGCCTCAAGCGCCGGGCTCAGTAATCTCGCCACCTCTGTCGAAGCGATACAAAACATCGTCATGCTGGCTAGCGTCGTGTTTAATCTGGCCTTTTCCGCCAGCTTCGCCTGGTTAGCCTGGCGCGTTTGCCGCCCAGCCATTAAAGCCGAATTTGGACTTACCGGCGGCGTTTAACCACCCGACTAAAACATTCGTAAAGAAGCACACGAGAGCTGCCTTGAAACGCACTATCCATGCGCCTTTTCAGGCAATGGGCTGGTGAGGCGCATCAACAGGGTGTTACGGGCTGGCTTTAGTCAAAGCATGAAACAAATCCCGATTCAACGCATCGCTGCGCAATTCAATATAGCCTTCAGTAACTCGGGTTGGAAATTCATGCCAGGTAGAGTTTGCGTGGACTGTAGTGCTAAGTCAGTGACTTTACACAGACACTAAAAAGAATTTAGAATACGGCTTGGGCAAATTCAGTGTCCTTCTTCCCACAAGAAAAAATCAATCGATGCTGAATACTTCGCTAGCTTTTGGCTGGTAGCCAAGCAATTTCATGTTGATGTCTTCACTGACACAATGGTTTTCAGAGTGGGACTAAGAAGACCATTGTTAAATTGGAGATTTCAACCATGCCTTACGCCCTGTCTGCATCGACGTTTTCACGCCAAGCCAAATTACTGGTGCAACACTGGCCGTTTTCACGTATCCAGCTGAGCGCTGCTCGAGAAATTCTGAGTCAGCTTTATGGCTACAAAAACCACCATCACTATCAACAAAGCTTGCAGAGTCGTGCAGGATTGCTGAACTTAAATGCAAGTACCGTCCTTGCGCTATATCGGGTTTGGGTTAAACGATTGGCTGATCTAGGTTCGATGAATCAAATTCAGGCCAGGCAGTTATTGCATATCTTGTGGCCAGATTATTTAGCGTCACATACAGACCTTAAACATAAATTGTACCGAGCTAGCTTTCAATTTTTTGGCGCTTGTCGCGATTTCTTCGATGGCATGAGTGAGGAGTTGGACTATGACTTTGACGACAGACCAGCCATCAAAGATGCGATCGAAGCCTTAGGTTTGCCCCATCCCGAAGTTGGCGGTATATTGGTTAATGCCACGTGGGTGGATTTTTCTTATCAATTGCAACATGGCGATCACATTGCTGTGTATCCGCATCCATGTCCGGTGCCAGAATTTGCTTTACCATTCAAGCCTGGCGGCCGACCTGTTTTTTTACTTGATGTGCATCTTGGGGGATTGGCGCGCTATTTACGTATGGCAGGCTTTGATTGTCTCTATCAAAATCGCGATGTTGGCGATGCCGTACTTGCTGAAGTCGCAGCACGCCACGATTTCATTCTGTTGACGCGTGATTTGGGTTTATTGAAACGTAGCATCGTTAACTACGGTCACTGGGTGCGTGCAGTCGAATCGGAATTGCAGTTTAAAGAAGTAGTCGAGTTGTATCAATTGCAAACGCAGTTTTTACCATTTTCACGCTGCATAAAATGCAATGGCTCGATCTGCGCAGTGCCGAAATCCTCCGTGGAAGCTGGCTTACCCGAACAAGTGCGTGACACCATTGATGAGTTTAGCCAGTGCCAGTCTTGCCGGCAAGTGTACTGGCAGGGCAGTCATTACCAAAAGATCGTCGATGTTTTACAAAAATTGGCGTGAGGTGTGTCATGGCTCAAAATGAATTTCAACGCGCCGAAGATCTGACGCTGCTGCAAAGTACAGGTCGCTGTCAGCAAGAACCGTTTTTCAATCAACAAGGTCAGGTCTATTACTTACCTACTCATTTATTTCTCGAAAACTCTCTGCGCCAGCTCAGCCGTCCACGTAAGTGCTATGTTTGCAGACTAGCTTATACGCGACTCCATCATCATTATCACAGGCTTTGTCCAGTTTGTGCCGAATTGAATTTTCAACGACGTAGCTTTAGCGTTGATTTGACAGGTCGGATTGCTTTAGTCACGGGAGGACGGATTAAAATAGGTTTTGAAACGGCATTAAAGCTATTGCGTGCCGGAGCTCAGGTGCACATCACATCACGCTTCAAGTTCGATGCATTACGGCGTTACCAGGCTGAAATCGATTATCAGGATTGGTCGAGCCGCTTGGTCATACACGAACTCGATTTGCGACATCTGGCTTCAGTGCAATTGTTTTGCGATCACCTGTCTCAACGTCTGAAATGTCTGGATATACTTATCAACAATGCGGCGCAAACTATCAAAAAACCTAGCGGCTATTTCGTGCAGATGGCGCAACAAGAAGCCGCCTTGCAGCGCTATTACGGACCGTTTCCCGCTTTAGGTTTTTGCGATGTAAGGTGGCAACAGCAGCAACAACAACTGTGTGGTTTGAATTTAGGTATGCAGGTGCTACGCGATGAATTTGATGAGCCCGTTGATTTGCAAACGAAAAATAGTTGGCAATTGCGTTTGCATGAATGCAGTGTAGAGGAAATGCTGGAAGTGCAGTTAGTCAATGTAACGGCCCCATTCATCCTGAATTCAAGCTTGAAGCACTTGTTCGGGAAATCGGCGCAGGCTAATACGTACATAGTGAATGTTTCTGCCATGGAGGGGCAGTTTAATCGCCCAAATAAAACCATGCGCCATCCCCATACCAATATGGCAAAGGCAGCCCTAAATATGATGACACGTACTGCTGCGATGGATTACGCTCGGGATCGTATCTTCATGACCAGTGTCGATACGGGGTGGATTACTGAAGAACACCCATTTCAGCAACGCCGGCAGCAACGCTTGCGTGGTAAGGTGCCACCACTCGATAGTATCGATGGTGCCGCGCGGGTACTGGCCCCGGTGTTTGATGCGGAAGCGGGTGGGGTGCCAGACTTTGGTGTGTTCTTAAAAGATTATCAGGTAACTGAGTGGTAAGGTCTTCACTAACTCAGCCCGGCGGGTGGCAACTGGCTGGCCTATTTAATACAAACCATCTTCACTTGCTTGAGATCGGTCAAACCAGCCCAGGCTTTTTCTATGCCATCCATTTTCAAGGTCCACATGCCATCGGCCAAGGCTTGGGCGAACAATTCAGCGACGCGGGCTTTATCTTGAATTTGTCGTTTGATGGCGTCATTGGCCACCATTAATTCGTGCAAGCCGACCCGGCCTTTATAACCCTGGCTGCATTTTTCGCAGCCGACTGCGCTATGCCAGAGCAGGCGGCCTTGCGTATCGCCATAGTCTTTTTGCCAGCGCTGATAGATGTTTTGCCGGAATGCAGCGGGGTTGGCTTGATAACTGGCAGTGTGTTGGAGATCCTGGCAATACTCGTCGAGCACTTGTTGAATTTGTTCTTTGCTGGCGGGCTGGCTTTGTTTGCACTGGCTACAGAGGCGGCGCGCTAAGCGTTGCGCCAAAATGCCGAGCAAGGCATCGGCAAAATTAAACGGGTCCATGCCCATGTCGAGCAAACGTATGATGGATTCGGGTGCGCTATTGGTGTGCAGCGTCGCCAGCACTAAGTGCCCGGTTAAGGAGGCTTCTAAGCCGATGCTGACGGTTTCTTTATCACGCATTTCACCAACCATGATGATATCGGGGTCGGCGCGTAAAAAGGCCCGCATCACGGTCGCAAAGTCGAGTCCGGCCTTGCGATTAACTTGCACCTGGCGCAAACCTTTTTGCGTGATTTCGACCGGGTCTTCGGCGGTCCAGATTTTGGTATCGGGACGGTTTAAATGATGCAGCACCGAATGCAGCGTGGTGGTCTTGCCCGAACCGGTCGGGCCGCAAACAAAGAATAAGCCGTAGGGCTTTTCGATGACGGGCAGTAAGCGTTGCAGATTGTGCGGCAAGATTCCGAGTTTTTCTAAAGGTAGTGGTTCGCCCGCCGCCAGTATGCGCATCACCACATCTTCGAGACCGCCTGCGGTAGGGATGGTGGCAACGCGTAATTCGATATCGTGTTTGCCGTATTTTTTAAACTTGATTTTGCCATCCTGCGGCTTGCGCTTTTCTGAAATATCGAGGTCGCACATGATCTTAATCCGCGCCAGCAACGCGCTGCGGTAAGAGGCGGGTACTTCGATATACGGTTCCAGCGCGCCATCTTTACGAAACCGTATCTGAGTTTTTTCTTTACCAGGACGTGGTTCGATATGGATGTCAGACGCCCCTTGCTGGTAAGCGTCGCTGATGACTTTATTGACCAGTTTGACTAATTCATTTTCCAGACCCGGGTTGATTTCGGTATCGGCTTTGCCTTCGTCGTCCTCGCTGTGATCGAGGTCGGATAAGAGGTCGTTAACCGAGCTGCTTTCGTCGGCGCCAAAAAATTGCGCCACGGTGCGCGCAAATTCATCTTGCGTGGTGACGTGATAATACAATCTGGCTTGTGGAAAAAAGTGCAGCGCCAGATTGCTGCTGCGCACATGCTCGGGATCAAGCGCCAGGATGCACAGGCCATTCGCATCCTCGTTGATGGGCAACCAATGGACTTCATCAACGTAATTCTTTTTAAGCTTTTTGATTAGGTCTACGGGAACCACACGATCGGCTTTAAAACTTTCGTAAGGGACCGAGAAATAGCGCGCTAGCGCTTGCCCCAGATCGGTGGTTTTGACCTGGTAATCCTGTTGTAAAACCTGTTCCAGATCGCGCTGGCTGCTGCGCGCACTGGCGATGGCCTGATCGAGTTCGGCCGCGCTGATTAAGCCACGACTCAGCAAGTAATCGAACTTGGTGGGGAGGCTGGTGCGAGGGTGATTGCGTTGCGTGAAAGCGATCGCCAGGGTTTCGCAGAGTTCGGTGATGCCTTCGGCCGCGACCTGGGTGAAACTCTGGTCTTGTTTGTGATTGATAAATTGCACCACGCCGAGTAAGTCTTGATTACTGGCGTCGAGTATCGGTGCCACCAGCATTTGCTTACTACGAAAACCGGTGCGCTGGTCGACCGCTTGTTGAAAGTGTAGCGTGGGTGAATAACGGTTTAACTCAGCCTGGTCATAAACATCCGCAAGATTCAGGGTAACTTTGTGATGAGCGACATAGCCAGCGATGCTTTGGTCAGAAACCGACAGCAACAAGTCTTTGAAAGATTTTAAGCCAGTTTTGACCTTGGAAATCAGCGTTTGTTTATCGGTGCTGATGACATAGATAGTCAGCCGCTCGCTTTGAAATAAGTCGCAGATATCGCCCGATAAATCCAGCATGATTTGTTCTATCGCTACGGTACTGTGAATTTTATTGGTCAGCACTTGCAACCGTTTGAAAAAATTCAGACGTTGATTTAAAGCGCGATCAGCGACATCGTTCATAGCAGACCTTGTTGGTAAAGAAATACAAATTATGTAAGGCGAAATTTCTATCGTTGGCTAAGCGTGTTAAGAATGCTATCGTCCATGCCTACGCTGTGTCAGGATTAGCCTGTTCAAAGCATAATAAAACAAACCACAGCAATTACGCTAAGCTTTACGCTGATCTCGCTGCATTAACGGCTGCAGTGTGGTGGCTCAGGGGGAATACCAACATGAAATTGCAGATTTTGGGCTGCGCCGGGGGCATAGGCGGGCTCGATCCGCACACAACTTGCTTATTGGTTGATCACGACATCTTGCTGGATGCGGGCACCGGTTTAGCAAAACTGGATTTGCAGCAATTGTTGCAAATCGACCACGTTTTTCTGAGTCATACCCATCTCGACCATATCGCTGGCCTGGTTTTGCTACTTGATGCCGTGGTGGGGAAGCGCAGTGCGCCTGTGACGGTCTATGGCAGTGCCAAAGTCATTGCGACTTTACGCGAACATATTTTTAACTGGTCAGTCTGGCCAGATTTCAACCAGATCCCCAGTCTGGAGCAACCGATTTTGCGCTACCAGGAATTGTCAGATAGCGGGCAATTGCAGCTCGAGCAGCGCCAGCTCAGCTGTCATGCAGTGCGCCATATTGAGGGCTCCTACGCGTATTTACTGAGTCAGGATGGGCGAGGTTTTGCGTTCACCGGTGATCTCGCCAGCAGCCCGGCTTTTTGGCAGGTTTTGCAAGCGCAGACTGCCGTTAAAACGGTGATCGTCGATTGTTCGTTTGTAAATGCGGAACAAGAGTTGGCGCGACGTTCTATGCATTTTTGCCCACGTGATTTGCTGGCGGATATCGCGACTTTGCCTGATGATATGGAATTCCTGATCTATCATTTAAAGCCAGGGCAAGAGCAACAAGTAATGGCGGAATTGCAAGAAGGTGAGTTACGGCATCGCCTGACTGCGTTGCACAGTGGCATGCAATTTGACTTTTAGGACGGCTACAACACCGACGCTGACGGCTTGATTTGGCCTTGCCGTACTCAAGTATTGCCTTACTCTTCACGCCTCGTCAGCACACATGCGTAAGTTCTGAGTTTTAAGCTGTGTCGAGCACCTGCCTGGTGCTGCAGCAGAGCTGAAATCGAAAAGGGGGCTAAGTATGACGACACTCAGTACCGAAGAAATTGCCCAGCGCTTGGAAAAACTGACTGAACTGAGTCTGGAACTCAGCAGCAATCATGATATTCCGCTATTGCTTGAACACATTTTGCGCACGGCACAGAGCATCACCCATGCCGATGGCGGTACTTTATACCGCCTGAGCAAAGATAAACACAGCCTCGATTTTTATATCGCCATCAACCATAGCCTGAATATGTACCTGGGCGGCGTGCATGGCAAACAGGTTGATTTTGCCTCCCTGCCTTTGCGCGATGCTTCGGGGCAGCCCAATTTGCAAGCCGTTGCCAGTTACGCTGCGAATTACAAGCTGGCTGTGAATATTCAGGATGTGTATGCCACTGACTTATTCAATTTTTCCGCCACACGTGAATTCGATCAGCGCCAGCATTATCGTACCCGATCGCTATTAACCGTACCCATGCATGACCACGAGGGCGAGTTGGTCGGTGTCTTGCAATTGATTAATGCCACAGAACAGGGGCAACTGACGAGTTTCAGCGTCACCGATCAGCGCTTTATCGAAGCACTGGCGTCGCAGGCGGCAATTGCGATCACCAATCAGCACTTAATTGCGCAACTGGAAAATTTATTCACGTCGCTGGTGCATTTAATCAATATCGGCATCGATGAAAAATCACCCCATACCGGGCGCCATTGCCAATTAGTGCCAGAACTGACGATGCTGCTGGCGCAAGCTGTGCACGATGCCGATTACGGCCGCTATGCGGGCTTTCGCATGACTGAACGCGACCGCAAAGAACTTTGGATGGCGGGTATTTTGCACGACTGCGGCAAAATTTCCACGCCCGTGCATGTGGTCGAAAAATCGACCAAGTTACAAACTTTGTTTGATCGTATCGCCTTAATTGAAAGCCGGTTTGCGGCTTTACGCAGTCAACGTCAATACGCCGCGTTGGCGCGGCAATGCGAATTGCAGCAACAAGTCTTGCAGGCAGCACTGGAGCCGGGTGCGTTGAGTGAGGCGCTGGCTCGTCAGCAAACTCAGTTGCACGATGAACTGGCCAGCCTGGACGCTGATCTGGCTTTATTAAAACGTGTCAATATAGGTGCCGAACGTATGCAGCAAGCTGATCTGGATGCGGTGGCGCGGATTGCGCAACTTGAGTGGCGTGACGCCAGCGGGCAGATTCAGCCTATGTTGACGGCCGATGAATTGGAAAACCTGTCAGTCAAAGCGGGCACCTTAACAGCGGCTGAACGCCAGGTCATCAATAATCATATCGTCATCACCATAAAAATGCTGGAAGCTTTGCCCTGGCCTAAGCATTTACAAAATGTGCCCGAGTTTGCCGGGGGACATCATGAACGTATGGATGGTAAAGGTTATCCGCGTGGTTTAAACGCCAGTCAAATGTCGGTACAAGCGCGCGTCATGGCGATAGCCGATATCTTTGAAGCGCTGACTGCCAAAGACCGGCCTTATAAAGTCGGTAAAACCCTGACCGAATCCCTGCACATCCTGGGTCAGTTCAGTCTGAATGGCCATATCGACCCCGATCTGTTTGATATTTTTGTGCGCCAGCGCGTGTATTTGCGTTATGCCGAGGCGTATATGGACCCGGCCCAGATCGATGAGGTTGATTTACAAGCGATCCCCGGTTACACGCCATAGTTTCTGGTCAATTTTAAGCTGTCGATATTGACCAGGGCAGGGGGGCTTGAAATTCCGCAACTAAAAAATCAATCAGCGCACGCAGATTTGCGCTGAGTTTTTTATGCGTAGGATAAAGCAAGGTGAATTGATTTAAGGGGAGTTGCCAGTCACCGAGTACGCGTCGCAGTTCGCCAGTTTGCAAGGCTTGCCAGGCCAGGAAATCAACATGATACACAATGCCCAATCCGGCCAGCGCGGCTTGATGCAACACTAAGCCGTTATTGGAACTGAAGTGGGGACTGATTTCCACCTCGCAGTGTTCTTGCTCCTTGTGTAGTTGCCAGCTCGTGCCCTGACTCAGATGACTAAAGTGCAAACAGCGATGCTGTGTTAGCTCTTGCGGTTGTTGCGGTTCACCAAATTCATGCAGATAAGCAGGGCTGGCGCAAAGTAAGCCCGTGCAAGGCGCTAACACACGCATTTGCAAGCCATGGCTGTCGGGTATACCGCCGACCCGCAAGCTCAAATCAAAACCATGCTTAATCGGGTCGAGCAAGCGGTCATCCAAATGCAAGTGACAGCGTAAGTCAGGATAGCGCAAGGCAAAACGCGCCAGGCTGGCAGCCAGCCAGCTACTGCCAAAACTGCTGGGGGCTTGCAAACGCAATTCACCCTGCAGAGCTTGTTGAGAAAACTGCAGCGCCAGTCTGGCAGCATGCGCTTGTGTTACACAGGCACGGCAGGGTTCGAGGTAGGCGCGACCTTGCGGCGTCAGACTAAGTTCGCGCGTCGAACGATGAAATAAGCGCGCTTGCAGACTTTGTTCAAGTTGCAAAATGCGCTTGCTGACTAACGCCCGGCTTATATTCAGCGCGCGCCCAGCCTCACTCAGACTGCCATGATCAGCCACCGCCAGAAAGATTTCCATTGCATGTAATTGGTCCATGTCAGCATTGTCTTCAATTTGACGACAAACTGTCAACAATGTGCCTGCTTGGGGGGCTGGCATGCATTGGGTAAACTGGCAGCCATACAAAAGCTTGCGCCAGATCAAGCCCAGCATGTCCCAGACCATGGGGGCGATACGGCGCAGTGCCTGGCCACTGGCCATGGTCATTCAACCAGTTATACCTGAGAGGTCCGCATGCAATTAAGTCCAGCCCAGATCGAACATTTCCAGCAACAAGGCTTTTTGATTTTGCCCGACTTCAAATCCGCCACGCAAATTGCCGGTTTGCGGGAACGCGCAGCACAAATCGTGCATGACTTTGATCCGGAATCCAGCCGCACTATCTTCACCACTAAGCAACAAGAGCAACATATCGACCACTATTTCCTGGATTCGGCGAATGCTATCCGCTGTTTCTTTGAAGAAGAAGCGTTTGATCAGGTGGGCCACTTAAAACAAGCCAAAGAACTTTCCATCAATAAAATTGGCCATGCCATGCATGACCTCGATCCGGTGTTTTCGGCGTTTTCACGTGGTGCGGAGCTCGATGCGGTGGCGCGACAACTGGGTTTGCGCGAACCGCAAATCTGGCAATCGATGTACATCTTCAAGCAGCCTGGCATAGGCGGTGAAGTGCGCTGGCATCAGGATGCGACTTATTTTGAAACCGACCCGGTCAGTGTCACCACGTTTTGGTTTGCCTTAGAGGATGCCAGTCTGGAAAACGGTTGTCTCTGGGCAGAACCAGGCGGTCATCGCAGTCCTATGCGCGAACGTTTTGTGCGCGATGGCGATATCGTCAGTGTCGAAAAGCTCAGCGATATGCCCTGGCCCGATGACAGCACTGCCGTGCCGCTGGAAGTCAAAGCCGGTAGCCTGGTTTGTTTTCATGGTTTATTGCCACACTATAGCGCACCGAATCGCTCAGCCGTATCGCGCCATGCCTATACCTTGCATGTGACTGACGGTGCGACGCAGTATTCCGCAAAAAACTGGATACAACGCGATGCCAGTTTTCCAGTACGCGGTTTTATCTGAGTGAGGCCTGAGACCATGACTGCTCAATTAAAAATATTTGCGCCGCTTTGGGGCAGTAATGATTTAGCTCCTGAGCAATTTATACAAAGGGCTATCGATGCGGGTTTTGATGGCGTGGAAATTTCCCTGCCAGATGATGAAAAAGCGGCGCAACACTGGCTGGACTTGTTGGCGCAAGCTAAGTTGCCCTGGATAGGGCAGCAATGGCAAACTGTATTTGCCCGCGATTTTACTGAGCATCAGGCGATACTCAGTCGCACACTGGAGCAGGTCTGTGCAGCACAGCCTTTAAAAGTGAATAGCCACACCGGGAAAGATTTTTATACGCAACAACAAAATTTGCTCTTGATCGACTTAGCCGAAGCGATTGCGGCACGCCACGGTGTCGAACTGGTGCACGAAATTCATCGCAGCCGGTTCACAGCTCACCCTGTGATCTTGCAGCCCTATTTGCAATTGCGGCCGACTCTGCGTCTGAATGCCGACTTATCGCATTGGTGCTGTGTTTGCGAAAGCTTGCTGGAGGATCAGGAGGAAATGCTGGAACAGGTGTTTGCTTATGTCTCGCACATCCATGCGCGGGTCGGCTTCCAGCAAGGACCGCAAGTCAATGACTTCCGTGCGCCTGAACATGCGCCAGCCTTGCAGCGTCATTTGGGCTGGTGGCAGCGCATCATCGCACGCCAGCTGCAAGCCGGTACTCAGGTGTTGACAATCACCCCTGAATTTGGCCCGGCCCCGTATACCCAAAGTTTGCCCTACACCCAGGCCGTAGTCAGCGATAGCTGGCAGTTGAATGTCGCCATGCGCGACTTGTTGAATCACGAGTTTGCGGTATACCGCAGCGCCACGGTTTGATTTTACGGCTGGACCTGACGGCTTGCCGCCTGCATGCTGGTGTTGGGATAGGCCGCCAGCCAGCTGATTAATTCATCTAAGGCGGCACGACCACGTCCGGCTTTATCCTGATTAATCATCGCCACTACGATCCAGGGCTGATTTTGCGCGTCGTACACATAGCCCGCAATCGCACAGGCTTCATTTAAGGTGCCAGTTTTAATCCGCGCCCGAAATTCGGCGGGCCCAGATTTTAAGCGCTTGCGCATGGTGCCATCGAGTGCCGCGATCGGCATGCTGGCTTGTATCTCGGCTGACCATAAGCTTTGCCAGCCGAACTGCAACACGCTGGCAAGTTGTTCGGCACTAATCCTTTCCTTGCGCGATAAACCCGAGCCATTTTCTAATACCAGACCTTGTTCATCGATGCTATGACGCTGCATCCAGCGCCGTATGCGCTGTTCGGCATAGCTAAAATGGCTGTCTGGTTTATCGGCATTGCTGTCGATGCTTTTCTCGCCCGATGATTTGTCGGTCTGTGGCGTATTTTTTTCGCGCTCCTGGCGTGCGGCATCGGCTCCCAGACTTAAATACACTAAACGCGCCAGCGTATTATCCGAACTCTTATTTATCGTTCGTATCACTTCGGCCAGCGTTTCTGATTGCGATTCGACTAATACCCTGGCTTGCTTAGGCGTCGCCCCGACTTTGATCTTGCCACGCCAGCTGCCGCCGAGTTCCGACCATAACTGCGCCAGAATTTGTTGCCAGTATATGTCTCTGTCGACGACGTTGACGCGGGTTTGTGCCTTGCAATTCCGCGGCACGCTGCCATGCAGATGCAGGGTCGGTGTGCGTTGCGCATCGTAGCTGACATCAGGACGCAGCCAGTTTTTTTCCCATTGCGTGCAAGCGAGCTCATTTAACTGCAATTGATTATCGAGCTTGAATTTACGCAACGGTGTCAGCAACTGAACCTTGCTATGAAAGGCATCGCTGTCTATCTGCAAGTGCAATAAATTATTTTGCAATAGTAAAGGGTCGGGAATGACGTTGTAATAAGCGTCCGGAAATTCATCGAAATCAGCGGCACCCAGATCGGGGCGAGCCGGGTTAAAAAAACTGCGGTCTAAGACGATGTCGCCGAGTAATAAGCTGACGCCCTGAGCATGCAATTGGCGCAATAAGCCAGCTAGTTTTTCTATGCTCAAATTGGGTTCTGCACCACCTCGTATATAGAGATCACCTGCCAGCTTACCCGCTTGTATCGCTTCATCGCTGAGTATCTGTGTCCTCCAGCGATAAGTCGGGCCGAGCTCGTCCAGCGCAACGATGGTGGTCAGCATTTTCATGGTTGAGGCTGGATTGCGGGCAATTTCCGCATTTTTTGAGAGCAAGATTTGATGGGTCAAGGGCGAGCGTACATACACACTGAGATTGGCTTCATCGAGCCTGGCTTGTTGTAAAGCGACAGACATCGCTGCAGGCAGGGTATCGCTGCTGTTGCCGGGCACCAATTGCGCATAGGCTGTGCTGGCTAAAAAACTGGCGCTGAGCAAAGCCGCTACCGCGCACCGTTGTAGAAGGGCAAAAGGGGAGAATCGCATGTGAAAACGTGTAATTGAGCATGCCCTAAACCAGGCAGGGTAGTCGGGGATTGTAAACCGAACTTGCTGCAAATACTGCAATTTTAAACCTTATACCTGACTTTGAATTTTGCCTGGCGTGCTGGCTTGCGAGGTGTGTAGACTAACTGGCCGGGACAGTATTTATGCATCGCCAGTTCAGGCTTAGGCTGATATTCACAAGGGTATCATTCGCGCTATTTTTTTAGCCCTATGGTTTGAGGTAAAAATTGATACTCAGATTTCGTGCAATTTCAGCTTGAACCAGCCTCACCTCCGGATTAAGCTGGTTTTCGAGGTAATTTGACAGCAAATCGCCTCTAACCCAAGTACTAAAGCTGGACGGCTTAGTTGTCAGTCTGGTATTTCAAGCCGCAAAGACTGGGCTATTCATCGTAAATTTGGCATGGCAATTTAGAAAGTTGCTTTGATTTGTCACAGAATTTTCGCTAATTGTTTGATTTTGCTATAATTTTGCCCCTTCCTCTTATTCCTTTCAGGTAGTTTTCATGAGTCTGGCTCGTCATCAAATTGAATTACTCGCACCCGCGCGCGATATCGAAATCGGTAAGCAAGCTATTTTGCATGGTGCCGATGCGGTGTATATCGGTGGTCCTTCATTTGGTGCCCGGCATAATGCCAGCAACACGGTTGAACAAATTGCCGAACTGGTCGAGTATGCGCATCGCTTTCATGCGCGCATTTTTGTCACCATGAACACGATTTTGCATGAGTCAGAATTGGAACCCGCCAGAAAATTAATCCACCAGTTTTATGATGCCGGTGTCGATGCCCTGATCGTGCAAGATATGGGGGTGTTGGAATTGGATATCCCGCCTATCCAATTGCATGCGAGTACGCAATGCGATATTCGTACTTTGGATAAAGCCAAATTCTTAAGCCAGGTGGGTTTTTCGCAATTGGTGCTGGCGCGGGAACTGACTTTAAAACAAATCGCTGCAATCAAGGCGGAAGTGGATACTCCCCTGGAGTATTTCGTGCATGGGGCCTTGTGTGTTGCGTTTTCAGGCCAATGCTACATATCTCATGCAGATACCGGACGCAGCGCGAACCGTGGCGATTGCTCGCAAGCTTGTCGCTTGCCCTACACCCTGACCGATAATCAGGGCAGGGTAGTGGCGTTTGAAAAACATTTATTGTCGATGAAAGACAATGATCAAAGTGCCAACCTCGAAGCCTTGCTCGACGCGGGCGTGCAATCGCTGAAGATAGAAGGTCGCTATAAAGACATGGGCTATGTCAAAAACATCACTGCCCATTACCGCTTATTGCTCGATGAAATCCTCGAACGTCGCCCCGAATGGCATGCGGCGTCGAGCGGCCAGAGCCAGATTGCGTTCACGCCGAATGTCGATAAAAACTTTAATCGCGGTCATACCGATTACTTTGCGAACGGCAGGCTGGAAGACATCGGGGCTTTCGACAGCCCGAAGTACACTGGCATAGAACTCGGCAGCGTCACTCAGTTAGGCAAGAATTTCTTTGACCTGGCCTTAAACGATGAGCAGGAAAGCTTAGCGAATGGCGATGGCTTGAACTATTTGTATAAGCGCGAAACCCACGGCATACAAGCCAACACGGTGGAACGCCTGGGTGAGCGTGATGGCCAGACCTGCTGGCGCGTATTCCCAAATGAAAAACTGAGCGAGTTAAGCGGTTTGAAAATTGGCAGCGTGATTCATCGGAATCGCGATCAGCGCTGGGAACAGGCCTTAACCAAAAAATCCGCTGATCGTAAAATCGACTTGAACTTGCAACTCAGCGATGTTGTTGTCGATGGTCAGATACGGCTCAGTTTAAGCGTGCATGACGCTGACGGTGTTGTCAGTAGCGCGAGTTGTGTCGCTGAATTAAGTCTGGCTGAACAAGTAGAGAAATCGCGTCAGCAAGTTTTAGAGCAATTAGGCAAGCTTGGTAACACGATATTCAATGCCAGACAAATTACTTTGAATTTATCGCAAGCCTGGTTTATTCCAACCTCACTCATCAATGCGCTGCGTCGCGATGCGATTGCAGCGCATGAAGTTGCGCGTCTGGCAGCCTGGCAAAGACCGCAACGCGAAGCAGCGGTCGAGCCGCCCGTGGCTTACCCGGAAACTCATCTGAGCTATCTGGCCAACGTCTACAACAGTAAAGCACGGGCGTTTTATCACAAGCATGGCGTGCAGTTAATTGATGCCGCCTACGAAGCACATGAAGAGCCTGGTGAAGTGCCAGTGATGATTACCAAACACTGCCTGCGTTTCTCATTTAATTTGTGTCCGAAACAAGCTAAGGGCGTGCAAGGCGTGCAAGGGCAGGTTAAGGCTGAGCCGATGACGCTGGTGAATGGCGATGAGAAATACACGCTCAAATTCGATTGCAAACCTTGCGAAATGCATGTGATGGGGAGTATGAAAAAGCACATCTTGCAAGCGCCACCGCCATCGAGTGTGCCATATAGCGCGATGAAGTTCTTTAAGCGCGAAGACGTTAAGCTGTAACTCAGTCTGGAAATTTACCTATAACAGGCACTGCTTTCCGGTCAAAAAGCCCGCTAAATTGCGGGCTTTTTTTACCTGCGTGTGAGAGCTTAACCTGACGCAATTCTAGCCGCAAAACAAGAATGAAGCGAGGACGTTGGCTAACTGATTCGTACACTTACAGCAATCAAGCCAGTACTATGCTGCATCTCAAAGCCAACGATTCCCACCCCTGCAATGCCAGATCAATATCTGAATGTGCCTGATAAGCTAAATAGCGGGGTATGCTGCATCGCTGCGGAGGCAATGGAAAGAGCACGCCATGCGTTAATCCAGGTCGCCGAAATATCGTCAGCGTGTCTGACTTTTTGAAGTCACCTTTAATCTCGGCCCCCACACTCTATTTATTCAAAGTTGATTGCGTTTAGTTTCCAATTGAACAGACCATCACGCTGAAAATTTAAATGCATAACAGGTTTAGCGTTTTCGTCTGCGAAGCTTAGTCTAAAGTCGTTAACGCCCTGGTAGTGATAAGAAATTTTCTTATCACTAGCCTTTTCACTTTGCTGTGTCGTGGTGGCGGCGCGCTGCTGTGCTGGCTGTTCCCCCTCCATGATTGCCGCCAAGGCCTTTGGTGTCACAAAGGTGTCAACCATCACGTCAACAAATTTACTGGCAAAACCCATTGCTAAGCCTGATAAAGGATTTAAACCATCCTGGCTGTTTTGCGTCTGTTGCATTTTTAAATTAATACTGCTCTTTAAGCTTTGTCTCAATGCCGGATAGTCGACATAGCGATTCAAGCTGTGCGCATCTTGTTGCTTTGCAGCCTCACGCATTTGATGAATTGCGTAATACGGGCTGGCATAAAGTGCAGCCAAAAAAGCAATGAGCGCCAACAAGAATAAAGACTTGCCTTTTTTTAACATGAGAGTAATCCAGGAGTTGAATTGGTAAATATGCAAAGGCAGGAAGTATAAGGCAGTTTTTGCCAGCCATCCTTCAAGAATCGCGCTTTTTAGAGCAAAAAATGTGTCTGTCCTAGCTCAAGCGGGGTAGACATTGGTGCTGTTGGGTTCGGTGCGCATCGCATAGTCACGGGTTCCACATCTTGTTAGCGCAATTTTGAATAATCCTTGTCGGTGTGAATTTGTTCCATCAAGATCGCAGTTATTGTCAGATTGAAAATGACTCATATTCTCGATTTGCCAGAGTATTTCAATTAAAATCCCACAAGCGCAAATTTCACTTGCTTAAATCACTGTTTTTTTATACAGTATCGACATTCAGTGTTTAACACCTCAGTAAATCCCTCTTTTTGATTAATTAAATAATCGAACGAAAGCCAATGATGGACGACAAAAAACTCGACAATAGTAACGAAAAAGCAAAAGCCTTAGCTGCAGCACTGGCGCAAATTGAAAAACAATTTGGTAAAGGTTCAGTCATGCGTATGGCTGACGGTGAAGTCGCGGAAGAAGTGCAAGTGGTTTCTACCGGCTCGCTGGGCTTGGATATTGCTTTGGGTGTTGGTGGCTTGCCACGTGGCCGCGTCGTCGAGATTTATGGTCCTGAATCTTCGGGTAAAACGACATTAACTTTGCAAGCCATTGCGGAAATGCAAAAACTGGGCGGAACTTGTGCCTTTATCGATGCCGAACATGCTCTGGATGTAGGTTATGCGCAGAAATTGGGTGTGAACCTGGCAGACTTGCTGATTTCTCAACCCGATACAGGCGAGCAAGCGCTGGAGATCACCGATGCTTTAGTGCGCTCGGGCAGTGTCGATTTAATCGTGGTTGACTCGGTAGCTGCATTAACGCCTAAGGCTGAAATCGAAGGTGATATGGGTGATTCTTTGCCAGGTTTGCAAGCTCGTCTGATGTCGCAAGCCTTACGTAAATTGACGGGTAGTATCAAACGTACCAATACGCTGGTGATTTTTATTAATCAGATACGCATGAAAATTGGCGTGATGTTTGGTAGCCCCGAAACCACCACAGGTGGTAATGCCTTGAAATTCTATGCATCGGTTCGTTTAGATATTCGCCGTACCGGCTCGATTAAGTCAGGTGAAGAAGTCATCGGCAGTGAAACCAAGGTAAAAGTGGTCAAGAATAAAGTCGCGCCCCCCTTCAGAGAGGCGCACTTTGACATCATGTACGGTGAAGGTACTTCGCGTGAAGGTGAGATTCTGGACTTGGGTGCAGACGCTAAAATTATTGAAAAAGCGGGCGCCTGGTACAGTTACAACGGCGAGCGTATCGGTCAGGGTAAAGATAATGCGCGTAACTATCTGAAAGAGCGCCCAGAGTTGGCTTATGAAATTGAAAATAAAGTCAGGGCCCATTTACACGTACCATTGCTGCCAGCCTTCTCCGAAGAAGTTAACGCCTGATTTTTAGTTTTCCCTTTATCCAGATAGGATATTTGCCGCAACTCTTGTTTTGTGTTGAGACGACTTAGTCACTTGTTCGCTGCAGGTGATCAGGTTGTTCTTAATGCAAAATAGGGTGAGTGGCTTTTTTGCTTATGAAAAAGCCAGAAATTAGTCTGAAAGCCAGGGCTTTACGTTACTTAAGTCTGCGTGAATATAGTCGTCACGAGCTTTCCCGTAAGTTACAAAATTATGTCGCAGAAAACGATGATATCGAGGCATTGTTAGATTGGTTGCAAGCCAAAAATTTTCTTTCTGATCAGCGCTTCTCTGAAGCCTTGGTAAATCGGAAATCACAACGCTTTGGCAATATGAAAATTCTCGCCGAGTTGCAACAACATCAACTCGAAACGGTTGATTTGCTTGAGTTGAAACATCAATTGCAAGAAACTGAGGCCGAGCGTGCGACGCAAGTGCTGCATAGAAAATTTGCTCAGGCCCCCACAGATCAGGCTGAGCGCTACAAGCAAATGCGTTTTTTGCAACAACGTGGATTCTCTGCCGCAAGCATCCAACAAGCTATGCGGGCAGAACGCGAGATCAGTGATTTCGAGTAAGCCAGACTGACACGGTGTGTTGGTTTGCATGTTAATAAGGTGAATTTCAAACTGCGCGACTGAGAATATCGCCGGACCTAATTCGCCATCGTCACACCCACCTAAGAAGTTGTAAAAAAATCATTCAGCTATGCGGATCTCGGCAAGTAGGACTGTTTTTTTAAGCTGGTATGCTCGCTAAGTGGCAAGTTTTGCTGAAAAAAGTGGCGAATTAATGAGTTCTTTATTGAGCTGTGCTAAACTTGCGAAGTTTTGCAAGTGCCGCAGGAGCGGCTGTCAGAGCAGAAGCTGCGATGACGACACGCAATTGAGGCTTAATTAACTATAGCCGCCCATTACAGGCATGAAGTCCCAATCCATTTCTCAAATTAAGCGCCAGCTTAAACATACACGCACAATTCAAGTTCAGGCTTACGAGCGTGATGATGGTTTATGGGATCTTGATGCAAATATCAGTGATGTCAAAACCCGGTCTTTGCAACTGGCCTCGGGTTTACGTCCAGCTGGTCATGCCATTCATGACATGAGCTTGCGACTGACTATTGATGTGGCAATGAATGTCGTTGCTGTTCAAGCTATCTCCTCCCAGGTTCCCTATCCAGGTTTTTGTGAAACGATTACTCCAGCTTATCAGAAGTTAGTGGGGCTGAATTTGTTTCGTCAATTTCGACAGCAAGTCAGAGCACTGTATTCTGGTGTTGATGGGTGCACGCACATTACCGAATTAGCGCAAATATTACCAACGGCTGCCTTGCAAGCATTTGCAGGCGAGGTCTATGCTACGGGTGATGTTTCTGGTGATGCGTCGGCAGAACAACCGTTTCAATTGGATCGGTGCCATGCTTTGCGTTTAGATGGGCCAGCTGTATTGCGGTACTACCCGCGTTGGGCTGGTTCTGGAACTGGCAAGTAATATCAATTTTGTTTAACTTTATTAATACCTCAGTGTCTGAAGGGAAGTCGTATGAAAATCCATGAGTATCAAGGTAAAGAAATCCTCCGTAAATTCGGGGTGACAGTACCGCGCGGTATTCCATGTTTATCTGTTGATGAAGCTGTTAAAGCAGCCGAAACACTCGGCGGCCCGGTATGGGTAGTCAAAGCACAAATTCACGCTGGCGGCCGTGGTAAAGGTGGTGGTGTGAAAGTTGCTAAGTCTTTGGAACAGGTACGTGAGTACGCGGATGCGATACTCGGCATGCAATTGGTGACACACCAAACTGGCCCTGAAGGACAAAAAGTTCGTCGTTTGCTGATCGAAGAAGGCGCGGACATCAAAAAAGAACTGTACGTGAGTATGGTAACTGACCGTGTTACTCAGCGCGTTGTTTTGATGGCGTCAAGCGAAGGTGGTATGGATATCGAAGAAGTCGCTGAAAAGCACCCTGAGTTAATTCACTCAGTGGCAATCGACCCATCTGCTGGCTTGTTAGATCAGCAAGCTGATGATATCGCTGCAAAAATCGGTGTACCTGCAGGTTCTATTGCTGATGCGCGTAAACAGTTGCAAGGTTTGTATCAAGCTTACATGGATACCGATGCTTCCCTGGCAGAAATCAATCCATTGATCTTGACTGGCGACGGTAAAGTGATTGCTTTGGACGCCAAGTTCAACTTCGATTCGAATTCCTTGTACCGTCAACCAGAAATCGTTGCTTACCGCGATCTCGACGAAGAAGATCCAGCTGAAATCGAAGCATCGAAATTTGATCTGGCTTACATTTCGCTCGACGGTAACATCGGCTGCCTGGTAAACGGCGCTGGTTTGGCGATGGCGACGATGGACACCATCAAATTATTCGGTGGCGAACCAGCTAACTTCCTCGACGTAGGTGGTGGCGCTACAACTGAAAAAGTAACTGAAGCCTTCAAACTGATGTTGAAAAACCCAGGTTTGAAAGCAATTCTGGTGAATATTTTCGGTGGCATTATGCGTTGCGACGTGATCGCAGAAGGCGTGATCGCGGCATCGAAAGCGGTCTCTTTGAACGTACCTCTGGTAGTGCGTATGAAGGGTACAAACGAAGATCTGGGTAAGAAAATGTTGGCTGATTCCGGTTTGCCTATCATTTCTGCTGACACGATGGAAGAAGCGGCACAAAAAGTTGTCGCTGCTGCTGCTTAATTTTCGCAAGGAATTACTATGTCTATTTTGATCAACAAAGACACTAAAGTTATCACCCAGGGTATTACTGGTAAAACCGGTCAATTCCATACACGTATGTGCCGTGATTACGCGAATGGCAAAGAATGCTTTGTTGCTGGCGTGAACCCAAAGAAAGCCGGCGAAGATTTCGAAGGTATTCCAATTTACGCTAACGTAGCTGACGCAAAAGCAGCTACTGGTGCTACCGTTTCGGTAATTTATGTGCCACCAGCAGGTGCTGCCGCAGCGATCTGGGAAGCAGTGGAAGCAGAACTCGATTTGGCGATTTGTATTACTGAAGGTATCCCTGTCCGTGACATGATGATGTTGAAAGATCGCATGGCTAAAGCAGGTAGTAAAACTAAATTGTTAGGCCCTAACTGCCCAGGTTTAATTACACCAGACGAAATCAAGATTGGTATTATGCCCGGCCATATCCACCGCAAAGGCCGTATTGGTGTGGTTTCGCGTTCGGGTACTTTGACTTACGAAGCTGTTGCGCAATTGACGGCATTGGGCTTAGGTCAGTCCTCGGCTGTTGGTATCGGTGGTGATCCTATCAATGGTTTGAAACATATCGACGTCATGCAAATGTTTAACGATGATCCAGATACTGATGCAGTTATCATGATCGGTGAAATTGGTGGTCCTGACGAAGCTAATGCCTCGTACTGGGTACGTGACAACATGAAGAAACCAGTGGTTGGTTTCATCGCTGGCGTTACTGCTCCTCCAGGCAAGCGTATGGGTCATGCTGGTGCCTTGATTTCGGGTGGCGCAGATACAGCTGATGCAAAATTGGAAATCATGGATGCATGTGGTATTAAAGTAACGAAAAACCCATCTGAAATGGCTCGCTTATTGAAAGCAATGCTGTAATCAGCAACAATCAAAAAAAGCCGCATCTTGGTATGCGGCTTTTTTTTTGATGCAATCCATTTTTCGTGCAATTTTCTTGAGTTGCGGACTGCGCAGTGGTTAATACTCGTGCATAATAGAAAGCAAATGGTAACGAGGTGGCAATAGTCGTGTTTTGAAATACCTTTGACCGCAACCCGTTTAATTCATGATAATTGCACTCTTAATATAGGATTAGTAATCGTTTGCATGGCTTACCAGCGAGTCTTAAAATTTGCTCAACTCAGTGATACTGGGAAGGTCAGGGCGCACAATGAAGATGCGGTTCTGGTTTGTCCGGAATTTGGTTGTGCAGTCCTCGCCGATGGTATGGGGGGATATAACGCGGGCGAAGTTGCCAGCGCCATGACGGTGCAAATAGTGGCAGACTACCTGCGTCAAAAAATCGAAACCATTTGGTTTCCCGCTTTTGGGCCACGTCCAGTCTTACTCGCACGCTGGATGGTTGAGGCGGTTGAGTTAGCAAATCAAAATGTGCTTTCTGCTGCAAGAACAAATCCTGAGTGTTCGGGCATGGGCACCACAGTTGTGGTTGCCTGCTGTTGCCAGGATAGATTGTTGCTTGCTCATGTTGGCGACTCCCGAGCCTACCGCTATCGTCAGGGGCAGCTTGAGCGTTTGACACATGATCACTCCGTGTTGCAAGAGCAAATCGATGCGGGTTTCATCAGCGAAGCGGATGCCCGGTATTCAAGCATAAAAAATTTAATTACCCGCGCGGTTGGCGCACATGAATTTCTGGACGTAGAATTGCACGTCCATCCTTCGTCTGAACAAGATTTGTATTTGCTTTGCTCAGATGGTTTAACCGACATGCTTGGGAATGACGAAATATGCAGCATTCTTGACCAGTGCGGACATAATTTACAGGCGGCCTGCAATGTTTTGGTGCAGGCTGCAAATCTGTTGGGTGGTAATGACAATATTTCAGTCATATTGTTTCAATTAGACCCTGAGAATAAAAAGGCGTGGGTGGCTCGAAAAAAGTCACGCTAGCTTCATGATTTTGTAAGATGAGAGACAGTTATGGCGAAAGTAATCGTCACATTTAATGGTTTGGTTCAGCAAGAGCAGGCGATCAATAAGTCGCGTATCACAATTGGACGTCGCCCTAGTAACGATTTGGTGATTGATCATTTGACTGTCAGTGGGCAGCATGCGGCGATCGATACCTCAAGTACAGGATCCTTTATTCTTGATTTGGGCAGCACCAATGGAACCATGGTGAATGGCCAGCCAGTTAAGAAACATTTATTGCAAAACGACGATGTTATCGAGATTGGTAAATACAAGCTGAGATTTCAGCTGGATGGCGAGGTCAATAAAGCGCCTGCAAATCCTGGCCCAGCGTTGGCAGTTAAAGCTGAGCCAGGCTCAGCAGCTCATGCCAAAGTGAAGGTGTTGAGTGGCAGTAATGCGGGAAAAGAGTTGGTCTTGAGTAAGCCATTGACCACCATAGGTCGTCCTGGTGTGCAAGTTGTGGTCTTGACGCGTCAGGGTGATGATTATTTTATCGCTTGTATTGAAGGTGAGAAAAAGCCAACCATCAATGGCGAGGCGGTCGACGATAAACCAAGAAAGCTCAATCATCACGATCAACTGGATTTATCCGGAACAAAAATGGTCTTCGTCGCACATTGAAGATTATTGCGACCCTTGCTCGGGTCGATTGCGAGCAAGGGTTAATAGGGTAGTGCTCAGAGTGAATTGAAGGCTAATTTTGCTGCAGAAATGGTCTGTTGAATGATATCGTCATTGTGTGCGGCTGATACGAATCCGGCTTCAAATGCGGATGGAGCCAGGTAGACGCCCTGTTCTAACATTAAGTGGAAAAAACGATTAAATTTTTCACGATCAGATCGCATCACTTCATCGTAAGATTTGGGAATGTCGCGGCTGAAATACAGGCCAAACATACCGCCTTCTGCGTCCGCGCAAAAATCTACGCCTGACTCGTTTGCAACCTGACTTAGGCCTTTGACGAGCTTCTGTGTTTGCGCACTCAGGTTTTCATAAAAGCCGTCTTGCTGTATCAGTTTTAAAGTACTCAAACCAGCTGCAACGGCAACGGGATTTCCCGACAGAGTACCAGCTTGATAAACCGCACCTAGCGGGGCCATATTTTGCATAATGTCTTTGCGGCCACCAAATGCGGCAACAGGTAGTCCGCCACCAATTACTTTGCCTAAACAGGTTAAGTCTGCCTGTACGCCATACAAGGCTTGGGCACCATGTAAACCGACCCGGAAACCGCACATAACCTCATCGAATATCAACAGGCTGCCGTGTTGTGTGCATAAGGCGCGTAAGCCATGTATGAACTCAGAACTCGCTTTGATCAGGTTCATATTGCCCGCGACAGGTTCAATGATGACGCCAGCTATCTGATTACCCATCTCGGCAAAGACTTCTTCAAGTTGACTTAAGTTGTTGTACTCAAGAACCAACGTGTGTTTGCTGAAATCTGTGGGGACACCCGCAGACGTTGGGTTGCCGAAGGTGAGTAAGCCGCTGCCGGCTTTTACTAAAAGTGCGTCAGCATGACCGTGATAGCAACCTTCAAACTTAATGATTTTGTCACGTCCCGTTGCGCCACGAGCCAGACGTAATGCGCTCATGGTCGCCTCGGTGCCACTGGAGACTAGTCTGACTTGTTCTATGCTGGGTACAAGCTTGCATATTTCTTCTGCCATCAATACTTCTGCTTCAGTGGGCGCGCCAAAACTAAGTCCCCGCACAGCTGCTTGCTGCACCGCTTCGATAACTACTGGGTGGGCGTGACCGACAATTGCTGGTCCCCATGAGCCGATATAATCGATATAGCCCTTGCCGTCAGCATCCCAGAAATGTGCTCCCTGAGCGCGACTGATGAATCGGGGTGTTCCTCCTACCGAGCGAAATGCCCTCACAGGTGAATTCACGCCGCCTGGGGTGGATAATTGAGCACGTTCGAATAGTTCGGTATTTTTAGACATAATTGAATTCCATTGAAGGTGTAAAACGACAAGCGCGAATTTCGCAGCAAAACGCTGAGCAGGGTGGAAAATAACTACTCGGTTTGCGCTTCATCAGTGTTGTTGGCTGGTAATGCCCAGAAAAAGCGATTGGGCAAAAGTTTTCCCATACCTAATCGTTCGGCATGTTGCAAGCTGGCTTGAGTGTATTCCTGAGCTTCTTTAACGGCCTCTTGAATTTCCATACCATTTGCCATCAGTGCGCAAATCGCAGCAGACAGCGTGGTGCCGGCGCCCAGGTGTTGACCTGGCACGCGCGTCCAGGAGTCGCGGCAAATCAAGCCGGATTCGTGATATAGGCAATTGGCAAATTCACCGTGATTCGATGGCATATTGGTAACTAAAACATATTCGCACCCCAAGCTTAACAAATGTTGCGCTTGCAATAAGGTAGTGTCGCGCATGGAGTCGTCGATGGCAGTGGTGGTGGCAGCGTCGTCGTCGTGTGATTCTTCAGCCCAGGTCTCGGCGAGTCGGCTAAGGTCAAGGCTGGACAGACAAATTAGAGTCGCCTGGGGTATCAAGAGTTCGCGAATCGCGAGTAATAAGTCCTCGTCGTCATCCTGATTTGAGCCAGTCAATGGAAAAGGGTCCAGTATCAAATGCTGGTCGGGATAATCTGCGCTGATTTCGGCAATGACGGCGACGTTTTCCAGGCTGCCGATTTGCCCAATTTTAAGTGCGTTGACGGTAATGTCTTCGAGCACGGTGCGAGCTTGTTCGTTGACAAGCTCGGGCTCCAAAACGTGTAAATCATCAAATTCTGCGGTATCTCCCAGCATAATCGATGTGGTGACACCAAGGCCGTAACACCCCATTGAGGCAAAAGTGGCTAAGTCAGCAGGTAAGCCATTGGCGCCGACCGCATCTGCGGCGCCGAAACTAAGTATTACGGTAGAAATTTGGTTTTGCACGTTGTCTATATTAAGATGTTCGGATTTATCTGAGGGCTGTGACGAAATACAACAATATTTCCGAGAAATATTTGAGGAAATATGTAGTTAACGTTTGTTAATGTCCGATAAAAGTAATGTGAGTGAAATTTCCCGATAAAATTTGTAAGCGAGTATTGCCAGGCATTAACATAGTGGTCAGGATTGGAGTACCCTTCAGGGTTTTCTTAGGCTACTATGAAATGCCAGTCCCGACCTGCTTAGTTTGGTCTTGGTAATTTAAGTTTGCATCACGGGAAACTCTTGTCTGGTTTTTGATATTTTACTTTATAAGGGTATGTTGTGATAGAAGAACAAAATTCGACTGGCGAATTTAAGACTTGGATGTGTTTGATTTGTGGCTGGCTTTACGATGAGGCTGAGGGTGCGCCTGACGAAGGGATTGCACCGGGTACTCGTTGGCAAGATGTGCCTATCAATTGGACTTGCCCAGACTGTGGTGCCCGTAAAGACGATTTTGAAATGGTTGTGGTTTGATGGTTTGACCACTGTGTCGATGTTGTAGTAATGTTTTTCTCTGGAAAAAAGCGCAAAGTTGCTACTTTTTTGCTACAGTTGCGCTTGCCGTTCCAGTCTCAGGAAAAGGTGTGTTATGTCTACGCTGGCTGGTAATGAAAATATTAAGATTATGGTGATTGATGACAGCAGCACCATACGTCGTTCAGCCGAGATTTTCCTCGGTCAGGCCGGTTACAAAATTGTATTGGCCGAAGATGGCTTTGATGCATTAGCAAAAATCAATGATACGCACCCCGATCTGATATTTTGCGACATACTTATGCCCAGACTGGATGGCTATCAAACCTGCGCGCTGATAAAAAAGAGTGCAAAGTTTCGGGATACGCCTGTGATTATGTTGTCGTCGAAAGATGGACTTTTTGACAGAGCCAGAGGGGCGATGGTTGGGTCGGACGAATACCTGACCAAACCCTTTACCAAGGACAGTTTGCTGAAGACGGTGAAAACCTACACATCGGCTGCGCAGTAAGACAATTAATAATGTGAGGATGAAATGGCAATTCAAAAAATTTTAGTGGTAGATGATTCTCCTACCGAGCGTTATTTCTTGACCGATGTGTTGGTGAAAAATGGATTTTCCGTTTCTACCGCCGAAAATGGTGAAGAAGCTTTGGCAAAAATTAAGGCAGATAAGCCGCAGTTAATCCTGATGGACGTGGTTATGCCAGGTCAGAATGGTTTTCAGATTACCCGTGCTATTGCAAAAGATCCTGACACTCAGGATGTGCCAATAATTATTTGCACCAGCAAAAATCAAGAAACAGATCGCATCTGGGGTTTACGTCAAGGGGCACGTGATTATTTGGTGAAACCAATTGATCCAGCTGAATTGTTGGCGAAAATTGCAGCGTTAGGCTAAGTATTTGCGGTAAAGTGTTGCTTGCCTTTAATTAATCAAACTCTTAGTGATCTCAGTTATGCTTGAACAGAACGCTGTAGCAGAAGCGAAAAAAGTCGATTCTGGTGTCAGGCGCACCCGTTTGCGTGAATTTCAGACCCAGTTGGTTGAGCGTATGCAAGCAGCACAGCGTGGTGCTCATACTAAGTTTAATCAATTGGGTATCGTGATTGGTAGCGCCCGATACCTGCTGGATTTGCGCGAGTCAGGTGAGATTGTGAGTGCAGGTGCATTTAGCCCGGTGCCGTTAACCAAAGAGTGGTATTTGGGATTGGCGAACGTGCGTGGTAATTTAACTGGTGTTATCGATTTACCACGCTTCCAGGGCTTAGAGTCGACCCGATTTGAATCTTCAAGTCGGGTTGTTGCGTTTGCGCAACATTTGGCTTTTAATAATGGCTTATTGGTTAGTCAAGTTTTGGGTTTGCGCTCCTCAGAAGAAATGCAGGAATTAGTGCGCGATAGCGCGGACGCTGATTTTAAGCCATGGCTACGCAAGAAATTTCAGGATAAAGATGGGCAGATTTGGTATGAACTAAGTCTGGCCGATTTGATTCTGGATCAAGATTTTTTACACATAGGTATTTGAAAGTAGAGCTTAAGGATAATTCCTGGCTCTGCTTGTAAGTTAGTTCCAGTCTGTTAGGGGCTGTATTCAATCGTTTAGGAGATTTGTAATGGCATTTAATCTACCGTTCTTGTCCAAAGGTAAGGAAAATCCAGATATTGACGAGGCAGAGATTGCGGCTAAGCCACTGGCCGAAGCCGGTGCGAATGAGATTGAAGACGCAGAGAATGTGAAAACATTACCTGGTAGCTCGGACACGGCTGGCGCTGCGTTTTCGTATCAAACTGAACATGCTGCAGATGCGACTTTTATTGGTGATGCGCTCGAAAAAGGCGGCGACATCCGTTTGCCAATAATCGGTGGTTACTCATTGCAAAAGCAGATTCGCTTACTGTCGGTGACCATGGCGGTGTCCTTGGCGCTGACTACGGCATTTGTCTGGTTAAATGCGCGCGAATCAACAATCATTTCAAGTCAGGCGCAGATTTCTGCCGAATCGCTGATGCACTCCCAGCGTATTGGTAAAGCGGCGCCGAATGCGATTCAAGGTACTTTGCCTGCGTTTGAGCAGTTGAAGTCGAGTCAGGCTGAGATGAAAAAGAATCTGCGCACATTGCTGGCAGGTGGTGAGTATCAGGGACGTTCCATTTCCGCCGCGGATTCCGAGGCACGTAAGATTATTGAAGATACGCAAAAGTCTTGGAATAGCACAGACAAGGCGGCAGACATTATCCTCAAGCATCAAAAAGAATTGACGGGTTTTGGCCAGACTTTGCAAAAAATGAATGCCTTATCGCCAGTCTTGCTCGAATTGACTGAGCAAATTTCGACGTTGAAAGTGCAAAATAACAGCGGCGCGCGTGAAATTAATGCTGCGGGTCAGTTGGTGATGTTGACCCAGCGTCTGGGGCGTAGTGCGAATGAATTTTTGACATCAGAAGGTGTTAATCCTGAAACGGCGTTCTTGTTAAGTAAGGATACAAATACGTTCCGTGATCTGGTTGATGGCTTTTTGAACGGTAGTGAGACTTTACGCTTGAGCCCAACTAAAGAAGCTGAAGTTCGCGATCGTTTAACTGAATTACAAAAAACATTTAGTGAGTATCAGGTCTGGGTTTCCAGCATTCTGGGTAACTTGCCAAACTTTATTGCTGCGAAGCAGTCCGAGCAGCTGGTGTTCGGTGAAAATGAAGATTTGCGCGGCAAATTAGAAAAGTTACAAAAATTTTACCTCGAACGCCAAAATTCCAACACCTTGTATTTCTGGTTGTTACTTGGTTCCGCAGCCATAGCGCTGATTAGCGCGGTAGGCGTCGCCTTGGTTCTGCTGCAAGATAGCCGTAATCGTGCAAAAGAGGCTAATGAACGTCGTATGGAAGCTGCGGCTCAGATGTTGCAGGCGCAAAAGCAAGAGGAAGAAGCGAAGCATGCCAACGATCAGAACCAGGCTGCGATTTTGCGCTTAATGAATGAATTGCAAGAAGTTGCGGATGGTGACTTGACGGTGCAGGCAACGGTTTCAGAAGATATTACTGGCGCGATTGCTGACTCGGTTAACTATACGGTGGAAGAGTTGCGTGGTCTGGTGGGGCGCGTTACGAATACGGCTGAAAAAGTTACTTCTGCATCTAACGAGGCGCAAAGTATTTCCAATGACCTGTTAGAAGCATCCGAACAGCAATCACGTGAAATTACCGATGCAGGTCGCGTGGTACTGCAGATGGCGGCAGAGATTACTGACGTCTCCCGTTCTGCTAACGAATCGGCTGAGGTTGCGCGTCAATCGGTTGCTGCGGCGGAGCAGGGTGCGCATGCGGTGGAAAATGCGATCAAGGGTATGAACGAGATTCGCGAACAAATTCAGGAAACATCGAAACGTATTAAACGTCTGGGTGAATCGTCACAAGAGATTGGTGAAATTACCGAACTGATTTCAGATATTACCGAACAAACTAACGTTCTGGCTTTGAATGCGGCGATTCAGGCGGCGTCAGCTGGTGAGGCAGGGCGCGGCTTCTCCGTGGTTGCGGAAGAGGTTCAACGTCTGGCGGAACGTTCAGCTGAAGCGACTAAACAGATCGGTGCCTTGGTTCGTACGATTCAAACGGATACCCATGACGCGGTTGCCGCGATGGAAAAATCAACGCAGGGTGTGGTTGAAGGAGCCAAGCTGTCAGATGCTGCTGGTGCTGCGCTGTTTGAAATTCGTAGCGTTTCGAATCGCCTCGCGGAACTGATTCAAAACATTTCGCTTGCTACTGAGCAACAGGCTACGTCTGCGAATGGTGTTGCTCAAAACATCCAGCATATTTTGACCATGACTGAACAAACACAGACCGGTACTCAACAAACTGCGGTTTCGATTAAAGAATTGTCGAAGTTAGCAGAAGAGTTGAAAAACTCGGTTTCGCGTTTCCGTATTGCCTGATTTAAGCTTACGAGCACGACGAGACTCGTCTGCTGAGATGGTGGCAACTGCTCAAGTGGTTGCCTGAATTTAGCTGTATGTGGCTTTACACACAGTCATTTAGCCTGGCAACACGGTCACGTGTTGCTACTGAGTTTGCGGAGTATGCATGACATCCGATTTTAATTCGCCAGACATGCCACAAGAACAATTTGATATAGGCCCCCTTTCCTGGGTGATGGGTGAGGTCAGAGAATCGGTAAATCATGCCGGCAAGATGTTGCAGGATGCATTGGCACAAGATGCTGATTCACGTTCAACTGCTTTATTGCATGCAAAAAGTTATTTGCACCAGGCCCACGGTGCTTTGCAAATCGTTGATATAGATGGCGTTTCCTTAGTAACCGAAACAATAGAAGATTTGCTGGAGCGCTTACAAAGCCAGCAATTGGCGATGTCACAAGCCAATATCGATGTCATTACCGAAGCTTTTCAAGCGGTTTTGCGCTATCTGGAAGATTTGCTTGCAGGATTACCTCATCAGCCAGTACGGTTGTTCCCCTACTACCGTGCCTTATTAGAAGTTAAAGGCGCAGACCGGATACATCCGGCTGACTTATTTTTTCCGTCGCTTTCGGCTCAGGAGCAAATACCTGAATTCGCCGTCAATACTCAGGCCACCGCTTTGAACTATGGCGCAGTGCGTCTACGTCTCGAAAAATTGCTATTGGGTGTTTTAACAGCCAAAGAACCAGCGCAATTGCAAGCTGCAGCCAAAAATATTCAGGAATTGGTTTCTGAAGTTGAACAAGCACAGCAAAATTCGCAAGCCAAGGCATTTTGGGTCGTATTGCGAGCCTTTGTTGAAGGTGTTGCAAACGGTAGCATTGCCGGTCATCAGTATGTAAAGCAAATTTTTGGACGTATCAATTTGCAGATACGGCGACTTGCTGAAGGTAGTAACAGTATCCCTGAACGTTTGCTGCGTGACGCCCTGTTTTTTCTTGCCCAGGTTAGTGCTCCCACTGAGCTAATTAGTAAAGTGAGACGTGCTTATCAGTTAGAAACACAAGTCCCGGCTGATTACGAGCAAAAAAATTATGGCTTGATCGCCGCTGCCGATTTGAGTAATACCAAAGAGCAACTTGCTGCGGCAAAAAATCTTTGGGGGCGTATTGCTAATGGCGAAAGTGGGCTGGCTGAGAAGTTCTCGCAAAAAATGCTAGCTTTGTCGGATGCCGGACAAGTTCTGAATAATGCCGCTTTAAGTAAATTATTGCGTGAATTGAGTGGTATCGCTCGTCATGCTGCGCATAGTGATGGTGCCAGCAAACTGGGTTTGGAATTGGCAACGAGCCTACTCTTTGTTGAAAATGCATTAGATCAGATCGCACGCTTACCAGCTCACTTTGCCGAGCGTGCAGACGAAATTACCGCTCGTTTGCTGGGCTTGGTTTCGGGTGAGGCACCTCAGGCTGAGGCTGCTTGGATGGGCGAAATTTCGCGCGAAGCCCAGCAAAAGCAAACCATGTCAGTGCTGGTTGCAGAAATGCAGAGTAGCTTGCGGCACGTTGAAAAGGCATTGGATGAGTATTTCCGTGATGCAAAGCAATTGCAACAAATCGCAGATATACCAGGTTGCTTACATCAGGTTGGTGGTGCTTTAGCGATTCTGGATTATGACGATGCCTTGCAGGCCGTAGAACATACCCGTAGCCAGGTCTTGCAATTCCTGGAAAATACGGACGCGGTTGAAATCAATCAAGAGCAACTGGCTCGCCAGCAAAATGTTGCGCAAAACGTTGGTGCCTTGACGTTTTTTATTGAAACCTTGCAGTCACAACCGGACACCATTAAAAAGAAATTTAGTTTCGACCCTGAAACTAAGGTGTTGCGTTCAAATTTACTCGAGACACAATCGAGTAAGGAATTATTGCCGACTACCACGATAGTTGCCGATACCCAGGTTATCCCGCAAACCGCCGAACAAGAGTTGCTGCAAAAACAGCAGGAATCCAGTCGTTTGGCTGCGTCCTTAGCAGAAGCGCCTGATAATCAAGCTTTACGCGATCAGTTAAAACAAGCACTCGAGTCTGAGCGTTCGGTCGCGAATTTACTCGATGATAGCGCCGCTAAGCAGCGTGTAAATTCCGCTATCGATAAGTTGAAACAAACTGAGGCAGCGGTGCAGGTGGTAGAACAAGCCGTTGTGGCACCTGCGGTTGTGGAAGAGGCGAGTACTAAACCTCAGCCGGCGGTCACGATTCCTGATGGTGATGACGCGATTGATGCTGAATTGCTTGAGATTTTCCTGGGTGAAGCGGACGAGGTGCTCGGCTTCGTGCGTGAGACTTTACCGGTTTCTGAACGCCATCCAGATAATCACGAACATTTGACCAGCTTGCGTCGTTCTTTCCATACACTCAAAGGTTCGAGCCGTATGGTTGGCTTAAATGTATTTGGTGAAGCTGGCTGGGCTATCGAGCAAGTAATGAATTTGTGGCTATCCGAATCACGCGACGGTAATTCGGAGTTATATGCGTTGCTACATCAGGCTGAGAAGGAAATGTTTGCCTGGGTAAGCGAATTGCAAAAACAAGGTCATTCGGCTCGTACTGGTAAAGCTTTAATAGCAGCCGCAGAGCAGCTGAAAAATAATGGCAAGTTTATCTATGATGAAAGCTTGAATCAGCCTGCTACTTTACCGCCAGAAGTCGAAATTCAGGTATTGGATGCTGAGCTGGAAAGTGTTCAGGTTCCAGAGATGGTCGAATCGGGCGTCGAAACGCTCACGATCGAAACACCAGAGTCGTTTGATGAGCAACTGACGGAAACCATAAGCGTCGCAGCTCACGGTACCTTGCCTGAGTCCGGCATAAGTAGTGTACAAACCCTGGTTGTTAGTACCTTGCCTGAAGCAGAAGCAAGTATAGAAATTCAGGCACCAACTGAATTATCTGAAATAGAACCAGACCTGTCTGAGTTAGATCAGGAAGCTGGCTTAGCCTTGTCTGCGGAACGCGACACCTCAGTTGTTGAACCAAACGTATCGGACGCAGCAACGGTGTCAGATGATTTAACCATTGAGGAATTACTACCGCCGGTTGAGTTTGCAACGGAAGCGTCGCTGACGACTGAGCAAATAGCTGACGATCTGCAAGTGTTAGCGACGCCAGATTTAACTCAGCAAGCGGCAGTGGATATCGACGTCACCGAGCCGCAAGGTCGTGAACCTGAAGTAATCCTGGAGTCTATCACTGAGCCTGAGATTGAAATCACCACACTCACTGCTGAGCCTCAGGTGTTTTCCGAATTGCTGGTTAGCGAAGAGGCAGATACTTCTGCCTTGACGGCGGCAGAGGAAACTAAGGTTGAGGTCTTGTCCGATTTAGATTTATCTGGTTTGGAAACGCCTGAGCTGGATGGACACGAGCGTGTTGATTCAGTAGCCTCAGAGCTTGCCGTAATTAGCTTAGCAACGGCCGACCTGCCATTACCTGATACTGCCGCCGAATCTGTGACTTTGGCTGAAAGTGACGAAGCGATAGGTTTGTCTGAACCATCGACTCTAGAACTTGTGACTGCGGACACAATTGAGTCAGATGCGGACCTAGTTGCGCATCAAGCGGACCAGGAAGTACTGGAATTGGAAATTCATGGCGAAATTCCAAATCAGGCTGAACCCGAACTCGAAATCGCGGCTTTAGATTACACTCTGACTTCGGGGCAAAGTCAGCAAGACGACACTACTCAAGAAATTGTCGTGGAAGATGTACAGGTGATTGCCAGGCAAAGCTCAGATCAAATTACTGCTGACACAACATCAGCGCTTGACACTGAGGGTAAAACTGAAACTGGCGACATCAAAGCAAGTGCACAAATAATTGAATTTCCTGATCGCCATGCACAGCCCACGCTTGATGACAATATTAAACGCATAGGCCATTTAGAAATCAGTTTGCCTCTGTATGGCATTTATATGGCGGAAACCGATGAAATCGTGCGGTTTTTAACGCAGGATTTTTCCGAATGGCGGCATGAGCCTCATCGTGCGGTTACGACGCATTCTATTCATGCGACGCATACCCTGGCAGGTAGCTCGGCGACTGTTGGTTTAAAAGCTTTGCAGGAACTGGCTCACACACTCGAAGTGGTCTTACAACGTTTGCAAAGACATCCTGTGGCTTTATTGGCTGCTGAGTTTGACTTGCTTGATCAGGTTTTAGATAGTGCAAAACGGATGTTGCAGCAATTTGCTTTATCCGAGCTGGCTGAGCACGATCCGCTTCATGTCAACAAGTTGGAGCATATGCTCGCGGCCGTTGTTGAGCGTTCCAGCGTGGGTGAAGATGAAGAGTTTATTACATCGACCAATGAAAAACTGGACCCAGCGACGCTGACCCAGTTGATTGAGCAAGAAAGCCCGAATAATTCGCCTGAGTCCGGACTTGTTCCTGTAGATTCAACGCGTCCGGCCGAAAGCGAAATCGATGATGCGCCCGCTGAGCTTGAATTTACGCTTGCTGAGCCAGTGGCTGAAGAAATTGCCGTTGATGCTGATGAGCTGGTTTCAACTGAGAGCGACGTCGTACCTGCGATGCAGGAGCCTACTCTGCTGATCGGTGAAGCAGCTGACGCTCAATTGGCGTTGCAGCCAGAAGCTCAGTCTCACGACGCTACTATCGACACGCTTACGGAAACGGTGACGGCAGCATTTGTTCCTGATTACACCGAAACACTGACTATTTCAGCACTAGATGCTGAACCGGCTGAGGAAATTCGGGTCGCCGATGAATTGGATCAGGATTTGCTGCCTGTATTTATCGAGGAAGGTAACGATTTGCTGCCTATGGTCGGTGAGTTGTTAAGGAACTGGCAGAGTTCTCCAGCTGATCAGCAAATTCCGCAATCAATCGCCCGTTTAATGCACACCATTAAAGGTAGCGCACGTATGGCGGGCGCCATGCGCCTGGGGCAGCATATCCATGACATGGAAACCCGCATTGAAAGCTTGATGCATGGTGCCAGCGCTGGCCGTTTGCCTTTGATTGAAGATTTACTGGCACGTCATGATATGGCCTTGCAAATGTTTGATCGTTTGCAAAATCCTCAACTTGATGAAGTGCAGCGAACGCAGGCGCAAGAACTGAGTGCGGCTCAGGATCTGGATACGTATCAGGAAAAACTCGAACAACAAGCACCACAGGAAATTCCTGCTGTGGCTGAATCAGTCAGTTCTGAGTTAGCCATAGAACCAGCGCAGCCGGCATCAGCACCTGAATTGGTTAGCTTAATGCCAGTGCTGAACCCTGCGAATTTCTCTATGCGCAGTGTGGCACCGGCAAAACCAGCCGCAACCACAGTCAATCCGACGGGGCCCGCACCTTTAGTGCGTGTGCGTGCAGACGTCCTGGATCGCCTGGTCAACCAGGCAGGTGAAGTCTCGATCTCTCGTTCGCGACTTGAGAATGAAGTGACTATCTTGCGTAGTTCCTTGAATGAATTGACTGACAACGTCAATCGCTTACGCGATCAGTTACGTGAAGTTGAAATTCAGGCAGAGACACAGATTACGTCTCGTATGGCACATTCTGCCGATCGTGAATTTGATCCGCTGGAATTCGACCGCTTTACTCGTCTGCAAGAATTGACACGTATGATGGCCGAGAGTGTGGCCGACGTTGCAACAGTACAAAACAACTTAAACCGTACGATAGATGGTGCTTCGACCGATTTGCAAGTTCAGGCACGTCTGACACGTGAATTGCAGCAAGATCTGATGCGGGTGCGGATGATCCCGTTTGCCAGTATCTCTGAACGTCTGTACCGTGTGACGCGCCAGGCGTCAAAAGAAGTCGATAAACGCGTCAATCTGGATATTCGTGGTGCGAATGTCGAAATGGATCGTTCCGTTTTGGAAAAAATGGCGGGTCCTTTTGAGCACTTGCTGCGTAATGCGATTGTGCACGGTATCGAAAACCGTGATTTACGACGTCACAGCGGCAAAGCCGAAATTGGCGAATTGTTGGTTGAAGTTCGCCAAGAGGGTAATGAAGTTGTTATTTGTTTCCGTGACGATGGTCAGGGTTTGAATTTACAACGTATCCGAGAAAAAGCCTTGGCGATAGGGATGATTACCAAGGATGAACATCCTGCTGATGCCGAAGTCGCCTCGATGATTTTTGAACCCGGTTTCTCCACTGCCAGTGAGGTGACGGAGTTAGCGGGACGCGGTGTGGGGATGGACGTCGTGCGTTCAGAAGCGGCTTCGTTGGGTGGTCGTGTCGAAGTCGCCAGTGAGCCAGGTAAAGGTGCTGAGTTCACCATTCGTTTGCCATTGACTCTGGCTGTCAACCAAGTGGTATTGGTTAGCTCTGGTGGTCGTACCTATGCCGTGCCTTCGGTGCTGGTTGAGCAAGTTCAGCAATTAAAGGCGAATGCGCTGGCCAATGCCTATAACGAAGGTGCGGTCATGTGGCAGGGACAACGCATCAACTTGTACTATCTGTCGTATATGTTGGGGCAGCACGAAGCAACACCTACTGCGCAACAATACACGCCGATCATGATTATGAAGAGTGCGGGTGAACGCGTAGCGATACACGTTGACGATATTCTGGGTAATCGCGAGGTGGTGGTTAAAAATATCGGCCCGCAATTAGCACGTATGGCTGGTATTGCTGGTGCGTCGGTACTGGGTTCGGGTGACATCGTATTGATATTGGATCCTGTGCCACTGGCGCATCGTATGGAGCATGAATTTGCGCGCACGCATCAATCAGGCCAGGTCAGTGTAGCCGAAGTTGGTGCAGTGGCAGATTTGCAGTTAGACCAAAAAACCGCGATGGTGACAGCGGACGCAGTGCCAGGTTTGCGTACTCAACATACCGTGATGGTGGTTGATGATTCGCTGACAGTACGTCGTGTAACGCAACGTTTGCTGACTCGCGAGGGTTATCAGGTGATTTTGGCTAAAGATGGTATTGATGCCTTGGAGCAATTGCAGTCTGTTAAACCGGATGTCATGCTGGTAGATATTGAAATGCCGCGTATGGATGGTTTTGACTTAACTCGTAACGTGCGTAGCGACAGTCGTACTGCGGATATTCCTATCATCATGATTACTTCACGCACGGCCGATAAGCACCGGAATTATGCGAAGGAATTAGGTGTGAATGAATATTTCGGTAAGCCTTACCGTGAAGATGATTTATTGCATGCAATTAGTCACTTCATTCAGGCGGAACTGGCCAGTATGTAAGTTCAGTTCAAAATAGTAACCCCGCAAATGCGGGGTTTTTTTATGCAGCTTGAGGTAGATAAACAAACAGTGAGACCAGCAATCTTCAGCAGTAATGTTGAATTTCTGCTAAAGTGCCGACCGCTGATTAATTGCTTAGGGAGAAATTATGAGTCAAACCGCAACAGTAAGCGCCGAGTTATCGCAACCAGATTTTCAAGTGACTTGTCGCGATGATTTGGGACATCAATGGTTGGCAGATGAACCTGTCGATTTAGGTGGCGGTAATACGGCGGCCACGCCAGATCGGCTGTTACTCGGTAGCCTGGGTTCGTGTACCGCGATTACATTGATGATGGTGGCCAAGCGCAAACAAATTCCCTTGCAAGCAATTCAGGTCAATCTGAGTTTGAATCCTAGGGGTAAGCCTGAAGCTGGCAACGACATCGAGCGCCAAATTAGTTTAACTGGCGAATTAACTGAAGAGCACCGCGTGCAATTATTGCGTGCAGCGAATGCTTGTCCCGTCCACAAAATACTGACCGGTGAAGTCAGAATAGCGACCAATTTGCTTTAACTTCGCAGTTAGTTGCAACGTGATGCTAAAAATACCTCAGGTTAAAAGTAAATAGTCACCAGTATAGTCAGGCTTATGAATCAAATTAAACGTATTCCTGGTCGTCAGGCCGAAATTGGCGAAGGCATGGCATTACTGCGCTTTTTGCCACAACGTCAGCAACGCATGATAGGTGCATGGTGTTTTCTCGATCATGCAGGTCCCGTGGAATTCGCTGCTGGTCATGGCATGAGTGTCGGTGCACATCCCCACATCGGTTTGCAAACCTTTACCTGGATGCTCGAGGGGGAAGTCATGCATACGGACAGTCTGGGGAATCAACAAATTATCCGCCCTGGCCAGGTGAATTTAATGACAGCAGGGTACGGGATTTCTCATACGGAAGACAGTTTGCCCGCTAGTCAGCGGCTGCATGCGGCGCAACTCTGGATTGCCTTACCCCCTGAGTTTTCGGCAATTGCTCCTGCGTTTGCGCACCATGCTGATATCGCCGTGTGGCAAGAGCAAGAGGTGCAGTTGAGTTTATTAGTGGGTGAATATGGTGGGCGCACGTCGACTTGTCGGGTTTATTCACCCTTGCTCGCGCTGGATTTGAAGGCAGCGCAGGCGCAAACAATCCGCTTGAACTTAGTACCTGCTTTCGAATATGGCGTGCTCGTGCTTAAAGGCAGTATGCAGATTGAGAATCAAACGTTTGACGAGACAGAGTTAGCCTATTTGCCGGTCGGGGGCCAGGAAGTTAAGTTGAGTCTGGCTGCGGGAACGCAGGTTTTACTCATCGGTGGCGAACCATTTGCCCAACCTATTCTGATGTGGTGGAATTTTGTCGGCTACAGCAAACACGAGATTGCACAGGCTCAGCATCAATGGGAGGCCGGAGCCGAGCGCTTTGGCAGTGTGGCTAAACCGGACGCAAGACGTTTAGTTGCGCCCGCTTTACTATGGCGTGAGGAGTGAGTCGCTGGGCGAGTCTAGACTCGCCAATCAGCTTAATCTGCGCGTACTTTTTGACATAAAGCGAGCATTTGCTTAGCGATCAGTTGCTGCAATTTCTCGTCTATCAAATTACCCTCAGCATCGAAACTGCCACTAAAGGCGTTGGCAAAGACTTCGGGTTTAGTCAGTACTTGCAAATCTAAAAAGACGCAAATTTGACGCAAATGATATTGGGCGCGTGAACTGCCCATGCCACCCGCTGCGCCCATGATCGCCACGGGCTTGCCAGCAAGCAGGGCATTATTGGGTTCACGTGAGGCCCAGTCCAGAATATTTTTCAAGGCCGGAGCCAGGGAGTAATTGTATTCCGTACTGGCCAGAACTAAGCCGTCAGCGGCTGCAATTTGCGCCAGGACGCGTTCTACCGAGGCAGGTTTGACGGTGATGTCCTGATTATAAAATGGAATATCGTTTAAATCGGCGATTTCTAAACTGGCCCCCTCGGGTAGCTGGTTTTGGGCCGCACGTAAGAGTCCCCGGTTGGTGGAGGCACTGCGTAAGCTACCCGCGATGCCCAGCAATTTGCAAGTTGTCATAACTATCCTTAGTGTGAAGGGATGCGATTATAAATAAGGTCGTTAAATCGTGTGCAAACTTATTTAAATTATATTTACCCCACTTGGCTTTAGGAAGCTGGAGCCAGAGTCTATTCTTGCCGGTTTTTAACATCAAACAACAACTCATCATTGGTTATGAATTGTTGTTGATGGGGCTGGTCTCCTTGTTCTTGCTGCCAGCACTCACTTTGACATCACCATTATGCCTGTGTTTATTAAGTAATTTGCTTTTTCTTAGCCAACTCTTTCGCTTATTTAAACCACAGGCGTCTGATGCGAGGAATTATCTACTGCCTGCGTTGGTGGCTTTTAATCTGCTAATTGTATTGATTTGTTCTGTCTTGCAAATTCCAACTTATTTGCCTGAGTTAGGCCGAATCTGGCGTTATCCCGCTGTCTATTTCTGGTTAATTGGCCTTGTTTTGCTAGCGAGCCAGCATGTAGCAGCGGACTTCCTGACGAGCCAGTTTGTCACTGGCTTGATGCTCCGCTTAGTCTGGTTGGCTGTGGTGATTAGCTTCGTGGTTCTTTGTGGGATTGTCGGGATTTATTTTTCGGCGTGACGCCATCAGCCTGGGTTTGGTCAGCACGTTCGTCTGGTCTTAACAGCGACTGCAATTCGTCTGGATTTGTGAGCAGACAAAATCTCGTGATTAATTCCCGTAAATTGCTTGCCCTAATGCAGCAGTTTTGTTAACGTGAAGGACAATATTGGGTACAACATAACTGCTCATCATACTGGGAGGCTGACATGGATAAAAACGCGGCACAAGAAATTGCAACGATGATACAAGCAGCATGTAGCGCCTGCATCGAATCGCTAAAGGTGGTGAAGGAACAAGAGGCTATCGGCCCGGTAAAAGTCTATGGTCGCCTGGTCGGGGAATTCCTGGGACATAGCTATAGCAATGTCTTAGCACCGATCTGGCAAGCTTACCCGGAACTTGAGCCGCAACAAATGAAAGAGCCGTATGTTGAACAAGATCCCGAATTATCCGAAGCTTCACGTGCCGCTATTCATGCTTTTGTCGAACAAGTGCATGCGGCGCTCTTGCGTAGTCAGCAAATTTTAGGGGAAGATCAGGCTGATTTGGCGCTGCCAAATGGCGGCTTGGCGGGGCTGGCCGATGCCGCGGTTGATATTCAGGAGTTTTTAAATCAACCACGTTGGACCGACGAAGCGAACAAAGCCTGAGTTTGCGGCCAGAACAAACAGGGGGATTACCCCTTTTGGTTATTCACACCTTGCGAACTTGGGCGAAACGTGCCAGTGTCGCCTCTCTGGCGCTGACGTGGTCAACAATAGGGTAGGGGTAATCGATGCCTAGTCGTAAGCCCGCAGCCTGCAATTCCATGGGTTTAAGCGTCCATGGCGCATGAATCTGCTTACCGTTCAATGACGCAAGTTCCGGGACGTAGCGCTTAATGAATTTCCCTTCAGCATCAAATTTTTCCGATTGGGTAACTGGATTAAAGATACGGAAATACGGTTGCGCATCACACCCGGTTGAGGCGGCCCATTGCCAGCCGCCATTATTCGCAGCCAGGTCAAAATCATTTAATTGTGCCGCGAACCAGGCCTCGCCACGTCGCCAATCTATGCCCAGATGCTTGACTAAGAAGCTGGCAGCGACCATGCGCAAACGATTATGCATATAACCCGTTTGCAGCAATTGCCGCATCGCTGCATCGACCAGGGGGTAACCAGTTTGACCCGCGCACCAGGCGCTGAAATGCTGTTCAGTTTGCTCACCTTGCGCCCAGATCAGTGCATCGTACTCAGGTTTGAAGGCGTGTTGTGTGACATGCGGATGGTGAAACAAAATCATGAAATAGAAATCACGCCAGATCAATTCTTTCAGCCAGGTTTCTGCTCCGGCAGAGTGGCGACTTTGTATGCATTGCAAGGCAAGTCGCACTAAATGTCGTAGTGAAACGGTGCCAAAACGCAGATGTACTGACAAATACGAAGGTCCTTTTACAGCCGGAAAATCGCGCGCTTCCTGATATCGATCGATACGTTCTAAAAAATCAGCCAGTAATTCACTCGCCCCGCGAGTTCCTGGTTTTATCGCAGCGATTTGCGCGCTGGCGTGACCTAAATTGGCCAGAGTTGGCATGGCAGGTGCGCCCGCCATGAGTTTGCCAACGGCGATGCTTTCAACTTCAAAGTCTTTGAGATGGAAATGGCTCCCCTCGCTATGCAGTTTTTTCAGCCAGGCCCTTTGGTAAGGGGTGTACACCGAATAGCTTGTCGCTTGCTGAGTTAATACCTCATTTTTTTCAAAGATAACCTGATCTTTATAGTGGTGAAAGCGTATTGATGCAGCTTGTAAGGCTTGTTCCACTACAGCATCACGCTGCATCGCCAGTGCTTCATAATCGTGATTGCAAAACACTGCATCGACCTGCAATTGCTGCGCTAATTCCGGGATGACCAGGCGTGGATCGCCATGTATCACCCACAAATCGCCACCCAGCTTTTGGAATTCAGCTTGCAATTCGACCAGGCTGGCATGAATGAAGGCCAGACGCCTGTCATTTTCTGGCAAGTGAGCTAGTATGGTGGTATCGAAAACAAAGCAGCAATACACCTTGTCACTTTGCTGCAGAGCCATACTCAGGGCAGTGTGATCGTAGCAACGTAAATCGCGGCGCATCCAAACCAGACTAGATTTATACATAGCAGTAATTTAATGATTGAGGACTTGAGTAAAAAACAGACGCTGATGTTGTCGAATTGCGGGAATAGTTTGCCGCATTCCGCTCCCTGTCTGACCTGTTATTTTCAAGCTTAATGAGTGTTACCTGCAACTAAGCTTGCAGTAGCCGGATAAAGCAAACAGCGGATTTCGCTACGTTGGTTTATATGCACATTTTAGCGAAAGCTGGTCAAGCCTGTTGAAACTGACTGCGGCAACGTCCTACTGTAGCCCCTTACTTGGTGGCGACTTGAGTAAAGGTGGATCAGGCTGGACTTTCTGGCTTGCGAAGTACTGCTTTGCTGACTGTGCTTGCGTATCTGGCGGCTTCCGCTCACTATGGGCGTTTTCGGGAAGTAAACAGATATCGCTACTGAGGCGATTAAACATTTGATTTTGGTTTGATGTAACAATACTTTTGCCCAAAAAACCCGAGGCTAAGACTCAACATCAATCGAAAATCCCCGTTAAAACTGTTAAAATGCGGCCATGTCTAAGCAGAAAAATCCCCACGAATTTCCCCCCAGTCTGGCTGAAGCTGACGATAGCTCGTCCAAGGCGGGCGCAGTTAACGCGCAATTGGATCAGGCTGCATCGCTGCAAGCGTCAACTGAATTCAGTCTCGCCGATCATTTTTTGATCGCTATGCCATCTATGCTGGACCCCATTTTTGGCGGCACCGTGATTTATGTTTGCGAACACAGCAGCAAAGGTGCAATGGGACTGGTCATCAATAAGCCAACCGATATGACGGTTGCTGGCTTGTTTGATAAGATTGATTTAAAGCTGGAAATTATTCCCGGTTCGCACCCGAATGGTCGTGACAATGTTTTGTTTGGCGGTCCGGTGCAGGAAGACCGGGGCTTTGTTTTGCATGCGCCAGTCGGACGTTATAACTCATCGTTAAAAGTTACCGAACAAATCGCATTTACCACCTCACGTGATGTGCTGGAATCGGTTGCCGCTGGCGATGGCCCGGCACAAATGCTGATCTCGGTGGGCTATGCAGGGTGGGGCGCGGGTCAGCTCGAACAAGAAATTTTAGCCAATGGCTGGCTCACGGTAAAAGCGGATCCCGGGATTATTTTCGATTTGCCGATGGAGCAACGCTTTTCAGCTGCCATCAAATTACTCGGCATCGATCCCTGGATGCTGGCCGCCGAAGCGGGGCATGCCTGATGACGAATCAGACTGTGCTGGGCTTTGATTTTGGCGTGCAACGCATCGGTGTTGCGGTGGGCAATACCCTGACGCGCCAGGCCAGTCCCTTAAAAATCATCCACGATATTTCGAATGACGCCCGTTTTGCGGAAATCGCGCGCTTACTCAAGGAATGGCAAGTCAGCCTGTGCGTTGTCGGTATCCCGCGTCACCCTGATGGTAATCCGCATGAAATGACGGCGCGCTGCACCCGCTTTGCCAATCAATTGCAGGGCCGCTTAAATATTGCGGTGGTGCAAGTTGATGAGCGTTACAGCTCGGCTGTGCTGGAGCAAAAACGTGGCGTGCACATTGATGACCAGGCCGCTGCTTTAATCTTACAACAATATTTTGACGAAAATTCGGGTTCATGATGACTGAGCAACTACAACTGCCTGATGCAGAAAACCTGTATCAGACTTTGCTGGAACAAATTCGCCAGCACTTTCAATTGCAAGCTGGTACGCCTGCGCCCGCTAATTTGCACGTAGTAGGGATATATTCAGGCGGTGCCTGGATTGCCGATCGTCTTTGTACCGATCTGGGTTTGCCCGCGCCTGGCTATATCGATGTTTCATTTTATCGTGATGATTATGCCGCCAAGGGTATGTCCGCTCAGGTTAAACCGAGTCAGATCGCATTTTCTGTCGAGGCCGCGCAATTAATTTTGGTGGACGACGTGTTATTTACCGGTCGCACCACACGCGCCGCGATCAATGAATTATTCGATTATGGCCGGCCTGCGCGGATCTGGTTAGCGACCTTGTTTGATCGCGGTGGCCGTGAATTGCCGATCGCTGCCGATTTCTCTGCCTGGCAACAGCAAGTCGCCCTCGGCTATTCAGTGAATTTAAATCAGGACCCGCAAGGGCGTTTGCACTTCAGCGTCGATAGCCACTAATATGTACAACCCGCAACTCAATAAACACGGTGAACTGCAGCATTTGCTGACCACAGAAGGTTTGCCCAAAGCCATTATCAATCACATCCTCGATACCGCCTCTGGCTTTGTCAGTATTGGCGATCGCGAAGTCAAAAAAGTGCCGCTGTTGCGCGGCAAAAGTGTGTTTAACCTGTTTTTTGAAAATTCCACGCGCACCCGCACGACCTTTGAAATTGCCTCTAAGCGTTTGTCGGCCGATGTGATTAATCTCAATATCGCCGCTTCGAGTGCCAGCAAAGGGGAGTCGCTGCTCGATACCATCGATAATTTATCGGCCATGCATGCCGATATGTTTGTGGTGCGCCACTCGACCTCAGGCGCGCCCTTTTTTATCGCTAAGCATCTTAACGATACCAAGCAACACCATGTCCATGTGGTGAATGCCGGTGATGGTCGCCATGCTCACCCGACTCAGGGTTTGCTCGACATGTACACCATCCGTCATTACAAAAAAGATTTCACGAATTTGCGGGTAGCCATCGTCGGCGACGTTTTGCATAGCCGGGTCGCGCGTTCCGATATACACGCTTTAACTACCCTGGGCGTGCCGGAAGTCAGGGTGATAGGTCCGCGCACTTTATTGCCTGGCTCGCTTGAGCAAATGGGCGTGCGGGTATTTCACAATATGGATGAAGGCTTGCGCGACGTTGATGTGATCATCATGTTGCGTTTGCAAAATGAGCGCATGAGTGGAGCTTTGCTGCCTTCGTCGCAAGAGTATTTCAAGAGCTATGGCTTAACCCCGGAACGTTTAGCGCTGGCACACCCTGACGCCATCGTGATGCACCCAGGCCCGATGAATCGTGGTGTGGAGATTGATTCAGCGGTGGCCGATGGGCCACAGGCGGTGATTTTGAATCAAGTCACATTTGGCATAGCGGTGCGTATGGCGGTGATGGCGATCGTCGCTGGGAATCATGGCGGCGATGCATAAGGGGCGAAAAGAAATGCAAATACTGATAAAAAATGCACGTGTCATCGATACCGAGCAAGCAACTGAAAACCAGCGCGATGTCTACCTCAGTGACGGCAAAATTGCGGCTTACGATCAGGCCCCCGCGGGCTTCACTGCCGAGCGCACCATAGACGCGACAGGTCTGGCCTTGTTACCCGGTTTAGTCGATTTAAGTGCGCGTTTGCGTGAACCTGGGTTTGAATACAAAGCCACGCTGGAATCCGAATTGCAAGCCGCGATACGTGGCGGCGTGACCAGCCTGGTGACGCCGCCGGACACTGATCCGGTACTGGATGAATCCGGTTTGGTGGAAATGTTGCAGCAACGCGCGAAAGCGCAGCAAAAAGCACGCGTCTATCCATTGGGCGCCTTAACTCAGGGCCTGGCAGGCAAAAAACTCACTGAAATGGCGGAACTCAGTCAGGCCGGTTGCATAGGTTTTGCGCAAACTGAACACTTGATTCAAGACACTACCACCTTGTTACGTGCGCTCGATTATGCCAGCACCTTTGGCTTTACCGTCTGGTTGCGCGCTCAAGATCCCTACATAGGTCATGGTGGCGTGGCGCACTCTGGGCCGCTGGCTTCACGTCTGGGTTTGGCAGGCGTGCCGGTAATGGCAGAAACCATCGCCTTGCATACCTTGTTTGAATTAATCCGGGCGACTGGCGCGAAAGTGCATATTTGCCGGATTTCTTCAGCGGCGGGTTTGGAATTGATACGTCAGGCCAAGCGCGAAGGCTTGCCCGTGACCTGCGACGTCGCGGTGCATCACGTGCATTTAACCGATATGGATATTGGCTTTTTTGACAGCAATGCCCGTATCGATCCGCCTTTACGCAGTCAGCGTGACCGCGATGCGATCCGTGCGGCCCTGGTCGATGGCACCATCGATGCGATTTGCTCAGATCACACACCGGTTGACGACGATGAAAAATTATTGCCGTTTGCCGAAGCCTCGCCAGGCGCAACCGGATTGGAATTGCTGTTGTCACTGACGCTTAAATGGCAGCAAGAGTCACCACTGAGTCTGGCGCAAGCCTTGGCTAAAATCAGTCATCAAGCGGCGAAAGTGGCGGGTATTCAAGCCGGCAGCCTGGCTGTGGGGGCGGCTGCTGATTTGTGCCTGGTCGATCTTAACAGCATCTGGCAAGTCAAACGGCAGACTTTGTGCAGTCAGGGTAAGCACACGCCGTTCCTGGGTTATGAATTGCAAGGCGTTGTCAAAGCGACCTTGGTAGCTGGCCGCGTTGCGTATTCGCAACTTCCTGTGTAAAACCTTCTGACTCCCTCGCTATTCAAAGAGTGGGGGAGTATCCTCTCAGCTCATGTGAAAACGTCCGAAAATAGGGCGTAGCTATAAAAATATATTACATACTCCTCAGGAGTATAAGTTCATTATGCAAATCTGGTATTTTCTGCGGGTCACCATCCACTTAGTTGCGGGCATATTGACCTGCGCCTTATTATTTCCCTGGGTAAGTGCGACGCGCCGTGATTATCTGATTAAACGCTGGTCAGCGAAGTTGCTGGCAATTTGTACGGTGGATGTGCGCTTCATCGATAAGGCAGAAGGCCAGGTGGCGAGTTCGGCGCTAATCGTTTGTAATCACATTTCCTGGCTGGATATTTTCGTCATTAATACCTTGCATACTTGCCATTTTGTCGCCAAGGCCGATATCCGTAACTGGCCGATGATTGGTTATCTCTGCAGCAAAGCGGGCACGATCTTCCTGGCTCGCGGTCGCCAGCGTGAAGTGCGGCGCATCTACGAAGGTTTGGTGCAACACATACGCAGTGGCATGCGCATCGCGTTTTTTCCTGAGGGAACCACTGCACCTCAGGGCACAGTATTACCATTTCATGCCAATCTGTTTGAAGCGGCGATCGAAGCCAATGTGCCAGTGCAAGTGTTTGCGATACGCTATGTCGATCAGCAGGGCAATTACCATGCATCCGCCGATTTTATAGGCGAGATGACCTTTGTCGAAAGCATGAGCCTGATTTTACGCACGCCAGCTATGCGTGCCGAATTAATCCGTTTGCCAGCGTTGCCAACTACCGGCGCCCACCGGCGTGAGCTGGCGCAAGCCGCACGTGCCATGGTGATGCAAGAGTTAGGTGTGACTGAGCTTAACGACGCCAATAAAAATCCAGCTTAAAACGGTCGTTTTGAAGCTGGATAGTCGAACGTCCAGCAGTTCTGTTGGACGCTAATCGGAACAGGCGACTTACTTAGTCTGAGTGGCTTCTGCACCAGAAACTGGCTGACCTTCTTTTTCTGTCGAACGATCAAATACCAGCGATTTACCCTGGATTAATTGCACCCAGCTCGGGTAAGTGTAAGCTGTGCCCTTGTTGTGATCGATAATCGCACCAATCCCGCCGCCAAATAAAATATTGCCAGCTAAACCCGCATTCGCACGCGAAATTGCACGGCCGGTGGCATCTGCGCTACCCGGGAATTTGCAAACGATATCCATGTCTTTGCTGGAGCGGCGAACTGGCGTGGTTGCGCCGGATTTTACACTCACGCTGCCATAGTCATTCGAAATCTGGCAGTCAAGGCCACTGACTAACTGACCATCGGCCGATTTGGTTTCGACTCGCATAGGATGGGTGGTGTCATTGACGATAGAGGCACAACCCGTTGCCATCGCCGTTACCAATAAGGTGCTTGTAATACGTTTTAACATGCTTAAGTCCTCACTTAGTTATGGATGACTTACGCAAAAACAGCATGGCGAGGCTAGCCTTACTACCACCTGGCTTGAGCTTCTCACCTCGCCAGTGCGATTTTTAGTAAGTCCTCTTATTTTTTAACCTTACTGTTGCAGCGACTTCTGCACAACTTGCTGCTCGACATCAAGCTTGAGCGCGCGACAGTTGTGCCGGGGGCGCTGGTAAGGGTTTGCGATTTTAATTAAGTATGCGAGGAAAAGCTATAAGGAATTGGTTAAGTGTCGAGAAAATAGTTAAGGTGATGAGGGAATTAATGCAGGCTAAACCTGTTGCTTAAGGTTCAGCCGTATCATGCGCCGATGTGACAGGTCGCGCACAATTTAGTTGTATGTCACTCAAACCCGCAAAACGGAATTTTTCTAATTCGGCGCCTTGCTGTGCGATCTGTGCCTGATCCGCATCGGCGAGATACCAGCCAGAGGCGCTAAGCTGGTCACCGCGCTTAAGGGTGATTAAAGCCGGGATTGCCGCCAGTAAGCTGCTGGCGCGTTCGCTGCACAAACTCAGGCAATAGCGTTGGTGATTTTGATTGGCGCGAAATTCAGCGCCCCAGCCCGCTTTGTACCAAAGTATGCCGTGCGCCATGATCGCTGGCGTGATGCCTAATTCCATACCCGTATAACCGGCAGCCAGACTGAGTTCGGCCATGCGCGCATAGATCAGGCTGTTTAACAAACGCATGCGGGTTTTATCGGCGAAACTGGCCGGGCTTAAACCCACTTTATTGAAGTAAGTGGCATCAGCGTGGGCAGGCATTTTTAAGTGAAAGCCAGCGACAATTTCACCTTGTAATTCGAGTAATTCCAGCACCGCATGGCGAGTATCGGCGCAAAATTCGGCGAGTGGTTCGACATAGCAGTTATAGCCATGGCGTGCCTGCATATATGGGGTTAACAGGTGCTGATGAAAATACGCGTAATCGGCTTCACAACTGGCGCGGCGAAATGTCACGCCCAGTTTTTGCGCCTGCTGCACACTACGCCGGGTATTGTCACGCAATTGAGTTAACCAGTCGGAATAGCTGGCAGGGAAGGGGATTCGCGCTTCCAGATAATCTGGTAAAAGCAAGTCGCTGGGCGGCACTGCTTGCCAGGGCAAATGCGGCAACAAAGCCAGATCAATCGCGACCTCATTGCGGGCACCGCGTTGCTTTAACAAAGTTCGTAAATAGGTCGATGCAGACCAGGCTGTGACTTGAGCGAGTTGGCGGCGTTGCGGTTCATGGGTAAAAAAGGCTTCGCTCAATAGTTGCGATGAGCCGATGAAAATCAAGCACACTTCCTGCTCACTCTGACGCAGGCGACCACGATATTCATAGACGGGTAAGGGCGTGCGCCATTGTGCGATATAGCGCAGCCGACCACGCAGGGCTTTGAGTTGCTGAAGCAGAGCTTGTTTGAAACTGGGCATCATTTTCCCGGGCGCTGACATTGAGGGCAAGCGACTTGTAGTACGCTGGAATCATGCAATGCCACCGCGCTTAATTGGCCGCCCCAGACGCAGCCTGTGTCGAGTGCGATTATATTTTCGCGCATCAGCAATCCCAGCGTAGACCAGTGACCGCAAAGCATCAGTAGCGATTCAGTCTGGCGTGCCAAGTCAAACCAGGGCGCATAGCCCTCGGGACTGGTGGCGGCATTATCTTTGCTGGCAAAGTCCATTTCGCCGGCCGCTGAGCAAAAACGCATGCGGGTTAAGGCATTGATAATCGCACGATAACGCGGCCAGCCTTGCAAATCGTCCGACCAGCTCGCTGGTTGATTGCCATACATCGCCGCCAGTAAGTCGCGGTAATTGTCGCTGCGCAGTTGTTGTTCGACTTCCGCTGCGCAAGCCAGCGTTTTAGCTAAATCCCAGCTGGGATACACGCCCGCATGCACGAGTAAATAATCACGCTGATTAATTTGACCGTGCCAGGCTAAAGGGCGTTGCCGTAACCAGGTTAATAAGTCAGCCGCATCGGGCGCATCGAGGACGGCTTGCAAGGTATCGCTGGGATGGGCTGGTCGCAAACCTTCGGCCAGCGCGAGTAAGTGTAAATCGTGATTGCCCAGAACACTTTCGGCACGACCTTGTGCCTGCAAATCGCGCACCAGACGCAGCACTGCAAGTGAATCGGCGCCACGATTGACCAAGTCACCGGCAAACAAAAGCTGTGCCGCTGGTTCGGCTTGCCAGATTTGTTGCAGCAAGGCGTTTAGCGGCGCATAGCAACCCTGCACATCACCAATGACATAACACGGCGCCATTAATGTTCTGCCCCTAAGCGCTTGGCTAAACTACGGCTTTGTAAGGCCTGTTGTTTTTGCTGATCGCGCTGGCCGGGTGTCAACATGGTAGGCCAGCCGATTAAATGTTGTTCGGCAATTTCGGCTAAGCCGCGTAACCAATGACTGTCTTGATTCAGGCACGGAATGTAGTTGAATTCTTTGCCGCCATGCGCGAGAAATTCGGCGCGCACTTCCATCGCAATTTCTTCCAGCGTTTCCAGACAATCGGCGATAAAACCTGGGCAAATCACATCGAGTTTGGCAACACCTTCTTTTGCCAGCTTTTTGACGCTGTCGCTGGTATAGGGTTGCAACCACTCGGCTCTACCCAGGCGTGATTGAAAACTCACGGCGTAATCACCTTCTTGCAAGCCCAGCGCCTGCGCCAGCAAGCGTGCCGTTTTATAGCATTCGCAGTGATACGGATCACCGCGTAACAGAAAGGCTTTCGGTAAGCCATGAAAGCTCATCAGTAATTTATTGCCGCGACCATGAGTTTGCCAATGTTTGAGTACGCTTTGCTTGAGTGCCTCGATATATGCCGCGTCATCATGGTAATGTTTGATAAAGCGCAGTTCGGGTAAATTCCTGACCTGGTGAAAATACTGCGTGATCGCATCTTGCACCGAGGCGGTAGTGGTCGCTGAATATTGCGGGTAGGCTGGCAATATCAGGATACGTTCGCAACCCTCCTGGCGCAATTTTTCTAGGACGCTGGGAATGGCTGGCTGTCCATAACGCATGGCATGGCGCACAACCACGTCGTGACCGCGCTCACCCAAATAGCCTTGCAATAAAATCGCTTGTTTTTCGGTGTGAATTTTTAAGGGTGAGCCATCTTTGGTCCAGATGCTGGCGTATTTTTTTGCCGAAGCGCGCGAGCGAAACGGCAAGATGATGCCGTGCAAAATGCACCACCAGAGTGGTCGTGGAATTTCCACTACGCGCGGATCCCAGAGAAACTCTTTCAGATAGCGGCGCACAGCCGAGGGGGTGGGTTGATCCGGGCTGCCCAGATTCACCAGCAGTAGCGCGGTTTTACTGATCTTGCCATGGGTGTGACTGGGTTCTTTTAAATAACTCATACGAATCGTCTCAGGAAGCGAGTAACTCGCGCGCATGCTTACGCGTGGTGGCCGTAATTTCAAGACCACCCAGCATGCGCGCAATTTCTTCTATACGTTGTTTTTGATCGAGCAATTGAATTTGCGAGCGTGTGGCACCATCATCACTGCGTTTGCTGACCTGGAAGTGCTGATTGGCCTGGCTGGCAACTTGCGGTAAATGCGTGACACACAGCACCTGGCGTTCTTGCCCTAAGCGCTTGAGTAATTGCCCAACCACTTCCGCTACGGCACCGCCTATGCCGCTATCGACTTCATCAAATACCAGCGTGGGGGTGACCGCAGCACTGGCCGTGATCACCGCTATGGCTAAGGAAATCCGCGCTAATTCACCGCCAGACGCAACTTTTGCCAGTGGCCGCGGGCTGACACCAGCATGGCCTGCGACTAAAAATTCGACTTGTTCCATGCCATAGCTGGCGTGGTCAGCCGGGTGCAGCGTGATGGCAAACTGACCGCCACGCATACTTAACTCTTGCATGGCCTGGCTGACCAGCTGGCTCAGTGAATGGGCCGTAGCTTGCCGTGCCGCGCTGAGTTGTGAGGCGCTCGATAAATACTGTTGCAAATGCTGTTGCTCAAGCTTTTGCAAACTATCGACATCGCTGACTTTGGCCAATTCATTCAATTGTTTGCTCAAATCCGTGTGTTCCAGATGCAAATTTTCTGGCGTGACATGCAGGCGTCGTGCGGCACTGTGGATCGCGTCGACCCGTTGTTCCACACTACGCAAACGTTGTGGGTCAAGTTCAGTTTTATCCAGATAGGCATTCAATGAGTAACTGCATTCTTGCAATTGTATGCAAGCGGATTCCAGCGTTTCACAAATGCTGGCTAAATGACTGTCGTAAGCCACCAGTTTAGTCAAACGCTGATGGGCTGCGCGCAATTGCGAGAGCAGCGGATGATCGCCTTCGTTGATTAACTGTAAGCTTTCTTGCGCACCTTCGAGCAAACTCGCGGCATGCGCTAAACGACTTTGTTCCTGGCTGATTTCTTCCCATTCACCGGGTTGCACTGCGAGTTTGTCGAGTTCACCGACTTGCCACTCCAGACGTTCGCGTTCTTGCAGCATGGCTTTGGCATTTTGTTCAAAAGCCAGGCGCTGTTTTTTCAGATTTTGCCAGGCTTGCCAGCGTTGCTGAACTTCATCAGCGAGGTGCTGTAAACCACCATGCTGATCGAGTAACTGGCGCTGGGCATCGGTTTTTAATAAGGACTGGTGTGCATGCTGGCCGTGGATGTCGACTAACATTTCGCCGATTTCCCGCAATTGTGCCGAAGTGCAGGGTGTGCCGTTCAACCAGGCCTTGCTGCGCCCCGCCTGATCTATGGTGCGACGTATCAGTAAGAAGTCGTCGTCGCAATTGATTTCGTGTTGCTGCAACCAGGCACTGACATTTTCCAGGTAGGTAAATTCTGCGGTGATTTCACTTTTGCTGGCACCCTCTCTGACCATACTGGCGTCACCGCGTCCGCCAAGTAATAAGCCCAAGGCATCGAGCAAAATCGATTTGCCCGCGCCAGTTTCCCCCGTCAGTACTGTAAAGCCTCCGGAAAAATCCAGTTCCAGCGTCTCAACAATCACAAAATCGCGTAAGCTTAAAGTGCGCAACATAGTGGTAATCTAGTCTGATGAAAAGTAAGTCATCGCTACCGTGAGGATGCAATGACGACAAAATCCTGGGTGCCGCTGTTTATCTGGCGCCATTGTAGCAAGGCAGCGCAGGAAGCGGTGGGTTTGCCTGAGCAGGGCGCGTCGTGATGGCAAAGCTCGTTAAATTAATTTGCCCTCGGCGGTGGGGTATTCATTCCAGTGCAGTTTTTCGCGCAAGGTATGGTAATAGTTCCAACCTTCAGGGTGTAAAAAGGTCACCGTATGTGGCGATCGCTGTATCACGATTTGATCCTGATGCGTCAGACTGGCGAAGTTTTGCATATCGAAATTCAGGCTGATATCGCGTCCTGCCACAATTTCGATGACAATTTCACTGCTTTCAGGCAGCACGATGGGGCGATTCGATAAGGCGTGTGGGGCGATAGGCACCATCGCGATCCCTGCTAAACTCGGGTGTAGTATTGGCCCACCCGCTGACAAGGCATAAGCAGTGGAGCCAGTTGGCGTAGAAACGATCAGCCCATCTGAGCGCTGGTTATACATAAACAGCTGATCCACCACCACCTTTAATTCCACCATGCCAGTACCGGCGCCCCGACTGACCACGATGTCGTTAAATGCGACGCCGCTGAAGATCTGGTTGCCATCGCGTATCACTATCGCTTGCAATAAGCTGCGTTTTTCAGCCACAAAGCGACCAGCTAGCATCAGTGCCAGATCAGCCAGCATGCGTTCACGCGGGACATCGGTAATAAAACCTAAACGCCCCTGATTGATGCCTATTAAGGGGACTTGATAAGGCGCTAGCTGACGCGCCAGTCCCAGCATCGTGCCGTCACCGCCTATGACGATGGCTAAATCGGCCTGATGACCGATCTCCACCACAGACATCCAATCGAATTCATCTAAGTCTAATTGTTCTGCGGTTTCCGCTTCGAGTAAAATCTGATGGCCCTGATGCTGTAAAAAACCAGCAAGCTCACGCAGTGTCGCCGCCATACCTGGGGCGTGATATTTTCCGATTAAGGCGATGGTCTTAGCCTGAGCTGTCATAATGGATGGCAAGAACGGTAAAAAAAGTCAATTTGAAATCAGCAGTAATGTAAGCCCTAAATAGGGGCAATGCCGATAAATTCCAGTGCATCAGGCTTGTAATTCGATATGAGCAATTACCAACGCCTTAAATTGTGCCGCATGCGCCGCTACTGGCTGCAGATTAAAGCACAAGTTAAGGTCAACTACCACGAGAAATAGTGGCGATAATGAAAATACAAGCGATTTTATTTGATTTAGACGATACACTCTGGCCCGTCGAGCCTGTTATACAGGGCGCTGAACAGGCTTTGCAAGCCTGGATAGCACAGCACTACCCCGTCATTGCAGAACAGTATGATGTCGCTGCCTGGCGTCAGCGTCGCCAGGAAATCTCCGTGCTGGACCCACGATATGCTTACGATCTGTGGGCTTTGCGTCTGGACTTGTTACGTCAGGTGTTTGCCGAGTTCGGTGTAACAGCCGACGCTGCTAGCGAGGCCATGCAGGTGTTTGCCCATGCGCGGAATCAGGTTGACTTGTATGCGGATGTTCGCCCCGCTTTGCAAGTGCTGCAGCAGCGTTTTCGTCTGGGGAGTATTTCAAATGGTTTTGCCGATTTGCAGCAAATCGGCCTGGCTCAGCATTTTGAAGTCATGTTGGCCGCGCACCAGGAAGCCTGCGCCAAGCCTGACCCACGCTTATTTAACAAGGCTTGTGAGGTGTTAGGTTTGTCTGCGCCAGAAATCCTGTTTGTTGGTGATGACCCTGAATTTGATGTGGCAGGCGCTAAAGCCGTGGGTATGCAAGCGGCTTGGTTAAAGCGTGAAGACTTACCCCATACTAAACCTGCGCGTGTCGACGCCGATATTCTGGTGCAGGACTTGCAACAATTACTGGTTTATCTGCTTTGAGCTGGGTCAGGCAGCTAGCAAGGTGCTATTCATCTGAGAAATGTTGCTTGTAAGCTCAACCCGCTTGAAATTGATCAGCTTTTCTCCAATTTAGGGGTACTAAGATGTGTCAAGCTCACATAGAATAGCTTTATGCAACTCGATATTCGTGCTCAAACTCTGTTGAAAGCGCTGGTGGAACGCTATATTGCGGATGGCCAGCCAGTTGGCTCGCGTGCGCTTTCTAAAATTTCTGGCCTGGAATTGTCGCCAGCAACTATCCGTAATGTCATGGCGGATCTTGAAGAGATGGGCTTCGTCGCCAGTCCTCATACCTCGGCGGGTCGTGTCCCGACGCCACGCGGCTATCGGGTCTTTGTCGATAAACTGCTGACGGTTCAGGAAATCGATGAGACCTTGCTCGAAGGGCGTATGCATTATCCTGGTTATGCAGGAAGCGCATTGGCGCCACCACAAAAAATGATTGCCAACGCGGCGCAAACCCTGTCTTCGCTTTCGCAATTTGCGGGAGTGGTGCTGACACCCCGGAATGAAGCCTTGTTCCAGCAGTTAGAATTTTTGCGTTTGTCAGAAAAACGGATTTTACTGGTGGTCGTGACACCCGATGGCGACGTACACAACCGTTTATTGCAAACCGACGTCGACTACACCCCGAGTCAATTAATTCAGGCGGCAAATTACCTGAATCAAAATTTCGCGGGCTTGAATTTTGCTACCGCGCGCTTGCAATTGAATCAGGAATTGCGTCAACTTCAAAGCGATATGCAAGCTTTAATGCAAGCTGCAGTTGAAGCCGGAGACGCGGCGTTAAATGAACAAAACGACGATGTGGTGATTTCGGGTGAGCGAAATTTGTTAAATGTTGATGATTTATCCTCCAACATGAGTTCATTGCGTAAGCTGTTTGAGATGTTTGAACAAAAAACCAGCTTAATGCAATTGCTCGATATTTCTGCTAAAGCTGATGGTGTGCAGATATTCATAGGCGGTGAATCCGAATATTTGCCGTTTGAAGAAATGAGCCTGGTGACAGCACCCTATCGCTCAAACGGCAGGTTGGTTGGCACCCTGGGTGTGATAGGACCCACTCGTATGGCTTATGAACGTGTGATACCGATTGTGGATATTACTGCCAAGTTGCTGACGAATGCCTTAAGTCATAGTGCCTGATCTGCAACTGCATCGATTGGAAGGATGGAACGTTCTTATGGATAATAAAGATGTTAAAATTTTATTAGTCGATGATAACGATGTGACTCGTGAAGTGCTGCGGGTTATTTTGCGCAGCGAGCACTATACAGTGGTTGGTGAGGCCACCGATGGTGGTGCTGCCCTGGAGATGGCATTGAAGTTGTTTCCTGACATTATCATGCTTGACTTAGTCATGCCCAAGATCAGTGGTATGGAAATTTTACCGAAATTGCGGGAAATGTTACCTAATGCGAAGATCTTAGTGGTGACGGCGAATAAAGATCACGATATGGTTAGCGAAGTCGTCAAAGCTGGAATTCATGGTTATATACTTAAACCATTTAATGCCCAACGGATTATCGATACGGTGGCGGCAGTAGTGCAAAAAATTCACCGCCACTGAGTCAACAACGTAAATTAGTCGTCCGCTTTGTGTTCGCAATTCAGTTTGGCGCAATTACCATAGATCGCTAAGGCATGATCGGCAATTTTGAAACCACGTTCAGTGGCGATAGTATGTTGGCGTTTTTCTATTTCTTCATCAAAAAATTCTTCGACCCGACCGCAATCTAAACAAACCAGATGGTCGTGGTGTGAGCCTTCATTCAGTTCAAAAACTGCCTTGCCCGTTTCAAAATGATTGCGGTGCAACAAGCCTGCCTGTTCAAATTGGGTTAAAACACGGTACACCGTGGCTAAACCTACGTCCATGTTTTCATTTAAGAGTACTTTGTAGACATCTTCTGCAGTAAGATGTCGAACTTCAGAATTTTGGAATATGTCGAGGATTTTTAAGCGTGGCAGGGTTGCCTTTAATCCACTGGCTTTTAAATTAACAGGTTGTTTTGGCATGTTTTTTATCAAAAAATAGCGATCTGCTTTATGATAGCGGGTTTTGGAAGCTGGTGCTTAAAAACTGAGAGATAGTATGCAAATGTTTTCCCCTGTATTTGTCCGTTCGGCGCAACGAATTGTTGCTTTAAGTGCATTGGGCTTATTGGCCGCGTGTTCGTCCAATTTCCCCCTGTTATCGTCGGCAGACAAGACCAGCGTGTACAGCAATACACCAACCAGCAATGAAGGTGAGGGCGTTAAATTCGTTGAGCCGACTGGCCTGGCGAAGTGGCTGGGGGTGTTAACCCCATATAAAGTACCTATCCAGCAAGGCAATTTTATTTCCCAGGAAATGGTCGGTCAGCTCAAGGAAGGTATGACCCGTGAACAAGTACGTGACTTGCTGGGCACCCCTTTATTAACCGATATGTTCCACGAAGACCGTTGGGATTACCCATTCCGCCTCAAAGGTAAGAGCGGTTATGAAATTTCCAGTCGCGTCACTGTGCATTTTAAAAACAATACCGTAGCGAAGTTTGAAGGCGGTAATTTGCCTGCTGAAAAAGAATATTTATCGCGTATTTCGGAAGCTTCGCTGGGCGCGAACCGCGTGCAGTCGGTGACCGGTCAAGAAGATAGCTCGAAGAAGAAGCCGAAGTAAGGTCGTCCCAGCATAAATTGAAGCGCGTGACGGTTGTTGCCTGTAACCCGGTTTCAGGCTAAGGGCTGACTTAGGGTTAGCCTGTCACGCAATTGATTACCTACGTTAAAAATGAATGACTTACCATGAATTTACATCATGTAGCGGTGGCTGGCGCATCTGGCCGTATGGGAAAAATGCTCATTGAAGCGATAGAGCAAGCGGATGACATGAGCCTGAGTGGCGCACTGGACAGAGTGGGTAGTGAAAGTATCGGTAAGAGTCTGAATCCTGCAGTCAGCATAGAAGCCGACTTCGCCAAAGGTTTAGAACATTCCGCCTACCTGATCGATTTCACTCGTCCTGAGGGCACTTTAGAGCACGTGGCCTATTGCGCTGAGCATGGGATTAAGATGGTGATAGGCACCACAGGCTTTGATGAAGCCGGTAAGGCAGCGATTGCCAAAGCCGCTGAAAAAACCGCGATTGTGTTTGCGCCGAATATGAGTGTGGGGGTGAATGTCACGCTGAAATTGCTGGAAATGGCCGCAAAGTCGTTCGCTCAAGGCTATGACATCGAAATCGTGGAAGCGCATCATCGTCATAAAGTCGATGCGCCATCGGGCACCGCATTAAAAATGGGTGAAGTAATTGCCGACGCCTTGGGACGCGATCTCAATGAAGTGGGTGTCTTCGCACGTGAAGGCGTGACGGGTGAACGCGATCCTTCCTCAATAGGCTTTGCGACGATACGCGGTGGTGACATCGTCGGCGATCACACTGTTCTGTTCGCAGGCATTGGTGAGCGTGTCGAAATCAGCCATAAGTCGTCTTCGCGTGTGACTTATGCGCATGGCAGTTTGCGCGCAGTACGCTTTTTGGCCGATAAGCAAACTGGTTTGTACGATATGTACGATGTGCTGGGTTTGCGTTAAGTCAGGTTTGATTTCGTATGCGTGAGGCATTTTGGCATTATTGGCAGCACGCCGATGGTTTGGGTCAGTTTCTGACCTTAATTCTGGCGACGATGTCTTTACTGAGCTGGACCCTGATTATTTATCGCTGCTGGTTTTTCTCAGGTTTGCGGCAAATTGATACGGGCTTGCATGCCTTTTGGCAAGCTCCCGATCAGGTGCATGGCTTGAATTTGTTGCAGCAAGCCGATAAACAAGCGCTGTTTGCGCCAATGGCAAGCGCGGTGTTTGTGCAAGCACAAAATCAGCAAGGCTGGAGTCAAAAGCAAGCGGCCCAATTGAGCCGGGTATTGCGCAATCAACTGCAAGTGCAGGTACAGCGCTTGCAATTGGGTCTAACCGGGCTGGCCACCATAGGGGCGACCGCGCCTTTCGTTGGCTTGCTGGGGACGGTCTGGGGCATTTACCTGGCACTGCAACAAGTGGCTGAACAAAACTCCCTGCAAATTGAACAATTGACCGGACCCGTCGGCGAAGCCTTGATTATGACGGCGCTTGGTTTGTTTGTCGCCTTACCAGCCGTCGTAGCGTATAACGTATTGCGTAAGTACGCCTTGCAACACGAATTGGCATTGGAAGGGTTTGCTTATGATTTGCAACAGCAATTTAGTGAGAATCAAGGCTAACCATGGGATTTGCGCGTTTCCAAAATAAACCCGCTGCGACCTCACCCATGGCTGAAATTAACGTCACGCCCTTAGTCGATGTGATGTTAGTGCTGTTGGTGATTTTTATGCTGGCAGCTCCGGTAATGAACACGGCAATACGCTTGCAACTGCCGCAAACTGCTGCCAACGCTGCGCCAGACAGCGCACCTGAAATCATCAAACTCAGTATCGATGCGCAAAGCCGGGTTTACTGGCAAGAGCAATTAGTCAGTGAACTTGAGCTGGCTCAACAACTGCAAAATTTACAAGCGAGCAAGAAAAATGCACAATTGCAGTTATACATCGATCGCAGCGTTCCCTATGAAATAATTGCTCGCCTGATGGCTCAAGCGCAAAGCCATGGTCAGCAACAACTGATCTTCATGACAGAAACGGTGGCGAAGTCGAAGCAGTAAATATCTGGTTATCTTGGCTGCTTAACACGGAGGTGAACGTGAGTTGGCCTGTAATTTTCTGTTTGCTTTTTGTCGCCCTGGCGTTGTGGTGTCTGCTCGATGGCGTGTATCGCATGTACTTGTCCTGGTGTAGCCTGAGTTGGCCTACTTACGACGGCATAGTGGTAACAAATCGCATACAGCGCTACCTATCCAAGTCTGAAGGTTTACCCTGGCAGCATGATTTCCTGATCGAATATCAATGCGGGACCTCTAAATTTCGTCAAAACAAACCTTGTCCTAGCTGGTATGCGACGACGATGTTGGGCTCGTATGGTTTAAAACTGGCGCGCAACGTCGTATATAAATTTCCCGTTGGTAGTGTGGTTAAGCTCTGGGTCCACCCTCAGCATCCCAGCCGGGCAGTGTTATTGCCCGGTATAAACCGCTTGTGCTGGGTTAATTTATTTTTTCTGCCGACGTTGTTCAGCGTTTGTGCCGCGCTTTGTTACCTGAGTTATTTGCATGCCGGGTGAGTTCAATCAGACTTGAATTGGCGTCGCGCCCGATAGCTTGCGACAATTTGCCAGAGCAATAAAGCCCCACTTAAGCCTAGCACCACAGCGGAGGTTGAACTGCGTAAGGCTGTTAGCCAGGTTTGTGGATTAAACCAGCTGACCAGGATTTCGCCAGCATACAAATACAAGGCAAAGCTCCAGGTTTTTTGTAAAGGATAGCGCCAATTGCCGCGAAAATTGGCGCGCCAGCTTCCCAGTAGCTGCGTACTTAAACGTGCGCGATGAAGTTTCTCGCTCAAGCTTGAGGCGGCCCGGGCGTAACTGGAATCCAGTTGCACATAGGCTGGTTGCAGAAAGGGGAGTTTGCCATCGAGTAATTCCAGGCCCCAGTGTATCTGGTGTCCGCCGAGCCGCGAAACTGGCCCCTGTGCCTCAGGGTGTTCGTGATAGCCAGGTGGGCAAGGCAAGTCGCAATCGAGTGAGAACACCACGCGCGGGCCTTCAAGTGCGCCAAAATATGCCTGCCAGGGCAATACCGTGATGCCTAAAGTCAGACTGCGCCACACGGATTTCGCCAATTTCGCCATGCTGCAATCAACTGGCAGCCAGCCTTGATTTTCCAGATAAATTTCGTTCCAGCAGTGCGGCGACATGGTGCCACTGCAAAGTGCGCCAAACACGACGCGGCAGGGAATCTGGCGAGCCCGGCATAAGGCCGCATAGAGTAAGGCAAACGCCATGCTATCGCCGCGTTTTTGTTGCAACATGGCTTGTGCACTGCGTTCTGAGCAAGCACTTTGATACTGATAGGTATCAAGCAGATGCGTGAATAATTGCCGCGCCTGGGTTTTTGCATCAGCCGCCACAGCGACCTGATTATCGGCATAGCGTCGCAGCGCATCATCGAGATTGACCAGGCTGGAGCTGCGCAAATAAAATTCGCGCATTTCTGACCCTAGATTTTCTTGCAAGGGGTAGTTGGGACTGGCAAATTCGCAATCAAATTCCAGTTTTTGCTGCGCGGCTAATTCAAAGCAAGCAATCAGATTGTCGGCAGAGGCATGTGTCGCATCCGCTTCGCGATTTAGCTTCAGTGTGAGTTGTGGATGATGCGCGTCAGCACTGGGCAAAGCGAGCCATAGGGTGAGTGGCGCGTTACTGGAATTGGTAAATTGGTAGTTTAACTGTAGGGTTTTCATGTTTGGTCGGCAGTCATCGCACGGTTTAGCCCAGTAAGTTGGAATGCCAAAGCCTGCGCAAACTTGCATTGTAACAGCGTGCTTTGGTGCTTATCGTTTGCCTCTGAAGCTCGCAGATCAGAACGAGGTCGATTGCAGGCCGCCGCGCTGCAAGTTACGTAGTTCATGCTTGACGGTGCTAACTATTCCAGCCACAAAAATGTGGAATCGGCAAAGTAATTAAATTATCAAAATAGACACAATAGTTAAAAAAGCTTATCATGTTATAACTTAATTTACCTGATGGGGCTGATGCAAACTTTGCAGACTGGTTGTGGTGTCGCTGGCGGTGTTTTGCCCAGCGAGCTCAACACCACCAGCATGGGTTTTGCCGCCGTTCCAACCTTAGAAAGCGAGATGATGAAGACACGCTACTTGAGCGCATGGCTGTTGAGCTTGTTGTCAAGCGCGGTATGGGCTACCGAGCCGCTACCACAAAGCGCTGGGCAAGCTGAAGTCAAGCCGGATACTATCGATATACCGCTTGCCTGCGGAGTACCAGTTTATCCCAAGAATGCCTTGAATCTGGGCATGGAAGGCAATGCCATCGTCAAAATGGTGGCAGATACACAAGGCAAGCTCTCGACCCTGGAGATCTTACGCAGCAGTGGTTGGCGCGTCTTGGATGCGGAGTTAATTACTCATTTGCAAAAATGCACGATGAACCCGGCACCAGCTACGCCGCAGGGTATGGTCGTCAAATACAAATGGATGTTAGAGAGCGATGCAAACTGGCGTGGCTATCAAGGTCCCAAGTTGATTGCCGAGAGTTGCCCAAAATCAGAGCTGGTGCATCTGGCGGATGATAAAGAACCTGGCATAGGCATCGTTGTGGGGGTGTTAGTAAGTCGCGATGCCAGCGTCCGGGCCGCTGCTGTGCAATGGGATCAGGGGGCTGAACTCGATCAGGAAGCGCTGCGTGTTGCCAAACAATGCCAATTTACGGCCGCCTATCGACGTGGCCGTCACTTTGATGGTGGCATAGGCTTGCGCTTTTTGCCGAATCAAGACGCTACGAAAGGCAGTACGACGCCAGTTGAGCCAGGCAAAAGTCAACCTTGATACCTGTATTGTATCGACTGGTTGTTGCGTAAAACCGGGTAGTTGCCCGGTTTTTGTTTTGCTGAATTAACTGTATTCCGGCTGAAGGTAAGTCAGCGCTCAGGCGCGTGCCGCCAGCACTCAGGATTTGATGCGATAGATTAAATTCAGGTGTTTTTTGTAATGCAAGAGTCGTGGCCAGCTAAAGTCAGGTTTGGTGCTGCTAAAGTCGATTTTTTGTAACTCCTTCAAACCAGTATTTTGCAAACCCAGCACTTGCGCCATTTGTTGCAAGGGTTCTTCCGAGGCGGCACTCAGTTTATCGAGTTTGACTTCAAGCGCGCGCGCCAGTTGCTGCGCTTGTTGTTTGCCATCCAGCGCCGCTTGTTGATTAAGTTGCTGCAAAATTTGCGCTTGATCATCGCGGCCGTAACTGACAGAAAACACCAGTAAATGCGGCCGTGTGCTTAAAAATTGCACTAAGCCCTGCCACTTCCCGACCTCATTACACAGCAAACGAAAACTGCGGATAAAGCGGTGGCGCTGTAGTTCGGGCTGGGTGTTTTTGGCTTCATCATCACTTTGTATTTTGCGACTATCGTAGACATCAAAATTTTTCAGTTGAAAGTTTTGAGTTTGTAAATACTGGGTAATTTCTTCGCTGCGCTCTTGCAATTGTTGCCAGCCTTTTTCCGCATCGGCATCCAGCGCCTGAATTTCAAATGCCAGCTCAGCTTGATTCGGTGGCAAGCTGATGCTGGCTTGCCCCTGGACGTGGATGAAGGGCGTGGTGGGGAAATCAGCGGCCAGAGTGGCAGGGGTGACGGCTAAGCTAGTGCAGCATGTGAAAGCGAGTAAATAAGCTTTGACGGCAAAACTGAAGTGGCGCATGGTAATTAAATGAAATGAATAAATGATAATAATAACGTGATTTCAGCCTGGTTAGGGTCGATAAGCGCGGATTGATTTATGGCTGCTCAGGATAGTCAGGTCTGGCCGTGATTGAACTTGCCGCCTTGTTGTTTGCAAGTAAGCTTCGAGCCAGGTTTAAAGAGTGGTGCAGTTCAGGATGTTTGCCTTGCCGATTCAGGTGACTGCTTGGCTGCGCTGCGTGAAGGCCTGCCGCAGCTCCCGCTGCTCATTTCATGCGCAAATTTTCTTGGGGAGTATCAATGTAATACGCCCGTATTTATTACGTAATTGGCGTATTGGTAAGGGAGTATCAGTTGATGTTGACCTTGATTGTATCGCTCAGGTTGGGCTGCAACTACTCAGACCTGGCGCAAGCGCAGAGTCAGGCGCAGCGGTTGCAGCCCACCCAGGCTCAGCACCAGAAAAAGCGCCAAATTCGCTATTAAGCATGCTGCACTGCGGTTATAATCAAAGGTTTAGTATTCCGGTTGTTTTCGTCAGACAGGCTGTTCGCCGCCAGGTCAACGAGAGCATGAAGCCGGATCTGGCTTGTCGCCCAAACTACCGGGCCGTGCAGGCAAGCAAGCCAATTTCTCTCCTACCTGACGACTATTGCGATAAAAACTATGCAAGAAAAATATATCCCAGCCGACGTAGAAAGCTCAGCACAGTCGCACTGGCAAGCCAGTGGCGCTTATTTGACGCGTGAAAATGATGAACGTTTCCCTAAGGGTAAGTACTACGCTTGCTCTATGCTGCCTTATCCATCGGGTAAGCTGCACATGGGTCACGTCCGCAATTACACCATCAATGACATGCTGGCGCGTCAACTACGCATGAAGGGGTATAACGTTTTAATGCCCATGGGTTGGGATGCTTTTGGTTTGCCCGCAGAAAATGCCGCGATCGCGTACAACAAGTCGCCCGCTGAATGGACTTACGCAAACATTGAAGACATGAAGTCGCAAATGCAACCGCTGGGTTTGGCATTCGACTGGAGCCGCGAAGTCGCGACTTGCGATCCGCAATATTATCGCTGGAATCAATGGTTGTTTTTAAAGATGCTGGAAAAAGGCATCGCTTACAAAAAAACTCAGGTGGTTAACTGGGACCCGATAGATCAAACCGTATTGGCGAATGAGCAGGTGATCGACGGTCGCGGCTGGCGCTCGGGCGCGTTGGTAGAAAAACGTGAAATTCCAGGTTACTACTTCGGCATCACCCAATACGCCGATGAATTGTTGAACGCAATTGATGATTTAGATGGCTGGCCAGATCAGGTTCGCACCATGCAGCGCAACTGGATAGGCAAGAGCGAAGGCGTGCGTTTTGCCTTCCCACACCAAATTCGTGATGCTGCAGGCGAGCTGGTGCAAGACGGGAAGATGTATGTCTTCACCACCCGTCCCGACACGATTATGGGCGTAACCTTTTGCGCGGTCGCAGCGGAACATCCACTGGCGCAAGTTGCGGCGGTGAATAATCCTAAACTGGCTGAATTTATCGAGACTTGCAAAGCCGGTGGCACCACCGAAGCGGAAATGGCGACCAAAGAAAAAGAAGGTATGTCGACTGGTTTGTATGTGACGCACCCGCTGACTCAGCAACAAGTTGAAGTCTGGGTCGGTAACTATGTTTTGATGAGCTATGGCGATGGCGCAGTGATGGGCGTACCAGCGCACGATGAGCGCGATTTTGCGTTTGCGAATAAATACGGCATCGCCATCCAACAAGTTATCAATGTCAAAGATCAGGCTTACAGCACGGCTGAATGGCAAGAATGGTACGGCGATAAACAAAGCGGCGTGACGATTAATTCGGGCAAATACGATGGCTTGAATTTTAAAGCCGCAGTCGATGCCGTCGCCGCTGATTTGGTGGCACTCGGTCTGGGTGAAAAGAAAACCACCTGGCGTTTGCGTGACTGGGGTATTTCGCGTCAGCGTTACTGGGGTACGCCGATTCCTATCATCCATTGCCCATGCTGTGGCGATGTGCCGGTACCTTACGAAGATTTGCCAGTGGTCTTGCCGACCGATTGCATCCCCGATGGTTCGGGCAATCCTTTGAAACAACGTGCAGACTTTTTGAATGTCGCTTGTCCTAAGTGCGGTGGCGCGGCGCAACGCGAAACCGATACCATGGATACCTTCGTTGATTCGAGCTGGTATTTCATGCGCTATACCTGCCCCGATGCGACGGAGATGGTAGATGGGCGCAATGACTACTGGATGGCGATGGACCAATACATCGGTGGTGTGGAACACGCGGTCTTACACTTGTTGTATGCGCGTTTCTGGACCAAGGTGATGCGCGACATGGGCTTGGTGAAAATCGACGAGCCATTCAAAAACCTGTTCACGCAAGGCATGTTATTGAATGAATCCTTTTACCGTGAAGATGCCAGCGGCAAGAAAATCTGGTTTTACCCAAATGAAATCGAAGTTCAGCACGATGACAAAGGTCGTCCTATTGCGGCGATTTTGAAATCCGATGGTCAGCCCGTAAAAATGGGCGGCATCGAAAAAATGTCGAAATCGAAAAACAATGTGGTGGAACCGAAAGACATCATTTCGCAATTTGGTGCTGATACCGCGCGTTTGTTCACCATGTTTGCTGGCCCACCGGATCAAAGCGCTGCCTGGAGTAATAGCGGGGTTGAAGGTGCCGCGCGTTATCTGCGCCGTTTGTGGGCTACCGCCTACAAACATCGCGAGCTGATGGCGAATGCGCAAACGGTCGCGCTGGCAAATGACTTAAAAGCGATACGCCGTGAAGTGCATTTGACACTCAAGCAAATCGACAGCGATTACCAGCGCTTGCAGTACAACACCGTGGTCTCTGGCGCGATGAAGTTGTTGAACACCATCGATACCATTAAAGTCGACCAAGCGGGTGCCGCATTTGTTTTGCGCGAAGCTTTCAGCATCTTATTGCGTGGCTTGTACCCGGTTTGCCCACACATCACCCACGCTTTGTGGAGTGACTTAGGGTTTACTGCAGAACTCGGTGAAATCATCAATGTGGCCTGGCCTGAAGTCGATGAAGCCGCCCTGGTTCAAGATGAAATCGAATTGATGTTGCAAATCAATGGCAAACTGCGTGGCAGTATTTTGGTCGCCAAAGAAGCCGATAAAGCCGCGATCGAAGCGGTGGCATTGGCGCATGAAGCGATTGCTAAATTCATCGAAGGTGCGCCGAAAAAAGTCATCGTTGTGCCGGGTAAGCTGGTTAACGTGGTCGGCTAAGGCTGGCCTGGCCTCGCCTCATCCTGCGGCTTGCGCGGGGTGATGGCGAAGCGGCCGCGACGCTGTTCGCACCTTAAGCTGAATTAGCGTCGCGTCACATTAACGTAGGACTTACGCATCTGTGCTGACGAGGCGTGAAGCCGAAGGCAGTATTGAGTTAGGCAAGGCGAAACCACGAAGTCAGCCTCTGTTTTACGTAAGCCCTATAACAAAAGGAAGTTGCATGAGCTTGAGTCTGCAAAAAAACCGCTATTGGAAAACCTGCGCCAACTTGATGGTCATGCTGAGTTGTGCGCTGATACTCAGTGCTTGTGGTTTTGCTTTGCGTGGCCCGGTGGCCTTGCCATTCAAAAGTATTTATGTCGGCTTGCCAGAAAGTTCCGCCTTGGGTGGTGAATTGCGCCGGCAAATTCGCGCCAATGGTCAAACCCAAATCAGCAGCGATTTGCAAGCGGCTGAAGTGGTGTTGGAGGTGTTGGCAGAAACCCGTGAAAAACAAATCTTGTCGCTGAATGCGCAAGGTCGGGTACGTGAATACAATTTGCTCTATGGTTTCCGCTTTCGTTTGCGCGATCAAAAAGGCCAGGAATTAATGGCCCCGGTCGATTTGCAATTAAAACGCAATATCACCTATAACGAAACCCAGGCGCTGGCAAAAGAAGCCGAAGAAGGCTTGCTGTATCGCGATATGCAAAACGATTTAGTGCAGCAAATTATGCGCCGCCTGGCGGTATTGCGCACTGGAGCGAACTGATGCAATTGCGTGCCGAAGCACTGGCTCAGCATTTACAAGGCCGGCTTGCGCCCTTGTATGTGATTAGCAGTGATGAGCATTTACTGGCCCTGGAAGCGGCCGATCAAATCCGTCGTGCCGCGCGTGCGGCAGGGTATACCGAACGCGAAGTGCTGACGGTTGAGCGCTCATTTAAGTGGGGTGCTTTACTGGCGGCGAATCAATCGCAATCATTATTTGGCGATAAAAAGCTGATTGAATTAAGAATACCCAGTGGCAAGCCCGGCAAAGACGGTGCGCAAGCGATACAAGAGTATATCCAGCATTTAAGTGAGGATAATCTGTGTCTGATCAGCTTACCCAAGCTCGATTGGGCAACCCAAAAAGCAGCCTGGGTCAGCAGCTTGCAACAAGCCGCGGTGTATCTGGATATACCGAATATAGAACGCGTGCAATTGCCGAATTGGATTGCCCAGCGTTTAGCGCAGCAACAGCAAAGCACAGAGCGGGCAGCGCTGGATTTTATTGCCGAACGGGTGGAAGGCAATTTGCTCGCAGCGCACCAGGAAATTCAAAAGCTGGCCTTGTTATATCCAGCGGGCAAGCTGAATTTACAGCAAGTCACCGATGCGGTTTTGAATGTCGCGCGTTACGATGTCTTCAAACTTAATGAAGCCATGCTGGCGGGTGATGTCGCGCGCTTAGTGCGCATGCTTAAAGGTCTGGAAGGTGAGGGCGAAGCCTTGCCGCTGGTACTTTGGGCGATGAGCGAAGAAATTCGCACACTGTTAAAACTTAAAGCAGGTCAGGCTGAAGGACGGCCACTTGCGGCGCTACTCAAAGAATACCGGATTTGGGGTGGGCGCGAGAAATGGATGGATAGCGCATTACGGCGACTCTCTCTGGCGCAGTTACAACAAGCCTTACAAACGGCCGCGCAAATCGATAAATTAGTCAAAGGCTTACGGGCGCCGCAATTTGCGGGTGACGCCTGGGACGCCTTATTGCAACTGGGCTTGAGCATTGCGCGCTGAGGCTGGCTGATGCCAGTCTGAGCTAGTCAGCAAGCTCGCCTACCAACTCTGCAGCTTGATATGGATATACAGACTTATATGCAAGACCTCGGGCGCAAAGCCCGTGCCGCAGCGAGCTTGATTGCACGTGCTGATAGCGCCAGTAAAAATGCCGCTTTGCTCAACATTGCTGAGCTGATCGAACAAAACCAAGCGCAAATTCAAGCGGCGAATCAGGCTGATCTGGCTGCCGCGCGCGCCAATGGTATGGAAACCGCGATGCTCGATCGGCTGGCGCTCTCGGAGAAAGCGATGCAAACCATGGCCACTGGTTTGCGACAAATTGCTAACTTGCCCGATCCTGTCGGTGAAATCAGCAATTTAAAGCAGCGACCGACAGGCATACAAGTTGGGCAAATGCGCGTGCCTTTAGGGGTAATCGGCATCATTTACGAAGCGCGTCCGAATGTCACCATCGATGCTGCTGGCCTGTGCCTGAAAAGCGGTAACGCCACGATTTTGCGCGGCGGTTCAGAAGCGCTGCGTTGTAACCAGGTTTTGGCTGCGATAGTGCGCCAGGGTTTGCAAGCTGCGGGTTTGCCAGCCGATGCGGTGCAAGTGGTGGACACTGCCGATCGCGCTGCAGTCGGCGCATTAATCACCATGAATGAGTACGTTGATGTGATCGTGCCGCGTGGTGGCAAGGGTTTGATTGCCCGTTTAATGCAAGAAGCCACTGTGCCCATGATTAAGCATCTGGATGGCAATTGCCATGTGTTTATAGATAGCCATGCCGATTTGCAAAAAGCCAGCGACATCGCGTTTAACGCCAAATGTCATCGCTATGGTACTTGCAATACCATGGAAAGTTTATTGCTGCATCAAGATGTCGCCGCGACGATTTTGCCGCTGCTGGCCGAACGTTATTTGACACAGCAAGTGGAATTGCGCGCCGATGCCGCCGCCGCGCAAATATTGGCGGACTACCCGCATTTAACGGCAGCGCAAGAGAGTGACTGGCGCGAAGAATACCTGGCGCCCGTGTTGGCGGTCAAAGTGGTGGCGAATCTGGATGAAGCGATAACGCATATCAATCAGTATTCATCCAAACACACTGAAGCCATCGTTACGGAAAACTATAGCCATGCGCTGCGTTTCTTGCGCGAAATCGATTCGGCCTCGGTGATGGTGAATGCCTCGACTCGTTTTGCCGATGGTTTTGAATATGGCCTGGGTGCGGAAATCGGTATTTCTAACGATAAATTGCATGCGCGTGGGCCCGTTGGTTTAGAAGGCTTAACTTCACTCAAGTATGTGGTGTTTGGCCATGGTGAAGTGCGGCAATAAGTTGTGATTTGATATTAACCCTGACAGGAAATAAGCATGCTCTGGATTAAAGCTTTACATATACTGTTTGTGACTTCCTGGTTTGCCGGGCTGTTTTATTTGCCACGCATTTTGGTGAATTTGGCGATCGATGAAGTGCAGACTCAGGAAGCGGTGTACCAGCGTTTAATCTTGATGGCGCAAAAGCTGTATCGCTTTATGAACATACTGATGGTGTTAGCCTTAGCCTTTGGTTTAATGTTGTGGCTGTATTACGGCATAGGTCGCGGCCCTGGCAATGGCTGGATGCATGCTAAGCTGGCCTTGGTGATTGCTTTAATTGGCTACCACCATATTTGCGGTAGCATGATTAAGAAATTTGTCGCCCGTAAAAATCAGCGCAGCCATGTCTGGTTTCGCTATTTTAATGAAGTGCCAGTCATCATTTTATTGCTGGTGTTAATCCTGGTGGTGGTAAAACCATTTTAATTCGCCTTAAGCTAAGTGCTGAGTTGAAATGAAATTGAATTAAATTGATGCCAGGCTGGAAACGCTTGATACATGCGTCTTTCCAGCTGGTTGGCCTGAAAAGGCGCATGCTGCTTGCGTTTTCAAGCCATGCTTAAATTTTTCGTTCGCGGTTGCGAACCGGTTTTTTAGATTGGAATTCCATGACACGTTACTCTTATTTTTGTCCTTGTCCTCGTGGCCTGGAAGCGATGCTGGCTGATGAGCTCAGAGAAATCGCTAAACAATCGCAAACCATGAGTGTGCACAATGAAGTGCCGGGCGGTGTGCATTGCTCGGGCTTTTTGCAAGATGGCTGGCGCGTCAATTTGCATTCGCGGATAGCTTCGCGGGTTTTGCTGCGCATAGGCCATAGTTCGTACAGCAATGAAAATGATATTTATGATTTGGTGTTAGGCCAGGCCTGGGAAAACTGGTTTGGCTATCACAACACCATACGGGTCGATGTGACCGCAATTAAAGCCCCGGTCAAGAGTCTGGAATTTGTCACACTGAAAATCAAAGATGCGATTTGTGATCGTTTCCGCGATCAATTCACCCAGCGTCCTTCGGTAAATACGCGCAATCCTGATATGCGTATCCATGGCTTTTTGGATGCACGTAATTTCACGATTTATCTCGATATGTCGGGTGAGTCTTTGTTTAAACGCGGCTGGCGGCAAGAAACGGGTGACGCGCCTTTGCGCGAAAATTTAGCTGCAGGTTTATTGCGTGCTTCAGGTTGGAAACCCGGCACACCCTTGTTTGATCCTATGTGCGGTTCGGGTACGATTTTGGTGGAAGCCGCGCAAATTGTGGCGGGCATTCCGCCTGGTTTGAAGCGCAATTTCGCCTTTGAAAAGTTCAAGCAATTTGATAACGAAGCCTGGACGCACATGAAAAACGCCGTCAAATTAAATCCCATGCCTACCGAAGTGACTTTATTTGGCAGCGATATTTCGGGCGACATGGTGGTGATGACGCGCAATAATCTGGCCAAGGCGGGCATACGTTTTGACGTACCTTTAAAACAGATCGATGCGCAAGAAGTTAAAGCGCCGACTGAGCGCGCTGGCGTCTTGCTGACGAATCCACCCTATGGTGAGCGTATCGGCGTGCGTGGTGATAGCCGCTTTGAAGCCGATGAATTGACGCAAAGTTTTTACACAAATTTCAGCCGTACCTTAAAACAACGTTTCGCTGGCTGGGATGTGTATTTATTCACCGCCGATTTATCGGTGCCTAAACTCTTGCGTTTAAAAGAATCGCGTAAAACGCCGTTCTTCAATGGCGCGCTGGAATGCCGTTTATTCCGCTTTGAAATGGTGGCAGGCTTTAATCGTCGCGAAGCGGCGATACCTAAGCCAGAAGCTGCTGAGTAAATCACTGAGCAAGTCCTGAGGCCGCAACAGCCCCAGGAGGGCTGTTGTTATTTGGGACAATGATGCGCAGGCTTGACGTGCTGCCGACGGCTGACTGGATAGCGGCCAGATGGTGATAATTTTGTGAGCTAACTATGAATGCAAATTTAAATTTAAGCGATCCCGCATTACTGCGTCAGCAAGCCTATGTCAATGGTGAGTGGTTAGCGCATACGGAAAGCTTTGCGGTACACAATCCCGCTACAGGTGAACTGCTCGCGCAGGTGGCACAGACTAGTCTGGCACAATTGGACGCAGCGCTGGTGGCAGCCGGACAGGCGCAACGCAGTTGGGCGCAACTGACCGCCAAACAGCGTGCGCAAATCATGCGGCGTTGGTTTGATTTAATCGTCACACATGCCGATGATCTGGCGTTGATTTTAACCGCAGAGCAGGGCAAGCCTTTGCCTGAAGCGCGTGGCGAAGTGTTGTATGGCGCCAGTTTTATCGAATGGTTTGCGGAAGAAGCCAAGCGCATCAATGGCGATTTGCCCGCCACCACCTGGGCTGATAAACGGCCTATGGTATTGAAGCAGCCTATCGGTGTCTGCGCTGCGATCACGCCCTGGAATTTTCCCAATGCCATGATCACGCGCAAAGTCGCACCGGCGATCGCCGCGGGTTGCAGCATTGCTTTAAAACCAGCTGAACAAACGCCCTTGTCAGCCTTAGCGCTGGCGGTTTTGGCTGAACGTGCAGGTTTGCCCGCTGGTGTGTTGAATGTCGTGACGGCGGATAGTCAGCGCTCGATAGAAATTGGTCAGGCTTTGTGCGCGAGTAAAGTGGTGCGGCATTTATCGTTTACCGGTTCCACCCCAGTCGGACGTATCTTAATGCGGCAATCAGCGGATACTGTGAAAAAACTCGCACTCGAATTAGGTGGCCATGCGCCTTTCATCGTCTTTGAAGATGCTGATCTGGACGCCGCAGTCGAAGGTGCGCTGCAATCGAAATACCGCAACGCCGGCCAGACTTGTGTCTGCACCAATCGCTTTTATGTCCATGAAAGCATTTATGATGAATTTTTAAATCGCTTTGCCGCGCGTATCAAAGCACTCAAAGTCGGGAATGGCATGCAAGCTGGGGTCGAGCAAGGGCCTTTAATTGAAGAAGAGGCGATAGAAAAAGTGCAGGCGCACATTGCTGATGCCTTGAGTAAGGGGGCGCGTTTGTTGGCTGGTGGAAAACGTCTACATAGGGATACATTATTTTTTGAACCTAGCCTGATCGCCGATGTCAGACCAGAGATGCTGGTGATGCAAGAAGAAACGTTCGGCCCCTTGGCGGCAGTTTGTGCCTTTAAATCCGAGGCCGAAGTCATCGCCGCTGCCAATGCCACCGATTTTGGGCTGGCTGCCTATTTCTATGCACGCGATATTCAACGTGTCTGGCGCGTCGCTGAGCAACTTGAATATGGCATCGTTGGCGTTAATACTGGGGTAGTCTCGAATGAAGTGAATCCCTTTGGCGGGGTCAAACAATCGGGCTTGGGACGTGAAGGCTCACGTTACGGCATCGATGAATATTTGGAAATGAAATACGTTTGCCTGGGTGGAATGTAAGGCAATCAATCTGCATCGATCGTTTTGCTCAAAAAGTGAGTCGGTTGATGAAGCGATCGACTGTTGGCATCCAGACAGTGATCATAGTCTGGATGTTTTATGCAAGTTAAATTGAATCATACTTTGCTCGCAGCTTTGCTGGCTGGCCTGACTATGTTAGGCCCGTTTTCTATCGATACCTATTTGCCAGCTTTTCCGGCAATTCAAGCAAGTCTGCAGGCCAGCGCACTCGAAGTGCAACAAACTCTGACCGCTTATTTGCTTGCGTTTGCCGTGATGACCTTGTGGCATGGTGCTTTATCGGATGCTTTTGGGCGCCGTAATGTGATTTTGACTGGGTTGGTGGTGTTTGCGATCGCCAGTTTTGGTTGCGCGGCCGCGCACAGCATCCCGTATTTATGGGGATTCCGGATTTTGCAGGGGGTTTCGGCGGGAGCTGGTATGGTGGTTGGGCGCGCCCTGATACGCGACTTGTATCAAGGCGCTGAAGCTGAACGCATGATGTCGCTGGCCACCATGATATTTTCTATCGCTCCGGCAATTGCGCCCATAGTTGGCGGTTTTGTGGTGACGTATTTAAGCTGGCGCGCGATTTTTTTACTGTTGGTTTTGTACACCGCTTTAATTTGGACTTTGTGTTATCGTTATTTGCCTGAATCCTTGCCGGTGGAAAAACGCCAGCCTTTTTCCATTGAGTTTTTGTGGCAAAGTTACACTCAGGTATTTCGTTCGCCAGTGTTTTATATGAAGTCGGCAACCGTAGGTTTTAATTTTGCGGGCTTATTTTTGTATGTAACCTCAGCGCCAGCCTTTATTACTCAGCATTTGCAATTAAGTGCCACCAGTTTTGGCTGGCAATTTGTGCCGACGGTGGCAGGTATTTTTACCGGGGCAGCAATTGCCAATCGTATGGCGGGACGGCGCAGTATTTGGCAACAGGCAAATTGGGGGTATTGCTGCATGGCACTGGCCGTGTTGTTTAATGTTGGATTTCATCTTTTTCATGCGCCCAGCTTGTGGTTTTCAGTTTCGCCACTATTCTTGTACACGCTGGGAATGGCGATAGTCCAACCTGGGGCAACCCTTTTGGTACTGGATTTGTTTCCTGAAATACGTGGAACGGTCGCTTCGTGTCAGTCGGCAATCGCAACCTTAATGGCTGCTTTAGTTGCAGGTATGTTGGCCCCTGCACTGGATTTTTCAGTGTTAAGTCTGGCATTGGGGCAGGCGCTGTTATGTGGCTTGGGCGCATGTATGTGGTATGGTTCACGCTACTATGCAAGGCAAAAGCTTGCTCCAGGATAAGATTTTAAATTCATAAGTTTTTTTGAATAAAGGCTCGAATTTTAATCCCATCCTGCTTGAAATCTGACGCCTTGTACATATATCTATGCTGCTTCGCAACAAGTTGTTGGCACGCGTGATATAATGGCCACGCAGTAGTAAAAGCAGCGTAATTTTGCGGTTGCAAAATGAATTGTAAAATGTGGTTATCAATGTACCAAACTATGTAAATTGGTAATTAAATTTTTAAATTCATCAAGTTGTCACTTTCCACAGGTATGCTTCTCCTGTCATTGAGTCTCGCTTGATACAGTGCTGTTCTAACCTGTGTTTTTGTCTTGGACTAAAAGTGGCAAAAACTTAACTTATTTTTGGATACTGGACGATGAAAAAATCTTTTCTGGCACTCGCTCTGATCGGTGCATTCTCTGGTGCAGCTTATGCGCAATCTTCCGTAACTATCTATGGCTTGGCTGATATCGGCTTCCAAAGCTTGGATAACGGCAACCCAGCTGGCCGCGTAAATGGCATTCAAAGTGGCCAATCCGCTGGTTCGCGTTTGGGTTTCAAAGGCGTTGAAGATTTGGGCGGCGGCTTGAAAGCACACTTTGTTTTAGAACAAGGTATCATGTTGGATTCGGGTAACTCTGACCAAGGCCGTACTTTCGGTCGTACAACATTGGTTGGTTTGACTGGCGATTTCGGTACAGTCAATCTGGGTCGTGACAAAAACCCAACTTTGAAATTCTTCGACAGCTTTGATCCATTTGAATCTGCATACATCAACAACGGTACTGGCGCACGTGGTCTGTACTTCGTAGGCGGTTCTGCAACTGTTGCTGGCACTAACGCCAACAGCGGTGGCCGTACTAGCAACTCGGTGTTCTACAACACTCCAGAATTGGGCGGTTTCTACGCAGCAGTTCAATACGGCTTCGGTGAAGCAGCTGGCGACACATCTGCTGGCCGCAGCATTGGTTTGACAGCTGGTTACAAAGTTGACGCTTTGGACGTAGCTGCTAACTACGTAAAAGACAACCAACAAGACGCTAAATTGTTCACAAATGGCAAAAAAGCCTGGGCAATTGCTGCTTCTTACAACTTCGGCGTTGCTAAGCCAGTATTCATCTATCAAAAATCGACAGATGACCTGACTTTTGACAAAAAAGCTTACACTCTGGGCGTATCGGTTCCTGTAGATACAGCAGGTAAAGTTTTGGCTGAGTTCACACAAGTTAAAAACTCGACTCCAGTTGGTACAGCTGGTCAACAAGTTGGCGACGCTAAACAATTCGCAATCGGTTACGATTACGCATTGTCGAAACGTACTAACCTGTACACATCTTATGCTCGTCTGACACAAGATAACAATTCGAAAGAATTGGCTGCTGCAGCAGGCAAAAACGTAACTGAATTCGTAGCTGGCGTACGTCACAAGTTCTAATCTGAACGATTCAGTTTAAGAAAAGAGCGACCCTAGTGTCGCTCTTTTTGTTTTTTGAGGTCTATTTATTGCAAAGTTGTAAGTCAATAGGCAAAAGGCCTGCTTACAGGTAATTACTTTGTTAAAATGTGATTCAATACTTGTTTGTTGGGGCGAATCTGGCTCGGGCAAGATCTCTTATCGCTGCATGCAGCTTCTTATCGCGGCAGGGCAGTGTCTACTGTTTTATCCTGTTTGGATCATTATCATGAATTGCAAACCTATCTCCACTTTCTGTTTCTTTATGACCCTGGCAACGGCTGTTGCAGCGCAAACGCCTCCACCCAAAGTTGATCCAGTGCCACCCAAAGCGGAAAAACTTGAAGAAGTTTCAGAAGTGAAAACCGATAAAGATTTAAATATAGGCAAACCTCAACCTAAAGAAAAAATTACTGAAAAACGCAATAATTTGGGGCAGGTGACTGAGGTTGAAGTTAAATCAGGTGCGAGTCAATACAAAGTAAAACCCCATAGTGAAGTTGGAAATGTTGCGCCAGGTAGTTTGCAGTCGGATCAAAATCGTGCGCCACAATGGACGATCTTGGAGTTCGGTATAAAGAAACCCGCGACTGTGGATAATGCGCCACCTGCAAATGAAAAATCCAAACCAGCTTCAACGGAAAAGAGCAAATAAGTTGGCGGTTAGCGACTGATTGATTTTTAATGGATTCTGACTCTAATTATGGCTGTATTTACCCCTGTAGTATTGGATGATTTAAGGGATTGGATTACGCAATTTCCCTTGGGTGCGATTAAGGCGGTTCGTGGCATTTCGTCCGGAATTGAAAACAGTAACTTTTTCATCGATACAGAGCGAGGCGAATTTGTTCTGACGATATTTGAAGTTCTGAGTTTTCAGCAATTGCCTTTCTACCTGGAATTGATGCGTCATTTGGCGCAACACGGTGTATTAGTGCCTGAGCCAGTTGCAACGCATCAGGGTGATTTGCTCGCGCCTTTACACGGCAAGCCCGCTGCGATAGTTAGTAAGTTGAATGGTGCCTCGCAAATGCAACCGCAAGCTGTGCATTGTGCTGAAGTCGCACGTATGCTGGCGCGTATGCATATGGTTGGGAGCGACTTCTCTATTAGTCAGCCTAACTTACGTGGCTTAGCCTGGTGGCATAAGACTGTGCCGATAGTCTTGCCTTATATCGACGCAGATAAGCAGCATTTACTGACCACGGAATTGCATTTTCAAGAAGCCTTCGCCGCCAGCCCTTTGTATAAAAAACTGCCACGCGGCCCCATTCACGCAGACTTATTTCGCAATAATGTGATGTTTGAAGGTGAACGCCTGACTGGTTTTTTTGATTTCTACTTTGCTGGCGAAGACACCTGGCTATTTGATGTTGCTGTGACGATTAATGACTGGTGTATTGATTTGACGACTGGCGAATTGGATCAGGTGCGCTTACAAGCGTTCCTGCAGGCCTATCATGAAGTACGCCCCTTTACGGCGGCGGAAAACAGCGCCTGGCCTGCGTGTTTGCGTGCCGCTGCCTTACGGTTCTGGCTATCACGTCTGTATGATTATTATTTGCCACGTGAGGCCGAAGTGTTGACGCCGCATGATCCGACTCACTTTGAGCGGATATTACGCTTGCGCGAGGCCCATCCTGAGTTGGTTTTACCACAATAAGTATGAATAATTTGAATGCTGCATCAGGTATAAGCTGGATACAAAGAGGTTGGCAGATTTTTAAGCAGCAACCTGCTGAGTTATTGAGCTTATTTGGATTCTATTTTTTTGTTTTAATGCTCATCGAGCAAATCCCATGGGTAGGCGCAGTGGTGTCGTTTTTGTTGATGCCAGCGTTGTCGTTTGCATTTTTTGAGGGGGCGCGTCGGATTCGCGATAAGCAACGCGTGAATTCCCGGCTTTTATTTACTGGCTTGCAGCCTGGGGTGGTGAAACCTTTGCTCAATTTGGGATTGGTGTTGGTACTGACTTCCGTGTTGGCTGGCGTGGCCTTCCAATGGTTTGATGATGGTGAATTGTTTAAATATTTAGAAGCAACAAAGTCGCCTGAGAGCAAGCCGCCTTTGCCGAATGGAAAAATTTTTCAGGGATTTTTTGCAGCGATGCTGGTTTATGCGCCTGTCTTGATGGCTATGTGGTTGGCAGGGCCGCTAATCGTGTGGCAAAAAATGCGCGTAGTTAAAGCCATGTTTTACAGTTTTTTTGCTTGTTTAAAAGCCTGGGCAGCTTTATTGGTATTTGGTATCGTTTTTTTTGGTCTGGCTAGCGTTTTATCGTCAACCTTGATTACCATCGTGGCTTTGCTGATTGGTTCGCAAAAAGTCTTGATGGTGGTGGCTTTCTTTTTCTTGATTGCGGTAATGACCTTATTGCATTGTTCGTTTTATCCGGCTTATGTGGATATATTTGGTGAGCCAGAAGCCTTGCCTGACGATGCGGCAAATGGTTTAGCCCCGTAATTTTTGCTGATTTACGCTAGTTTGCACTGGGGTAATTGAACTCCCCAGTGCCAGCGGTATTAACTTAGTCGCGAGCTTCGTGTTCGGAAGCCAGACTCAAGTCATCGATAATTTCAAAACTATGCGTAATTTCAGCGGTTTTGGCCAGCATGATAGAGGCTGAGCAATATTTGTCATGTGATAAGTTAATGGCGCGTTCAACCAGGTTAGGCTTCAGATTGCGACCACGTACCGTAAAGTGAAAATGAATCTTGGTAAAAACTTTGGGTTCGGTTTCCGCGCGATCTGCACTGAGCTTGACTTCACAACCGCGTATATCTTGTTTGCCGCGACGTAGTATTAAAACCACGTCGTAGGCGGTGCAGCCCCCCGTTCCCAGTAGTACCATTTCCATAGGGCGTGGTGCCAGATTGCGACCGCCACCATCGGGTGCGCCATCCATTAAGACGGCGTGACCGGACCCGGTCTCGGCTAGAAATGACATGCCGGCGACGCCGGTCCAACTGACATTGACTTCCATGCTTTCCTCTTTAATTGCGTAACTTGCGCAAAATTGACGCTGACGATATTGCACTGCCTTACTGTGTTGCAAGCAGATCTTGGTTTTTTGTTTCGTTAACGCCGTTATGCGCAAGCACTAAATGGGTAATTTGCCTGGCTATGTGGGGCATTGCTTGCTGCCTGGCCCGGCTATTGTAGCAAATTCCCTACATTGCAGTTTTGCCGTGTTTCTGGCTTGTCGAAATGCTGCGCCTTGACTAAGCTGTGCAAACCAATAAGTCGTTTTGTCGCTTAAGAATAAGCCTTGAATACCAGAAATCTGGCCGCATTTAGGGAAGGTATGCAAAACAAGGCCTGTGCCTGCTCCGTTTTGCAAGCCACGTGTAACCTGGCTGCATTGCTTTTGTCTCCTCCACCGCTACCCCAGGTGGAATTTCGCCCGCCACCATGCGCGGGCTTTTTTCTGGGCGCTGCTATTCTGCACAAAAAATCGGCAATTTAGCTTGCGTGCCGTAGAAAATCACTTTACAATCGCGGATTCCCGATTTTGCCCGTTCGGGAGGATATAAGGGCGTGTCTGCCAAAACACCGGTAGAACCACCAGATATTTCAGGGCTTCATTTATACAGGATTCATCATGAAAACCTTTTCCGCAAAGAGCCACGAGGTTCAGCGTGACTGGTTCGTGATTGACGCGACAGATAAAGTACTCGGACGTGTTGCCAGCGAAGTGGCACGCCGTTTGCGCGGCAAGCATAAACCAGAATTCACTCCACACGTAGATACCGGCGATTTCATCATCGTTGTTAACGCTGCTAAATTGCGCGTTACCGGTACTAAAGAGTTGAATAAGACTTATTACCGTCATACTGGTTATCCAGGCGGCATTTACGAAACCAACTTCCAAAAAATGCAACAACGTTTCCCAGGCCGTGCCTTGGAAAAAGCTGTAAAAGGCATGTTGCCAAAAGGTCCGTTGGGCTATGCCATGATCAAGAAGCTGAAAGTGTACGCTGATGCAACTCATCCGCATACTGCTCAGCAACCACAAGTTCTCGATATCTAAGGATAAGCCATGATCGGTAATTACAACTACGGTACTGGCCGCCGCAAGAGCGCAGTTGCTCGTGTATTCATCAAAGCTGGTAGCGGTAAAATCACCGTTAACGGCAAACCAGCAAACGAGTATTTTTCTCGCGTAACTGGTTTGATGGTTATCCGTCAACCTTTGGAATTGACTAACCACGTTGAAACGTTTGACATCATGGTCAACGTACACGGCGGCGGTGAATCGGGTCAATCCGGTGCAGTTCGCCACGGCATCACCCGCGCTTTGATCGATTACGATGCAAGCTTGAAATCGGCTCTGTCGAAAGCAGGCTTTGTTACTCGTGACGCACGTGAAGTTGAGCGTAAAAAAGTTGGTTTGCGCAAAGCACGTCGTGCAAAACAATTCTCCAAACGTTAATTTTTATTGGCGTTGGAGCAAAAAAGCCACCTGCGGGTGGCTTTTTTATTGTCTGAATTAATATCAAAGTAATATTTTTAATCGAATTTCGTATCGCCAGGTAACACAGTTATGAGTAGCTAACTGCGCGTGCTATTGACAGCGCGGCTCGCAAATTTTGCCTGTCAAGCTAACAATTGCTGCTAGAATAAGCGCCAAAGTTTAAGCAAGGAAATTCTCATGATTAAAGTAGGTATCGTAGGCGGCACGGGTTATACAGGCGTGGAATTATTGCGCATCTTATCGCAGCATCCCGAGGTGGAATTGCACGCGATTACTTCGCGTAAAGAAGATGGTTTGCCAGTTGCCGACATGTATCCTTCGTTGCGCGGCAAAGTGGATCTGGCATTTTCCAGCCCGGATAAAGCCGATTTGAAATCGTGTGATGTGGTGTTTTTTGCGACGCCGCATGGTGTGGCCATGGCTCAGGCGCAGGAATTACTGGACGCTGGCGTCAAAGTGATTGACCTCGCTGCTGATTTCCGTTTGCAAGACGTGACGGTATTTGAAAAATGGTATGGCATTCCTCATACCTGTGCTGATTTACTCAAACAAGCGGTGTATGGCTTGCCTGAATTAAATCGCGAAGCGATTAAGACCGCGCGCTTAATTGGCAACCCAGGTTGTTACCCGACCACGATGCAACTGGGTTTTGCGCCCTTGTTACGTGCTGGCATTATTGATGCGGGCAATTTGATTGCCGATTGCAAGTCCGGAGTTTCCGGAGCAGGGCGCAAAGCTGAATTAGGAATTTTATTTTCCGAAGTCAGCGATAGCTTCAAAGCTTATGGCGTGGCAGGACATCGTCATACCCCGGAAACCACCGAACAATTGCAAAAGTTGAGTGAGCAAAAAGTCCGCTTGATCTTTACGCCGCATTTGGTGCCGATGATACGTGGCATGCATTCAACTTTGTATGCGCGTTTAAATTGCGCAATCAGCAACGAAGAATTGCAAGCCATGTTTGAACAAGCCTATGCTGATGAAGCTTTCGTTGATGTCTTGCCATTTGGCAGCCACCCCGATACGCGCTCGACCCGGGCATCGAATATGTTGCGGATTGCGTTGCATCGACCTGGCAATGGCGACACCCTGATTATCTTGGTGGTGCAGGATAATTTGGTAAAAGGTGCTTCTGGACAAGCCGTGCAATGTATGAATCTGATGTTTGGTTTGCCTGAAGCGAGTGGTTTAAATCACGTGCCTGTCTTGCCCTGAGCATGAAAAAATTCAAGACCAGCAGCGCAGGCTATTATCTGCGCGCGCCACTCGAAGTGCGACTGCCTGCGTCGACTGGGGCGCGTTTGTTGAGTTCGGCGCTTTTGCTAATGGCATTTGCGACGGGGATGTGGCTGGCCTATGACTATGGTCGGGATCACGCTGTAGGTAGTCGCAGCCAGGCTGATAATTTACAGCAAATGCAAGAGCAAATCGCCAAGCTGACGGAAGAGCGGGATGAATTGGCGCGCAGTGCCAACACCATAGAGAGTAAGGTCAATATTGATAAGTCGACGCAAAAACAGTTGGCAGATCAGATCAAGGCCTTGACTGCTGAAAATATGAAGTTGAAAGATGATCTGGCTTTATTTGAGAATCTGAATCCCTCCGCGGCAGGTGGCGAGGGCATCTCCTTGCAAAACTTAAAAGTGGAACTGGCAGCGGATAATCAATTGCGCTATAAGGTTTTAGTCATGCAAGGCGGCAAGGCTGGCCGTGACTTCCAGGGCGAGATGCAATTTAATATCGCCTTGGTACAGAATGGTAAACCTGTTATCATCACTTTGCCTGATGCTAAGGCCGCCGAGTCGGCTAAGATTAAGCTCTCATTCAGGCATTATCAGCGGGTAGAAGGCAGCCTGACTTTACCCGAAGCTGTGCAGGTCAAAAATGTACAGGCCAGGGTAATTGATCGCGGCGCAGTACGTGCGCAACACGCAGTCAATCTCTAGTATTTCTCTCGCTAATCCGATTATTCGGGGAGTATCTTGCGCTAACGCAGACCCAGTCTGCGTTTTGAGCTTAAGATCAAGGGAGTATGGCGGAGCTTAGATCAACTCAGGATGAGGTAAAAAGATGTTTAATCGTAAGACTAAGGCAACTATCGACAGTTTGATCGGCCACACTACAGTAATCAGTGGGGATTTGCACTTTAAAGGTGGCTTACGTATCGATGGTCATATACAGGGAAATGTGTTAGCCGACACCGAAGTTGCCAGTATTTTGGTGATTTCCGAGCAAGCTAAAATCGATGGTGAAGTCCGCGCGGCGCACATTGTGGTCAATGGCGTCATTAATGGCCCGGTATTTTCGACCGAGTTGCTGGAGTTGCAGCCTAAGGCCTGTATTTCTGGCGATGTGCATTACAAATCACTCGAAATGCAGGGCGGTGCCGTAGTTTCGGGCAAGTTAACCCATGATCAGGGCGCTGAGCCCGTTTTGAAATTAGCGGCGAACAATGCGTAGTTGAGCGAGTGCGTCTATAATGTCGCTAATTTCGCAAAATTCGCATGAGGGAGTAAGAAATGAATGCCGTAACTGAAATGCCTGATCCAATCGTTTTCACCGATAGTGCTGCAGCAAAAGTGGCGCAATTAATCGAAGAAGAAGGCAATCCTGATTTGAAATTGCGCGTATTCGTGCAAGGTGGTGGTTGCTCTGGCTTCCAGTATGGTTTTACATTCGATGAAGTGGTGAATGAAGACGATACCACCATGGAAAAAAATGGCGTGCAATTATTGATTGACGCGATGAGCTACCAATACCTGGTTGGCGCTGAAATCGACTACAAAGATGATTTGGAAGGCGCGCAATTTGTCATCAAGAACCCGAATGCTTCGACAACTTGTGGCTGTGGTTCATCCTTCTCGGTGTAAAACTGAGTTGGCGACAAAAAGGGCGAGTTATCGCCCTTTTTTGTTTTTTGCGTTGCAAGCTCAAAAATGTTGCTTTCAAGGAAAAAGGCTAGCCTAAACCCTGCTGCAGTGGTTACACTCAAACTCCAGAAGGAGTCTTTATGTCACTGCCTACCCCAACTAAGGCTGAAATACGTCAAGCCCTAGGTCGCTTACTTCCCGCCCATGCCATCCTTGCTGACGATGAGCAACTACGTCCTTACGAGTGCGATGGCTTGTCTGCTTACACCGAGTTGCCACTGCTTGTGCTCTTGCCTGAGACTGAAGCGCAAATACAAGAAATCCTGGCCTGGTGCGCGCGACATGCTGTGCCCATCGTCCCGCGCGGTGCCGGAACCGGTTTGTCGGGTGGCGCGCAACCTCTGGCGAATGGCATAGTGCTCTCGACCGCACGTTTAAATCGCATACTGAAAGTCGACCCTGCCGCAGCATATGCCGTGGTGCAACCGGGTGTGCGCAATCTGGCAATTTCCCATGCAGTCGCGCAACATGATTTGTACTATGCGCCCGATCCTTCTTCGCAAATCGCTTGCACTATCGGTGGGAATGTTGCAGAAAATGCTGGTGGGGTTCACTGTCTGAAATATGGCTTAACACTGCACAATGTATTGGGCTTGCGAGTGATTCTGAGTAACGGGGAGTTGCTTGAGGTGGGGGGCTTAACGCCGGATGCGCCAGGTTTGGATTTGTTACCCTTATTGATAGGCTCGGAAGGCATGCTGGCCATCGTAACTGAAGTGACCTTGAAGCTCACCCCCAAGCCCATGCTAGCGCAAGTGATCATGGCGTCGTTTGCGAGTGTTGCCGGGGCGTGTGATGCGGTTGCGCAATTGATCGCCGCTGGCATATTACCGGCAGGTCTGGAACTCATGGATAAAACCTCGGTGGCCATGGTCGAGCCTTTCGTTAATGCGGGGTACGATCAAGCTGCTGCAGCGATTTTGTTGTGTGAGGCGGATGGCACTCAGGCCGATGTGGCACTTGAGGTAGCACGCATGAGCGAGGTTTTGCAACAAGCGGGCAGTACCTCGCAGGTGATTTCGACGAATGAGCAAGAGCGTTTGCGCTTTTGGTCAGGGCGGAAGAATGCGTTTCCAGCGGCGGGACGAATTTCCCCTGATTACTACTGCATGGACGGTACGATACCGCGTAAGCACTTGAGTCGGGTATTGCTAGCTATCGAGCAGATGCAAGTCAAATATGGTTTACGATGCGCCAATGTATTCCATGCGGGTGATGGCAATTTACATCCCTTGATTTTGTTTGATGCAAATCAGGCTGGTGAATTAGATCGCGCAGTCGCGTTTGGTAATGAAATTCTGGCTTTGTGCGTCGAAGTCGGTGGCAGTATCACGGGTGAGCACGGTGTCGGTATTGAAAAACTTGACGCAATGTGCGCGCAATTTAATGACCTGGAGTTAGCCTGTTTTTTTGCGATAAAAAACGCATTTGATGAAGCTGGAATTCTGAACCCGAACAAAGCAATTCCCACGCTGACACGTTGTGCCGAGTATGGCCGTGAACATGTGCGCTATGGGCAACGCCGTTTTGCCGATCTGGAGCGTTATTGATGACTAGCAAATCGGACCCTCAATTACAGCATTGGTCGGCGCAAATCCGCGCCGCCGCAGCCAGGGGGCATAGTCTGGAGCTACGCGGTGGTGGTAGTAAGTCCTGGTATGGCCAGACTATTCAGGGTGAATTGCTATCGACGCAAAATTATGCGGGGATAATCAGTTATGAGCCGAGTGAATTAGTTTTGCGTGCTAAGGCTGGCACCACTGTCAGTGCCGTACGAGAATTATTGGATCAGCATGGTCAGCGTCTGGCATTTGAGCCGCCCGAATTTGCTGGGATTGCGACATTGGGCGGGATGCTGGCTAGCGGACTGTGTGGTCCTGGCCGTTATCAGTCGGGGCCTTTGCGCGATTTTGTGCTGGGCGTAAGTATTTTGGATGGTCGAGGTGATTTCCTGCAGTTTGGTGGTCAAGTCATGAAAAATGTCGCGGGCTATGATGTTTCACGCAGTCATGCCGGCGCTTTTGGCAGTCTTGGCTTAGTCTGTAATCTGACACTTAAGGTGTTGCCCAAGGCGGAAACCGAACTAAGTCTGGTCTTGCAAATGCATGAGCGCGAGGCGCAACAAAAACTGAAAATGTGGCGTCAGCGCTGGCCTGTCAGTGCCAGTTGCTGGCGATTAGGGCGCTTGTACATCCGGCTATCCGGTTATGCAGAGACGGTGCAACAAGCCAGGCTAGCGCTGGGTGGCGAGTTATTACCTGACGAGCGATTGTGGTATGAATTGCGTGAACACGAGTCAGACTTTTTTACGCAAAACCATGGTCATAATTTGTGGCGCATCGTCTTGCCCCCTGATTCAGTGGGCCTGGATTTACCCGGTAAAACCCTGTACGAATGGGGTGGGCAATTGCAATGGCTGGTCACGGAAGTGGCACCTGGACAAGTTCATCAGGCGGCCCTGGCGCGTGGAGCTTATGCTACCTTATATCGTCGCCTCGATAAAACCGCGCAGGTATTTCCACCGCCAGCTAAGGCGCTCTGGCGTGTACAGCGCGCCCTGCAACAGGTGTTTGATCCTCATCGTGTATTTAATCGTGGGCGTGTATTTGATGACATGCACGAATTAGAAAGGCAGCCAGACTGATGCGCACCCAATTCGCTGAATTTATGCAAGAGCACCCGCAAAAAGACCAAGCTGAAGCGATTTTACGTCAATGTGTGCATTGCGGCTTTTGTACGGCGACTTGCCCTACTTACCAACTCCTGGGCGATGAAAACGATGGTCCACGCGGTCGTATTTATTTGATTAAACAAGTTTTAGAAGGCCAGCCAGCCAGCCGTTTGACGCAGCAACATTTAGATCGTTGCCTGACTTGTCGTAGTTGTGAGACGACCTGCCCATCTGGTGTGGAGTATGTGAATTTGCTGGAAATAGGGCGTGCGGTAGTGAATCAGCAAGTCACGCGCCCAATCAGCCAGCGTCTGCTACGCCAGGGCTTGCAGTACCTTTTGCCACGGCCCGGCTTGTTTAAACGTGCGCTGAAAGTCGGGCAAAGCTTGCGCCCCATTTTGCCAAAATCCTTGCGTGCGAGTATTCCAATTAAACACCACACAGGCTTGCCAATTCAACTTGCGGCGACCAAAGCGACGCGCATGCTATTGCTGAGTGGCTGTGTGCAGCCCGCGTTATCACCAGCGACTAATCAGGCGGCACGTAAGGTTTTCGCCGCGCTCGGCATAGAGCTTATCGAGCTTAGTGAAATCTCTTGCTGTGGTGCAGTTCAATATCATCTTGATGCGCAACAACAAGCGCGTCAGACCATGAGGCAAAACATCGCGATCTGGTCTGGCTATCTCGATCAGGGAATTACCACAATAATCAGTACTGCATCGGGCTGCGGCTTGCAACTGCATCAGTATGCAGAAATTTTTGCGCACGAGCCTGACTACGCCGATCAAGCGAAACGCATTAGTGCGGCGAGTCGTGATATTTCAGATTTGATAAAAGAACATTTACCGGCTTTGAAAGCTAAACTCAATTTACAAAAAGCGCGTGACAGTGCCTGGCACAGCCCTTGTACCTTACAACACGGCTTAAAACGCACAAATCAAGTCGAGCAAATCTGGCGAGATTTGGGACTACCATTGAAAACTTGCCAGGATGCGCATCTCTGCTGTGGTTCGGCAGGTACGTATTCGATATTACAAAGTAAGCTGGCAAAACAATTGCGTGACGACAAATTATCTAAGTTGCAAGCGAGTCAGGTTGAGCAAATCCTCACGGCAAATATTGGTTGTCAGCTCCACTTACAAAGCGGTACGGCTACGCCGGTTAAACATTGGATAGAGCATCTGGCAGAATTGTTGCACGATGAGTAACCGGAAGTTGACTGAACAGGGTGGCGATCTCGGGGCAAGCCAGTGCTTGTGGAAGTTTGAAGCCTGTGCAACAGATGGTGATATGGCACAACTGCGCTTCACGGCATTAAGATTGCGCTTTCATGATAGTTGCGCTGAAGTCGCAGGCTGGTGAGGCGGAAATAAAAAAACCCGGAAAGCCGGGTCTTTTTCAGGCTTAATAAAAATGCGGCTTAAGCGTGATTTTGAATGTTGGAAGCTTGCTTGCCTTTAGGGCCTTGCGTGACTTCGAATGTAACTTTCTGACCTTCTTTGAGTGTCTTGAAGCCGTTCATCTGGATTGCGGAAAAGTGGGCAAATAAGTCCTCACCGCCATCATCTGGAGTGATAAAGCCAAAGCCTTTGGAGTCATTAAACCACTTGACAGTACCTGTTGCCATATTGCGTCTTTCAAATGTTAACTAATCACACGAGCGGTAAAAGCAAGAAGCCGGGTTATTCGTTTTAATCCAGCCCTACCTCAACTTGCTCACTTTTATGTTGACTAATCGTTATTAAGAATTGTCAACAATGGTCATTTTTGTTTGAATGAAATCGCTTGTCAAGAAACTTTTAATGACATTTTGATTACTGTTGTATTTGTCTAATCTGACAACAAAAAACAGTTGTTTTCTGTACTAAGCCAGGAAAAATGGTGTAAAAAATTTACTTAAGGAAACTTAACTAAAGAAAGTTCGAAGGCAAACTTGATCTGGATGAAATTGCCACCATTTGCGATTCTGGAAGACAAAAGCATAGGGCGCAGGAAATTTTTGCTGTCATGCCGCAAAATTTGCTGATTTCGCATAAGATACACATCATTCAGAATAAAGCGACTTTAATTAACTTATTTTGCTGACCCGATGTGATTACTAAGTACTAGAATAGAAGTATGGGAACTAAGCATGAAAACAGCACGGTACTCGAAAGGCAAACGCAAAAGCTCAAGCCGCCACCGATGTACCAGGTGATTTTACTAAATGATGATTACACTCCCATGGATTTTGTCATCGCTATATTACAAGAGTACTTCAATAAAGATCGCGAAACGGCGACTCAGATAATGTTGCGAGTACACAGGGATGGCAAAGGTGTATGTGGTGTGTATTCCAAAGATATTGCGCTGACTAAAACAGAAATGGTGCTGGCTCACGCCCGTCGGGCTGGGCATCCGCTGCAATGTGTGATGGAGGAAGTATGATTGCGCAAGAATTAGAAGTAAGTTTGCACATGGCGTTTGTCGAAGCCCGGCAAGCGCGTTACGAGTTTATTACGGTCGAGCATTTGCTGCTGGCCTTGTTGGATAATCCCTCCGCAGCCGAAGTGTTGCGTGCCTGTGCTGTGCAAATTGAAGACTTGCGTAAAGTTCTGTCCAACTTTATTGCAGACAATACGCCTACGGTACCCGGAACCAGTGAAGTTGATACCCAGCCGACGCTGGGTTTTCAACGCGTGATACAACGCGCGATTATGCATGTGCAATCGGCATCCAATGGAAAAAAAGAAGTTACTGGTGCAAATGTGCTGGTCGCGATTTTTGGCGAGAAAGATTCGCATGCCGTGTATTATTTGCATCAGCAAGGTGTAACACGTCTGGACGTGGTGAATTACATTTCTCATGGCGTGCGTAAAGATAGTCAAAATGAACCGCAAAAATCACCCGAAGGTGGTGATGATGGTCATGGTGAAGCGGCTGCCAAAGAAAACCCCTTAGACCAATTTACGCAAAACCTAAACCTCGCCGCCACTGACGGCAAAATCGATCCCCTAATCGGTCGTGAAACCGAGGTCGAGCGCGTGATACAAATTTTGTGCCGTCGTCGCAAGAATAATCCGCTGTTGGTTGGTGAAGCCGGGGTCGGTAAAACCGCTATCGCGGAAGGTTTGGCATGGCGCATCACGCAAGGCGATGTACCCGAAGTCTTACAAAACGCCGTGGTGTATTCGCTCGATATGGGGGCTTTGCTGGCTGGTACGAAATACCGTGGCGACTTTGAGTTGCGCTTAAAAGGCGTCTTAAAACAGTTAAAAGAAACACCGAATGGCATTTTATTTATCGATGAAATTCATACCATCATCGGCGCTGGTTCGGCTTCCGGTGGCACCTTGGATGCCTCGAACTTACTCAAGCCCGCCTTATCCAGTGGTCAGCTCAAATGCATAGGTGCGACCACCTACACGGAATACCGCGGCGTGTTTGAAAAAGACCATGCCTTATCGCGTCGCTTCCAGAAAATTGATGTCAATGAGCCTACGGTTGAGCAAACGATCCAAATTTTGCGTGGTTTGAAAGCTAAGTTTGAAGAGCATCACAATGTTAAGTATTCGGCTTCTGCACTGACTTCGGCTGCGGAACTTGCTGCCCGTTATATCAATGATCGCCATTTGCCTGATAAGGCGATTGATGTGATCGACGAAGCTGGTGCGGCGCAACGTGTGTTGCCTAAATCCAAGCAAAAGAAAACCATAGGTAAGGCCGACATCGAAGATATTATCGCCAAAATCGCGCGGATTCCGCCGCAAACGGTGAATCAGGATGATCGCAGCAAATTGCAAACCATAGTGCGTGATTTGAAAAACGTAGTATTTGGTCAAGATCCAGCGATCGAAGCCTTGTCGTCGTCGATCAAGATGGCACGAGCTGGTTTGGGTAAAACGGATAAACCGATAGGCGCTTTTTTATTCTCTGGCCCAACGGGCGTTGGTAAAACCGAAGTCGCTAAGCAACTTGCTTTCATACTCGGTATCGAATTAATACGCTTTGATATGTCGGAGTACATGGAGCGTCACGCTGTCAGTCGTCTGATTGGTGCGCCACCCGGTTATGTTGGGTTTGATCAGGGTGGTTTGCTGACTGAAGCGATCAATAAGAAGCCACATTCGGTGCTTTTGCTTGATGAAATAGAAAAAGCCCATCCTGATGTGTTCAATATCTTATTGCAAGTGATGGACCATGGCACGCTGACAGATAACAATGGCCGCAAAGCGGATTTTCGCAATGTCATCATCGTCATGACCACCAATGCGGGTGCCGAAAGTTTGCAAAAACGCTCGATTGGCTTTAGTGAGAATAAGCAGCAAGGCGACGAAATGGCGGATATCAAGCGCATGTTTACGCCTGAGTTCCGCAATCGCCTGGATGCCATCATCAGCTTCCGTGCCTTAGATGAAAGCATCATCTTGCGCGTGGTCGATAAATTCCTCATGCAATTGGAAGAGCAATTGCACGAGAAAAAAGTCGAAGCGAGTTTCACCGACAACTTGCGTAAGTTCCTCGCCAAAAAAGGCTTTGATCCTTTGATGGGGGCAAGGCCTATGGCGCGTCTGATACAAGACATGATACGCAAAGCGCTGGCCGATGAGTTATTGTTTGGTCGCCTGGTAACGGGTGGCCGGGTCGTGGTAGATCTGGATGAAAGCGAGCAAATCCGGCTTGATTTTCCTGAAGGAAGCATGCCACCCGAAGCTTCGCAAGAGGCTGCAGAAATCGATTGATAGTGTAAATCCCGGCTAATTGCCGGGATTTTTTTGTTTGAAAGATGGGGTGCATGATGGCAGCGCTTAAACTCCCGGCTTACGTAGTGGATTACACAACGAAAACGATAGATGCGGTACTTTCGCCTGCAGCAATAAATGGTCAGGTGGTTGAAGTTGACGTCTATGCGCGCAATGATGTCAGTCAGCGCTTGATGGCGACTGGGCAGCGGGTGCAGCACGATGGCGATAAATTTAGGGTGACGGTGCAAACTGCGAATGGCGAATCCATCGACGACTGGAGTTATACCATTATCCGTGAATCGGCAGGGCGTAGCCGAAAATTAAAACGATAAATAGCATGGGCTGAAAACGCCCGTGTTTATTGGTCTTCCAGCACGATGCTCTGAAAAACCAATAGCTACGCGCGTCTTCAGGTGGTGGCTTTTTCGATTTGTATCCCCAGGTGGTGGTCTGCTTGGTAAGCGCGCCTGTTTCAGCTAGTGTTCGGGCCTGCCTGGGCTGTTCCCCTAAAATAGTCGACCTGCTTACCTTAAATCCTGATGGAGTGGGTAAAGTTTGAGCGTGGCAAACTCCAGTTCAAATTTTTGCAGGTATTTGCGCAAGCGATCGGCATCGTTATTGATTTTTTTGCTGTTACGACTGCGACTATACAAATGGCGACCTGCCTCCGATAAATTCGCCGATTGCTGGCACACCGAAATCACATAGCGTAACTGCACCCAGTCAAAAGGGTCGAGCTTTTCGGCGTAGGCTTGCCAATGTGGATTATCAGCTGCGTTTATGCTTTGCTCCGATTTGCTGCCTGGTTCGCGCTGTTGCAAGCGCTGAATTTCTCTTTGGGCATTTTGCAAGTCGATTTTGCCTTGCTCGGCAAAGGTTGCCATGCGCATCAGGCTGGCCGATAAGTCACGAAAATTGCCGCGCCAAGGTGTGCCGGGGTCTTCGGCATAATTTAGATAACAGCGTTGAGCCTCGACGGTGAATCGCAGTGCCTGGCCAAATTGCTGCGCCAGGCGGTTGAGTTCCCAATCGATATTCGGCGCCAGATCTTCACGGCGGTCGCATAAGCCGGGCAAGCGATACATCCAGGTATTGATACGCGCAAACAAATCTTCGCGAAAACGGCCGGCTTCAACATCCTGCGCCAAATCACGGTGGGTGCCGACAATTAATTGAAAATCGCTCTGAGTTTCGCTATCGCTACCCAGGGCAAAGAAGCGTTTTTCTTCTATCGCTTTGAGTAACATCGCTTGTTCATCGAGACCCAGTTCGCCAATTTCATCTAAAAAGAGCAAGCCCTGATCCGCCGCCTTTAAATAACCAGCGCGGGCTTGCTGAGCGCCGGTAAATGCGCCCTTGTGATGCCCGAACAAGGCCGACATCGCACCTTCACCGCGTAAGGTGGCGCAGTTCACATCGACAAATTGCCCTGATACCTGGTGGCGCGACTTCTTTAATTCATAAATTCGTCGCGCTAAAAAGGATTTGCCTGCACCAGTCGGGCCGGTCAGTAAGATAGGTGTGCGCGAACGCAGTGCAACTTGTTCAATCTCTTCTATGGTTTGATTAAACGCGGCATTCCTTGTGGCGATACCGAATTTTAAAAATGCCAGATCATCTTGCCGCTCCGATTCAAAACGTGCGGCTAATTGCTTGTACTGGTTTAAATCTAAGTCGATCAGAGTTAGCTCGCCCAATTCAGCTTGCGCGCCGCGACGCGGTGATGTTTGCAGCAGTTTGCCGGGAAAGTAGCGCGCCTCAGTTAATAAGAACAGGCAGATTTGTGCAACGTGCGTGCCGGTGGTGATGTGCACCCAGTAATCCGTGGTTTGCGGCGTGAATTCATAAGCCTTGGCAAATTCATAGAGTGCCGCATAAACACTAACAAAATCCCAGGGATCATCAATTTTTAAAGCGACGGGCAAAACCTCGGTTTCGGGCGAAACTGCACGCAAATCCTGGCGGACTAAATGCAGTAAGTCACGATGCTCTCTCGCCGCTTTGTCGGACTCTTGATTAGCGCAATAAAACAGCACCAATTGCTTGATGATGACATCTTCTTGCATGCCCAGGCTAATGGTCGGGCGCCAGCGCTGCCAGCGTGAACTGCTAAAGCCATTATCGAGCGTGGTGCCTAAAAAGCTGAATACAACTTTATCCAATTAGATAATCCTTGGAATAAAAAATATAAAAATAGATAGTTATCTATTCTGGCAAAGAATCAGGGAAAAAGCAAAATACTAGTCTTTGAAAATAAAATAATTAATTAAAACAAAGGCTTATAAATTTTATTGGTACGGGTTAATGAGGCTGGCACGCTTCTCGCTATAGATGAATTACTTGCGATGCACAGCGCCAGGGTGTTTAAAGCCCGGTGGTGCACCCGGTTCAAAGTGATTTGATGATCAGGGTGTATGCCGTGTTGAGTGAGTAATTGAGCAATAACCAGTCGGTGGTAAATAAGGTTCGATTCCTTGTATTGCAGCTTTTGGATAGCTCATCTGGTAGAGCAACTGACTCAAAATCAGTGTGTAGCGGGTTCGATCCCCGTTCCAACATCAAGCAGTGTTTATTTGAAGTATTTAGTTAGTCTAGGCAGTAATCGTAGTAACAGGGTCGTGTCTGTATTCATGCCAGCGTAGTAAGCAGTTTGTGGCGTGACGCAGGCCGATGCTGAGTGCCAGAGCAGGGTTTCGCGTTAAACCTCACCAAAATGGCTAATCAGTCCTACAGCTTTGCCGGTTCAGTAAGCTGTCGCACGGATTTAAAAATTTTGCGTGTGTTTAGCGCCGGCACTAATCCCGCACTACAGCATCGCCCTGAATTTATAAAATTGAGAGAGAAAATAACATGAAGAATATCCATATCAAAAAAGATCAGTTTGCTTTGCAATTAAACGGTGGCGAGTTCGTAAAATTTTTGGCGCCTGGCCAGTATCGCTTTTTAAACTTGCTAGGCAAGACTGAGGTCGTGGTTTTTGATATGGAATTTCCTGAATTTACGCATGAAATCAAAAACTACTTATTGCGTTGTGAGCGCGAAATCGTGAACCAGTATTTTCATTTGGTCGAACTTGAAGCAGAACAAGTGGTGTTGCGTTTTGAAGGTCAGAGTTTGTGTGAAATTCTGCGTCATGGCGCACCACGCTTGTTTTGGAAAGCGGCCTTAAAAGCGCAGCGTTTTGAAACCATCGATTTGAATCAAGTCTGGTTTAAACACAGTGCGGCTGATTATTTGCGTTTGCATTTGCCCGAAGTCATGGCAGCAAATTTCTATCTGGCCGACACCAATGACAAACAAGCTTTGCTGCGTTTTGAGCAAGGTGAATTGCTTGAAATCGTGCCGCCTTTAAGCAAGCGCTTATACTGGCGCGATCTGAAGCAACAAGAGTTTATTTGCATAGATTTGCAGCAAGCGCGTTTTGCACACGAAGCTGAAGAAACCTTGCGCTTACGCTTGCCACACTTGCTTAAAGAGTATTTTCATGTGGTCAGTACCGATGCCAAAAAAGCCGTGCTGCGCTTTGAAAATGGTGTGTTTGATGAAATCATTCCACCAGCCAGTCAGCGTTTGTACTGGAAGATTGCGCAACCACAAAGCTTTGAAGTGTTTGATTTGGCGGCAGCCTGGTTTGATCATGCAAGCGCTGACTTTTTACGGCAAAACCATGGCGAGGTGGTCGCTGAGTATTTTCATCAAGTCGATACCAGCGATCAGCAAGTCATGCTGCGTTTTGAAAATGCGGTGTTGGCAGAAATTATTCCACCAGCAAGCCGGCGTTTATATTGGCGTGCTAGTGCAGCGCAAGCTTTTGAGTGCATAGACATCAGTAAAGAAATTGCACTCGATCAGGATTTGTTGGGAATTTTTGTGCAACAAAAATTACGTGGTAAACATGTGCAAGGCTTAGATGCCGTGTGCAATGTGCAAGTGCCTGAATCGCACGTGGGTTTATTACGTGTCGATGGCAAGCTGGAGCGGATTTTGCAACCAGGTCGCAGTGCTTACTGGCGCTTTAATCGTGACATCCAGTTAGAGTTAGTGGATTTGCGTTTGCAAAATCTGGAAGTCAGTGGTCAGGAAATTTTGACACGCGATAAAGTGAATTTGCGGATTAATTTAAACGCCAGCTGGCAATTTGTCGATGTGGAACTGGCCCATGCAAAATTAGCCAAACCGGCTGAGCATGTGTATCGCGAATTACAGTTCGCGCTGCGCGCCGCGGTGGGTACACGCAGTCTTGATGAATTGCTGGAAAATAAGCAAGTGATCGATCAAGTGGTGGAACAGCATATGACACAAAAGCTTGCGGGTTTTGGTATTTGCTTACAGAGTTTTGGTGTGAAAGACATTATCCTGCCAGGCGAAATGAAGCAATTGCTGACACAGGTTGTAGAAGCTGAAAAAGCCGCGCAAGCGAATGTGATACGGCGCCGTGAAGAAACCAATGCGACACGTTCAATGTTGAACACCGCCAAGGTGATGGAAAATAATCCAGCTGCGTTGCGCTTGAAGGAATTGGAAACCCTGGAAAGAATCGCCGAACGTATCGATAAGATTTCGGTAGTCGGTGGTCTCGATCAAGTCTTGAATGGTTTGATTAAGATACAGCCAAATCAGGCTTGAACCGTGGGCATGGCTGGTCTCTGTGTGACCAGCCCAAACAAGGTCAAGAAAAAATAGCGATTAAGAAAAGAATAGATGATGAAAACGTTTAATGTAATACAAAATGAAAACGCGGCACCGATCAAAATGTGGACTGATGGTGTGCCGGTAGAAGATGACGCCAAGCAGCAATTGATGAATACCGCGAAGATGCCCTTCATCTTTAAACATCTGGCGGTAATGCCCGATGTACATTTGGGTAAAGGTTCGACTATCGGTAGCGTTATTCCTACCCATAAAGCGATCATCCCTGCAGCAGTGGGGGTGGATATAGGTTGCGGTATGATCGCTTGTAAAACCACGCTGGTGGCGGCGGATTTGCCTGATAGTCTGGCACCTTTGCGTGCCGCCATTGAAGCTGCCGTGCCACATGGTCGTACCTCGCCACGTTCGGGTCGTGATAAGGGGGCCTGGGGTAAACAAGCGCCGGATTTAGTTGATCAAGCCTGGGCCGGATTGCAAGATGAATTTAAGCAAATCACCGATGATTATCCGATTTTGAAAAACACCAATAACCATTATCACTTAGGGACTTTGGGAACCGGTAACCACTTCATCGAAATTTGTTTAGATGAGCAGCAAACCGTCTGGATCATGTTGCACTCCGGTTCACGTGGGGTAGGGAATGCGATCGGTAACTTGTTTATCGAGTTAGCGAAAAAAGATCTGCAAGAACATATGGCGAATATTCCTGATCAGGATTTGGCTTACTTTGAAGAAGGTAGCCGTTATTTTGGTGATTATGTGAAGGCCGTGGGTTGGGCCCAGCGTTATGCCAAAACCAATCGCGAAATCATGATGAGCCATGTGATCGCGGCGATGCGTAAAATTATCACTAAGCCTTTCCAAACCCATTTGGAAGCCGTGAATTGTCACCATAATTATGTGCAAAAAGAAAGCCATTTTGGTGAAGACGTTTATGTGACACGTAAGGGTGCAGTGTCGGCCAAGCAGGGCGAATTAGGAATTATTCCAGGATCGATGGGGGCGCGTAGCTACATCGTGCGTGGAAAAGGAAATCCTGAAAGTTTTAATTCCTGCAGCCACGGCGCGGGGCGTACCATGAGCCGTACCAAGGCCAAGAAGTTGTTCACGGTGGCGGATCAGGAAAAAGCCACCGAGGGTGTAGAGTGCCGTAAAGATGCCGATGTGATTGATGAAATCCCTATGGCTTATAAAGATATCGATGCGGTGATGGAAGCCCAGCGTGAATTAGTCGATGTGGTGTATGTGTTAAAGCAAATCGTTTGTGTGAAAGGTTAAGCGTTTGAATTATTTACAAATCGATGCGGCCCAGGGCGAGGGCGGTGGGCAAATACTGCGTACAGCCCTGGCATTGTCCATCATCACGCAAACCCCGGTTGAGTTAAAAAATATCCGGGCTGGCCGTGCCAAGCCTGGCTTGATGCGGCAGCACTTAACCGGAGTGTTGGCAGCGCAAACTATCGCTGATGCCAAAGTCGAAGGTGCTGAATTGGGGAGTACGCGCTTGCGCTTTGCACCGAAAGTAGTGCGCGCTGGTGCTTATGAATTTTCTGTCGGAACTGCTGGCAGTGCGGCGTTGGTGCTGCAAACCTTGCTCTGGCCTTTATTGCAAGCGGATCAGCCCAGCACTTTGCGGATAGGCGGTGGCACCCACGTGCCTATGGCACCCTGCTATGAATTTTTACAGCACAGTTTTAAACCAGCGCTGAAAAAATTTGGCATAGAAATCGACTTGCGTTTAATACGCCATGGTTTTTATCCTGCCGGTGGTGGTTTGCTGGAAGTGACGATACAACCCTGGCGTGAAGTACAGGCGCTGGACTTTTGTGAGCGTGGCGCAGCACAAACTCAGCATGGTTTAGTGTTAATGAATGGCATGGATGTACAAATTGGTTTGCAGCAGATCGCTCAATTGCAAGCGCAATTAGGCTGGGATGAACAGCATTTTGTGCATCAGCGTCTGAGTAATGCGCCAGGTATTGCCAACGTGATTTTGCTGTGCGCGCAATTTGCCGGGCATACTGAAGTAGTCAGTGCCTATGGCGGTAAGCAGCAAGAGCCGCTGCAAGCCGCTAATCTCGCCAGCGCTGAAATGCTGGCCTGGTTGCATTCGGAGGCGGCAGTGGGCGAACATCTGGCCGATCAACTTTTGCTGCCGCTGGCTTTGGCAGGTGGTCAGTTTAGTTGTAACGTCAAGAGTTCGCATTTGACCACCAATGCGGCGATTATTCAGCGCTTTTTACCGCTGCAATTTGAAATCAGTCAGCAACATCGCGATTGCTTTGTCGTCAGTGTTTGACGAGCTAAATATAAAAAATCTGGTGCCGCTTAGTGGCGCTGGCAAATCGCCTGAATTTATGTAATCACAGGCAGAAAGGAGTAGCGAAATGGAACATAAACTCACCCAGTTTGATGCAGTCGCCGAGGTGGTCAGGCAACGCTTACAAACACTGGAACAACAACACCAGGTCAAAATCTTGTTCGCGGTCGAATCCGGCAGCCGCGCCTGGGGTTTTGCCTCGCCAAACAGTGACTGGGATGTGCGTTTTATCTATGTGCATAAGCTACCCTGGTATTTGCGTGTGCAAGCTGGACGCGATGTAATCGAAAGCGCGATAGAACAGCATGAACTTGGCGAACTCGATATCAATGGCTGGGAATTGCGTAAGAGTTTGCAATTGCTGCGCAAAGGGAATCCCGCCTTGCTCGAATGGTTGCAATCACCCATGCGCTATCTCTGCGATGACGCGGCGATGCATGCTTACCGTGAATTGGCGCAACGCTTTATCAGTCCGGCTGCAGGTTTCTATCACTACTATTGCTATGCCTTGAAAAATCAACGGCAGTTTTTAGGCAAAGACTTGGTTAAGCGTAAGAAATACCTGTATGTGTTACGCGGGGTATTGGCGGCAGACTGGATTAGCCGTGGCTATGGTCAGGTGCCGATACGTTTGAGTGATTTACTCGAACGGCTTTTGCCTGAGGGGGAAGTGCGCCTTGCCATCGATGATCTTGTGGCACAAAAAATGCAAACGGAAGAGCTGGCTGAACAAGCACCCTTGCTTTTACTCGAACAATATATCGCCAGTGAGCTGCTACGTTTACGTGATTTGCAACCAGCAACGCAGCAATGCACGCAAGACGACTATCGTGCAAGCGATGCTTTGCTGTATCAATTGGTGCAGCAGTTTACTTCGGCTAAGGTATTTGATGGAAGTTGATCATTTTTTTTCCATTGATGATCTGCATGGGCAAGAAATCGTTCGTTGGGTCGCTACTGAAATGGCTCTCAGTGGAGGGGACTTTTGTGTAAATTATGAAACGACCGTAACTGGCTGGGCGGGTTCTACATGTGTTGTTTGGCAAGATGACTCAATCCCATACCGCCAGTTCGTTCATATTGACATGGAACTCGTTGATGGACGGATTGTCAGTTTGGTTTCTCTGCCACAAGATGGGACAAACCTCTATGGTCTTGATCTAGTTCTTTCCAGTGTTTTACCTGAACATAGAGAGTCTGAACATGGAGGTATTTACAGAGTGCAAGAGTTGAACGACTTCCCTAAGGGAAGAATATCCGTCCGTTCAATTCGGCGTGATGAAAAGTTGAACGTGCTTGAAGCGGAGCTCACATTCTGCGATGGAACAGTACGCTTCTTATCTGCCGAAATTTATGAGCGCGACGGTGGCTATGTGATCGTCGAGCAAGACGAATCGGTGCTAGTGCAAATGGAACGATCAAAAACCTAAACAATACGTCGGAAGGATGTCCAATCGGCGCCGTCCGGCCACCACATATTTCAAACTTTAATTTTCAACATCCCATACCGCAACGCTGGCGCGCCCACACTCAGCGCGCTGGCCTTGCATTGATCGAGTTTGTTTAAGCAAAGACTGCTACGCATGACATCGCATAGACAGGGATCAGCGGGTTTAGCGCGCGCGATAGTCATCGGGATTAAACGGTACGACATAAATGTTTTCTATCATGCGATCGGCTTGCTTGCGCTGGCGCGCAAAATACAATTTGCCGTTATGCACAAAGGGACAAAATTCGGCATCGTCGGAATTAATGATGGTGGCTAAAGGGCGCGGTTTGGTCCATACACCATGTTCTTGAAAACTGATGACTAAATCGGTTTCACCACGTACGTTTGCTCCTGTCGTGAAATAGATTAAATAGCTTTCATCTGCCGCGATATAGGGATTGGATTCACGCTCTTTGGTATTGATTTGCGGGCCCAGATTTTCAGGGGGTTGGTAGACGCCATCACGTAAGCGCGAAACAAAAATATCGGAGGAATTATCGCCATTCGCTTTCATGAAATAAATACTGCCATTTTGACTCATGCTGGCAGACGACTCAGAATCGTCGCTATTAATTTGATTGCCAAGGTGATAGGGTTGGCCTGCCTGTTTGCCATCCCAGGTTGCGGCCCAGATATCAAAGCCGCTGCGTTCTGGTTTGCCTGGTACCGGCCGATTTGACTGAAATATAATCAACCTACCGTCAGGGCTGAACATGGGATCGATATCTTTCCAGCGTGGGTCGCCCGAGATCGCCGAAGCTACGGCGGCCAACCATTGCTTGCCATCCCACTGTGATTGCATGATTTGCAAACGTTCGCGCTTGCCGCCGGAACGTGTCCAAAGTGCAGTACGGCCATCTTTTGAGAGGGTGAAACCAAATGCGCCATCGTCGGAAATGATGCCAGGTGCAACCATGCTGGCCATAGCCGGATCAGCGCAGGCCAGACGTGGTAAATGCAGAACTAAACCGATGAGGAATATGCTGAGGTACTTTGACATGATCGTTGCCTCCAGTTTGCTAAAAAGAGATTTCAGCACAAACTACTGCGTGACCCAATTAATCCTATCCGACAGGCTGCTAAGAGCCTTAAATCGCACAAAAAGTTCCTGAGAACTAAGGGGGGGAAATCTGAGGCGTAAGTTCGGGCGTTAGCGCAACTGTTTGCTAAACAATTTTTGGCGCTTGCTGCGGGGAGAGGATGGCTCGCCAGATTGTTCCAGGCAAGTCTGCAAAAACACCTGTGCTTCCACCTCCAGCGGGAAATTGGCACGCCAATAATTTTGACTTAATTCCCTTAAATGTTGCGCCAAAGCACATTCTTCTGGTCCGGATTCAGGTTCAGTGTTTAAGGTATGCAGTAAATCCTGATAATCCTGAGGATGGAACAAGCTGGCACGTATTGCTTGTATATAGTATTCGTGAGCAAAATTGGCTTGGGCATGGAGCAGCATGTCTTCCATCTCGGCAAGCATCTGACCATTTAAATTATGCAACAGCAAGGCAAAGCCACCAACCCGGACATCGTGCGCAAAACGCGCGGCCAACACGACATAGTGAAGCTCCGCTTGCTTTAGTAGCTGTTTGCTCCAGTTCGTTCGCTCAGCGTTGGGTAAATACTTGAGTAGCTGGCTATAAATATCGGCTTCGGTTTGTGTCATGGCATGAGGCGCGGCAAACAATAGTCGTATCAGAAAGTGCGGTTCAGAGTATAACAGAGTCGAATTTTTAGCTTTATGAGTTTGTTGTCATCGCAAGGCCTGGGCGAGTCGCTTGTAACCGCAGCAAACCCGACCTCGCCAGGTGTTTTTTAGCGAAATTACAGATCGACTTCATCATGTTCGTCATTACGCAAGACTTTTCGCAATAGCTCCTCGTGTTGGCTCAGGTCTACGCTGGTTTTCTTGCATTCCATTCGGGCCACGAGTTTGGTGTTTTGATAAACACCAAGCACATGCTCATGCACATCACGGCCTAGTGTTGTTTTTAACACATAACGAAAGCCTGCATTATCGAAACTTAGCCAGCTTGCTGTTGCTGAGGCAAATAAGTAATGCCCGACTTTGAAATGTGTCGCGGCCTGCGCGGTCTCTTTGGGGTAAGTTAATTCAGGAAGTTCCGTATTCAATTTGCCAAAGCGGTATTGCAGATAGCCCGATTGTTGACTCAGTTTTGCGTCAGCGCATACCGATGCCACTTTTTGATTCGCAAATTGACAGTTAAAGATCGTCGTCTCGTGTTTTTGACACCAGCCTGGTGTCGCCGCGCTGGCAAACTGTGGCGCAGTAAGCAGGCAGAGCAGGGCGTAAATCGGGAAGTGCTGCGCTTGATTCATGGCGTAAACATTATGTCTGGCAAATAGCGATAGGCCTATCTTGCCAGAGACCGCGCGATATCGCAATTCCTCAGCGTGAATTTAAACCACGGCGAATAAGCTGGCTATCAAGCGTCCCGTGAGCGCAGACGAGCAGACATGGCGCTACCTGAATTGGTCCAGAATTTCACCGGACTTAGGTCTCCGTTGGCAACCAAAATGTAGCCGCATCCCACACCCGGTAAGTTTCAAGCGCTTGTGCCAGCAAACTCATAATTTCAGTTCGCTGTGTTTCCATTTCAGCACTCAGGATCAGACTTTGAATGAGGATTTTTTCTGCGCCTACTCCGCCGTAGCGCGAAGCGGTAAATGGCAAAGCCGTGCTGGCGACGAATAGCAAGCCAGTAATTTCATCCAATTGTTTTAGCTGGGGGGCTATAGCCAGGATATACATAATCGCGTTTTTTTCTGCGTTGATAAATCGTGTGTGCTGCAAGCCGCTGGCTTTGATCTGTGGCAAAGCAAATTCATGCTCGCTGAAGAAGCGCTCTGGTGGTGTATCGACCTGTTCTGCGATGAAGTTCATGGGTTTTATATGTAAATTTGAGGCTGGGGCAATTTTGTGATTTCTAACCGTAGCTTAGTCAGCAAATCAAGCCGTAAAGATTTCCACAAAGCGCTGCGCTGACCACTGCTTTCTATCTGACACCTGGCCGTCACCAAGCTCAATCAAGCGTGGTGTGCCATTCGCGGCGAGCACAATATCAACTGAGAAAAAAGGGCTGTGAATACGTTGCGCAATCAAATCAAGGATTTCCGGCATAATGCCATCGCGGCCATAGGCTTTGCCCTGAAATACAAAATAACGCTCTTCAGTCTCGGCCTGTAACTCTTCAAATTCGCGTATGCAAATCCCCCCTTCAATTTGGCCACGGTATTTTTCTATGAGCGCCACAATGTCAGCGATCTCTTGCGGAGTCGTGGCGACCGAGCCTCGACTTGTAGTCAGCGACTTGACATAATCTTTGACAAAGTAAGCGGGCCAATTACGCTCGGCAACGGCATTGGCATAGTTAGCACCTGGTTCAACGAAGATAGTCTCGGGGGTGAAAGCTTGGCAGTGTGGATACCATTCTGGCAGATAATGGCAGAGCCGGTATTGCGCAGTTGAAGTCAGCGCATAAGCGCCAATTTGTGCAATTGCCTGAACTAATTGCTGGTAAGCCTCTGGCCTTAACATCCAACCGCGATAAATTACAGTATCGCCTTCCTGCAAGGGGGGCTGAGGTTTAAATTTACCAAGCTCAAAATCCTCTGCAGAATAAAGCGAGCATTGCAATCCAGCTGCTTGAGCAGCGATAAATTCCTCGACATAGGCTTCATCGGCTTGTCGTTTATTGAAGGGGTCACAAGGATAGAGCAGGCGCATGATAGAAACTAAGTTCTGAGCATCAATGGATTGATTGGTAGTAATTAAATTCTCTTCGCCATTCGTTCATCAAATAGTTTCAGTGTTTTTTGTGCCGCGTCCGCGTTTTCGGCGAGTGTCGTGATACCAATAACCGCAAGAGCGCCTATTGCCTCAACGAAAGTGAGTGCTCTAAGTAACTCTTTGTCATCGTAACGAGGTTCAATACTTTCGCCAGAGATCCAATGTTGAGTGTGAAGGCCACCTGTATGGGTATAAGCACACAAATCTTGCCAAAGACCAGATTTAACTTTGGAAAAGGCCATTTCGTTGAATGCTTCGGTTTGTTCTAAGCTACTCAAAAGAGTGCTGAATTTCGGCGGCTCTTTACCATCTGAAAACTCATCGACTTGCCTATCGCTGGCACACAGAGCCAGCCACTTTCCGCGAATATACGCCTCGAAGGCAACTCTTATTAATGCAAAGCTGGCGGCATACCGCCCATGTTCTAGAAGTATAACAATCGCATGATGGTGATCTTGAGCGATAGCCAAACAACCGGCCGCAACTCGCACTCTTTTTGTCTCTGGTAAATTACATTCATGCATGATTATTCCGAGCGTATTCAAATAATTCGCAGCGCTCGCGTCGATGATATTTTTCATGATGTCTGATCTGTAGCTGGGAATATGGGATGGGGAAGGTTCTTACAACCACGAGATAAATGCTTTCTCAGATTCGCCGCCATTTATCTGCAATTTCTCGACATTTTGGACAATACCAAGAGTCTAAATGGCTTTCTTGAAAATCGTCGCTGACCATTATCAAATCGATAGCGGCATTTGGAAATTTTGACTTCTTTTCATTGAGGTAGTTATTGCTCCAATTCAGGCAGCCACGAAACACCTCGACCTTGCAGGGAAGTAGATCCATTTGATGAATCTCGCAGATACGAAGCGCATCCACAAGATCAGATAGGTTAAATTTAAAGTCCGGGTTGGCTTCTCGAAATCGTTCGAGTTCACGTTCCTGCCAATAAAACATGCGAGCGCCAATTCCTGCTCTAACGAATTTGGTAAAGCGATCAGCACCGAGAAAATCTGCGAGAGCGGTTCTTAACGGGTTAGGTGTAAGCATAATCGTTTAGCGATTGAGTATTGGTAAGCATTAAATTGGGTGGTTAGTTAAGTATCAAAAGCTGCATATTAAAACTGGCTTTTATAGTACTCAATACTAAAGCGAATTAATCTTCGATAGCAGGCTGCCCATCACGCCCAGTCGACGCGGCTTTCCAAGGCAATAGGGTGCAAAGCCTTATCCCGTCTACGTTTTCAGGTGGCATGTTTTCGATTCCGAATTCTGTGGCTTTTGCTTTAAGTCATTCAGTTGCCGGTTTTTTTCTGCACTGGCAACCATTTCGCCGCCAGCACGCCAGCGATGAAGCCAAACAAATGGCCTTGCCAGGAAATGTCTGCTTGTCCTGGCAGTACGCCCCATAAGGCGCTGCCATAGGCAAAGCCTGCGATCAGAGAGAGTAATACGGCGCTCCAGCTGCGTTCAAAAAAGCCGCGCGCCATCAAAAATCCCAGGTAGCCAAAAATCAAGCCACTGGCACCGATATGCACGGAGTTACTCGCACCGCTCAACCAGGTACCCAAGCCGCCTATCAGCATTACGACTACGCTGACGATCACAAAATCCCGCATACGCCGCAGCATCACGAACCAGGCAAGCAAAGCAAAGGGCAGGGTATTGGCGATCAGATGGGGGAAGTTGGCATGCAAAAAAGGCGCGAACACGAGGCCGCGCAAACCTGTAAGGTTACGCGGAATGATGCCAAATTGCTTGAGCGCACCTTGCAACATAAAATCAAGGATTTCGACTAGCCACATGATGGCAAGCAAGCTCGCTAACACTTTGACTTGGATAGAAATCGCACCGAGTACGCCATGCTTTTCATATTGGCCCATAAGCCATCACCTCTTAAAACCGGATCAGCGCGCTGCTAAAGCTAACTTGCTCAAGCGCAGGCGCTAAGTTTACAACGACTACCACGATAGATACTGTATGCCGATATCATAGCAGTTGGCTTGCAATTGGCTGGAAAATTCCCAGGGTGTGATAGGCCCTCAGGATGTTTTCGATGTCGCTTTTTGATTTGTCGGGTTTGCTGAGTATCGTATCAGAAAATGTCAGCAGGCTTGTGCCATCATAGCTGACCTCGACATAACTGCAGCTATAGAAATCGCGGTCTTCAATGTAATAGGCAATCCGCTTGACGCCATGCAAGTCCATGAAGCGATAGCGTAGGCTGCTGCTGAAATTATGCAGTTCTATGGCCACTTCAGAATAAAAGCTGTCGAGATTGATGGTCACGCCTATTCCCCGGGCTTCGTTTTTTATCCTGCTCAAGGCGCCAGCGTAGGGACAATCTTCGGGAATGCTTAACCTGGATAGATCACCGATGGAGACGATCTTTTTTACCGCTGGTGATGCAGTGAGTGTACTCATGGGTCACTTTCTTAGTTTAGACTGATGTTAATAGAGAGCGAAGATCTGAGTTTGCCGTAAGTGCGCTAATGCTAGCTAGGTGCCTTGGGCTGAGCACCTCAAGCTAAATGTATCCGCCGCTATCCCCATAGCTGATCAAGCTGTTCCATTTCGCCATCAAAGTTCACGACCATATTCAAATCATTGAGTGCAGCAGGCGGTTCACCACGAAGTATGCTTGCGCGCATGCGCAACAAGTGGGCCAGACTTTCAGCCGCGTACATAGTAACAGACCAGTTATCCTCGGCGCCATGCTTAAGCAAGAGTGCCGCATAAGCCCGCTCGGCAGCTTGCCAAAATTCATGACGGGCATCGTCGCTTAAAGCACGCAGATCAAATTCACAAAAGGGCGAGGGCCGTTCTGCTTTATCAGCCAGCCACAGACTTAAATTCAAGTGCGAAGCCGAAACTTCGCGTGCAATCAGGTGCAGCATACCAGTAAAGCCCAAATTAGAGCGCCAGAGCGTACGGCCATCTTCTAGTACTAGTGATGCTGACATAGCGGATTAATGAAACAAGATAAATAACCCAAATCCAGGCAAGAATTTTCCGAGGTCTCAGAACGCTTATTTGTTGGCGAAAATTAAATTAACAGGTTGCAACTTTTCATAAAGCCGAAAGATTGGTCCAAATTGGTTTTCGCTTGACTGCTAAGTTATGCAGGGAAATTTATATTATTAATTTTATTCAGAATTACTTAGATGTAGTAGCGTTGATGGCATTCTGTTCGATTAGCCATTGTTGGGCCAAATTTACGAAGTCAGGATAACTGATTTCTTTAACGTCTAGTCCGGCTTCTTCACAGATTTCTGGTAGAGCCAGATAAAAGCTGTCAAAGGCTTTTCTTATGCGAACGTACCCTGGGATGCCTTCCCTTTTAGTTTGCTGAAACAACCAATTGCGGACAATAGTAGTGGTGCTGTTTGTGCATCCGTTGTGAGCTTTCAAGTCTTGTCCGGCGATATCCGATAAGCATTTCTGAGAGGTGAACTTTGTGTGCTCCAATATCAATATTGGGCGATTTGCATACTTGGCGCCAGCGACTTTTTTGCAGCCGATAACAAGGCCAAGTTCAAAAGGCATGTTGAATCTTGGTAGATTATTGTTTTCGTCAAGCTTGATAGCGGATAAGTCGTGAACGCTGTAATGTGACTCTTTTATTAGCCGAACGATTTTATCAATACGAATGTCCCCTGCATCGCCTGCCTCAAGTGCGCTTCTTGGGCGAAACCCGCATGCCAGTACGCAAAATATTATGCAGTGAAATATTTTCTCGTAGTCTTCGGTGAAGGGGCAATTTATGAATACGGAGTCTTTCTGATCGGTGACGCTGCGACTCATATAGTTCCTTTACTTGCTCTTCTTGATAACTTTTTGAATAATGGCAGCACTTCTTTTTTGCGTAAGACTGCTTCCTGGAACTCGATAGCTGAGTACTGGGAAGGGATCAGTTTTGCTGGAGAGCAGGCTTGTTGCCTTGGATTTTTGCATCTTGGAGGAAGTAGGGCTAGCTAAGACCTTTGCTGCAATTCTGGCTTCACTCTGAGTTGTAGATTTTGAAGTGCCTCGAGTTATGGTTGTGCTATTACCAGAAGGCTTAGTTGTCGAACTCGGCTTGCCATCTTTGGGTTGCGATGAAACTCTCTTCATTACGGCTAAAGCAGTTTTGCTTGATCCCATAGAGATTCCCTCCATTTAGTGAATTTTACCCAATAATTGGGCACACCTACGTAAAGCTAACCAGTTTGCAATATTTTTTTCATGGGGCTGGTGAGATTATGGTTTCGATCCAGTGCGCACCTATTTACAACGCACAAGGTCTTGCGCTGCCGTCATTACTTGTTGCCCCTCTTTCATCAATTCCTGAGCCCTACTAATTGCGTAGTCAAACTTTTGCTGTAGATTCGTCATTTCTTTTCGGGCTGAGGTAGCAAGCTCCTGATATTGCTTAAGAGGGGCCTGCTCTTCACCAGGTAAAATCATTAGTTTCGGAACCGCAAACTTTGCCATGTTTATTGCTTGCTTCAAATCGTTAGCTTCTTGATTGATCTTCGTCTCTATCCCAGAAACTCTCCCCAATCGCTCCTCCAACCTTTGAAAGTCAATCTTAAAGTTATTTGCTGCATATCCTAGCGTTCGCGAGAAATCATAACGCATGGTTTGCTCAAACACATACTTTACTGTTTTGTTGGCTTGATAGCAGGTCATAGGTCGAACTGAAGCTTCGTGCTTTAGTTCAGCGAGATGCACTTCGATATCCTTGATTGCAGAATATGCATCCTTGATAGAAGACCTCATACTTTCCAAATCGGGCTTGATGCCGGTATTTCGAATTGCAGTTACGTCTGAGTACAAAGCATTTGCCAGCTTTGCGAGTTGCTGCCTCTCATTTTCCGCTTTGCGACCAATCTCCTTGTTGATAGCTATCTGAGACAAACGCGTATCTCGAAGCTTTGCTACCAATTCGTTGAATTCGGTCTCCGTTCCGGGATTAAATGTGATGGTGGATATCAGTCCTGATTGGTTAGGGAAATTCAGCGAAATAACGCTGCCAGTTTTTTTTCCATTTATCACAAGGCTTCCGTCTCTCAAGGTAAGCATTTTTCCATCAGTTTCTCCACGTAGGGAGCTAATGTTACTTTGCGTGCCTTGCTTATTATCTGGATATACTGAAATAAGCGATCCTGAAACGGAAGTATGAGTTTGAACCAGAGTTAAGAACATCAAGCCACCTTGGTGGAGGTTAGCAATGAATGTACCAGTAAATGGAGGCACTCCGAATGCATTGACAGTATTAGAAAAAGCCAACGTCAGAAACGTCAGAGCAATAAATAGATTTCGCAAATTATCTCCGTTACGTTATGTAGGCGAGCCTAACCAATAGGCCGTACGAGTGGGGTCAGAGTATATCGAAGGCGAATTGTTGTCATGATGGTTTAGGCTGGTTCATAAATGACTACACATAAAATACCTAATATTAAACAAAAAATGATTGCTGATTTTATAGTTGGTCAATTAAATTGGCAATGAACTTGCACCACTACAATATCTTAATTTGTCCTCTCAGCCCCGCACGCCCATTCCATGCGCCTTTCCAAGGTAATAGGCTGCAAAACCTTATCCAGTCAGCGTTTCCAGAGTGCTGATTTTTAGATTTTTGTTTTTGCACTTGAATCTTGCAGCAGTGGCGGAATAGCCGCAGCTTGCCCAAGCAAGCTGCCGTCTTTACATAAAATCAGCCCTTGCCGGTGCTGCCAAAGCCGCCTTCGCCGCGTTCGCTCTGGCCAAATTCTTCGACCAGATTAAAGCCGACTTGCAAGACCGGGACGATGATTAATTGAGCCAGGCGGTCGAGTGGGTTGAGGGTGAAACTTTCCTGACCACGGTTCCAGGTTGAAACCATTAACTGGCCTTGGTAATCGGAATCGATTAAGCCCACCAGGTTGCCGAGTACGATGCCGTTTTTATGACCGAGGCCGCTGCGTGGCAAGATCATTGCGGCATAGCCAGGGTCAGCCAAATGGATGGCGATGCCAGTCGGTACCAAGACGGTTTGACCGGGCGCGATGGTTAAGGCTTGATCGATGCAGGCGCGTAAATCCAGCCCGGCGCTGCCGGGTGTGCCATAGGCTGGCAAATAATCGCGCATACGTTGATCTATGATTTTTAAATCGATGTTTTTCATGTGTGGTTCCAGATAAAGTGTTTCGTCTTGAGTGCGCCAGTGCTGGCGCACTCGGTGTTGATGATGCTGCGGTTAGCTTGCTCAGGCTGGCGACACGCTGGGTCGTCGCCAGCGCAGCATCAGGCGGGCAGGCGGCGTACGATTTCGCCGATTAATTGTTGTGCCAATGCGGTTTTGCTGGCGCGTGCTAAATGATGGTGGCCCTGTTCATCGAATAAGACCAATTCATTTTCATCGCGGCCAAAAGTGTGCTGACCTAAATTGCCAACTAAGAGTGGCACGTTTTTGCGCAGACGCTTGGCGCTGCCATTCGCTAACAAATCTTCCGATTCAGCGGCAAAGCCGACGCAGAATGGGCGCTGCTGGCGCTTAGCAACGCTGGCTAAAATATCGGGGTTGGTCGCAAACTGCAATTGCGGCGCATCACCGGCTTCATTCTTTTTGATTTTTTGAGTGCTGACATTCGCCACACGCCAATCAGCAACGGCGGCAACCGCGATAAAGATATCAATTTGCTGCTGTTTCAGCACCTGCTCAACCGCCTCATGCATTTGCTGTGCGCTTTGCACATTTTGGCGCTGCACGCCGTAAGGTGCATCAAGTGCGGTTGGGCCAGAAATCAAGTGCACCTCGGCACCCGCTTGCCAGGCCGCTTGCGCCAGCGCATAACCCATTTTGCCCGAAGATAAATTGGTGATGCCGCGAACCGGGTCGATTGCTTCATAAGTCGGCCCGGCAGTCAGCAAGACGCGCTTACCAGCGAGTTGTTTGGGGCAAAACAAGGCCTGTACTTCGGCCAGAATTTCGGCGGGTTCTAACATGCGGCCATAACCTGTTTCGCCACAGGCTTGCGCGCCAACTGCGGGGCCAGCAAATCGCACGCCATCGTTGCGTAATTGCGCGTGATTGCGTTGCGTCGCGGGGTTTTGCCACATTTCCACATTCATGGCTGGCACCACTAACACCGGTAAATCAGCCGGGCGTGCCAGTGCTAGAGTCGAGAGTAAATCATCGGCTGCGCCATGCGCCAGTTTGCGCATAAAATCCGCCGAGCAGGGCGCGATCAAGAGTAAATCGGCCTGGCGCGTTAATTCTATGTGCGCCATGTTATTGTGGATCCGATTATCCCATTGATCGGTATAGACAGGCTGGCCAGACAAGGCTTGCATGGTGACTGGTGTCATGAATTGACAAGCCGCGGCACTCATCACCACTTGCACGCTGGCACCAGCTTTGATTAAGTCGCGACAAAGCTGGGCGATTTTGTAGCAAGCCACGCCACCCGACATGCCGAGTACGATGCGTTTTCCTTGTAAGTCCATAATCATTCCTTATTTTTTAACGCGGCGTAATTCATCCAAAATAAACAAGGCCGCGCCCAGGCAAATCGCGCTATCCGCCAGATTGAAGGCGGGGAAGTGATAGAGTTCTTTGTAATGGAAATCGAGAAAGTCTATCACGTGGCCATAAGCGATGCGGTCGATCACATTGCCAAGTGCGCCACCCATAATCAAGGCCAGCGCCCAGCAAAATAATTTTTGGCTGGCGTGGCGGCTTAATAAAAATACGATGTAAGCAGCAGCACCTAAGCCTAAGACAGTAAAGAAAACTCTTTGCCAGCCAGGCTGATCGGCCAGTATGCCGAAGGCCGCGCCTTTGTTATAGACCAGGGTTAAATTAAAGAATGAAGTCAGTGGTAAATTTTCGGCATAGCTGAATAATTTAGTGATGGTGATTTTTGTAATCTGGTCGAGCAAAATCACGATCGCAGAAATGCCTAGCCAGATGATCATGCCGCTTTTGCTGGGATTACTGCCTGAGCTGCTTTTGGGTTTTTTAGTTGCCATGGTTTGCCAGAGAAATGCAAGTGAAAGTAGCGCGACGTAAAAATGGGCTGGAAAAAATGGGCTGAAATTTCAGCCCATTTACGCAGTTGGCTAATCAGGCACAACGACGATGTTCACCCGCGCCAAACAAATTGCTGACGCAGCGGTCACACAAGCCAGGGTGATCAGCATGGGTGCCGACCGCCGGACGATAATGCCAGCAGCGTTCGCATTTCTGATGAGCCGAAGCTTGCACCAGGATGGCTTCTGCCGCTTGATCCGCCACTTCTTCGAGAGTGACAGCTGAAGTGATGAAAGCAAATTTCAAATCATCGCCCAGGCTTTGCAATAGCGCAAACTTGGCGCTGGTGGCGCGTATCAGCACTTCCGCTTGCAGGGATGAACCGATCACGCCTTGCATACGCACTTCTTCCAATTGCTTGGTGACGTCGCCACGGATTACGCGCAATTCAGCATATTTGGCTAACAATGCTGCTTCATCCGCTACTTCAGGCACGGCATAGAAAGTTTGCGTGAAAATGGTTTCATCGCTGGCTTGATATGCCTCGGCGCTGGCAAAGAATTGCCAGGCTTCTTCGGCAGTGAACGACAACATCGGCGCCATTAAACGCACCAGGGTTTGCGTGATATGCCAGATCGCAGTTTGTGCCGAACGACGCGCTGGCGAACCAACGGCGCTGGTATACAAACGGTCTTTCAAAATATCGAGGTAGAAACCACCTAAATCTTCCGAGCAATAGGTTTGCAATTTGGCGACCACAGGATGGAATTCGTAATCGTCAAAGTGCGCCAGGATTTCATTTTGCAATTGCTTGACGCTGGCTAAGGCATAGCGATCGATTTCCAGCAGCTCGCTGATCGCGACGGCATCCTGACTGTAATTGAAGTCCGAGGTATTCGCCAACAAGAAGCGCAAGGTATTGCGGATACGGCGATAAGCTTCAGTCACGCGTTTTAAGATTTCATCCGAGATCGACAATTCACCCGAATAATCGGTCGAGGCGACCCACAGCCGCAAGATGTCGGCACCCTGGTTATTCCAGATGGATTGCGGCGCGATGGTATTGCCCAGCGACTTAGACATCTTACGGCCTTCGCCATCGACGGTGAAACCGTGGGTCAGCAAGGCTTTGTAAGGCGCGCCACCATTTAACATGGACGAGGTCAGCAATGAAGAATGGAACCAGCCACGATGCTGATCTGAACCTTCCAGATACAAATCAGCCGGGAAGGCCGATTGCTCGGCGTGTGAGCCACGCATCACAGTTTGATGAGTGGTGCCCGAATCAAACCAGACATCCAGCGTATCGCGATTTTTTTCGTAATGCGCAGCATCGGCACCGAGGAATTCTTCGATGTTCAGGCTTTGCCAGGCTTCGATACCGTGTTGCTCAACCAGCTTGGCGACTTTTTCTAACAAGGCTGGCGTATCAGGATGCAAGGCGCCAGTTTCTTTGTGGACGAAGAAAGCCATAGGCACGCCCCATTGGCGTTGACGCGATAAAGTCCAGTCCGGGCGATTGGCAATCATGCCGTGCAAACGCGCCTTACCCCAGGCTGGGAAAAAGCGGGTTTGTTCGATTGCGTTTAAGGCGGTTTGACGCAAGCTGATACCACCCTCTACATCTTGCTTATCCATGCTGGCAAACCATTGTGAGGTGGCACGGTAGATGATAGGGGTTTTATGACGCCAGCAATGCATATAGCTGTGGTCAAACATTTTTAAGCTAAACAAAGCACCGGCTTCGCGCAGTTTTTCACAGATAGGCTTGGACGCTTCCCAGATCGTCATGCCGGCGAAGAACGGTAACCACGAAGCATAGCGGCCATCACCCATTACTGGCGCGATGATGTCGGCGTCTTTGATGCCATGCGCTTTGCAGGATTGGAAGTCTTCGATACCGTAAGCCGGTGCCGAATGCACCACGCCGGTACCAGAATCAGTGGTGACGTAATCACCCAGATACACTGGCGAAAAGCGATCATAACCGGCATCGAGTTTAGCCATAGGATGTTTGAAGCGCAGATTGGCTAAGGCTTCACCCTTGGTTTTGGCGATGATGCTGCCGCTTAATTGATAGGTTTCCAGGCATTTCTCGACCAGGTCTGTCGCCAGGATTAACAGCGTCGCCTTACCTTCGCGTTCAGTTTGCACCAGTGCATACTCAACTTCAGGATGCATATTCAAAGCCTGGTTGGATGGGATAGTCCAGGGCGTGGTGGTCCAGATGACGCAATAGCCGTGCTCAGTTGGCAAGCTGGCTAAGCCAAACGCGGCAGCGATTTTTTCTGGTTCAGCAAATGGGAAGCCGACGTCGATGGAGGGATCGCGTTTGTTTTCATATTCGACTTCAGCTTCAGCCAAGGCCGAACCGCAATCAAAACACCAGTTGACTGGTTTTAGGCCACGGTAGACATAGCCTTTTTCCAGCAATTTACCGAGTGCGCGCAATTCATCCGCTTCATTCGAAAAATTCATGGTCTTGTAGGGATTATCCCATTCACCCAAAACCCCTAAGCGCACGAAATCGGCTTTCTGTTTTTCGATTTGCTCATTCGCATAAGTACGCGCTTTGGCTTGCACTTCGGCGACGGGCAGATTTTTACCAAACAGTTTTTCGATCTGGATTTCGATAGGCATGCCGTGACAATCCCAACCAGGTACATAAGGCGCATCGAAGCCCGCCATATTGCGCGCCTTGATGATCATGTCCTTGAGGATTTTATTTACGGCGTGGCCTAAATGGATATCGCCATTCGCATACGGTGGGCCATCGTGCAAGATGAATTTAGGACGACCCGCCGAGGCTTTACGCACGCGTTGATAGATGTTTTTTTCTTGCCATTCCTTGATCCATTTTGGTTCGCGTTTGGCGAGATCGCCGCGCATAGGAAATGGCGTTTCCGTCATATTGACTGGGTACTTACTGGCTGTCTTGTTTTGTTGGTTGGACATAATTAGTTACCAAGAAATTGAAATTCGGTGTGGCACGCCACGGAGTCAGCCAGAGCTGCTGCAGTGAGGTGGCTGCAGTCGGGCGGCATAAAACTGGAATGCTAAGTATCAAATTCGATCGGTTGCCGAACGCGTGGCTAAACGTTCAGGTGCAGCAAACCAGGCGCGCGCTTGTTCGGCGTCGGTGTTGATCGCCGCAGTTAAACTGCTTAAATCGGGGTATTTTTGCTCGTCGCGCAATTTGTGTAAAAACTCGATGCGGACGATTTTGCCATAGGCATGGCCCTGGTAATCGAACACATGGGTTTCGAGTAAATAGCGATGACTGTCATCGACTGTGGGCCTGTGACCCAGGCTGGCCACGCCTTGCAGAGGCTGTTCGCTCAAACCATGGATGCGGACCACAAAAATTCCGGTCAGGGCCGGGCGTTGATGTGCAATCCGTAAATTCAGGGTGGGGAAACCCAGTGTGCGACCGAGTTTAGCGCCATGGATGACGTGACCTGAAATCCCGTACGGGTGGCCTAGCAAGCTTTCAGCCAGCGTGAAATTCCCGGCTGCCAGCGCCTGACGTATCGCTGACGAGGAAATCCGCACGCCATCGGCAGTCACCGTGGCTAAGGTTTCTACATGGAAGCCATATTCAGCCCCGGCACTGCGCAAGGTCTCGATGTCGCCCGCGCGTTTCGCGCCAAAGCGGAAATCATCACCGACCATCAGCCAGCGCACATGCAAGCCATCGACCAGGATCTGCTTGATAAATTGCTCCGGACTTAAGGAGGCAAATTGCGCATTAAAGTGTTCGACTATCATGCGATCGACCTGAGCTTGCTTTAAGGAGCCCAGGTTATCGCGCAAATTCGCCAAACGACTAGGCGCTTTGCTGGGGTCGCCCGCGAGTTGCGCAAAAAAAGCACGTGGATGTGGCTCGAAAGTCATCACCGCGGCTTCTAAGCCCAATTCATCGGCGGCAGCGCGAACTCGCGCCAGCAGAGCCTGGTGGCCCCGGTGTACGCCGTCAAAATTGCCTATCGTCAGCGCGCAGGGGGCGCGTGAGGCTGAATTTGGTAATCCGCGAAAAACTTTCATTGAGAGCAATATTTTGCTGCAAAGCAGTCGATTATAAATGGAATGCGCAAATAGGGCGAGGCCTAAACAAGAAACCGGGCTTAGCGCAGGCTGAGGCGCGGCATTTGGCTGGACGGCTTAGTGATGGTGCGACCAGACTACCTCGTTGGAATTCATGTAAGAATCGACCGCATCTTTATGGCCTGTTGCATATTTCATCACTTCGCCGCAGTCACAAATCCCTTGATAGGGTTGTATATGTGAGCAGGCCGAGACTTTTTGCAAAAATACTTTGACCATTTTGCTGCATTTTTTGCATTTGAAATTCAAAATACGGGCGGGCTTACTCATGGTTAGCGACAAACAAATTCGTGGAATAATCTGCGATTGTCGCATATTTAGCTGGGCTTGGGCATAGCAGAAGAGGAAAACCTCAGGCTGGCCAGTGCGGGCAAATAAATACGTGGAACCAGAGTGCCTCGAATAATACCGTTATTATCGGTAGTAAATCTGGCAATAAAGTTTAGATTGGCTAAGTCATCAAGAAAGGAGTGGTCATTTGAATGCGCCCGAATCTGTGCAGCGCTATGCCGAACGCATGCATAAAGTTTTGCATTACATCGATAGCCATTTGGCTGAAGCGCTGGATTTAGAGAAATTGTCTGAACAGGCGCATTTTTCCAGCTTTCATTTCCATCGCTTGTTTGCTGCGCTAATGGGCGAGCGCTTGGGTGATTATGTACGGCGCCGCCGTCTCGAAGTGGCGGCTTTGCGTTTGCGCTCGCATGCTCAGGTGAATATTCTGGCGTTGGCACTCAGCGTCGGTTTTGGTTCCGCCGAAGCATTTAGCCGCGCTTTTAAAGAACGCTTTGGCAGCAGCCCGACACAGTGGCGGCGCCAGCAATTGGCAGAGTGGCAAGCCGAAAATAGCAAGATTAATCAGATTGAGGGCAATTCCTATCAAGATGCGTATTCGGGCTTACTGCACAATGTATTGCAACAGAGCTTACAAAGGATGACGCAAATGCCCGTGAATATTGTGCAAAGACCTGCCGTAAAAATCGCCTACCTGCGTTATGTCGGCCCCTATGGCCAGCCCTTAGGGGAATTTTGGCGCCAGCAAGTTACGCCCTGGCTGGCGCAACAGGGCTTATTGCAAGCGGATCGTTATGGCATTAGTCATGATGATCCGAGTATCTGCGACCCGCTCAAATGTCGCTACGATGCTGCCGTTGCAGTCGCTGCGGATTATCAAGGCAGTGCCAGTGTGTTACTCACCGAATTGCCAGCCGGGAAATATGCAAGCCTGGCGTTTTATGGCCGCAGTGATCAAATCGGTCAAGTCTGGGATAGATTTTTGCGAGATTGGTTACCCGCCAGTGGCTATTTCTTAGATGCCAGACCGTGCTTTGAATATTACCCTGCAAATGCGCGCTTTGATCCCGAGACTGGCGAATTTGAATGCCAGATTATGTTGCCCGTCAGCCAGGTTGGCCCGGCCAATTAAATAGTCAGAGCCTGGGTCTTAACTTTAGCCAGATTTAAGCTTTCCCCTGTTTTGTTCTTGTGTGCCCATCTTGGCGCCAGGGGGAGCTTTTTACTTTTAATTTGAGAGATGTCGGCACAACTTACTGTGCAGCCAAATTTGAAGGCTGTGATGCTCGCTGCTTGCATAGGAGTGATTCCCGACGTCGACTTTGGCCGTTCGCGACTATATGTAGAGGTCGCTACCCATTTAGGAGAAGCTATGAAATTCATGCATTTAACTGTTTTGCCAGCGAGTGGCTTTTGGCAGAAATTGGCTGGTCTGATAGCCAGTCTGATTTTGCTAAGTCTGGCGCTACCCTTAAAGGCCAGCGCTGAGCAAACCGCTGGCCCGGTTGGGCAAACCTGGCTGAAGTTTCATGACAGTAGTCGGCAAGCCTGGGGCAGTGAGGAGGCGCGTCCACTAAACTTGCTGGTTTGGTATCCGGCTGCAGTGGGTAGTCAGGAAAGTCGTGAAGATATCGCCATCTTTAAAGGCGAGGCGGTGGCGACCGATGCGCCGGTGCGGCAAGCCGCAAAACCCTATCCCTTAATCGTGCTCTCGCATGGTACGGGCGGCTCAGCAATTTCTATGGCCTGGTTTGGCCGTGCGATGGCGGCACGTGGTTATATCGTGGTGGGGATGAACCACCATGGCAATACGGCTTACGAAGGCGAATTAAAACTGGAAGGCTTTGTAGCCTGGTGGGACCGACCACGTGATATCAGTGTGGCGCTGGATAAGTTGCTGAAAGACAGTGTCTGGTCTCAGTACATTGATCAAAATCGCATTGCCTTGGCGGGCTTTTCTATAGGTGGGTATACGGTTTTAGCCAACGCCGGAGCACGCGCCGATTATGCCAGCTGGCAGAAATTTTGTGATCTGCGCAGCGATAATCCAAATTGCAAGCTGCCTCCTGAAGCCAAGTTTAGCGCTGCTGAGTTAAAGACTGCCTTCGCAAGCAATCCGCGTTTGCAACAAGCCTTGTCACGAATCGCCGACGATTATCGCGACCCGCGTGTTAAAGCAGTGTTTGCAATGGCGCCAGTGATGGCTTCAGCAATGACGGGGGCTAGCTTACAAAGTATCACGATACCGGTGAATATCGTAGTTGGTAGCGCCGATGATCAGGCGCTACCGTCAATTAATGCCGAGGTGTATGCGAGTCAGATACCCAATGCTCAGTTAGCCATTTTGGCTGGCTATAGTCACTACGGTTTTTTGGCGGAGTGCACTACTCGTGGGCAGATATTTGCCGGTAACTTTTGTTCGGACAAACCTGGGCTGTCGCGAATTGACTTACACCGTGACACCGTTGATCGGGCCGATGAATTTTTCAAGCGCGTTTGGCCGGTTTAAAAAGTGGGTGTATAAAAATGCAGTAAAAGTAATTCGCGCCGTCTCAAATTTCGTAAGTGCTGAGTCTGCTTGCGCAAAATTGGGACTAGCCTTGCTCCTTGTCTTTAGCCTGTACTCACCATGGAGAGCGGAATTGTAAATCGAAAGTTTGCCTTAAGCAGTACCCGACTGTTTCCAGTCGCGGCTACAAATTCTAGGTCTGGCGACGTTGAAAAATTGGTTTCGACGAACTAGGCTTATCCTGATGTCATTGAATGGCCTCAGTTCTTTTGCGTTATTGGTATCTGGCCGATAAACACTAGGGTTGATACTGGCTCGAAGTCTGGCGCAGACGAGCGCAATCAATCAACCTGAGTTCACACCTTGCTTTTTCAGCTTTTACCTGTCTGACAAAACTCTGCATATTTGCAGCAGACTTTCTGTGTAGTTGAAAGGAGATGGATATGGCGCAACCGAGTTACTCAAGTGCAAATGCTTATATCGCTGAAACCTTTTTTACCATTTTTTTTGATATTCCCCTCGATCCAGACCATCCCCCTTCTTTGAGCTCTTTCGCAGTTCAAGTAAATGGCACAAATAAAACAGTTGCTTCGATTCAAATTAATTCGGCAGATAACTCCATAAAAATCACCTTCGCATCTGCAACTCTAGTGCCTGGCGATATTATTGACTTTGTCTATACCGATCCCACGATTGGTAACGATGTCAATGCAGTGCAGGGGCTTGATGGTACTGATGCTGCTTCGTTTTCGCATAGTCTGGTAGTTGCGATCGCAAGACCAGGGCCAGCCGCGCCCTCAACACCGACTTTAGATCCAGCCAGTGATAGTGGCGTGGCTGGCGATTTTTTAACTAATGACAATACCCCTGCGGTTTCGGGTACGGCAGACGCCAACGCCACGATTAAACTTTATGACACCGATGGCACGACCTTGCTTGGCACGACGACCGCAGATGGAACGGGTAAGTGGAGTTTGAGTAGTAGCACGCTAAGTGACGGCAGTCATACTTTGAAAGTCACTCAGACCGATGGCATGAATCAAACGTCGAACTTGAGTAATGGCTTAAGTCTGACGATTGATACCATAAGTGATGCCCCAACTTCGCTAGCAGTGGCTGCTGGCAGTGATAGCGGCACGCTTGGCGATGGCATCAGTAACGTCGCCAGTCCTGTCATTAATGGCGTCAGTGAGGCATTTGCCAGCATCAGCTTGTATGATACCGATGGCAGCACAAAAATTGGTACGGCGACGGCCGACAAGAGTGGAAAGTGGAGTGTTACGAATACCTCGAATCTGACGGTGGGCGTGCATACCCTGACAGCAATACAAACTGACGTGGCAGGGAATGTTTCTAAAGCCTCAGCTGACTTTTCTTATACGCTGGATACCATAGGCCCAGTTGGCCTGGCTTTAACGACGAATAGCGTGCCGCTTGCTTCCGCTACCAATGGCTCAACAGTAAGCAGCATCACATCGACTGATATTACGGCAGTCACCTATGGCTTTGCCGTGGGTAATGGGATCATCGACGCCGATAATGGTAAGTTTACCATTTCGGGTAATGCACTGAAGGCCGCTCAAAATTTAAGTGCAGGAACTTATCACATTTATTTAAGTGGTACTGATGCTGCTGGCAATGACGCGTTTCAAATTTTCACCTTTTCCGTCACCAATGCGCCAACAGTTTCCTCGATAGTCAGAGCAGGTGCGGCATCGTCCAGCGTACTCGCGAATGCGGCTTCTGTTGACTACACCGTTACTTTTTCTGAGAGTGTCACCGGGGTTGATACCAGTGATTTCAGTTTGTCCGGTGCTGGTACGGCCGCAGGTAAAATTTCAGCCCTAAGCGGAAGTGGCAGCACCTATACGGTAACGGTCAATACCTTGGCGGGTGATGGTAGTCTGAGGTTAGATTTAAATTCCAGTGGCACTGGTATTAAGAATGGCAGCAATAGCGATATTCTGACGGGCTATACCTCGGGTGAAACTTATACGCTGGATCATACCGCGCCAAGCGCCTCATCGACTCCTGCGATGACAGCTGGGACTGACACGGGGAGCTCATCCAGCGATGCGATCACTAAGAATGTTACGCCCGTATTTACTGGCACGGGTGAAGCAAATGCAAGTATTACCTTGTTTGATACCGATGGAAGTACGATATTGGGTAGCACTTCCGCCGATGGCTCGGGGAATTGGAGTATTACCGCCAGCAAGATGAGTGAGGGTGGGCACACGGTCACAGTGAAACAAACCGATCAGGCCGGAAATGTGTCGGTCGCCAGTTCGGGTTTAGCAGTGCAAATCGATACCACGGCACCCAGTGCACCTGCTACACCGGTATTAAGCCCTGGTAGCGATAGCGGGACGAGTGGTGACTTTTTAACTAATGTTTCGATTCCCGTAATTACTGGCACAGCGGAAGCAAATGCCATCATTAAATTATACGATACCGATGGTACAACCTTATTAGGTACCACAACTGCTGATGGCAGCGGTAAGTGGAGTATCACCAGTTCGACTTTGGTGGATGGTTCACACAGTCTGACCGTTAAGCAAACTGATCAGGCTGGTAATGTGTCGTCGGCAAGCAGTTCCTTGACTATAGATATCGATACGTCGGTACCGTCGACACCTGGCACACCGAGTCTGAAATCCAGCAGCGATAGTTCAACTCTGGGAGATGGTATTACTAATATTGCGACACCGACGCTAGTGGGTACCGGCACTGTGGGTGACACTGTGACCTTGTATGATACCGATGGTTCTACTGTATTGGGGACCGCCGTTGTTGATGGTAGCGGCAACTGGAGTGTCAGTAGCAGCACACTTGCTGATGGTGTGCACACCGTCACGGTTAAACAAAGCAACCAGGCCGGAACCAATTCTTCATCAAGTAAGGGATTTGCACTGACTATCGATACCACAGCGCCAGTCGCTTCGGGTGTTGCGGTATTGTCGCCAGGTAGTGATAGTGGCACGTTAGGCGACAGCATAACCAATGTAAGCACACCCATAGTAACTGGCAGTAGTGACGCAAACGCGCTTATCAAATTGTATGACAGTGATGGCACAACCTTATTGGGCGTAACGACAGCGGACGGTAGTGGAAAATGGAGTATCACGACTAGCAGTTTAACTGCGGGCATCCACAATTTAACAAGCAAACAAACCGACGCAGCTGGCAATGTCTCATCAGCGAGTGCAAGCCTGGCCTTAACGATAGATAATATCGCGCCATCTGCACCGTTGACTCCAAGTCTGTCACCATCGAGTGATAGCGGTGTTCTGGGCGATCTGTTGACTGCAATCACCACACCTGTGATAACCGGTAAAGCAGAAGCCAATGCGATGGTCAAACTCTACGATAGTGATGGTACTACCTTGTTAGGTACAACTACGGCTGATGGCAGTGGGAACTGGAGTATCACGTCTGGCACGTTGGTGGATGGATTGCATAATCTGACGGTTAAGCAGGTGGACGTGGCTGGCAATAGTTCAAGTGCGAGTTCGGCTTTGGCGTTGACAATTAACACTAAAAATTCCCCACCGGTGTTAACTGGAACTCTGGCTGATCAGGCCACTTTGGACACAGCAAGCCTGACGCCATTTGCGACCGTGAGTGTGACCGATAACGATACCGGTGCTGGCGAAACCGTAAGCATCAAACTCGATAGTTCAGCCAAAGGCAGCTTTACCGCGGCATCGCTGGCGGCAACGGGTTTTAGTACCAGCGATGGCGGTCAGACTTACACCCACGTCGTTGATACACCCAGCCTTATTCAGGCTGCATTACGTGGTTTAGTGTTCCAGCCAGCGACGGGTCGGGTGGCCGTGGGCAGCACCGAAACCACCACTTTTACCATCAGCGTGAATGATGGGGTTGCTGCGCCCGTCAGCGATAGCCTCACCAGCGTCATCAGTACCGCGACCAATCTGGCGCCAACCGGTATCACTTTGTCGGGCAAACAATTCGATATAAACAGTCATGGCCCCAGCGTAATCGGCGCACTGAGTACGCTCGATCCAAATCCAGGCGATAGCCACACTTATCAAGTAATAGGCAGTAACCAATTCCGTATCGATGGTCAACAATTAGTCGCAATAGATCCCAGTCAATTAGGCCTGGGTGAGTACAGTGTCATGATACGAAGTACCGATGCGACAGGGGCGTTTGTTGAACGTAGCCTGAGTGTCCTGGGAATTGACTCATTAGCGCCACAAATCACGGGTTTGAGCCTGCAAAACGAGGGCCAGATCAACACCAGTCTGGCTACCTTCCTGATACGCTTTAATAAAAACGTCAACGGGGTTGACCTAGGCGACTTCGAGTTAGTCAAGAATGGGGTGGATGCGACTATGCTGAGCCTGGTCAAAGGGGATGGTGACGACTGGTTGCTGACGGTTGGGCAAATTCAAGAGCAGGGCAGTCTGGCACTGAAACTCAAAACCGGCAACCTGGGAATTACCGATGCCGCTGGCAAAGCGCTCATCAATCCAGGTTTTAGCAGTGCCAGTTATACGGTCAGCCTGAGTACGTCTGGGGATAGTCAGGACGATGATCGGGACGCCATCCCTCATCAAATAGAATCGCAAGTGCCGAACCTGAACGGCAGTGGTCGTGGTGATGGTAATGGTGATGGCGTAGCCGATGACATTCAGGGCTTTGTGAGTTCACTGGTCTGGCAAAAAGCTGACGCGAAGAACCATTATCTGACCATGATAAATACCCAAAAACTGGGTCAGGAAAACGTCATAACGCTAGAAAACGTCGATAAAATTCCGGCTAAAGTGGCGTTCGATTATGGCGCGGTGAATTTGCAAGCCGTGGGCGGCAATCAGGGTGGGCAAATTGAATTTACCTTATTCAGCGATAAAGTCGACACCTTAAACGGCATCTGGTTACGCACCAAAACTGGCGATTGGCAACGTGTGATGGCCAAACAAAGCGAAGAAAACGGCCATTACAAATTCAGCTTCAGCGTTAAAGATGGCAGTCAATTCGACCTCGGTAACAGTGGCGATGGCGCGATCTCGCTGAGCGTGGCACCGGGCTTTAGCATGGTGCCCAAGGTGGGTGATAAAGATGGCGATGGCATACCCGATGCGCTTGAAGTTGCAAACGGCACCAACCCGAATGTCAAAGACAATGCGGTATTGGATCGCAGCGATTTATTTGTCAAACAACTCTACCGCGATGTCTTGTTCCGTGAGAGTGACAGCGCCGGTCAGCAATTCTGGCAAAACCAACTCGATAGCGGTGCCATGAGTCGCGAGCAACTCGCCAATTCCTTTCTGGAGCAAAAAGAATTCCAGGACATCGGCAATCTGGCGCGACTGTACTTTGGCACTTTTGGCCGTTTGCCCGATCGCGATGGCCTGGCGTATTGGATAGGCGAGCAAAAAAATGGCATGGCCTTGAAAAACATCGCCAGCTCGTTCGTTGCCAGCAGCGAATTCCAAAGCAAATTCGGTAACCTTGATAACAGCCAGTTCATCGACCAGGTTTATCTGAGCGTCTTGCAACGTTCGGCTGACGCTGCAGGTAAAAGCTATTGGCTGGCGAGTTTAAACGCCGGAGCCAGTCGCGGCGATGTCTTGATGGGTTTTACTGAATCGGCTGAATTTAAACAAGCCAGCCAGGCCAAGGTTGGCATTACGTTGGACTACCTGGGCTTGATAGCAGACATGCCAGAAAACAGTACCTTCACACAATTGCTAAACCAAAACCTGACGCAAGCGCAAATCATCGCGCAATTGATGGAAAACCCCGATTACTGGGGGCGCTTTGTTTAGTGGATAAGGTCAGCTAAATTGGCTCAACTGGCCTCGGAATTTGAGGCCTTGCTCAACGCTAGAACGACAACCAGGGAAACTGTGAATTTCTCGCAATTACCTTAAGCGGACGCGTGAGTTTGCAAGCACCATAAACTGGTGCGTTCCCTGCTACGCGCCTGGAAAAATGGATCATCCTGGTTTTGTGCTTTCTTATGCAAAGCGCGCGTGTCCAGACGATATTTAATTTGCAAACCAGCATCTTGTATCCATTGTTCTAGCTCGCCAGGTTTGCGTAAACCCAGGTGTTCCGCGAAATCAGACATGATTAACCAGGCCTCACCATCTTTAGCTAAATGCTGTGTTAGTCCAGCTAAGAATCGCTTTAACATCTGGCTGTTTTCATCATACAAAGCGTATTCGATAGCAGCATTGGGTTTAAGTGGTAACCAGGGCGGATTGCAAACGATTAAATCGGCTTGTCCCTCGGGGAATAAATCTTGTCTGACTAATTGAACCTGGTGCGCATAGCCCAAATTTTGCAGATTAAATTTGGCGCAAGCCAATGCACGTGGGTCCTGATCACTGGCAATGATCGTGTTTATGCCACGTTGCGCAAGTATCGCCGCGATCACACCAGTACCCGTGCCGATGTCAAACGCCCGAATTTGCGGTGCAGGTTTGGCAAGCACCGCTTGTGAAATTAACTCCAGATATTCGCCGCGCACTGGCGAAAACACGCCGTAATAGGGATGAATCGGCCGATTTAAGGCGGCGACCTTAACCCCATTTTTGCGCCACTCATAGGCGCCGATCAAGCCTAATAATTCGCGGAGTGAAAAGGCAAAGTTAAGACTCTGCAATTGCTTTTGCTGAACAGAGCTGAATTCTTCAAGCCACACTTGTTCGCAGATTGTTTGAACCTGTGGCGCACGACGCAGCGGAATTTGAAAACCAGGTGCAAATGGAATAAGTAACATGCTCAAAATTTTTGCTTTCTGGGCTTGAGCTTGCCGATGTTTGTGAAAACTTTCGGTGATCGATACTTGCTTTGATCTGGATTGTATCTTTTTGTCTATCCGTCGGCTTAACGCCAATAATAATTGCCGGGCTTGATGGTAGTCACCCTGCCAAAGCAAGGCGCAACCTTCACAAATTAATTTATAGGCGAGGTCAGCATTCATCCTGTCATCGGCATGACAGAGAGATTTGGGCGGCTTATGTTGATTTTCAGAGTGCCAGATTAGGGAAAATGTTTGTTGTTGCGCTTGCCAATTCAAACGGCTTAATCCGGCTTCAAGGGTAGTCGTAACGGGGTAGACCGGAAAGTGTAAAGACATGATGATGAGATCGCAGCCGAAAGCCGCCAGTGTAGCAAATTCGGCCAGGATGCGGAGTCAGAAACCCTGAATAACTGAATTAAATTTAGAAAATATAGTATTTATTGAATATACGTTTGAATTGCCAGTTTTTACGCTGTTGGCAAATCGACAGAATACGGCCTTATGTTAGGCTCTGCGATTTATTTATTTCGGATTAGGTCATTTTTATGGCAGCTCTATGGTCACGCGCGCTGGTTTGCGCACTATTCAGTATGAGTCCACTCGTCGCGGTCACGGCACGCGCCGCCCCGCTGACTGAGCAACAAATTAAGATGAAAGAAGCAGAGCAGAAATTTGCGGCGCTCAAGCAGAAATTTTTAATCGGGGTATGGCAAACCGATCCTGATATGGCCTTGTATGCTGGGAAATTTACTCAGGCTGAAAAACTCGCCATTCCAACTCAAGCCAGACGTGATAATTATTTGAAATTCGCCAATTACTGGTTGGAGCAACTGGCGCGCGTCGACTTGAGTCAATTATCGGCAAAGGAACAAACCGATCTGGTGTTGATGCAACATTACTTGAAGGGCAATGTCTGGTATATCAGCCAGTTTCGCGACTATGAATGGAATCCAAGTTTATACAACGTAGCAGGTGGATTTGATACCATTTTGAATACCGAGTTTGCACCCAAGTCAGTGCGGATTAAGCTGGCAATAAAGCGTTTGCAAGCTGTGCCAGCGTATTATCAGACTGCGCGCGATAATTTGAAAGACCCCACGCTCGAGCATACTCGCTTAGCGTTACGTCAGTTGCCGGGTGTATCGGGCGTCTTCGATAATTTGGCTAAGTCGGCCGCTGAAATCAAACTGTCGGCATCAGAGCAAGCCATGTTGACGCAAAATATGCAAGCTGCCAGAGCGGCGGTCAGCGATTATCAGAATTACCTTAAGCAATCAGAAGAGAAATTAGTTGCAGGAACACCGCGTTCATTTCGTATAGGAAAAGCGTTATACGAAGGAAAATTCAAAGCTGATATCCAATCCGATTTAAGTGCTGAGGCAACTTACCAAAAAGCTTTGGAAGCAAAAGAAGCGAACTTGCAAAATATGGAAAAGCTGGCCGATCAGCTTTGGAGTAAAGTCATGGGTGAGCAGGCTAAGCCCAATGATCGTTTGCAAAAAATTGCTGCCGTGATCGCCAAACTATCAGAACAACACGTTGCCGCTAAAGATTTTGTGAGTGAGATTCGTCGCCAGATTCCGCAATTGGAAAAATGGATCAAAGACAAAGATTTGCTGACGATCGATAGCAAAAAACCTTTGGTCGTGCGTGAGACCCCGATTTACCAACGCGGTATTGCTGGCGCCTCGATAGAAGCACCGGGTGTATTCCGTCCTAATGATAAGACTTACTATAACGTGACACCGCTTGAGGATGAAAACGGTGGCAATGCCGAGCAAATTGAAAGCACCTTGCGAGAATACAATCAATGGGTTTTGCAGATTTTAAATATCCATGAAGCGATTCCCGGGCACTATACGCAGCTACAGCATGCCAATCGTTCACCCTCTGTTATCAAAGCCTTGCTCGGTAACGGCGCCATGATAGAAGGTTGGGCCGTCTATAGTGAACGCATGATGATGGAATCAGGCTATGGTGGCAATACACCTGAAATGTGGTTGATGTATTACAAATGGAATTTACGCGCCATCTGCAATACCATTCTTGATTACAGTGTGCATGTATTGAACATGAGTGAAGAAGATGCCAAAGATTTGCTAATTAATCAGGCCTTTCAAACTCAGGCTGAAGCAGATGGTAAGTGGAATCGTGTCCAATACACGTCGGTGCAACTCAGTAGTTATTTTTCGGGGTATGCCGACATTATGGACTTTCGCGAGCAAGTCAAACAGCAAATGGGTGACAAATTTAAGCTCAAGGATTTTCATGAGCAATTCCTGAGTTACGGTAGTGCGCCGGTTGCTCAAATTAAATACCTGATGCTAAATCCAGATAAAAACTAAATCGGGAATGGCCGGATTTCACAAGCTAAATCCGGCTTATTTCCCAGTCTGCCCGATTTTTAGTCAGGTGGCTGTGCGAATTGTGGCTGGTAAGTTACAAAGTTCCTACTGCGTGACGAAATGATGCCAGGTCATAAAAATGTCATTTGCCGAGACCACGCTTTTGCTACAGTAGGCCTATGTCAGTTCGCACAAATTTTCTGCACAAGCTTAGCCAGAGTTTTTTACCTTTGCTATTAAGCCTGGTATTTACAACAGCCACCTTTTACCTGGGTGCGATACCACTTTATCGTTATTTGCATCAATGGTATTTGCAAAACCATTACGTCGCGCTGAAAGCAAGTCTAAGTGAAGTGCATATCGTCAGCTCGCCTGAAAACCAGCGTCATCTTTTACTTGGACGCCTGCGTTACCACTATTTGCACGATCAGGTTGATTTACGAAATCAGGTGCTGCTGCAAAGTGAGTCAGATAAAGGTATCGACTACTTACTGGAAATGCAGCGCAATTATCAGCGCACCGACAGGCAAACCATTCTTATTGATCCGGCTTTGCCGCAGCACTGGATTATGCCGGGTGAGCCGAAAGCGCGTAATCTGTTATTTCTTTTACCCTTTGTTATTGTGTCTGGGTTGATAGCCTTGGCTTGTATGCAGTGGAGCAGGCAAGTCTGGCGCAAGGCCTCTCAGGATGAAAAACAAATTCAACAGGCTTTAGTGGACACATGGTCACAAAAGTATGTGCAGCTTCCTGTCGAGTCCGAACTGGTGATCCGCGATGACAGATTGGGATTTAGCGGGTTCGTGCTGTTCGTACTCTGCTGGAATGGAATTGCTTTACCGCTCACGTATCTGTTGATTTTTTCAGAACAGGGCAACGTGCAAATGGGGTGGGGCTTGCTGAGCTTGATATTCCCCTTGGTTGGATTTTTGCTTGTTATCGCCTTGGGGCGACAGGCCTTTTCTGATTGGCAAATTGGTCCTGCTTTGTTGACTTCGGCGCGAGCATTGAGTAATGAGATGACCCAATTTAATTTGCGTTGCTACCTTGCACAACCATTGGGTAAACGTTTTTTCGATCAGCACATGACTTATTCAGCGCAGGCGACGCTAAGTTGCAAACGCTTGCAAAAGCGCGATGACGAACAAGAAGAAACGACACTGTACCAACAAAATTTGAATTTGCCGATGCTGGCGCATGGTAGTCAGTATCTGGACCTGGTCGTGCCGATTGCAGCAAATTTGCCAGCAACGCAAGAAGACAGCGAGACACAACGCAGTTATGTCTGGGAACTAAAACTTGAGTTGGCCGGACGCTCGCTGAGTTTTACCTTGCCGGTGAAACAGGGTAATCAACAAGTTGATGGACTTAACCATCATGTCGCCATGTTGACAGCAGAATTGGCCAGTTTGCCAGACCCGCGCCAACTACGAAAGTGCTTATGGACAGTGATAGGGCTAGCCGCGCTGGTTATGTTGTTTCCTGCCTGGATGGCTTATCAGCATTCCCAGACAGGGGGCGATGCGGGTCAAAGCGGGCTCACGCAAGACGCCACTACGCCAATAACCAGGCATGCGAAGCTGGCTGAGTTGGAGCGATTAAGTCAGCAAGGAGCCGACCTTAACGCTTTTGATGAAGATGGCAAAACCTTGTTAATGTACGCAGCAGATCAGGCCGATCTCACATCACTCAAATTCCTCTTGCAACACGGTGTAACTGTCGATCTGGCGACAAACTATCAGGCCGACATCGGTGGTCGTACCGCCTTATTTGGTGCGATTGAAAACGATGCGCTCGACGCCGTTGTACTGCTATTGGATGCCGGTGCCAGCATGCAGCAACGCAGCAATCGAGTCTGGACGCCAGTCCATTATGCAGCCTATAAGGGCGCGCTGAAAAGTTTACGAGAGTTGGCTCGGCGTGGCGCGGATTTGCAACAAAAATTTCAAGGCGGACGCGGTTCCACGCCTTTAATGATAGCGGCGCAATACCAACAGGTGGCGGTCATTAATTTTTTATTGCAGGAAGCAAAGGTTGATAAAACCATGCGTGACGATTATGCAGAAGATGCCTGTGGTTACGCACGGTATTATCAAAAAACGCAATCATTGCGCGCTTTGGCCTGTGATTGATCAAGCTTTACCAGGCAGGCTTTTTACTCAAACCCACCCCAATGCGCATTAATGGTACTGACAACCGCCAAACCAGCGGTTTCCGTGCGTAAGATGCGCTCGCCCATGGCACACAATAATACCCCGTTGCTAGCGGCCATGTGTTCTTCATCCGGACTGAAACCTCCTTCGGGGCCGATAAATAATTCCAAAGGTTGCGCCGGATTTTGTTTTAGCCATTTGCTTAACGACACATCCGCACGCGGCGACAGCATAATGCGGACGGTGTCTTTGGTTTGCTGCACATAGTGCGAAAAACTTTGCAATTCATCGACCTGCATTAATTGATTGCGGCCGCATTGCTCACTGGCTGCGATGGCGATCGCTTGCCAGTGCATAAGCTTTTTCTCTGCACGTTCGGCATTGAGCTTGACCACTGCGCGCTGGGTCGCAATCGCTTGAAAACGTGTAACACCTAATTCCACGGCTTTTTCTATGATCCAGTCCAGCTTACTGCCTTCAGGTAAGCCCTGAACCAGGCTGAGCGCGTAAGGCAGTTCACGGTTACACGAATTATCCTGAACGAGTTTAAGTTGCCCTGACTTTTTGGTTAGGCTTAGCAATTGCGCTTGAAAGCAAGCGCCACGACCATTAAAAACATCAACGAGTGCCCCTTCCTGTAAGCGCAAAACATGCATGTGATGAGCGAGTTCGGGGCTGAGTTCGAGTGTGTCGGCGAGCGAGTAATCGGCGTCGAGATAAAATCTTGGCATAGTTAATAAGTCATGCAGGCAGCGTTGATCAAACCCAGTGCGATGCTTAAGGCAGCCAGCAGGGTGGCAGAAGCAATACGATTGGCTGGAATATCGAGTACCAGAGCAGGCAACATTAATCGCGTGAGTAAGTAAGCGAGCAATTGCACCACCAAGGCAATCACGCCCCAGACCAGCATATCAGCGAAGCTGATGCTATTGGCAATGACCGAAGCCAAGGCCACGCTATAGCCGAATATCGAACCAGACAGGCTGATCGCTGCTGCCGTATTGCCTTCGCGTATCAGGGCAATTTCTTTGTATGGGGTGATTCTGACATAGATCGCAATAAACACGAATAACAAGCCAATGGCGCTGGCAAAGTGGCTAAAAAAAGCGCTTAAACCCAAGGGTAAAAAACTCAGTGTCATGGTATTCAGTCCTGAAAAAAGTGAGGTACAAAGCGGCTGGTATTTTTCGTCACCAGCGTTTCATCTTCGCGCAAACCTATACCCGCAGCCTCATCGCCTATGACCCAGGAGCCAATTGAAGTGTAAGCCGGGGTGATGCCATCATCATAAAATGGTTGGGGGGCGAAAGCTTGATAAACATAGCCTTCAGCACCGTATAAGCCGTCGGTATGACTGATTTCACTGCCGCGATAAATCGAGATATTCGCGCCTTCGCGTGAGTACAAAGGTTTTTTCACGTAGTCACCGCTAATCCGCCAACTATCAAAGAATGAAGGCAAAAGATTGGGGTGGTTCGGAAACAGTTGCCAGAGTATCGGTAATATCGCCTTATTAGATAACAACATTTTCCAGGGCGGTTCGATGATTTGTGTTGCGCCACTCAGTAAATACTCGGAGAAGTCTTCACGACACAGCCATTCCCAGGGATACAATTTAAACAGCGTATGGATATCGCTATTATTCTGATCAACAAATACGCCATGGCTTTTATCGTACCCAATTTCTGACATATCCAGTTGTTTGGTTGCAAACCCGGCTTGTATCGCGGTATCGCGCAAATAACTGAGATTGCCCCAGTCTTCTTCATTTTCTGCCAGACCTGCGAAGTGAACTAAGCCGCTGACTTCTAATTGACGCCATTGTGCGATTAATTTTTCATGTAAGGAATTAAACTGATCGGCGTCAGGCATCACATCTTGCAACCAATACCATTGCGCGACGCTGGATTCGATCAGCCCAGTGGGGGTGTCGCCATTGTATTCGAGCATCTTGGGCTCGCCGGTACCGTCCCAACTCAAATCGAAACGACCATATAAAGAAAAATCACGTGCCTGCCAGCTCTCATGGATCAGGCTATGGAATTTCTCAGGAATCGCAAAGCGTTCCAGCATGTCGTGACGTAACACATGATCGACGGCTTGCAAACAGAGTTGATGTAATTCTTCGGTGACGCTTTCGATTTTGTCGATTTGCGCTGAACTGAAACGGTAAGCATAACGTTCATCCCAATACAAGCCATCGATAGAGTGAAAACTAAATCCCAACTCTTCAAATTGCTGTTGCCAGTTTGCGCGTACTTTTTGATGCGTGCGTATCATTAACCACCCCCGCTATGACCATGTGCGGTGCTGCCAAAACCACCGCGACTAATACTAGTGATACTACGACCACTGGCTCGTGAACTACTACTGCTGCCGCTCAAACCCATGCTACGCTGCACCGTCTCGCGCTGACCTTGTGGGTAACTGGGGCCATAGTAATAGGGATGATGGATATAGCCGCCGCTGTAATGGCTGCCGTGAGTGTATGATGAACCGGTGGCCTGGCTGGCCGATGTCTGATCTATGCTGCCGGCTAATTGTGTACCTGGGCTGCCTTCGCAGGCGCTGCCTGTACCCCATTCTTTTTGACAATCTTCCAGCGATTTATATTGGTCGCGTATCGTTACCAGGTCTTCTGCCTGAGCTTGATCGTTGCTACAGCCAGCCAGAATAACACTGCCTAAAAGTACCAAAGGTACGGCAGCGCTCATGCGGCGGCGTTTTGTGTGAGGGTTCACGATGACTCCTGATTTTTTATCGAATCGGGAAGCAGGGCTTCCACGTAATTTGGCAAGGCAAATAATGCCTGATGCACGGCAGGATTGTAATAGTTTAAATTTTCTACACCACGTTGTTTTAATCGTTGTTTTACCGTTGTCGTATTAAGTTGACAGGGATCTGCATCGACACTGGCAATGGCCATGCCCCAGATCGCACCATATAAGGGAATGAATACCGTATAGGGGCGTACGATCGCAAAGTGCTGAGTCAGTTTGGCCAGACTTTGCTGAAAGCGGTTCGCATGATAGACCGGGCTACCCAGATGCATGACTAACATGCCGCCGGGATTTAAGCGTTGCCGACATGACTGGAAAAATTCAGGCGTCATGCAGGTCGCGGCCAGAGTGCTGCCATCCGGTGCTTCAGGATCGGTTAAATCGAGCAAAATTAAATCAAACTGGCGTTGACTTTGCTGTACATAGGCAAAGCCATCGGCGTAGTGTTTTTCAAGTTTAGGATGTAGTAAAGCGCCACGATGTATCTGTGTCAAATGCAGAGTGGCGACATCGACCACGGCAGCATCGAGTTCGCACAAGACCAGACTTTCTATACTTGGGTGCTTGAGTAATTCTTCGCTGGAGCCACCATCGCCACCACCTATGATTAAGACGTGACGTGGTGCCGGATGTGTGATTGCAGCAGGGTGCACCAGTGTTTCGTGGTAAAAGAATTCGTCTTTTTCTGAGGTCATCATCGCACCATCCAGGCGCATGACTTTGCCAAACTCGGCACTTTCAGCAATTTCGATTTGTTGGAATTCACTGTGCCGGTTCAAAATCGGTGCAGCAATCGCCGTACCCCAATAGCTATGGGCGCTGAGTCGTTCGCGTACGGCCAGCGCTTGCGGTGTGCCACGTTGCAATTCCGCTTGCAAACAATTTGCAGGTTGAAACGCTTGCACCAGATCGTGCAAAGCCTGACGCGCTTTAGCGCAATTGTCTCGCATGAAATTGCAAACATACACGTCCAGCGTGACCGCATTTTTTTCTGGCCAGGTATGCAGGGCGACATGGGATTCCGCCAGCAATACCGCTGCGGTGACGCCCGCAGGCTGACCGTTTTCATCGATGAAAGGATGATAGTGTTCGCCAACTATGCTTAAACCCGAGGCGGCTATCGTGCTTTGTAATAAGCTGCGTAATTGTTGCTGATCGGTGAGTAAGCTGGCTTCGCAAGCACAGGCGAAACAATCGGCGGTTAAGTGTAAACCTTCCATAATTCTGCGTCGTTCAATATTCAAATGGGTTAATTGCGTGGTTCAGCGAAATCAGGTCGGCGTTTCAAGTTCGCTGGCTAGTGGGCTGAGTATAGCCAGCAAGTCGTCTTGCGCCAGGACGCGTTCAGGATTACTCTCGGCGTCGAGCAGGGCTTGGGCCAGGCTCCCCTTGTGTTGCTGCATTTGCTGAATCTTTTCTTCCAGGGTTCCTTTCGCGATCAAGCGATACACAAATACGGGTTTGTCTTGTCCCATGCGCCAGGCACGGTCAGTCGCCTGATTTTCAGCTGCTGGATTCCACCATGGGTCGTAGTGAATCACCGTGTCGGCCGCAGTTAAATTTAAACCGACGCCACCCGCTTTTAGGCTGATTAAAAAGACGGGGATATCGCCTTCCTGAAATTTTGCGACTAATTCGCCACGGTTTTCACTGGCCCCGGTTAAACTCAAAAAGGCGTATTGACGTGCGCTTAATTCTGCAGCGATTAAGTCCAGCATGCTGGTGAATTGCGAAAAAATAAGTATGCGCCGACCTTCAGCAATTAACTCGTCAAGCATTTGCAATAGTTCGTTGAGTTTGGCTGAACTGGCTTGTTTGATTTGGGTCGCACTGCCGCGCAATTTTACTAAGCGAGGATCGCAACAAACCTGACGTAACTTTAATAAGGCATCGAGTATCGTGATCTGGCTGCGGGCCAAACCTTTTTTGGCGATTTCAGCACGGATTTTTTCATCGACGGTGAGCCTGACCGTTTCATACAAATCCGCCTGTGCCGCATCGAGTTCGATGTAGCGTGTGATTTCGGTTTTGGCAGGTAATTCAGTCGCTACTTTGTCTTTGGTACGACGCAAGATAAATGGGCGTAACCGGCGATTGAGCAAGGCCTGGCGCTGTGTATCGGCAAGTTTTTCTATGGGTGTGCGGAAATGCTGATTAAATTGCTTTTCATCGCCCAATAAACCCGGCATTAAGAAATTAAACTGCGACCATAGTTCACCCAAATGATTTTGTAAGGGAGTACCCGTCAGGCAAAGTCGGTGATGGGCTTTGAGCGCGCTGGCAATTTGCGCCATTTTTGATTTGTGATTTTTGATGTACTGGGCTTCATCCAGAATCAGCAGATGAAAGCGTTGTTGTAGCAGATAATCTTCATCGCGCGGCAAGAGCGCGTAGCTGGTTATGACCAGATCGGCATCGCTCATTTGTGAAAACAATGAAGCTCTTTGCTTGCCGTGTAAGGCCAGCACGCTGAGTTGCGGACAAAAACGTTGCGCTTCGGCGAGCCAATTATCAATTAAGCTGGTTGGGGCAATCACCAAAGCTGGCTGTTGCAGTCGACCGGCATTTTTTTCAGTCAGGATATGGGCAAGGGTTTGTAAGGTTTTACCCAGCCCCATGTCATCGGCGAGTATGCCAGCAAGTTGGTATTCGCGCAAAAATTGCAGCCAGGCCAAACCTTGCAATTGATAGTCACGTAGTTGAGCTTGCAAGCCCGACGGCGCTGCCAGCGTTTGTATGCCATCAAATTCGCGTATTTTTTGCCCGAGTTCACGCAGTTTTTCACCGCCATTCCAGCGCAGTTTTAAATTGGCCTGTAGTTCAGCCAGTCTGGCGCTATCGAGTCGTGGTAATTGCAATTTGTCAGACTCAGGCGCTTGAAAATACAATTCACCGAGTGTGCTTAAGATGCTTTTGACGCGGCCGAAGGGCAGAGCCAGACTATGAGTTTGATCTAGCTGTACCAAGAGTAATTTATCGTCGGCGATTTGCTGTAATTGCTCAGGCGTGAAATCCCTGGGCGTTTCGCGTAGCAATTGCAAGAGAATAGGCAGGAGTGGCACTTTTTGCTGATTCACGACTAAGCCCAATTCAAGCTCAAACCAGGCCGGCTGCTTTTCTGGTTCCGCCACCTCCGCATACCAATCGTCTATCGCGAGTAAGTTATAGCGATAGCCGGGCAAAATATCGACTTGCCAGCCCGCTTCTCGCAACGCGGGTAAATCGTCCTGGGCAAATTTAAGCCAGCTGGTAGTGTCGCGCAAACCCAGGTAACTTAAACCTGCTTGCGCCAGTTCAGGCAGAGGCTCAAAGCCGAGTTCCAGCAAGCGTTGTTGGATTGCCTGTTCTGCTTTATCGTTGCGCGTTATCAATTGAATTTCTTGCAGATGGGCGTGACGCAACTGGCGCTTGGGGTACTCAGGCGGAATACGTAGTGTGTCGTAGGCAAATTCAAGCTGAGCGTAGTCAAGTAAGCCCTGGGCGCTTTTGCTACAACCGAGAAGCAGGCGAGCTTGCGGTGCGATGTCAGCGCGCTTGACTTCAGGTAAAGCCAGGGGCAAGGGCAAGATCGCTTGTAAACCCAGTTGTAGCATGTGTTGATTCAAGGCCGCGGCTTCATCCAAATTGTGTAAGCTTGGCGCTTGCGCAACCAGATCGCAGAGTAAATCCGCATCAAAAGGGCTCAGGGGGTCAGTTTGCAGTGGGCCGAAATGGTGTGCTGTAACATACCAGGGCGGGCTGGTTTTTAGTAAGTGCAAGACGGCTTCACCCTGCACTTGCCAGGCCAGACGTTTGACACCAGCTTCCTCGACCCAAGATGCGTCGGCAATCGCCGTGGGGCGGTATTGCAAGCGATGTAAGCTAACCTGCTTATTTTGGCTGTCCTGCCAATACAATGGCACTTTATCGGCAATTTTTTGTAAAACCAGCGCGCCTTTTTTACCTTGTGGCTGGTAGCTTTGTGAATTGTATCCTATGCCTTGCACGAAGTCGTAAAACACCAGGGCATCAAGTTCGGTGGCATTGAGCTGGTGTGCGCTACGATCAAAGTTTAATCGGTCCAATTGCAAGCGCGAGGATTTGAGTTCACCCTGGCGATTTACCTTAACTAAGACTTGGTGCAAGCGGTAATCCTTGCCTTGCGGGCTTAAGCTTAAGGTAAAACCATAATGGCCATCGCTGTCGCTGGTATCGATGTCGCTGGCGTCGCTACGCTGGCCTAGCCTGGACTGATCCAGGCTTTGTTGCCAGGCATAATGCACTTGTTTTAACCAGCGCTGGTGCAAAATTTGCTGATGATTGCTTGCTGTCTCTTCTGGGTTGGCCTGATTTTGATGCTCTATCCATTTAATTAACACAGCAACCACGTGTTTGCAACCGTAAGCCACCGGACAGGTGCAGTCATTATCAATGCCGACCAAATGAGCGTCGCGTACAATGAGTTGAATTTCTTGCTGATAAATTTGCCGGGCGCTGCCAAACACTTCACTTTCGATTAAGCCATTGTGGTAACTCCAGCCTCTGACCTTATTTTGTTGCGCGTAATCCATACCGCGTATCAGGCTGGCGTGGTCGAAATAAGTGGAAAGGTCTTGAATTTGCAAATTGGGTGGCGTCGTGTGTTTCATTCGTGCTAATAAAATCTGGCAAGAGATTATTGGTAATGACCAGTTCCTTGCGAGTTGTGCGTATAAGGATAGCGTCAGGCAGATTCAGGCCAACCTGTTATTGTACGGAATTTAAGCTAATTCGGGGGAAAACGGCGTAGTTGCTGGCGTTGCCGCAAGCCTTACAAAGTCTATGGTGGCTTGCGCGGTCTGCTCTGGTAAAATACTGGGTTTTAGCGGCAAGCTGGTGTGATGGCGATGTTGCTAACCCGAAATTTTTACAAACTTCTGCAAATTATCTGATCATGATTGCTAACTTACCTGCCACTACCTTAAGCCTGATGGCGAATGCGATACGCGTGTTATCGATGGATGCTGTACAAAAAGCCAATTCTGGCCATCCTGGCGCACCAATGGGTATGGCCGACATCGCCGTGGCTTTGTGGAAGGGGCATTATCGCCACAATCCCGCCAATCCTAAATGGTTAAATCGTGACCGTTTTGTGTTGTCAAATGGCCATGGTTCGATGTTGCATTATTCCTTATTGCACTTGTCGGGTTACGATTTGAGCATTGATGATATCCGCAGCTTCCGTCAATTGCATTCAAAAACCGCGGGTCACCCGGAAGTGCATATCACCCCCGGCGTCGAAACCACTACTGGCCCATTGGGGCAGGGGATTACCAATGCCGTGGGTATGGCCTTGGCAGAAAAACTCTTGGCAGCGGAATTCAATCGCCCTGGCCACAGCGTGATCGATCACCACACTTATGTCTTCCTCGGTGACGGCTGCCTGATGGAAGGGATTTCCCATGAAGCTTGCTCGCTGGCCGGCACCTGGCAGTTAAATAAATTGATCGCCTTCTGGGATGACAATGGCATTTCTATCGACGGTCATGTGGAAGGTTGGTTCACCGACAACACGCCAGCGCGTTTTGCTTCTTATGGCTGGAATGTGATCGCTGGCGTAGATGGCCACGATGCGAATGCCGTGGATCAAGCGATACAAGCAGCCAAAGCAGCGGACAAACCGACTTTAATTTGCTGCAAAACCGTGATCGGTAAAGGCTCACCGAATAAACAGGGGACTCACGATGTACATGGCGCGGCCTTAGGTGACAAAGAAGTCGCAGCGGTGCGCGAGCATTTAGGCTGGACTGCTGCACCATTTGAGATGCCTGCCGAAGTCTATGCCGCCTGGGATAGCAAAGCAGCCGGTGCTGCAACTGAAAGTGCCTGGAACGAGCAGTTTGCCGCTTACCGCGCAGCTTTCCCCGAACTCGCATCTGAACTCGAACGCCGTGTGGCGAATCAGTTGCCAGCGAATTTCGCCCAAGTGGTGGAACAAGCCATCGCAACGTGCGTAGAGAAAAAAGAAAACATCGCCACCCGTAAAGCCAGCCAAAATGCAATTCAAGCCTTTGCGCCCGTATTGCCTGAATTTTTGGGCGGCTCGGCGGACTTAACCGGTTCGAATCTGACCAACTGGAAAGAATGCGTCGCGGTGCGCGCTAATCAAGCAGGTAACCACATCAACTATGGTGTGCGTGAATTCGGTATGAGCGCGATCATGAATGGTATCGCTCTGCATGGCGGTTACCTGCCATTTGGCGCTACCTTCTTGACTTTCTCGGATTACAGCCGCAATGCAATTCGTATGGCGGCTTTGATGAAAGTCAAAAGCTTGTTCGTCTTCACCCACGATTCCATCGGTTTGGGTGAAGATGGCCCGACCCACCAATCAGTTGAGCACATCGCCAGCTTGCGTTTAATTCCTAATCTGGATAACTGGCGTCCTTGCGACACCGTTGAAGCAACCGTGGCCTGGGCTGAGGCTATCCAGCGCGCCGATGGCCCTTCGACCTTGATTTTCTCGCGTCAGAATTTGCCTTACCAAGAGCGTGATGCAGCACAAATCGCTAACATTCGTCGTGGTGGCTATGTCTTGCGCGATGCAGCTGACGCCCGCGCAGTGTTGATTGCCACCGGTTCGGAAGTGGAATTGGCGACCAAGGCCGCCGATGCGCTGGCTGCACAGGGTATTGCCGTGCGGGTGGTTTCTATGCCCGCCACCGATGTGTTTGATCGTCAAGATGCCGCTTACCGTCAGCAAGTATTGGGCACAGGCTTGCCACGGATTGCGATCGAAGCCGGTGTCACCAGCTTCTGGTATAAATACGTCGGTCTGGAAGGCGCCGTGGTAGGTATCGATAGCTTTGGTGAATCAGCGCCAGCCGGCGTTTTGTTCAAACACTTCGGCTTTACGGTAGAGAATGTCGTTGCCAAAGTCCAGGCTTGCCTCAAGTAATTCGTAGTAATTTGTAGTTATTTTTAGTAGTAGGGGGAGTATCCGCTGAAAGCGCCCGTTAGCCGGGCATGTTCAGCCGATTAATTGGGGAGTATCTGCTTAATTGTGGTTAATGATTAAGCAGCGCTGCCACCACCTGGTAGTAAGGCGTGAGTGTGCGCGAAAGTACGCTCGAGCAAAGTGAGAACATGAGTCAAATTAAACAAGTCCAATTACGTCGCGCCAGTCTGGCGGATGCCGAAGCGATTGCCGCAGTGCGGGTCGAAGCCTGGCGTGAAAGCTATCGCGAGATCGTGCCTGCGGCTTATCTGGCCGAGATGAGCATCGATGAAAGCCGTTTGCAATGGCAACGCATACTCGAAGCGATGCAAGATAATCTGGATAAAATCTGCGTCTATGTCGCCGAGAGCGATGGTCACATCGTCGGGTTTGCTTCGGCGAATTTGCTCGAACACGAAAAGTTTGGCATGCAAGCTGAACTCAGTTCGGTGTATCTTCGTCCAGCCTGGCAACGCAGTGGCATAGGCCGTCGTTTGCTAGATAAACTGGCGCGCACGGTGCAGCAAATGGGCGCACGCTCGATGCTAGTCTGGGTGTTTGCCGAGAACCGCATCGGCCGTAATTTTTATGAAGAATTATCCGGCGAATTTTTACACGAACAAGAATTTAGCTGGGATGGCCTGGATTTACGCGAAGTGGCGTATGGCTGGTCCGATTTAAACGTTTTACGTGCTGCAACTCAGGCGCATGGCGCGAGTGAGGCGGTGCATTAAGTCTGTGCTCAGGTTTTGGCCTGAGCATTTTTTTTGTTTGCGGGGCAAATTGTTTGCCACTTGGGTTTACACCAAAGCCTGCTGATTTTTACTGCAAGATAGCGGCGGTTTTGGTGTAATTCCCTACTCAGTTGTAACTTCCTTTGGAGATAAAACCATGACCATTCGTGTCGCAATCAACGGCTATGGCCGTATCGGTCGCAATATCCTGCGTGCTCATTATGAAGGTGGCAAATACCAGAACGATATTCAAATCGTCGCGATCAATGATTTGGGTAATGCTGAATCGAATGCCCATTTAACCCGTTACGACACTGCACACGGCAAATTCCCAGGCACCGTGGTAGTGGAAGGCGATCACATGATCGTCAATGGCGACAAAATCCGCGTGTTTGCAGAGCGCAACCCAGCGAATATCCCTTGGGGTGAATTGAATGTTGACGTCGTGCTGGAATGCACTGGTTTCTTCACGACCAAAGAAAAAGCCTCGGCCCACATCGCTGGTGGCGCGAAAAAAGTCATCATTTCGGCTCCTGGCGGCAAAGACGTTGACGCTACCGTCGTGTATGGCGTGAATCATGGCGTATTGAAAGCCAGCGACACCGTGATTTCGAATGCATCCTGCACCACCAACTGCTTAGCACCACTGGCCAAGCCTTTGCATGACGCGATCGGTATCGAAAGCGGTTTGATGACCACCATCCACGCTTACACCAACGACCAGGTTTTGACTGATGTGATGCACGAAGACTTGCGCCGTGCTCGTTCCGCTACCCAATCGATGATCCCAACCAAAACCGGTGCGGCTGCCGCAGTCGGTTTGGTCTTGCCAGAATTGAATGGCAAGCTCGACGGTTACGCGGTTCGTGTACCAACTATCAACGTCTCTATCGTTGACCTGACTTTCGTTGCCAGCCGTGACACCACGGTGGACGAAATCAATAGCGTCTTGAAAGCCGCGTCGGAAGGCGAACTCAAAGGTATTCTCGATTACAACACCGCACCTTTGGTTTCGGTTGACTTCAACCACAACCCGGCATCCAGCACTTACGATGCGACTTTGACGAAAGTGAATGGTCGTTTGGTTAAAGTTTCGTCCTGGTACGACAACGAATGGGGCTTCTCTAACCGTATGTTAGATACCACCGTGGCTTTGATGAACGCGAAATAAGCGGCGAAATAAGCGACTTTAGCGCTAGTCTGGCGCGTCCAGACTTGAAAATTGCCCGCTAAGCCCGAAATGCCCTGAACTTTCAGGGCATTTTGCTTTCTAAGTGTCGCTATTGAAATTTTTTGGGGAGTCGCACCATGCAATTTTTACGCAAACTCTGGCAAGGCAATAAGGGCTTCATCTTATTTATGGGTGGCATGTTATTCGTGCGCGCTGCCTTCGCTGATTTCTATCTGGTGCCATCAAGTTCGATGTACCCGACCTTGCGTCAGGGTGACCGGGTGATTGCGAATAAACTGGCCTACGATTGGCGTTTGCCGATGACCGATTACGTAATCAAAAAAGTTGCCGACCCTGAACGTGGTGACATCGTCACCTTTATTTCCCCCGAAGATCAAAGCACGCGCTTAGTCAAACGCCTGATTGCGGTGCCTGGTGACACCGTAGAAATGCGTGCCGATCATTTGTATATCAATGGCAAGCCAGCCGCTTACCAACTCGTCAGCAATTTACCGCATGACCAGTTAAACCCAGTGCGCGAATACGCAGGTGTGCAGCAAGTCTATCAAGAACAATGGTTTGGTTTGCAGCATGGTGTGATCGTCATGCCAGAGCGTCAGTCTTTACGCGACTTTGGTCCTGTGACTGTGCCGACCGACAGTTATCTGATGCTGGGTGATAACCGCGATAATAGCCGCGATTCACGTTACTTTGGCTTCGTTAAGCGTGAATTGATTACCGGACGCGTCAGCCGCACGCTGTACAGCTTAAATCCCGATAATTATTACTTGCCACGTTTAGATCGCTTTGGCTCGCGCTTATAAAAAAGGGACGCAAGCGTCCCTTTTTTTATTGCTGAATTAGCTGGGCATAATGCTCAACGCATTATTCATGAAAACCCAGGGTGTAGGAAATCTGGCTGGCGGTTTCTTTGAGTAAGCTTAACCATTCTTCTTGTAAGCGATCAGCTGGCGCAGAAATCGATAAACCAGCAATCATCTTGCCGCTATCATCGTAAATTCCTGCCGCCATGCAGCGCACACCTAATTCCAATTCTTCATTGTCACGCGCAAAGCCGGTTTCACGCACTTCTTGCAATTCTTTTTCAAGCTTGGGTAAATCGGTAATCGAATTCCGCGTATGTCCCGCCAAACCCGTGCGTATCGCGTAGGAGCGTATGGTGCGCATATCATCGAGCGATAAAAACAATTTGCCAGTCGAGGTCAAATGCAAGGGCGCGCGGCCACCAATTGCGCGCACCACTTGCATGCCCGAGCGTTCCGAATACGCACGGTCGATGTAGACGATTTCATCGCCCTGGCGTACTGAGAGATTCACGGTTTGATTGGTTTTGCGGTGCAAAGTGCGCATAAATTCGATGGCAGCTTCGCGTACGTCTAAGCGGCTTTTAACGATATTGCCGAGTTCCAGCAAACGCATACCCAGGCGGTAACTGCCGGTATCGGCGCGATCCACAAAACGGGTCAGCACCATGTCGTTTAAGATGCGGTGCGCGGTGGAAGGATGCAAGTCACTTTCGATCGCCAATTGCTTTAAGCTGACCGGATCATGGTGACGAGATAAGACATCCAGCAGGGTCACCATACGTTCGATAACTTGTATGGTGGTTTTTTCATTCGCGACAGGTTCTTTTTTCATAAACAAAATGGTGCGCTGCAATAGATGTTTTATACCATAATGTGAAAAGACTGTCAGCGTTTTGACTGGAGTTTCAACTCAAATTCCATCGCTTTATCGTTTTGCGGGTTGGCAAAACCACAGTTTCAGCCTGCACAGCTTAGTTGCTGAGCTCAAATTCACATGCCTGGCGCCAGATTTTGAGTTTGCCCTCAAAACTCAGGGCTGCATATGCGGGTCAGCTCGATGGTAAAGTTTGAGTCTGATAGCCCAGAGCTTGTAAATAACGGTCGACTTTGGCGGCGGTTTTGCCGTTGAAACAAAGTTTTTGCAATTGCGGATAATCCCGGCGTAAGTTCTCGAAATGATTGTAATGACCATGTCGTATGGCACTATCGAGGCTGCCCTGGCGTTCACAATGCGCATAAATATCCCAGAGACCAATTCGCTGTTGCAGTAAAGTTTGTAATCGCTGCGGGTAACTGAGTCTGACAAAATCTTGTCCGCAAATTGCGGATAGCAGGCGCCAGAATTGATTTTGCGGATGCGCATAATAGGCCTGTTGTTGTAGTGAAGCAACGCCAGGAAAACTGCCTAGTATCAGCATACGACTCTGCTGATCAATTACGGGGGCAAAACCATGCAAGATTTCTGCTGTAGGAGTGGTATCGCAGGTTAACATAATGAATAAGCAGTTTGGTGTCAGCTAAAAAGCCGCTTAGCATAGCTTAAATCACAGGCATTACCTACCCACTCGACGGACCTAGGCTCAGAGCATCTTAGCCTGAGTGATCGATTTCAGGAGCAGGCATGAATTGGAATACATCCTTGCGCTTAGTTCTGGCTCTTGCAATTAGCCTGGGCTTGTCGATTCCGGCGACATTTGCAGGGTGGCAAACCATACAACAAAAGCGTAGCGATTTGTATCAGCGCCTGAGTCAGGAGCAGCAACGCCTGGCCCAGGTACTCTCGAATGCGTTGGGACATAGTCTGTGGAATATGGACTTAACCGCTGCGCAAGTTTTGCTCGAATCCGCCGCCGAAGATAACCGGATTATCAGTATTCAAGTCTGGGATGAACACGCCAATGGGAGTGGCAATAAGCCCTTGCTACCGGGTTTTTTTTCTAAGCAGCGCATCACTGGCAAAATTCAGAAACTTGAATGGCCTATACAAAATCAACAACAGGAATTTGGGCGTTTGTATCTGGAAATGGACAGTGGTCAGGTTGAGCGCCAATTGGCTGAAGAGTCGCGTCGCTTTGTCTGGATCGCATTGGCGCAATTGGCGCTGAGTCTGGGTTTAATTTATGTGATACTGGATTTGCGTTTTATACAACCCATCAAACGCTTGCTTGATGATTCGGCTCGTCTGGCCCGGCGCGATCTTGAGCAACCTTTCGAGTGGCGTCGTGGCGACGAATTGGGCGCGTTGGGGCAAAGTCTGGAAGTCAGCCGTCAAGCCTTAAATCGGGCGTTTCTCGAGTTAGAAGAAAGTGAGGCAAGATTTAAACGCTTCACATACCTGAGATCAGACTGGTATTGGGAACGCGATGTAGAGGGGCGCATGACCTTGATCTCACAAGGTTTTTGTGATTTTTGCGGGCGTGGCCTGGATGAGCTTTTGATGACTAAGCGCAGTGAAATGAAGTTCATCGAGATCGATGCCGATGTCGAACAAAAAAATGTGCGCCTGATTGAACAACGCCTGCCCTTTGAAGATTTTTGCTGGAAGGCGACGCGGCCTGACGGCACGGTGCGCCATGGTTGTTCAAATGGCGAACCGATTTTCGATAAACTTGGTAATTTTCAGGGTTATCGGGGTACAGGTAAAGATATTACCAATGAGCGCTTATTTGAAGAGGCGCAGCAAAGCACGCGGCGCTTATTGAATCTGGTCGAACATTTGCCAGCGGGTGCCTTATACATCGAAGATAATCGCGTGGTATTAAACCGAGCCACCGAGAAATTGATCGGTTTTCGCCGCGATGAAATCACCACGATTTCTTCTTGGTTTGAAAAACTTTACCGTGAGCGTGCGCTGGAAGTTCGCGAACTCTATGAAGCAGATAAGTTATCCGGGTTTTCTGAAGCGCGCGAAGTCGAAGTCTGGCGCAAGGATGGCGAATCACGCTGGGTCGAATTTACCGCGTTTGCCGATGAGTATAGCGAAGTCTGGATTTTGCACGATGTCACCGAGCGGCATTTGCTGGAAAATGAATTGCGTCAAACCTTGCAGCAGCAACAGGCGATTTTTAACAATACCCGCGCCGGTATTGAGTATGTCAAAGACCGGATTATCGTGCGCTGCAATCGGGGTTTTGAAGAAATCCTGGGTTATCAGCCTGGCGAATTAATCGGTAAAGAGACCAGAATTTACTATCGCACTGAACAAGACTGGACCGAGCATGGTCGAATTATTTACGGGGGTGCTGATGGACAGTTGCTTGCGACAGAATGGCTGTATAAGCGCAAAGATGGCAGTCTGATCTGGTGCAGCGTGAATCCTAAATACCTCGATGAACAACATCCTGAGCGTGGCGCGATCAGTGTTACGCTGGACATCAATGACAGGAAAATGGCTGAGGCTGCATTCCAACAAGCCTATGCCGAACATCAGATCATTTTTGAAAACGCCAACGCGGGGATATTCTGGGTCAGGGATGAGCGCATCATGCGCTGCAATCGTCGCCTTGAAACCATGCTGGGCTATTCCATAGGCGAAATGACAGGGCTGGCCTTAGCGAAGATTTTCCCCGATGCGGTCAGTTACGAGCGCTTGTATAACGAAGCCAATCTGACTTTGCGGGCAGGGCAGGTGTGGCAGGCAGAATGGCTGGCACCCACTAAAAATGGCGCCAGTTTCTGGTTTGCGGTGCAAGGCAAAATGGTGGATACAGATCATCCCGAAAAAGGTTCAATCTGGATTGCGCAAGATGAAAGCAAACGCAAACAAGCGGAAATCGCTTTGCTCGATACCAAACACAAGTTGGAGTTGAGTTTGCGCCACGCTGAAAAAACCAAGCAAGAAGTCATGTTGTTGAGTGAGCTGACCGGGTATTTGCAAGCCTGTATACGTCATCAGGAAGTTTATGCTGGCTTGCGTGACTTTATTCCACGGCTATTTCCTGAATGTTCAGGCGGCTTATTTTTGCGCAGCAGTAGCGGCACACTTTACGAACAAACTTGTGAATGGGGAGCGCATTTGCCATCCAACCCGGTGTTTGTTGCCGACGATTGCTGGGCCTTGCGTCGTGGTATGGCGTATAAACTGGAGTTGGCGGTGAGTGCAATGTGTTGCAAACATGTTTTAGATCAGGGGCGCGAAGTAAAACCCTATATTTGCTTGCCGCTGACAGCGCACGGTGAGACCCTGGGCGTCTTAATGATACAGTATGCCGATACGACGGAATCGCGCCACGATGAACTGGGTTTTCGCTTGAGTCTGACTTTGGCCGAACAATTAGGCTTGACCCTGGCTAATTTGAACTTACGCGCCAGCTTATCGCAGCAACATCAACAAGCATCAGGTTCGGCATAAGATGAAGCTGCGGCGTACTAACTTAATAACGCTTGCTAATTTGCATCTGATCACCGCTTTGCTTGATGTCCAGCCGGTTTAAAACGGACATGCCCAGCAAGGGTATATCTAAGCCCGATTCCTGGACCGCCGCATCCACTTGCACTAACTCGATGCCACCGATTTTCAATTTATCGAGTTTAATCAGGTAGTTAATCACTTGCCCATTGGCGGTATTGGATACTGCACGCCGTGCATTGATATAACTTAAGCCCAGGCGATTCGCCAGTTCTGAAGGTAACACCACCAGGCTGGCACCAGTATCTATCAGCATGCGAAATTCAGGCACTTGATTATTAATGGAGGCTTTAACAAAAAAATGTCCGCGTTCGCCAGCTTTTAAGGTCAGGTTGGTGCTTTCCGGCACAGTCGTTGTGGTGGCGTACTGGCTATTCATGGCCAGCAAACGCTTTTTGCCATTGATCAACAAGGTCGCGCCATCGCGATTGGCATCGATTAATTGAATTTCATCATTGATTTTTGTGCCTGCGCTGTAAGTCTTGGGTGGCGCGCCATCAATCACCAAAATCGCCTTGCCGGGAAATAGACCCACCACGCCGATGTCACTGGCAAAACCTGGACTTGCCAGCAGACTGCAGCTCAGCAGCAAAGACCGTAACAACGTAGCGTATCGCATGGTGGTAATCCTGCGCTTAATCGCGGAAATTATTAAATTCTAAAGGCAAATCCTTGACTTCTTTACGCAATAAGGCAATCGTGTCTTGCAACACATCGCGCTTAGCGCCTGTCACACGCACGGCTTCACCCTGAATCGCGGCTTGCACTTTAAGCTTGCTATCTTTAATAATCTTGACGATCTTTTTAGCCTGATCGCTCTCTATGCCATTGCGCACTTTGATCACTTGTTTGACTTTATCACCACCAATTTTTTCAACCTTGCCTTCATCTAAGAAGCGCACGTCCACATTGCGTTTGCCCATGGTCATGGTGAGTTCAGTACGGACCTGATCCAGATGGAAATCGGAATCAGCAAATAAGGTCAGTTCGCGTTCTTTTTGTTCAACTTTGGCGCTGGTGCCTTTCAAGTCAAAACGATTAGTCACAACTTTATTAGTTTGTTCGACGGCATTTTTCACGTCGACCATATTCGCTTCGCAAACGGTATCAAAAGAAGGCATAGTAAATCCTGCAAAAAGAAAAGCAAAACACTGCCGGGCTTAGTGATTCAGCACTAACCAAGGCAGCAGGGGCCGCATTAGCTTACGCTTTAGCCAATCAAACAGGCTGGAAAAGGGCGTAACTCGCGGCTGATTCGGCTGGCATTGTAGCAAATTCAGCGCTGCCACGGCAGCAAGCTCGCTATAATTGCGCTGTTCCTGACCGACTACGTGTCATCTCACCTAAACCTCAGTTAATCCATGTTAGCAATACAGCACGGCATTTCATTGCAAGAGAAAAATACCCTGGGCTTGCCCGCCATCGCCGCAACTTATTTGGAATTGCAAAGCGAACAAGATTTGCCCGAATTGCTGCGCTATATTCAGCAACACGGTCGCCCGGCGCTGATACTGGGTGGTGGCAGTAATCTGGTGTTATCTGAACAAGTGCCGGGCTGGGTCTTGCAAATCGGCTTGCGCGGGCGTCACTACCATGGCGTGCATGAGGGCCAGCACTGGCTGGAAGTTGCTGCGGGCGAAAACTGGCATGAGACGGTACTCTGGAGCATCGCAAGCGGCTGGCCCGGTCTGGAAAATCTGGCCTTAATTCCCGGCACAGTGGGCGCCGCACCGATACAAAACATTGGTGCCTATGGGGTGGAGTTGCAAGATCGCTTTGCCTGGTTGCGCGCCTTGGATTTGCAAACCGGCGAAATCCTGACACTGGATAAAGCCGCTTGCCAATTTGGCTATCGCGATAGTGTGTTTAAACAAGCGCAAGGTCGTAACTTAATCGTGCTGAGTGTTTGCTTTGCTTTACCTGAACACTGGCAAGCGAATTTACGTTACGCCGAACTGGCGCGTCAGTTTGCTGATACTCAGCCGACGCCCCAGCAAATTGCCGACGCCGTGATGGCAATACGTCGCGCCAAGTTGCCCGATCCGGCAGAAATCGGCAACGCTGGCAGTTTCTTTAAAAACCCGATTGTCAGCGCCAGCGAGATCGAGCGCTTGCTGGCTGACTACCCAACGCTGGTGTATTACCCGGCAGGTCAGCAGCAATTCAAACTCGCCGCAGGCTGGCTGATCGAACAAGCCGGTTGGAAAGGCCGCCAACTCGGTAAGGCGGCGGTCTATCACAAACAAGCGCTGGTCTTAATCAACGCCGGCGGCGCCAGCGCCAGCGACATCCGCCAATTGGCCGAGGCCATACAAACCGAGGTACTTGCCAAATTCGGCGTTCAGTTAGAAGTTGAACCGATTTGGCTTTGACGCAGTTCCAGCCTGGCAGAGTGAGTCAAGCTGCTTAAACCTTGGCTAGGGCACTTCTAAAAACCGCAAATTTAAAAAAACGGCTTCAATAAAATCAACTACTTAGCCTCATCAAATTGCTAGAAATCGAGGTTTTTAGAAGTGCCCGCTAATAAACACGCAGCATGACTGCGCCTGCTGGCGCGATTTTGCCTGGTAAGGCGCGTCAATGCTGCGTTTTGCTTCTGCTGATCTGGTGTGAGTTCGCACCGTGGAGTAGTCCCCCAAAGAAGACGATAAGATTGAAATTTTGAAATGGTTAAGTTAGCGGCATCATTTATTTGTGTTTGCAAGAAATGAGCAAATTTCAACGGTACAAAAATTCTTTATGAAAAGCAGGCTTGCTACGAACGTTCTTTTTTTGTGGGTAGCGTTTTTTCCCATCAAAGGGGCAGCGATTGCATGTCAAATTGACGATCTGATGCAAAAGCTCAATAGTGATGAAATAAGCTCAATTTCAGTATTGGCGATTTCTGAAAATATATTTTCGAATGTTAGGGTCAAACCTGATGTTATCGAATCAAATTATTTTTATAAAGTCGAATTGAATGAGCGTGGCTTGAATCAATACAGAAAATCACTGGTCGATACCATCAGTAATATATCCGTAATCTATAGCCCGTAGCCTGCGGATATTAGATGGGCGATTAAATTTTACTCAAGCAAGTGGCAATACAATTGTGCTATCTACTTAGATGCACGTGGCTATCGTGGATATTTAAATAAAAGCACGGTGAAATTTGTTGTTCCCATTTTTAAACCTAACTTAAGTGACTGGTTAAAATCGAATTTCCCATTTCGTTGATCCAAGATTAAACAGCACATTGGCCTACTTTAATTCGATATGCACGTTTCAATTTGCGATACCTGACTTCGTATTCGATGCTTCACTCTTCATCTATATTTTCATAGCCCATGTCATAAACATCTTTTATCGCCGTTAACTCGAAGTTCGCTACACGTGTATGGCTTGGGGATTTCGATTGTTGATAATGATTTATGTAGTCGGCGAAAGAGGATAATCGTAAGCTTTCCGGTCAATACCACTGGGCAAACTGCATTTTAACTTGCGTAATTGCGCAATACAATTTGCTGATAGATATCGGCGTTGAGGGCGGCTGGGCGAAATTTCCAGGTCCTTTCATAAATCAAAACACCTGGCCCGATATTTCAGGTCGGTAGCAAGGCCTTGATAAACGCTGGGGTAAAGATACTGAGTAACATCAGCAATATGCCCAGACTGGCGAAGGCAAGTTCATATGAAAATAAGCGTGATTTATCCGTGATACCGAGTTGGTCTGGCAATAAACAAATGGCCGCACCTAAAGTAAGTAAGCCTTTTGCAGAGCCAAGTAGCAATTCATAAGCACCATTTGTGAGTAAAAAAACGATGCAAATTCTGCTAATCCATAAATTTTTTGTAGCTAGCATAGTTGACGACCTTTATTGACATTTGAATAGTGATGCTGTTCAGGCCGCTCAAGCATTTGGCCTGAATATAATTGCTTATTTGTTATGTAAATCAGTATTTTAGGTGTTAATTTAATAAATGGACAAGGCAATTTTCCAATCTGAGTCTAAGTTTAATGTGGCAAATTGTTCAATCCTGATTGTTGCGATATCTCTGCATTCCCGGAACTCTTGCCTGATAAGTCAGACTTTGATTAATTTGATAAGATATATTTAGTCTTTTTACTTTCCCGTTACCGCTCAGAACCGACTGAACAGTTACAATAGCGGGATGACTTCTGAACTCACACTTACCAGCGCCGAAGGCGCAACGCCAGTCGCGCAAGAATTGCAATTTGTGCATTTGCGCATCCATTCGGAATACTCGATAGTCGATGGTTTAGTCCGTATTGATGATGTGGTGAAAGCTGCCACCAAGGATCAGCAAGCTGCGCTGGCGATTACCGATCTGACCAATTTGTTTGGCATGATCAAATTCTATAAGGCCGCGCGTGGCAAGGGGATTAAGCCAATTGCGGGTTGCGATGTCTGGATTAGCAATGAGGAAGAGCGCGACAAGCCTAGCCGCTTGCTATTGCTGGTGAAAGACCGTCAGGGTTATTTGCAACTCTGTGAATTATTAGCGCAAGCCTGGTTGACCAATCAACACAAGGGTCGCGCCGAATTGCGCCTGGAATGGCTGCAACAAATTGCTGATCGCGGCGAAGGCGGCCATTTAATCACCTTATCCGGCGCTCAAATGGGTGACATTGGCGTTGCGATCGATAATGGCAATGCCGAACTGGCTGAAGCTCATGCACGCCGCTGGCAAAACCTGTTTCCGGGCCACTTTTATCTGGAAATTCAGCGTGCCGGGCAAACTGGGCAAGAAGCCTATATCCGTCAGGCGATTAAGCTGGCAGCCAAACTGGGTTTGCCAGTGGTGGCGACGCATCCTGTGCAATTTATCTCGGCCGATGATTTCATGGCGCATGAGGCGCGGGTGTGTATTGCTGAAGGCGATATTCTGGCCAACACGCGTAGGGTTAAGCGCTTCAATGAAAATCAGGGCTTTAAAACTCAGGCGGAAATGCAAGCCTTGTTTGCTGATTTACCCGGGGCTTTAAAAAATACCGTAGAAATTGCCAAGCGTTGTAATTTAACGCTGGAACTCGGTAAACCTAAATTGCCATTATTCCCGACCCCAGACGGCATGAGTCTGGATGACTTTTTGGTGCATGAAGCGCAACGCGGTCTGGCCGATCGTTTAGTACATCTGTTTCCTAATCCCGAAGAGCGCGAACGCGAGCGGCCACGCTATGAAGCCCGCTTAAAGTTTGAAACCGATACCATTATCAAAATGGGTTTTCCCGGTTACTTTTTGATCGTGGCCGACTTTATTCAATGGGCTAAGAATAATGGCGTGCCAGTCGGGCCAGGTCGTGGTTCCGGTGCGGGTTCGTTGGTGGCCTATGCCTTATTGATTACCGATCTTGATCCCTTGCGCTATAACTTGCTGTTTGAGCGCTTCTTGAATCCTGAGCGGGTTTCCATGCCCGACTTCGATATTGACTTTTGCCAGGAAGGGCGCGATCGCGTCATTCAGTATGTTAAAGATCGCTATGGCAAAGAAGCAGTCTCGCAGATTGCGACTTTCGGAACCATGGCTGCCAAAGGGGCGGTGCGCGACGTTGGCCGGGTGCTGGATTTTGGTTATAACTTTTGCGATGGCATTTCCAAACTGATCCCGTTTAAACCGGGTAAGCAAGTCACACTGGCCGAAGCGATAGTCGAAGAGCCGCTGCTGGCTGAGCGTCAAGAAAAAGAAGAAGAAGTGAAAACCTTGCTCGATTTAGCGCAGCAAGTCGAAGGCATTACCCGTAACATCGGTATGCATGCGGGTGGGGTGTTGATTGCACCAGGTAAGCTGACTGATTTTTGCCCGCTCTACACCCAGGGCGGCGATTCGGGCGTGGTCTCGCAATACGATAAAGATGACGTTGAAGCCGTTGGTCTGGTCAAGTTCGACTTTTTGGGTTTGACCACGCTGACGATTTTGGATAGGGCGGTGCGCTATATCAAGCTGCTCGATCCAGCGCTGGAAAACTTCGATCTGGCGCAATTGCCACTCGATGACAGGGCTTCTTACGACTTACTGACCAAGGCCAAAACCGTGGCAGTGTTTCAGCTGGAAAGCCGCGGCATGCAAGGCATGCTGAAAGACGCCAAGCCCGACCGTTTTGAAGACATTATTGCGCTGGTGGCGCTGTATCGTCCGGGTCCTATGGACCTGATTCCCGACTTCTGTAAGCGTAAGCACGGTGAGAAATTCGAGTATCCCGATCCGCGTACTGAAGGTATTTTGTCGGAAACCTATGGCATCATGGTGTATCAGGAACAGGTGATGCAGATGGCGCAGGTGATCGGTGGTTACTCACTCGGTGGTGCGGATTTATTGCGCCGTGCGATGGGTAAGAAAAAAGCCGAAGAAATGGCTGAGCACCGTAAGATTTTCCGTGAAGGTGCCGGTAAGAATGGTTTGAGCGAACAAAAAGCCGATGAAATTTTCGACTTGATGGAAAAATTCGCCGGCTACGGTTTTAATAAATCGCATGCTGCGGCTTACGCCTTGTTATCGTATTACACCGCTTACTTAAAAGCGCATCACCCGGCTGCGTTCATGGCAGCCAATATGTCGCTGGCGATGGATGATACCGACAAGGTTAAGATTCTGGTCGAAGATGCGATTGATATTTGTAAGCTGACCATGCTGCCGCCGGATATTAATTTATCCGATTACCGCTTTATGCCGGTTGCTGAAGCCGGTAAAAAAGCCACGCAAATTCGCTATGGCATGGGTGCGGTCAAAGGTTCGGGGCAAAACGCAATCGAAAACATTGTCGCCGCGCGCAAAGCTGATGGCCCGTTCAAAGACTTGTTCGACTTTTGCCGCCGCATCGATAAACGCGTGGTGAACCGTCGCACCATTGAAGCCTTGATACGTGCTGGCGCAATGGATAGCCTGGGGCAAGACCGGGCGATTTTGATGGCCAGTGTCGATCTGGCTTTGGAGGCGGCTGAACAAGCTGAAGCAGCAGCGAATCAAGTCAGTTTATTTGGTGACGACGATGATTTGATCGCGCCACCCGATTATGTGCAAGTGCCAGTCTGGAGCGATAAACAGCGTTTGATGGAAGAAAAGCTGGCACTGGGTTTTTATTTATCCGGCCATTTGTTCGATGCCTATGCGCCCGAAGTGCGTAAATTCATTAAAACTACCTTAGCCAAACTCGAACCCGCGCGCGACCCACGCTGGCTGGCGGGCATAGTTTGTGGCGTGCGCACGCAAATGACACAGCGCGGCAAACTGATGATAGTGGCGCTGGATGACGGTACGGCGGTGGTTGAAGTGACGATTTACGCCGAACTCATGGAAGAGTGCAAAGACTTGCTGCGCGAAGATGAATTTGTCGCAGTGTTTGGTAAAGTCAGTGAAGACCGCTTTTCTGGCGGCTTGCGCATCGGTGCCGAACGTGTGCTTGACATCGGCCGCGCCCGCGCGACCTTCTCGCAAGGTTTGGTTTTGAAAACCAGTCAGGTGCTCGATACCCGCCGCTTGCGCGAGATCTTAAGCCAGTATAACGACGCCCAGGGTTGCCCGGTATTACTTTGCTACCAAAATGACACTGCCTATGCCGAAATTTACCTGGGTGATGAATGGCGGGTCAATCCCGATGATGATTTGCGCCAGGAACTGGCGACCTGGTTAGGACCGAAAAATGTCAGCATCAGCTATGGCTAAGCCCGCGCTCAGTCCGACTACTCAGGCAAACATCAACTGGCCGGAACGAATCTTAGTGGGGTTGCCCTTGCTATTATTTTTTCCAGTCGGATTAATGTATGGCGGCGTGCTGGTGTTTTATGTGCTTTGGTTGTGCCAGCCTGACGCACAGATTTGGCGGCAGCGCTGGCAGAATCTGCGCCAGCATGCCTTGTTGCCGTATATCGTGTTCATGAGTGCCAGCAGTTTGTTAGCGGCGCTCTGGCATGGTAAGCCAGCGCAACATCCCGAGGATTTCTGGAGTGGCCTCGCGCATTATCAGATTTATTTGTTTGCCTTGCCTATGCTGAGTTTATCGGCAGGAATCTGGCAACAAAGGGCGCGGCAAAGTCTCTATCTCGGTGCGTATCTGGCAGCAACGTTGTTCTTACTGAATTATCTGCAGCTTTTACCCGCCACCACTTTGTTCCGCAGCTATGTCGAATACAAGGGTAATAAATCGATTTTGCTGGCTTTGTTGTTAGCGCTGGCGTCGGCCTGGAGTTTGCGTGAATTCAGCGCCCGGCAAGAAAGTCGCACTGCCCATATCTGGCGTGGTTTAGGTTTGGTGTATTTGGTGTGTGCCTTGTGTTTTTTTAGTCGCAGCCGTACCGCCTTACTGATCTTTTTACTGATGGCCGCTTACTGGGGGGGGCAAGTTTTGCGTCAGCGTGGCTTTCTGGGATGGCGTATCGCTGCGCTGGGCCTGGCTTTGAGTCTGGCTACGGCGACAGGTATTTATTATCTCGCGCACTTGCCGACTCCAGCCAGCTGTGAAATTCGCACCTTGCAAGCCAGTCCTTGGGAAATCACCAAAACCCGGGTGATTTGTACCGTTCATCAGGTGCGTGATTACAGCGCTGGGCGCAAGGTCAGTGAAGATGGCATGCGCTTGGAAATTTACCAGCATACCGCCAGCCTGATCGCTGAAAAACCATGGGCGGGGCACGGTATTGCCAGCTGGCTGGGCTTGTATCAGCAACGCGCGGCAGGTACCAGCAGTGCCAGCATGAGTACACCACATAATGATTATTTATTGTACTGGACTGAACTCGGCTTGCCGGGTTTGCTGGCTTTGGTGGCGATTTGGTGGCGGCAATGGCTGATGGTGCGACAACTACGCCGGCAAGCGCAGCCTGCGCAAAACTTGCTAGCCGATTTATTGGCGATGCTGACGATCACCATGGTAGTCGCCGCCAGTTTCAATGCCCTATTACGCGATGGTTTGTTTGCGATGGCGTTTATGATTTTGCTGGCCGTGGTGGCGAGCGGCCTGAATAAGTCAGCCGAACTGACCTGAGTTTGAATTGAATTTTGAAAACGCAGATTGGACGCGATTTACCGGTCAAAATGGTCTGAAAGGTCGCATCCAGACTGCGTCTTGTATTTGAGGTTTTATGTCATCAATCAACAACCCGATCTTACAACGTGCGATTAACAAGCTGACCGAGCATTACGCTTATCTGGGTCTGACCTTGATCAGCATGATCATCACGGCCTTGACCGAAGTCGCGTTGCCACAGGCACTGGGGTATATCACGGACCACGGCTTTAAAGGTTTGCAAGCCAGCGCTGGCGTACAGGCTGAGTATTTTCCACTCTGGTATGTGCCCGCCGGTTTAATTGGCATCTTTTTAGTGCGCGGCATCTGCACCTTTTGCACTAGCTATTTAATGAGCAAGGTCGCGGTGAATATCTTGCAAGGCTTGCGTGCACAAGTGTTTCAGCGTTTGTTGAAGGTGCCGATTGCTTACTATCACAGTGAAAGCAGTGGCCGCATCATCAATAGCATCATGTACGAAGCCCAGCAAATTTCGGAAATGCTGAAGACCTCATTCACTACGCTGGTGCGCGATAGCTTAACCGTGCTGGCTTTGATGTCTTACCTGATCTGGATGAATTGGAAGCTGACCTTAGTCACTATCGTTCTGATACCTGGCGTGACCTTACTGGTGCGCGGTGTCAGCAAGCGTTTGCGTAAGCTGAATAGCCAACAACTCGAGGTCAATGCTGAGCTGACCCAGGTCATCGAAGAAAGCACGCGCGGCCATCAGATTATTCGTATCTTTGGCGCGGCAAACCATGAAGCGCAACGCTTTGCTGAAAAAGATAAAAAGCTCGGCAATTACGCCATGAAAACCACGGTGGCGGTGGCCTTTACCACGCCGCTGACGCAATTGCTGGCCTCGGTCGCGTTATCGGTGGTGATTGTGCTGGCCTTGGCGCAAGCACGCGCGGATGCGACCACGGTGGGTGGCTTTATTAAATTTATCACCGCGATGCTGATGTTATTAGCGCCCTTGAAACGACTGGCCGATTTAAATGGTCCGCTGCAACGCGGTCTGGCTGCTTGTGAATCGGTGTTTGCCTTAATCGATGCCGCTATCGAGCGGCAAACTGGACGCGCGCTGACACACAAAGCGCGAGGCGAACTGGAATTTCGTGAGCTGAGTTTCAATTACCCAGGCCAGGAGCAAGCGACCTTGAGCCAGATTAATTTGCAGATTAAGGCCGGTGAAACCCTGGCCTTGGTTGGTATGTCGGGTGGCGGTAAGACTTCGCTGGTCAATCTGGTGCCAGGTTTTTATCAAGCCAGTCAGGGTCAGATTTTGCTGGATGGCGTCGATATCAATGACATCAGCCTTAGCAGCTTGCGTGAACAAATCGCCATGGTTTCGCAACATGTGGTGTTGTTCGATGACAGTATTGCCGCCAACGTCGCTTATGGCGATGCCAAGCCCGATTTGACACGCGTCGCCGCCGCCTTGCAAGCCGCGCATTTAACCGAGTTGGTGCGTGATTTAGCCGAGGGCATGCAAACCCAGATCGGTGAGAATGGCATGCGCTTATCGGGTGGCCAGCGCCAGCGTTTAGCGATTGCGCGGGCGATCTATAAAGATGCGCCTATCTTGATCTTAGATGAAGCCACCTCAGCACTCGATACCGAATCTGAACGCGCGGTGCAGGCTGCGCTCGACGAACTGATGAAGGGCAGAACCACGCTGGTGATCGCGCATCGCTTATCCACCATAGAAAACGCTGACCGGATTGCGGTACTGGCAGAAGGTCGTATTGTTGAAATCGGTAGTCATACTGAATTGCTGGCGCAGAATGCCGCCTATGCCAATTTGTATCGCTTGCAGTTTTCAGCCTGAGCCAGATTTGCTATGACGCCTGTACGCTTACTCATTATTGCGCCCAACTGGATCGGTGACGCCATTATGGCTCACCCTTTAATCCAGCTCTTGCACCAGCAAAATCCTGCGGCTGTCATCGACGTTTTAGCCGCGCCCGTGGTGGCGCCGGTTTGTCGCGCCATGCCAGAAGTCAATGAAGTTATGATCACGCCATTTCGCCACGGGGCGCTGCAATTGCGGCAACGCTGGCAATTTGCGCAGCAATTAAAACAACGCCACTACCAGGCGGCCTACGTTTTACCCAATACCATTAAATATGCCTTAATTCCCTGGCTCGCTGGGATACCGCTACGAGTGGGCTATAAAGGTGAAAGTCGCTATGGCTTAATCAATCGCATGCATTTTGATGAGCAGCCGCCGCGGCCTATGCAGCGTTTTTATGCCGCCTTAGCCGTGCCAGCCAAGGCGTATACTGAACTTGGACCAATCCCTTTGCCACGGCTTCATATTAATTCAGACACCCAACTTAGTGTGGCGCATAAATTTGCACTGCAAGCCACGCTGCGCTGGTTGAGTTTTGCGCCGGGTGCGGAATTTGGCCCAGCCAAACGCTGGCCAGCCAGCCATTTCGCTGAGCTGGCCAGACTGGCGCTGCAAGCCGATGCCAATTTAGGCCTGATTTTATTAGGTTCAGCCAAAGAAGCCGAGGCCAGCGCTGAAATTATGGCGATTCTGGCCGAGCATTTTTCTGTTGACGAACTGGCGCGACGTTGTCGCAATCTGGCCAGCACGACCTCACTTAGCGAGGCATTGGCGATATTGGCACAGAGTACTGCGGTGGTGGCGAATGATTCGGGACTCTTGCACATGGCGTCGGCCTTAAATCGTCCGGTGCTGGCCTGTTATGGTCCGACCGATCCCGAGCATGCCCCGCCATTTTCTGAGCGCTCGCTAGCCTGGTCTTTACGACTGGATTGCGCGCCTTGCAAGCAGCGCACTTGCCCGCTCGGGCATCAGGCTTGTATGCAAAATTTAGCACCGGCGCAAGGTTGGCAGCATTTGCGCAGTTTGTTGTCCGCCTGATTGCGGAAGCTCCGAATGGCTTGTCCTGAATTGATGTCAGGACTTACGCAAAATTATGCGGACGAGGCGTAAAGCCGAAAACAGTACTGGAGCAGGGCAAGGCGTAACAACGAAGTCAGCGTCGGTTTTGCGTAAGTCCTGGATGAAATTGAACTTGCTATAAACTTCAGGCTTATGGCACAGTGCCGCATTCACTGCGATCGACATGGTTTATGGTTAAGCCTAATTCCCCTTCAATTATTTATCTGTTTGCCTGCCTGGCCCTACTGAGTGCTTGCTCAAGAGCGCCGCAAGGTGGGCACGCTATGGAAACGCGTATCGTTGAAAACGGTGCCAAGAGCGAGACCCTGGCCTACCAACATCAATTGACTCTGGAAGCCGAAGCCAGCGCGATTCCAGCGCTGATCGCGCAATTGCAAGCACGTTGCCAAGCCAGTGCTGAAGCCGGATGTGTGATGCTGGAGTCGGAGCAAAATCTGACACGTTCTGCCAGCGCCGATCTGAAGTTTCGCGCGCCACCCGCAGTCACTCAGGAGTTAATTGACACTGCAGCTAAATTAGCGACGTTGCTCGAACGGCGAAGTACGGCGGAAGAATTGCACGGCTCCTTACAAGATACGCAAAAGCAAAGCGATTTATTGCTGGATTACCGGCAACGCCTTGAAGGTTTGCGCGAGCGGGCGAAAAATGATGTCGATGCGCTTATTAAAGTGCATAAAGAACTCGCGCAAGTGCAACAGGATCTGGAGCAAGTGCAAGGGCGTTACCAGCATTTGCAAAGCCGGGTGCAAACCGAATTGCTGAGCCTGCACATACAAAGCAGCGAGCAGACTAACTTACTGGCACCAGTGCGGCGCGCGCTGGCTGAGTTTGCGCAAAACCTGGCACAAGGCAGTGCCGCCGTAATAACGGCACTGGCTTATCTTTTGCCCTGGATGGTGTGTTTGCTGGCGGGCTTTATACCCTTACGTAAGTTCTGGCGCTGGCGCAAACAAAAACGACAAGCAAATGTCTGAATCCCTCAGCAACCAGGCCGATAATTTGCGTTTGTAGTTTGACCGAATCAGGCCTGCCTGTTTCAGATTAACTTAGGTACAATGCAGCAAGCTGGGTAGCTGAAAAAAGCACAGCATTACGATAAATATTACGAGGAACAGACATGGCAGTCAGTAGTTTATTTGCATTGATAGATGATATTGCGAGCGTGCTCGACGATGTGGCGGCGATGACTAAAGTTGCCGCTAAAAAGACCACCGGCGTACTGGGAGATGATCTTGCTTTAAATGCGGAACAAGTCAGTGGTGTCGTCGCCAATCGCGAATTACCGGTAGTAGCGGCAGTAGCCTGGGGCTCACTCAAAAATAAACTCATCCTGGTGCCACTCGCCTTAATTCTCAACGCAATCGCTCCCTGGGCGGTTACGCCTTTACTCGTTCTGGGTGGTTTGTATTTGTGTTTTGAGGGTTTTGAAAAACTCGCCCATCCATTCTTACATCCCCATGATGAAGCCGATGAAAAACAGGGTTTGATTAACGCCGCCCATCAGTCCGAAGCCGACTTGATGGCATTTGAAAAAGATAAAATCAAGGGGGCGATACGCACGGACTTTGTCTTAAGCGCAGAGATCATTATCATTACTTTAGGCACTGTCGCTGATAAAGGCTTTGTCACGCAAATATCGGTGTTATCGGTGATTGCCATCGTGATGACCTTGGGTGTGTATGGTTTGGTCGCCGGTATAGTTAAACTGGACGATATTGGTTTGTATTTATTACGTCGCAAAGCTGATGCGCCGCTGGCGAAAATTGGTTTTCTGTTGGGACGTGGCTTACTAGCGCTTGCACCACGTTTGATGAAAGCCCTGACCGTAATAGGTACTGTGGCGATGTTCATGGTAGGTGGTGGCATACTGACTCACGCTACGCATGTGGCGTTAAGTAAGTGGCTGACCTTGCCTGGTTGGTTCGCGGGGGTAGCAGATAGTTTATTTGATACAGTGCTCGGTATATTTGCGGGTTTTCTCTGTCTGCTGCTGATTAGTCTGTTGCAACGGCTTAAAAAAACCTTTAGTAAATAAGCCGAAATGCTGAGCCTGCCTAACAGCGTTTATCTGTGCCACTCGTAGGTGTAGCGCAAGAAACTCAGTTTGCGATGCTGGCTCAGTCGGTACAGCAAATAGGGCAGTAGTAAGCTCAGAATAAGTCCGGCGGCAAGGTGCAAGGCAAGGGTGTCGAGATGCAGAAATTTTTGCAGAACTATGCGTATTCCTGAACCAAAAACGATGTGCATGAGATAAATCGCCAGTGCCGCCTGGCCCAGGTCTTGTAAAAGCACGTTAATCAAGCGCACACCAGCGAACCTGGCGGTTTTGCTAATGAGCAAACTCATACTGATTATCATCCAGCTGCCAGCTAAACTTGCGCAGAACTGACCCAGCATCAGGGCCAGGCAGGCTGCTAAGGTTTGCGGTAATCGCCCTGCGGGCGTGGCTTCCTGTATGCCATGACTCAATGTCAGACAAGCGAGCAAAACTGCTGCGCAACCCAGGGTTTGCGCGCTCAATAACTTACTCCCCAGACGCAATAAAGCTTCGCGGTATTCATGGATAGCCGCGCCGAGGAAAAAATAAAATGCAAAATCGCAAATAAAATCGAGTGGAAAAGGAAACGGATCTAACTGTTTGAGCAAACGTGCAAGTAAAGTTGCGGGTAATAACACCTTAATCCATAGCGCCAGAGCATTTCGCTGATTCGGATAAAGGAGTAATTTGGATGACAGTATGGCGAGTATGAACAACAGAAATAACACGTATAAAAACCAGAACTGTGCGCGCGGAGCCCACAGTAAGCTAAGTACCTCGCTCCAGTGCGTCTGGTTATTTGTCATGGCAGATCCCAGTACTTCTAACATACCTTGTGCCAGACTCCAGATCAGATACGGATAAACCAGGCTTTTGAGTTTGTTGACAAATAAACCGCTAGCCCCGTGTTTTTGTAAACCTGGGATCAGAAAATAGCCCGACAAAATAAAAAACAAGGGCATGTGGAAGCTGTAGATTAGGCTGTCAAGGTAGTGCCAAAACGCTGTGTCTGGGATAATTTTTGCCTTAATCAAACCGCGCTGAATATGGCCGTACACCACCAGGCTAATACCCCAGCCTTTTGCTATATCGATCCAATTTTCGCGTTGAGTGAGCACGTTGATCGCTGGAGAATTGTCAAGTGCTTGATGTCTGGCTAAAGTTAGCCTGGCGGAAGCAAGTACTGATTACGAAGAAAAAATAATGCGGATTTCCATAGCATATATGAAACTAAGGAAGACACTGTTAAATATCGTTATTGCGCAAACGCACTTAGCGAATTTATGCCTGGCGCATAGCGCTGGCGTGACGCACCGCTGCTGACCAGGCGGGATTTTTTTCAGGTGTTGCCGGAGAGTCTGGCTTGTTGGCTGATCCAATCCCGAAATAAGCTGAGTTGGGGTTTTTGCATATCAGCTGGCCGCGCTAAAAAATAATGCAAACAAGTGTCACGTGGCATAAATTCACTGACAATTTCTAGGCGGCCCTGGCGTAGATCATCGTAGGCCAGGATTTCATTACACAGCGCGATGCCTGCACCGGCACAAGCCATTTCCAAGGCCAGATGGCTGTGACTGTAATAGGGGCCGCGCTGTACCTGTGCTAATAAACGCATGTCCTGGCAATCCACATCCAGTAGAAATTGTTGCCAACGCTCTTCGCTAAAGCGCGTCAGTGCTGACTCTTCTTGCGACCAGAAACGAGCTGGCGCGGGCGTGCGTAAGACGCTATATCGCAGTAAATCGGCGTAGCGAGCGACAGGTAAAGGGGCGTCCTGCACCAGGCCAGGTTTGGCGATGGCGATCAGTTTTAAATCTGTCCACAAGGCCTGGCTATAAAGCTCGGGATAGGGCCCTTTGCCATAACGCAGCACGACGTCGATCTCGGCTTCCTGCGCTAAATCATGCGGGGTGTTTTCCGACATCAAGTGCACATCAATTTCTGGATGCAACTGTTGAAATTGCGTCAGGCGTGGCAATAGCCATTTACTTATCAGCGAGGGTGTCGCGCTGACCACCAGACTATTTTTGCCCAGGCTGGGTCGCGTCAGGTTTTGCAAGCTGAGTTCGATTTGTTTAAACACGGGAATTAATTCATCAGCGAGTTGCTGACCCTCAGCCGTCAGCGTTACCAAACGGTTGGCGCGTGTAAACAAGCGTAACCCCAGATAGGTTTCGAGTTGCAAAAGTTGATGGCTGATAGCCGCTGGTGTTACCGCTAATTGTTGCGCCGCGAGCTTAAAACTGCCAGTTTGCGCCGCCACCACAAAAGCGCGCAAGGCGGCTAAGGGGGCAGAACGCAAATTAATGAGGTTGCTGGTTCGTGTCATGGCCTCAGTTTAGCAAAGCTAACTTGAAACACAAAATTACTCATTTGTCAGCAAGCCGCTAGCTACCTTAGACTGTTAGCAGAACAGGGAGTTGGCTGACTTAACCGGGCACACTTAACGGTAGTCAGGTAGTCAATAGTCGGCGTAATTCGATAAACAAAATTAAGGAAAGCGATGGAACTGATAGTGAATGATAAAGAAAAAACGACCAACCACCATGCGCCAGCACGGCGGTTTTTATTTTTAACGAGTGGTGGTCGGCAAGGCGGAAATACTGAGCAACTGGCCAGGATTGCGGCGTCTAGTCTGGCGAAGCATTTTGTGCAAGATTGGCAAACTCTGGATATCGCTGAACTGGCACCATTTCACGATCTGCGTCATAGCGGCGATGGCGTCTATGCTGCCCCCGATGCGCGTTTGGCCGAGCTTTTAGCAGCAACCCTGGCGGCGACTGATCTGGTGCTGGTGACGCCGCTGTATTGGTACAACATGAGTAGTGCGGCGAAACTCTATTTTGAACACTGGAGTGCCTGGATGCGTGTGCCTGGTCTGGATTTTCTGGCGCGTATGCAAGGCAAACGTTTTTACGTAATCAGTACGGCTGCCGATGAAGACAAGGCGATGTTTGACGCCTTAATCGTCGCTAGTCGCCGTACCGCTGAGTATGCAGGCATGGAGTGGGGGGGGAGTTTATTGGGATACGCTAACCGGCCTGGCGATATTTTGCAAGACCAGGCGACACTCAGACTGGCACAGACTTTTTTGCAGGCGGAACAAAGTCAGGCAGCTTGATAATCTGGCGCTGAGTCGGGCCAGCGCCAGTGGCATTACATCAGAATAATATCGTACTGTTCTTGATGGAAAACGTTTTCGACTTGCAGGGAAATCGGCTTGCCGACGAATTCTTCCAGCATCGCTAAGTGTTGATTTTCTTCTTCAAGGAATAAATCCACCACCACTTGTGACGCCAGGATACGAAATTCGCGTGGGTTGAATTGCTTGGCTTCGCGCAATAACTCGCGCAGAATTTCATAGCAAATAGTGCGTGCAGTTTTTACCTGACCTTTGCCAGAACAGGCTGGACAGGGTTCACATAAAACATGGGCCAGCGATTCACGAGTGCGTTTGCGCGTGACTTCGACTAAGCCTAAGGCAGAAAAGCCCGAGACCGAAACCTTGGTGCGATCACGTGCCAGAGCTTTGTTTAATTCGGCTAACACGGCTTGCTTGTGTTCGGCATTTTCCATATCGATTAAATCGAGGATGATGATGCCGCCCAGATTGCGCAGGCGCAATTGTCGCGCGATGGCGTGTGCTGCTTCGAGGTTGGTTTTGAAGATGGTGTCATCGAAATTGCGGCCAGCGACAAAACTGCCAGTGTTGACATCAATCGTCGTCATGGCTTCAGTCTGATCGACGATCAGATAACCGCCCGACTTGAGGTCAACGCGCCGGCCCAGTGCGCGTTCAATTTCTTCTTCAACACCGTGCAAATCAAACAGTGGCCGTTCCCCGGTGTAGTGCTGCAAGGTGGGGATGACCGATGGCATGTAATGCTCGGCGAAGCTTTGCAACATGTGGTAATTTTCACGCGAATCGACTTGAATTGCGGTGGTGTCTTCGGTCACAAAATCGCGTAATACCCGTTGCGCCAGATTTAAATCCTGGTAGAGCAAACTGGTTGGCGGCTGTGTCTTCGCCAATTGACTGATGGTCGCCCAGGTGCGGCGCAGATACTCGATGTCCGCTTGCAAGTCTTCAGTGGTCGCTTCTTCGGCAATAGTACGAACAATGAAGCCACCCTTGTCATCGGCTTGCTGCAAACTCTGCATCTTTTGCCGCAAGGATTCACGCTCAGCTTCATCTTCAATTTTTTGTGAAATACCGATGTGCGTATCTTGCGGTAAATACACCAGCATACGACCCGCAATCGAAATTTGCGTAGACAGCCTTGCGCCTTTGGTTCCTATCGGGTCTTTAACCACTTGCACCGTGACGCTCTGACCATCAAACAAAAGTTTTTCTATTGGTTTTAGCGGCGTATTGGGATTGCCATCATTGCTGCGTGCATCCCAGATATCCGCAATATGCAAGAAAGCAGCTCGTTCTAAGCCGATATCGATAAAGGCAGATTGCATACCCGGTAAAACCCGGACTACTTTGCCGAGGTAAATATTGCCGACTAAACCGCGTGATAAGGTGCGTTCGACATGCAATTCTTGAACCGCGCCTTGCGCAATCAGCGCAACGCGGGTTTCTTGTGGCGTGATGTTGACGAGTAATTGTTCGCTCATAAAGATTCCTGCGGATTCAGTCTGGCCAATTCTTGCAACAACTGGCCAGTCTCGTAAAGAGGTAGCCCCATGATACCGGAATAACTGCCACTGATGTGTTCGATAAAGCGCGCTGCCTGGCCCTGTATGCCATAACCGCCTGCTTTGTCATACGGTTCCTGACTGGCACAATAGGCCGAAATTTCAGCCGCACTTAAAACACGGAAGCTCACCTCAGAGACTTGCGTGACTTGCAGTAAGTGCTGGTGAAAACGTAGCGCGATGCTCGTCATCACCTGATGTTTGCGACCGCTTAAGCTTCCCAGCATGGCCTGGGCTTGCGCAGTATCTGCAGGCTTACCTAAGATGGCCTGATCAAGTACTACTGTGGTATCGGCACTTAAAACCGGACGCAAAGGCAGCTTACGCCAGGCCAGAACTTGCCAGGCTTTATCGGCTTTTTCCTGGGTCACTCGTTTCACATAGTCGCTGGCGATTTCGCCAGGTAAGACCAGTTCGGTCACGTCGGGGCCGCGTGGCGCGGCTTCGCGTAAGCGCAGCACTTCAAAATCAATGCCAACCTGAAGCAGTAACTCACTGCGACGAGGGCTCTTGGAGGCCAGATAAATTTTTTCAAACGTCGTCATCTTACTTGTCTTTTGCTCAGACCCGATGGTAGGGGTGATTTTGTTGGATGGACCAGGCACGATACAGTTGTTCGGCCAAAATTACCCTGACCATGCCATGCGGCAGAGTCAGGCTGGAAAGGCGTAACAGGCCATCTGCCCTGGCTTTGAATTCGGCATCCAGACCATCCGCGCCACCAATAACAAACACCACATCGCGGCCATCTTGTTGCCATTGCGTGAGTTGTCGGGAAAGTTCAACGCTGGTCCAGTCTTTGCCACGCTCATCCAGTGCAATAATGCGCGCGCCCTTCGGTATCGCTGCTTCAATTTTCACGCGTTCCTGCGCCATCACCGTTTCGGCAGTACGGCTACCTGAACGTTCAACTGGCTTGATTTCTTTCAAACTCAGGCGGCATTCGGCTGGCATGCGTTTCGCATACTCTTGAAAGCCCGATTCTATCCAGTCCGGCATTTTATGGCCAACGGCGGCGATAATTAATTGCATAGCGGTGTTACTCAGTTAAATGTGGGCGGCAAGTCCATACCAGTTGCTCATCTTAGTTGGGGGAAAGCAAGGCTGAATTATAGGGCTTTATGCCTGTGCATAGGGTAATCAACTGCACCCGTCCGCGAGCGAGCGCCGGGCATGAAAAAAGCCGGAAGGGTAAGCTTCCGGCCTTTCCAGCTTCAGATGTGGCATGGAGTTAATCGCTGTGTATACCATCCAGTTTTGCCTGACGCTGGTGCAGGCTTAACCTGGTTAGGTCTCAGTGCTTACTCAGCGACTTTCCTGGCGCGTGGTGCCCGTGTGGTTTTCGCTGCTGTGCTGCTGGCACTGTCGGGATTGCGTGGGCTGCGTGTTGCTCGTTTCGCCGCAGCTTCTTTGGCGCCTGCCACGGCCGTCTTGGTTGCTGCCACTTTTACGCGGCCACCACTCGGAATCACAGCGCCGCCAGCACTGCTGGTGCTACGTGTACGTGTGGTCTTGGCAGGTGCGGCAGTACCATCTGCGGCTTTGCGTGCACGAGGCTTCTTGGCTGGCTTGTCTTCATCGTCATCCAGCGTGGTCTGGATTGCCATCATATCGTAAGGCACCACCAGGTCGCTTGCTTTGCGCGTGCGCTTAGGTTTGTCACCTGCTTCATCGTCGTCCGATTTCGCGGCACTCTTACGTTTGGCGGCACCGATTTTTACCGGCTTATCACCCCAGATTTCTTCGAGGCGATAATAGGCGCGGATCGCGGGTTGCATGATATGGACAACGATGCCGCCCAAATCCACCAACACCCATTCACCAGTGGTTTCACCTTCCATGCTAACGACCGGTTCGCCAGCTTCTTTGACTTTATCGCGTACCGAAGCGGCCAGCGCTTTAGTCTGACGATTCGAAGTGCCCGAGGCGATGATCACGCGATCAAATAAACTGGTTAAGTGCACCGTGTCAAAGACCTGGATTTCTTGTCCTTTGACATCTTCCAGCGCATCGACGACGATGCTTTGTAATTTTTTAATATCCATAATTTAGTAAATTGTGTGTAATTGCAGGTAGTCTAGCACCTTAGCCGGAATCGGCAGAGTTTTTCCTGCGGGTTGTTGCAAGCTGGCTTGCGCCAGCTCAGTACGCAGTTGGGTAGCCGATACAGCAACTGCTAAGTTCGGCGCCAGATAACTGGCACCATGAGTTTGGTGACGAATTTGTTCCGCATTCATTTGTCGGGTTTGCCAAAGTGCGGCTAATTCGTCGGGTAATAAATTTGTGTCGTAGCCTGGCCGGCTGACCGCACAGAGATTGGCTAAATCAAATAAATCGCGCCAACGGTGCCAGCTACTTAAATTCTGCAACTGATCGGCACCCAGCGCAAAAAACAGGCCGCATTCTGAGCCAAGTTCCTGACGGATTTCCAGCAAGCTATCGTAAGTGTAATTGCTGACTCCCGCCGCCGCCCGCGCTATCTCACGTTGGTCGATTTGCCAATCACACAAATCCCAATCAGCAAAAGCAAGTTCCAGCATGGCAACGCGGTCACTGGCACGGGCTTGCAAGCAAGCTTTTTGTGGTTGCTGTCCTGCGGGAAGCAAGCGTAATTGATCAACCTGCAAGGCACTGGCTAATTCACGCGCCAATGCTAAATGCCCTAAATGCACCGGGTCAAAACTACCACCATAAACTAATACCCGTGAAACCACTGCCTGACACCTTCCTGATCAATAACTCTGTGCAACCTGATAACTTGTGTGACGTTAAGCCTGGGCCAACCAGTCACGCGGGCTTAAAAATTCGCTGGCAAATCGTCCTTCCACGCTTTCGTTTTCGGCTTGCCAGTTGTAACGCCATTTCACCAAGGGTGGCATAGACATCAGAATAGATTCAGTGCGTCCACCGGATTGCAAACCAAAATGCGTGCCGCGATCCAAAACTAAGTTAAATTCGACATAGCGACCACGGCGTATAGCCTGAAAATCACGCTCGCGTTCACCATAGGCTTGATGCTGGCGTTTTTCCAGGATGGGTAAGTAGGCCAGCAAAAAGCTATCACCCACGGCCCGGGTCATGGCAAAACTTTGCGCAAAATCTAAGCGATTAAAGTCGTCGAAAAAAATCCCGCCTATGCCGCGTGCTTCCTGACGATGTTTTAAATAGAAATAGCGATCGCACCAGGCTTTGAATTCGGGGTAAAGCCCGGTTCCAAACGGCACCAGCGCCTGCTGGCAACTGCGATGGAAATGCACTGCGTCCTCGGCATAGCCATAGTAGGGCGTTAAGTCCATGCCACCACCAAACCACCAGACCGCTTCGCCTGCTGCAGTTTGCGTGCTAAAGAAACGCACATTCATGTGCACCGTCGGGATATACGGATTGCGTGGATGCAAAACCAGTGACACCCCCATGGCATGCCAGGGTTGACCAGCTAGTTCAGGACGATTTGCCGCTGCGCTGGGCGGTAGCTGACTACCTTGCACTTGCGAAAAATTTACCCCGCCACGTTCAAACAAGCCGCCATCTTCTATCACCCGGGTAATGCCGCCGCCACCTTCGGCACGTTGCCAGCTGTCTTGCAAAAAGGCTTGGCCATCAGCGTGTTCGAGTGCGCTGACTATGCTTTGCTGCAAGCTTAAAAAATACTGCTTAACCGCGGCCAGATCAGGAGATGTTGAAGTCATGAGCTTGTGCTTGTTTAAAATAGCAAAGCCAGACCGAAGTCTGGCAAAGTGTGATTGCGGTTTGCTGGGGCTTAGGGTTTGCGATTCAGCGCACGCCAGCCTATGTCGCGGCGGTATTGCATGCCATCGAAATGGATTTTTTCAACCACATCGTAGGCATGTTTTTGTGCCAGTTTGACGGTATCGCCTAAACCGACTACGCATAAGACCCGACCACCGGTTACGCTCAGGGTTTTGTCCTGTAACTGGGTGCCGGCATGGAACACCATAGTTTCACTGGTTTCGGCGGGGATGCCTGTGATTACGTCACCTTTACGCGGCGCGTCAGGATAACCTGCGGCTGCCATCACGACGCCCATCGCTGTACGTCTATCCCATTCGAGTTCGACGCTATCCAGGCTGCCGTTTACCGCGTGTTCCATCACCATCAGTAAGTCTGTTTTTAAACGCGCCATGATAGGTTGAGTTTCCGGATCACCCATGCGGCAATTGAATTCCAACACCTTAGGATTGCCCAGATCGTCGATCATCAAACCTGCATACAAGAAGCCAGTGAAGACGATACCATCACGTGCCATGCCTTGCACAGTTGGTAAAATCACTTCACGCATCACGCGTGCATGCAATTGTGGCGTGACGATAGGGGCGGGCGAATAGGCACCCATGCCACCGGTATTGGGGCCCTGATCGTTGTCGAGTAAGCGTTTGTGATCTTGACTGGTTGCCAGTGCCAGCACGTTCTTGCCATCCACCATAACGATGAAACTGGCTTCTTCACCAGCTAAAAACTCTTCGATGACGACTCGTGCACCAGCGTCTCCGAGTTTATTGTCGGATAACATCATGTCGACTGCGGCATGGGCTTCCGCCAGATCCATGGCAACCACCACGCCTTTACCTGCCGCCAGACCATCGGCCTTGATGACGATAGGCGCACCTTTGGCATCGATATAAGCATGGGCTGCTGCCACATCGCTAAAGGTTTGGTATTCCGCGGTGGGAATGTTGTGGCGTTGCATAAAGGCTTTGGCAAAGTCTTTCGAGCTTTCCAATTGGGCGGCTTCTTTGCTTGGGCCAAAAATTTTCAGGCCACGGGCGCGAAATACGTTAACGATACCTGCAGCCAGGGGCGCTTCGGGGCCAACCACGGTCAAACCTATTTGCTCTTGCTCAACAAAGTCGGCAAGGGCTTCAGGGTCGCTGATGGCGACGTTTTTAAAACGCACATCCAAAGCCGTGCCACCATTGCCGGGCGCTACAAATATAGTTTGGGCACGATCAGATTGTGCCAATTTCCAGGCGAGGGCATGTTCGCGGCCGCCTGAGCCGACTACCAGAATTTTCATTTTATTCTTCAATAATCGCGTTGGTGTAGACTTCCTGAACGTCGTCGAGATTTTCTATCGCATCGATCAGTTTTTGCATTTTAGCGGCATCGTCGCCAGTGAATACAGTCGTGGTCGATGGTTTCATGGTAACTTCGGCGACTTCTGGTGTGAACCCGGCTTTTTCCAGTGCAGCACGTAAATCAGATAAGCTATACGGTGCGCACAGTACTTCGAAACCACCTTCTTCGTCAGCGATGACGTCGTCAGCACCAGCTTCCAGCGCCGCTTCCATCAAGGCATCTTCATTCGTGCCTGGAGCAAAAAACATTTGACCACAGTGCGTAAATAAAAAGGCTACTGAGCCTTCGGTGCCCATATTACCGCCGTACTTATTAAAAGCATGACGCACTTCAGCCACGGTACGTACACGGTTATCAGTTAAGCAATCGACGATGATTGCTGCGCCACCTATGCCATAACCTTCGTAGCGGATCTCTTCATAATTAGCACCTTCCAGGGTTCCGGCGCCGCGCTGTATGGCACGACTGACGTTGTCCTTGGGCATATTCGCATCGGCTGCTTTTTCAACTGCCAGGCGCAAACGTGGATTCGAATTGATATCTTCGCCACCCATACGAGCGGCGACGGTGATCTCTTTAATTAAGCGTGTCCAGACTTTGCCGCGTTTGGCGTCTGCAGCCGCTTTTTTGTGCTTAATATTGGCCCATTTGCTATGTCCTGCCATGATGACTCTTCCCTGAATCGCTGAAATATAGTGAAAACGGCGTATCTGGCTTGGTGACCAGATCTGACTTGCAAGCGTCGCATGCTCATGTAGTCGTGTCGAAAACGCTAATGAGTGGAGTGATTTTGCATTTTAACGGCGACGTATTTTAATTAGCTTGCAAGATAAAGGCCGCATTTTACCATAGCAGGCGCTTATTCTTATGCGGAATTTAAGTCTGGCAGTAGTCATCAGCCAGTTTCAAGATGGCTGGGCAAGCAAGAGTAAGTCTCAGGATTTGGCCAGTCGTGCGAAGATGCTACGCACATCGTGACTCTGATTCTGGCTTGGTTTTTCTCGGGAAATTTGTTTGGCTGAGTGCGGCAATTGGCTATCTGCAACCGCTATTCCAGTCGCCCGGGTAGGCCGGGCAACTTCAATATCAGTAAAAAATTGGCGCGGTGTGTACATGGAAATTCAAAGCGACATAAGTTTTTAATTAAGATTTAGTGTAAAAGGGATTGCTCTTACGAAAAGTTACATGTGGTTAATTTCTTGGCTGATTCGATGTTAATTTTGTTAAATAGTGTCAGCATGTATCGATCTGCCTATCCTGGTTGCAATTAAGTACGTGCCAGAGCTTTTTTACTTGGGATAAGGCGGCAAATTAACTATACCTGTGATTAGGGCACGATCCGCAGGATGCAGACACTATCCATGGCCTTAGTTGGTATTCGAGCTATTAACGTTTGATGGGATTTACTATGCAAAGCAGACAAGTGTATTTTGAAGAAGTCGGCGCTGCCGAGGTTTTGCGTCTGAGGTCGGTCGAACTTGCCCAGCCCGGGAACGGGGAGGTTTTGCTAAAGCAACATGCTTGTGGTTTAAACTTTATCGATATTTACCATCGAAGTGGCTTATACCCTTGCGCATTGCCAAGTGGATTGGGCTTGGAAGCGGCTGGTACTGTCGTTGAGCTTGGCGCCGGGGTCGAAGATTTGCGGCTGGGCGATCGTGTCGCTTATGCCGGAGGTCCGGTCGGTGCCTATGCAGATTATCGTCTGGTTCCGGCTGAGCGTTTGCTGAAATTGCCCGATCAGATTTCGTTTAGCCAAGCGGCGGCGATGATGTTGCAAGGACTCACGGTGCATTATTTGTTTGAAAAATTGCATCGTTTGCAGTCTGGCGACACTATACTGTTTCACGCAGCTGCCGGTGGTGTCGGCTTAATCGCTTGTCAGTGGGCCAAAGCGCTGGGTGTCACGATGATAGGGACAGTGGGGAGTGCAGAAAAAGCAGAATTAGCCTTGGCCAACGGGTGTAGTCATGTAATTAACTATAAAACTGAGAATTTTGTTCATCGTTTGCGTGAGTTAACTCAAGGTCAGGGCGTACCTGTCGTTTATGATTCGGTTGGCAAAGACACATTTGAAGGCTCGCTCGATTGCTTGCAACCTCGTGGTTTGATGGTAAGTTTCGGTAATGCATCGGGAGCGGTGCCGCCTTTTTCTTTAAGTGAATTGGCGTCACGTGGTTCTTTATTTATTACGCGGCCAACACTGGCACACTATACGGCGCAGCGCGAGGAGTTGGTTGCAGGAGCCAATTCTTTGTTCGAGAAAGTGCTGGCCGGGCAATTACACATCCACGTCAAACAACAATATGCCCTGAATCAGGTGATACAAGCGCATCGTGATATGGAAGCGCGCATTACAACCGGGTCGAGTATTTTATTAACAGAGTGAATAATGACAAAATCTGAAGCGAGAAATGAGGCGGATAGTCCAAAATTCGGCCGTTTATTATTAGTTCTGCTTGGCGTAGTTGTGTTTATTTTGCTATTGACCTGGCTTACCGCCAACTATTATCAGGTTTGATACAAAATAAGGAAATCTTTATCTTTTTGCTTATGCTAGATTGCGCAAATGTTGCATGTATGCAGCATAGCTAAAAAGTAAAGTTGCACTTTCTTTAAATCAATACGTAAACAATCTGACTTCAGTAATAATTATCAGCTACTCTGAGTTGAGTCTGGTTTGCGCCTGCGCTCCCTTGCTGTATGGCTGTCGCAGTAAACTGTGCGGCAAAAATTAGAGTTAATTGCTGAAATTGTTAATTTGATTTAAACCTGAGGCGAGTCAGTTTATTGAAATTGCCGAAGAGTAAAATGCCTGGCTGAAACCGCTTAACCCAAACGAAGTCGCAATGGATACTATCCCGCTTAACACGCCCAAAGAAAGTGAATTCTCCAGTTCCAGCCGTCTTTTGATCTTGCAAAGTCTGGTGCCGATAGCGACGAATCTGGTTTCGTCGCAAATGGAAGCCTTTGCCGGACGATTGACTGAGGCGTTATTTAAGCTTTCTGATCAAACTATCAGACCGGAAGAAGTGTCGAGCAGTTTTCAAGCCTATCAGCAATTAAAACGCAATGGCACCACTTTTTATCGGCTGGTTCTGGGGCAGATCAATACCATACTGACCAAAGAGGTTAGTGTCGTCAATACGCGTAAGAAATCCAAAGCTGAGGATGAAAAGCAGGATTTTTCCCTGGTTTCATTTGAAGAAATGGAAAGCAAGGTTGTCAGTCGTAATCTGGCGCAAGCGCTGGAAGTGAATAACGCACAGCAATTGGTCGCCCTGAATGCGCGTATCGGCCATATCTTCCGTCGCACTCCCATTAGCGTTTCACAAAATCCGTTTCGCCCCGAACTCTTTATTCGTGCGGTGCATCAAGCGTGGATAGAGTTTGATTCGAATCCAGAAACGCATCAGATTATTTTGCGTCTGATACAACCCGATGTGTTGTTTCAACTCGAGCCAGTATATCGCGAACTTAATCAAGCCTTGGTGGAAAGAAATATTTTACCGGAGATCGGTGAAGCCTATCGTCGTAAGGGCGAAGGCCATGGCCGCAACGAACACAGTTTTATGCGTGATCCTTATCTCGAATCCAAACTCAGAAATATTTTTTCGGGCGAAGGTCAACCTGTGAATCTGGCACCGAGTCAGCAGCCTGGTTCTGGTGGTTCAGCATTCGGCGTGGGCCAGGGAGGTAGTCATCCCGGCGCGCCTTATGGCGGCGGTTTGCCATTTAATGCCAATGCATCGGCGCAAGACATGGTCATGATAGATCGCCAGTTTTTTGATTATCTGACAAATTTGCAGCGTGCCAGCATGAATGCGGTGATGGCCACGAATGCCTCGCAACTACGGGCTTTGCGCGAACAACCCGGGGCCGAGAGCCTGACCTCGATAGACCAGAACACGATAGAATTATTGGCACGTATTTTTGACTATGTGTTTGGTGACCCGCATATTCCAGAAGAAATTAAGGCACTGATAGGGCAATTGCAAATCCCTACTTTGAAAGTGGCGCTGCTGGATAAAGACTTCTTTTTCAAAGAGACCCACCCAGCCCGGGTATTAATCGATAAGCTGGCGCAATCGAGTGTCATGCTTAAGCCTGAAAGCAATAATGAAGATCCGCTGTATCAAATGATAGAGGGGATAGTTGACCGGGTGCAGCAGGATTTTGATCAGCAAATCGATTTGTTTTCTGACGTGGTTGCTGATCTCGAAGCATTTTTGAAATCCGAAGAAGAGCAGGCAGAAGCTGCGATTAGCGAACCGGTAGCGCACGCCTTAAAACAAGAAAAAATGCGGATTGCCCGCGAATTAGCTGAAAATGATGTGGCGATACGGGTTGATACGGGTGAGGTTGCGGGATTTTTAGAAGTGTTTTTACGTGAGCAATGGATACGAATTTTAACTATTGCGCATAATGTTAAAGAAGAAAAACCGCACGCATTGGAAAATGCCTTGCGTACTATGGATGACTTAATCTGGAGTTTAAAGCCTAAGAATAGTGCGGAAGAACGCAAGGAATTAGTCAGTAAATTACCCGCGATGCTGACCTTGCTGAATGCCTGGTTGAATGCCATTAAGTGGGACGAGCCTGAGCGGGTTATTTTCTTTTCTAAATTGGCGGAGCGACATGCTGCCATAGCGCGTGCACCTTTGGAGTATTCGCCACGACGGCAATTGGAAATCGCTGTCAATATTGCCCAGCGCGCCAGCGAAAAACGCTTAAACCGGCATGTGCTCGATCATAGGAATCAGGAATTCGATGAGTGGGCCCGGGCGATCGATGATATGGAGCGCGGTACCTTAATCGACTTCCATAATCAACAAGGCACGACCACACGTTTCAAACTGGCCTGGGTCAGCCCAAAACGCACGCGCTATATCTTCACGAATCGTCAAGGACACGACGCTTTTTCGATTTCGAGTGAAGAGTTAATCAATAAATTCAAAACCGCGATGGCGACCCAAGTCCCGGCAGAATCGCTGATAGACCGTGCCTTGGTTGAAGCTTTGCGTGACCCACCAGCCAATCCACCAGCCTGAAGCAAGGTCAACCTGGTGCTACCTGCGGCAGATTTGATTGCGCCATAAAGTAGTCGCTTCGTTTTGACTGCTCGTGATAAAAAAAGCCGTGACAGTAAGTCACGGCTTTTTTGCTGCGAATATGGAAAGTCGCAATTAAGGCTTTTCGTTTTCGCTAAAATGAACTTCGCGGGTTTTGCCAGAAACCCCAGGGAAGTCACTTAAAGCACTGCGTATCAAAGCTGGCATGTACAAGGATAGTTCCTGATTGCTTTGTTCGGTACTGGCGCGTATCTCAGCCAGGGTTTTACCACCATTTACTTCACTGATTTTTATTTCTAACTGATGCAGGTAAGTGGCGCTGACATTCGCCATGCCACGCATCCAGACGGGCGAACGATAATACCAGCCGCGACGATAGTGATAGCGCCAATAAGGGTCATAAAAATACGGATTCCAGTACGGCGAAAGCGGCGACAATTCCAACTCTTTCAGACTGCTGGCATAACGCAAACTGATTTTTAACTGCGCCTGAGCGGCATCATTGGCGGCAATAAATCCCAGTTTGCTTAATTGTTGCGCCAGCTCGGTTTCGTAATGCTTGTGCTCGGGTTGGTTTTCTTGTTCTGGCGCTCGTTCAAATAAATAGGTTTTCTTGTCATAGCTAGCAGGCCATTCGTGGAAGCTGCTGACCTGGCTGGTAAAGGTGCTGGCGCAAGCGCTTAGCAGGATAAGCAGCAGACCGATCAGGAGTCTGCGTGGCATTTCGTAGATTTCTGTGTTCATGGTTGTCTGTCCCAGTCAGCGTTGAGTGCCAAAGTGAGGTCTCACTTAGAATACTATACGCTGTTTTGATCGCTTAGGTAACGACGTGTATCGCCCGCCTTTGCGCTTTAATTTACCGCAAGCCTTGGCTTTGATAATGCGCTCTGTCTGGCGTCCTTTCATGTTGATTGTTGCTGCCAGGGTCTGGCAAATTCGCGCTGTTTAGTTTGTTTTCGGGTTCGTTGCATTACGGTTTGCTCGCCTTGGGTAACTGAGTGTAATGAAAAATTCCTTAAGCTCAGAATTCGATTAGTCTTTGTCGAAATGCAAACAACTTGTCCTGAATCCGTATGAGTTCAGGCTAACTTTCCGGAGCCCAAGTATGCACAAATCTCACCGCAAATTACCGTACTATTCGCACTGGCACAGCAGTCTGACGGCCAGCATTGCCGTACTCTGCCTGAGTGCTTGTGGTGGCGCTTCTGACACCCATACCGCGAATACTAAACCAGCACCTTTGGCGCCAGCGGGCCTGGTCGCAGCACAAAATCAGTTGCAACTGGGGCGTCTGGAATTTGCGCAAAGCCATGTGATTCCCGAGCAAGGCCGGAGTTGGCAAAATGAGGCAGGTGACACCATAGGCAATCTGCATTTGACAGGGGCGCGCGATACTTTGGTGATGCTGTCTTTTAAAAATCGCGAACCCGTGCAAAATCCCAAGCTGGAAGTCTGGTTGTATCAGCAAAAGCAAACCGAGATTGCCTTGAAATTACCTAAAGATTTGCCGCCCACTGAAGATCAGGGCGCGCCCTATGCGCGTGACTTGTATCATGCCCTGATTCCTGCCAATTATGTCAAGCCTGGAATGAGTTTGCGTGTGGTGGCGGATAATCTGGCTGCCAGCGCCGAGCGCAAACCGCTGGTTGGTGCCGATAGTGATCTGGAAACCTTGATCGTGCCTATGTATTTGTTTGGCGCTAACGATAACAATACCGCGCCATTTGCCACGGTTTCTAAACCAGATCAAGCTACCTTTGATGAGTTATACATGAAGTGGCCAGTCGCGCGCCTGACAGTGAAAAACCATGCTATCAAGCGCCTCGACTGGCCGTATTTCATTGTCTCGCCCGATGGTAAAAATTCCGCTTACCGCATAGAAAACAGCGATCAGCAACGCGAGGGCTATGCGGTAATGGGCAGTGCCCTGGGCGTGCTGGAAGCCTTGCAAGCGGCGAATGGCGAATTTCACACCAATAATCAAATGTATGCGCCTTTAATGATGTTGAATAAAAAAGGCGAGTTCGAAGATGTCGGTGGTGGCTTGGGCGGCGGCACCCATGCTACAGGCGATCATTTTTTTAGCGGCGTGTTTATCCATGAAGTCGGTCATGGTTTAGGTTTGCCACATGCTGGTGAAGCCTATAACGAGGGCGTTTATCCCTACATAGGCGGTAGCTTACTCGGTTCGGCCTGGGGTTTTGACAGCAAGAAAATGCGGTTTATGACGCACTTAGTGCCCGTCAGTGCCGAGGATTATCAAGGCGCTTGTGTTGATGATCCTGAGCGCATCAAAGACCAGGCTGGACGCTGCGTCAAACAAGACCCTATGCAAGGTGGCGGCACCGATCGCGCCAAATCCGATATTTTTGGCATGTTCTCTGACTTCAACGTCGGCCAGATGCAGCGCTTTATGGAAGGCAAGACCCGTATCGATGACGAAGGTCAGCGCGTGTATGAGGGCGGGCGCATCTTTATCGATGCTAACTCGGCGACGGGTTATAGCCGCTGGGATAGTCTGGCGCAAAAACGTGTGCCTTACCTGCCAAAAACCGATGCTGAAGCCGATCAGTTTGGCTTTGACAATGGTTTCCCCAGCCAACGCAATGTGCCGGTGCAAACTATTTTCTTCAGTATCAGTCGCGCCAATACCGCGGGTGTGACCCAGATTTTCCCCATACCTGCAGCCTACATAGGTAATTTGCGTCGTCTGGTTGATCCGACTAAGCCCGAGCAGTTAAAGGAAATTCATCCGCAAAACGGTAAAGTGTTTAGCTATTGCCATGCCAGCGGTTGTGACTATAGCTTGCGTATCAGCTATGAAGGCGGGCAAGTCCAGCACGTGATGTTGCAAATTGGAAAACGCGCTGCGGGTAACCCATCCAGTACGCCGCCAGCGAATTTCCTGAATCCCAAAGATGGCGATAGCTTCCGTATCATGGCGGTGAATGTCAGCGCCGCCAAGCGCATCGCTAAGGTTGAATTACTCGATACACCTATGGCCTGGAAAGGGATTTCTGCCACGGCCAAGGTTTTGGCAAATCGCTAAGGAACTAAGTCTGGGCACAGTTTGCCCAGAAAATTTCTTAACCAGATACGGCTGGAGGCCGGCGGTATCTGGTTTTTTTGTTTGTGCAGCCTTATTGTGTATCGAAAATAGCCAGATTACTCACAAATCGTCATCTTATCCTGTGTTGAAAGCCGCACATCCTGGGCTGGCACTGCAGTTTAGTCAGCACAGACATCCCTAAGCGGCATGGCTCTTGGTACAATGTCTGCCATTTTCATCAACATGTCCTTGCTGGCAGCGCGGCGGCGTGTCTGGCCTGGCGGCAATGACAATCTGAACTGAACTCACAATGAAGAGAGAGTCGAGACATGGCTAAACCAAGCAGCGCACCTGTGACCATTTATCGCAAAGATTATGTCGCCCCGGGTTTTTGGGTCGATACCGTAGAAATGGGTTTTGATCTGGATTTGACCGCGACCCACGTCGCTACCCGCACCACCTTGCGGCGCAATCCCGACAGCGCAGAAAAAGACCTTGTGTTGTTTGGCGACGGTCTGAAGTTATTGCAAATCCGTATCAATGGCGTCAATCTGAAAAAATCGCAGTATCAGATCGCTGGCGAAGTGATGCGCATCCCGAATGTGCCTGACGAGATCGTGCTGGAAATCGAAACCCTGATCAATCCGCAAAAAAATACCACTTTGTCGGGTTTGTATGCCTCGCGCGGTAACCTGATCACCCAGTGCGAAGCCGAAGGTTTCCGCCGCATTACCTGGTTCCCGGATCGTCCCGATGTGATGGCCAAATACACCGTGATGTTGCGCGGCGATAAAAAGCAATTCCCAGTCTTGCTCTCTAACGGTAATTTGCTGGAACAAGGCGATCTTGGCGATGGTCGTCATTACGCTAAATGGCAAGACCCCTTCAATAAACCTTCGTATCTGTTTGCCTTGGTGGCAGGTTCTTTCGTTTGCATAGAAGAAAAGTACAAATTGCAATCAGGCCGTCGCGCTTTATTGCAAGTCTGGGTAGAACCGGCCGACCTGGAAAAAACCCAGTTTGCGATGGATTCGCTGAAAAATTCGATACGCTGGGATGAACAACGCTTTGGCTTGGAGCTGGATTTAGATCGCTTCATGATCGTCGCGACCTCGGACTTCAATATGGGGGCGATGGAAAACAAGGGCTTGAATATTTTCAATACTAAGTATGTGTTAGCCAATCCACGCATCGCTACTGACACCGATTACGCTGGCATAGAAGCCGTGGTCGGGCACGAATACTTCCATAACTGGACCGGTAACCGCGTCACTTGCCGCGACTGGTTCCAATTGTCTTTGAAAGAAGGCTTGACGGTGTTCCGCGATCAGGAATTTTCGGCGGATTTAGCCGGTTCCGATTCAGCGCGTGCGGTTAAACGTATTGATGACGTCAAAGTGCTGCGGCAGGTGCAATTCTCGGAAGATGCTGGCCCTATGGCGCATCCGGTACGACCTGATTCTTACGTTGAAATCAATAATTTCTATACCGTCACGATTTACGAAAAAGGCTCGGAAGTGGTGCGCATGTACCAAACTCTGGTTGGCCGCGATGGTTTCCGTAAAGGCATGGATTTGTATTTTGCGCGTCACGATGGTCAAGCGGTGGAATGCGATGATTTCCGCGCTGCGATGGCCGACGCAAATGGTCGCGATCTGACGCAATTTGAACGCTGGTATAGCCAGGCTGGTACGCCACGCGTCAAAGTCAGCCGTCATTATGATGTAGAAGCGCAGCGCTACACTTTGCGTTTAAGCCAGTCTTGCCCGGCAACACCAGGTCAGACTGAAAAACTGCCTTTCCATATTCCAGTCAGCACCGGTTTATTGAATGCGGCGGGTCAGGATATCGCCTTGCATTGCACCAGTTACCCGCAACACGCCGGGGCTAGCAATCTGGTGTTGGAATTGACTGAGGCCGAGCAAGAATTTGTGTTCGAACAAATCGACGCTGAACCTGTGCCCTCTTTATTGCGTAATTTCTCAGCGCCGGTGGTGCTGGAAATCGATTACAGCGATGCCGAATTGCAGCACTTACTGAATCACGACAGCGACCCGTTCAATCGCTGGGAAGCGGGGCAGCGTTTAGCGATGCGCCGTTTGGTGAAACTCACCGAAGCCGTACAAGCTGGTGCTGAATTGAGCCTGGACGCCGAATTCATCGCGGCGATGCAAAAAGTATTGCAAGACACCAATTTAGACCCGGCTTTCCGCGAATTGGTTTTGACACTGCCATCTGAAGCGATGATCGCTGAAGAATTTGCGGTGGTTGATCCACAAGCGATACGCACTGCGCGCTTATTCGCTAAACAAAGCCTGGCACAAGCTTTACGCGGCGATTTGTTAGCTGCGTATGAAGCGAATCTGACGCCAGGGAAATTCAGTCCGGATAGCGCCGCTATGGCGAAACGCGCCTTGAAAAATGCTGCCTTGTCTTACCTCTGCGAATGGCAAGAGCCGTCCACTTTTGAGCTGGCACGGGTGCAGTTTGATGAGGCAGAAAACATGACTGACCGCATCGCTGCCTTAAACAGCTTACTCAATTACCGCGCTGATAAAGCCCAGGCTAAGCAAGTCGCGCAAGCACTGACCCAGTTCTACAAAGAATTTAAAGATGAAGCACTGGTGATTGATAAATGGTTTGCCCTGCAAGCGATGGCCTTGCATAGCGATGTCGCGGCCGTGCGTAAGCTGATGCAGCATAAGGCTTTCACGCTGGCTAATCCTAACCGTGCGCGCAGTTTGATATTCAGCTTTTGCAATGCCAATCCGGCGCAATTTCACGCCGCCGATGGCAGCGGTTATGCGCTCTGGGCTGAGTGCGTGATCGCCTTGAATAAGCTCAATCCGCAAGTCGCGGCGCGTTTGGCGCGTAGCCTGGATCGCTGGAATAAATACCCGGCGGCTTTGCAAGACTTGATGCGTGAGGCTTTGAAAAAAGTCGCAGCGACCAAGAATTTGTCGAAAGACGTCGCCGAAGTGGTGTTGAAAGCTTTAGCAGCATAAATAGAAAACGCAGCAGGGACGCGGCTTATCAGACGAAAATGCTTGAAAAGCCGCGTCGGGATTGCGTCCTCATTTTTAATAGGGAATACTATGAAACGTGTCAGTCTGACTCAGTATCTGGTGGAAGAACAGCGCCAGCACAATACCATACCAGCCGAACTGCGGCTGTTGATCGAAGTGGTGGCGCGCGCCTGCAAAACCATTAGCCATGCAGTGGGCAAGGGCGCACTCGGCGAAGTGTTAGGCTCGGCCGAGAGCGAAAATATTCAGGGCGAAGTGCAAAAGAAACTGGATATTTTATCCAATGAAATTTTGCTCGAAGCGAATGAATGGGGCGGCCACTTAGCGGCGATGGCCTCAGAAGAAATGGAAAGCCTGCATTTGATTCCAAATCGCTATCCTAAGGGCGAATACATGCTGTTATTCGATCCACTCGATGGCTCCAGCAATATCGATGTGAATGTCTCTATCGGCACCATCTTCTCGGTTTTAAAAGCCCCGGATGGCATGCAAACTCCGACTGAAGCCGATTTCATGCAACCTGGCAGCAAGCAAGTCGCCGCTGGTTATGCAGTTTACGGCCCACAAACCTTGCTGGTGCTGACCACAGGCAATGGCGTAAATTGCTTCACGCTGGATCGTGAAATGGGTTCTTGGGTACTGACTCAACGCAATATGCAAATCCCCGCAGATACCAAGGAATTTGCGATCAATGCCTCGAATACGCGCCACTGGTATCCGCCCGTGACACGCTATGTCGATGAAATGCTGGCCGGTGAAACCGGCGTGCGCGGCAAAAACTTTAATATGCGCTGGATTGCCTCGATGGTGGCTGACGTGCATCGTATTCTGAATCGCGGCGGTATCTTTATGTACCCGGCGGATGCGCGCGAACCCGATAAGCCAGGCAAGCTGCGTTTGATGTATGAAGCCAATCCCATGTCTTTCATCGTCGAACAAGCGGGCGGTATGGCCACCGATGGCCGTCAGCGCATGCTCGATATTCAGCCTGAAAAACTGCATCAACGGGTCGCGGTATTTTTGGGTTCGAAAAATGAAGTCGAACGTGTGACGCAATACCATCACGAGTTTGAGCAGCAAGCCAAAGCTGGCTGATCCAAGTACCAGGCGAGGGAGCTATGCGCAATCAAGTCGTCGATAGTCGTGAACAACTTGAACAATGGTTTGTCCGCAGCGGCGTGCACACGCCACTGCAAACCTGCATCGGTCCCTTGCCAGCCAGCCACGCCGCGATCGTGCGCTGGCGCGCCGAACAAAGCGATCACAGCATACAGCCAGTCAGCCCGCATCAGGATAGTTACCGCATTGCGGTGATGCTGGAACCGATGGAAGCCTGCATCTGGGATGGCAATACCACGATTTGGGGCGGCGTGATTGCGGCGAATCGTTTCCGCATTTGCCCACCGGGTGAGAGTTCAAGCTGGAGCCGCTTAAGCAGTTGCGACATCGTGAATATTTTTATTCCGACGACCTTAGTCGATGAGTTTAATCGCCAGCGTGGCGATGCGATTCCACTCGACCTCGCGGCAACCCGCTACCAGCCTGACACCGAAGTCTTAAGTCTGGTGCATAAAATGCTCGATGCTGATGCCATGGCGGGACCTTTAGCGCCGTATTATTGCGATGGTTTAGTCACCGCTTTATTGGCGTATTTGCTCGAACACTATGGCCGCACCAATGGCAAACACAGTCTGGCTGATCACAGCAGTTTAGGTGGTGCGCGCTTACGCCGCGTGCTCGATCATATCTCAGAGCGTTTGGAAGACGACATCAGTAATACCCAGCTGGCGCAACTCTGCGCCATGAGTGAATCGCATTTCACCCGTGAATTTAAACGTGCGATCGGTATGCCACCGCATCAATATGTCAATCGCCTGCGTTTAGAACGCGCCCGTCAAACCTTATTGGAAACCAATATGCGGGTGGTGGATATCGCAGTGCAATTTGGCTTTCATAATGCCAGCCATTTCACCCGCGCCTTCACGCAAGCCTTTGGCACGCCACCCGCGAGTTTTCGGCGTGATCGGCGTTAATCGCACGAATCAGAGCTGATCAGACCTGATATCAGCCCAGACTTTAGTATGGCTTTTTGTTTCAATATCCTTACGCAAAGGTAAGTGATAGCAGTTTTGTGCAAATTCAGCAGAATTTGACAAACCCAAAATCAACGACTCCACCACACTCTGACTCCGAACCGTATCAACGGCGTGATAATAATCAGGAGCAGACATGTTACAACGACGCCCGATGGCCCAAGCCATCGCCTTACTTTTTTCTGGCTTGGTGTTCCAGCCAGCCCATGCCCAACAAAGCGAAACCGCGACTGAGCGGGTGGAAATCACCGGTAGCCGGATTAAACGGGTTGATGCCGAAACCGCCTCGGCGGTGCAAGTCATCAGCAAAGAAGAAATCGCCCGCAGCGGCGCGGTGACGCTGACCGATGTCTTGCGCAATGTGCCCGCCGGGAATACCGGTGGCTATAACACCGAAGGGCCACCAACGCAGTCGTTTGGTGCAGCGGGGATTTCGCTGCGTGGTTTAGGTGTGGGTTCGACCCTGGTGTTAGTGAATGGGCGTCGTACCGCGCCCTATGGCTTTGGCACAGCGTCGTTTGTGGATACCAATTCGATTCCGGTGGATGCGATAGAGCGCATAGAAACCTTGCTCGACGGGGCTTCGGCGATTTATGGTGCGGATGCGATTGCGGGCGTGATCAATATCATCTTGCGTAAAGATTATCAGGGTAAAGAAATTTCCGTCAGTCTGGGTACTAGCGGCTATCGCGATGCGAATGCGCGCTCGGCTGGGTTTTCCTGGGGCCAGGGTAGTCTGGCCAAAGATGGCTATAACTGGATGATTAATTACGGCCATCATGAACAAGATCCGGTATTGGCGAACGCCAGGCCACGCACTAAAGATGCTGATTTCCGCCGTTTTAATATGGGCGATTCGCGTTCCAGTTTTTATCGCAATGTCTATCAAACTGGTGGCTATTACGGTGGCGATTTCATTGCGCCACTGTCTGGCTGTACGCCACTGAATGACCCCGCTACGCCAGCGCTAAATGGCCGCTGCGTGCTGGATAACACTAAAAATGTGAATGTGGTATCGGCCTCGACCAATGATTCCATCTACGCCACCACGACTTACGAATTGGGTTCAGGCTGGCAGGCTTTTGGCGATGCTTCGTTTAGCCGGGTTAAATATGCCGCCAATACCTTTAGTTATGGCACCTCAGCTTATGCCGCTTACACTTATGATTTAGTCGATGTCAAAGGTGAGTTTGGCAATGCGCCGGGTTCGCCAATTGCTTATCTGGTGCTGCCAGTTGGTCATCCGCAAAATCCACTCAAAGACAAACCTGCCGCCGTGCGTTATAACTTTGATGATATTCAAAACCGGATTCATTCTGCCAACGACAATCTGCGCTTAACCTTGGGTTTGCGTGGCAATCTGGGGGCCTGGGATACCGAAGTTGGTGTGATGTATGCCAAGGCCAAAGGTGAAATCCGTTATCGCGGTTATCTTCAAGATGCAATCTTGACCGGCGAAGTGCTGGATAAAAATGGCTACGTCAATAAAAACTTCGTGCTCGGTAATGCGGCGGCGAATGATGCGGGTTTGATGTCGCGCTTGTATCCATCGATGAGTAATTTATCTGATACCAGCACCACCTTAATCGATGTAAAAGCCAGCCGTGAACTCTGGCAATTGGCGGGTGGCCGGGTTGGCGTCGCCTTGGGTGGTGAATTCCGTCAAGAGAAATTCAGCTCAATTCCCGATCATTTATTTTCATCAGGCGCCATTCAGTTATTCACGATTACTGGTTCAGAAGGGAAGCGTAACGTCGCCGCTGTTTATGGCGAGATCGTTGCGCCAGTCTTAAAAAATCTGGAACTCAATGCGGCGGTACGGGTAGATCGCTACAACGATTTCGGTACCGCGACGACGCCGAAATTTGGTGTCAAATGGAAGGTTTTACCGCAATGGGCCTTGCGCTCGACTTATGCGCATGGCTTCCGCGCGCCGACTTTGCCAGAAATGAATTCGGGCACGATAGCCGGTTATATGAAGGTGCAAGATCCTAAGTTTTGCCCGGTGTTTACTGCCGATAACGCCCAGTGTGATCGCTATGTGCAATATGAAATCGGCCAAAATCCGAATTTGAAAGCAGAGAAATCCAAGAGCTTTACTTTGGGTACAGTAATCGAACCGGCTAATGGCTGGTCGATGGCACTCGATTATTACGCGATACAGCGTCGTGATGAAGTCTCGCAATTAAGTGCCAAGTATTTGCTTGACCACGAAAGCGCTTACCCGAATCTGGTGATACGCCATGCAGGTACCAATGTCATCGATAAGCTGTTATTGCTGACTTCGAATCTGGCGCAAACTGAAGTGCGTGGTATTGACCTGGATGCGCGTGGTGAATTGCCGCTGGCCGAGTATGGCAAACTGCGTTTGAATGCGAGTTTAAACCGGGTACTGAGTTTTAAAACCGGTGAAAATCCCAGCGCTGAAAAAACCGATTTAGCGGGCTATTACATCACCCCGAAAAATCGTGCACGTTTTGGCCTGGGTTGGGAAAAAGGCGATTTGAATGCAGGTTTAAGCTGGAATTATGTGGCTGGCTATCAGTTGAAAGCGACACCTGAATCAAATTGCACTTATCAGGAAAAAAATCCCTCGTATTGCCAGATCAGTTCCTGGTTGACGAGCGATGCCTACCTGACTTACCGTTATAAAAAGAATTTGAACTTAAGCCTGACCGTGCAAAATCTGACGAATAAAGAAGCGCCATTTGATGCCTCCATGATAGGCTATTTGCAAGGCTTTAATGCTTCTTTCCATAATCAGTTGGGGCGTTATGTGCAAGTCAGTGCTAAGTACAGTTTTTAAGTAAATCCCCTGGCACCAGAGTGTCTGGTGCCGAAATTTTTTTAAGCTATGTCGATATTTCATTTTTCTCGTTTATGCAGTGTTACCTTGACTGCGCTGATATTGAGCGCCTGTAACACCGCTCCCTACCGCCAGACTGAGCGCGCAGCTCTGGCCAATCCCGCACACAATGACAGTATGCGTGCCGAATGTCCGGGGCAGGCGCCTGCCTATGCTGCTAGTGCTAGCGTCGCCAGTCTGGCTGAGCTCCGGCAGCGCGCCGAACGCGCTTTAGCATTGCGTGGTTTGCGGGTGCAATGGCAATTGCAAAGTCCGCACGCCCAAGCTTTGCCGTTTGCTGATGAACTCGCTGACCGGCAACGTTTAAGTCGCTTACTCGACGCTATCTTGCCCGCATTAGCGCGCTATTCCCCGGTATTCTTTCAGCATATGCAAGTACGCGATATTGCGATAGTCAAAGATTTGAATGTTGATGGCCAATTCCGCCTGGCTATGCCTGCGCCTGAAACCGATAGTCTGGTGTACGCCGATAACGGCCATCCCGAACTTTGTCTGGCGGGCATGGAAATGCGTACCCACCATGAGTTTTATCACGTCATAGAACACCGCTTATTTAAGGATTTTTATTTCCGCGATCCTGCCTGGTTAGCCTTGAATCCCGCCGGCACGGAGTATGGGCAAGGCGGTGCTACGGCTTATGGTAAGCAATTTGAAAACCGCGGTCATCCGGCCCAGGGCTTAGTCAGTCGCTATGCCGGCTACGGTCCGGAAGAGGACAAAGCCGAAGTATTTGGCTGGATGATGACGCCCGGATATGCTACGCGATTAGCACTATGGGCGCAGCAGGATACGGCGTTGGCGGCCAAATTGAGCTGGATGCAGCAATTACTGCAAAAGTATAGTCAGTGAATGAAACCCTGAAACTTAAGTCGGATTAGCCCGGGTCTGGTTTATACTGTGATTTTTTACCTCACAGTTTACTTATGACTGAGCGTATTAAGCTTAAGCTAAATGCAAGGGATCTTAGCGGCTGGCATCAACAAATTGGCGCCAGTTTGCATTTGCCCATGCTGATCCTGGTATTCGTGGCGATTGCCGGGGGGGCGTATTCCTGGCATTTAACGAGTAAGCGTAAAGCGTCGCAAGAGCGTATCCGGCAAGAAGAAAGTGAGCGCGCGGCAGCTCAGGCGCAGCGCGAATTAGCGCAACAGCAAGCGCAATTGGCTGCACTCGCCAGCAAGCCTGAAACCGCTTCCGCCACGGCAGCACCATCAGTCACCGCGACGCTACCCGCTGCTGCAGCGAATTCAAATGAGGCATCGACGTTAAAATCTGCCGAACAATTGTATGCAGAACTTTCAAAAAGTACGGCCTTGATTCAGGTTTTCAACAGCAGTGGTCAGCGTATTTCCATGGGCAGTGGGGTGGTGATAGAAAATGGTGTCGTGATCACCAATTGCCATGTCACCCGCAATGGTACGCAACTCAAATTGCATGTGGCGGGTAAAACGATGGCGGCTAAAGTCATCGTTGCCGATGAAGTTTATGATTTGTGTAAGTTGCAGGGCGACGCGATCGATGCGCCTGCTGTGCAATTGGGCAGTGCCGAGAGTTTGCGCATAGGTCAAAAAGTGTATGCGCTGGGCGCACCGCAAGGCCTGGATCTGACCATCAGCGATGGCATTATTTCTTCTCTGCGTGATCTGGATGGCACGGGAAAAATTATTCAGACGACGACCCCAATCTCACCAGGATCAAGTGGTGGTGGACTGTTCGACGCTGCGGGTAAATTAATTGGTATCACCACCTTTCAACATCGCAGTGGGCAAAACCTGAATTTTGCCGTACCCGTGGATTGGATACGCAGTATGCAAAATCGTAAAAACACGGGCAAGGGGGTAGGTCGTTTAACGATAGAGAGTACCGCTCCCGAGCGTAGTGGCGGTGAGCGCGCGAGTGGCGAAGCGACGCCAAATAGCAAAATTGCTGGTCTTTGGGTTTGTTTTTCACCGATTACCGGGAATGGTTTTGAAATGACCCTGAATCAGGATGGTAGCGTTGACGCGCTATCCAACAATAAGAAATTAGTGGGGCGCTACTTTTACGATGGTAAAACCCTGTCGCTAAGTGGTAACGGTGTATTGACGGGGGTAGTCGATGAGTTTAAAGAAAATAAGTTCGTTATAAATTACCAAAATGGTCGGCGTATAGTTTGTAATCGTAAGCAAGCCTGACAAAGGAGCGAAATAGCTGCGCTTTGCTTAGGGTTTTCTGTTGCACCGCTAGCCCAATTCAGGTCAGAGACCTCTGCACAAAGTCGCGAGCGCTCAGCGTTGATGTCGATAAAAGCACCTGTGCCAGGGCATAGCGAGCCTCACAGGCTTCAAATTTGGCCGCGCAGTAAGTTGTGCAGAGGTCGCGCTCATGGAATCGATCGGTGAGGGGGCAGGATTGCTCAATTTCGCCCGCATCGTGCAGGTAGTGACTGAAATTCTGGCTGATCTTTCTGATTGCGCGGCTACCCGCTAAAGTCGCCCAAATTGCACTGGCATAGCGTGATATGCGCTGCTTTTGTTACGCCACTGGTGGCGCGACCCTGGCCGTTTTATGCTAAATGCCCTGAACCCGAATCACGACCTTTGTTAAAATAAGGATGATCAATTTGATGAAGCCTGCCCTGTCCCACAGCTTGCATGTACTGCCTCAGCGCAAATTAAGCCGCTATTTTTTGGCTCTGAGCTTGTTGCTTCCAACTTTGCTCTATGCGGCTGAGCCGCCAGTTCCGGCATCCGAGCCTGCCGCATCTGCGCCAGCCAGTTTGCCGGAAGTTCAGGCCCCAGTCGAAATTACGGCCATTCGTGATCCCGCTATCATGCCGTATCAGCGTGCCTATCAAATGATGACACGGCTGCAAGCCTTGGATTTGCGCGATGTGCGTATCAGCTTACGGGTACTTGATGCGAAAAGCCGGCAAGCCGTGCCGGATTTGCAAATCAGCCTGGAAGGTAAAGAGTCAAGGCAAAAGGTAAAAATCAGCGAAACGGGTGAAGTCAGTATCCCCATCGATGCAAAAGCTTATGCAGAAGGGGCTGAGTTTATTGCGAATAAACGGCGTAAAACTTTGCTGATCGATATTCAGTTATTTCCCGTCTTGAATGAAGCCGGGTTCGCTTACTCGGCCGTTGCTGACAGCAGTGCCGCAGCCACGCGTGCGTTAAAAGAAATCATCCCCTGGTACTATCGCTTGTTCATGCCTAACCCCAAAGGCGTGGCAATTTGTTATTCCGAACCCCGGCATCAGCTTGAAATTCGTGGCAAACAAAATCAAGTGATACTGGCAGACCAGGAATTGAGCAACGAACACGAGAAGACCGTATATTGCGCAAAACTGGCCGCTAACTCGATTAGCGATGCCAGTGTGGTTCCGGAACCAGGCTGGCATGCGCAGTTTTATTAAGGTGGCAGCTTGAATATGTTTTGAAGCGTGCCACCATTTTGCTGAATTTCACTAAGCCGTTTTTAAGCCCGTAAGGCTTTACGACTTTGTTTTAATGAATACACTTTTTGTGTTGACGTTTCTTGACTGACCAGGTGTATCGGGTTCAGCGCAGCGCTTGCGGGTAAGATGCGGACTTTAAATTTACTGACGGCATCAACCAGGGTGTGCGATTGCTGCTCGAGTTGTTCCGCTGAATGACTGGCTTGTTCAACCAAGACGGCATTTTGCTGTGTCCATTCATCGATTTCATTAATCGCCTGATTGACATGCGCAATTGCGGTACTTTGCTCTTGCCCGGCACGCGTAATATGGGCAATTAATTCGTGTAATTGATGAACATTACTGGCAATTTCTTGCATCGTGCTATCTGCTTGTTGCAATTGCTTGCTGCTGCTGGTGACAGCGGCGCTAGAGCTGGTAATTAAATCCTTAATTTCTTTGGCGGCTTCGGCGCTACCTTGCGCCAGTCGGCGTACTTCATTTGCGACCACCGCGAACCCTTTACCTTGCTCACCTGCGCGTGCCGCTTCAACCGCCGCATTCAAAGCCAGAATATTGGTTTGAAAAGCGATGCCATCCATTAAGCCGACGATTTCTTCAATTTTTTCGGCATAACGTATGACATTTTGCATAGCCTGCAAACTGGCTTGCATAACTTGCTGGCCTTGACCGGTTCGCTCTGCCGAGGTGCAGACTAATTGATTTGCGCGCTCTAAATGCGTCGTGTTTTCTATCACTGTCGTGGTCAATTGCTCCAGCGTTGCGGCGGTTTGCTGTAAGGCTTGCGCTTGCGCTTCGGTACGTTGAAATAAGTCATGGTTTTCGCCATGCAATTCATAGGAAATATCGCTGATTTGTTGCGCGCCCTGACGTATGTTTTCAACGATCTGACTTAAATTTAAATTCATTTTGCCAATAGCGTTAGTGAGTTCGGCCAATTCATCTTTGCCCTTGCTATGAACTTCACTTTGCAAATCACCCGCCGACGTTTTCGTCACTGCAACCGCTAAAGTTTGCAATTCACGCGATAAAGCCAGATAAATTGCGATGAATAAATAGGCGGCAATCAGTAATAAGCTGAGTATGGCGGCGGCACTCAGGCTAAATTGACCTTGTAATTCATCGGCTGCGAGCTGCAAACGTTGTGCTAAGACTTTATCCAGTTCAGTGGCGAAGCTCTGCAATGATTGCAAGCCAGTATTGCCTGCCGTAAAAAACTCCTTACCAGAGGTCTGATTGACGGAAGCCAGTACTTCATCTTTGCTGCGATTTAAAAATTGCTCAAGATTATCTAAGGCTGTGCTGGCCTGCTTTTGCGCCTGACTTAATTCGGGATAGTCTTGTGCCAGTTCTTGCAAGGTGGCACGTAGCTTACGCAATTCCAGGCTGCTTAACATGTGGGTGGAACTCAACTCGACTTCTTCACCGGGCTCCATCAAACCGCTATCGATGTAAGCTGCACCGCGCCCAGCCAGGATGGCAATATAATTTTCGAGTTGTGGCAGTTGGTTAAGTTTAATCTGGATTAATTGGTGACTTAAGCTATCACTGGTTTGCGCTAACTGACTTTGATTGGCGATCAACTGACTATGTTGACGCAGCTTTTGCAAGAGTTCGGTCTGATTGCTAAATAATTTCGCCGCCTTTATTTCCGGGGCTGGATTGACTGCGGCCAGCAGAGCAGGCTGTAAAGTGCTGAGGGCTGGGAGTTCTTGAAATTCGCTTTGAATTTGCGAAGTTTGTTGGCTTAATTCCGCTTCAATTTGCTTATTGCCTTGCAGTTGCATGTGGCGCATGCCGCGATAGTATTGCAGATGGCGAGCAAATTGCGCGATTTGGCTGATTTCAGTCAGACTACTTAACCGGCTTTTCGCCAGGTGCATTTCCTGATTCATTTTTTGTAGTAGTAAACCCACCATGCCGAGTAAGGGCAGCGAAAATGCCAGGGCAACTAACAGGAATTTATGGGAAATCCGTAAGCCTTGCAGAAAACGCATGGCAGGGGCAAAAAGTGTCAACATCATTTCATCTCAAAAAGTACCAAAAAAACTCAGGCACTAAGCCTGCTGGTGCTGTTACCACTCCAGCGCAGCGCATAATTAAATTGCCGCATGGAAATGATTTCAGTGTTTTAAGCTTAGTTACTTTCTGTTACACCTTGGTGACGTCAGCTTAAATCCCTGATTCATAAAGGGTTTATGTTTTGGCTAGAGAAAATGAGCGGCCAGGTCGAGGCAGCCGCGACTTTGATTTTTTTGTCGATTAGCCCTGCAAAGTTTAGGGGTTAAGTCAATCAAACGTTTGATTTATGTGTTAGCATGCGAAAACTTTAACTCGCCAGCGGTAACTGCCGGATCTGCTTATGCTTAATTTCGCCGCGCAGATCAGGTGCATGCCCTGGATCTTTTTATGAATGCTAAGCCAGAACACTCGTCGACGACGAAAGCCAGCCCAACAGCCCAGGCTAATAAGGATGAAAAAATACCCCGTAGCGATGGTGTGCAAGCGCGTCAGCGTTTAATGGATACCGCCTTGCGTTTATTCGCAGAGCGCGGTTTTGCCAAAACCCCGATACGTGAATTAGCAGCAGCAGCCGATGTGAATGTCTCGGCCATCAGTTATTACTTTGGTGATAAAGCAGGCTTGTACCGCGCAGTTTTTCATGATGAACGATTTAATCCGAATATCGATCCAGCCTATTTGCTAAACCCAGACACCAGCCTGGAGCAGGGCATTAGTTTATTGATGAAAACCTATATCGATGTCTTTAAACAAGGCGAAATGATGCAGCACTGTATTACTTTGCATTGCCGCGAAATGCTGGAGCCTACTGGGCTTTGGCAAGAAGAAATCGATCAGGTGATTAAACCCAGTCACGATGCCTTGTGCGTATTCCTGGCGCGCCATCTGGGCGTAACGGAAGTTGACCTGGACATTCATCGCTTGTGCTTTTCATTGTGGGGTTTGGCAATCTCACCAACGGTAACGATGGACGTGATCATGGCGGTGAATGCCGAACTCATTGATAGCGAGCAGGCCATCGATTTGTATATAGAACGCACGATACAGTTTGCGCTGGCGATGGTCGCCTCAGAGCGACAACGGCGACTGCATCACCCCTAATTTTAATTTTCACCATGACACTATGAAACTTTCCTTAGTACTCACGGTGGCAACGGCCAGTTCGCTACTGTCCGCTTGTTTCACCAAACCCATCGCTGTGGATCAGCAAGCGCATGTGCCAGCGCAGTGGCAAACTCAGTTGAGCGAGACGGCGCCCCAGCAAGATTTGACAAAATTCTGGCAAAACCAGAATGACCCCTTGTTACTGGAGTTGCTCGATAGCGCACATAAACTCAGTCCCGATCTGGCTAGTGCGCGCAGTCGCTTAGAAGCCGCCAGAGCGACCTGGGTCGCCAGTAGTGCGGTGTTTTTACCGCAGGTGACTGGCGAAGTGTCAGCGGCACGCGCCCGAAATCAAGTCGCTACGCCGATACAAAATACGCGCCAGGCTGGCTTGCAAGTGAGTTGGGAGCTGGATTTGTTTGGTGCGAATCGTGCGGTTGCGAATTACGCCAAAGTTCAGTTAGAAAGTGCTGAAGCGCAGTGGCATGGCGTCAAAATAGCAATTAGTGCCGAAGTGGCGCAACGCTATTACGAATTGCGCGCTTGCCAGCGTGCCAGTGCGGTCAGCGAGCGTGAAGCCGCTTCCTGGCAAACCTCACTCACGATTTATGAGCAAAGCTATAAATCGGGCATGCTGGCAGCCACCAGTTTTAGTCAGTTAAGTGCGACTGCCGCTGACAGTGCCCGTCGCTCGCAACAACAAACTGCCGCGTGTGGCATGCAAACGCAAGCCTTGATGGCCTTAACCGGTGTGCCACTGACGCGCATACAACAGCAATTCACCGAGCATAGCCTTTACCGTGAATTGCAAGCGGTGGCGGTGAGCCAGGTGCCTGCGCAAAGTCTGGCGCAGCGGCCCGATGTTTTTGCCGCCGAACGGGAAGTGCAAGCCAGTCTGGCGCAATTAAATGCCTATGAGGCACAGCGCTTGCCGCGCGTCAGTCTGACGGGGTATGTGGCACAGAATCGCAGCCAGACCCAGGCTGAGGTAAATAGCGGCACAGTATTTTCTATCGGCCCCTTGCATGTGACGATGCCGATTTTTGATGGCGGTCAGCGTAAAGCCAATGTTGAGGCACAGCGCGCGCGCTATGACGAAGCCAGATTAGCTTACCAGGGCAGGCTACGCACGGCAGTCGCTGAAGTCGAGCAAGCCTTACTGCAATTAAATAGCAGTGACTTTAATCTCAAGCAATTACAAATCAACCAGCAAGCAAGTTTGCTGAACTTGCAAAGTACCCAGGCGCGTCTGCGTCAGGGCATGGCCAGTCAGCTTGAACTCGAAGAAGCTAAACGTAATGCTGGTCTGCAAGAACTCGAAAGCATACAAGCTGGCCTGGAGCGCAATCGCGCCTGGCTAAGCTTATACCGCGCCGTTGGCGGCGGTTGGCAACCCACATCACAAAATTAATAAGGATATCTTGCTATGAAACGACGCTCTGAAGTACTACTCCAAGCTCTCCGACACCAGGCTCTGCCTTTAACACTGGGCCTGACACTGGTGACGCCAGTTTCTTTGGTATTAGCCAATGCCAGTGCCAGCAGTAACGCCAGTGCTAAAGCTGGTACGCAAACCAATGCTGCCAAACCGGCCTTGACTGTGACCACAGTCAAACCGGTGAATTCGAATGCGGCGATTAAAATTCATGCGAACGGCAATGTCTATGCCTGGCAAGAAGCGATCATCGGCGCTGAGGCGAATGGTGTGCGGATCGCCGAACTGCATGTGAATGTCGGTGATAAAGTCAAAAAAGGGCAATTGCTGGCGAGTTTGTCGGCCGACATGGTGCGCGCTGAATTAGCCCAGGCCCAGGCCAGTCTGGCTGAAGCCAAAGCGGCCTATGACGAAGCTGCGGCCAATGCCGAACGGGTGCGCCAGTTAAAGCAATCGGGTGCTTACAGCCAGCAACAAATCGAGCAATTCATGACACTCGAACAAACCAGTAAAGCGCGCTGGCAAGCAACCCAGGCGGCCGTGCAATTGCAGCAAACCCGTTTGCGTCAGACCCAGATCGTGGCGCCGGATGCGGGCGTGATCAGTGCCCGTACCGCCAGTGTTGGGGCGGTAGTTGGCGCGGGTGTGGAACTGTTCAAAATGCTGCGGCAAGGTCGGCTGGAATGGCGCGCTGAAGTGACAGCGGCTGAAATGGCCAAAATTAGTCCCGGTATGAGTGCGCAAATTATTGGTCCGAACGCCCAGGCGGTGACGGGCAAAGTGCGCATGGTAGCACCGACCGTCGATTTGCAAAGCCGCAATGGTTTAATCTATGTCGATTTGCCTGGCAGTGCCGATCAGGCGGGCACGATTGCGGGTTTGCGCGCCGGCATGTTTGCGAAAGGCGAGTTACTGTTAGGCGATAGCCCGGCATTAAGTATTGCGCAATCGGCGATTGTGGTACGCGATGGTTATAACTACGTCTTTAAAGTCAATGCCGATCAGCGCGTGACCCAGGTCAAGGTACAAACCGGACGCCGCTTTAAAACCGCACAAGCCGAGCAAGTTGAAATTTTGCAGGGTTTGAGTGCCGATGCTCAGGTGGTGGCGAGTGGTGCGGGCTTTTTAAATGATGGTGACTTAGTCAAAGTCGTCGCCGCGGCTGCGCCCGCTGCCGCTGGTAAAGCCCCAGCGCCTGCCAGCAAATAAAGGAATGACAGATGAATTTTTCTGCACTTTCAATTAAAAATCCGATACCGGCGATTATGCTGTTTATCTTGCTGACGCTGGCAGGCTTGCTGGCGTTTCGCGGCAGCATAGTGCAAGATTTCCCGGATATCGAACTGCCTATCGTCACTGTCACGGCTGATTTGCCCGGTGCAGCTCCGGCTCAGTTAGAAACCGAAATCGCACGTAAGGTCGAAGACAGTGTCGCCACCATACAAGGTGTCAAAAATATTTACACCAAGGTCTTGGATGGTACGGTCAACGTTACCGTGGAATTTATTTTAGAAAAACAAATTTCCGATGCCGTCAATGAAGTGCGTGATGCCGTCTCCAGCATACGCGCTGATTTGCCTGGCGATATGCGCGATCCGGTGATTACAAAAAATCCCGTGGCGGGCCGGCCTATCATGACTTACACCGTCGAAGCCGATGCCAAGGGCGCGGCGGAGCATGCCATGAGCCAGCCTGATCTGGGCGAACTCAGCTGGTTTGTCGATAACGTCGTCAACAAACGCCTGCGTAATGTCGCCGGGGTTGGCTCGGTCAAACGCATAGGTGGTTTATATCGCGAAGTCAGGGTGGAACTCGATGCCGATAAAATGGCAGCCTTGAATGCCAGTGCGGCCGATGTCTCGCGCCGCATTAAATTGATACAGGCCGAATCGGCCGGTGGTCGTGGCGATATCAGTGGTGCCGAACAATCGGTGCGTGCCTTGGCGACGATTAAAACCGCGAATGAATTAGCTGAGATGGAAATCTCTTTATCAGATGGCCGTCGTCTGCGTTTAAATCAAATTGCCACGGTCACCGATACCTATGCCGAGCAGCGTTCAGAAGCAACCCATGATGGCAAGGTCGTCATCGGCTTTGAAGTCTTGCGCAGTAAAGGTGCAGGTGAAGTGGATGTCTCCAATGGCAGCCGTGCAGCAATTGCGGAATTGCAAAAAGCTTACCCGAATCTGCGTTTCAAACAAGCGATAGATAATGCCGAACCAGTCGCAGAAAACTTCGAAGGCTCCATGCATTTGCTGTATGAAGGCGCTTTGCTGGCGATTTTGGTGGTGTGGTGGTTTTTACGCGACTGGCGCGCCACCCTGGTGTCGGCCGCTGCTTTGCCACTCTCCGTGATTCCCACCTTTTTGGGCATGAAGTATTTTGGTTATAGCTTGAATCTGGTGACCTTGTTATCGCTGGCCCTGGTGGTCGGGGTCTTGGTAGATGACGCGATTGTTGAAATTGAAAACATAGAACGCCATTTACACATGGGTAAATCACCATTTCAAGCGGCCATGGAAGCGGCCGATGAAATTGGTATGGCGGTGATTGCGACGACGTTTGCGCTGGTTGCGGTGTTTTTGCCAACCGCGTTTATGGGCGGCATTCCGGGTTTATTCTTTAAACAGTTTGGCTGGACTGCGGTGATTGCGATTTTAGCTTCCCTGGTGGTGGCGCGTTTGCTGACACCGATGATGGCGGCTTATTTCTTAAAACCGCCTAAACATGTTAAAGCCGGTGCCGATGCGGCCGATGGTTCACCCGATGGCGCGATCATGCAATTGTATATGCGGGTGATGAAGTGGTGCTTGCGTCATCGCTTGATTACTATCATTGGCGCCTTCGCATTTTTCGCTGGTTCGATCAGTTTGGTGGGTTTATTACCGACTGGCTTTGTGCCACCTTCGGACCGGAATCAAACCCAGATCACAATCGAGTTACCACCCGGCAGTACGCTGGCACAAACCAGTGCCATTACCGAGCGGGTGCGCCAGGCAATTGTCGCCGACAGCAATATCGTCAGCGTTTTCAGTTCCGTCGGTGGTGGTTCGAGTGGTGATGCTTTCGTGCCGGGCGCCGCAGCCGAAGCACGTCGTGCGGTGATGACGATTACTACGAAACACCGCAATCAGCGTAAGGAATCGCTGGCCGATATTGATAACGGCATACGCACTAAACTGGCGGATATTCCAGGTGCCCGCTTTACCGTTGGGCCACCGGACACCGGCGTTAAAATGCAGTTGGTGTTAAAGAGTGACGATGCACAAACTCTGGTCGAAACGGCGAAAAACGTGGAACGTGAATTGCGTACCTTAAAAGGTGTGGGCAATGTGTCGTCGAGCGCTAACCTGATGCGTCCCGAAATCATCATACGTCCTGACTATGCACGTGCTGCCGATTTGGGTGTGACCACACAAGCCATCGGTGAAACGGTGCGTATCGCCACTGCGGGCGATTACGATACCTTCTTGCCTAAGATGAATGTTTCGCAACGTCAGGTGCCTATCCGCATCAAGTTGCCCGATAGCGTGCGTGCTGATCTGGCGCAAATCGAGCGCTTAACTGTACCAGGTAAAAATGGTCCAGTCATGCTGGCGCAAATTGCCGAGATTGCGGTTGAATCGGGTCCTGCACAAATTGACCGCTTAAACCGTGGCCGCAATGTCACCTTTGATGTTGAACTGGGTAATCGTCAGCTCGGTGAAGTCAATGAAGAAGCGCGTGCCTTACCTAGCCTGAAAAATCTGCCTGCCAACGTCAAGATTGTTGAGCTTGGCGATGCGCAAGAAATGGAAGCTTTGTTTGCCAGTTTTGGTATCGCCATGATCATCGGTGTCCTGTGTATTTACGGCGTGCTGGTCTTGTTATTCAAAGACTTTTTGCAACCCGTAACTATTCTGGCGGCCTTGCCTTTGAGTATAGGCGGTGCCTTCGTCGCCTTGCTGATTACCAATCGCGCCTTGTCTATGCCGTCGATGATAGGTTTGATTATGTTGATGGGCATCGTCACCAAAAACTCGATCTTGCTGGTCGATTATGCGGTGTTAGCGCGTGAACGAGGTATGAATCGCTTCGATGCCCTGGTTGATGCCTGTCATAAACGTAGTCGTCCTATCGTTATGACAACGATTGCCATGGGCGCGGGTATGATGCCGTTAGCCTTAGGCTGGGGCGCGGACCCAAGCTTCCGTTCACCGATGGCGATTGCCGTAATCGGCGGTTTGATCACCTCGACTTTGCTGAGCTTATTGGTGGTGCCGGCGGTATTTACTTACATTGATGACGCCGAACATTTGCCCGGCAAAATCAAGGGCTGGCTGGGTTTGGGTAAAAAAACGGCTGCAAATTCGGCCAGTCAGTAATTTGGTGACCTGTTCAGAACCTAAGCGTGACGCGCCTTTCCAGCCAATTGCTCGGGAAAGACGCATACTGCGGACGTTTTGAGCATGGCAGCTAATAAAGTTACCAGCTGATGTAAATCAGCTGGTTTTTTTATGCCATCAGCTTGATACCATCATAAGCCTGGCATAGCCTGCCCGGCGCAGACCCTATTGCACCAGGATGTTTTCAAGCTTAAATGCTCCCGCGGCATTGCGTATCACCAAACCGTGACTGCCTTTATTCAGTCTGGGCGTAGTGATTGCTAAGCTTCGCGTGCCAACCGGAACGTTGACCGTACCCAGGCTGACGCCATCGACCAGTATTTCAGCCTGGGCATTGGCATTACTGCTGCTGGCCTTCAAGCTGATTTTGTATTTGGCGGCGGTGTTCACCAGCAACGAGTAGGGACGCCAGCCATATAAGTTACTCAAGTTCGTGGTGTTATCCCAGCTTGCAAAAATAGTGTAATTATCCGCCGGAATCGTCGCCGGAATACTCAGCCCTAATGTGCTGGCGGCACGAGTTGACTGACTAATACTTTGTATCGCTTGCATTTTCGGCGTCACGGGTGTCAGTACGTCTTGCATAAAGCCCCATTGATAATCGCCATTGAGTTGAAAATACACCAGTAAGTCACCTGCGGTGCGGTCCCACAGCGCTTGCTGATCCAGCATGGCTTGCGTCATACGCGGGTCACCCCAGGCATCTTGCAAATTCTTTTTCGCATTCGCGTTATCGCTGGCAACTTTATCAAAACTTGGGCCGCCCTCGTAGGCGATGCGTTTTACGCCTAAAGCGAGGGCATGGTCGGCTTCAATTTTCAGTGCTTGCGCCAGGGTTGGGGTATCGTTAGCCACGTGTGAAATGGTCGCGAAAACCGCATCCACACTGGATTTGTCCGTGGGGCCGTAATATGAAGAACCACCGGCCGCATAGATGTAATAATTTGGCGCATGGGCTTGGTAAAAGCGTGCCGGATTCTGGTAATACTCCAGCATCATTTTGGCGCGTTGCGTCATGGTTAAATCGGCGTAGCCAAGCTGCGACATCAATACCGGGCGCACGCGTGTCATCATGGCGCTATCACCCCAGACTTCACGGAAGATCAGACTGATGTCGACGGTGCGCTTAGCGACCCGACGGCTCCCCAAATACCAGGGATTGGTTTCGCCATCGTAATTCAAAGGCGAATTACCACGGCTGATTTCATCGGCGGCGGCGGCAACATTGGTGGCAGTTTGCTCAAAGTCGTTGTTCCAGACTTCATTACTAAACTCCACATAGACTTTCCGATTCGCCGCTAAACCGGGCCAGCGCGGCGCAGTCTGGCTGCTGGTGTAGGGTAAATTGCCGTCAGAGCCGTATTTGAGCAGTTGCGCTAGTTTACGGATATAGTCATCGTCGGCCGAGACAGGAATATTCACCCACAGGTCTTTGCCAGTTTGATTCGCCAAAGCGATGGCGTATTCCCAGGCCGCGCCTCGTCCTTGCCAGGCGATATCCGATAAAGGCAGCGCAGGATTTCCGATTTGTTGCGAGGCATGGTCTGGACGAGTGCGCTGATTCCAATGACTGACCTTACTGTGATTCGTGGCGCTTAAATCCATGGTGCGAATTACGCCAAACGGAGCAATCGCAGCGAGCAACTGGTCGGTGAACAGTTGCTCGCTGTAGCTGGTCGTTGCGCCTGGGCTTGTGGGACGCATCAACTTGAGCTGACTGATGCCGCTCCCCAGGGCCGCATCGGCGGTGCGCTTGGTTTCGCTGAATTTCAAAGACAGGCCGCTACCATCGGTACTTAAATACACCAGCGTGGCGCGGCTGGTATTGCTGCTCGCGTCATAGCTCAGATTTTCGATGCGGGCATTGCCCCAGGCTGCACTGACTTTGGCCTGACCGCTAAAACTCAACGCATAGTTACCTTGCATTTTATCGATGCCGTGCCAAACCACGATTTCTGCATCTTGTTTGGGCCAGGCATCCTGATCAAGTGCCGATAGCGGTAACGGGGTATTGCCATTCGAACCCAGTACACACCAGGCTCTGGAGGTTTTCATGACATCGGCAAACAAGCGATTGGTGTCCCAGTCCAGGGCTGAATTAAGGTTGATGCCCAGGCGCGCGGAGCCGCTTAGCAGCGAGGCTTCCTGACTGGCTTCAGGTGGTGCAGCTGCAGCATTGCTTGCTGGCCCATTACTGGCTTGATTGGAATTGCCACCGCAGGCTGCGAGGACTAAGCCTGCGAGCAAGCATAAGGTCATGGCTTTCATTTTTGACTCCCTGTTTTAATTGAAGAAAGGGCAGTGTAGTGAGTAGGCCAGGTCGTAAAGTATTAAGACGTTGTGCTTTGTAAGCAGATATAAGTGAATTTTTCTTAGATCACGCCAAATTTGCTGGAGGCGCTCACGACGATTAAGATCCAGATAAAAGAATACTTACAAACTTATACTTTAATACATGAAGTGAGTAGACAGGTCTGGCTCGGGCTGTGTGCTCACTGCCTCATACTGTGACAAGCTGGTGTGGTAAGCGCAAACCCGAGCGATATCGGGCACGATTTGATTGACCCGTATTCAACGCAGGCTCTATACTGATTCAGAGCTAGGCCGGAGAGTACGTGCGTTTTTTTTGACAGCGGCATGCTTTGCGAATGCTAAGCCGATTCCAAAGATTTGCTTACGCGTATAGCTCAACGCTAAGCACCCCTTAAACCCAGTTGTCTACCTCGCATTTAAGTCAGTGAGTTTCATGTTTCGGTGCCCTATTCAAAGCCCAGCCCGGCGCGAGCATTTGCAGCGCATAGCCAGCAGCCTGGTTGGGGTGGCGTTGCTTAATTCTTACTGCGCGACTGTGCAAGCGCAAAGCTTGCGTAAAGAGAAGCTGGCCGTGCTTTACCCTGAGATCGGTGAGCCATTTCGCGCGGTGTTTCAACGCATACTCGACGGTATCGACGATAAATTACAAATCAGTACGCATAAGATTGCCGTTCAGTCAAACAGCGATGTCAATCTGATGGCAAGCGAGTTGCACCGCTCGGATTTGAAAGTCGTGATTGCATTAGGCCGGGCGGGCATGCGACTGGCTACTTTGCTGGATCAGGGCGTCGATGTTTTGGCGGGTGGCGTTGTCAGTCCCGCCGGAAACGAGGCGCGCGAGCTCAGCATGCTTTGTCTGGCTCCCGATCCTTTATTACTGATGCAGCGTTTGAAAACCTTGCAACCTGGCGTAAAGCGTGTGCATGTCGCTTATTCGGGGCGCTATAGTGCCTGGCTGATGCGTTTTGCGCAGGATGCGGCGAAGCAACTTGGCCTGGAATTACACGGCCAGGAAGTGAATGACTTACGCGCAGCCTTACGTTATTACCAGGATTTTTTTGCACAAGCGAGTACCGGTGATAGTTTGTGGCTGCCACAAGATCCATTGACCGTTGATGAGGCGAGTGTCCTGCCCCTGGTATTGCAAGAATCCTGGAACCATAATCTCACCTTATTTTCCAGTAACATCGCGCACGTGCGACGCGGTGCTTTGTTTTCATTATTTCCCAATAATTTTGAATTTGGTCGCAGTCTGGGACGCATGGTGTTATCCCGTTTAAACCAGAACCAGCCTTTTGTGCGCGGTGCCATTCCATTGCGTGATGTGGTAGCCGCACTGAATACCCGTACCGCAAGTCATCTTGGTCTGGATTTATCACCTCAATTACAAAGTAGTTTTGAGCTGCTTTTGCCTGAACGATGAAACTACTTTCACCGCGTTTTTACTTATATCGCTTGCGCCATGCACCATTCCGCCGGCAATTAGTGTTAGTGATGAGCTTGGGCGTGATGACTGTGGGCGCGGTGACAGCTTTACTCTCAACCTGGCAGGGCAGTTTGCAAGTGCGTGACACGCTGGTGCAACAAGGTTTGAGTCTGGCTGATAGTGTGGCTCAACAAAGTCAACTCGCGTTATTGACCGATAGTGCAGAAAATGCCGGTGTACCGATAGAGCGGGCGCTGGCGTTTCCCGATGTCTTGCAGGTTGAATTACTGCATGCCGATGGACGGCAGTTGCTGAATCGCGGCAAATCGGTGGCGATGCCAGTGGTGACGCTCAAACCTGGCTTGAAACTGGCGTATCTGGAAAATGAGAATGAAGTGGCCTGGCGTTTTGTTGCCCCGGTTTACACCAAACCCAGCGACGCAAGCCCCTTTGAAGCGCCGACCAGTTCGCCGGAGTTGTTGGGATATGTCCGTGTCACGCAGGGCAAGCTTGCTTTGTCAAAATTAGTCCGTCACCTGGCTTTGATTAACTTTGGTGTAGGCTTAGCCTTGTCGAGCTTACTTGCCTGGTTGTTACTTGCCTTGGCACGCCGTTTAAGTCAGCCTTTAAATCAATTATCGGCAGTGATGCAACAGACGGGTGAGGGGTAACTTGGCTTACGTGCCAATATTGACGGGCCCAGCGATATTGCGATCATGGCGCAGGTTTTTAATCGCATGATACAAAGTCTGGAACAACGGGATAAAGAGTTGCAAGAAACTAACGCGGAGTTGGCGAACCACGCCGCTACGCTGGAAGACAAAGTCAGACAACGCACCAGCTCACTCAGTACCAGTAATGCCGAGTTACAGCAAGCCTTGCAGACCTTACGCGAGGCCAAACGGCAGTTAATTGAGTCTGATAAATTAGCCTCGCTGGGGCGCCTGGTGGCTGGCGTTGCGCATGAATTGAATACACCTTTAGGCAATGCGTTGATGGCGTCGTCGACCATAGAAGATATCTTAGAAAAAATGGATCAGGCTATCGCCAGTGGTGCGATACGAAAATCTGAACTCGCCCAAAGTCTCAGCCTGAGTCGTGAGGGCAGTCGTTTAGTCAGCCACAATGTACAACGCGCCGCTGAAATTATTCGCGGCTTTAAGCAATTGGCGGTGGACCAAACCACAGAAATGCGGCGGGTTTTTGATGTTGATACAGTCTTATCGGAAATTTTGTTTGCATCGCAACCTATGTTCCGCCATAAACCGTTTCAGATAGTGACAAAGTTAAGCCAGGGTTTGCGTGTCGACAGTTATCCCGGGCCCTTGGGTCAAGTCGTGAGTAACTTAATACAAAATGCTTTTTTGCACGGTTTTGCCGGACGCGAATCGGGTAGCCTGACACTCGAATGCCATGCGCTGGATAATGATCATGTCCAGATTATTTGTCAGGATGATGGTGTGGGGATGAGTGAGTCAGTGCGCTTACGTGTGTTTGAAGCCTTTTTTACGACCAAATTTGGACAGGGTGGCTCGGGTTTGGGCATGCAAATCGTCTACAACCTGGTGACTGGCCTGTTGGGTGGCGAAATTAACGTGGAAAGTGAACTCGGACTAGGTACCCGCATCAGCATTAACTTACCTTGCGTTGCACCGCACACTGCGGCGTAGCAAGGGCAAAATTAACTTGCCCGGCTTAAGCTGTTGTAAGTTAGTCCAATTGAACTTTATCCGGTCTGAACCCGGTTGAATTCGTCTATGATGAGTCTAGCGCCAGCAACCACAAGGCAGATAGCTGGGTGTTGCTGGCACTAGTTGTTCGGTAACCACGACGATGGGGCAAGCTTACCATGAATAAATCGAATAAAAAGCGTCAAGGCCTGCTAATCGCAATCGCTGTTGCAAGTGGCGTGACGTCGTCAGCCCTTGCGCAGATCAATCCAACACTGGCGCGTAGCGACGAAGATCTGGAATTGGTGTATGGCGACCGCGCCATCATCAGTGCGGCGACGGGCACGCCGCAAACCTTACGCCGCGCACCAGCGGTTGCCACGGTAATTACGGCGGAGGATATCGCCCGTTTAGGGTTTTCCGATCTGAATGAAGCCTTGGAAAGTGTTCCTGGTATCCATGTAAATCGTGTTGCCCCGCTGTATGCGAGTAATTACGCTATCCGTGGTATAGGTGGAAATGGGGTGATTAACCCCCAGGTACTGGTATTGAAAAATGGCATACCTTTGACCGATTTATACAATGGCGACAAGGGTAATTCCTGGGTGAGTATGCCACTCACTCATGTCGCGCGGATTGAGATTATTCGTGGTCCTGGTTCGGCCTTATATGGCGCTGATGCATTTGCCGGGGTGATTAATATTATTACGAAAAGCGCCCGTGAAATCGCTGGGACACAACTCGGTGCGCGCCTGGCTTCGTTTAATAGCACCGATGTCTGGCTACAGCATGGTGGCAAATTGGGCGACTTTAGTGTTGCGGCCTACTTACAAGCGGGGCGTACCGATGGTCAAAACAGTCTGATCGATCAGGATGCGCAAACCTTAAATGACAGCCGTTTTGCTACTAAAGTAAGTAAAGCCCCCGGGCCGCTGAATACCGCGTACCGCGCATTCGATGCGCAACTCGATATTGGCTATGGCAACTGGCTTTGGCGCAGCGCCTATAAAGTACGCAATGATGTTGGTCTGGGGGCGGGCGTGAATAGCGCACTCGATCCAGAGCACAAACTGGACGTCAATAGTATAAGCAGTGACTTGAGCTGGACTTCAGCGCAAATCGCAGAGAACTGGCAATTTGGGGCCACCTTGAGTTTTATGCGCTTGATAGAAGAAACCCCGTTGGGCTTGGCGCTATTTCCAGCCGGGGCGCGCATAGGCCCCAGTTATTTTCCCGATGGCATGATAGGTGGGCCGAGTCGTTCACAGCGCAGCATACGATTGTCTGGCTTTGCGACTTACACAGGCTGGCGCGGCCATACGCTGCGTATGGGGGCAGGGCATGACGATTTGAATCTATACCATGCGGCTACTTTCAAAAATTTCTTATTAAGTCCGACCGGATTGCCCATTCCGACTGGCGCGGTGCAAGACTATAACGCGATACAGCCGCACATCTTGCCACACCGACGCCGTGTCAATTATGTGTATATGCAAGATGAATGGCAAATCCGGCCGGATTGGTTTTTAACCGCAGGGCTGCGCCACGATCGTTACGATGATTTTGGCGGCACAAGTAATCCAAGGCTGGCGCTGGTATGGGATGCGAGTGTTAATTTAACCGCGAAACTGTTGACTGGCCGAGCCTTTCGGGCGCCCTCGTTTAATGAGCAATATGGGGTTAACCCAGTAAATCGTGGCAATCCCGATTTAAGTCCCGAAAAAATTAGCACCCATGAATTTGTGCTTAACTGGCAAGCCAGCCCGGCGTTGAGTCTGAATTTGAATTTGTTTGACTACGCCATGAGTTCCATCATACGCAGCGTGGCTAACCCGGCTCCCGCGCCAGGTACGAGTTACCGTAACGTCGGTGCCGTGGATGGCCACGGCGCAGAATTGGAAATGAACTGGCAACTGAGTCAGAAACTGAATGTGACGCTGCAACATGCCTGGCAAACCGCGCGTGATGCACAAACCGGCGCGGATCCTAGCCTGGCGCCACGTCATCACAGTTATGCCAGCCTGAGTTGGCAAGCTGACGCGGCGTCGACGCTGAGTGCGCAACTCAACCGGGTCGCTGGACGGCAACGTGATGCTGGTGATAATCGTAAAGCCATTGCCGATTACACCACGCTAGATTTAAGCTGGCGCTATCGTCAAGGCGATTGGGATATCTCGCTAAGTGGCCGCAACGTCTTGAATGCTGATGCGCGCGAACCCAGTCTGGCTCCGGGCCTGGCCTTGCCCCATGATTTTCCTGTGGCACCAAGGACCTGGGTATTGCAGTTAAATCGTAAGTTATAAACGCTGCCATTGCCTTAGCTGGTTTACAGATGACCGGTGATTATGCAGAGTGGATAATAAAGCCAATTCAGTGCAGCTCCGGAACCAGCCAGGCATGCGCCTTTTCAGAGTGATTGCCTGAAAAGGCGCATGAGCTAAGCGTTTTCAGCCCAGGCTAGATTGGATCTGAGTCCTGAGCCAGGCCCAAACTCTGGTCAGCCCATCGCCTTAAGCAGCGTTTAAAGCTTGTTCGAGATCGGCAATTAAATCGTCGATGTGTTCTATGCCTATAGATAAGCGCACGGTGTCTTCGGTGACTCCGGCCTTGGCCAGCTCTTCGGTATTCAGTTGGCGGTGCGTGGTAGTGGCAGGATGGCAAGCCAGAGATTTGGCGTCACCAATATTCACTAAACGCGTGAACAGTTGCAAAGCATCCTGGAATTTAGCACCCGCTTCGCGGCCACCCGCCAAACCAAAGATCAAAATGCCCGAAGGGCGGCCACCCAGGTATTTTTGCGCCAGTTCATAATCGCGGTGACCCGGCAAGCCGGCGTAATTGACCCATTTAACCTTGCTATGCTGTTGCAAATAACTGGCAATCGCTTGCGCATTTTCAGTAATTCTATCCAGGCGCAGCGCCAGAGTTTCTATGCCTTGCAAAATTAAGAAGGCATTGAATGGTGACAAAGCGGCGCCCATATTACGTAGCGGCACGACCCGCGCGCGTGCGATGTAGGCGGCCTCGCCCAGCGCTTCGGTGTAGACCACGCCATGGTAAGAAACATCGGGTTCATTCAAGCGTTTGAAGCGTTGCTTGTGCTCGGCCCAGGGGAATTTGCCCGAATCCACGATGATGCCGCCTATGGAATTGCCATGGCCACCTAAATATTTGGTCAGCGAATGCACCACGATGTCAGCGCCAAATTCGATAGGGCGTAGCAAATAAGGCGAGGGCACGGTGTTGTCAACAATTAATGGCACGCCGTGTTGATGGGCGATTTTAGCCAGGGCTTCGATATCGGTGATATTGCCTAAAGGGTTGCCGATAGATTCGACATAAATCGCCTTGGTGTTTTCATCAATATGCTGAGCGAAAGATTCCGGTTCGCGGGCATCGGCAAAACGCACTTGTATGCCGTATTGCGGCAAAGTGTGGGCGAATAAATTGTAGGTGCCGCCGTATAAGGTTGCCGCAGACACGATGTTGTCGCCGGCTTCTGCAATAGTCTGGATGGCGTAAGTGATGGCGGCCTGGCCTGAAGCGAGCGCTAAAGCGGCAATCCCGCCTTCGAGTGCAGCGACGCGTTTTTCCAGCACATCATTGGTCGGGTTCATGATGCGTGAATAAATATTACCCGGCACTTTTAAATCGAATAAGTCTGCGCCATGTTGGGTATTGTCAAACGCATACGCCACGGTTTGGTACAAAGGCACCGCTACCGCGCGGGTAGTCGGGTCGGGACTATAGCCTGCGTGCACTGCTAGGGTTTCAAGTTTCATGCCGCTAACCTCTGAGTCTGAAGTGGAAAAAACACATCATAAGGAGGAGCGCGAGAAATTAGCAAACAATACAATTTTATTTGCTTATGTGTTTTTTAACATAAATGCGTATAAGGCAAGCTTGAGTAAGCCAGTAACTTAGCGGAATTCAAATTCAGCGGGGGAGTGGTAAAGCTTGAGCTAGTAAGCCTGTGCGCACAAGTGCTAGCAATAACATACGGGGAAAAACAGGAAGAAATGCTGGAATGATTACAGAAGTTTTGGCTCCCCGACCTGGACTCGAACCAGGGACCTGCGGATTAACAGTCCGTCGCTCTACCGACTGAGCTATCAGGGATCACAGATACAACTTATAACTAACTAGTGCAGTGATTTTTAATAAGTTCACTACTTACTTAGAATTCTTGGCTCCCCGACCTGGACTCGAACCAGGGACCTGCGGATTAACAGTCCGTCGCT
>JAYSEN010000003.1:247059-308024 GCA_041913845.1 Undibacterium sp.
CTACCGACTGAGCTATCAGGGAACAGAGACAAAAATTATATTCGTGTGACGGTTCAGTGTCAAGTTTTCTTTTCCGGTAAAATGCCTGGGGCAGCTATTTTCTCTCTATGAAGCCAGAGCAAAAGCCCGCATAAATCTGCCAAGATAGCGCGGGAAAACAGTTAAGAAGAAACTAAGCAGGTCTGCATTGGCCTTGCAAACTGTGGCAAGCTGCGAGTCAGGGTGCAGATGTGCCAGCCAATTTTGTAGTCGACCAGACGGATACCTTATTATGACCAGTAGCGCAGTGAATCTCAGTGAGCAGGGCTTGGATGAAAGCAAATTCATCCGTTTCCCGAATTCACCATTTGAACTCTATCAAGTCTTCCCGCCGGCTGGCGATCAGCCCACCGCGATACAGCAATTGGTCGAAGGCATAGAAGATGGCCTGGCCTTCCAGACTTTATTAGGGGTAACTGGCTCAGGTAAAACCTATACCATGGCGAATGTGATTGCGCGCAGTGGCCGGCCAGCGATCGTATTTGCGCCGAATAAAACCCTGGCGGCGCAGCTATACAGCGAATTCCGTGAATTCTTTCCCCGCAATGCGGTTGAGTACTTTGTTTCTTATTACGATTATTACCAGCCTGAAGCCTATGTGCCGCAACGCGATTTATTCATCGAGAAAGATTCGGCGATCAATGAACACATAGAGCAAATGCGTTTGTCGTGCACCAAGTCCTTAATGGAGCGGCGCGACGTGGTGATCGTGGCGACAGTTTCGGCGATTTACGGTATCGGTAATCCTAACGAATACCATAAGATGATTTTAACCCTGAGGCAAAAAGATAAATTGCATCAGCGCGACATCATCGCCAGGCTGGTGCAAATGCAATACACGCGCAATGAACTGGACTTCGCGCGCGGCACTTTCCGCGTGCGCGGCGACATGATCGATATTTTCCCCGCTGAAAATGCTGAATTAGCGGTGCGCGTCGAATTATTTGATGATGAAGTCGATGGCATTTATTTATTTGATCCGCTGACAGGCAAAACCAGGCAAAAGATTCCACGCTTCACAGTCTACCCAGGCTCGCACTTTGTGACGCCGCGTGAAACCGTGTTACGCGCGATCGAAACCATTAAAGCGGAATTGCGCGAACGGCTGGATTTCTTCCGTCGTGAAAATAAACTCATCGAAGAACAGCGCATAGAGCAACGCACCCGCTTTGATTTGGAAATGATGTCAGAATTGGGCTTTACCAAGGGCATCGAAAACTATTCACGCCATTTAAGTGGCGCGCAACCCGGTGAACCACCGCCGACTCTGGTCGATTATTTACCCAACGATGCGCTGATGTTTTTGGATGAATCGCATGTCTTGATTGGTCAGTTAAATGGTATGTATAACGGTGATCGAGCGCGTAAAACCAATTTGGTGGATTATGGTTTCAGGTTGCCGTCAGCGCTCGACAACCGGCCGCTAAAGTTTAATGAGTTTGAAGGCAAGATGCGCCAGAGCGTGTTTGTCTCGGCCACACCTGGCGCTTATGAAGGTGAACGCACCGGGCAAGTGGTCGAGCAAGTGGTGCGGCCGACTGGCTTGGTCGATCCGGTGGTGGAAGTGCGTCCGGCGCTGACTCAGGTCGATGATTTATTAAGTCAGATACACCAGCGGCTAGCCGTCAATGAGCGGGTTTTAGTGACCACGCTGACCAAGCGCATGGCTGAGCAATTGACTGACTATTTAAATGAAAATGGTATCAAGGTGCGTTACCTGCATAGCGATATTGACACGGTAGAACGGGTTGAAATCATCCGCGATCTGCGTTTGGGTAGCTTTGATGTGCTGGTTGGGATTAACTTATTACGCGAAGGCCTGGATATTCCTGAGGTGTCGCTGGTGGCGATCCTGGACGCGGATAAAGAAGGTTTCTTGCGTTCTGAGCGCAGCCTGATACAAACCATAGGGCGGGCTGCACGTAACTTAAATGGTACGGCGATTTTGTATGCCGACCGGATTACTGATTCGATGCAGCGCGCGATAGGTGAAACCGAGCGCCGTCGCGTCAAGCAATTAGCCTTTAATGCTGAGCACAATATCACGCCACGTAGCGTACAAAAACAAATTAAAGACATTATCGACGGCGTTTATCATCAGGATCAGGACAAGCAAGCAGCGCAGCGCGAATTAGCGGTAGCCGAAGAGCAAGCGCAATACGAAGCCATGAGTGAAAAACAATTGAGTAAGGAAATCAAACGTTTAGAAAAACTCATGCTGGAGCACGCTAAAAATCTGGAATTTGAAAAAGCCGCGAAGGTGCGCGATCAACTCGCGCATGTTAAGCAAATGGTGTTCGGTGCGAGTGGCGATTAATTCAAAGGCAGGCGCCGTTACACTACGCCTGCTTGCTTTAAGCGCACAGCGCCACTGCGACTGACCGCAATCGTGGCGCCATTACTCAGCGTCAGGTTTAGCGTGTCTTTACTGGCCTTTTCCAGCGTTTTGATGTGCTGACGATTCACCAGGTACGAGCGGTGGCAGCGAATGAAATCGTGTTCGGGCAGGGCGGCGGCAAAATCGGCCAGACTTTGGGTTTTCATGTAGTGCCGTTGCGCCGTGTGTATCACCACATAATCATCCTGCGCTTCGGCAAATAATATCTGTTGCAATTCCAGGCTGATGGTTTGCTGGCGCTCGCGCAAGACAATTTTTTGTTGTTGTCCCACATGCTGTTGCAATAGCTTTTGTAAGCCGCTTGAATTGTCCTTGCTGCTGACTAAGCGGATAGCTTTTTCCAGTGCCGTGGCAAAGCGTGCCTGATCAAAGGGTTTGAGTAAATAATCCACCGCATGTAAATCGAAGGCTTGCAAGGCATACGAATCATAAGCCGTAGTGAAAATCACTCCCTGTTGCTTGCCACTGGCTTGCAACACTTCCAAGCCATTCATTTCTGGCATTTGAATATCGAGTAAAACTATATCAGGCTGATCTTGCATCAGCATATCCAGCGCGCTCTGGCCATCGCTGGCTTCGCCGATAATCCGGATTTGCGGATAGGGACGTAAATACTCGCGGCACAAGCGCCGTGCCAGGTTTTCGTCATCAGCAATCAATAAACTGAATTCAGACTTCATGGTGTTTCCACTCCAGGGGAATGACTATATTCAGGCTGAACAAGCCTTGTTGCGCTTGCCAGCTGACGCGGGCTTGATCCTGATATAAGGCACGCAAGCGCTGCCGCAAATTGCTTAAGCCTATGCCGCTACCGGCCACTGCGCTGGCGGTTTTTTTTTCGGGGTAAGGATTGCAAATACTCAGGCTCAGGCAATCAAACCGGCGTTCAATCTGCAAATCGATGGCGCCGCCCTGCGTCAAATGCCGTAAGCCATGTTTAATCGCATTTTCAAACAAGGGTTGCAATAACATAGGCGGTACTAAGGCACGTTCCAGCCCACTCTCAATTTGAATATTGCTGCGAATTTTTTCATCGTAGCGGATTTTTTCGACGGTGAGAAAATGCTGGCAAATACTCAATTCTTCGTGCAAGCTGATTTTTTCGCGTTGCGACGTGCTCAGCGTCAGACGGAAAAATTCAGCCAATTCTATTGTCATGGTGCGCGCCGCCTGCGCATCAAAACTGGTTAGTGCGCTGATGGAATTTAATGCATTGAATAAGAAATGCGGGTCGATCTGATTGCGCAGGGCATGCAATTCCGCCTCACGTGCCATCAGTTGCGCTTGTGCCGCTTGTTTTTCACTCTGATGCAGCCCCTCTATCGTCAAAAATAAATCAAATGCCAGCAGCGCGAGTAAATACAAGGTAAACCCGATTACCACTAAAATTGCCGCTGAGGTTGAGGCATGTTGTAAGCCCTGATAATTGGGAAAGCCCCAGCTTAGCAGCATATCCCAGGCCAGTATGGTGCTGGCAAAAACCAGCGATGAGAGAGCGCAAACACTGGCGTAACTTAGCATGACACGACTCAGACGTCGCCGATTAATTGGCTGGGCGCGACTGACGTAGTAAGCCGAGCTTAAATAAAAACCGGTTATTAAACTCAATGGCAAGCATAAGCCCAGGGTGGAAATGAGTGGCAGGCCAGCAATCAGATACAACAAGAGTGCAATGATCAGACCGACAAACAAACAGCCGGTCTGAAACCAAAAGAAGACCCAACGGTGCGCAAACAGCGGATGCATGACCTTAGTTTTTTATTTCTATGCCGCCCATAATCGCGTACCCAGTGATGAGCAAGACTTTATCGCGTTGAGCTGGCGCTAAGGTGCCATCTTCCGCACCACCGAGTAAGGGCACGACCTGACTGACGACGGTCCAGCCTTGCGGCACTTTGAGCGAAATCCCGCCCCAGATGGCAAATACATTGATCTTGACCTGTGCTTGCTGGATGTCGGCATGGCGCAAATCAAGCTCTATGCCACCCATTACTGCGGTCAGTTCGCCACCCTGAAAATCGTGCGACATATTTTGCGTTTGATTGCCACTCATAAAAGCCACCAGATTGCAGTTTTTTTCTGATTGCTGCGTCGATGCTGGCGCAAACGGCGAGCCTTGACGGTCTTTGAAAATCACCAGTAAACCCGCAAAGATAATAAATAACGGCCACCAGTCGCGCATGCGGAAACTGATAAAGCCGGTGTGATGCAAGGTCAGCATGGCGCCAAAAAAGATAAAACCACCGCCGATAATGTAGCCCGAGGTATTCTGGCTTTTCGAGATTTTTAAGACACCGATGGCGATAAATACCAGCGGCCAGAATTTAATGCTTAAGCCAAAATGAAACAGGGCCAGGTTATCGAGTAAGGCCAGCGCGCCGAAAATTAATAAGGCTGCGCCCAAAATCAGCCGCGTTTGTGGGTTAGATGGGCGCATCTTATTCTCCTTGAGTGGTATTTTTACTGAGCAAACCTTCGAGCAAATAACGCAAGCCCCAGGCGATAATTAACATTGGCCAACTGTTATAGAAATTCAAGCCATATACGCGTTCTATCGAGACATACAACCAGATCGCGATCACGATAGTGGAAGCACCTTCGGCCGTGTGTTTGGCTTGAGTCGCCGTGACGATATCGATCAAACCATTTAAGGCGACGATAGCCGGGATTAAAAACCAGTAATCCTGAATGTAGACGTAATTTAAGCGGTCAAGCAAAAATAAACTGCCCGCAGCGATCAGGGTGAGTCCCATGATCAGGTTGCCATGCTTTTTCCGGTCACTATCGTGCTGATTCATATGATGTCCTTGCTTAACGTAAGTTTTTAACGGTACCTGTTACTGCAGGTGACAGTTAGCACGATAAGCGAAGTGCCGGTGTATGTCGCGTTAGTTTCGGTGAGTGACGCACACTGTCGGTGAATAACGCAGGCGCGAAATCTATCCCATCAGGTTGTGCTGAGGCGGTGCGTCTCAGTCTCACTCGAGTAGTTGGATAAAGTGGTCGGCTTGACGAACTATGCGATTCGTTTCCACACCAAACACATCATGAGATTCGAGTAACACATATTCATTCGACCCCCGTGTGCAATACAAAACACCGCGAAAATTGGTGCCCAGAAAGGTGAAGGGGGCAAGCTTGGTTTTGACTGGCGTGTCATTGTTTAACAGCGCACGCAACTTGCGTTCGACGTCGTACAAGCTGAGTTCATTGATGCTGATAACCCCTCCTTTTGGATTGGGGAAGCTGGTTTGAAACGAGGGTTTTTGCCCCATGGGATTGCTAAAGTTGATTTTGACGCCGAGCTTTAAAAATTTAGCGACGGCCGAAAAATCATTTTCATCGTACATAATTTACCTGCCTGTAAAGTGGGCAAAAATTAGCGAACCATGCGCGCTACTGCGGCAATGGCGATGCCCTTTAGCTTGCCAGAAATCATCGGCTTCGACAATCCCCGCCGCGCAGGACTTGTCGCATTTGACGCGTTTTAGAAAAGCTGCGAGGTATTTTTCCGCTTAACCAGATTCAGGCTGGGATTAAAAACCTCAGTGGATGCAAGCCTTTGGCTAAACAAATTGCGCTCCAGATTAAAGGGATCAATAACACGAATTGCAAGATCAGCAGTTTGCAAACGAGCCGGGCTAGTGCTTGATAAGGAGGGCTAAGCAAGTCACCCGGGCTAAGTTTGGCAGCTCGCTGATAAAACAGCGTGGGGTAGATCGAGAGTAAGCCTATGCAGGCAAATATGATCAGCTTGCTCCAGAAGGCCGGGTGTTGTTGATAATAAAGCCAGCTCTTTTCGAAATAAGCAACCCTGAGACCACCGATGAGCAGAATACTCAGAGCTGCCAACCCATAACACGCATCAATTCTACGTAAAAGAAGGATACTGGTAGGAGTATGTGGAAGCCGCAGGACGACGAACTGCGCCATCAGACACGCAGGCAAGAATAGTGCAACAAGATGATGGAGCAGGGCGATCAGGGCGGACATGGTTTTACGTTGTTAGTGAAGTTCGCCTTAGCTTAGCTTGCAAATCCCTGGCTTGGCTAAGGGTTTGCGATTAAGCGCGTATTCAGGTCGCCAAGTTGTTCGCAAATGGCGCCAGTGGCATGCCTAGTTGGTAAATTGAGGTGAAATTTGACGTAGCAGATTAAGTGCAGTGTCAAATTCATAGTTGTCTATGCTGCGTTTCAGGACGCGCAGTATGTCTTCGCGCAAGGAGTTTTGTAGACACGCGTGGTTCTGCGCAAAAAAACTTAAGGCATCGGCATCGCTGTTTTCCAGATAACTTTGTAATTGATCTAAAAAATCACCCGCCTCCGGAGTGAGCTTGCTGGATGTTGGGTTTGCTTTTGGAAGTTGTGCGAGTTTCGCGTCTAAATCGGCCAGCAAATCCTGTAATGCATCGGCAAAGCCGTTCAGATCGGTTTGTATTTGCTGGCTTTGCAGGGGATTTGCCTGCAGAGTTTGTTCCAGTTTCAATGCCTGTTGCTGCAAACGCAGCGCGCCTATACTGCCTGCCAAGCCTTTGCAGGTATGCACCAGGCGTTGTGCCAAATGCCAGTCAGCTTGTGCAATCGCGATATGCAGTTGCGCGTTGGTACCCGCCTGGCTTTGTAAAAAACGTTGCAAACTGGTGAATAGCAAATCCAACTGGCCACCCATGTAGTGCAGCGCGATCTGGCTATCCAATTCGCTGAAGGTGGGTATATCTATGTCGCCCTGCGGATCGGTCGCGATGGCGGCGTGGGCAACTTTGGTGATTTCCGGGCTAAGCCAGCGCCCCAGCATTTGATACAGTAACTCGGGTTGCAAGGGCTTAGTCAGGTAGTCTTGCATGCCTTCGCGCAAGCATTGTTCGCGAATATTCCCCATGGCGTGCGCGGTCAGGGCAATAATCGGCGTAGTTTCCCAGTTTGCAAAGCGGCGGATTTGTCGCACCGCTTCGTGCCCATCCATGACGGGCATTTGCAAGTCCATTAAAATCAGGGAGTAATAACCAGGTCGGGCGCGACGAATTAAATGCAAGGCATCCTCGCCATTTTCTGCAACGTCGGCGCTGACACCGGCCAGGTGCAGTAATTCCAGCGTGATTTGCTGATTCACCGGATTATCTTCAGCGAGTAAGACATGATGGCCGCCGTGTTGCGGTGCGTTTGGGGCGGCTTGCGTTATTGGCAAGTCGGGTTCCGCGCGTAATTGCATGATCTCGGCGACATGGCTGCTGTCGCAATCCGTGGTCAGATAACCATCCAGACTGTGCATGGCTTTGCCACTCAAAGGCGGTCCTAGCCAATAGAGTAATGGCCGTGCCTGAAGCTCTGGATCGTGTTTGAGTAAATAGGTCAAGGTTAATAAATTGCCGGGTTCATGGCGCCCGTCAAACACAATCAGATCGGCCAATTTAGTTACTTTGTCACGTTCGATCTCAACCAGAATTTGGGTCGCTAATTGGTAACTACGAAATTCGACTGCGAGCTCACTACTAATAGTTTGCCAGCGTTGCTGTAACTCAGCGTCGGCACTAACCAGACAAAGTATCGGTGATCGATGTGCAGTTTGACCTCCCTCAGGTTGAGTCGATGCAAGCTCAAATTGCAGATTGAATGTGAAGTCTGAGCCTTGTTCGGGGGCGCTGGTTACTTGTAAGTGTCCCCCCATTAATTCCACTAAACGATGTGAAATTGATAACCCTAATCCAGTGCCACCGTATTTTCGCGTTGTTGATCCATCAGCCTGGGTGAAAGGAAGGAATAGTGATTTTTGTTGCTGTTCCGACATGCCTATGCCTGTGTCCAGTACCGAAAAGTGCAGAGTCAAGGTTGATCCTGAGCAGACTTCTGCCTTTACGCTAAGCACAACGGCGCCACCTGGCTTGGTGAACTTGACGGCATTATTGACCAGATTAATTAATACTTGCCCAAGTCTTAATGGGTCACCCAATAAGTATGGAGGCAATGATTCGGGTAAGATCTGACGATATCGAACTTGTTTTTCCGCGGCTTTTTGTGCGATGACGGCGCTAACATTATTAAAGACCTCGGCCAGGTTAAAACTAGTTGACTCAGTGTGCAACATACCTGCTTCGATTTTTGAAAAATCCAGAACGTCATTGATAATACCTAATAACGAGTTGCCCGCTTTCTGTATTTTATTCAGGTAATCGAATTGCTTGGCGCTGAGTTCGGTTTGTAAGGCAAGGTGAGCTAAACCTATCACCGCATTCATAGGCGTACGAATTTCGTGACTCATATTGGCCAGAAATTCACTCTTTAAGCGAGTCGCTAATTCTGCACGCTCACGTGCCTGGCGTTCGGTGACACTGGCAAGTTGCAATTGTTGCTGCGTTAAGCGCAATTCGCGATAGGCGTGGGCATTATCGAGCGCAATTGCGCTGTACGCACACAAAGAGCGAAAAATCATGCGTTCGCGTTCTCCATAAACATGCGCTTGCAAGGATTGTATGCTCATCACACCCAATAAGCGTTCGCTGACAATTAATGGGGCGAACAACATACTTTGGGTATATAAGGTGCCTTCGACGTGATTAGGATCATTTTCAGGGCTGGCTTCAATCAGTATGTCTCGTCGTTCTCGTACGCAGCGAGCCGTGTAGGCTTGTTCATTATCGAGTGCGACTTCGTTGTAGGGATGGGGCTTGCCATCTTCGATGCCGAATGATTGTTGTAAGGTCAGTCCGTCCGGAGTTAGTTGGTAAATGATAAAAGTTGCGGTATCCAATAATTGGCCAACGTGCTCGTGTATTGCCAGGAATAATGCTTCGGTTTCACGATTGGAGGTGATTTCCTGGCCAATTATACTCAGACGTTCAAGCGTGGCGCTGGCTTCCTGTAATTCGCTGGCACGGCGAGTTTCGGCTTTGGCGATTTGTTTTTGCTGTTCAGCTTCGGCGCGGATTAATTCGGTTTCGTGGCGGATTTGTGCCAATGAGGTGCGATGACGGGTTTGTCTGACGCTTTCGGTTTGCTCCGCTGCCAGCGCCAGGCGCATGTAATGTAACGATTGCGCCAGTTCGCCCTCGGCTTCCCAGGCATTTGCTAGCTGTAAATATAACTCGCTGCTTGCAAACCATCCTGAGGTCGATTCACCTATTGTTAGCGCGGCTTGCAAGTAATGCAAAACTGCGTTCGGTGCCTGTAAATTGGGTTGACTTATTGGGATGTCAGCGGCATGTATTTCTGCATAAACCTGATTCAGCAAGATTTTTAAGCCAGCGTAGTGATGCTGATTGATTAATTGCTCGGCTTGGTTTAAGGCGTTTAAAGCGGGTTCGGTCGCACCAGTAAAAGCCAGTGCTCTGGCATAGCGCATCAAGGCTTCACACAATCCATCACCACAGCGGCTTTGCGAAAAAAGTTCCAGCGCGACCTCGAAATAGGGCAGGGCTGCGGCAAATGCATGGCGCGCGACCAGACATTCGGCGAGCTCGGCATAAGCGATCGCTTTGTTTATGCCACCGGGGACATTTCTGAAACCCTCAATCGCTACTTCCAGCGTATGCTGACTGCGTTCGAGCTGGCCTTGCTGGCGCAATAAATTGCCCAGTTGTGACATGGTGTAGGCAATTAATGCTGGCCATTGATTTTGTTGCGCAGTCAGCGCGGCCCATTCAAATACTTTGGCGGCCTGTTCCAGGTCGCCGATGTTTTTCATGGTTTCACCCGCATTGCCGGCAGATACTATCGCCAGACGTAGCAAACCGCAGGACCTTGCCAGCTCACTCGATTGCAAATAAAAACCTGAGGCCCGGCCTGGTTCGCGACGGCTGTATATGACGCCTAATGCCGCTTGCAGATGGGCTTTGACTGCTGCAGTTGGAATTTCGGTTTGATTTGCAATGAAATCTTGATACAAGCTTAAGGCCTGTTCAGGTTGGTAAAACGCGAGTTCGTAAATGTGCCAGGCTTGCGCCAGTTGCCAGCGTGCCCTGTCGTGCGTCTTAGCATAATAGTCGCGGGCTAATTGACAAGCGCTAGACTCGCGTTGGCTGTCACCATATTCCATCGCGATATGGGCCGAACAGAGGGCGCAATCTCCCAGTCCGAGATCGTCTTGTAACTCTTGATAGCTTGCTAAAGCGCTTTGATAGGCATCTTCCGCCACGACTAAATCACCACGCAGTGCGGCAATTTCAGCGCGCACCAGGGCAAGCCGGCCTTGATGATTTATGGATAAGATTTGATTGGTTAACACCGCGAGGATTTTTTGCGAGCGCAGATTATCTCGTTGGCGTAAGTCCCAGGCTAATTGCACCAGGTAGTCAAGGTCAACGATTTCTTCACTGTGCAGCATAAGCTGCGCTTCGCGCTCGCTGAGTTCGTCGTCGCTGACGTACAGTTCCATCGCTTCATCACCCAAGTTAGGATGACATTACTATACCGCTAAAGCAGGCATGTACAGCGAAGCCCGGCGCTGGAAAGCCGAATACGTTTATTTTGTACAACACTCAAGCCAACTGGCATTCGCCTTGACCGGATTTAAGCCTGCGGCAATAGTAAGTGATGTGCCACCGCATATTGCACCAGATCGGATAAATTATTCATATTCATTTTTTGCAAAATCCGGGTTTTGTGGGTGCTGACGGTTTTGACGCTGAGGTGCAGGATGTCGCCAATCTCGGTAATTGACTTGCCGCGTACTAAATGCGAAAACACTTCGAATTCACGATCCGATAAACTGGTATGTGGCAGGCTTTCATCGGCTGGCATGGCATTCATTGCCAATTGTTCAGCAACTTCAATACTGATGTAAGGTCTGCCCGAGGCGACTTTGCGTAAAGCTGTGACCAACTGCGTGGCGGCACTTTCCTTGGTCAGGTAACCGCGCGCGCCCGCCCGTATCGCCCGCACCGCATACTGTTCTTCTTCGTGCATGGTCAGCACCAGTATCGGCAGCCTGGGAAATTCATCTTTGATCTGGCGGATTAAGTCAACGCCACTACGTCCGGGCATGGATAAATCCAGCAATAAGACATCGAACTCTCCCTGGCGGACCTTGTTGAGGGTATCGAAGCCATCCACCGCTTCGCCTACCACCTGAATATCGTCGATGCCATCCAAAATGCGTTTTAAGCCTTCGCGCATGATGGTGTGATCATCAGCAATTAAGATCCGTATCATAATCAAACCAGAGAATTTCGTGACAGACTGGCATTGTACCCGAAACCAGGCGGCTGCTTCATTGCAAACTGAACGCCTGTTCTAATCTCAGCTTATGGCTGGCCTGTCCGGCTACTGTGCAAAGAGCGGTAGAGCGCCGTCGTAGCGCGAAGATTAACACCCTGATTGTGTCGGCAAGTAATGGCTGCAAGTTCAGGTGCCGCACAAGTAGCTCAGCTAAGCCTGCAGCGCACGCTTGAAGCCGGGTTCAATTTGCGAACTGCAACGCAGTTCCGGGCAATCGTGCCAGTTGGCAAATTCATGCACGCAGGTTGCCAGGTCACGATACATAGCTTCAGAACGACGCAAGCCCGCTTCTGCATGCCAGCTGATTAATTCAAAATGCCCCGACTTTCGGTGCGCTTTCGCGTCGAGACGGCCGATGAGCTGGCCATTACGTAACACAGGTAAGCAAAAATAACCGTGCTGACGTTTCGCCGCCGGGGTATAGCACTCGAGCCGGTAATCAAAGCCGAATAGTTGGAGCGCACGCTTTCTATCCCAGACCACTGGATCGAAGGGGGAGAGTATGCGTGTCACGCTGGGTTTTAATTTGCCAGCGGCAGCCAGTGTGGCCGCCTCGAGGTGATCGGGATGCAGCCAGGCCGGGTGCCAGCTTCCCTGGTCATCTTGTAAACGTATCGAAATTAACTGCGCCGATTGTGCCAGTTGCTGAGGATGGTGTTGGCCTTGCAGTTTATTCATGCGAAAGTAATCACTAATCCAGGCGCTGGTGCTGCAGCCCAGGGCTTTCACTGAGAGTAAAACCTGTTGCCTGAGGCAGTCTTCAAGTTGCGGTAAGTCGCGTTGATCAGACCAGTCGGGCAAGACCCGCTGCTGTAAGTCATACACGCGTTGAAAGCCCTGGCGTCGTGCCACCATCAATTCGCCCAGGCTGAATAAAACTTCTAGCGCACGTTTTTCCGGTTTCCATTCCCACCAGCCCGCCTCGCGTTTTTGTTCGTGGACAAAGTCCATCGAACGCGTCGCACCATGCTGGCGTATGTAGTCACGGACTTTTTTGACTTCCTCTGGATGTTGTTCCATCCAGCGCAAATTGTATTTCCAGCTGCCAGCTGCCGGATTTAACATGCGATGGCGATACAAGGGATAATCTGCGATGGGTAAGAAACAGGCTTCATGCGACCAGTATTCAAACAATTCGCCTTCGGCTAAAAGCTCATCCAGCCATAGTTTGTCGTAAGCGCCAAGACGACTCCAAAGCACCAGATAGGGACTGCGTGAAACGACGCTGATGGTGTCGATTTGCAAAGCCGCCATTTGCCGTATGCTGGCTAACACGGTGGCCTTGCTGGCTTTGCGTGCGGGTTTGTGCAGCAAGCCCTGCGCATGCAGATGCAGCGCCCTGGCAGCGCTATTACTGAGTGCTAACTGGGCTTGCATGCGCAGTCACGCGATTAGAAGTGTTTCAGACCCAGAGCCGTTTTGACTTCATCGGTAGTCTGGGCAGCAATGGCGCGGGCTTTTTCAGTGCCTGCTTTGAGTATCCGTAAGACTTCGGCGGGATCTTTGGCGTACTCTTCACGACGAGCACGAATCGGTGCCAGCAAATCTTGCAATATGCCTTCGAGGCGGTTTTTCACGACGCTATCGCCCAAACCACCGCGGACATAGTGATCCTTCATCGCTTGCAGTGCCTCTTTGTCGGTATCAAAGGCATCGAGGTAAATAAACGCGACATTGCCTTCTAAGTGCCCGGGATCAGACACTTTCAAATGCAGGGGATCGGTATAGACATTGCGCACCGCGGTTTTGATTTCGGCGGCGCTGGCACCCAGATTAATCACATTGCCCAGTGATTTACTCATCTTCGCTTTGCCATCGATGCCCGGCAAACGCCCAATTTCAGGCACCAGTGCCTGGCATTCGCGCAAAATATCGCGATTCACCAGACGGTTAAAGCGGCGCACGATTTCATTGGTTTGTTCTATCATTGGGATTTGATCTTCACCGACCGGAACGATGGTGCCTTTGAAAGCGGTAATGTCGGCGGCCTGGCTGACTGGGTAGGTGAAAAAGCCAGCTGGAATATCGCGCTCAAAATTGCGCAGCACGATTTCTTGCTTGATCGTGGGATTGCGCTCGAGGCGAGATACCGTGACCAGATTCATGTAGTAAAAAGTTAATTCGGTCAGTTCAGGAATTTGCGATTGTATGAAAATCGTTGATTTGGCCGGATCAATGCCCGCCGCCAGGTAATCCAGCGCAACTTGCATCACATTGTCATGCACCTTGGCGGGGTTATCCATGTTGTCGGTCAAGGCTTGCGCATCGGCCAGCATGATGAATTGCTCATGCGTGTGTTGCAGGGTCACGCGGTTGCGTAAGCTGCCGATGTAATGGCCGATGTGTAATGGGCCGGTGGTGCGGTCGCCAGTCAGGATACGGCCGGGTTTTAAGTCGTGCAGACTGTGTATGCTCGATGGCAGTTCTGGAGTACTTGCTTGCATAAATTCGCGTGTTCGGTGAAAAGAATGTTAGCCATTTTAGCAAGCTTGCGCCCGCTTAGACTAAGAAAAACAGCAATCATCCTTCCTCTGCGGTATGGTGTCAAGCCAACAGCGTGCCCGGTATGCACGGCGACTTTGCGTTAGCGCAGCCGATGCGGGTTGGCAAATGATACAATGCCGCGCGGTAGAATGGCGCGACAGCCTGGGTTTGAGTGGGCCACTAAAACAGAACTGGTCACTAATCTAACTTTGTGTGCGCTGGAAACGCAGGGTGGGCGCGGATTTCCAGATGGATTGGCTGCTGAGTGAATATCCATGCCCGTTTCCAAAGGGTGCCCATTTTATTTGAACCTGAAAGTTTAAACCTGAGACTGGGCAGGTTTTGTACCAGCAACGATTTTTAAAGGGAAATACTGTGTCAGCAACTCCAGAACGTCTGGTTATCGCTTCACGCGAAAGTCGTCTCGCCATGTGGCAGGCGGAGTATGTGCGGGATCGTTTGCAAGCGCTTTATCCGCATTGTGAAATTAGCATACTGGGCATGACCACGCGCGGTGATCAGATCCTGGATAAGGCCTTGTCACAGGTTGGTGGTAAGGGCTTGTTTGTGAAAGAGCTGGAAGTGGCGATGGCGGAAGGGCGCGCTGATCTGGCTGTGCATTCCCTAAAAGACGTGCCGATGGAATTGCCCGAAGGCTTTGCCCTGGCCGCGTTTCTGGAACGTGAAGACCCGCGCGACGCCTTCGTTTCCAACGATTATACCGATTTCGCAGAGTTACCAGCAGGCGCCATCGTTGGCACCTCAAGTTTGCGCCGTCAAGCCTTGCTGAGTGCGCGCTTCCCCGAGTTAGTGGTACGCCCTTTGCGAGGCAATCTCGATACCCGTTTGCGTAAGCTCGATAGCGGCGAATACGCTGCCATCATACTCGCCGCGGCAGGCTTGAAACGGCTGGGCTTGCCTGAGCGTATCCGTGCTTACCTGGAACCTGAACACAGCTTGCCAGCAGCCGGACAAGGGGCGATGGCGATAGAGATTCCCGATAATCGCCCCGATTTAGCGGCCTGGCTGGCACCCCTGAATCACGAAGCAACTGCGCAGGCGGTATTGGCCGAGCGCACCGTTTCGCGCGCCTTTGGCGGCAGTTGCCAGATTCCACTGGCAGCGTATGCCGAAGTGGAGGCTGGCAACATGTATTTGCGTGGCATGGTGGCGACTCCCGACGGCAAACGTATTGCGCAGGCCCTGGTACAAGGGGATGCAGCACAAGCATTGCAATTGGGGCAGCAATTAGCGCATGCGCTGGCCTTGCAAGATGCGGCGGGGATACTTGCCGCTTGCAAAAGTCCGGCCTGAGCCGACGCGCTTGTCTGGCTGTTGCGAAGTCCCGCTTATGTCATCGCGCGCAATCGTGATCACTCGTCCCTGGCAACAGGCCAGGGATTTAGTTCAGGCCTTGCAAAACCAGGTGCCCGGGGTGCGCTTACACGCCTTGCCCTTGTTCGAGATCGCCGCTCTTGATGACTTGCGGCAACTATACCAGTATCAACAGCGTTTAGCGGACTATGCCTTGTTGGCTTTCGTTAGTCCGAATGCAATAGATGCCTGGTTTAGCAGTCTGCAAACTAATCCTGCTGCACCGCAGCTGCCGTCACAACTGGCAATTTCTGTGATGGGGGAGGGTAGTCGCTTAAAATTACTGCAATGGCAAAGTGTTTTGAAGGATAATACGGTGTTTGCGCCGAGTAATCCGCATCAAACCGATTCCGAAACCTTGTTGTATGATTTGCAAAAATTGGGCTGGCAAGGCAAGCGCGTGTTAATAGTTCGTGGCGACAGTGGTCGCGAATTGCTGGCAAATGGCTTGCAGGCACTGGGTGCGGTAGTCGATACTGTGGTGGCTTACCAACGCTTAAAGCCCGTTTGGGATAGCAGTCGCAAACAAGTATTGCGAGACTTGCTGGAGCAAGAAAACCTTTGGGTAATCACCAGTTCCGAAGCTTTACGTAATTTGCACGAGGGACTGACTCTTTTGCAAATTCCGGATCTCGTGGCAAAATTGCAAAAACAACGAATGATCATGCCGCATAGTCGCATAGCAGAAACCGCGCAAGCTTTGGGTTTTAATCAAACCCGATTAACGGCTTCCGGCGATGCGGCTTTGCTGCAAGCCTTAGTTTCAGAGTTATGAGCGAACAACAACTTACTCCCGAACCCACGCCCGTTATCGTCAGCGCTGCGCCGGCTCATCATCCGGCCACGACACAGCCTGCGTGGTTTCACCCAGCCTATATGTTAAGCGGTGTGTTGGCGATTTTGCTGGCGGCGCACTGGTGGTCTGCGCAAAATCAAATGACGGCCTTGCGCGAAGAAGTCGCGCGACGTTTGCATAATGTTGATACCACGAATATGCAAACCAAGGAATTGGCACGCAATGTCCAGGATAATGCCCGGGAAATGCAGGCTAAAGTCATTTTGCTGGAAAACAAACAAGCCGAAGCACAAAGTCAGCAATTGGCATTGGAAACGCTGTATCAGGATTTATCGAAAAATCGTGATGACTGGACCCTGGCTGAAATTGAACAAGTTTTGGCGACAGCCAGCCAGCAATTGCAATTGGCTGGCAATGTGCAAGGTGCCTTAATTGCCTTGCAAAGCGCCGATGCGCGCTTATCCAAGTCCGATAAACCGCAATTTATTTCGATACGCCGGGTATTGACCAAGGATATTGAAAAGCTCAAATCGCTGCCGGCTTTAGATATGCCAGGGCTGGCTGTGCGTCTGGATAGTGTGATTGCCCAGGTTGATCATATTCCTTTGTGGGCTGATGAAAAACCCGTGGCCATCGTAACGCCACCCAAAGCGCCATTACGCGTCTTGCCAAAGTCAGCCAAGAATAAAGTGGCCGAGGAAAAACCGGTCGCGGTAGTTGAAGAAAATAGCTGGAGTAATCGTTTGCAAGATACCTGGCAAAGTTTTTCTACCGAAATGTGGGGCGAGGTCCGGCAATTAATCCGGGTTAAGCAAGTGGATAACCCCGATGTGCTGATGCTGGCACCAAGTCAGGCGTATTTTGTGCGCGAAAACCTGAAGTTGCGCTTAATGAATGCCCGGCTGGCTTTATTGGCACGGAATGAGAATATCTTCCGCAGCGATCTGATACTGGCGCAGGAAGCCATCAATAAGTATTTTGATAGTCGGGCCAAGCAGACACAAACGGCACAAGCCATTTTGCGCCAGATGCAAGGCAGCAATTTGTCGATAGAAATGCCAACCCTGGCTGACAGCCTGAATGCAATCCGTAACTACAAAGTGAAGCCCTGATTATGCGTATTCTTATCCGGCTGCTGATTTTATTTGCGCTGGCTATCGGGCTGGCGGTCGCGGCGCGTTATAACCCTGGTAATGTGGTCTTGTTTTTCCCGCCTTATCGGCTAGATCTGTCACTCAATTTCTTTGCCTTTTTGCTGGTAGTGAGTTTTGTCATTGTTTACTACCTGATACGTGCGGTGGTAGCGACACAAAATATGCCACGCGAGGTTGCGAATTATCGTCAGCAAAAGCGCGAACGCGATAGCAATAAAGCCTTGCGCGAAGCCCTGAAAGCCTTATTTGAAGGACGTTTCGGGCATGCTGAAAAGGCCGCTCTGCGGGCCTCCGAATTGCCAGAAAATGCCAGTATTTCGGCGTTGATCGGTGCGCGCGCAGCCCATCACATGAGTCAGTTTGAACGTCGCGATAGCTGGTTTGCCAGCACTAATGCAGACCAGGCTTATCGGGTCGCACGTTTAGTCAGCATGACTGAGCTTTATGTGGATCAGCATAAACACGAGCAGGCTTTGGATGCTATACGTGAGTTGAATAGTAGCGGCGTGCGGCATATTCAGGTACTGCGCTGGGCCTTGAAGGCGAACCAGCAAGCCAAGCAATGGCAAGAAGTGTTAAAGCTTGTGCGTACGCTGGATAAGCATCGTGCCTTGCATCCGGCTTTATCTGCTCGTCTGCGCGAATTGGCCTACCAGGATATGCTGAGTCATCATGGCCATGACGGTGAATCTTTGCGACGCTTGTGGGCGGAAATTCCAGCCGCTGACCGCAAACTGAGTTCGCTGGCTTTGATTGCAGCCAACGCCTTTAATTCGCATGGAGTCTTCGATGAGGCGCGTCAAATCGTCGAAAAAGCGCTTGAAGAAGAGTGGGATGAGCGTTTCCTGGTGTGTTACCGTCATGCTGCCGCTCCCGAAGGTTCGGCGGCTTTATTGGGGCAAATCGAGCGCTGTGAACATTGGGCCAGAGAGTACCCGGGTGAAGCGCAGTTGTCGCTGACTTTGGGGGTCTTGTGTTTACGTCAAAAACTTTGGGGTAAGGCGCAAGTCCATCTCGAGCAAGCCTTATCGGATGCAACCGAAGGCGCGTGCGTACGCGAAGCGCATCTGAAACTGGCGCAAATGCATGAGGCGTTATCGCAAGATGATCTGGCTGCAACGCATTACCGACATTGCGCGCAAGCGAATTTACTTTAATAAAAAATCCCGCCAAAAAGGCGGGATTTTTTTGTGAGGTATGGCTTTGTTATTTGGCCGACTTTTTTGTGCACAAATGATAAACCTGATACTGCCAGGATAAGGGCCACAATGGTAATAATGCGGCCTGCAGCAGACGCAGCGGCACTTGCGCCCAACCATTTTGTTTAATCCACTTCCAATTGCATACGTGTAAGTCCTTCCAGCGTTGCAATAGTTGCAGCCCATTGACTTCGAATAAGGACTGCCATTCACTTAAGCTAAGTACAAGTTCGAGATAATCAGCTTGTTGTGTGCCTTTGTAGAGACCTAGTCTACGCGTCAAAAAGCCTGAGTTAGGTACGGAAATAACTATCTTCGCATTGGTTTTGGCTACACGTAAAATTTCCTTGATGGCAACTTTTTGATCGCGAAAATGTTCCAGTGAGCCCAGGCAGGTAATGACATCGAAACTATTATCGGCAAACGGTAATTGCTCGGCATCAGCAACGTGAAAATGATCTTTTGCCATAACTTCTTTGCAGAATGTGATGGCTTTCTCGGATATGTCTATGCCGTAGGGGGTTGCGCCAAGCTGTTGACAGGTCAATAACCAGCCTCCGGTTCCGCACGCTATGTCAAGAATTTGCTGCTGCGCCTGGATGTTCAGACGTTTTGCCAGGCTTCGATAATGTTTGGTGATCAGTTGCTCAGTGTCAAGACGCTTGTAATAAACCTCGTCATAAAACTTTTGCGAAGTCTGGAAATTTTTTTCAGGGTTCTGCATAGTCTGCTTTATTTAAATTTTCTTCATTGTGCCCCATGCAAACTCAAAGTGTGACAAATAATTGCAAAAATTCGTAATTCGGGCACAAATGACTAGTGTGAGGAGTTAGCAGCGAATTTGGTTGTGGTATGCGGTCGTGAAGCTAGTCCGATTGGTAGCAACTAAGACCTGGAATCTTTGCTGCAATGCGCCAAAGCCGGGATGAAGTTCGCTATAATTATCAGGTTCGTCCTTTTTTGAATATTAACGAGAGAGTTAGTAGCATGAGTTTAAACCACGTTCCAGCAGGTCGCGATTTGCCAAATGATTTCAATGTGATTATTGAAATCCCTATGAATGGCGACCCTATCAAGTACGAAGTCGATAAAGACACCGGCGCGATCTTCGTTGATCGTTTCATGGGTACAGCCATGCATTATCCTTGCAATTATGGTTATGTACCGCAAACTATCGCTGGTGATGGTGATCCGGTGGATGTATTAGTCGTGACACCATTCCCATTAATCCCTGGTGTGGTTGTACGCTGTCGTCCGATTGGCATCTTGAAGATGACCGATGAAGCCGGTTCCGATGCAAAAGTATTGGCTGTGCCTGTTGATAAAATTTTACCAATTTATTCGCACTGGCAAAAACCTGAAGATATCAATGACTTGCGCTTGCGTCAGATTCAGCATTTCTTTGAACACTATAAAGACCTGGAGCCAGGTAAGTGGGTTAAAGTTGAAGGCTGGGGTGGTGTTGACGACGCGCGCGCCGAAATTCTGGCTGGTGTTGCTAATTACGCTAAAGAACAAGCTTAATGCGGCGTTTTGGCGTTGCGACGCAACGCCAGTACTGGCAGTAATAACGAAAAAAGGGTAGCAGCAAATGCTGTTACCCTTTTTTATCGATGTAGCCAGTAGACTGCACCAGCGGCGCACGCAAGTATCAGAGCCAGCCAGCTGAGCCAGCTGGTCTGCGCTTTGTGCGCCTGGCTGACAGGATGATTCGTATTTCCGGCAGTCGCACCGCGTTTGCGCTTGAGCTTTTTGTCGCGCTCAAGAAAACGCTCTAATGCCAGTGCCATCGCTGCGGCATCTTCATAGCGCTGTGCCGGGTCTTTGTGCATGGCTTTCATGACGATCTTACTTAAAGAATCAGGCACGCCAGGGGTAATGTCACTTGGGTATTTCGGCGTTTTATTGATGATTTGATTAAGTAGTTTGTCCATGTCACTGGACTGAAAGGGCTTTTGTCCCGTGAGCATTTCATACATCACGGCACCGAGTGAATAGATATCGGTGTGAGCAGTGACCGACTTGCCGCTCGCTTGCTCGGGTGACATGTAATTGGGTGTGCCCAAAATATTATGATGAAACAGTGTCGTGTGCCCCGAACTGCTGGCGACCCGATTCGGCGCCCGGGCGATACCAAAATCGACTACCTTAGGCTGGTGATTCGCCAGTACGAAAATGTTGGCTGGCTTAATGTCGCGATGAATAACGCCGTGTTGATGCGCATATGCCAGAGCATCGGCGATTTTTTTGATGATGGTTGCGGTTTCAAGAAAATCAAAACGCTTACCTTCAGCCAAGATGCGCTTTAAATCTTTGCCTGGTAAAAACTCCATCGCGATAAAAGTGTTGCCACCTTCGCTGGAGGCATCAAAAATCGTGACGATATTCGGATGCGATAGGCGACCAGCGGCGCGAGCTTCGTTAATAAACTGTTGCTCGCGTTGCTTGCGCTCACTGATACTCAACTGACCACCGAGGATTTTAATCGCCACATCACGGTCTATAACTGGATCATGGCCACGATAGACTGTGCCATTCGTACCTGTTCCTAGTTTTTCAGTCAGATAAAAGCGTCCGACTCGCGAAATGGGCAAGGGTGGCGTTGAATTTACGGTTGGTGTCGATGTTGTCTGCATACTTCCAGCATGCCTTGAACGGGCTGAATTTTCAAGTGCGCTAACTGTAACAAATGGTGTTATTCGCTACGATACGCCGAGTGTAGATAAAATTCTTGCATAGATAGTTTGATATGTTCTTGCTCTCGCGCAAGAAACAAGGCCACCGCTTTGCTGAACTCCGTGTCATGCAGGTAGTGACAGGAATGCGTAGTTACCGCTTGAAAGCCGCGCGCCAGTTTATGCGCGCCCTGCGCCCCGCCTTCGAATTTTGGGATCTGCTGTTGTATGCAAAATTCCTGCCCCTGATAATAGGCGGTTTCAAAGTGCAAGGAATCATAACGATCCAGGCATCCCCAATAGCGACCATACAGGCACGTATCATCATAAAAATTCAGGGCTGCCGCCACTGGCTGTTGATCGTGGTAAGCAAGAATTAGTAACAAATTTTGTGGAACTTGCTGTGCTAGCTGTAAGAAAAAGTCCAGATTCAGGTAGGCATGAGAATGGTGTTCCTGATAAGTGCGCTGGTAGCAAGCGAAAAAGAAATGCCAGTCTTGCGGCTGAATTTCGCCCCCCTTTAAATGACGAAAACTAAGGCCTGCTTGCTGCACTTTACGTCGCTCTGCGAGTATATTCTTACGTTTTTTGGAAGTCAGTGTTGATAAGAATTCGGCGAAATCAGCATAAGCCGGATTATCCCAGTGAAATTGTACAGCCGTTCGTAATTGAAATCCTTGTTGTTGTAAAACCGGAATCTCTTGCTCAATTGGGAAGAGAACGTGGGCTGAAGAAAACCCCAGGTTTGTGCAAAATAAACGCAGTTGCAGGACCAGTTCGGCCTGTGCTGCGGGTGTTGCTGCCAATAGGCGCGGGCCACTGACAGGTGTAAATGGTATCGCTGAAACCAGTTTGGGGTAGTAATCGCCACCGCGACGTTGATAAGCTTCGGCCCAGGACCAGTCAAAAACATATTCGCCATAGGAATGCAGCTTTTGATAAAGCGGCATGGCCGCGACCAGCTTATTCTCTTCCCAAAGCGTCATAAAACAGCTTTGCCAACCGCTATGGCCATCTTTGTTCTGGCCTACACATGCGGTGAGCTCCAGGCTGTGTAAGAATCCGAAACTCAGGAAAACCTGATCGACCCCCGCGGCTTGCAATAACTGATTCCAGTTTAATTCGCCGATTTCTGCCATGGATAGGCAGATTTGCATGCGATAATGGCGGGGTATGTTAGTGTCTGGCATTAAGCTCATAAACCATCATGAAAAAAGAAGTGAAACTGGCAATTGCCCAAATCAATCCCATACTCGGTGATTTGCAACACAATGCAAGCCTGATCCTGAATTATGCCCGTGAAGCGGTGAACTTGCAGGCGGACCTGCTGTTGACGCCGGAACTGGCGTTAACCGGTTATCCCCCTGAAGACTTGTTATTGCGTGAGGGCTTTTACGAAGCCAGCACAAGCTGTCTGGAGCAATTGGCGGGGGCACTCGCTGAGTTTCCTGATTTAACTGTAGTGGTAGGTCACCCCTGGCAAGAACAAGGGTGCAGCTATAACGCCGCCAGTGTGCTGCGCGGTGGTCAGTTGTTGACGCGTTATTTCAAACAATGTCTGCCGAATGATCAGGTTTTCGATGAAAAGCGCTATTTCCAGGCGGGGCAGCACCCCTGCGTGTTTGAATTGCATGGCATCCGCTTTGCTCTGGCAATTTGCGAAGATACCTGGTACGCCGACGTACCTGCGCAAGCCCGAGCAGCAGGCGCTGAGGTCTTATTGATACCAAATGGCTCGCCCTATCACATGGGCAAACAAGCGCAACGTTTTGAGGTGGTGCGTCAGCATGTGTGTACGCTGGGCATGACGGCGGTGTATGCGAATTTGCTCGGTGGTCAGGATGAGCTGGTCTTCGATGGAAATTCCTTTGTCATGAATCCGGCCGGTGAAGTGGTGTGCCAATTACCGCATTGCGAACCCGCTTTGCTGTGTCACGACATCACGCATAGCGGACCTGCGCAGGCAGGCTCATTGCCAGTCGCCGCATCTGTCGAACAAGAAATTTATCAAGCCCTGGTGTTGGGAGTGCGCGATTACGTGCAAAAAAATAATTTCCCCGGGGTCTTGCTGGGTTTGTCGGGTGGGGTGGATTCGGCATTAACGCTGGCGATTGCCGTCGATGCACTGGGGGCTGATAAAGTGCGGGCGGTGATGATGCCATCTCCCTATACCGCGGAAATTTCCTGGTTAGATTCGCGCGAGATGGTGGCACGATTAGGGGTGCGTTATGATGAGATTCCTATCGTTGATTGTTTTAACGCCTTCAGACAAACGCTGAGCGCTGAGTTTGCCGGCTTAGCGGAAGACACCACGGAAGAAAATATTCAGGCCAGGATACGCGGTACCATCATGATGGCTTTGTCGAATAAATACGGTTCTATCGTACTGACTACAGGCAATAAGAGCGAAATGGCGGTGGGTTACTGCACCTTATATGGTGACATGGCTGGCGGATTTGCCGTGATCAAAGACATCGCGAAAACTTTAGTGTATAAAATTTGTGCCTGGCGAAATTCGCAATCGGCGGTAATACCTGAACGTATTTTGACACGCGCGCCATCGGCTGAATTGCGGCCCGATCAAACCGATCAGGATAGTTTGCCGCCATATGAGGTTTTGGATGGCATCATGGCGCTGTATATGGAGCAAAATAAGTCGCGTGCGGAAATTATCGCGGCGGGTTACCAAGCCGCCGATGTTGAGAAAATTACGCGCCTGATCAAAATTAATGAGTACAAGCGACGCCAGGCCCCAGTTGGGATACGCATTACTCCCCGGGCGTTTGGGCGCGATTGGCGCTACCCGATTACCTCGCGTTTTCGCGATTAAAGCAGCGGTTTGCTAAGTAAATCAGACTGCATGACCGATTTTATTAAGGAGTCGATATGAAACAAGTGACGGCAGTAATTAAACCCTTTAAGTTAGATGAAGTTCGTGAAGCACTGGCTGATGTCGGTGTGACTGGCTTAACCGTGACTGAGGTTAAAGGATTTGGCCGGCAAAAAGGACATACCGAGTTATATCGCGGCGCTGAATACGTCGTCGATTTTCTGCCCAAGATCAAAGTTGAAGTGGTGGTTGATGATGGTATTTGTGAGCAAGTGGTGGATGCGATCATCAAAGCGGCGCATACCGGAAAAATTGGTGACGGTAAAATATTTGTGCAAAACGTCGAGCAAGTGATACGCATACGTACCGGCGAAACCGGACCGGACGCGGTGTAAATGCTAATTATCCCCCGACTGCTTCGGGGGATTTTTTTATCTGCTGACTCCTTTGTACGCCTTTATGAAACTATTTTTGGGATTGCTCTGCGCGTATTTGTTGCTACGTCTGATTATGACCCTGGTGCAAAAGCAGCGCGCTGCAAATCGTGAGCACCACATACGCTACGCCAGCTTACCTAAAGGTTTGTTTGATCGTTTGCGTAAGCATCATCCACAACTCAGTGATAAAGAATGTCACTACGTTGCGCAAGGATTGCGTCAATTTTTTATGGCGCATTTAAAAAGTGGCCGGCAATTTGTCGCAATGCCTTCACAAGTTGTGGACGATTTGTGGCATGAATTTATTTTGTACACCAAAAATTATGAAGACTATTGCAAACAGGCATTCGGGCAGTTTTTACATCATACCCCGGCGATAGTCATGAGTGCTGCGCAAGCTGAAAACACGGGGTTACGGCGCTGCTGGTATTACTGCTGCAAAGAAGAAAATATCAACCCACGCAAACCGGGTCGCCTGCCCTTGCTATTTGCTTTGGATGCCAAATTGGGCGTGGCAAATGGCTTTCATTATGTGCCCGATTGCAGTTCGGTCAAGCGCAGTGATAGCAGTAGCGTCGACCCGTATTGTGGTGCTGATTTTGATAGTGAAGGTGTTGGCGGCGGTGATTTTTCGAGTTTTGAAAGTGAGGTCAGTAGCGGCGCAGAGTCATTTTTTTCGGGAGATGGCAGCTCTGACAGCGCAGGCTCAGATGGTGGCAGTAGTTGTGGTGGCGGTGGTTGTGGTGGTGGCGATTGAGCCAGTGCTGCTGTGCCAGAGTGAAAACGTCGATGTGTCAGTAGAGTCGACGTTGATGCGGCGGATATCGAAACAACTCTGGCGGTGATCGACTCGGCCTGTTTTTGAGTTACAACTTATGTAGCGAACGCAACAGCACAATTAACGCGCCCGAGCCGCCATCTGCTGCGGTGGCTTGGCAAAACGCGACGACTTCATCTTTTTGTATCAGCCAGTTTTTGACTTTTTGTTTGAGTACGGGTTGCTTATTTGCTGAACCCAGACCCTTGCCATGGATAATGCGCACACAGCGTTGTTCCTGGCGCTGGCAACGGCGCAAAAACTCACCCAGCATTTCGCGCGCCTGATCGCGGCGCATGCCGTGTAAATCCAGTTGCGCCTGTATCACCCATTGGCCTTTACGGAGTTTTTGCAAGACATCGAGTCCGACACCAGGGCGTCGGTAACTCAGACTGTCATCGGTTTCCATCAGCGAAGACGCATCGAATTCATCCGAGATCGATTCGTGCAGCGCCGCTTGTTCATCGGCCAGATGCTGAAATGGAATAGGCGCGGGCGGGGCAGGTTGATGCAAATGACGCGCTTCGCAACTGATGGGGCTGACTGCGGCCATGCTCAGGCGAAAAATATTCGCCTCAAGGTAGGCTAGATGTTCCCGTTGTTGGCGTTCAGCCTCGGCTTTTTCCCTGGCTAAACGTTGTTGCTGCAATTGCTGACTCCATTCTTTGAGGTCAGCAAAATCCTTAATCCCCGCCATGCGCGTTTATTCTTCCAGATAGCGCTGTGCATCAAGAGCGGCCATGCAACCCGTGCCTGCCGAAGTAATCGCTTGACGGTAAACGTGATCTTGCACGTCACCCGCCGCGAATACGCCGGGGATATTGGTCGCCGTTGCCATGCCTTCGGTACCTGTGCGGGTTTTGATATAACCATTTACCATATCGAGCTGACCATCGAAAATGCTGGTATTCGGTTTATGGCCAATCGCGATAAACAAGCCATGCACATCGACTTCAGAAGTTTCGCCGCTCGTGGCTTTGAGGCGCACGCCAGTGACGCCGCTGTCATCGCCCAGCACTTCATCTAAGGTGTGGTTCCACTTGATTTCAACCTTGCCTTCAGCGGCTTTGGCCATTAAGCGATCGATCAAAATTGCCTCGGCGCGGAATTTATCGCGACGATGGATGACCGTCACTTTGGAAGCAATATTCGATAAATACAGCGCTTCTTCAACTGCGGTATTGCCACCACCGACCACGGCGACGGGTTTATTGCGATAAAAGAAGCCATCACAAGTCGCACAAGCGGAAACCCCTTTGCCCATGAAGGCTTGCTCCGTTTCCAGGCCCAGATATTGGGCCGAGGCGCCGGTTGCAATAATTAAAGCGTCGCAGGTGTATTCACCCTGGTCACCAATTAAGCGTATTGGTTTTTCGGTCAGTTTGGCAGTGTGGATGTAATCGAAAATAATTTCGGTATTAAAACGTTCTGCATGTTGCAAGAAACGTTGCATTAATTCGGGACCTTGCACGCCCATAGGGTCGGCTGGCCAGTTTTCCACGTCGGTTGTGGTCATCAATTGACCGCCTTGCTCCACGCCAGTAATTAAGACTGGCTGCAGGTTGGCGCGTGCGGCGTAAATCGCTGCAGAATAACCTGCCGGGCCAGAGCCAAGGATTAATACACGAGCATGTTTCTTGGTTGTCATAGTTTTACCTTTTGGGTGGGTTGGTGGTGCAATCACAATCTGCCTGGGCACGCCAGTTTTTGTTTGCGGCAGTGGGTAGCTTGTGAATGATGTAAAATTAATAATTGCTGCGCTGGTCGGCGTCTATGCCAATTCAGGCCGAATTATAGAGGATAATTCCGCTTAGGGCAGAGCCTGGGCGAAACGCTGCTGCAAGACAGATGTAGCTCAATGCTGCTTTTTCAAGTAAAAAGCAGCATTGTGGCAATGCGCAAGGCAAGTGGACTTATAATTTCTTACCAATAAAGCGCAGCGATAATCCCCTTTTTGTAAATTAGCACGCATAATAGCGTTAAGACTAAGGTGGGCATTTGCTTGCTCGCCGCCTGCTGGGACGGGCTAAGGCCGCGTATCCCTATCTGTATGAATTTGCTTGAATAGCATGAAACACTTGAAACAATTATGAGTGCAGCCAACGAAGCTTATACCCGTTCGACTAAAAAAACTGTGGCCGCGCCAAGTCGCAGCCTGGTTTTATTGTTAGAAGCGAAATGGTTATTGTATGCCGCGCTGAGTATTTGTCTGATACTTATCCTGGTTAGTTATTCTCAGGCCGATCCGGGCTGGTCGCGTTCGGTTTCGGTCAGCCATATTCACAATATAGGCGGGCAGTGGGGCGCAAAAATTGCTGACGTTCTTTTGTATGTGTTTGGCTTTTCTGCCTGGTGGTGGTGTGTCGCCAGCATACGTCAGGTGTTTCGCAATTACGCTGGCCTAAGCGCTCCTAAAAAACTCGATCAGGAAGATACTCCCGATCCTCACCCACTCGAAAAGGTAAGTGATATGCTCGGTTTTGCCCTTATACTCGGGGGGAGTATGGGGCTTGAATACCTGCGTTTGTATAGTTGGAAAGTGGCGCTGCCGTTAGCTCCAGGAGGAGTTTTGGGCGAAGTGTTGGGTAAGGCGGCCTATCACGCGCTGGGATTTAGTGGTGCAACTCTGGCATTTCTGATGGCGCTGGCCTTGGGTATCAGCCTGTATTTTCAAGTTTCCTGGCTGACGATTGCAGAGCGTGTCGGTGGTTTAATCGAGGGGCTTTATTTATTCATCCAGCATAAGGCTGAAGATGCAGAAGACCGTCGGGTTGGCCAAACTGCTCGCGTCAAGCGCGAAGTTGTGGTGCAGGAGCGTGCCAAACCGGTCGAAGCACAACCCGTGCGCATCGAGCCGCAAGTGGTGGCGGTGCAAAAATCCGAGCGTGTCGAAAAAGAGCGCCAGGTTTCTTTGTTTAACGATATTCCCGACACCAATTTGCCGCCGCTGAATTTGCTGGATGAACCGCCAGCGGTGCAAGAAACCGTCAGCGTGCAAACCCTGGAATACACCAGCCGCTTAATCGAGAAAAAACTCGCTGACTTTGGGGTTGAAGCCAAGGTCGTGGCGGCTTACCCGGGGCCGGTGATTACGCGCTACGAAATTGAGCCAGCCACCGGTGTCAAAGGCAGTCAGATTGTGAATCTGGCGCGTGATTTAGCGCGCTCCTTGTCGCTGACGTCGATACGTGTGGTCGAAACGATACCGGGTAAAAATTTCATGGGCCTGGAATTACCCAATCCCAAACGTCAGATCGTGCGCTTAACAGAAATTCTGGGTTCCAAAGTCTACAACGACAGCAGCTCGAATTTGACAGTGGCCTTGGGTAAAGATATCGCTGGTCATGCGGTGGTGGCTGATCTGGCAAAAATGCCGCACTTGCTGATCGCGGGTACGACAGGCTCGGGTAAATCGGTGGGTATTAATGCGACGATACTCTCGCTCTTGTATAAATCCGACCCGAATGATGTGCGGATGATCTTAATTGACCCGAAAATGCTGGAAATGTCGGTCTATGAAGGCATCCCGCATTTGCTGGCACCGGTGGTAACCGATATGCGTCAGGCGGGCCATGCCTTGAATTGGGCGGTGGCGGAAATGGAACGTCGCTACAAGCTGATGTCTAAGCTCGGGGTGCGTAATCTGGCTGGTTATAACGGCAAAATCGCCGAAGCGACCAAAAAAGAGCAGCATATTCCTAACCCCTTCAGCTTAACCCCTGATGCGCCCGAACCTTTAGAGAAATTACCCACCATCGTGATTATCATCGATGAGTTGGCTGATTTGATGATGGTGGTCGGTAAAAAGGTCGAAGAGTTAATCGCCCGTATTGCGCAAAAAGCGCGTGCTGCAGGCATACACTTAATTCTGGCAACCCAGCGCCCATCGGTCGATGTGATTACCGGTTTGATTAAGGCGAATATTCCTACCCGTATCGCGTTTCAGGTCAGTTCGAAAATTGATTCGCGCACCATTCTCGATCAAATGGGGGCCGAAACCTTGTTAGGTATGGGTGATATGCTGTACATGCCACCTGGTACGGGTTTGCCAGTGCGGGTACATGGCGCCTTTGTTTCCGATGATGAGGTGCATCGCGTGGTTGAACACTTGAAAGAGCAGGGCGCACCCAACTACATCGAAGGCATACTTGAGGGTGGCACGCTGGATGGCGAAGGTGGTGAAGCGAGTGCCGGCGGCACAGCTGGTGCTGGCGAGGGCGATGAATTATACGATCAGGCAGTCGCTATCGTTTTGAAAAATCGCCGCGCTTCGATTTCGCTGGTGCAAAGGCATTTGCGCATAGGTTATAACCGCGCCGCGCGTTTGCTCGAGCAAATGGAAGCCAGCGGTTTGGTATCCAGCATGCAATCGAATGGCAATCGGGAAATTTTAGTCCCGGCGAATAATGGTGCCGAATAAAGGGGCCAAATTAAGTGGCTGAATAATGGTGCTAAATAAGTTGCTGCATAATCTTGGCAGGCTACAAGCAACTTAAATCAACAAGGTAAGAATAACGATGAAAATTCTGAATAAAACATTCAATCGCCTCGCCATCGCAGGCTTGCTGGCACTGAGTTTGCCACTGGCAGCCTGGGCTAGTGGCAATGCGGTAGAACAATTTAAAAATTATGTGGCACAAAATAAATCAGCAAAAGGTGATTTTGTGCAACAACAAGTGCAAGTTAAAGATGGCAAACCTAAGGTGCAGAAAACCCTGAGTGGTAATTTCATTTTTTCACGTCCGGGTAAATTCATCTGGGTCTATCAAAAGCCCTATGAACAAGTCTTGCAAGCCGATGGCGCGCAATTGTATCTGTACGACAAAGACTTAAATCAAGTCACGATTAAAGAATTGGGCAATGCTTTAGCGGCGAGTCCGGCGGCGATTTTATTTGGTAGTAGCGGCGCCGCTGATTTGGAAAAAAACTTCACACTCAAAGAAGCGGGAACTAAGCAAGGCTTGCAATGGCTGGATGCGATCCCAAAAAGTAAGGACAGTCAATTCGAACACATAGGCATAGGCATGGCCGACGGTGTGCCAGTGGCCTTGGAATTGCGCGATAGCTTTGGTCAGGTCTCGTTACTGACTTTAAAAAATCTGGAAAAAAATCCTGCACTCAAGGCCGATCAGTTTAAGTTTGTGATCCCGGCAGGCGCTGACGTGTTGCGCCCTTAATGAGCGAGTGATGCAGGATTTATTTTCTCAGGCCCCCGCCGCACCTTTGCCAGAATTATTGCGGCCACAACGCTTAGACCAGGTTATCGGCCAAAGCCATTTACTGGGTGAAGGCAAGCCTTTGCGGCTGGCCTTTAGTTCGGGTAAACCGCATTCCATGATTTTCTGGGGCCCGCCGGGGGTTGGTAAAACCACGCTGGCACGCCTGACTGCCCATGCCTTTGATTGCGAATTTATTGCCTTATCGGCGGTGTTTTCGGGAGTTAAAGATATACGTGCCGCGATGGAGCAAGCCGAGCACAATCTGGCGCGCGGCCGACAAACGATTTTATTCGTCGATGAAATCCATCGCTTTAATAAATCGCAGCAAGACGCCTTATTGCCTTACGCTGAAAGTGGCTTAGTCACCTTTATCGGCGCCACCACTGAAAACCCCTCGTTTGAAGTCAATTCTGCGCTGCTGTCGCGCGCGCAAGTGTATGTGCTGAAGTCACTCAATGAGGACGAATTGCGCTTGCTCTTTACGCGCGCGCAGGCCCAGGCTTTTGCTGGGTTGCAGTTTGAAGAATTGGCGATTAACACCATCGTGGGCTATGCCGATGGTGATGCGCGGCGCTTTTTGAATTTGCTGGAGCAAACCCAAACCGCCGCCCAAGCGGCTGGGGTGGAAAAGGTGGATGCCGAATTCATCCAAAATGCCCTGAGTTTAAATAGTCGCCGCTTTGATAAAGGGGGTGATAATTTTTACGACCAGATTTCGGCCTTGCATAAATCGGTACGCGGCTCGCATCCCGATGCCGCCTTGTATTGGCTGACGCGGATGTTAGATGGTGGTGCAGACCCCAGGTATTTATCACGCCGCATCATTCGCATGGCTTGGGAAGATATTGGTTTAGCTGATCCACGCGCGATGCAAATCGCCAATGATGCTGCTTTAACCTATGAGCGGCTGGGTAGCCCAGAAGGCGAGTTAGCCCTGGCGCAGGCCGTGATTTATCTGGCGGTGGCGGCAAAAAGTAATGCCGGCTATATGGCTTACAAACAAGCGGCGGCTTTCGTTAAACAAGATAAAAGCCGTGAAGTGCCAGTGCACTTACGCAATGCCCCAACCAAATTAATGAAAGAACTCGGTTATGGGCATGAGTATCGCTACGCCCATGATGAACCGAATGCTTATGCTGCGGGCGAGACCTATTTGCCCGATGCTATGCCTGAACCAGGCTGGTATCAACCAGTGCCGCGCGGTTTGGAAATCAAGATCGGTGATAAGCTGGCGCAATTAAGGCAGTGGGATGAAGAGGCATCGTAGCCGTGAGTGCCCTTGAGTATGGCAGGAACCAATGGCTGCGAACTTAGACTACTGTTAAATTGATGGACTTTTTTTACCATGAACACCCATTTGCCTCGCTTTCTGAGTCAACATCAACTTGATCCGGCAATTACCGAGCGTGAATTGAAGCGCGTTTACGCGCGTTTGCTCAAGCAGCTCGATCTAGAGTTACAGGCTGAGCAGTTTCAAGCATTGCGCAGTGATTACGAGGCGGCCTGTGTCTGGGTGCGAGGACGCGCTGACGCGGCTGGGTTAGGAGCCGCAGGCTTGATGCCAGAGGCGGATGGCGCTTCCACCGCAATAACGTCGAGTGAACTTACAAGTGCCAGCGCGGAAAGCGCCACCGCCACAATGTCGGTTGCAAATCAACCCACATTTCGGCAAGGTGCTTACCAGCAAAATCGAACAAACGTCTACGCGCGTTCAGCGGTGTCTCCGGGTGTGTTGGCAGAGGATAATTTTCGCGAGTTAAAACGGGTAGTCAGACGTGTTGGCCTTAGCACGCAAGCCGTTCAACTGGATCGCGAGCAGCGTCCAAAGCTAATGAGTCATGCTGGCGATCAGGTCGCAGACGTTTTGCAAAAGCAGTTGCAGAAACCGGAATTTCTGAATCTGGAAGCGGTGCGACTGTTTGAAGCACAGATAATTTATTTTCTGGCGGGAGGCTGGCAAATCGGCAATCAGTATCTGTTTGAGGCGGCGAGCAAAGCGTTTAATTGGAGTGCCAGTAGCGATTTGCAGCGTCAGTTTGCCGAAGCGGGTGGGGTTATCGATCAGGTTTTGCTGGAGTTGTCCTTGATGGACGATGTGACTACTTCTGAACGTCAGATTTATGATCAGCTCCACGAGCGCTTGCGTACTGAACGTTATCAAGATTTGGGTTTTCTGAATGAGCGGCGAGCCCCGATTCTGACTTTGTATGGGCGCTATCGTTGCCTGACTTTTGTGATCAGCGATTACAAAAAGCTAGAGCAGTGGGTGCATGAAATTGAACGTTTGCCAGTTGAGAAAATCGTCACCAAGGTAATGCCAGATAAGCAGCGCGTCGCGAAACCCTGGTTTGGAAGCCCCTGGCTGGTGTTTGTATTATTGATGATATTGATACGTGCATGTGCTAGCACGATGAGTAATCAGAATGTGACGCCACCAGGCTATTCGTATAACACCAACCCTGAAGCTTATTCTGGACCAAGCAATTCATCTGAGGCAGCGAACCGTTTAAGCAAGGCTATGTCAGCGCAGACTGGCATAGCGACTGTACCAGATAAAGATTACATGCGACCGTTTTATGATCAATCGCCTGTGCCAGCTTCGACCAAGCCAAAATGAGTTTGTAGTTGGAATGGATGAAGGTAATTTAACTGCTCAAATGAAATCGCCAGCTTATGTGACTTTTGTATAGACTTTGTAAGTTATGCCATCGTCGTCTGCACCCGCGTTTTATACCGGTGCGATTATTTGAGCGCGCAACAGTCAGCCTGAGTCTGGCTTGCAGCGTTAAGTCTTTGTGATACGGATGCCATTTTTATCGAGGAGAGCTTATGTTAAAACCTATCGTGGCGAGTCTCGCCTTAGCCAGTCTGGGAGCGCAAGTGGAAGCAGCAACTGAAGAGCAGCGCACGACTTTGCAAGATCAGCGCACGGTCGCCGTGACTATCTACAATGAAAATCTGGCACTGATTAAAGATCAGCGTAATCTAAGTTTGCCGAAAGGTGCATCGAATCTGGCGTTTCGCGATGTTAGTGCGAAAATGCGGCCAGAAACTGCGATCTTAACCAGTTTAAGTGCACCGGGTAGTTTGTCTGTGCTGGAGCAAAATTTCAATTTTGACTTACTGACACCTGGTAAATTACTGGAAAAATACGTTGGTCGCGACGTGACAGTGGTGCGCACCAATCCAGCGACTGGTGCTGAAACCTCAGAAACCGCTACGGTATTATCAGCCCATCAGGGTGTGGTCTTGAAGATTGGTAATCGCATAGAAACGGGTTTGCCAGCACGTATCGTCTATCCCGATGTACCAGCCAATTTACGCGACAGGCCAACGCTGGTCATGTCCTTAGAGAACCGCAATGCGACAACGCAAACCGCTGAACTCAGTTACTTAACGGGTGGCTTGTCCTGGAAAGCCGATTATGTGGTTGAGCTGGCCGGTAACGAAGAAAAACTCGATATTTCAGGCTGGGTTACTTTGGTTAATACCAGCGGCACTAGTTATACCAACGCCAAATTACAATTGGTAGCGGGCGATGTGAATGTGGTGAAACCTAAATTTGCGCTGGAATTAGCCAAGCCCATGGCCGCGGCCGCGCCCGTTGCGATGCGCAAAGCTGACATGGCGGAAGAATCTTTATTTGAATACCACCTGTATACCTTGGGGCGCCTGACAACGATAGCTGACAATCAAACCAAGCAAGTGGCTTTATTGAGTGGCGCAGCAGTGCCAGCGCGCAAAGAATTATTACTGGAAGGTCGCGATTATTATTACACCAGTAGCTATGGCGATCTGGGGCAAAAAATGAAGCTGGCCGCGTTTGTTGAATTCGATAACAAAGAAGCGTCGAATCTGGGTATGGCTATGCCGAAAGGCGTGGTGCGCGTGTATAAAAAGGACAGCCAGGGTAATGCGCAATTTATCGGTGAAGACAATATCGATCACACCCCTAAAAATGAGAAAGTGCGCTTAAAATTGGGCGAGTCATTTGATGTAACCGCGAATAAAAAGCAAACCGACTTCAAGCGCTTGCCCAATGAGTCTAAAAATATCAACGTATTTGAGAGTGCATTTGAAATTGAATTGAAAAATGCCAAAAAAGAAGCGGTCATGGTGACGATCAACGAACCCATACCTGGTGATTGGAAAATTATTAATAGTAATCACAATTACACCAAAGCGACCTCGAATACCGCGGTTTGGAAAATCAATGTGCCTGCTGAAGGCAGTACTAAACTGGTTTATCGGGCACAAGTTCGTTATTAATTTGCAATTAATCGGTAAAAAAAGCGAGCTTGCTGCTGAAACCATAGGGAAAAGCCGCAAGCCTTGCTAAAATAGCCGATTCCTCTGTATTTTGATTCAGAAAGCCATGATAGATATTCAATTACTGCGTAAAGACATCGCCCAGGTGGCTGAACGTTTAGCCACGCGTAAATTCCAGTTGGATGTGGACACCTTTAATGCTTTAGAAGCTGAACGCAAGCAAATCCAATTGCGTACCGAAGAATTGCAAGGCAAACGCAATAGTTTGTCCAAGCAAATCGGCATGTTAAAAAGCAAGGGTGAAGATGCTTCCGCAGTCATGGCTGAGGTAGCTAGCATACCTGACGAATTAAAAGCGTCTGAAGTGCAATTGGCTGAAGTGCAAACCAAGATGAACGCTTTCTTGCAAGTCATTCCTAACTTGCCGCATGAATCGGTTGCTGTGGGTCAGGATGAAACCGCGAACGTTGAAGTGCGCCGGGTTGGTACGCCAGCCAGCTTTGATTTCGAAGTCAAAGACCACGTTGATATCGGCCATGGTTTAGGACTGGACTTTGATACTGCAACCAAACTCACCGGTTCGCGCTTTGCGGTGATGAAAGGCGGTATCGCTCGTCTGCATAGAGCTTTAGCGCAATTCATGCTTGATACGCATACTTTGCATCATGGCTATACCGAGGTGTATACGCCGTATATTGTGAATGCCGATTCCATGCGCGGCACAGGGCAGTTGCCAAAGTTTGAAGAAGACTTATTTGCGGTGAAAAAAGGCGGTCACGAAGGTGAGGGCGAAGCCTTGTACCTGATCCCGACCTCGGAAGTGTCGCTGACCAATACCGTGCGTGATGAAATTCTGAGTGCCGATAGCTTGCCCGTCAAATACACGGCGCATACTCCTTGCTTCCGTTCCGAGGCAGGCAGTTATGGTCGCGACACGCGTGGCATGATACGTCAGCATCAATTTGATAAAGTCGAAATGGTGCAAATCGTCCATCCTGAAAAATCCATGGCGGCGCTCGATGAAATGGTTGGTCACGCCGAAGTGATACTGCAAAAGTTAGGTTTGCCTTATCGTGTGATGGCCTTGTGCACTGGCGACATGGGTTTCGGTGCGCACAAAACTTTCGATCTGGAAGTCTGGTTGCCAGCGCAAAATACTTACCGCGAAATTTCTTCGGTATCGAATATGGAAGCCTTCCAGGCACGCCGTATGCAAGCGCGTTTCCGTAATGCCCAGGGTAAGCCTGAGTTATTGCATACTTTAAATGGCTCTGGCCTGGCGGTTGGCCGTACTTTAGTGGCTATCCTGGAAAACTACCAACAAGCTGATGGTAGTGTGGTAATTCCTGAAGTGCTGCGTCCGTACATGGCTGGCGCTGAAAAATTGGTGCCCGCTGCATAAGGTGCATAGCTTGCTTAGGTGCCCATGAACGCAAAAACCCGCCTGATTGGCGGGTTTTTTTATGGTTTGCCGGTGTTGCGGCGATCTATAAACACGCTATTGCCATGAATTTTTTTCGCCATTTTCTTGGCTTCGGCAGCGGCAACCGCAATTTGATGGTGCGAGTAAAAGGCGGCCTGGTCGGATTTGACTATGCCCAGGGAGATACTTAATAGCGGATGAAACACCTTGCGCCCTTGCCGATCTTCGCTCAGGTAACCACCGCGTTCACGATCTTCGTGACTATAAAATTCAGCAATCGCCACGGAGAAATCCTGCAAAATCGCTTCGCAGCGGTTTTCCCAATCTTCGCTGCGAAATAGCAGTAAGAAATCATCGCCACCGATATGGCCTATAAAATCCCGCAAAGGGTTTGCGTGACGTTTTAAAATTTCACCGGTCAGTTGTATCACATCATCACCACGTCGATAGCCATAGACATCATTAAAGGGTTTGAAATGATCTAAGTCGGCATAACAGGCGACAAAATGATGGCGCTGATTTAGTAAGTCGTCGATGTGTTCATTGATCGGGACATTGCCGGGTAACTGCGTGAGCGGATTAGCGTAGCGTGCAGCGTGAATTTGCATTTGAGTGATTTCACGCATTAAATCGGGGCCAGTTGCCAACCCCAGGTAGTCGCCCTGGTCAGTAATAATGATGCCATTGATTAACTGATCTGGGTTAGCTTCGATAATCACATGACTTAAATCTTGCATGGTGGTGTGTTTATCAACCATAACCGGTTGTGCATCCATGAATACCGTGCAAGGCTTTTTGCCATACAGCTCGCGCTGAAATGGACGCGCGAAACGATCAATCATTTGGTAGCGGTTAATCAAACCACGAGGCACACCTTGATCGACGACAGGGATGATCTGTAATTTGGGATCACTTAAAAAAATCTCTTCGACTTGATTGCTGGCCATCTTGCTATGTACGGTAGGCACAGTTTTAATCAAGTGTTCTACAGTCTTGCGTAAAGAAGGAAGTATCACAGGTTTAAACAGACTATCGATTTGGCTGGGAATAAGTAGCTTGGCAACTTCGGCAGAAACGGCGCGTGCGGGCGTGGCATGGGGGCGTGCAATGTGATAACCCTGGCCGCAAGCCACACCTAAGTCGCGCACAGCCAATAATTCGGCTCGTGTTTCTATGCCTTCGGCTATCACGCGTGTGCCGGATTTCTCAGCAATGCTTTGTATCGAGCGGACAAATTGCGCTTTTACCGAATCACTATTGATGCCTTGAATAAAGTGCATGTCTATTTTGACGTAATCCGGACTTAATTCAGACCATAAACGCAAGCTCGAAAAACCCTCACCCAGATCATCAATCGCAATTTCAAATCCCATTTCCCGATAATGACAAACCGCCTCGCTAAGCAAGGCATAGTCGTGGGTCGGCTGGTATTCGGTGAGTTCAATAATCACACGCTCTGGATTGATACCTAGTTGATGTATGGTCGCCAGTGTTTCGCCATACGGGGAATGCATATGGAGTAAGCATTCGGGGCTGACATTTAAAAACAACTTGCCAGGCAAATTTTGCAAAGCAAATTGTTCCAGTATCACGCGGCGGCATAAGTGCTCAACCGGGACGGTCAGGTTGTTTTCCCAGGCCACCTTAAATAAATTGGCTGGTGCATGCAGCGGACTATCTGAAGGGCCGCGTATCAAGCCTTCGTAACCGAGTATCTGACCATTGCTTAAATCAACGATAGGTTGAAAACGCGCGCTCAAATTGCGATTGGCGATAATTTGATGGAGATGATGGAGTAAAAGGGCTTCGCTACTATAGTCGTTACCACCAGGTGGTGTGATGGCAGCAGGTAGCTCAGGCACAATTTGTCTCATCAAGACCTCGTTGTGAGTGGATTTCATTGCAACAAATTCGTAATTCAAGATTAAAGCCGCGCTTGCTTACGCAGTCTGTCAGCTTGACTTGATAGTGCAGCATGCCAGTCTGAGATGGTGCAGGCTGCGTGGTTGGCGATCTCAGGGGTAAGTAATTGCGCAGACTATAAGCGGAGTTTGTTACAAGTTTGTGTCAGTCGGGCAGTTTGATATGTAAATGCGTGAATTTACATGTAAATAAACACGTTGCCCGAACCAAACTTGAAATCACTACCACTTATTTGCACGCTGCCCCTTGGCAAATGAAAGGTGCTTTGATATACTCTTTGGCTCTGCGATCTTGTGATTAATCACGTGGTCCCGTATCAGGAGAGGTGGCAGAGTGGTTGAATGTACCTGACTCGAAATCAGGCTTAGGATAAAACCTAACGAGGGTTCGAATCCCTCCCTCTCCGCCAGAATTAACGAATAAGCCCTTGATTTTCAAGGGCTTTTTTGTTTTTTGTCGGTCTCTCAGCCCGCGCTGCGTTTGGTGTTAATCCAGGTATTTTTGTTTTAATTGTTCGAGTAGCCCGGCTTTTTCCAGTCGATAAAATGCGGCGCGTAAGCGGCTGACTAGTACAGGGTCGGTATTTTTATTTAGCGCGATATAGTACTGGTGTTGTTGATCCAGGACCAGCACAGGCTCGAGTTCTCGCATACTGTGATTCAGTGTGCGCATCATGTAAATCGCTGTCCACTCTGACGACACAATTAAATCGTTGCGGCCGAGCAGGAATTTACGAAAATTCGATTCGTGGGTGGGGGCGAAGTCAATGAGGTCTTTATTAATGGCTGGATTAGCCAGAATATTTTTACTCGATGCCAGCTCTCTGACTATGCCGAGGTGGTAATTACTTAAATCGCTGAGTTGGGTAATCTGAATATCTTTACGTGCTTTTAATTTATATGCGGTTATGCTGCGTTGTGCGACGGGGCCTATCCATTCATACAGGTGTTCTCGCTCAGGCAAGCGTGTTACCGGATACATGAGTGTGTTCTTTTGTGCTGCCAGGGTTTGGAAGGCGCGTGCCACAGGCATGTAATGGGCTTGCGTCGTGATCGGAATTTCGCGCAACATGGCATCGACTATTTCGGCAATATAACCGCTACGTGCACCCCCTTCTTCATAAGACAGTGGCGGATTGCTATGAAACAGTATGGTCAGGTTGTTACCTGAATTTGCTCGGCAGAGCAGGGTGGTGGGGAAAAGCAAAACCAGCAGGCAAAGTAATCGTCGGATGGTCGGGTACATACGCTCAGGGTTTCAGGCTAAGGTGTTGACTGGAGTAACCGCGCTGTAAAAGTGGGGTGCTGCGCTGACAGTTGCTACAGTTAAGTTTGTCTTGCTACGAGAGTAGCATATGGCCATTTCCAGAGTGCAAATAAAGGCAAAATGGATGTAACAGATGCGTGGAAAAACACAGTTTTTTGACGCGCCACAGCAAGTACATTGAAATAGTCAGCATACGCGCTTAGTTCAACGCTAGCTGTTGATGGGGGAGCTCGGCGCGGTGAAGGCAGCATTGCTGGTGCTGCCAGACACAAGTTGCCTAGAATTGTTGCGACGATGCCGTGGCGAGTTTGTCTAAATGATTTTGCAAATCCAAACGCAATTTTTTGGCACGTGTAAATTTGAGATAGGCCCAATAAGCCAGAAAGCCACCTGCCGCCCACAGGCCGGCGTTGCCTGAATTCAGTGCAATGGCGACGACTAGCCAAATAGGTACGGCCAGCACCCAGGGTAACAGGCCAAAAACTTCCAGCTTCATCAACTTGTTTAACTCATCGGGGGTGTAGATAGGCCAGCGTTTATTGGCGTTGTGATTGACCAGTGTAGCGTACCAAGCCAGTTTCGCTCCTTTTTTGCCAGCGCTGATCAGGGTGATTTTTTGACCTGCACGTAAGGGAATGTCCACCCCATCTAATTGAATGTCGCGCTCCGAACCATCTTCCGTCTTGATCCAGAATTCATGCTTAGTCGTACTTGAGGCGCTGATACTGATGTCGCTGATAGTCCCGCCATTGGGACCGATGTAGCCACCACCACCACTGGCGGAGATACGCGTTTCACTGCGTTTATCAGTGTCCATGACAACACCAGTTACACTTTTAAATTCTATCGTTTTGCCACGATGGGTAAATTCTTCCATGGATTTTCCTCGTATTTCCAGGACTGACTTGCTTAAAGAGAATTGAAACGACGTTAACATGTTTGCCTGCGGGTGGCAATACGCAGAAGCAAGCGAGAGCCATTCCTGTGATCCGTTTTGTATCTATTTGTTAGCGTGAGCGCTAGTGTCTGGCTAGTTTTAATTTTTTAAGAATCTTGTTTTCAAGTAAATTACTTATCTATTTTTCTTGTGCATACTACACTGACTTAATTGCTCGTCCTGATTGAAGTTGTCGTAGCTGAGGGAGATTGTTATGTGGAAATTAATTTTTACTGGTGCAAGTTTTCTTGGTTTGGTCCTGGTTTCGCAAGCTACTGAAAATGGTGCCAGCAAGGCTGATGCTGAAGCGATGGTTAAAAAAGGGGTGGCTGCTATCAAGTCTGAGGGTAAGGATAAAATCTATACAGAAATTTCCAGTAAAGCTGGCAAGTACATCCTGCGCGATCTGTATCTGGTGGTGTATGGCCTGGATGGAACCGTGCTGGCACACGGCGCTAATCCGAAAATGATAGGGAAAAACCTCATCGAATTAAAAGATATCGATGGCAAAGCCTTTGTTAAGGAAAGAGTGGAAATGGCAAAAAGCCAAAATAGCTTTTGGCAACGCTATAAATTTCCCAATCCTGAATCGAAAAAAATCGAACCTAAACTCATGTATTGCGAAAAACTGCAAGACACCGTGGTTTGTGGCGGCATTTATGAGTAAGCAGGGTTTTGCGCAGAAAAGGCAAACAATGCTGAGCATGTTAGTCGAATAGCGCGGTGATAAATCTGCCGTAAAGCTTATTTCCGACGTGGCATAATGGGTGTTTTGAAGAACGTAGTGTACATGAGCTTTGTAGCTGAATAATGGCTGAAAAGACGCATGGATACTGCGTTTTTGTTTTGTGTGCTATTTCTGTTTGTGTCGTTTGCGGCTGACTAGCGCCAGATTCGTCAGTAGGATGCGATTGTGCAAGTTCACTTAACTGGGTGAAAAAAGCTGAGTGGGATCGGGCATGAAAGCTGCTTGAATTTCAAATTTGCGTTGAATGAATTCCTTAGAGGATGAGTTATGAAAGAAGTAGTAGCAGGCGTTTTTTTTGCTGCACAGTTGGCCTTGTCTCCGGTTTGGGCCCAGGATAGTGCGGAGCAAACCCGGCAAAAGCTGGCGCAGTTTTTAGATGAATGGCATGAGGACGCGGCCCATGCGCGTTTGGCTTATTTCGACAAAATCGCTGCGGACGGCGTGTATATAGGAACCGATAAAACCGAGCGCTGGTTGCGCGATGATTTTAAAGCCTGGGCCGCCAGGTATTTTCAACGGCCCGTGGCCTGGGCGTTTAAAGCAATCAAGCGTCAGATACAAATGACTCCCGATCAGTCAGTTTTATGGTTTGATGAGCAACTATCAACGCAAATGGGGATTTGTCAAGCCAGTGGCGTAGTACGTAAAACCGCCAAAGGTTTCGAAATTGTGCATTATCAATTGTCGATGGCAGTACCCAATGAGGTCAATGCTGCCGTAGTTGAGCTAATTAAAAAGCATGAATCAGCTAGCCCGAATGCTGGAATTAAATAAGTGCTGAGCCTGGTTAACCAGTGTTTTTTGACTAAACATGTGGCTAGATCGGGCGAGCAGCGCTGGAAAATACGGTGAGCTCAGCGCAGTAAGCCAAGCAAATGCGAAGCGGTTATTGATAAAGATTTAATAAAGTGCCGGGGCATGTTGTCTTTATGCCCGAGTGCCGGCAATTTTCATGTTTAAGATTTAATTATTGCACTGGAACACTATACTGCTAAACGTAGCGAACAGGCTTCAAGTCTAGGCTTGTGGCACGTTTCGAGAAGGTAGTAATGCATTTTTCGCTGCGCGGGCTTTGGTCCGAAAAGCGCCAAAATGCGACTTTGTGTGAAGGATGTTTATGAGCTTAGCCTGGCCACATCGCTTGCCGAAAATCTTACTGGTTGATGATCAACCCGTGAATGTGCAAATTCTCTATCAAGCGATAGGTGAGTTGGGCGATATTTATTTTGCTGACAATGGCCTGGAAGCCCTGGCTATCTTTCAACGTGAGCAGCCCGACTTGCTGTTGCTGGATGTAGAAATGCCCGGCATGAGTGGCTTTGAATTACTTTCGAAAATAAATGCGATTTACCCACGTCAGCATGAATTTTCGGTCATCTTTATTACTTCGCATCAAGCCGAACTCTATGAATTGCCCGCCTTACTCAGCGGTGCAGTCGATTTTTTACAAAAACCCTTCAATTTATTGGTCGCTAAAGCACGCATCAACTTTCATTTGAAACTGCGGCATAAGTCTAACCAATTGCAACTCGCAGAAAGCCGTTTTGCCAGCATCATTAATCGCTTACCCTGCCTGATTTCGACCTGGGACACGGACTTACTCAATGTATTTTGCAATACCAAACTGGGTGCCTGGTTCTATGGTAAAACGGGCTGCGAACCAGGGCAACATTTGCGTGATTTTCTCGGCGAGCGCTTGTTTGCGAGTTTGCAATCTGAAATCATGCAGGTATTGCAAGGCAAAAACGCCTACGCCGAAATCCAATTTACTGACGCTAATGGGCAAGAGCGCGATGGTGAAATCCGTTTGCTCAAAGCCGATGCCCGCAGTAAAGACAATGGTTTTTTAATGATTATTTCCGATTTGAGTGAATTGAAAAGTTTGGGCGAATGAGCGATGCGTATCGTGTTGGCCAGTGCCAGCTTAGAGTTTAATCGCCCATTAACCTGGCGGTACAGCGCGAAGCGCAAGTAAAGGGTAGGCCGATGAGATCAAAAGAAAATTTAAACGACTTTTTGATGCACAGAAATCGTCAGGTGTTGATTTACTCGTGTTTGCTATCTGGCTTAATCGCGCTGGTCTTGGTGATATTGGCTCTGCTGTATAACAAACAAGTGCTGGAACAAGATCTGGCAGAAAAACGCGAAGAAATTAAGCAACATATACGTGATCGTATTTTGAAATACGAATATGGTTTAATCGGCTTACGTGGTGCGGTTTTTGTGGGTGGGGTGAACACAATTAACGAGCAGCAATTGCTCGCCTACAGTCAGAGCAGGAATTATGCTCAGGAATTTCCTGGGGCCAAAGGTTTGGGCTTTATACGGTACATAAAAAAAGCCGATGTCGAGAGTTTTTTTGATCACTTCGAACAGCTCAATCATTACCGCTTAGGGCTCAGAGAACTTAGCCCTAATTCGCAAGACCGCTTCATTATTCAATTTGTTTATCCTGTCAAACCCAATGCCAATGCATTTGGTCTCGATATCGCCAGTGAAAAGCATCGCTATGATGCTGCGCTGGCAGCGGCAAAGTCTGGGCAAACTCAGTTAACGGCGCCGATACAATTGGTGCAATCGCTGGAAAAAAGTGCACATTCGTTTTTGTTTTTACTTCCGCTCTATAGCACGGTGACGGCCCCGGCCACGGAGGCTGAACGTTGGGCTAAATTACAGGGTTGGTCTTATGCCGCATTATCCATGAATGAAGTCATAGGCCATAGCGGCTGGTCGACTTCTACCATCAATCTGAATTTGTCGGATGTTACTAATCCTGCACAAGAAATAAAGTTTTTTACTTCATCAGCCTGGTCAGGCAGCGACCTTGATTTGCTGTCCAGCAGTCAAGAAGTCATCGAATTATTTGGCAGGCGCTGGCAAATTGAATTCCAGTTCCACAAAGACTTCGCCAAAGGTCTCAAGGTAATTCCCATTTATACCCTGATCGGCGCCTTATTGATTTTAATTGCCGTCATCAATGTTTTATTGTGGTACCGGTTGGAGCGCAACCATAAATTACGTGAACTGTTACAAGCACGTACTTTATTGTCCGCGATAGTTGATAGTTCTATCGATGCGATTATCGGTAAAACCACCGAAGGCGTGGTGACAAGTTGGAATCACGGTGCGGAACAACTCTTTGGCTATAGTTTAAGTGAAGCGGTAGGTAAAACCATCATGGAATTAATTATTCCGCATGATCGGGTAGCCGAAGAAGAGCGCATTTTGCATGCTGTACGCGATGGCCTTATTTTGCCGCATTTTGAATCATTACGTCGTACTAAAGATGGCCGGGTTTTTCCCGTTTCGATTGCCGTTGCACCGGTGCGAGATGAAAATGGTGCCGTCATCGGCGCTTCTTCAACGATACGCGATATCACACTTAAAAAAGAAGCTGAAATTGTCGAGCAAAATGCCAAAGCCCGCCTGGAGCAAGAAGTGGCTTTGCGCACTGTCGAATTAGAGGATGCCAGAAGGACTTTGCGCACAGTGATGGATGCCCTGCCTTCGATGATAGGGTACTGGGATAAAAACCTGATTAACCGTGTGGCAAATCTTGCTTATCTCAAATGGTTTGGATTGAGACCTGAACAAATCATGGGCAAACGCATGCAAGAATTACTCGGCAGTGAATTGTTTAAGGCGAATTTACCTTATGTGGAAAAGGTTTTATCCGGCGAAGCGCAAACCTTTGAGCGGGAAATTCTGACGCCGGATGGAACCATGCGTTATTCATTGGCGCATTATTTACCCGATGTGGTCGATGGTGAAGTTCAGGGTTTTTTTGTGATCGTGCATGATGTCACTGAATTAGCCAATAAACGTGCAGAATTTGCGCGCTTAAATGTTTTACTCAGTAATGTTTTAGATGCCTCATCGGAGGTCGCCATTATTGCGACTGACGCAGAAGGTTTGATCAGTGTATTTAATTCGGGGGCGGAAAAACTGCTGGGTTATCGTGCCGATGAAATGATTAATCTGCAATCACCAGCGGTCTTTCATCTGGCTCAGGAAGTAATCGAACGAGGCGAAGAACTGAGTCGCGAATTTGATCAAGACATTGCGGGTTTTCGCGGGTTTGTGCATTTGCCCGAAATGCGTGGTGCAGAAACCCGGCTCTGGACCTATGTGTGTAAAGATGGCCGCAAAGTCCGCGTAAGCCTGACGGTGACCGCGATGCGTGACGCGCAAGGGCAAATTGTTGGCTACCTGGGATTGGCTCGTGACGTAACCGAAGAGCTGAAGAAGAATGCCGATCTTATCGAAGCCAAAGAGCAATTGGAGTTGGCAACCGCGATCGCGTCTTTGGGGGTGTGGACCTGGATAGTCGACAGCGATCAACTGCATTGGTCGCACTTTATGTTCCAGTTGTATAACCTCAACGAAAATGAGCAAGGCACGGTTTCGTATCAAACCTGGCTGTCCCGGGTACATCCGCAAGATCAGGCGCGTGCCGAAGCGGATTTGGAAAATGCCCTGCTACACGGTATTGAATATGCCTCGGCTTTTCGCGTGTTACATAACGATGGTAGTGTGCGCTATGTCGAAGCCCGTGCCTTTATCGAACGTAATGAGCAGGGCCAGGCGGTCAGGGTGACAGGGGTAAATCTGGATGTGACTGAGCGTAAGCAATTCGAATTGTCGTTGATGGAAGCGAAATCGGTGGCCGAGCGTGCCAACACGGCGCGGGGTACTTTCCTGGCCAATATGAGTCATGAAATTCGCACACCTTTGAATGCAGTTTTGGGCATGTTGCAATTACTCAGTCGTTCAAATCTGGATAAACGCCAGCACGAATACACGCAAAATGCCACGACTGCTGCTAAATCCTTATTAGCCTTACTCAATGATATTTTAGATTTCACCAAGATCGATGTCGGGCGGTTGGAATTAGACCCCCATCATTTTGAACTGGATGCTTTTTTGCAAAACCTGGCCGTTGTTTTACGCGGTAATGTGGGTGAAAAAGAGTTGGAAATATTATTTGATATCGATAACAAGTTGCCCAAAGTTATCTGTGCTGATCAGCTCAGGTTGCAACAAATATTTATTAACCTTTGTGGTAATGCGATTAAATTTACCCAGCATGGCTATGTCTTACTCAGTATGCGTTTGCTGGCTATGGATAACGACTCGGTTGAGCTGCGCATACAAGTCAGCGATACCGGTATAGGCATACGACAAGAACAGCAGGAAAGCATATTTGAAGCCTTTTCTCAGGCAGAATCGTCAACCACGCGTAAGTATGGTGGTTCAGGTCTGGGTTTGGCGATTACTCGCAGCCTGGTGACGATGATGGGCGGCCAATTGCAAGTGCGCAGTAAGATCGGTGAGGGCAGTTGCTTCTGGTTTGATTTGCGTTTGCCATATGATCAGCAACACCACACGCAAATTAGCCAGCCTGAATTGGCATTGCTGAAAAATCTGCGTGTTCTGGTGGTCGATGACAATGTACGCTCAGGCGATATCCTGCTCAATTTACTGCAGGGTTTTGGCTGGCATGCAGAAATTGCTTACGGTGGTTATGGCGCTGCGAACGCCAGCTATAAGGCCTATAAAGAAGGGCAAAAATTTGATTTGGTGATGATGGATTGGCGTATGCCTGATCTCGATGGTTTTGATACCGCGGCCTTGTTGAAAAAGACCCTGGACGATCAGGCGCCGCAAGTCGTGCTGGTGACGGCTTATGCAACCGAACACTTAAACGATAAACTTAATGCGCATCCTGGATTAATTGCCGCAGTATTGGGTAAACCCATTACGCCCAAGCGTGTGTATGACGTAGTTTTAAGTGCCTTGCAAATAGGGCCCAGCCACAGCGACGCCATTACTCAGGCAGAGCGCGCTGAAATCAGTTTAAGTCTGAGTGGCTTGAGTATTCTGGTGGTGGAAGATAATTTGTTGAATCAACAAGTTATCTTTGAATTATTGAGTCAACTAGGGGCTATCGTGGTGTTAGCCGATGACGGCTTGCAAGGCGTCGCCAAAGCAACTGCAGCCGGGGCGCATTTTGATCTGATCCTGATGGACATGCAAATGCCCCATCTTGATGGCTTGGAGGCGAGCCGGCGCATACGTGCCCACGCTGACGGGCAAACTATCCCCATCATCGCGATGACTGCGAATGTTTCAGCCAGTGATATCGAGGCTTGTCTGGCTGCTGGCATGAATGCGCATTTAGCCAAACCTATTGATATGAATGAAGTTGAGCGCGTGATTTTGCGATTTTTAAAACCCAAAACGCAGTGCGCTGAAACGCAGTGCACAGAATCGCATGAAGTTGAGAATCGGGGCGTACAAGTTGAGGACGACGATATTGAAAATTGGCATCGAATACTGGGTCGTTTTAACCACAAAGTGACGATATACAAAAACGCCTTACGCGGTTTTCCCGCTGAAATTGAGCGTTTATTGCAAGTTGCCGATAAAAATCTGGATCCACCAGACAACGTAATACTGGCCGATCAATTTCATGCGATTAAGGGCATAGCCGCAACCCTGGGCGCCAAAAAAGTCGCGGCTATTGCGGCGGAGGCTGAGCGTAGCTTGCGCACTACAGCTAATGCTGGATCTGCCGCGCATGACATTGCAGGGGTAATACAGCAATTGCGGCAAATAATGCCGGGCATATTCGCTAAACTCTATGCTGGCTTTCCTGACGACGATGTGCAAAAATTAGCGCAGGATGCGCCACAAGTGCAGTTTGATGCACAAGCTTTGCGTGAATGCTTTGACGAAATGAGTTTGTTATTAAAAGCCTCAAATTTAAAAGCGATTAAACTCTGCGCAACTCTAAGACAAGCCGCCGCGTCCTTAGATCAAGCCTGGCTTGACGAGTTTTGTCTGCATGTCGAAAATTTGCGGTTTGCTGAAGCCTTGAAATTGCTGGATGATTACAAAGAAAGAATCTCATGCTGAATGATTTGCGCAAACTTGTTGAGTTGCGCGGTGCGCCGCCAAGCATACTTTTTGTTGACGATCAAGCTGCGATCATTCATGCGCTAAGCTCCTTATTTGATGATACATACCAGTTGTATTTTGCGACCAGTGGCGCCGATGCCATACAAAAATGCCTGGAAGTCTTGCCCGATCTGATCGTGCTTGATTTGCATTTACCCGATCTCTCAGGCTTTGAAGTTTGTAAAAGAATTAAGGCAATCGATAAAAGTAAACACATACCTGTGATGTTTCTAACCGCAAGTCGCGATGAAGATGATGAAGTGGCTGGATTTGTGGTGGGCGCAGTCGATTTTTTGTACAAACCAATTAACTCACTGATCGTAAAAACCCGCATAGACAGTCATTTGACCTTTAGTCTGCAAGCGGAAATTTTACGCAAAATGGCGACAATAGATGGCTTGACTGGCGTCGCTAATCGTCAGCGTTTTGACGAACAATTGGAATTAGAGTGGGCGCAATCGGGGCGTGACGGTGAGTCGCTTTCTTTATTGATGATTGATGTCGATTTTTTTAAACGCTACAACGATCATTATGGGCATCAAGCCGGTGACGAGTGTTTGCGGAGAGTGGGTAACGCCTTAAAACAAGGTGGTCGGCGGCCTTATGATTTTGTGGCGCGTTATGGGGGGGAGGAATTTGTAGTGATGTTGCCTAAGACCGATATGCATGGTGCCATGCACGTTGCCAATCAAGTCCTCGAAGCGATACAAGCACTGAATATTGAACATCTTGCTTCCGATGTAAAACCTGTGGTGACCGCGAGTATTGGTATCGCCACCTTGCATGCCGCCAGTCAAAACTCTCCTTTTATCCTGGTGAGTCAGGCCGATATGGCGTTGTATCAGGCGAAAAAAACGGGGCGCAATCAATCGTGTCACTATGCTCAGTTAAGCAATTAATAGCGTTCTTCCTGGCGCTTACTCACTTACCAATATTTCACATCAGATTCCTGCGTAAGAACTAAATCAGTCTGGCTGAGCGAGTCAGGCCATCGTCATTCGATCTTGTTAATAGTGAAATTCAAATCATTACTTACCAAAATCTTATCGCGGTACACCAAAGTGCTATGGCACATAATTTGACCATTCTGAGTGGAAAATTCTTCTAAAATTTGGCCGTGAAAGCGCTGTGAACTGCAACTTAATACCTGGATGCATCGCTAGCGCAGCATGGAGAAACAGCCTTGGTTTTAAGTTTTCGTTCGCGTTTGATTGCGATTTTATTGTTTATTAATATCGGTGTGTTGGTGCTGGGTTTGTGTGCACTTTATTCATTAAGCCAAACCCGCTACCGTTTAGATTACCTGAGCGGGCGCGTGTATACGCGCACGCTGCTCCTCGATCAATTGCGCAATGGCGCACAACAGCGCGCGATCGCCGTGCGTAATCTGGCCTTGCTCAAGCAAGAATCAGCGCGCGCGGTGCAAGTTCAACACTATCAAAAGTACCAGACTGATACAGCTCGGGCCTTGTCTGAATTAAAACTGGCAATGCTTGGTGATGAAGCTGAAATTAAACACTTGCTTGATCGTATTGCAGAATTGGAAGCGCGTTATGCGCCTGTGGCACAAGCCATCGTTGAGCAATTATTGCGCGGCGAAAATGAGGCGGCGATCCAGCACATTGATGAAGTCTGCACACCGACTCTGGCGCAGTTAATATCAGCCATTGATGAATTTGCCAATGAAGCAGAAAGGCGTACCAATCAATTTGTCAGCGCTGCGAATGACGACAATCGGTTTTTTAATAATTTTCTACTCGTGGCTATGCTCAGTGTGATCAGCTTGACGGTCATACTGGGCTGGATTTTATTTAAAGGCATACATAAGACTTTAGGAAGCGAACCCGAAACCCTGAATCGCAACTTACATGATCTGGCTAAGGGGGATTTAGCGACGGCGATCCATTTGCACGATCAGGATCAGGGTAGTATCGCTGGCTCAGTATTGCATGTGCAACAGCAAATTGGACAAATTGTGCAAGCAGTACGCAGTAGTAGTATGACGATCGATCAGTCGGCCCAGCATATAGCGCTTTGCAATCAGCATTTAAATGCACAAGCACAGCAACAGAATCTGAGTTTGGGCCAGACCAGTCAAGCTATGGCTGAATTGAGCGCAATCGTGCAAAGTAATTCGGGCAATGCCAGAGCGGCAGATAAATTGGCGCATGATGCATCGCGAACGGCAACTAGCGGTGGCGCGGTGGTCGCACAAGTAGTGCAAAAAATGGATGCCATTTCGCAAAGTGGTCAGCGCATTGCTGACATTATTGGCATGATAGACAGCATCGCATTTCAAACCAATATTCTGGCCTTGAATGCTGCGGTTGAGGCAGCGCGCGCAGGCGAGCAGGGGCGTGGTTTTGCGGTGGTTGCCAGCGAGGTCAGGGCGTTGGCACAGCGTTCCGCGAATTCAGCGCAAGAAATTAAGCACTTGCTGGGCGAGAACGTGGGGCAGATCGCGCAAGGTACGACCCTGGTGGCCGAAGCGGGGCAGGCTATGCAGGCCATACTTGGTGTGATACAGGAATTAAATAATTACGTGTCGATTATTGCCAATTCGGCAGCAGCACAAGATCAGGGAATACAGCGAGTGCAGGCGCACATCGCTGAAATGACGCAAGTTCTTACCGATAATTCGCGCTTAGTTGCAGACAGTGCCGAAGCCACTCTGGATTTGCAAACGCAATCGGGGCAATTACTTAGTTCGGTCGCGGTATTTAAGCTAAGCTGAGCGCTAACTAAGTTAAAATTGCAGCTTGATTGTTCTGAGGCTGTATTTTTATGTCGTTCTTTTCATTTGGCCTCTCGGCTGCCTTAATTAATGCGCTGAGTGAATTGAAGCTTAGCCAGGCTACGCCTATACAGCAACAGATGATACCCGCCTTACTGGCTGGTCGTGATGTAATCGGGCTGGGGCAAACCGGATCTGGAAAAACCCTGGCTTACTGTTTGCCTTTGCTGCAACATTACTTGCAAGCCGAACCGCGTCGCAACCGCGACATACAAAGTCTGATCCTGGTACCAACTCGCGAGCTGGCGCAGCAAGTTGGTGCTACTTTACGTCAGCTTACTCAAGCGATGACGCGACCACCACGCCTGGCAATTTTGTTTGGCGGAGTCTCAATCAATCCGCAAATGCTGCATTTGCGCGGTGGCGCCGATATCGTCGTCGCCACACCGGGACGCTTGCTTGATTTACAGCGTAACAACGCGGTACAACTGGCGGCATTAAAGCATTTGGTGATAGACGAAGCAGACCGTTTGCTGGATTTGGGTTTTAGTGAGGAATTGAACCAGGTCTTTGATTTAATCCCTGCATCGCGACAAACTTGCCTGTGTTCGGCAACGTTTGCCGCAGCCTTGTCGACAGTATGCGCAAGGGTATTGCGTCAGCCTTTGCGCATTGATCTGACGATTGAGACTGAAAATCACCCCATTATTACGCAGCGAGCGATTTTAGTTGAAGCCGCACAAAGGACACAGTTGTTACGGCATTTAATCGAACAACACAACTGGGCAAGTGTATTGGTATTTGTCGCGAGTAAATTTGCTGCCGATAAGTTGGCTGAGAAATTACGACGTTACCAGTTTCGCGCCGAAGCCTTTCACGGCGATCAATCGCAAGGCAAGCGCCAGCAAGTTTTAAGTGATTTTAAAAATCAGCGGCTGGAAATTGTGATAGCCACTGATATCGCGGCACGCGGTATCGATATCGAGCAATTGGATGTTGTCGTCAATTTCGATTTGCCGCGCTCTGCCGATGATTACACGCACCGTATCGGACGAACCGGCCGCGCTGGCGCAATGGGCTTAGCGATCAGCCTGGTATGTGCTGACTCAGCAAATCAGGCACACTTTCGCTTACTGCAAAAACGTCAGGGTAGTCAGCTTGAACTGGAAACTTTGGCGGGATTTATTCCTAGCCAGCCAGAGACCGTGGCAGAAAAAACGAATTCCGTGCATGACGGGAATGGCGGCATAAAAGGCAAGCGTCCAAATAAAAAAGATAAACTGCGCGCCCTGGGTTTGCGATAAACGAGCAGCGCCTCGCCACGTCCAGACTGGTAAATTGCGGGGGAGAATGCCGGCCTCATGAGTCACCACGATGCCGGCAATCGGATAGTCGGCTTTAATACTCCGACGAAACCGCCGGGCATTTTACTTTGCTGACTGGTTTGATTTCTTGTAATTGCAATTTGCTGTCCAGCATCCAGGCGCTTGCGGGTTTGGATTTGGTGCCCTTGGTTTTGTGATAGCTATCAACATGAACCACGACCACTTTATCGTATTTGCCATAAACGCAGTCGCCTCGGAAAGAAATGCCTTCACCCTTGGCGGTTGCCGGTAAGGTGATAGCGAGCATTTGCGCCGGAGTTTTACTCAATTGCGCGGCATTTAATTCGCTATAAAAAGCCTGGTTATCAATAAAAAATGCCGCTTGCGAAAAGCCTTCGATAGGTGCATCGGGTGACACACTGCCACTGGATTTCGCAAACATCAGCACGCTTTTGCCAGCAATGCCATCAACCATTACACCAGACCAGTTATCTTTCAATTCTTTGCGTGTAGGTATTGCGGCGGCATGAGGGGCTGCTGCTAAAGCGGTGCTGGTCGGGTTGGCTGCCGGGCTGACGGGTGCAGGCGCAGCTGCGACCTTGACGGGAGCGGCCGCGACTGCCGCTGCCGGCGCATCGGCTTTTAATTTGTATTTGCCATCGTAGCTGACGTCACCCCAGGCGCTGCTGCAACCTTCGACTTTCATTTGCATGCCGCCCATGGCACGTTTTAAACTCATGCTGCAACGTCCCTGACTAAAATCCCAGCCACCCGGTGCGTCACTTAATTTGCCGCTGCCAGTGCCGCTACGCAAATTCGCAGCGTTGCCTTTTTGCAGAACTTCCAAAGTGAATTTGCCATCTGCACTAATTGTCAGTTCGCGTTCAAATTTATCGTCACTGCCATCGTAGACACCAGCCTTGGGATAGGGGCTGTAATCGGCAGCGCATACCGCGCTACTGCTAAACAAGGCAATTAAGGCGAGAGAAACAGGGGTAAGTGAAAATCTGGCTTTCATGGCAGTGCTTTACAAAGTTGGTGGATCAAACAGGGCTGCGCATAATCTGGCGCGGTTGCTATTCCCGCTTTGGGCCACATTAAGGCTTCGCTACTATGGTCTACCAGACTGGAATTGCCAGTCAATCAATTAATTGTTGAATTAAAAATTAAATGCAAGTAATTGTAAGTAATTGGTACTTAAACCAGTAAAAGCTGTTTTAAGGTATTGAAAACCAGAGGGTGATTTGATTGTGCCACATTGAAACGCATAAACTCAGAGGCTGTTTGCGTGACACTGAAGACATTACCCGGGGCGAGTACGATCTGATGCGCCAGTGCTTGCCGCGCCAGCCAGGAGGCATCACAACCAGCTGGCAGGCGACACCAGAGAAAAAAACCTGCCTGAGGTATGTGCCAGGGCGTGATCGCAAGTTTTTGCAAGCGTGTTAAACACTCACGTCGTGCTTTGCTGAGCTTTAACTGCAATTCACTTAAGTGTTTGCGATAGCCGCCGCCATCTAACACGGCACTCAGAATTTCGCAGGCGAGGGGACTGGGGCCACCAAACTGGCTGGCGACTTGTAAATCACGTAATTGCGCGATCCAGTCGGCGCTCGCCGCAATATAGCCACAACGCACCGAGGCCGAGATGGTTTTTGAAAAGCTGCCGATACGCAGCACATTTTGCAAACCATCCATGCTGGCAAGTCGGGCTGTGCGTTCGGTTTCCAGATCGGAAAAAATATCATCTTCGACGATTAATAAGCCCGAGTTGGCTGACAAGCTTAAAATTTGATGCAAGCTATGCGCGCTGGGTGACACGCCAGTAGGATTGTGCAGGCCTGAGTTTGTGATATACAAGCGTGGATGAGCTTGTTCAAGCAGCTCGCGAAAACGTGCTAAATCAACCCCCTGAGGCGTGACAGGCAGGCCGACTACATGCACCTGATGCACACGCAGCAAGGCGCGGAAATTAAAATAGCAGGGGTCGTCGAGTATTACCGTGTCGCCTGGGCGCAGCACCAGACGGCAAATTAAATCGATCGCCTGCGTTGCTGATGCCGTCAATAACAGTTGATCGCTGTGCAAATGCAAGCCTTCCTGACTTAAGCGACTAAACAATGTGCGGCGTAAGGATAGATTACCTAAGCTGTGGCCATAATCGGTCAGGTTCAGGCTATCGCTGCGAGCGACTTTACGCAAGGCGGCGCGCAGCGCTGTTTCAGGCATCCAGCCTGGTGGTAGCCAGCCACAACCCGGCAGTAAAGTTTGTTCGTTACGGTCCAGGCTTTGCCGCGATACCCAAAATGGATCAATTTCGCGTTCGGGTGCGGGCGCTTGCTCTAAGTGTGTAGTGGCGCTCGTTACGGCGTGATTGACATAAAAACCGGAGCCAGGGCGCGCCCGTATCAAACCTTCAGCAACCAATCGTTCGTAGGCTTCTACCACTGTTGACGGCGAAACTTGCATGGTTTGCGCCAGACTACGTATCGAGGGTAAACGTTCGCCAGCTTGCAAACTGCGTTGCTGTATGCGTAAGCGTATCGCTTGCATGACTTGCTGGGTCAGACCTGGGGTTTCTCGTGTAGGCATCGTTGTCCAGAATCAGGGTAACTGTATTGGAAAGTGTAGCCATACAGTTTACTTAAATTGTATGGTTTTGTCGCTGCTAATTTTTGCATCGCAGTCTTACACTGGGCGCATGCGCTTGTTGTTATTGCTGAGTATTGGCGGGTAGCTGCAAGCGGTGTGTAATTTTTCAGCGCAGCTACGGCAAGAAGTGCCGGGCGCTGCTTGAAAATTCCAGATTGGACAGACTATGCAATCGACTTCCACTAACTTGAGAGCCACGCCGCTCAGCGCCTGGCTAAATGGCTTTATCGGCGTGCTGATCTTCAGTGCCTCCTTACCTGCAACCCGGCTTGCGGTACAAGGCTTTCCTCCTTTATTTTTAACTGCCGCCCGTGCCTTGATCGCCGCATTACTGGCACTGGTGTTATTGCTGGCATTTCGGCAGGCCCGGCCGAATCGGCGCGACCTGCCGTCGTTGGCCCTGGTCGCGCTGGGCGTGGTGCTGGGTTTTCCCTTATTTACCGCCTTGGCCTTAGAAACCATCAGTGCCGCGCATTCCATCGTGTTTATCGGCTTACTGCCTTTGTCGACGGCGATATTTGCGGTACTACGCGGATCAGAACGTCCTAAGCCGCTATTTTGGTTGTTTTCTGCAATGGGCAGCCTGGTTGTGATGATTTTTGCATGGTGGCGCGATAACCAGATACATTGGGTAGGCGATAGCTACATGCTGCTGGCGATTATTGTCTGTGGCCTGGGGTATGCCGAGGGCGCGCAACTCAGCCGTAAACTCGGTGGCTGGCAAGTGATCAGCTGGGCCTTGTTGATCGCCGCAGTGCCAATGGCGCTACTGACGTATTTGCTTTGGCCGCCGGTGTTACCGCTGTTGAGTGAACCCGCCTGGTTGGGCTTAGCCTATGTCGCGGTGTTTAGTATGCTTATCGGTTTTGTGTTTTGGTATCGCGGTCTGGCCAGTGGTGGCATCGCAAAAATCGGCCAGTTGCAGCTATTGCAGCCTTTTTTTGGCTTGCTCTTAGCGAGTTTGATACTTCACGAAGCTTTGCAGGCGAGCATGCTGATAGCCAGTGCCTTGATAGTTGTCAGCGTCGCTTTTGCTAAACGTTATGCCTGAACATTTCAATGCTTGTGCAAGGTTTTGTTATCCGGTGTGGCACTGGGTGAGAAAATTTGCGCCAGCTTGCCATTTTGTCGGGCTTTACTGAGCGCCGCATTAATCAATTCCATTTCGGCTTGGTAACGGCCATGTGCCGCAGCGAAATGCAGCGGTGTGCTTGAGGCAGGATTCGTGAGTAAGCAAAATGGCTTATTGCGCAGGGCGGGAACTTCCTCTTTCGCCAGGCTGCCGTAACGCTGATTGATCTCATCTTCAAGATAATGAAGGTCGTTGTACTGACTGTAGTAAAACACGGCGTCAGTGCGCAGTTTCAATAATTTTTGAAAGCGCGCCCGGGAAATATTCATGTCATAGTCGGTTTTGAATAATTTATCTTTAGCCTGGTCGATTTCTGCGCCAAAGCTTGATGCAGCCAGCATGCCCAGGGTTTTGCCGCGTAAGTCTGCGATACTGTTAAAGCTGAATTGCCGATCACAACGCGTCACCAGCCAGACGTTTTCGGCGTACAAGGCTTGGCTGAAATACAAGCTTTGTTTTCTTTCTTCAGTAATTGCCGCACCATACAGTATCCCTTTACCTTCTTGCGCCAGAAGCAGGGCGCGTTTCCATTGCATGACTTTGGCCTTAAGCGCTAAATGGGTATCCTGACGCAAATACTCCAGCAATTGGTTGACGCCTGCGCTTAGCGGCACTTGTTCGTCATTCAGGTCGGCGTCGCCACCTATGAGTACCTCCAGTGTTACCGGTTCAGCCCCAGAGGCACGAAGGGAAAACAAGCTAAACGTGAGTAAAGTGATAAAAGTGCGACGCAGCATGTGAGAGATCCTGTAGAGCCGGTATTTTACTGGGGCAACTCTCTACCACGTTAATCTACGCGAACAGCGCTGTCAATTTTCAATTGATAAACCACACCAGTGTAGCGGATGTGTTGAAAATTTCGCTGTTTGCAGTCGATGCAGGCTGCAAAAGCTGGTCAGTGCTAAGAACGCGGCACTGACCAGAGCGTAAAGCGGCTGCGGTTTGGAACCGGATTTACTTCTTAAATGCCGTTACCGCAGCGCGACCTACAGCCGGATCATCAGTAAAGAAACCATCGATACCTGCTTTTAAATAGGCGGTAATTTCTGCTATCGAATCACCGCGCTGGGTTAAGGAAGTCACGTCCGGCGCACGCATACTGACCGGCAAGAACGGGTTTTCTGGGCGCAAAGTCCAGGTATGCACTTTCAAACCAGCGGCGCGGGCATCAGCCACCAGACTGGTTGGGTTACCCAATTCATTGGCACTGGTGCGTGGAATAATTACTTCTTTATACGGTGCCACCACGTCGGCATAACTCGCGATGTCTTTCAAGCCAGCGGGTTTGACCATGTCACCATAGGTCAGTTTGCTGCCCGAGGCGATGAAGTCATACGGCGCATTGCGTGGAGTGCCATTGACTGGTGCATTATTCGGGTTATCGATTAATTGCACGATGCGGAATTGGCTCATACCACGAATTTCTTTGAGATTCGCGACTTCGAATGATTGAATATACACGGCCGCGTCTTTGCCTTTGTAGCCATTGTTGACCAGGGTATCGACCAGGCGCTTTTCCAAAGGCAAGCCTATGCTTTTGAAATATGTCGGGTGCTTGGTTTCGGGATAAATGCCTATGGTTTTGCCCTTGGCTTGCGCTTGTTGCTTAACCAGATCGATCACTTCTTGCAGGGTCGGGATTTCAAACTGACCGTTATAAGCCGTATTTGCCGGGCGATTCGCTGGTATCCGTTCTACTGCACGCAAAGTTTTTAATTCTGCCAGGGTAAAGTCTTCGGTGAACCAGCCAGTGACAGGGATGCCATCGATGGTTTTGGTGGTTTTGCGATTCGCAAATTGCGCCAAGCTGGCAACGTTGGTGGTGCCAGAGATTTCATTTTCGTGACGCGCCACTAACACGCCATCTTTGGTGGCGACTAAATCGGGTTCAACGATGTCAGCACCATCGTCTATCGCTTTTTGATACGAAGCCAGGGTATGCTCTGGACGCAAAGCCGACGCACCACGATGGCCTGCAACTGCCGGTGCGGCAGGCCAGGAAGGGCCGGGATTTAAGTAATCGACTGCCGGGGTGCTGCTGCCACCGCAAGCACTGAGGCTTAAGCTAACCGCAGCGGCTAGTGTGAGTTGAGAAAAAACAGAATGAGCGTAAGACATAGTGCTACTCCAAAAAAGACCAGGGAAAAAAACAAACAAACTGCATAACGTGGCAGGAGCCAGAATTCGGCGCGACTATAGTCAGTGAGCATGACAACAACGTGACCTCATGAAGGTTTGCTGTGGAATTCTGGTTCTAAATAAAGCCATGCTTATGATTGCGCACGGACAGGTAATGGATGCTCACCCCGTTTCACGCGGTCTGCCTGATAAATCACTGGTGTAATAAAGCTGACTCGTAGGGTTTGCTTACAGTTCAAACTCTGTGCTTACAGTCTTTACCACTACAAGGGTTTTTGTAATGGCTGATTCCGTTTTACTATGTAGCGACCTTAGCAATTGCATATGTGCAGTTTGCCCAACCTACCTCAAAGGATATTCATGAGCCAAGCAAATTCAGGCCGCAGCACTGGCCTGGCCACCAGCTTAATTTTTGCCACCAGTGTGATTGCCGCTAGCTGGCTAGTTGCCACGCATATGCGTGATATTGGCAATGCCAAGCAAAGCATAGTCGTAAAAGGTTTAGCGGAAAAAGACATACAAGCTGATTACGCTGAAATGAAAGTCGGCATACGCGTTATCGCACCTAAGTTTGATGAAGCATTAGCTAAGCTGCGCCAGTTAAAACCCGAATTAGATCAATTCATTAGTAGTCGTGAATTTCCTGCCAGTGCTTTGCAAACCGGTAGTGAAAGTGTGGACGCGAATTTTGTTCAGGAAGAATTGGAAAATGGCCGCGTGCGTCAGGTACAGCGCGGCTATCTGGCGCAACAACAAGTCACCATCAAAAGCCAGGATTTGGCAAAGATTGCGGCGTTAGCCAAGGCTGCGCTGGAAAAAAATGCCAGCGGTTTTCCGATTAGTTATAGCCAGCCCAATTACCTGGTGAGTGATCTGGAAAAGGTCAAAATGTCGCTGATCGGTGCGGCAACGCAAAATGCCAAAGCGCGTGCCGATGAATTCGCACGGGTCGGTCAGGTCAAAGTCGGCGTGATGCGCTCTGCCTCGCAAGGCGCGTTTTACATCTTACCGCGCGGCGAAGTCGTGGATAGTCAGGAATACGGCGGTAGCTATGACAAAAGCTCAGTAAATAAAACCGCTCGCGTCGTCGTGACTATCGAATATGGCATTAATTAAACCAGAGCGTAATAGTCTTGACGTACTCGCTTACTTAAATCAAGCGCAGTTCGCTAGCTTGCAATTGCACGCTAAACTCAGTCTGGCTGAATTAGTGGCGAACCTGGGAACACCAGATCGCCTTGAAAATAGTCAGCGCGATTTGCTCTACGCGCAATTGCAAGCGCAAGATTTTCCATTAATCCTGTTTTATGGTGATCTGGAATTTCACTTTAGTTCAGCAAGCTGTCTGATTTGCTGTCACTGCGATGCGGCGTCGAGCGAGTCGGGACAGATACAGGGAGCAGCAGGCTGGAACTTACAGCATGGCGAATTATGGCGGCTGGGTGCAGGCTGGACTGAATGGTTGAACCTGGCTGCGGTAGCGGGTGTGCGAGATAGTGCCGGGCGTGAGTTGCAATTGGATAAGGCAAGCGCTGACACTTATTTGGTGGCTTATCAAGCACTTTATTCCCATCTTTTTATCAGTGCGGCAGGGGTGGAGGTGGGCTTTGAATACGATGACCCTGAAGGCGATGCAGAACCTCGTTTGCGCTGGCTAAGCTGGTCAGCGCAAACGAAGTGAAGGGCAAGTCTTAGGTGCGACTTTACTGTGCTTTTTTCGCTTGGTACAAGCCTAAGATGCTGGAAAAATCCAATCCACCCTGGCCTTGTGCGCTATGCAGTTGATATAGATTACGCGCCATTTCACCCAGCGGCGTTGCGGCTTTACTCAAGAGCGCGGCTTCATTCGCCAGGTTTAAATCTTTTAACATCAAGTCAGTCGCAAAGCCACCCTGATATTCACGCGATGCGGGGGCATTTGGATGGATGCCGGGGTAGGGGTTGTAGAGTTCCAGCGCCCAGTTGCGGCCCGAGCTTTTACTCATGATGTCCGATAAAACCACCGCATCTAAACCATTCGCCATGCCCAGCGCCAGTGCTTCTGCAGTGCCCGACATTAAAATCCCCAGCAACATATTATTGCAAATCTTCGCGACCTGACCGGCACCTGCGCCACCGGCGTGGAAAATGTTTTTACCCATCGCCGAGAGCAAAGCCTGAGCCCGCGCTAAATCGCTGGCGGCACCGCCGACCATAAACGACAGCGTCGCCGCAGCTGCGCCTGCGGTACCACCAGATACCGGCGCATCGAGAAATGCTAAACCATGTTCAGCCGCAGCTTGCGCTAACTTGCGCGCACTGGCGGCAGCAATCGTGCTGCAATCGAGGATAAGCGTCGGCGCTTTTAGTACACTAAATAAACCTGCCTGGCTGGCATTGCCCAGATACAGCGCTTCCACATGCTGACTGGCTGGCAGCATAGAAATCACGTATTCGACGTCAAGAATAGCATCCAGCGCGGAACTGGCGGCATAGGCACCGGCTTCTGCTAATTGCTGGAGCGCGGCGGGATTTAAATCAAACACACGCAATTTAAATCCGGCTTTGAGTAAATTTAAGGCCATCGGTGCGCCCATATTTCCTAAACCGATGAAGGCGATACTGCTCATGGTCAACTCCTGTTTGAACTTCTGCAGCGCTCTTAGTCAACGATGCGCCAACCAGGCTGTTGGTGCTTGCCTGAGGTTTGTCGCTTATTTGTCGCTAATGTGCAGGCATTTGGCTCGCCGCTAAGCTTTGCTAACATCCGATTACTGCAGAAGCTGGTTCAATTTGGGCACTTCTAAAAACCACCTAAAAACCGCAAAAAACTGAAAGCTCAGAATT
>JAYSEN010000004.1:0-20544 GCA_041913845.1 Undibacterium sp.
AAACTCTGAGCTTTCAGTTTTTTGCGGTTTTTAGGTGGTTTTTAGAAGTGCCCAATTGATACACCAAACTAAATTAAGCGGCTGCCAGCGCTTGCTTACGCAGAGGGCAAACCGCTTGCAATTGCTGGCTCAATTGCTGCTTTAATTCACTCAAGGCCAGAATTCGTTGCTCGATTTCGTCGAGCTTATGCGTCAGCACCTCGACTAACATGGCTTCGGGTTGCGGACTTTGCCAAATTTCAGGCAAGCGCAGCCCGATTTCTTGCAGACTAAAACCCAGGCTTTGTGCGCGACGTATGTAGTGCACCAGTAACACCACGGCGCTGTCGTAATCACGATAGCCATTTTGACTGCGCCGTGCCTGAATTAAACCCAGACTCTCATAAAAACGCAAAGTTTCACGGCTAAGCCCCGTGTGTTGCGCTAATTCACCGATACGCATACTTGCTCCCGAATTCGCTTGACCTTGCAGTATACCTCAGGGTTTAGCATGCGCTTGACGGTTTCAGATGCCGCCTCAGCAGAGTGGGGCTGCCTTTGTTTATCGGCTTACCTCATCACACAACAGCGTGCTTACGCTTAGTTTATTAAACAGGAAGAAAACCATGCTTAGCCAACAGCGTTATCTGAGTGTAGTCAAAGCCAGTGCCTGGTATGACTTACTCATTATCTTACCCTTCACTACTCCATGGACTCTCGATTACTTATACGCCCTGCTGCTACAGCAACATCACTACTGGCAATTTCAAGGCCAGCTTCATAGCTTGAATACCACCACCATTTTATTCGCCAACTTGTTAGGTTCTATCGTTCTGGTCTGGTCGCTATTTCGAGTACTACGCCCTCAAGTCATCCTCGGTCGATTTGATGCAATCTCGCGCTGGCTCTTCAGTTGCTGGCAAATATATGCCTGGATGCATGGCGCCTCCAGTCTGATTTTATGCTTTACGGTGTTTGAAATCGGTTTTGGTATTGCGCAAAGCCTGCCGATACGGCAAGTCAGCGCCAACACTGAACGCTCTGACCAGGCATGGTCGGCACAATCGGTTTGAAGTCGCATAAAAAATGGCGCGATTCGCGCCATTTTTTACCTGCCAATTTATCCGGCGTGATTGCTACCCGGCGGCGTGGTTTCCAGCCACTTCTTAATACGGCCAGCATCGCCTAAACGCGAATACTTACCTTTGGAATCCAGAAACACCATGATGATGGCACGACCTTTGATAATTGCCTGCATCACCAGACAACGTCCTGCTTCCGAAATATAGCCCGTCTTTTGCAGACCGATATCCCACTCGGGATGCTCAACCAGTTTATTCGAGGTGCCGTATTCAATTGGACGGCCACCACTTTCGACGATGTATTTTGAATCCGTCGAATATTGACGTATCAAAGGATGTTGATACGCAGCGTTCACCAAACGCACTAAATCGCGAGCGCTGGCGCGGTTTTGACTCGATAAACCGCTGGAATCGACATAATGCGTGTCTTGCATGCCGAGTTGACGCGCCTTGGAATTCATCGCAGTCACAAAGGAACGTATCCCGCCCGGATAATTACGACCCAGCGCCGAGGCCGCACGGTTTTCAGAACTCATCAGGGCAATATGCAATAAATCCGCACGACTTAAACGCGAGCCGATTTTTAAACGTGAATGGGTATTCTTTTCTTTGTCGATATCTTCGTCCGTGATTTCCAGCATCTCATCCATATTTTGCCTGGCTTCAACCACGATCAGGCTAGTCATGAGTTTGGTAATCGATGCGATAGGCAAAGAAACTTCAGCATTTTTCTCAAATAAGACTTTGGAACTCTGTTGATCCACGACAAAGGCGACATTTGATTTAAGTTCAAGTGGGTCGGGAGTGTGACTTAAGCCCGCCAGATCACCTGCGCTGGGTTTTTCTTCCAATGCCGCCGCTTTTGCCAACGCCACTTTGCGATGAGCAGACTTCTTAGTTACTTTTGCCAGTTTAAGCTGTTTTTTGGGTTTAGCCTTAGCCTGTACCTGATGGTTGGCTGCCTTCTTTTTCGTCTGATTTTTACCGTGATGCGCGGCTTCAGCACTGCTTAACAGGGCCAAGGGTAAACAACAGGCACAGAGAAATTGTTTGAGCACCAATTTCTTCATCGAATCAACTCCATCTGAAATACTAAGAAAAACTTTTGTGAGTGTAGCAAAATGAAAAATAAACGCAAGAGAATGAAAGACTTAGCTTCATTTTCTCAGGTAAAACCTTATTTCAAGAATTGGCAAAACCGCTCGACATCCGCGCGTTCAGTTTGCAAACTATTCTCAATTTTATCGACATCCGCATAGCCAAGCGCCATACCACAGACCACCATACGATGTCCGGGTATCGCCAAGACCTCTTCGATAATGCGGTGATATTGGGTAAATGCCGCTTGCGGGCAGGTATCCAGACCACGCGCTTTCGCGGCAATCATAATATTTTGCAAAAACATACCATAATCCAGCCAGGAACCCTGTTCCATAACCCGGTCTATAGTGAAAATCAGTCCAACCGGGGCACCAAAAAAATCAAAATTACGCCCATGCTGAGCATGCATGCCAGCCTTGTTTTCGCGTGTCAGTCCCAGTAAATGATATAAATCCCAACCAATTTTTCGCCGCCGCTCAAGGTAGGGTGTATGCCATTGTTGCGGGTAATAATGGTACTCTTCGGCATAATCAGCAGCATCCTGACCATTATGGGCAGCGAGTATACGCTGACTCAACTTCGCCTTAGTTTCACCTTGCAGCACATACACTTGCCAGGGTTGCGTATTACTCCCCGACGGTGCACGCGCCGCCACTTGCAAGATGGTCCTTATTTCTGTTTCAGCGACATCGTGCGGCAAAAAAGCCCGCACTGATTTCCGGCTTTGTATTACTGCATCCACTACTGCTTGTGATTCACTACCCGTCATGATTGGCCAGATCGCTAAAATTGATCAGTATTGCTAGACAAATTAAACACACCGCTTAAATCACTCAGCGCCTAAACTTGCTCGTTTGAAAGTTTATCGTAAAAATCTGCAACAAACAGTAAAAATAAGTTGAAATCGGGCATTTGTTTTCAGAACACAAAAAAAATAACCCTGCCAGCGTGCGCTGACAGGGTTAAACACACACTCAATACGATTAAGCTTAACCTTCGCCCAGATAAGCAGCCTGGACCTTGGGATCATCTAACATATCTTTAGCAACCCCATTCATGGTGATAGCCCCCGATTCCATCACATAGCCACGATGTGCTGCCTGCAATGCCAGTTTAGCGTTTTGTTCAACCAGCAAAATGGTTACGCCTTGCGCAGAGACATTGCGAACCACTTCAAAGATTTTTTCAACCATGATGGGAGACAAGCCCATCGAGGGCTCATCCAGCAGTAATAACTCAGGATGACTCATTAAAGCCCTGGCCATCGCCAGCATTTGTTGCTCACCACCGGATAAAGTACCCGCGAGCTGGGCTGAACGTTCTTTCAGACGTGGAAAAACCGTATACCATTTTTCGATATCCTGATTGATGCCCGCTTTATCATTGCGCGTAAATGCCCCCATCATCAGATTTTCTAAGATCGTCATGCGGGTAAATACGCCACGACCTTCAGGTACCATCGCTAAACTATTTTTCACCAACTTGAATGAATGCTGACCCAGTATCGAACTGCCGCGATACAACACTTCACCTTCAACTTTACAAGCTGGCAGGGTTCCGGTGATCGCTTTCAAGGTGGTGGTTTTACCTGCACCATTGGCCCCGATTAAGGTAATTAACTCGCCTTTATTCACTTCGAGGTCGATACCTTTGACAGCCTTAATCCCCCCGTAGGCGACTTTGAGTTTATTGATTTTTAAAATATTCTCAGCCATTAGTGTGCTCCCCCGAGATAGGCTTCAATTACCGCCGGATTTTTCTGTATATCGGCTGGTAAGCCTTCCGCTATGGGTTTGCCATAATCAAGCACCGTGATACGGTCACACAAACCCATCATCAATTTCACATCATGTTCAATCAAGAGCACAGTTTTGCCTTCCGCCTTGATTTTCACCAGCAATTCACGCAAAACCAGTTTTTCTGTGGCATTCATCCCTGCTGCTGGCTCATCCAGTGCCAGCAGTTTGGGTTCAGTGGCCAGCGCACGAGCGATTTCTAATCGACGTTGATCGCCATACGATAAAAATTTAGCGGTACGCTTAGCGAAACTGCCGATGCCAACAAAATCCAGTAATTCTTGTGCGCGCTGACGAATTTCAGCTTCTTCTTTACGTGCCGCAGCATGACGAAATACCGCGCCCAGCGCGCCTTGCTTAGTGCGCACATGACGTCCAACCATGACGTTTTCCAGCGCCGTCATTTCACCAAATAAACGAATATTCTGGAAAGTACGTGCAATCCCGGCCTTGGCCACTTCATGCGGCGCAGACGGCGAATAAGGTTGCCCATCCAAAACAAAGCTACCGGTATCGGGTTGGTATAAACCCGTGATCACGTTAAAGAAAGTCGTTTTTCCCGCACCATTCGGACCAATCAAACCGTAAATCTGGCCCTGCTTAATTTCTATCCCTACATTCGAGAGCGCTTGCAAACCACCAAAGCGCTTATTCACACCCTCGATTTTCAACATTACTTGTTCAGACATAGTGTATTCCCTCAGGCTGCCGCTTCATTGGTTTTAACCAGACTATCTTCGTGCTTAGGTGCAGGCCACAAACCAGCTGGCCGGGTCAGCATCACGACGACCATAGTTAAGCCATACAACAACTGACGTAAGACTTCAGCCTCCATTAATACCGAACCAAACAAGGCAATTTGTACAGGTTCAACGGTATGCCGCAATACTTCAGGTAATGCGGCCAGAATTATCGAGCCGAGTATCACACCAGGAATATGACCTATGCCACCCAAAACCACCATCGCGAGGATGATAATCGACTCCATCAGTGAGAAGGACTCCGGTGAAATAAAGCCCTGGAAAGAAGCAAACATCGCCCCTGAGACACCACCAAACGAGGCACCAAGAGAGAACGCCAGCAATTTGACATTGCGTGTATTAATACCCATCGCCTTGGCCGCAATTTCATCTTCGCGTATCGCAATAAAGGCACGGCCTAAACGTGAATCATGCAAACGCAAGGAAACAAAAATAATTGCGATACACAAAATCAGGAACAGGAAGTAGTAGGCATTCACTGATGGAATGCTAATACCCAAGAAATGCACAACACCGGAATCACCAGCTAGCGAAACCCCCAGTATAGAAACTGGATCGATCATATTCACGCCTTGCGGGCCATTCGTGAAGTTGATGGGTGCGTTCATATTATTCATGAAGATACGAATAATCTCACCAAAGCCCAGTGTCACAATCGCCAGATAGTCACCACGCAACTTCAAGGTTGGCGCACCAAGTAGGGCGCCAAAAAAACCAGCAATTAATGCTGCCATAGGCACGATGACCCAGACTGACAGATGTATGCCGTTTTTCGCGACCTCATCACCCAGCACGGAAACCAGGAAAGCGCCTAATCCTGGAAATTGGTTGAGTACTGATTCGATCACTGTTGCAAACTGAGGCGAAGCGAATAAACCCGCCAGATAAGCACCGACCGCAAAAAACGCGATGTAACCTAAATCGAGTAAGCCAGCAAAACCGACCACGATATTTAAACCCAGCGCCAGCATCATATACAGCAAAGCCATATCGATAATCCTGACCCAGGAATTGCCGAAGTTTTGCGCGACAAATGGAAACGCGATTAACAACACACCTAGCGCCGCAAAACTGGCAAAGGCTTTTTGTGGGTTTGCTTTGACATCAAAAATTGTCGACATGTTTCCCCTCCTTATGCGCGATCAGCAACACGTTCACCCATGATGCCGGATGGACGCAGGGTTAACACGATAATCAAGACCACAAACGCGAAGATATCCTGGTAATGACTGCCCAATACACCACCAGTCAGATCACCAATATAACCCGCGCCCAGTGCTTCAATGATGCCCAGCAAAATACCACCGACCATCGCACCGTAGATATTGCCGATACCTCCCAACACTGCAGCGGAGAATGCTTTCAAACCAGGGACAAAACCCATTGCAAATTGAGCCGATGAATAATTTGCCGACCACATCACGCCCGCAACTGCAGCCAATGCGGCACCAATTGCAAAAGTCGCGACGATGACTTTATTGGCATCGACCCCCATCAAGCCCGCCACACGTGGGTTTTCAGCTGTAGCGCGCATGGCACGCCCCATCTTGGTTTTCTCTACTAACAAAACCAGTCCCACCATCGCCAATGCAGCTAATACCAGCAACATGATCTGTGCTTTTGAAATAACCGCTTCACCGATGAAGACCGGTTCAAATGGCAATATGCTTGGAAATGGCACGGGATTACGGCCCCAGATTATCATCGCAAAAGTTTGTACCAGAATAGATACGCCTATCGCCGTGATTAAAGGGGCAAGGCGCGGCGCGTTTCGTAAACGGCGGTAAGCCACCCTTTCGATCAGGATATTAACCAGAATACAAACTGGTATCGCGCCAATAATAGCGACGATCAGTTTTATGATCCAATGCAATTCTGGCGCGATAGATTGAATGATTTTTAGTATAGTCAGGCCAGTCATTGCGCCGACCATCAAGACATCGCCGTGCGCGAAGTTAATGAGGTTTAATACACCATAGACCATGGTGTAACCCAATGCGACCAGTGCATACATACTACCAAGCACCAGGCCATTGATAATTTGCTGGACTAAGACATCCATATTGTGCTTCCCTTGATGTTTCAATTAGGCTTTGCGCCCCCGCTTACACGGACGCAGAGCAGGTAAAAAAAACGGCAGCCCAAACGGGTGCCGTCACTCATCTTGCTCTTATCCGTACAAGCGTGTCATCAGTTCTAAAGCACAATCACTGTGTTTGACAACCATGGTATTTTCTCCTCAACAACTCGTCTAAAAATATTATTGAGCCGGTGCAGATTTTCCGGCAATTTCGGCGCGATTATACCGAGTTTGCCGCCATTGTCAGTGGTAAATACGCTACCCTAAGCTACGTATTTTCCACAGCGCATACCACAGAATATACTCTTTTTATTTGCTGTACAGCTATCCCATCACAAAAAATTTATCAATTGGCCGGACTACACGCTGGTCTGCAAGTTGAAAAATTTCGCAGTTCACACCACCGAATGAGACATCCTGCTACTTACTCGATTACGCTTTCACTGGTATTCGAACGACTTAATCCCTTAGGCATAGGGAAAGTCACACCCTCTTCGACGCCGGGTAAGGTGCGAACCGATTGCGCACCTAATTCACGCAAACGGTCGATGACCTGTTGCACTAAAACTTCGGGCGCAGATGCCCCCGCTGTCACACCGATGCGTTTAACGCCATCTAACCAGGCTGCTTGAATTTGTCCGGCCTGATCCAGCATATAAGCGGGCACGTTGAGTTTTTCAGCGAGCTCACGTAAGCGATTTGAATTCGAACTATTGGGGCTCCCAACCACGATCACCAAATCAACCTGCGGCGCCATGAACTTAACCGCTTCTTGACGATTTGTCGTGGCATAACAAATATCGCCTTTCTTCGGTTCTATGATTGCCGGGAAGCGCAGTTTAAGCGCCGCGATGATGTCCGTTGTATCGTCGACTGATAAGGTAGTCTGCGTAACATATGCGAGCTTATTTACATCTGCGACCTGAATACTCGCCACATCGGCAATAGTTTCAACCAGATACATACCACCATCCACCTGCCCCATCGTGCCTTCAACTTCGGGATGCCCCGCGTGACCTATCATGATGATTTCGCAGCCCTCACGGCGCATTTTCGCCACTTCCATATGCACCTTGGTCACCAGCGGGCACGTCGCGTCAAATACTTTCAAGCCGCGCTGCTCGGCTTCTTCACGAATTTCCTGTGAGACGCCATGCGCGGAAAAAATGACAGTATTACCCGTAGGTACATCAGCCAAATCTTCAATAAAGATCGCGCCTTTTTGTCGCAAATCATTCACAACATAGGCGTTGTGCACGATTTCATGACGCACGTAAATCGGCGCGCCAAATTGTTGCAATGCACGCTCAACAATTTCGATGGCTCTATCGACACCAGCACAAAAACCGCGCGGTTGCGCTAATAAAATTTCGCTGCTCATCTCAGAGTATTCCAATAATTCGGGTTTCAAATAACAAGGTTTGACCAGCTAGCGGGTGGTTAAAGTCAAAGGTCGCCCCTTGCTCGTCCAAAGCGCGCAAAACCCCGGCAAAACGCCCGCCTTTGGGGGCGTTAAATTCGACCAGATCGCCTACTGTGTAATTTTCGCTGATCGATGAATTTTCTTTCAGGGTCGCCAGTGAAACGCGTTGCACTAAGTCGGGATTACGTGGTCCAAATGCCTGTTCCGGACTTAATTCCTGCGTTGTGTGCGAGCCCTCTTCCAAACCGATTAATGCCTGTTCGAGTTGTGGTGCCAGTTGACCACTGCCCATTTGCAAAGTGGCTGGGCTTTCATTAAAAGTGGAGATGATATTTTCCCCATCCAGCGTAGCCAAACGGTAATGCAAAGTCAGGAAAGCACCAGCACTTACCCGTGGCGTTTGATTTTCAGACATGATATAAAGTAATAAAAAATTAATTCTTAGTGGTCGCCCCGATTAGTTCACTCGCATCAGGACAGCGTGAAAGCGCTATTTTAATATGAGCTGCCTGGTTTTCGTCAGGATAGACTATGACTATACAAGATTGGCCCGCAGAACTGCGTCCGCGCGAACGCTTAATTCAGTCTGGCGCGACGGTTTTATCCGATGCCGAATTGCTGGCGATTTTTTTGCGTACTGGTGTGCGCGGCAAAAGCGCAGTCGATCTGGGGCGCGAAATGCTGAGTGAGTTTGGCTCACTATCAGCCTTATTCAATGCCAGCCGCAGCGAATTCGCTAAAATTCACGGCTTAGGTGATGCAAAATTCGCACAATTACAAGCTGTGCTTGAACTGGCTAAACGTGCCATTACCGAGGAATTGAACCGTGGAGACACCTTAAGTTCGCCTGACACTGTGAAAAAGTACCTGAAACTTGCACTGGGCGGTAAAAATTACGAATCATTCACAGTGTTATTTCTTGACGTTAAACATCGTTTAATTCAAGCTCAAGAGTTAGCGCGCGGGACGCTCGATCAAGCCAGTGTCTATCCGCGTGAAATCGTAAAGAACGCCTTATTATTAAATGCAGCGGCGATCATCATTGCGCATAACCATCCCTCAGGCTCACCCGAACCCAGCCAGGCTGATCAGCAGTTGACGCAAACCCTGCGTCAGGCGACCCAATTAGTGGATGTGCGCTTACTTGATCATTTTATTGTCGCCTTGCCCCATGTGTATTCGTTTGCAGAGCATGGATTACTTTAATGCGCGACTTACCCCAAACCACACTGCTCGAGCTTGAAGAGCGCGACCGCGTCGAGAGATTACAGGGCTCAGACCAGCATTGGTTTTGACTCTGTCTGAATGGCTCATTGCGGCCTTAAATTGTCCGCTAACGCTCTGCTACAGTCTGAAGAGGCAATCTACTGCCATGCCAGATAATCAGGTATTTTCAACTCAAAATCCAAATTGTTAAATTATTCCAACAAACATTTAACAATTTATTTTCGCAAGTCATTGATATTCTGCGGATTTTTATTTATACTCACGCTTTTCCAATTTCGGAATCCAATAAGGAGCTAAACATGGCACGTGTATGCCAAGTGACTGGGAAAGGTCCAATGGTTGGTAACAACGTTTCCCACGCTAACAACAAAACTAAACGTCGCTTTTTGCCTAACCTGCAAAACCGCCGTTTCTTCGTAGAATCGGAAAATCGCTGGGTATCTTTACGTATTTCTAACGCTGGTTTGCGTATCATCGACAAAGTTGGTATCGACGCTGTTCTGGCTGATTTACGTGCTCGCGGCGAAAAAGTCTAAGCAAACTTTTTGTTAGGAAAATATCATGGCGAAAACAGGTCGCGACAAAATCAAGCTGGAATCGACAGCTGGTACAGGTCACTTCTACACAACCTCCAAAAACAAGCGCACTATGCCTGAAAAAATGGAGATCATGAAGTTTGATCCAAAAGCACGTAAACACGTGATTTACAAAGAAACAAAAATCAAGTAATTGGTTGCCGTTTCCAAAAAAGCCAGCAATTGCTGGCTTTTTTATTTTTTGCAAAAAATTTTATTCGCGGTTTCTGTCTGACTTAAACCCCGGCATCAACTGGTGCAAATAAGAAATGCAAAACGCGTCGCCTGCTATCGCTTTGGCATTTCGATGAGGCATGCAATAAAGTCGGCCGCATTAGTAAAATCTCACCCGCTTCAGCATAACAACTGACTGGCGCCACTCGTTGTTGCCAGGATTCAATCTGCGCGGCACTCAAACGCCCGTGCCTGTGCGTTCCCGGTAAAACACGCAAAGCGCCATCATGCTGCCCACAACGGTCCAGGTGCAAGCGCAAGGCCAGACAGCGCGCCAGATATGACGCTGGTGCCTGGGCAAACCATTGCCCTTGCTTACAGCACAATCCGGGCCAGCCATTATGCTGTTCTCGACTTGCAACTGGAATGGATAGGTCCTGATGCCAAGCGACTAGCCAATTTCGTTGTGCGGTTTTCTCAAAATAACTACACTGAATTGGTGGCCGGGACGGATCACAAAGTGCAGCGACTTCAGGTAATTCCCTAAGTTTAATTACGAGTGATTGCACCAACTCGTGAGCCAGTAAATCACGGCTTCCACCGCGAGTTCGTTGCTCCAGGTGCTGCGGCTGCAACGCCGCCAGATCCAGACCTGATAAATCCAACTTATCGGATAGTAATAAAAAACCCTGAGCTTGCCATCGCAAGTTCAGGGTTTCAGCATTCATCTTACTCAGCATTAAGCGTAGGTACGCAAACGCAGCGAGAATTCACGTAAAGTCTGAATACCAGAGGCTTCAGCCCGGGCGCACCAATCTTGCAACTGCTGCAAAAGTTGTTCGCGGCTAGCGGTAGAACGCTCCCAGATTGCGGCCAATTCCTGACGCATTTCGTGCATAGTTTGCAAAGCTTTACTGTGCGCAAGAATTTCTGCTAATTGCTGTTTCTGCAGCGCAGCCATACGCGCAGGATCAAGCTTGAGCAATTTCTTGCCCTGACGCAAACGTGCCGCTTCGAGCTCCGCTTTTTCGCGCATGGCTTTAACTTCCACCGACCAGGTTTGACGTAAAGACTTGGCATAACTCGCCATGACTTCATAGCGATTGGTGATAATCGATTGCAAGGTTTCTAAATCCAGCGCTTGTTTTTCCTGACTAAATTTCGGTTCAGGCGCGACCTTTTTAACCTTGGCCAGACCAATAATTTCCAGGCAGCGTATATACAGCCAACCAATATCAAATTCATACCATTTGTTTGATAATTTGGCGGAGGTACCAAAGGTATGGTGATTGTTATGCAATTCTTCGCCACCGATAATTATGCCCCAAGGCACAATATTGGTCGCCGCGTCGCTGCATTCATAGTTGCGATAACCCCAATAATGACCAATGCCATTGATAATGCCTGCAGCAGTAATCGGTATCCAGGCCATTTGCACGGCCCACACGGTGACACCAACCACGCCGAATAAGGCGATGTCAATAATCATCATTAAAGCAACGCCATAGGCACTGTGGCGTGTGTAGACATTTCTTTCTATCCAGTCGTCAGGAGTACCATGACCATATTTCTGCAGCGTTTCCTGATTCGCCGCTTCGACACGGTAAAGTTCCACACCCTCTAACAACACTTTCTTAATGCCACGCGTGACTGGACTGTGCGGATCTTCTTCAGTTTCACACTTTGCGTGGTGTTTACGATGCACCGCCGCCCATTCCTTGGTGACTTGCCCCGTCGTCATCCATAACCAAAAACGGAAAAAATGACTAGGAATTGCATGTAATTCCAAGGCACGGTGAGCCTGGCAACGGTGCAAGAAAATTGTTACCGCCGCAATAGTAATGTGCGTAACGATCAGCGTGTAAGCTAAAACTTGCCACCCACTCGCCCCCGTTACACCATTAATCAGGAAATCCAGTACCGCATCAAAAATTGTTTCCAAAATCCTACCCAATCATAGAGAAGAGCTATACAGGCACCCATCACACATTAGTCTGCAATTCAGGGGGCCGCTTACAGATGTAAGCATACGTTAAAGGCTGGCATTGTACGCCGAAAACCTTGACACATCCAGAATATGCCATCAGGAAACGTTTGGCGAGTTGGCTGGCGTCGACGAAGCGTTAACGATGGTTACAACTCTTTGAGCATAAGGTAATACCACATGATTTTCCTGTAAGGCTTGCCATAACACCCGATTCACTTCCGACAACACATTGGTGCGTCCATTTTCGGGGTCTGCAATCCAAAAACCAATACGCAAATCCAGACCGTCAGCGCCAAACTTCACCAGATAGGCTGAGGGTGACGGGTCTTTCGCGACACGCTCCACCTTCGCCGCGGTGCGCGCCAGTATCGGCAAAATAGCCTCGACATCGGTGTCATAGGCGACCGTAAAATCAGTGGAGACAAAGACTCTGCGGTCAGATAAGGAAAAGTTCTGGACTGGGCTGGAGACTAACATTTCGTTGGGAATGACGGATTCCGCCCCATCTAAACCCTGCACCACCGTATAACGCGTATTAATCTGGGTAACCTTACCATTGAATTTATCAACGGAAATCATGTCGCCGATTGATAAGCTGCGGTCTAGCAAAATAATGAAGCCCGAAACGTAGTTACTGGCGATTTTTTGTAAGCCAAAACCCAGCCCAACCCCCAAAGCACCACCAAAAACTGACAATACGGTTAAATCGATGCCGACGATAGTCAGACTGACTAACACCGCCGCGATCAATAACAAGGCCCGCCCAACCCGGGATAACACGACCTTCAGCGAGGAATGGTTGGTTGGCAATTGCATCAGACGCGCCTCTAAAGCGGCACTGGCCCATAATGCGGCGATCACGGTAATGACGATAGAAACCAAGGCATGCCAGATCGTCAGCAAGGAGACTTTGCTCTGTCCTACTGGCAATACCAGCTCATCCAGCACGTCGCGGATTTCATGCCAAAGCCCGGTAAAATACAACACCACGCCCAACCAAACCAAGCCGGCAAATAATCGCTCGAAATTGGCCAGAACCCGCCCTATCTGTCCGTCTCTGGCAAACGTTTGGCGTATCACATAAAAGCCAAAACGTATGATGGCTAAGGACCCCAGCACTGGAATCAATAAGCTTAATAAATGGGTATGTTGCCAGCGCGACAAAATAACCTGTGCAATCGCCACAAAAACCAAGGCCAGAACAGGAGCTATTACGCGGGAAAAACTCTCCACACCTAATTTCATCACGCCATGACTGGTATCGCCCGCAAACCACGAACGCAACAGGCGGGAGAAATACCAGGCCAGCGTTAAACATAAAGCAACGGTAGCAATCTGCCAATAAAATGCCGGACGATTAAAATCGTCCATGAGTTGGGCCAGTAAATTAGCCAAAACTGGGGTAGCAATCCAATGAGCGAACAATTCTCTATCCATTCTTAAAAAACAAGTTTGTAATCTTAGGCGATATTTCCTAACGCTGGGGAAATTAAACGCTTTTTTTAAAAAGGCTTACATTGTGACACCAGCTATTCGTAGCACAGTCAAATTTCAAGACTTTAACGAAATCGGGGCAATGAAAACGCGTACAACGGAGGTCGCCGAGCAGGCATCAGCGCAATTAAAAGCAGCGCGATCGCGAACTCTGCTGCACTGTCGCGAGCGCTCAAACTTGATACCGGGTAGTGCACGCAACTAGCATTGCTGACTCCATCTTTGGCCGCATTGTTGCTTGTGCAAAAGTCGCTGCGCAGGAATCGGTGTTACCACTTGGTGTGGCAAGCAGCGACTCTTGCGCACAGTGACAAGAGTCGCAAAGGGAAAAGCTCAAATTCTCGCAAGAACCTGAGTTAAATTAACTACGCTCAAACACCGCCGCAAAAAAACCATCAGTAAAGTGTTGATGAGGGTAGAGCTTCAGATAATCCCCCGTATTTAAATCGACTTTTTGTTCAGTCAGAATTTGAGTCACGGGTATCAATTTAAAATCGCTATGTTGCGCCAGAAATTGCTCTGCAATTGCCTCGTTTTCTTCACGCAAAATACTGCAGGTCGCGTACACCAGGCGGCCGCCTTTTTTCAATAAGCGCGCGGCTGCACTCAGGATAGAGATCTGCTTTTCATTCAACTCAGCAATACTATTTTCAGTTAAACGCCACTTCATATCGGGATTGCGACGCAAAGTACCCAAACCACTACAAGGCGCATCAACTAATACACGATCCAGCTTGGCCGCCAGGCGCTTCAATTTGGCATCTTTTTCGTGTGCGATTACAGCTGGATGCACATTCGACATACCGCTACGTGCTAAACGCGGCTTGAGTTTTGTTAAACGCTTTTCTGAGACATCGAACGCATAGATACGACCAGTATTACGCATCAGTGCGCCTAATGCCAAGGTCTTACCACCGGCACCGGCACAGAAGTCAGCAATCATTTCGCCACGGCGAGCGCCGACTAATTGCGCTAACAACTGACTTCCCTCGTCCTGGACTTCAATACTACCATCTTTAAATAAATTCACATGCTGTAATGCGGGTTTTTGCAATAAACGTAAGCCTGTTTGTGCAAACGGTGTCGGCGTCGCATGGATATTCTGCTCAGCCAGCGCTTGCATCACTTGTTCGCGATTAGCTTTGAGCAGATTCACACGTAAGTCCAAAGGCGCGGCAGCATTCATACTCATGGCCAAAGCAAACGCATTTTCTTCACCTGACTCTGCTTGCATACGTTGCCATAACCAGTCAGGCAAATTAACTTGCAAACTGCGGCTCAAGGATTGACGGTCAATTGCTTTAATCCGTTTCAACCAGGCATTTTCTTCTTCGCTAATGGTTGGTAAATCGCCCAGATCCTGGGTTTCAGCCAAGCCCAATAACACTAGGCGGCGCAACGCAGGGCCAGCACCAGATTCAGCAAAACTGGAGAAAACAGCTTTATTACGCAATACACAGTAAGTGGTTTCGGCAATAATGCCGCGCTCACGCCCACCCAGCTTAGGGTGGGTTTTGAAGTAGCGCGAAATCACGCCATCGGCTGGCGCACTAAATTGCAAGACTTCACGCAACACATTCTCAATGTGCGTGATGAGATACAGAGTAATTTTCATGGTAATTCCTTGTGACGCTGAACAAGCTGTTTCAGCGTTACGGTTATAAAGTGGTCAGCGCCACCAGATGACGAAACAAGTGCTGAGCAAAGCAGCAACTAGATTACCGCTGCAAAACGCGGTGGCCTTCGATGTATATGCGCTCTTCGACAAATAAACGCACGGCTTCCGGGTAGATCAGGTGTTCTTGCTGCAAAACCCGGGCAGCCAGACTGGCCTCGTCATCAGTCGCCAAAACGGGCACCACGGCTTGCGCTATGATAGGGCCATGATCGAGTTCAGCGGTAACAAAGTGCACCGTCGCACCGTGGTACTTAACACCAGCGTCCAAGGCTTGCTGATGGGTATGCAATCCAATAAAACTGGGTAACAATGAGGGATGAATATTGATGATGCGACCAGCATAATGCGCAACAAACTCCGCACTCAAGATACGCATAAACCCTGCCAGAACAACCAGATCAGCTTGAAAACTGTCGATTTTCTCGCGCAATAACTGATCGTAAGCCTGGCGATCTGTCACGCCCTTACTGGGAACGACGGCTGTCGCAATGCCGTGTTGCTGTGCAAATTCCAAGCCCGCCGCATCCGCTTTGTTGGAAATAACGGCGGCAATTTGCGCTGGCCATTTTTGCTGTTGCGCCGCCTGAACTATGGCTTGCATATTGCTGCCACGTCCAGAAATTAATATAACGATTTTTTTCATGGCCGCATTGTAGCCCGAGCTGCGTTAAAACCCAAGTTTTTAACGGGATCAAACTGAAGTTAAGCGTAATTGCCTGCGAATACCTGAATAAAACGTTTGACCAGCACCAGATCAAGGAAGCAGAGCTACAGTCGCCAGCGACCAATTTGCGCTTATCCGGTTTAATTTGGTGGAGCAGGCTGAGGTTTATGTGGGTTAAAAAAATGCAAAACTTCGGATTGGCGGCGTCGCGTATCTGCCCGTCCCAAAGCCATTAACTCCTGAGTAAATCCCGATTCAAACAGCAAATACGAAGCCAGTGCAGAGCCACGCGCCTCAGTCGCACCTATGCCACCCAACATAGTGCGCACTGGTAAAGGCAAACTATGGATATGCTTGGCTGCAATCGTATCGATTCGCTCAGATGGTGCAATAACCAAAACCTCGACTGGCCGCAAAGGTGTTTTTTCCAAGTATTCTGGCGGCAACAACGATAAGGTTTTGTTAATTCGGGTTAATCGCTCTATATCCACCGCCAGGCTATCTAAAAATATACTCGACATCGCGTGACCAGCAATTTGCGCCAGGCTAGGATAGCGCGGCTCAGCCGTTCTCACCGGACCAGGTTCATGCAAACGCCCGGCACCGATTACTAAGACTTGTTTGGCCCCCAGATGTATTGCTGGTGATATCGGCGCCAACTGACGCATAGAACCATCTCCGCAATATTCCATCATGCCACCCCAGTTTAGTGGCACGGCTGGGAATATGAAGGGAATCGCTGATGACGCCATCAAGTGTTGTACCGAAATAAAGTCGCGTTGCGCCAGACGCTGACTGCGTACCCAGGGTTGAATATCGGCCAGAGTTTGATAAAAAGTTAAATGGTGTCCCGCTGTGTAAGACGAAGCAGTTACCGCTAAGGCGTGCAGACTACGATTCTCGAAAGCTTTATCAAGTAAGCTCATGTCTAGCATGTGCTGCAAAAGCTCTTGCAAGGGTTGATTATCCAATAACGAGGCTGGTGGTGACTTACGCCACTTTGCCATCAACCAGCCAAACGACCACAGCGTTAGCCAGCGCGCGCCGGTTCGCATTACCCCCAATGAATCAGCCCGATAAACCTGACTCGCTCTGAAATTTGCCCAGATATGAGCTGTACGACGCAGTGCCAGCGCAAAGTCATCGGCCCCGCAAGCCAAGGCCGAAGCGTTAATCGCACCCGCTGAAGTACCGCAAATTATGCCAAATGGATTATGACGCCTGGGCCATCCTGCCTCCCACAGTATCTGCGCCAACTCTTGTAACACGCCGATCTGGTAAGCAGCGCGTGCGCCACCGCCGGTTAATATCAATCCTGTAGTCTGATTGGGATTCATCACATTTTCTGAGTCTGGAGAAAAATCAATGACTATACGAACTAGCCCGACATGATTTCTCGTTTGCATAATCTAGTGTATTCAGCCCACCTTATCTTGTCATCTGCGTGGCAAAACTGGGACGCACGTTGCATCTAATCTACAACAAAAAACGGCCAACAGAAAATTCCATTGGCCGGATAAATAACGATTTGATCAATCGTCGAAGAGTCTGTCACTGCCGGGCTTAAGCATTCAACAGGATGTCAGCCCGACGTAATCCGATTCACTTTGCCTGCATACGGATCGCCCCATCCAGGCGTATAGTTTCACCGTTCAGCATTACATTCTCAATAATGGCTTTGCACAATTGCGCATATTCATCAGGTTTTCCGAGACGGGGTGGGAATGGCACCATTTTACCTAAAGCATCTTGTACTTCCTGAGGCATACCGAGCAACATCGGCGTTTCGAATATCCCGGGAGCTATGGTCATAACACGTATACCGTTACGCGATAAGTCGCGCGCCATAGGCAGAGTCATGCCAGCAACACCTGCTTTTGAGGAAGCATAAGCAGCTTGCCCCATTTGGCCATCAAATGCTGCGACCGAGGCTGTATTAATTAAAACACCGCGCTCACCACTTTCCAGCGCCTCGGTCTGACTGATTGCTTCAGCCGCAAGACGGCACATGTTAAAACTTCCAACTAAATTAATGGACACTACTTTTTGAAACAGTGCTAAGGAATGTGCGCCGTCTTTACCCACAGTTTTCATGGCGGGGGCGACGCCAGCGCAGTTAATCAAACCGCGTAAACTTCCTAATTCTTTGGCTACCTGAATCACAGCCTGACCATCGGCTTCGCTCGTCACATCGCAATTTACAAAACGACCCGCTATTTCCGTGGCCAATTTCTCGCCAGCCTCGACTTGCAAGTCAGCAATCACTACCTTAGCGCCGTTAGCCGCCAGCATTCTTGCTGTTGCCGCACCTAAACCCGAAGCGCCGCCTGTTACGATAAAAACCTGATTGGAAATTTGCATGTCATCCTCGTAAAAACTATGAGAGCAGTCGATTCGGCTGCATTGAAACAATTACGTTTACGTAAACGTAAACTCTTTGCGATTTTAACGAAGTTTGCCTGACTTGGGTTAACCAATTAGGGGACGACAATTACCCATGTTGTTTTATTCCATGTCTATCGTCTCTGTAGTTTACGCAAGCTGAAAAGCCAGCCTGAGAATAAGCTGTGCACTTTAAGCAATTCTCAAACCTTCCGTTGCCCCTTACTCTCGATCTATTAAATTATCTGGCAACCAATTTAACTGGCAAACTATGGCCCTGACTAACCAGAGGTGGGACAATGAAATTATCAAGTACTTAGGTCTGAACTTTTGATTCTTACTTCAGGTAAGCGCCATAAAGTAATCGCACGCAAAATATACTCGACAGGACCATAGCGATAACGCAGTCCCCACCACGCACTTAACTGCAGTTGAACTACGTAAATCAGGATGGCGATGAGATAAATTTGCCAGGGTGCCAATTGATCAATTAAAGCTAAGCCATAAGCCGTAAATATCAGACCGAGCAAGACAGATTGCATGAGGTAGTTACTTAAAGCAAATTTACCAGCATAAGCCATTTTCTGTAGCCAGACCGAATCAGGCTTTTTCAGCATCCAGTAAAACAGCGCAAAAACATAAACGGCACTAAGCAGAGGGGCCGATAATTGCTGCAAACCATAGGCCCAGACTTGAGCATGATGAAAACTCGTAAATTGCGTACTCAAGGCATAAAAAAAGGCACAAATAAAAGCTGGCGGAGCCAGAAAAGCCAGCCAGGGCAAGAAAAACGCACGCAAGTTGACTAAACCACGCATCGCCGACGGCAAATAATCTTGCCTGGCACAAAGATAGCCAAATAAAAACATCGCGATGACAGACGGCGCTTGCAAAATAAGTAAATTACCAAACATTTCTGGTGTATTTTGCACATGAAAATTCAGCGTGGCCCAGGCACTGGAACGAAATGCCTGTAAGCGTTGCAAATCGCCGTGCAATTCCGGTTTTAATTCGACAAATTGAGCGAGTAAGAACCAGATAGACGCCGAAAAAACTAATAACAACAAACTAAGCCCCAATAGCAACGCCGGTCGCTTATTTCGTAATAACAACAATATCACACCACAGCACGCATACAGACTTAAAATCTCAGCGTCATACAATAGGCAGCTATGAAGCAGACCCAACAATAGCAAACCACCCAGACGACGAAGAATTCGGATTGAAAAGTTTTCACCGTGACGTTCTGCCGACACCAATTGCAAGTAAAAACTATAACCAAACAAAAAAGAAAATAAGAGATAAAACTTCGCCTCAAAAATCAACGCATTTAAAAAGCGTATGCCCTTGTCGATACCCCGCTGATAAGCAGGATGGCTCAGCTCTGCGCCAAAATGACTATCTGCAAAGTACCAGATATTTACTATCACGATGCCAAAAAGTGCAAATCCTCTCAGTACATCAAGGTAAATCAAACGCGATGAATACTTACTCATGGTAATAACAAACAACAAGCTTTAATAAATAGCACGCTTAGCATAGTAAGCACGTGTGGTATGAACTGGTGGCATGATCAAATTTCACAGACTCACCCAAGTCAGACTTGGGCCATCAGAGGCATAGTGAGGAAGGATTTGACGCTAACTGCGACTTAGCGCCCTCATGCAAACGTGATCACTTGCAAAATTAACACATATTCACGAATTTCCAGCAAGATATTTTTTACGCAGGCAGTGAAACAGACCTGACTGTTCCGCCTTGATGTCAGTCGAATTATCCGAAACAAGCTGTGCGCTCACCTCACCTGAGCCAGAACGAAACGGTGCTTGGCAAAGCGATTAATTTTCAGACTTCGTCTCGTTGATCAGCGCACTTCAGTCGAGCAACAAGAAAACTTCGTCAGTAGCGAAGTCGGGGAAGTTTTAAATAAAAAAGAGATTGCCCGCACGAGCAATCTCTTTTTTGTTCACTAAGTTTGTGAGCTCAGTGCATCAATTTCTTGGCACACTAGAAGCCATACCCGACGCTGACGAAGCCAGACCCGACGCGGTGCGCGGCACACTCGAGGCTAAACCGGACGCTGAAGGTGCCGATGAAGCCAGACCCGATGCGGTGCGTGGCACACTCGAGGCTAAACCGGA
>JAYSEN010000004.1:20644-249957 GCA_041913845.1 Undibacterium sp.
GTGCCGATGAAGCCAGACCCGATGCGGTGCGTGGCACACTCGAGGCTAAACCGGACGCTGACGGTGCCGACGACGCCAGAGCCGACGCGGTGCGTGGCACACTCGAGGCTAAACCGGATGCTAACGGTGCTGACGAAGCCAGAGCCGATGCAGTGCGCGGCACACTCGAGGCTAAACCGGACGCTGAAGGTGCCGATGAAGCCAGAGCCGACGCGGTGCGTGGCACACTCGAGGCTAAACCGGATGCTGACGGTGCTGACGAAGCCAGAGCCGATGCGGTGCGTGGCACACTCGAGGCTAAACCGGATGCTGACGGTGCTGACGAAGCCAGACCCGATGCGGTGCGTGGCACACTCGATGATAAGGATGAACCACTTGGTTTAGGTGCCGCAGATGTCGCCCCCTGGGAACTAGCAGGTTTCACAATGGCCTTTTGATTCAAGGCATCTTTAGTTGTGAGCGGATTATTCTGGACTGCGGGCAATAAGGGCACCAATAATAATGCAACGATATTGATAATCTTGATTAAAGGATTGACTGCAGGACCTGCCGTATCCTTGTAAGGATCACCGACAGTATCGCCGGTTACTGCGGCTTTATGTGCATCCGACCCCTTGCCACCAAAATGACCGTCCTCTATGTATTTTTTGGCGTTATCCCAGGCACCACCACCTGTCGTCATGCTGATCGCAACAAATAAACCGGTAATGATCGTGCCCATTAACAAACCGCCCAAGGCAGCGGGTCCCAACACCAGGCCAACTACGACTGGCACAATGACGGGCAACAAAGATGGTGCGATCATTTCTTTAATCGCCGAACTCGTCAGCATATCGACGGCTTTATCGTATTCAGGCTTGGCACTGCCATCCATAATCCCTTTGATTTCCTTGAACTGACGCCTTACTTCGACGACGACTGCGCCAGCGGCCCGACCGACCGCTTCCATCGCCATGGCCCCAAATAAATACGGAATTAAGCCGCCTATAAACAAGCCAACAATAACTTGCGGGTTAGATAAGTCGAAGGAGGTACTTTTTCCCATGCTATCTAAAGCGTGAGTGTAGTCGGCAAACAATACCAGGGTAGCCAAACCCGCAGAGCCTATTGCATACCCCTTGGTGACTGCTTTCGTGGTATTGCCGACGGCATCGAGTGGATCAGTAATGGCGCGCACGCTGGCTGGCATTTCTGACATTTCGGCAATGCCCCCGGCATTATCAGTAATCGGGCCGTAAGCATCAAGTGCAACGATAATTCCCGCCATTGATAACATCGCGGTTGCCGCAATCGCCACCCCATACAAACCTGCTAACGCATAGGCCGCCACTATCGCTGCGCAAACAGCTAAAACTGGCCAGGCTGTGGCCTTCATCGATACACCCAGGCCGGCAATAATATTCGTGCCATGCCCAGTCGTAGAAGCTTCAGCGACATGGCGCACAGGTTTGAAATCGGTGCCCGTGTAGTATTCTGTGATCACAACCATTAAGCCTGTTAAGGCTATCCCCACCACAGTAGAGCCCAGCATTTTCATGCGCATGGCTTCTTCGGGCCAGATTTGCCAGGTAACGACGGCAAAGCCAATTAACGACAACCCGGCAGCCCACCATAAACCTGTATATAGCGCCGACATGATTTTCTTGCCTGGCTTGGCTTTCACAAAAGCGCAGCCGACTATCGAGGCGATAATCGAGACGCCGCCTAACATCATGGGATAAATAATCGCGCTGGTGGGGGCTTCCGTGATCATCAGCGCACCCAAAAGCATGGTGGCAATCAGTGTCACGACATACGTTTCAAACAAATCGGCGGCCATCCCGGCGCAATCACCAACGTTATCGCCCACATTGTCAGCAATAACGGCGGGATTACGCGGATCATCTTCAGGAATGCCCGCCTCGACTTTACCGACCAGATCAGCGCCAACATCAGCGCCTTTCGTAAAGATGCCGCCTCCCAGACGCGCAAAAATAGAGATCAGTGAAGCGCCAAAAGCCAGTCCCACCAATGGCTTAATCACATCATGATGGTTGCTGACCAAACCGGCCTGCGCAGTCAACCAGACATAAAACAAGCTCACGCCCAGCAAGCCCAGACCAACTACCAGCATACCGGTAATTGCACCACCTTTAAACGCGACATCCAAGGCCGCATTCATGCCTTTCGAAGCGGCTTGCGCGGTGCGCACATTGGCACGTACCGAGACATTCATACCAATAAAACCGCAGGCCCCCGAAAGTAAAGCGCCGAGTAAAAATCCCAGCGCGGTATTCAAGCCCAGGCCAGGTAAGAGTGCAATGGCAATAAATAAGATGACACCGACTACCGCAATAGTCCGGTATTGACGCGCCAGATATGCCGCAGCACCTTGCTGTATCGCGTGGGCGATACTTTGCATGCGCTCATTGCCGGCATCTTGCTTGAGAATCCAGCTTCGTGAAATCAAGCCGTACAATACGGCCAGGACTCCACAAGCGATTACAAACCACATACTCATAGACATGTTGACTCCTCCCAGGTGTTGAGCTTTACGCTTATAAATATTGACTGAACTTCAGAACCGACTTCAACGCAGACACCAACGCGGCTACCCGCAAAAACGCTACCACTGAATCTGAAACTGAACTGCAATATACCGCTGGCATCAAGGTCGCCAGCACAACTGGAAGAGTCTCAATGTCACCCAATCAGGTTGGGCATGAGACTGGATAAAAAAGCGAGCATGGCGCCCGCTTTTTGTTTTTTTTATTCGGACAGGGCAGCAAATGCTGCATCGCGTATCGCTTCTACGCTGCCCACACCATCGATGCGACGATATTTTGGCGCACCTGGTGTACCTGATTTAGCCCAGTCACCGTAGTAACTGAGTAAGACTTCAGTTTGCTCGTGATAAACAGCCAGCCGTTTTTTAACGGTTTCTTCTTTATCGTCGTCACGCTGCACCAATTCTTCGCCCGTTACATCATCTTTACCGTCTTGCTTAGGCGGATTGTATTTGAGGTGATAGGAACGACCCGAAGCCGGATGCACCCTGCGTCCACTCATGCGATCGACGATGGCTTCATCAGGCACCGCGATTTCTAAAACATAATCGATCGCCACACCCGCCTCTTTCATGGCATCGGCTTGACCAGTAGTGCGTGGAAAGCCATCAAACAAATAACCATTGGCGCAATCGGCTTGTTGTAAACGGTCTTTAACCAAACCGATAATGATGTCATCGGAAACCAGACCACCTGCATCCATGACCTTTTTCGCTTCCAGCCCCAGGGGAGTGCCGGCTTTTACCGCTGCACGCAACATATCGCCTGTAGAAATTTGCGGAATGTTAAACTTTTCCTTGATGTAATTAGCTTGAGTCCCCTTGCCGGCCCCCGGCGCTCCTAACAAAATCAAACGCATTATTATTTCCTGATTCAAAGTTTAAATTAAATAAACTGGTGTTCGCTGATTAAATTATTTATATTTTATTAATATCAGCAAACTAATTCAAGCGATGGCTGCCCAAAGGCAAGTTTAATCCACCTTCTGTGACGAAACTTACCATAATTTAGCGCCTTCCCGATATAGCTATGCGGCGAGAAAGTCGCGTTTGCCGCATTTTTTTTGAGAAAGCGCTAAATTTTATTTTGTGCTGGCAAAAATTTGCTGTACTCGCAACAAATCTTCGGGCGTATCGACGCCCGCAGCCGGCGCGCTGGCACAGAGATGCATAGCAATCGGAAAACCATGTGCTATCACACGCAATTGCTCTAAGGCTTCGATTAATTCAAGTTGGCTGGGTGGCAACGCGGTAATCTGACGTAAGAAATCACGCCGATACGCATAAATTCCTATATGCCGTAAAGCAGGGTAACCCTCAGGCATGGCTTGTTCGGTTTGCGCAAACGCATCTCTGGCCCAGGGAATCGGGGCGCGTGAGAAATACAGTGCACGTTGCTGTTGATCTAATACCACTTTAACCACATTGGGATTAAACACCTCAGCCAGATTATGTATCGGGTGCGCGGCACTGGCCATCGGGATTTGTGGGTTAATCAAGGCCGCAGTCGCCGCAATCAGAGCCGGATCGATTAAGGGTTCATCGCCCTGTACATTCACAATGACACAGTCATCTGCCAGTTGCGCCTGATCGGCAACTTCGGCAATACGATCGGTTCCTGATATATGACCGGTGCGTGTCATAGCAACTTCCAGGCCGTGCTGTTGACAAGCTTGCGCGATAAGCTGGTCATCGGTCGCGACGATCACTCGGCGCGCGCCCGACGCCAGCGCCCGCTCAGCGGTCCTGACCACCATGGGTTTGCCACCCAAGTCAGCCAGTGGTTTATTTGGCAAACGGGTCGATGCAAGTCGCGCCGGAATAATCGCGATAAATTCCTTGGTGCTTAACTGTGTCATTGCAGTTCAGCCCTGACGATTGCTGTATTCATCATCGGTAATCGTGCGTGCCTGGTCAGCCCACATAATAGGGATATCATCGCGGATAGGGTAAGCCAGGCGATCTGCATAGCAAATCAATTCCTGGCGAGGCTTTTGGTGCACTATGGGCCCTTTGCACAAGGGGCAAACCAGGACTTCGAGTAAACGCGCATCCATGTTATTTCTCCGATAATTTTGCGATAAGCTCAGCGAAAAATTGCGCTGGCAAAGTAGCCTCGACCGGGACCACCCAAATTCGCGGGTCGTCGCGCAAGGCTGTGATAGCCCGACATTTTACCGCATCCTTCTCGGTGATCAGAATGACATCGGCATCAAATTTGCGCAAACTATCGGCCTTGAATTGATAATGATCAGGGTAAGCTTGTTGGGCAAATTGCAAACCTTCCCGCCGCAAACTGGCGAAGAAACGTTGCGGATTGCCGATACCGGCCAAGGCCAGCACGCGTTTTTCGTGAATAAACTCATTCAGCGGACGCCGACAATTGGCCTGCGCCAAAGCATATGCAGCGCCCAATTGCAAAGTCATCGCATAACAGCCTTGCGCCGCCGACAAACCGGGCGGCATAGTTTGTTCCGGACTATTGACGATAGTGAAGTCGCGCTGGCGTGTTGCAGGTTCACGCAAGGGACCGGCGGGCAATAACCAGCCATTACCGACTCCTCGCCCATCAAACACCAGGCATTCGATGTCACGCGCTAAGGCGTAATGTTGCAAGCCATCGTCGCTGACAATCACATTCACCGCCGGATCTTGCGCTAATAATAAGCGAGCTGCCGTTGCGCGCTCGCGCCCGACCGCAACCCTGACCCCGGTGCGCTGTTGAATTAAAACAGGCTCATCGCCACAGTCTTGCGCCAGACTGGACTCCGTTACCAGCTGCGGAGTTGCCGCAGAGCTGCCATAACCGCGTGAAATCACGCCGGGGTGCCAGCCGGCAGCACGCAATTGCTGCACCAGATAAATCACCAGCGGGGTTTTACCTGTGCCACCTATATAAATGTTCCCAACCATAATCACGGGCACAGGCAAGCGCTGCACGGATTGGTAGCTTAAGCGCCGGCGCTTTTGCAAGGCTGCAAATACGCGCGATAAGGGCCAGTTCAGGTAAGCAAACCACGAGCGTCGCTGCCATAAACGCAACAGGGTTTGCTCAAGATAGGCGCGCATAATCCCTCACTAAAAAAATACTCCCCCCATTTATCGAGCTGACTTCGCAAACACGCTTTATTTACGTACGTTAGCGAAGTCAAAAACAAGATACTCGGGAGGAGTATATACATCATGTCGATTTGCGAGCACTTAAGGCCGCTAGTCCCGCGTTAATTTCGACGATTATTTCATCGATTATTTCAACAATTATTTCGCGACCGAAGCTTGTGCCGCGAAAGTAATTTTACCCAAGCCAGCCAGACGCGCGGCTTCCAGCACATCGATCACCGATTGGTGTGTCGCCGCCCGGTCAGCATTGATAATCACCACAGGGTCGCGTGCCTCGCCGTTTTTGCCAAGCTCGGTGGCATTTGCCACTTTACGCAAATCTTCGGCCAGCGTCGCGGCATCAAGAAATGATACGGCTAACTGGTTGATCTTATAACGCCCTTGCGCATCAATCGCGATTTCTATCTGATTCGGCTTATCCTGTGCTTTTTCAGCATCTGCCGTGGGCAAATTGATTTGCAATTCGGTGAAGCGGCTGTAGGTCGTCGTCACCATCAGGAAAATCAAAATCACCAGTAACACGTCGATAAACGGAATCAGGTTAATCTCGGGCTCTTCACGACCCAGACCTTTACGAAAATTCATGTTTATTTCCTGGAGCTGTGAACCACATCAACGAATTTCACGGCTTGTTGCTCCATCGCCACGACCAAGCCATCCACCAAGGCACGGAAATGGCGATAAAACATCAGTGCAGGCATGGCAATCAACAAACCAAAACCGGTGTTATATAAGGCAACCGAAATACCATGGGCAAGTTGTGCAGGATTTGCACCTGTGGCATTTTGTGAACCAAAAATTTCTATCATCCCCACGACGGTACCAAACAAACCCATTAACGGCGCTAATGAAGCGATCGTGCCCAAGGTGGTCAGGAATTTTTCTAAATCATGCGCGACAGCACTACCCGCTTCTTCTATGGATTCTTTCATTACCTCGCGCGGCGCATTGACATTACGCAAACCTGCAGCCAGGACCCGACCCAAGGGCGAGTTTTGCGATAATTGCTCAACCACTTCAGGTTTAATTTTGCCACTTTGATAAACTTTAATCACTTCATCCAATAAATTGGGCGGCAGAATACGGCTGCGACGCAAAGATAAGCTGCGCTCCACGATCAGCGTCAATGCGATCACTGAAGATATTAACAACATGTAAATAGGCCAGCCAGCCGCTTGAATTATGGTAAACAAAGTCACTCCTTGATAGTTACTAGAGGGGTAAGCTATTTTGCTGCTGACGCAGGCTAGGGCATTATGCCAGACCCCAGGCCATCACAGCGCATCCACCTCGAAAAAACACAGCCCGCAATGTAGCGCTTTGCGTTCTCAGCGGCAAGTACCGATGTAGAAATTTACAAATAAATCAGCGTCGCGCTGCCCCTGCACTGCCCAGCCTGTTACTGTGCGCAAGCCTAAATTCAGCCCGCACTTCTCACTCATTATTCGCCGGGTTGGTGATAAGTCCCTGGGATTTACACAGGAAATGTGCAAAATGATGTGGATAATTCTGATTTTTTCAGCTAAACCATTGATTTTAAAACGCATTTCTAGGAAGCCTATTTTTTAGGCAGCATGTTTACACCCTGATCACATCGTTTAGTTGCCAATTTGACCTGTGAAAAGCTCACAGTATTTGTGGATAAGCATGTGAAAAAATTCTCAAAGTCAGCTTAAGTCATTGATTTATCAAGCGCAAAATGCACTGCCCATTTTTTAATCAAGGGCAAATTTTGCGGTAGTTTTAGCACATCATGACAGGCGCTGGATTGTTTGAGCACACTGTACACAGAAACTGTGGATAAGCTTGTTAGTCATTCCATAAAAGTATGCTAAGCGTTTGATTTATATTCGCTTTATTATTATGCTCATTTTTTAATCACGGCCATTTTATTGCCACAGCGCCGCTTTTTTGGGGTATTCGACTAGCGTATGTCCAGACGCTATGCTCCATCAATGCGCCAGAAATACGCTTTTGCACATTTTTTGTGGACAACAATGTGAAGTTTCCTAAATAGTTATGCCAAGCCACTGATTTATAAGCAAATTACAGCCGAGCCCAAAATTTAAGCATTTCACTGGCTATCCAAGCGCGACGATACGGGTAAAGTGGGGCGACAAGGCAAGAAAGCGGCGACTGTAGTGAATACCGTCCCGCATAACTAGCGCCTCGGCGTCCGTGTCGCTCAGGTTCTATCGGCACAGCATGCCGCTTGCCTGATTTAACTCAAGCCAGTCTGACGCCAGACTATTCACAAAGTATGTGGAAAGCTTTGTGCACTACTTCAGCAAATTTAAGTTAACCCCTTGTTTTTAAAACTGATTTTAACCCTGCTTATTTTTTGCGCAGGGACTGAATTCAGCACCGCCCAGCCCGCTCAGCTTCTGGCAAAAGTCAAACCCAGCCGCTAACTTCCAAAATGCGTTCTCACTATGCACAAAGTCTGTGGATAATTCATGGCATAACTTTTCAAATTAACCCTAGTCCCTTGTTTTTATTAGAAAATATTATTAAGCTCATTTTTTAATCAGCGACACTCAGCAGCAGCGTCCTCTACCCCAGCTCAGCGCAGTTTAGCCTATGCTAAGGCCGCATTACTGACTACTGCGCGGCTTTTACACCATTGCCTAGCGCTCACTCTTCCCCACTTGCGGCCTGACAATATGGGCAAGCGCCGTCAATTAACTTAAGTAAAAGTCCCCGGCAAAGAGGCTGGACTGTACTGGACTGGACTGGGCAGCACAGTTGCGCAAAAGCAGGATACAAAGATGTCCCCATTAACTGTGGATAAGCGCTGGGATAATTCTCAAATACTTCGCCAAGTCTTTGATTTATCACTATTTTTAAGTTGTGCCAATTTTTACAGCAGGCCACAACAAGACCAAGAAAATCGCAGGCAAGTAAAAACACCAGGATAAAGCCACCTAAACTCAAGGGCTGGTATTTTTATTTAAACACTCATTTCGTTTTTAATAATATTTGAGGTTATTGACAAAACTTGTGGATAAAGCTGTCAGTAAACCTCGCCACAGCAACTCAACTGATTGTTTTTATTTGGCTTTTTCCAGTTTGCACAAATTTTCATCAAGCCCATGAAAGCCAGGTAATAAAGTTACCTAATCTAGTCATTTCATCAACTTATGTGGATAACTTTGTGCATAAACCTCCAGCTCTTGACAAAAACCACCCAAAGCGCTAGCCCATGTCAACAAACTGTCATCTTAGACAAGTAAATTTCTTATTTAAATTCAATAACTTAATGAGTTTACTCAAGCTTTTAGAACGAGGGATTTAACAAATGACCAGTCCATGACATAATTTGCGCTCTGTGGACACTTTTCCCCTGATTAAGCTGATGCTTCCTGCCCCTACTCCAAGTAAGCGCGAAAATTCGCCCGTTGTCATCTCAGTTAGCGCCTTAAATCAGGCGGTTGCTAACTTATTGGAACGAAATCTGCCCCCGGTCTGGGTTAGCGGCGAAATTTCAAATTTCACCCGCGCCAGTTCTGGGCATTGGTATTTCACGCTAAAAGATCAGGAAGCCGCGGTACGCGCCGTGATGTTCCGGGGGCGCGCCATGTATGCTGACTTCCTGCCTCGCGAGGGCGATAAAGTCGAAATACGTGCCCAGGCTAGCTTGTACACACCACGTGGTGACTTTCAATTGAATGTGGAAAGTATACGACGTGCGGGCATGGGGCAATTATTTGAGGCATTTTTACGCTTAAAAACCAAACTCGAACAAGAGGGCTGCTTTGACCCACTGCGCAAACGTAGTCTGCCCTATTTCCCCAGACGCGTCGGTATTATTACCAGTCCTCAAGCCGCTGCGCTGCACGATGTATTAAGCGCCTTACAGCGCCGCGCACCGCATCTTGAAGTCATACTCTATCCTAGCCCGGTACAAGGGCAGGATGCGGCGCAAAAACTGGTACTGGCGCTGCAACTGGCCAATCAGCGTGCTGAAGTTGACGTGCTGTTGTTGGTCCGCGGTGGCGGCAGCATAGAAGACTTATGGAATTACAATGAAGAAATCGTCGCCAGAGCGATACTCACATCACGTCTGCCCGTCATTTGTGGGGTAGGTCATGAAACAGATTTCACGATTGCTGATTTTGTTGCCGACTTACGTGCGCCCACACCAACAGCAGCCGCTGAATTAGTCGCCAGACCGCGCCAGGACTGGTTGGAGCAACTCCAGGCACATGCCAGCTACTTGCAGACTTTAATGCTGTCTTTAATGCAGCGACAACAACAACGGCTGGATCAGCTCAGCTTGCGCTTACCCAAGCCCTCACAGCAATTACAACAACGTCAACATCAATTGTGGCAACTGGCACAACGTTTGCAACAAACTCAGCAACAAGCGCACCAGCTCAAACGCCAAAAACTCTGGCAACTGAATTGGCGCCTGAGTCAGGCCCGGCCAGAAATCAAACAGCAGCGCTGGCTCTTAGATAATCAGGCGAAGTCCTTGCATAAGTCCTTGCTGCAGGCCTTGCAACTACATCGACAACAGTTACAACGCCATGCTGAACAATTGCAACTACTTAATCCACAACGCACACTGGAGCGCGGTTACGCCATCGCCCGTGATCAGCACGGTAAACTCTTACGCAACCCTGCACAAATTAAAACGCCGGGCGTCCTGCACTTGCAATTGGCAGAAGGTCAGGCCAGTCTGAATGTTCAGGGATTGCAAGAGGATTTAACCCTGTAAGTTATAGGTATTAATCGACAAAGCCTGCAGAAATTCAGAGCAAGCTTTACAATGGCGGTTTTTCCGCTCTGCTGAGCCATCATTCAATCTAAAAGGACGCATTATGGAACATACCTTACCGGCACTGCCCTATGCTATGGATGCCTTGGCACCCCATATTTCCCAGGAAACTCTGGAATTCCACTATGGTAAGCACCATCAGACTTACGTCACCAACTTGAATAACCTGATCAAGGGTACTGAGTTTGAAAACAGCACACTCGAAGAAATCGTGAAAAAATCCAGCGGTGGCGTGTTCAATAACGCCGCGCAAATCTGGAATCACACTTTTTACTGGAATGGTTTAAAGCCTAACGGCGGTGGCCAGCCAACTGGCGCCTTAGCCGATGCGATCAACGCTAAATGGGGCTCCTTCGATGCTTTCAAAGAAGCCTTTACCAAATCTTGCGTGGGCAACTTTGGTTCGTCGTGGACCTGGTTAGTAAAAAAAGCGGATGGCAGTGTGGATATCGTCAATACCTCGAATGCGGCCACACCACTGACAACCGAAGACAAACCTTTGCTGACTTGCGATTTGTGGGAGCACGCTTACTACATCGATTACCGCAACGTACGTCCAAAATATGTGGAATCTTTCTTTGCCTTAGTAAACTGGGATTTCGCCGCAGCAAACTTCGCTTGAAGTCGCGCTGACAACAAGTTGCTTTAAGTAAAAAAAAACAGCCCGCAATGCGGGCTGTTTTTTCATTCAGATGATACACTCAGATTTCACTGCGCAAATGACGTAAGCGCGTTGCTGCATACAATAAGCCAGCACCTACCGCAGCTTCTAACCAGGGGCGCAAGTTTTGCAGTGCTTGCCAGGATAAACCCAACACCACATCCATCTTGATATCGCGGCCACTTAAGGTATGCATCGTTTGTAAACTTTCAGGATTACTGAAGAACCAACCGCCTGGTATGAAACCCATGTAGGCTGGAGTCCAAATGTATTTACCTATCCATTTCACATCGATATTCAAATCCAGCACCCAATTTGCCAGCGCCATGATCAGATAAAACAAAAGTGGCAAGGCAATTGCCCACAGAAATGGTCGGCCGGGCGCCGCACTCGATATAAACATCAGCCAGCCAGCGGTAGGGATAGCCCAGAGTAAATACACCGGCAAAAGCGCCAGCAATTGCAAAGGCACCAGATACAGCGCAGGCAAACTCAGGATCACGCCAAACAAGTTCACACCTTTAAATAATAAGCCTATACCCATCACCAGCATCACAATCAGCGAGGTCAGCATAGAAACCAGCAACGTAATCAGTGGGAAAACCACGATGCTGATCACTAATTTAGAACCTACGGTCAAACCATCAGACACGGGTAAGGACTTCCAAAAAAGTATGCTGCGATCTTTGCGTTCATCATGCAAACTACCGAGGCAGTAGAAAAACGCCATAATCGCCATCAAACCAAAAAAGGGTATGGTCATAAACACGTAATTTGCCGTGACTATGTTTTCCAGAGTTTGCTGCATCTGTGGCGTCAATTCGGTCAGATTATTCTGGAACAAGATGACTTTCTGACTGTTGACTAATTTATTGGCGACGCTCACTGCGCCAATAATAATTAAGGCCGCCACAACCAAGGGTGTCCAGACCAGCATGCCCTTGTTTTCCCAATACTCACGACGTAATAACCATGGCAGGGTTTTCATAAATACGCTCCCTTCATATTTGCGACAAATAAATCCGCGACACTGGGTGTGCGGGTATCGCCAAGTTTTTTCAGTATGTCGGCATGCACGTTATCAAATAGCATGACGGTTTTTCCAAATACCAGTCGCTGGTCTATAGGATGATATGACTTCGCAATTTCTATGCTCTCTGGCGTAACCAGAACTTCGACGAAACGCTCGGCCATCTGATCCATACTGGCTTGCATAACGATTTTGCCTTCTTTGATAAAAACCAGATCAGATAAGATGTGCTCGACTTCTTCAACCTGATGGGTGGTAATGATGATGGTTTTATTTTCGTCGAAATAGTCTTCCAGCAAATGCTGATAAAACTGTTTGCGATACATAATATCCAACCCCAGAGTTGGCTCGTCCAGTACCAATAATTTCGCATCGATAGCCATCACCAAAGCCAGGTGTAATTGCACGATCATGCCCTTGGACATGGCCTTGACTTTCATCTCTGGCTTTAATTTCGTGTGCGACAAATAGGCTTCAGCTTTTGCACGATTAAAACGCGGATGTACCCCCGCGACAAAATCCAGGGCATCGGCTACCTTTAACCAGCGCGGTAAAATTGCTACGTCGGCGATAAAGCAAATGTCTTGCATTAATTCATCGCGCTGACGTCGTGGATCTTTACCCAGTACGCTGACACTGCCTTCATACGAAGTCAAACCCAGTATCGCTTTTAAGGTTGTGGTTTTGCCCGAGCCATTCGGCCCGACTAATCCAACGATACGGCCCGACTCAATATTCAGATCAATGCTATCAAGTACAGTTTGCTGTCCAAAGTTTTTGCTCAATTGTTTAATCTCGATTAACGCGCTCATGATTTAACTCCGCTTGCCTGCTCTTGAGCCATCAACTCATCCAGTTTTAAACCAAGCCGGCGTATTCTTTCCAGTAAAGCTGGCCACTCTTCATTTAAAAAGCGTTCGCGCTCGTTAGCCAGTAAAGTGTTGAGTGCATTCTCAGTCATATACATCCCCATTCCTCTGCGTTTTTCTACTAATTCTTCATCGACTAATTCTTGATAAGCCTTCGATACCGTGATCGGATTTATCTGGTATTCAGATGCTACCTGACGCACCGATGGCAAGGCATCACCGGCTTGCAAATGACCATCGAGCATCATGGTCATGATCTTTTCCTTAAGTTGCCGGTAAATTGGCGTACTGTCATTCCATATCGGACTCATAATTTACTCCTGATCGTTGTTTCATTTATTAGTTCCCTCCGCAGTTGAAGTAAGCGGTGACTGTGGCAGACTTTGTACCACCTGCCCTTTGTCATCGTAAAAATTCAAACTAGCTTTACCCTCGGCCGACACCACCATCATGATGCGCGGCTTACCTGCTGCATCAGCCAAAATCAATGCCGATGACTTACCGCGGGTTTTGCCGACGAACATACGAGTAACTTGCTTGCCCCCCGCATCCAGCCATTTTTGATAGGCTTTTTGCTTCTCTTCGCCGTCTGGCAATTTTTGGTAGGCCTCGAACAAACCGTCATAGTCTTTTTGCAAACCCCGATCAAATACACTCAAGCCCGACGTCATAGTGCCGCCGGATTCATAATGTCCCAGTGCTAACTGCTGATCGCCACCAAATCTATCCATAGAAAAATGCATGCCAGCGCGCGCCTGCCCTTTTTCATCCAGTTTGCCATCGAAAATAAAACCGCCATTTTCTTCGCCTAAAGCGTTATAGAAAATCATGCCTGGCTTCTCGCCCCTATCGCTCTTGATGTGTTTCCCATTGATGGCCACATCAGGTAAGCGATAGCGATTAGCAATCACAATTTCAGGCTTTCCCTCCGGCGTCACCACATTAATACGCTCGACCTCAATTTCCGTGAATTGCGCCTTACCTGGATTCGGCTTGGCTGCGCTTAGCATCAAGCCAGCCACGCCAACACCTGCCAGTATCAGGACGCGTTTTAATAACGTATTTTGTTTCTGTAATTGCAATACGAGTTGTTGCTGAGTCGTCGCAAGGTCTTGTACCTCGCCTGATGTTTGCTGCATTACATTCTCCTTATTGTTTATTTGCTGTGCTTAAGTTTTAGTGTTGTAGTTAACTATAACACCTATTCAGTAAAAATGTATACAATTTCTTCACTGTGTCTTTTTCACCAAACAATTTGCTGAATTGATCAATAAATACGGATCTCAATAAGTTATCGCAGCGCTTGAATTTGGCGCGAATGCTAGCATCTGAACCGCAGTTTATGGAGAATCGTATGACCACCACTTCTTGTGCAGCACGTTCTGCGGCATTACCTGAGAACGACTTCCTGTTAGCAGAACAATTAAATCAGCTTTGTTATTGTCGCAGTCTCGAGCGTCCCGAGTTAAACGCCTTGATTGAGCAGTTAGCACCCGCTTATGCTGCACAAATCAATCACTTGCTGGAACAAAACTGTCCGCACTTATTTTCAGAATTACCGGTGTACATCGCCTCCAGCCAGGCGCAGAAAATGCAGCAGCTGATACAAGGTATCGAAGGCATCATCGCCACCCCCGCCTATCAGGATCATGTTTTAAAGCACATGCCGAGCGCTGACTGGTTAGCGCCATCAGTGAATCCCGGGGTGTTTTTTGGCTATGACTTTCATTTGAACGGTGAACAATTAAGCCTGATAGAAATTAATACCAATGCTGGTGGCGCATTCCTGAATATTTTGCTGGCTATGGCGCAACAAGAAGATTGCTCGCTGTGGCTGGCGCAAGGTTCACTCGCAAACGCTGCGCAAAATTACCAGCATGCGATAATTTCCATGTTTAAAAATGAGTGGCAATCGCAATTTGGATCAGGACAACCTCGCCATATTGCAATCGTTGACGAGAACCCTGAACAACAATACTTGTATCCAGAATTTCTGTTATTTAAATCGCTTTTTGAACAACAAGGCTGGCGTGCCAGTATTTGCAGCCCACAGCAATTAACTTTCCAGAAGTCGGGCTTATTCCTGGGCGAGCAGCCTATAGATCTGGTTTACAACCGGCTGACTGACTTTGATTTAAGCCAGCCGCATAGTCTGGCGATACGTCAGGCATGGCAAAATCAAGCCATCGTCTTGAGCCCTAATCCTTCTCACCATGCTTACTATGCAGACAAACGGAATCTGGTGTTTTTAAGCGATACGCGCTTACTTGAAACCTGGGGTGTAGATGCCGCGACGCGTGAATTGCTAAGTCAGCATTTACCAGAAACGGTATTAGTGAGTCAGCATAATGCGCAAGATTTATGGGCCAATCGTAAACATTATTTCTTCAAACCGCTGGCAGGTTATGGAGGGAAAGCAACTTATCGCGGCGATAAACTGACGCTAAAAGTCTGGCAAGCTATTTTGGCGACCAATTACATCGCGCAACGACTGGCTCAGCCCGGACAGCGTCGAAATCAAGCCGATCAACAGCACGCTGCCCATAAATTCGATCTGCGCAACTATGTCTATCAAGCTCAGGTGCAATGGCTGGCCGCCCGTAGTTATCAAGGTCAAACCACGAATTTCCGCACACCCGGTGGGGGGTTTGCGCCGGTCTATCAAGTCGCACTACCGGGCGACTTGACTTGCCTCGCTGTACAACCCTGAATCAGACCAGCCTCGGGCAGGAGCAGACCGGCATGCTGCAAAAAACGCGATACCGCATCTTAGAAAAATTAGCGTCGACGCTCAGCCTCTTTTTCGCTGCGTGGTGCATGTGCCTCATTTTTTTCATTTCGGACTGGCTCACTGCGCACCGTTGGAACCACCGACTCACGTCTGGATTCACTACGCAACTCCGTTCTGCTCTCGGGGCGACTTTCTGGGCGACTGACTTCACGACGCGGTTCGGCAACATTCAAACTGCGTGATTCTTGCCGTGGACTTTCTATGCGCGGCGTCTCATAACGCGGCTCACTGCGAGCAGGTGTCGCCGCATCGCGCCGGTATTCGCTGACAGGATTAGCTTGCGGTTTGTACTCATTGCGTACGGGCTCTCGTTGCGACTCAGGCACAGCCTGACGTATCCAGCCAGGACTTTGCGCTGGCTGAGTTGAGCTGCCATTAGTAACCGATGGGCTAGTGAAGCGACCTTCATTGCGTTCAAGCGGCACAGGTAATGATCGTGGTGCGTTGTAAACTGGTTGGTTAACGGTAGTCCCTGGAGCTGTTGCGGCATTACCAGAATAAACCGGTTGCGCTGCCTGATACCCTTGTGTGCGTGCTGGGTTAAGTTTTTGCGGCACGGCGTCGGGTCGAATTTCATTACCACGCGCAGGCACATTCAAACCCGATTGCACGGTCAAAGGCTGACGCGATTCCAAACGACTTTCGGGCCGCGATTCTGTTACGCCGCCAGCCGGTTGACGGGTATTCAATGGCGCCGCATTGCCCCCGGCAAAGTCACTGCGTCCTGGTAGCACATTGGGAGCTTGCAGATTCATTGTCGCCCGGTTCATCCCGCTACCTTGCCGGTCTCGCACAATTTCCGCCTGATAATTCTGACCAAAACGATTTCGATTATCGGGTTGCAACTGTACGCTATTGGACAAGTTTTGATTGGAGTTTAAAGGAACGCTCTTGATAATCCGCGTCATATTGAACACCGAATCCCCACGCACAAAGTTTTGTTGCTCTATCGTCGTAACCGCGTGCGGGATATGTTGATTCAGATAACTGATGGTAGTCGGACGGCGCTCGGGTATGCCTTGATTTCGGCCATACCAGCCGCCATGATTTAAATTTTGCCAGTAATTTTGACTGTAATGATAACCAGGCCGGTAAACTTCGCCTGGCCCTAAGGGAAACCAGCTGACGTAATTCGGACTATACGCACCTTTTACCACCAGGCGATTGCTATTCCCGACAAACACCACCAGCGCTGGCGCATACACCGGGCGTACATGCGCAGGATAGCGCCCCGGCACCCAACACCAGCGTCGCCCGCTTAAAGTCACGGCATATACCCAACGGCCATAATGAAATGGGGCAAAGCCCCAAGGCGCGGCGTCAACCCAAGTCCAGCCCCAGGGTGCGATCCAAACCCATTTGCCATCCCGATACGGTGCCCAGTCGTCCTGCACCCGTTGCGGATACCAAACCGCACCATACTCGCTATGGTTTTCCCAAGCCCCATAAGCATCTAATTGTTGATAACCAGGCATATCGCGTGGTATATAGCGAGCACTCACCGAATTCTCTTCAGCCTGATCACGCGCCATCGCCCATTGATCAAAGTCATCCAGATAACCCAGACTACTGATACGGCTATGTTTTAAATCGGTATCAAAAAAATTGGTTTGCTGCCCTTGATACAAGCTCACACTATTGCCATTCGCGCTGGCTATTGCACTGCCTTGCCGCACGGCTACCGTGGTACTCAGGTTATCGTAATAACTGATCTTGTACTCGCCTGCCTCAACTATTTGCAAGCGCAGGTTTGCTGTCACTATTTCGACGCGCTCGCCGGGATAAAGACGGCGCACGCGCAACACCACACTACCTTGATTTAGCTGAACTTGTGCCTGTTCGTCATCTATAGCGAGAATTTGCAAAGCACTATTGCCATTGATGCGCAGCGCATGTGAGCCCAGATGCATTTCCGCACGGGCACCCGGATGAATAAAAAGTGTATCTCCTGCCAACAAGGGTTGATTTGAATTCGCTGGCAGCCATTCAGCATTTCCTGAATTCGCAATACTGGCCTGACCTTCACTGAAATCCAGCCGCCCGACTCGCGCTGGCGGGTCGCTTTGCGCCCACACCGTTTGCGCTAAAGCCAGACTCAATGCAGTTAACACCGCACCACGTTTTGCAAGGCTGCTTAAGGAATTCATCTTCGTCTCCGACAAAGTTCGAACTAAATACCACTATAACGCGCTCGTCCACAAATGGTTGTCCGCTACTAACCACGTAGCCAGACCTCAGACAAAGTCTGCTGTGACGCTACTTAAAGCAGCAAAGGCTGGCCAAATTCAAATTGCACCGTGAGATTGCCCTATCCGTCGAGTTCGCAAGAAATTGTAAGATACGCTAAACCACATTTCCGCAAAGAAAAACTCCTGATAAGCTAGCTACTGCAAATTTGTTTTGGTAAAAATGAACATTTGCAAAATCACTTTTTTGAGCAGTTGAGATTTGCTACTCTGAGTATCGCTTTGTATCCGATATTCAAGCAAGGTGGCACCAGTAACACCGCAAATGCAGTGAATCAGCGCTTAACAGTGGCAAATGAGTTAGAACAGCAAAGCCAGCACGACAAGGGGAATAACATGAAATTGAGGCAACGTTTATTACTGCTTTGCCTGATCGCAGTAACGGGCATGGTGATTATCGCCAGTATGTCATTGTTTGCGGTCAGACAAGCCATGGTCAGTGAGCGCTATAAACAAATCACCGACCTGGTCATTTTAGCCAGAGCCGCCATAGAAAAAGCCCATAGCCAGGAGCAAGCCGGCAAACTCACGCGCGAACAAGCGCAAGCACTCGCTAAAGCAGAATTGGCGGCATTTCATCGCGATGATATGTATTTCTTTGTGCGCGATAACAGCACCGACTTACTGCTGGTTCACCCCAAGGCGGATCGTATAGGTAAGCCGCAAAAGGACATGAAAGCCACTGGCGACAATTATCGCGATGCTATTAAAGCCAGCAACAATAATGGCATCGGCATTGCGGTACAACCAGGCACACGACCAGGTGTAGAGGGCAAGGTTGACAAGGCTTACGCGGTCGCTTTATTTGCTCCATGGGATTGGCTGGTTGGCTATGGCACTTATCTGGATGACATAGAGAAAGAATTCTGGTCGCGCGCTGCAAGTTCACTCATCATCGGATCAATCATCATTGCCGGGATGGCGTTTTTTGCCTGGCGCATGGCCAACACCATGTTACGCCAAATCGGTGGCGAACCGGCTTACGCGGTCGAAGTGGTGGAACACATCGCGCAGGGTGATTTAACCGAACAAATTGAGGTTGCCGATAATGATAAACAAAGCGTGTTGTATGAAATCAAAACCATGCGCGATAAATTAGCCGAGTTGGTCGCGCAGGTACGTACAGGTGCAGAATCCATCACCACAGCCTCCGGTGAAATTGCCAGTGGTAATCTTGATTTGTCACAACGTACTGAACAACAAGCCGGGGCTCTAGAAGAAACTTCTTCGACCATGGAAGAGTTAACCGCCACGGTTAAGCAAAATGCCGATAACGCCCGTCAAGCTAATCAACTTGCGATAACTGCCTCGGACATCGCCAGTCAGGGTGGACAAGTGGTTGGGCAAGTGGTGGCGACCATGGGCGCAATCAGCGAGTCATCACGTAAAATCGTTGACATCATCAGCGTGATTGATGGCATCGCCTTCCAGACCAATATCCTCGCCTTGAATGCAGCAGTGGAAGCCGCCCGTGCTGGTGAACAAGGGCGTGGCTTTGCGGTGGTTGCCAGCGAAGTGCGAAATCTGGCACAGCGCTCAGCGGCAGCGGCGAAAGAAATCAAAGCCCTGATCGATGCCTCGGCTGACAATGTTGCCAATGGCAGTCAGTTGGTTGAAAAAGCGGGTGCCACCATGCAAGAAGTGGTGACAGCAGTACAAAAAGTGACTGACATCGTCGCTGAAATCAGCTCCGCCAGTCAGGAACAAAGTGCCGGTATACAGCAAGTCAATGATGCCATCGTCGATATGGATAATATGACGCAACAAAACGCGGCGCTGGTCGAACAAGCGTCTGCGGCGGCACAAGCCATGAATGATCAGGCTGATGCGCTGGTCGGCACGGTGAATATGTTTAAAGTTAATAGTACTGCTCAGGCTGGCCTGTCCCACTCCGGCAGCACAATACGTCGGGCCGCACCACAAAGCGCAAACACCCGCTTATTAAGCTAAGTCAGCGAAGTAAAACTCACGACTATCTAATAGTCGCATCAATCAACCACTAACAGCGTCAAACAAAAAAAGCAGGCTAAGCCTGCTTTTTTTGCTGAATTTGTGCGCAATCAGTTGAGTCCCTCAATCAGCTTGCGCAAATTCCATGGCTTACTCGTAATCGCTGACCGGTACGCAAGCGCAGAACAAGTTACGATCACCGTAGACGTTATCAGCGCGACCAACAGGCGCCCAGTATTTACGCTGACGCAAGCTGGCAACCGGATAAGCCGCCACTTCGCGGCTATACGCATGATTCCATTCGTTTGCGACCACCACTTCAGCAGTGTGCGGGGCATTTTTCAATGGATTGTCTTTGGCATCGAATTCGCCACTGGCAACTTTCGCGATTTCTTCACGGATTGCAATCATGGCGTCGATGAAACGATCGAGTTCAACTAAAGATTCACTTTCTGTGGGTTCTATCATCAGCGTGCCAGGAACCGGGAAGCTCATGGTCGGTGCATGGAAACCAAAGTCTATGAGGCGTTTAGCCACGTCTTCATTGCTGATGCCAGTGGCATCGCTTAAAGGACGCAAATCCAAAATGCATTCATGCGCCACCAAACCATCGTGACCGCTGTACAGCACCGGATAATGCGGTGCCAGACGTTTCGCGACATAGTTGGCAGTCAAAATCGCGTTTTCTGTCGCCGCTTTCAAACCTGCCGCGCCCATCATCGCGATATACATCCAGGAGATCGGCAAAATGCTGGCTGAACCATAAGCCGCAGCACTGACCGCAGAAATCCCGCTTTCGTTACGGACATAGCCAGTCGAGGTTTGATTTGGCAAGAACTTCGCCAAATGCGCGCCTACTGCGACTGGACCCACGCCTGGGCCGCCACCACCGTGAGGGATACAGAAGGTTTTGTGCAAATTCAAGTGGCTGACATCACCACCGAATTTACCTGGACCCGCAACACCCACCAGCGCATTCATATTCGCGCCGTCAACATAAACCTGACCACCGTGAGCGTGGATGATTTCGCAGAGTTCTTTAATGCCTTCTTCAAACACACCGTGCGTCGATGGATAAGTCACCATCACTGCCGCTAAATTGGCGCTGTGTTTTTCCGCCTTGGCTTTGAGGTCAGCCAGATCAACGTTACCGTTTTGATCGCAAGCCACTACCACCACATCCATGCCCACCATCGCTGCCGACGCTGGGTTAGTACCGTGTGCCGAGGAAGGAATCAAGCAAATATTGCGATGTCCTTCGCCACGCGATTCGTGGTAAGCCTTAATGATTAACAAGCCGGCATATTCACCTTGCGAACCGGCATTCGGTTGCAACGATACGGCGTCATAACCCGTCGCGGCACAGAGCATGGCTTCGAGCTGGTCTATCATTTCGCGATAACCCACGGTTTGCTCATTTGGCGCAAACGGATGGATAGAAGAAAATTCAGGCCAGGTCACCGGGATCATTTCTGAAGTCGCATTCAACTTCATGGTGCATGAACCCAGCGGTATCATGGTGCGATCTAAGGCCAGATCTTTATCTGCCAGACTGCGCAAATAACGCAGCATTTCGTGTTCCGAATGGTAGCGGCTGAAAGTTGGGTGGGTCAGGTAAGCCGAGCTACGTACCAGGCTGGCTGGAATTGCGTCAGCGGTAGCTGCTTCCAGCGCGGCGAAATCAGCGCTCACGCCAAACACTTGCCAGATCGCTGCGATATCTTCACGCGTGCTGGTTTCGTCCAGCGAAACACCAACTTGTGTCGCACTGATTTTACGCAAGTTATAGCCAGCAGCAACTGCGGCAGCGTGCACTTTAGCAGCGTCGGCGACATTGATAGTCAGGGTATCGAAGAAGCTGGCATTTACCACCGCCACGCCCGCTTGTTTCAAACCAGCGGCCAGTGTTGCAGTCAAACGATGCACGCGCGTGGCGATATTTTTCAAACCTTGTGGGCCGTGATACACCGCGTACATCGACGCCATCACTGCCAACAAAACCTGTGCCGTACAAATATTCGAGGTCGCTTTTTCGCGGCGGATATGTTGTTCACGGGTTTGCAAGGCCAAACGGTAAGCTTGCTTACCTTGTGCATCCACAGTCACGCCGACTAAGCGGCCTGGCATACTGCGTTTGAACGCATCTTTGGTGCCCATGTAACCAGCGTGTGGGCCACCAAAACCCAGCGGCACACCAAAGCGCTGGCTGTTACCGACCACCACGTCGGCGCCCCATTCACCAGGCGGTGTCAACAAGGTCAGCGCCAGCAAATCCGCTGCGGCAATCACTAAGCCGCCTTTGGCGTGGATTGCTGCCGCATATTCGCGGTAATCACGCACTGTGCCATCGACGCCAGGATATTGCAGCAAGACGCCAAAGCAGTCGTTTTCTAAGGCTTCGCTGCCACTGCAAACCCGTACTTCTATACCCAGAGGAGCGGCACGGGTTTGTAAGATTTCTAAAGTCTGCGGCAAAACATCGTTCGATACATAGAACACATTCGAATTCGATTTACCAACGCGCTGGATTAAGGTCATCGCTTCAGCAGCGGCCGTACCTTCATCCAACATGGAACCGTTGGCGATATCCATGCCTGTCAGGTCAGTAATCACTTGCTGGAAATTCAAAATCGCTTCTAAACGACCTTGCGAAATTTCTGGCTGATATGGCGTGTAAGCGGTGTACCAGGCCGGGTTTTCGAAAATATTGCGCAAGATCACGCCTGGTGTGTGGCTATTGTAATAGCCTTGACCTATCAGCGATTTCAATACTTTGTTTTTGCCAGCCAGCGCTTTTAAAGTCGCCAAGGCTTCGGTTTCGGATTTTGGTTCAGTAAATTCACCTAAAGGCAAAACATCGTGACGACGTATGCTTTCAGGTACGATGGTATCGATTAAGGCCGCTAAACTAGGGTAGCCTATCGCTTGCAACATGGTTGCTTGTTCAGTTGCTGATGGGCCAATGTGGCGTTCCTGGAACGCATCATGCGCTTCCAGTTGGGTAAAAGTAGGACGAGTCATAGGGAAAAAAATCCGTAGGTTTTACTGTCGCCCGGACGCAGCACTGAAAGCTAGCAAGCGTAAATCGAGACTGGGCGCCTCAGGGTCAGGACAGTGAAGATCAACAACATGAAGACGAAAATGGCGTCAGGTAATCCATGACGCCAGTTTTGTTTCATTAACCAATATTTGCGCTGTAAGCGTCGGCGCTTAACAAGCCATCGACATCTGCCAGATTGGCGGGTTTCAGTTTGAATAACCAGGCGGCAAAGGCGTCAGCATTGATCGCTTCAGGTGCGTCAGCCAGGCTTTCATTGATCGCTACCACTTCACCAGCAACTGGTGCGTAGATATCGCCAGCAGCTTTAACTGACTCAACCACGGCGCAATCTTTACCGGCTTCGAGTGTGCTGCCTACTTTAGGCAAGTCAACAAACACGATGTCGCCCAAAGCGTCTTGTGCGTAAGCAGTGATACCAACGGTGATGGTACCGTCAGCTTCAGTACGTACCCATTCGTGAGATTGTGTGTATTTCAGATCGGCTGGGATGGACATAATTTTCTCCACGTATCAAAAGTAATAGATATTTAAAATTAGTAAGCACTTATCCGGCTGGTCAGTTAAGCCGCGAGGATTTTGCCATTCCGTACAAACGGTAACTTCACTACAGTTGCTGCAAGTTCTTTATCACGGATCACGACGTGCACCGTGTCACCAATCGCCACGCCCATAGGCAGACGGGCAAATGCAATCGCTTGCTGCATGGTTGGGCTGAACGTACCGCTGGTGATTTCGCCGACGCCATGGGCAGTTTTCACTTGCTGATGAGCGCGCAAAATGCCGCCTTTTTCACGCAAGATCAAACCCAGGAATTGCGCTTGCTGGCCTTTTTCTTGCAACGCCGCTTTACCGACGAAATCGCGCTCAGCCACCAGATCGATAGTCCAGGCCAGACCTGCGTCTAAAGGATTGACGCTTTCATCCATGTCCTGGCCGTATAAATTCATGCCCGCTTCGAGGCGCAAAGTGTCACGCGCACCCAAACCCGCCGGACGTACGCCCGCAGCAGCTAAGGCGTGCCATAAAGCTTCGGCGTGCGCTACCGGCACGGCGATTTCAAAACCATCTTCACCGGTGTAACCAGTACGCGCCACCATCACTTCACCAAACGCGGTGCCAGCCACGATCACGGCATTAAACGGTTTCATTTCGGCGCTGGCAGCCTGAGTTTCAGGCAAGACTTGCCAGGCTTTGGCACGCGCATTCGGGCCTTGCACCGCGATCAGCGCGTAAGCGTCGGCGCCCGAGCGACGTTGGGTAATCGTCAAACCACTGTTGGTGGCTTGATTGCGTTGTTCCATCCAGGCGATATCTTTGTCAGCGGTACCGGCATTCACGACGATGCGGAACCAGTCTTCGCTAAAGAAATAAATGATTAAATCGTCGATTACGGTGCCAGCTTCATTCAGCATGCACGAATACAAGGCCTTGCCTGGTACTTGCAATTTATCGACATTATTTGCCACCAGACCGCGCAAGAAACTGCGGACATTGGCGCCTTTAACATCGACCACGCACATGTGCGAAACATCAAACATGCCAGCATCGCCGCGCACCGCATGATGTTCTTCGATTTGCGAACCGTAATTGACCGGCATGTCCCAGCCGCCAAAATCAACCATCTTGGCGCCAGCGGCACGGTGGACTGCATTTAAGGGAGTTGTGTTCAGGGTTGTCGCGCTTTGCGTCATAGCTACCTCATTACCAGTTGAGAAAGGATAGTCCATCAAGTGCACAAACATGGCACTATCACCTACCCCTCTGTCCTGGTACCTGAGAGATTACGGGATGGCCATGCCTAGCCCGCGCGCACCTTCGGTGGGTAGCCAGCGCAAGCTGCTACCGCTCTCCAGAGTATGACGACAAACTAAGTCAGCCGCGCCTGAATTCAGACGGCGGCAAGCAACTAAGCCTGCCTGGTCATTGATCGGTCCTTTTGCCTGAGAGTTTTAGGGTCTTCGCACCTTCGGCGGTCGCCAACTACGTTATAGTCGAGCAACGCTCTCCCGATCAAGTAGCGCGATTATATAGCGCTTGTCGAGGCTTGGATATATTAAAACTGATCAGTCTGACAATTTCTGGCAAATTCTGTTGAAGCTTGCGCGATTTTTAGAAGAACCGATGTTGGCGCAAACGATTGCTTGTTTTTGTATTAAATTTTTTAGCATTCACGCCAACACTGGATTTATTCTTTTTTGGCGACCTCGTGCGCCCCCAAGCCAAAAAAGAAAACGCAATCCTGATGCGGCTTACACGACGTTTTAGGACGATAAGCCTTGCAATGATTGGATTTTCATTTCTCAAGCTGAACTCGGGTAAAAATTCGGCTTGCCTAAACGTTGCTTCTCTGAGGCGAGTATTGCAAGTACACCAAGGTCCGCGTTGGCTAAGTCGCAAACCAGCAAAGTCGAAGATTTGAACGATACCTCAAATAGCACGCTCGGTGGCTAAGACCGGACAATAACAATTTACGCAATTTCGCGATGGTTGAAAGATGCTGGTGAAATCGAAAAGAAGTTGGTTTTTATTATTACTAAATTGCGTGCTATCGCTGGTCATCTACCAGTTATTTGGCACGCAATTACTCATTATTGACACTAACTCAGGTAACAAAGTCTGTATCTCGCTGTGGCATGGATTAACAGGTATCCCAATAACCGAACCCGTGTCTGACATCCTGATCGCCGTCAGTTTGCTAATACTGATGAGCAGTTCATTACTATTATTAGCAAACGGGCTTAGTGTTCTGCGCAAGAAAATAGTGTGTAAGGTATCAAAATAAAAGCTGCAAATCGGATTTACAGAGTACCAGGACTTACCGGGCTTGCTGCCAAATTGAATCCGACTTTAATTCATTTAACAACTCAATTTTTGCGATGACCACACTCTGTACCTACCTGCACATCATGCCAGAAGCCAGGCTCCCGCATTTTGCTGCAACCACGCCATTTAAGGCGATAGTCATAATCGAAACTGAAGTTAGTGCAGACTGGCAATACAAGCTTTGCCGCGATTTAATCGATGCTCATTGTTTGTACGCGCTTGCGTGGGGAACTTGCTGCAGCTCATGGGACGATGCATTCGACTGGGCGAATCTGGAAAAATTTGATTTCGGTGAAATTCCTGAGCAAGAGTTTGTCATAACAACCTGGCATGAGAATGACACGCTCTTTGAGGTCTTTGAATTCGCAAAAAATGCAGCGAAGCATCCAACCAGAGAACTGAGTAAAGTACTGATCGTTGATATCAGAACAAACTCTCGCGAAATGGAATTACTAGCACTTTACGATTCAGCTTAAAATAGAAACGGATCGTTTTCTAAGCTGTAAAACGCAGCAATCTATCTTGCATCTGATGTTCAGATCGAGGCTTAGCATTAAAATCTGGCAATCTCACTACCCATAAAAAAACCCCAGTCAAAAACTGGGGTGTGATCAGTTAGTCTGCTTTAAAGCGACTTGAATTATTTCACGGCTTTCGCTTTACCTGCTTCAGTTTTCACGTCGGCTTTGGCTTCACTGACGGCCGCTGTTTTCACTTCAGCTTTGGCATCGGTTTTCACTTCGGCTTTCACTTCAGTTTTTACTTCTGGTTTGTGCTCAGCTTTACCACCTGGCTGTTTTTCAGCATGCTTATCTGCGTGTTTAGTATGAGCCTTACCCGCCGCTTTATGCGTGTCTGTTTTAGCGTGCTCCGTTGTTGCTGCCGTGGTTGCTGCAGTTTTTTCAGCTGGTTTTACTTCGCTAGTCATCGCCTGGCTGGCGGCAGCGGGTGCCGTTGCTTTGACTTCTGCTGCTCTCGCTGGTGTTGCCTCTTTTGTTGCGCTGACGGCTTTGGCTGGTGCTGCGGCCGGAGCGCTGGCTGGGCTAGGGTTTTGAGCATAAGCCGTGCCAATTACCATAGAAGTTGCGATCAAAGTAGCGATGAGTTTGTTCATGATAGTGTCCTTTAAATTTCGAGTGTGCGTTTTTTAGTGATACCGATTTTAAAAATTTGGGCTGCTTAAATTATTTTTTAACTTCAGCTTTGCTGTCTGCTTTTGCCTCAGCTTTTGTTTCGACCTTTGCTGCGCTTTTTACTTCCGCCTTCATGTCTTTGCCTGCGCTGGCTGCGGTAGTGCTGGCTGCATGCATCTTTCCTTTGGCTTCTGCTTTGGCTTCTGCTTTGACTGGCTCGTGAGCCTTCGCTGGCATACTGGCAGCACTTGCCGCGGCACTCGCGCTGGCAGCTGTCACCTGAGCTGCCGGAGTTTGCGCTTTCGCGGTCTGGCTGGCGACTGGTTTAGCAGCGGCATCTGTTTTTGCTGCTGGCGTTGCAGGTGTTTGTGCGAACGCTGTACCCATGGCAAAGGTGGCAGCGGCGAAAGTGGCGATCAGCTTATTCATGGTTTTTCCTATCTCTTAAGTTTGTTTATCTGGCGTAGTGTTGCTACGTATGGCAAAAAACGGCAGAGCAAGGAAATCTGTTGACAGCCAACCCGCAAATTTTTAGAACTATATTTCAGTAAAGCTTGTCAACCAAAATACTAAACAACGAGTTAGCCCAGCACTTTATTGATGCACCAACACAACAAAATGGCTTTAATGCTGGTAAAGATCACTTGTGGCAAAATGCCAGTTAGTCGTAGCACTGCTGTGTGCCAGTTCACGTTCACGCATGCAGCCCTGTTCGACTTTTTCGCCCATCCTCAAATCCAAGCAACTTTGACGGTAACTCTGCCATGCAAACCAGATTGACGATACGCGCAATACAAGCCAACGACTACGCGGATTGGCGCCCGCTTTGGGATGGCTACAACGCCTTTTATGGTCGAGCCGATGAAACCGCTTTAGCGGAAAATATTACCGCGAGCACCTGGCAACGCTTTTTAAATCCAGCCGAACCCGTACATGCACTGGTCGCTTGCGATGACAGCGGCATCATAGGTTTGGTGCACTTTATCTACCACCGCAGCACCACCCGTTTAAATGATGTTTGTTATCTGCAGGATTTGTACACCGCAGAAAACAAGCGCGGCCTGGGCGTAGCCAGAGCGCTGATTGAGGCAGTGTATGCCGAAGCCGCGAAAGCCAATTGTTCTCGCGTGTATTGGCAAACTCAGAACAGCAATCACACTGCGCGGCAACTCTATGACAAGCTGGCTAAACATGGGGGGTTTATTGTGTATGCGCGTGAAATCAACTTAGCACAACAATAAATTAACACCTGATTGAGGTCTTATTTCTTTAACTCAAATTGGATATCCGCATCGAAAATCCAGCTATAAAATTACTACAAATAATGCAATGGTCTAAGCTTTGCTGGGACCTTAGTTGGGAAAAAGAAATTGATCTCTATGCCGTACTTCCCGAAGTTGGCAAGACTTATCCCGTGCATTTCGACATGAACGAAGATAATGTAAAGGCCGGGTCAGCAAATTTGCTTTGGCTACCACCCCATTCAGAGCTGAATGGCTGGTTCGATAAACGACCTTCTGAAATTCTGAATTCCTACGTCCTTGCAGGACGATTAAAACGTCAGCGTGATTCTGTTCTGGATTTTGACTTTGAAATCTTCGCTCGCCATAATTTACTCGATTATTTTGAGCGCCATAGCACCAACTCCCGCTACTCTTTAGAGTTTGAAGATCAAGTAGATCACAGCCCTGACCTATCATTATGGGAAGACGCAACCAGCAATTTACGCAAATTCAGCTTGGGGAGGTATATTTACCTGCATGGTTCTGTACACGAAAGCTTTCTTGAGGTCATACTTTCCTATCAAAATGAACCCATAGTTCTGCATTACTCTGCCGACCTGCCCACGCCATCACAATATCAAACCGTGATTACACGTTATGTCCTGAATCATCAAGAAGAACAGCTGTTTAAAAAACTGATTGCAGAAGCTGAAGAAATTGTGGACAGCAGCTGGACCCAGCTAGGAAAAAATCGCATACTGGGCGCCGAATATATGTAATTTGTTATAGAGTCTGTTGGCCAAAGAGCGAAAAGGAAATTATGACTTGGTACGCAAATGAGATTATTGCAAACGTCAGTCCGGCATTACTAGATGCCATTCAAAATGAAACGGCACTGGCTGCACATGCTTATTTAATCAAGGAAACCATAGAATATCAACTCAATGGCGAAGACTACAGTTACCAGCCGCCTGCTGGTGGCTTGTTAGTAATACGCCCTGTTTGCGATTCTGATTCACATTGCGCAGAATGGCATAATGAAGCCATTTTGTCCTGGCATAAACTCGCCATCGCAGAGGAAATTGAAGTACTGACGCCACAAGATTTCGGTGATTACTATGATAGCAATGTCGCTGATGAATTTCCGCCGAAAGCGTTCTTTGCCTACCTGAAACAACTAGCACATCGAACTCAAACCAATCTGGTTTTCTTTTACTGCTTCATGTGGGGAGGAGCGACAGAATCTGAGTATCTGTGGCAGTTTGGCGAACGCGAACAAGCTGCGCTGGTAATCGAACCCGAAGTACAGTCTCAAGTTGTCAGTATCAAGGCTGATCGAAAGCCGGAGCTATCAAAATCTGATTTGCTATCTGAGGCACTGGCTTACCTTGGCTCACCAATTGCAAGTCCTTTTTGGATACTTCACACACGTGAATTCAATTGGGAAGCTTATCGCTTATATCCTGACTTGAAAGACGATGCACGCTAATTCAAGCTCTCTGACTGAACCTATAAAAACTGGCCTTCAATAAACGCAGCAATATCAAGCCTCTTCAGCCATTTTCGTGCCACATGACGCATGAATACTGCGTTTTTAATTTCAAAAAAATATTTTACCCAACAAAAAAGCGCCAGCATGACTGGCGCTTTTTCACAGAAACTCAGTTCAAACTAATACCAACTTAGTTTTTACTCAGTTCTTTGTTTTGCGCATCGAGCCAGGTTTTGAGTGGCGCGAAATAATCGATGATGGCGCTGGCGTCTAAATGATCTTCGCCAGTCACGGTTTTCAAAGCTTGTTGCCAGGGTTGGCTGGCGCCGAGCTCCAGCATTTGCTGGAATTTTTTACCGGCGGCTTTATTGCCGTAGATCGAGCAACGCGAGAGTGGGCCTTGATAACCGGCTTCACGGCACAAAGCGCGATGCAATTGGAATTGCAAAATATGCGCGAGGAAGTAACGCGAATACGGCACGTCAGCCGCGACGTGGTATTTAGCACCAGCGTCAAAGCCATCGGGATTAGCAGGAGCTGGGCGTGCGACGCCTTGGTATTGTTCACGCAATTGCCACCAGACTTTGTCATAGTCGGCAGGTTTGACTTCACCCGCATAGACTTTCCAACGCCATTGATCAACTAAGTAGCTGAAAGGCAGGAAAGCGATTTTCTGCAAGGCGCGGTCTAACAACACACCAATTTCCTGAGTCTGATCGGGAGTCTTTTCAATCAAGCCTAATTGCTTTAAATAATCGGGCGTAATCGATAAGGCCACGGTATCGCCAATTGCTTCATGGAAGCCATCGTTAGCGCCGCCTTTAAACAAATGCGGTTGTTTGCGATAGGCCAGGTCGTAGTAGATATGGCCGAGTTCGTGGTGGATTACCATGAATTCTTCGGTGGTTTGCTTAATGCACATTTTAATGCGCACATCTTGATCATTATCCAGGTCCCAGGCTGAAGCATGGCACACAACTTCACGATCACGCGGTTTATTCAATTGCGAGCGCTGATAAAAACTCTCAGGCAAGGCTGGCATACCGAGTGAAGTATAAAAACCTTCTGCGAGTTTAGTCATCGCTTTGGCGTCGATGTTTTTTGCTTTTAAAGCTGGCGCAATATCAAGGTCAGCAGCCGGGCCTTGTGGCTTGACGATGGGGTAGAGATTTTCCCAGGATTGGCTCCACATATTGCCAAACAGATGCGCGGGCACAGGCCCAGTCGACGGCACCACTTGCTTGCCGTATTGCTGTTGCAATTTCAAGCGGGTGTAGAGGTGCAAGGAATCATACAAGGGCTTAACCTGTTGCCAGAGGCGCTCGACTTCGCGCGCAAACTCAGGCGCACTCATATCGTATTGCGAACGCCAGAGTGCGCCAGTGTCGGCATACCCCATTTCACGCGCACCCTTGTTGGAAATCTCAACGTAGTTACGATAATTGTCTTTGTATGCCAGCGGCACTTGATGCCAGCCCAGCCAGACTTGTTTGAGCTGTTCAGGATCGCGGCTGCTGGCTAAGATATTTTCCAGCTCACCCAGATTCAGACACGATTTTCCATCGTTCGCGTCTTTGCAATACTTGCCTTTGCCATAGGCGCCATTCATTTGCGCGGCCAGACGAGTGTAGGCTTCACGATCCTCATCTTTACTCAGAGCCAGCGAGAGTTGCAATAACTTGAGCTTACGCTTGTGTTCAGCCGACAAAGGCGATTGATTATAACGGCGCGCCTGCAAGGCAATTTCACCGGCCGCATTCAAGGCCGCTTCATTCGCTTGCGCAGCGATCGCTTCAGTGTCGTCCGTAATATGGGTTTCATAAACCCAGTTGGCGCGCTGTGCGGCGTTCGAGAGTTTCGCTAAACGTTGTTCGGCTTGCTGGATAAATTGCTCAGCTTCTTTGACGGTTGGCGCTTTTTTAGTTTGCGCCAGCACCGGCAAACTCACCGCGCTGCCGCATAAGGCCAGCGCCAACACCATTTTCTTGATTTCGGACATTCCACCCACTCCTGATTAAAACAAGTGCGTGAGTGTACACCGAAGTGTATGCAAATTGCGCAGCCCTCTGAACTGATGAAATTGCGGCGTATTCAAGGTAAACCACAGCATATCGTGGCTTAGTTCGGCTTTAGGTGGCTCAATCAAAAAATAATTTAGTTGATTTAAGCTGCAATAAATTTTGTTCAAATTTTCTGGCAAATTTATTTTTAAGATCAGCGCAAAAAATTTACTTTACCAGCTGCGGAAATCACCAATTGTGGCGATTTCCGCACGTATAAAGCCTGACAACTGTGATTAACAAACAGATGTTCAACCCGGACGATAGCGTAATGCAAATAATTGATCAGCATAATCACGGATCTCGTCGGCCATATACAAGGTCTGTAACCAAGGCTCGGGAATGGCCTCGCAGCCATAATAAGCGCCAGCAATTTGCCCGGTGATGGCCGCCGTGGTATCCGCATCATTACCCAGGTTGGCAGCCATTAATAAAGCCTCTTGCAAGGTATCGGTTTTAAAAAAACACCAAAGCGCTGCCTCTAAGCTCTCCACCACATAACCCGAACCTAAAATTTCGTCACGGCTTTTCTGTTGATACTTGCCGCTGGCAATTTTAATTAACTCAGGATGTTGTACTGGTAAGCCAGACAAATTCAGTACTTCTGGTTTGCTTTTCCCGGCCAAAGCGGCTTGCAAAGCCAGCGCAAATAACTGACATGCCTCAATACAAGCCGGCGCGCTATGGGTAGTACGTGAACTCAAGGCAGCCATTTCCAGCAATTGCGCGGTATCTTGCGCATAAAATAAAGCGACGGGGGCGAGTCGCATTAATGAACCGTTACCGGCGCTGGTCTCGCGAGTATTGGCGTCCAGCACTAGGCCGGAATCATTAAATTGATTCAACGCATGGCGCGTTACATTACCAATATCAAAGCAATCCCCGGTTGAACTTAGATACCCCCAGTGGTACCAATTCAAATAGCGCGTCATTTGATCGCGGGGATCACAGCATTGTTTAGCGATTAAACTTTCAGCCAGACACAATGCCATCGAGGTATCGTCAGTCCACTGTCCTGCTTGTAAGCCAAATGGGCCGCCACCGCATATTGTCGTCAATTCGGCAAAACTACCGCGTGACTTAAACTCAACGGTAGTGCCAAGTGCATCGCCGCAAGCCAAACCCAGTAAAGCACCGCGATAGCGCTGTTGCAAACTTATCGTCATTTCCATTATTACTCTCTTTCTTGAAAACCCAGGCAACACTTGCATTTGCTGCAAAGTCGATGAAATCGGTTCTGTCGCAGCGATAGACACTTCGATTTCCTAAGTACTTCAGGCTGCTTGCCTGGCTGGTAAAACCACCAAAGTGTGATCTTGCCCCCTTAAGGCTTGCTCTATGATGGCAGCGATAGTGTTCCAGTCGCCTCCTGCTAAACCGGCGCCAATTAAGGGGTAAGCTATTCTGAGTCCGGCAAAGTCGCGTCCGATTTTTTCAAACACGTTTTTAATTGCCGCGTAATCAGCTTTTACACCTTTGCCGCGCCAATTGTATTGTGTGTAGGCATTCACAATAATGACTTTGCACTCGCCATTTTGGTACAGCGCCTGACTATAACTGCCCAATTTTTCGCGATCGCCAGATAGGGTGGCCAAATCTGCGGTATAGGCTTGGGGAAATTGCTGTTTGATATCTTTGGCTATGCCCGCACCCATATTACAAAAGCAATTGCACCCATGAATGATAAGGTCAAACTCACCTGCTCTGGCTAATTCAAGTAAATCCCCACTACGCTGTTTCATCTTTCCCCCTTTATTTAAGTCACGTTTTAGCACCAGACCAGTCCCACTTAGTTCTAATACGCAACTTACAAAGTTGAATATTACAACTAAGATCGTGATTTATCAAGCTTTAGATTATTGAAGGCTTAGGCACGATGGAGTTAAACTGGGCGGCAACTTAAGCTTATATTCGACCAGGGCAAGAAAACGCAGCGACGCCAGCCACTGACTGGTGTGAATACCATGACGATTTTGCGAGGCGCGCTGGCTATATAAACCTCATTTATAGCTCGCCAGAGTTAAAGTCAGCCCAAGCTACGCGCTTCAACAAATTGAGGGCTTACGCAGAACAGATGCTAAGGTTCTTGTTTCGCCTTGCAGTGAGGCAGTACTGTCTTCGCACCTGGTTAGCGCAATGCTGTGTAAGTTCTGCAATTCTGAAAAGTCAAACATCAAGAAAACGACTCACTTGCTTGATGCGATTCACTTTCGCAGTCCCGTTACGGATGGGTGTCTATTCAAGATGACACAGCTTGTGACGTGCTACTCGCCTTGCCTGGCCAGGTCGAGATACGCTCGCTTTACCGGCTCAAGGCCATAGTCTTGCTCCAGGCGTTTGATGATGAAGTGGCCGCGTGCCAGATTTTGGTAATGGCGCATAAACAAGGTGTTCAGGGTGGCGGCGGTTGCGGCGCCGATCACGGGGACGATTTGCGCGGCGGATTTTTCAGTGATGACCACGCCAAAGCGACTGGCTATGGCTTCGATAAATCGACTCAGCCATTTACTAGCTTGCTTGGCGGCGAAGGCTGGCATACCAGCCTGACTACTCATTTCAATTAATTCTTGCGCGCTCAGCTCTGTCAATTCGGCCAGCGCCAGGCGACTGGCATAATAGGCGGTGTCGCTGGCGGCGGCTTTATTTCTGGCACCGCCCAGTGCAAACACTTCCAGGCAAGCAAGCTGGGTGCTGGTTTCTTGTAAGTTCCTGCCCTCGCTACGCGCAATATCGGCAATGCTGCGCATCATGATGGTGGTACTGACTGGAATTTCAAGTAACAAGCCGGCGACACCAAACCAGCCACCGGCAAAACCACTGGCAGCAACGGCCAGTTTGTGACCAAGTAAGGTGGCAGGCTTGTCAGCTTGATGATCCAGACTCCAGATCGCGGTACGACTGGCTTGATGCAAGGCTTTAATTACGCTGGCATGGATTTGCTGTTGCAAGGATAAGGGTAATTTACGTGCCAGTTGCTCTATCGGCGTACCGATCAACTCAGTCATTTGCTGCACCAATGATGGCGCTTCCAGCAAAGCCCTGGCCTGCCGTATTGCAGCAAGATCATCAGCACTAAGAAGAACTACGCCATCGGTACTCATCCAGCCCTATCCTTAATCATCAAACTCCAGCCAAGCACAACCCGCACAAAACCAGCAGTTCAGGGCTTAGCCAGAAATTTCAAGCTGCTTTTAGTATGCGCCTGAACTTGGGACTTCAACAGGTATTGCGCTTGCGGCTTAGCTTCTGCATAAGCCTGAGCCTGATCGCGATAATGCGCATCAAAAACCACGCCGCTCTGCCCTACCGGTGTACCACCAACTGCCGCCTCAGGATGAGCCAGATCGATTACGCGCCGCGTCGATGGCCCATACAAAACTGGCCAGGGTGCCGGACCATATTGTATCGAGAGATTATTCACGATTTCACGATTACCTGGCACGGCAAATGGGCCAGCGTTTAACCAACTAAACAGGCTGCTTTGTGCTGAAGGATGTTTATGCGTCAGCGTATGCAATTTAGCCCATTGCCAGTTTTGACTAGCTTGCCCGGCGACCGTTTTTAAGTGCAACAGCGCTGCCTGCAAGGCCGCAGTCACGATGTCAGCACGGCTTTCTTGCTGCGGCGTATTACGCCTATCCCACCAGGGACTGTTTGCATCGGCCAATAAGCGCGGCAAGGCATGATCGAGCTGGCGGGTACGCAGTAAATTTTTAAACTGGTCTTCCCCCAGCTTGTCGGCAAAACAAGCCTGGATAATTTCATACTGCCATTGCTGTAACACGCTGGCGGCAACACTCTCAGCTCGATATTCACCATCCCAGTCTTGCAATTGTTTGAGCAAATCAGGATCTAGCTGTTCCTTGCCTTGCACGTAGCCTAGCAATTGCTGCAAACGCTGTTTGGCGTGAGCACTGTACACGTCGAGTTGCAACTGCTGCATATCGGCCTGAGTCCAGCCACCCGCCTTGCTTTTCAAGACCTGAGTGATGCGCTCGGCACGCTCCGGGTAATTGAAATAAGCTTGCCAGCTAATCGTACTCGCAGTATCTGGACGATGATTTGCTGACACCAATAAGCCCGATTCAGGGTTGCGTTGATAAGGGTTAATCGTTTCATCGAAATCCAGTGTTTGCACCGGTGCCGCATCGTAATCGGCGGCGGCGATAATGAAATGACCGTGTTGATTCGCGGCGCGCTGACGCAAATGCGCGGCACCGCTCCAGCCTATCTCACCTTTAGCATTGGCCCAGATGATATTCAAGCCTGGGCTGGCGATCCAGCGCGCAGCATAGGCATCGTGATCATCACGCATGCCATGTGCCGCACCGTTTAAATGGTAAAAAGCTTTCAGCAAGTCATTCTTACCCTCTAAAAACGTCCAGCTTAAGGCCAATGCATGCTGACTTTGCGCAATTTGCTTGCCTAAGACATCGCTGATAATCGGCCCATGAGGACCAGTGCGATTTTGCAAGGCATAAGCGGGCTGGCCTTTCACTGCGATCATTTCCTGCTGCAGCGTCAATACTTGCCAGGCACCGCGATACCAAACCTGATTGGGATGGGCGCTATCAGTTTGCTCTGCAATCAAATCCATATCATCGTTTTGCAGCATGGTAAGCGACCAGGCAAAACGCTGGTTATGGCCAAGCAAGGCAAATGGAAACAAAGCCTGGTGATAGCCATACAAATACAAGCCCGGCGCGTGCAGATGCGCTTCGTACCAAACTCCGGGATTGGCAAAACTAATATGCGGGTCACCCGCCAGTATCGGCTTACCACTGGCACTTAATTTGCCCGAAATGACCCAGGCATTGCTGCCTTCCAATTCTGGCATGGCGACCAATCGGTGCGCTTGCTGACTCAGCTCGGCCAGACGATTTAAGTCTGCGTAAGCCACTCGGCTGAATGCCGGATCCAGCTTACCACGCGGACTTCCTGCCAGTGTGCCGTCAAGATCAAACACGCGTAAATAATCTGGCCCCAGTTGATCCCTGACGTAGGTCATCATCGGGTCCGTGCGCAAGGCCGCGGAAAAGCTATACGCCAGATACCCCGCAACCGCATACACATCCTCGATCTCAAAATGCCGCCGGGCCAAGCCCAGCGCATCAAATTCAACCGGCTTAGTACCGTGATCGACATAGTGGTTGATGCCCGCCAGATAAGCACGCAGAGCTTGCACTTCGGGCGCTTTGTGATCTAAGCTGGCTGCCAGCGCGCGTGCACGTGCCGGGATTTGCATGGTACGAAATAATTTATCGGTGTCGAGTAATTTAGCACCAAACACTTCGGCCAACTCACCTTTAGCTAAACGTCTGGCCATTTCCATTTGAAACCAGCGATCTTGCGCATGCAAATAGCCGAGCGCGCGATAAGCATCGAGCTGATTGTCGGCATAAATATGCGGCACACCGCGCTCATCGAAATGGCTCGTGACATTGGCCAGCAATCCTGGCAAAACCAACTCGCCCTGGCGCTGCACTTGCTTACTACGCCAATACGCATACGCGGCAATACTAAGCAGTAGTATCAGGCTGAGCAAGCCCCAGCCTATGCGTTTGCTCCAGGAAATTTTGCGGGCTGAATACCTCATCTTATCGCCAGTAAAGAGTAAAAAAAGACAGGCCGTAACCTGTCTTTTATTGTAACGCAGCCCTGACGCTGACAACAGAGGCAAAGCTCTGGCAAGGTCAGCCCTTAAAATTAATACACCAAACGTTTAATCCTGCGCAATTCATCTTCCAGGCGGTTTTCTTCATTGCGCAATCTGTCCTGACGTGGGTATAACTGATTTAATTCACTATTCGTGTCATTGCGCTCACGATCACGGCGTTGTATCTCTGAAGAACTGCTTTCAGTGCTGCGTACAGTAGATTTATCGCCCTGTTCACGTTTCTTTTCCTGATCGCGTTTTTCTTGTTCACGCTTATCTTGTTCGCGCTTAATTTCCTGTTCCAGGCGACTGACTTTGCCACGTAATTCATCAATACGTTTTTGCACGCTATGACGTTCACGCTGAACTTCACGCAAGCGCCGCGTAGCCTGTTCATAATCGGCGCCAGCTTGCAATGCCTGACGCAGGCGATACTGAAGCGCGATATCACAGACACTGACCGCCATATAACTGGAATTTTTACCCCACTCGAAGGCATTATCGATGGTGCAGTAGCGTTGATTTTCGCGACGCCAGGCCTGGCTATATAAGTCACGCGTTTGCGCAATCACAAACACTTTATCGCGTACCGCGTTCGCCATGCGTTCGTCCAGGCGATCGGGATGGCCATAGCCATCTTTGGCGCCGACGTCTTGCCAGTAAGCTTGCAAACGTTTTTCCCAATTCGCCTGATACTCAGCCTCACTCAGGCGCAAACCACGGCTGCGCGCAAACTCGCGCCGGCCATGAATATCGACACCATTCACCGCATCGACCCAGGCTAAACGGCGCCAATACTGCACCAGTTCCAGATCATAAGCTTGTTGATATGCGTCGGCACGAATCGCTAAATCTTTCGCCCGCGCCAGATTACTATGCTGTTGTAATTCGCGGTCGGAAATGCCATTCGCCGCATCAGTCTTGCCGAGATTTTGCCAATACTTAAGGTTTCCACTGGCCCAGCCTTCGCGAAATGCCTGATCATTAAACCCTATGCTTTGGCCTTGCTGTGCACGACTTTCGCGTATGCTGGCGGAAGTTCCGGCCTGACCATCTTGTTCGCCATTCAAATACCAATAATCTGCGTTCCCTTTTTGCCATCCTTGTTGATAGGCGGTTTGATTCACGGGTGTTTTATTTTCTTTGACCAACTCGCTATTGCTTCTGACGTCAAACTGATTCACTGCCTTCCCTGATTTTCCATCTTCGTGCCCCAGATTCGACCACAAAATCTGATTGCCAGCTTGCCAGCCTTGGGCATAGAGTTGTGCTGAATCAGCCGAAAATTTAGCGCCCTCGACGCGTGCGCAAAAACTCTTGCGCTCATCAAATTGACTTAGCAGGCCCTGACCACCGTCTTTACGACCAATTAATTCCCAGTCGCCTGATTGGCAATCTTTGGTTAAATTTATAGTGGATTGGCAGGCGCTTAGTAACAGCGTTGCACTCAAGCCCAGAAAAACACTCAGGTGTTTCAGCGTTTTTTGAAAACCCAAATACTTGGTTGGCATAGACAGTCTATTTTTCATCGTCTTAATTTCGCGGGAGGGTTTGCGAAGGAATATTTTTAACAGCAGTCAGACTTAACAACTCTGGCCAGGTCGTACTTAGCAAACGTGTTTACCACGGTCTGGTTGACTTTGTTTGTACTCACCTTACTGAAATAAGGGATGTCTTGTCAATGCAGCGCTGCGTTACACCCAGGGTAGCATGGCACGCACTTTTCACTATGGTGTTACTTCATGCCTGACTGAATTATTGCCAAAGGTACTAACGCAACTGGCCTGACTGATGGTATCCCTCAACGTTTTGTTCAGTTGAATAAGCCGCGCCTGTATCCAAACTCAACGAGCACACAGCTAACGTAAGTTTTTTCCTCGGCACTCAGCCTGGCGCGATATTCCTGGGCTTGCTGTAGCTTGCGCCTTAATTGCGCCAATTCGCGTTGTCGCTCAGTGACGAGATTCGTGGCATTTCTCTCTGGCTCATTTCCAGACCGGTTATTCGCTTCCCGACGTAACTCTTGCGCGCGTCGCAATTCAGTATCGGCATGACTATTCTTTTGTCTGGCCTCATCAATTTGTCGCGTGACTTTTTCTAATTCCTCATTCAGTTCCTTACGTTTTCGTTGCCAGCGCTCTTCATCATAACCTGGCTTAGAAAAATTACCGCGAGTACGTCCGGCTTCATTTTGTACTTGCTCTTCACTCTGACGCAGGCGCGACACTTTTTCTTGTAATTGCTTAATTTCAGATTGTGCGTCACTGCGCTCACGTTCCTTTCTTTGCAAATCACTGGAATTACTTTCGCTTTCCTTTTTGTCTTTCAATTTTTCTTTGATATGTTTGATTTCCTGATCGATGTCACTCACTTTACGTCGTTCACTTTCAATGTCACGCTCCAGATAATTGCGATCTTTTTGCAAGTCTTGCAGGCGACGCTTACTTTTTTCCTGTTCGTCATTCCCATCGCTTTGACGACGTTCACGGGAGCGATGGAGTTCTTGCTCAACTTGCTCTAACTCCCTCGACAATTTTTGTTTCTTATCCAAAATTTCGCGTAATTCCTGCCCCATATCTTTTTGTTGTCGCTCTTTATTTTGCAATTCAGTCTGAGTTTGTGCGACTTGCTTTTGCCAGTTACGCTCGCGTTGAGTTTGTTGTTCACTGCGTGATTTGTCAGCGCGTTCCAGCTCTTGCTGAGCCTGCGCAATTTGCTTTTGCAATTGGGCGATTAACTCATCGGCTTTCTTAATCTCGGCTTGTTTCTGACGTTGCTGAGGTAAGATGTGCTCATGGTGCTGGCCTTGTTCAAAGGCTTTACGTAAATCAGATTGATCAATCTCAGCGCAGGCCGCAAAGTCAAAAACCTGGGTTTTACGCCCATCTTCATAGGCACGACGCTCGCTACAATATTCGGAATTCTCGGCACGCCAGGCTTGCTTGTACCACTCAGCACTTTGCGGCAAAACAAAGACATCATCCAGTCGTGCCCGTTCAAGTTGCTGAGTCAGATTAAACTGTCGATTGCGTCCATCGACGCGTCCAGCCTCTTGCCAATAAGTTTCAAGCTGGTTTTCCCAGGCTTGCTGATACGCATAACGCTCAAAGCGCAAGCCACGTCGCTTTGCAAAGTCGCTGCGAAAACTTAAATCACGCCCATGCACAGCATCTTGTCGGGCGAGGCGACGCCAGTACTCAACAAGTTCGTTATCATAGGCCGCCTGATAAATCTGTTGCCGCAAACGTAATTGACGTTGCTGAGCTTGCTTGATATACGAAGCTAAGACCCGATCCGACACGCCCTCCGCTGCATCGCGTCGTCCCAGACTACGCCAAAACTCATCATTGCCCTGCAGCCATCCGCGTAAATAGGCTTGCGGGTCAAAGCCATAGTCAGCATAGCGTTGCTGCCGTTTTTTAACGGTCTGTTCATTGGCTCCAGCCATGCCATCTTGAAAACCAAGTTCTGACCAGGATACTGTTTGTGAGTTGCGCTGACGAACTGATTGCAAAGCGAGCTGTTGCACAGGTATTAGCGTTGCCGGATTTGGCCTGTCAACGCGCCAGCCCGCGCCACTTTCGCCAACAAACGCGCTCGGCCCGGGGTTGCCAGCATAGCTCACGGAACACAGCAAACAATAAAAGGAAGAAGCAATAAGACGCATATATTCAAAAGCGGATTGAATGGGGTTTGCATCTTATCATTTCAACACTTCACTTGTAACAAAATCGATACAATACTCCTTTGCATTCAGGCTTGAATTTCACAGCTCTGCACGCACTTACCGCCTAACTGTTCAAGTCGACAGGCCGCCAGGTCTGTAAGCTGTGGGGTCAAATTTCCTCATACTCTGAGTTAGGCCGCCAGGCATGCGATCTTGGACGCCGCAACGACAGGCACGTCCATACTTTTACTTGCTCAGGAATTTTCATGAATCCACCAGCAGCACGCACCAGCCTTGCCACACTGAAGGGCTTGTTCCCTTTCTTGCGTCCGTATCAGCAGCAATTTCTTTTGGCGGGTCTGGCATTATTGTTAGCAGCGGCCGCAACGCTGGCGATTCCTTATGCCTTCAGAATGATGATAGATTTAGGGTTCGGTCAGACTGATGGCAAAGGAATACATCAGGTTAACCTGGCCTTTGCCGCTTTATTTGGCCTTGCAGTCGTCCTCGGCATCACCACCGCAGCGCGCTTTTATCTGGTTTCCTGGCTGGGAGAACGAGTTACTGCCGATATCCGCAATGCGGTCTATCACCACGTCTTAAAGCAAAGTCCGGAATTTTTTGAGACTGCGAAAACTGGCGAAGTCTTATCGCGCTTAACCACCGATACCACCCTGATACAAACTGTGGTGGGCTCGAGTATTTCTATGGCTTTAAGAAATTCCTTATTGCTGGCAGGTGGTTTAATCATGCTGATTATCACCAGCACCCGGCTCTCCTTACTAATTGTTTTTTTACTGGGGCTGGTCGTTCTGCCTCTGGTTGTCTTTGGCAAACGGGTACGCAAACTTTCTCGTGCTTCACAAGATAGTGTTGCTGATGCCTCCGCCATTGCCAGTGAAACGCTGAATGCCATCAACATAGTTCAAGCCTATACCCATGAGCAAATAGAAAGCGCACGCTTTCACAAAGCAGTAGAAGGCGCGTTTGGTGTCGCAGTAAGGCGCATACGCGCCAGGTCCTTACTTACCTTGTTAGCGATCTTGCTGGTGTTTGGCGCCATCGTCTTTGTATTATGGATAGGCGCCCATGCAGTGGTTGCGCAGCGCATGAGTGGTGGGGAACTGGGGCAATTTATTTTATATGCCGCAATTGTTGCGGGTGCGGTTGGGGCTTTGTCCGAAGTTATGGGTGATGCACAACGTGCAGCCGGAGCAACCGAGCGTTTGCTTGAATTACTTGAACTCGAGTCGCGCATACAAAATCCGCTCTCACCACAAGTACCGCAATCTAGTAGCAGCGCTCAGGGTGCCAGTCTTGAGATTCAAGACTTGCGTTTTCACTACCCATCCCGCCCCGATCACGATACGCTGAGCGCGATTTCACTATCGATACAGGCAGGAACCACCGTCGCTTTAGTCGGTGCCTCGGGAGCGGGGAAAACCAGTTTATTTCAATTGCTATTGCGTTTTTATGATCCTCAGCATGGCAAAATTTGCCTGAATAATCAGGATATACGCGACCTGACTTTAGCTGATTTACGCCAGCAAATTGGTATCGTGACGCAAGACAGCGTCATATTTTCGGCCAATGCTATGGAGAATATTCGTTATGGCCGCCCCGACGCCAGTGACGATGAAGTCATTGCAGCGGCGAAGCTTGCCGCAGCCGATGAATTTATTCAGCGCTTACCCGATGCATATCATAGCTTTCTGGGGGAACGCGGTGTACGATTGTCCGGCGGGCAGCGGCAACGTATCGCTATTGCCCGTGCTTTGCTTAAAAACCCACCCTTGCTATTACTCGATGAAGCAACCAGCGCACTGGATGCGGAATCTGAGCGACTGGTGCAACGCGCGCTTGAGCAAGCCATGCAAGGGAGAACCACGATCGTGATTGCGCACCGTCTGGCAACCGTGCAAAAAGCCGATCGTATTTTGGTCATGGAACATGGCCAGATTGTTGAAGAAGGTACGCATCACAGTTTAATCGCCAAGGGCGGCGTTTATGCTCATCTGGCATCTTTGCAATTCGGTTTGTCGCCTGTGGCGACAGAATTCACGCAACAACACTAACTGGAGAACACGATGATAGGCTATATCACTTTAGGTACCAACGATCTGGCACGCGCCAGCCAATTTTACGATGAATTGTTTAAGGTCATTAATGCCGGGCGTTTTATGGAATCTGAACGTTTTGTTGCCTGGGGGGTGTCGCCAACTCAGCCATCACTGGGGGTAATCAAACCTTTTGATGGGCAAGCTGCTACGGTGGGAAATGGCTGCATGGCAGCGTTGGTGGTTGATAGTGCAGAAAAAGTTCAGGCACTCTACCAAAAAGCGATGGAATTAGGCGCGAAAGATGAGGGGGCACCTGGTCCTCGCGGCACCGGAGGTTTCTATGCAGCATATTTTCGCGACTTAGATGGTAATAAGCTCAATGCGTTTTGCATGCAAAGCGCACCATCAGCTTAAGCTACAAAGCAAGTAAAAACGCTAAACCCTGTTACTGGTTTAGCGTTAATCCTGGACTTAATTCTGTTTAACTTATCTAGCGCCCGGGCTGATAGCGGATAATACGAGCGTTTGCAGCCAGCGTTTATGGCGTTGCGCGATAAACCCGTTTACCAGCTAACCAGGTTTGCTCAACTTTGATTTTATGCAATTGCTCAGCCGGCAGCTTGAACGGGTCTTGATCAAGCACCACGAAATCAGCCCACTTACCAGCTTCCAGACTACCTAAGATTTTTTCCTGATGCGCAGCATACGCAGCGTCGATGGTGTAGCATTTGATGGCCTGCTGCAAACTCATCGCTTGCTTGGCATACCAACCGCCTTTAGGCTTGCCCTCGCTACTCTGGCGTGTCACCGCGGCATGAATTCCAGTAAATGGGTTGGCACTCTCAATTGGAAAATCAGAACCACAGGCAATAGTTGAACCCTGACGTAAATAGGCCTGCCATGCATAAGCACCTTGTATACGTTGCGCCCCAACCCGATCCTCTGCCATATTCATATCCGATGTTGCATGACTGGGCTGCATGGAAGGAATAATTGCCAATTTTTTGAAACGGGGAATATCGTGCAAATCAACTACCTGTGCATGTTCAATTCGATGTCGGCTTGCGTTCGCTGGTAAATTTTTAAGTTGACTTAAACGTTCGAAATTCTGCAAGATCTGATGATTGCCTGCGTCACCAATTGCATGTACGTTCACTTGATAACCTTTGGCCGCGGCCTTCTGCATCATCTGGTACATTTGCTCGTCAGAGTTAAATAGCAAGCCCTTGGTTTCTGGCGCATCGCTGTATGCTTGCAACATCGCTGCACCACGGCTGCCCAGGGCACCGTCAGCAAATAATTTGACGGCACGCAGGCTATACAAATCATTGGCATAACTCAGCACTGGGCCATTCTTAGCCAGTTCATCAAACGCCTTATCTGTGCCTCGTATCATGCCATAAACTCGCGTACTTAATTTGCCCTGGCTTGCGTATTCACGAAACAAGCGATCGGCATTCACTGAGACACCGGCATCATGCGCACTGGTGACACCATAGCTGCGTAGAGTCTGTAAAGCCGTGTCCAGAGCGAGTTTTTGTTCTGCAGGGCTAGCTTCAGGAATATGCTGACTGACTAAACCCATCGCGGCATCGATCAGAATCCCTGTGGCATTGCCCTCTTTATCGCGCTCAATTTTACCGCCAGCCGGATCGGCGGTGGACTTAGTAATTCCAGCCAGTTTCAACGCCGCACTATTGACCCAAGCCGCATGCCCATCTATGCGACTCAGGAAGACTGGTCGCTCGCTGACAGTCGCATCAATCTCTTTGGCACTGGGGAAGCGCCCCAATTTCCAATTCACCTGGTTCCAGCCGCCACCTTGTATCCAGCGAAACTGTGGGTATTTATCGGCGTAAGCTTTAATCGCTTGCAAGGCACTAGTCAAATCCTTGGTATCGCGTAAATTCAACTGATTCTGACTTTGCCCTAAACTCAGAATATGGCCATGCGCATCGATCAGACCCGGCAATACCGTCTTACCCTGCAGATTGATTTCGATTTTTACTGGCCATTGCTGGGTTAATTTTGCAGGGTCTCCCACTGCCAGGAGTTTACCGCTGCTGTCATCAATTAACAGTGCTGAGAATTTCTGATGCTTACCATCCAGGCTAATGCTATGACCATTGATATGACTGATTAAAATATTTGCTTGCACTGGTGCGCTAATCAGCAAGCTTAATGCGGCGGACAGCACAATACTTTGCGGTTGATAGGACTTATTGAATTTCATATTCTGCTCCTGTCTGCGCGTCAACATAGTGAGATCATGCGCCAGACTTATTTCTAATAGTGATTGATGCTGCAATTGTACCGTGAGTTAAGCCCAACTTCGCGGGGCTCGCGATTTAGCCATCTATCCTACGCGCTCAATTCAACTGCAAATTTACTGTTACAAAAATCTGACCAATCACCGCTTTGCTTTATCATCGGCGAAAATTAGCGCTATTGCGGTTAAGCTTACGTTTCCTTACAGAATCAGGTACGCGTCGCCACGACATTTATCTTGACGCCAGTAGGTCACTTGCTTACACTCACAGGCTTTTGCAGTATGCACACCCTCAGCTCAATCAGGGGCATTTAAGGTCAAATCAGAGTATGCGTATGTCAAGAAACCGCTTCTTTACCGACCTTTCCAAATCGTTTCACCTCAAACCCATCCTATTCGCGGTCTTATTGTGCTGCGGCGTTACTGGTGCATGGGCCGATGAAGAAGAACGTCTGGAAAGCGATTATGAAACCAAGAGTCTGGATTTAATAGCTAATAAAGCCGACGAAACTGGAAAGTCCAAAGCCGAGAAAATTCTCGCAGCCACTGGCTATCAAGCACCCTGGATTGCTTACGCCAATACTGAACATGATTTGTGGCAGCGCATACGCAATGGTTATGCGATTCCAAGTCTGAGTCTGGAAAATCCACAAGTAAACCGGCAAATGAATTGGTACAGTTCTCGTACCAATCATATTGTGCAAACGGTACAGCGTGGTGCCCGTTATTTATTTCACGTGGTTGAAGAGCTAGAAAAACGTGGTATGCCAACCGAGCTGGCACTGCTCCCCATTATTGAATCTGCCTTTAATCCACAAGCGGTTTCCAGCGCCAAGGCCAGTGGTATGTGGCAATTTATGGCAGCGACGGGTCGTGATTTCAATCTGAAACAAAGCCTGTTTAAGGATGACCGACGCGGCGTAGTAGACTCAACCGAAGCCGCTTTAAATTATCTGCAAAAGTTGCATGGCATGTTCGGTGACTGGCAGTTAGCTCTGGCCGCTTACAATTGGGGCGAAGGTTCGGTGATGCGCGCAATTAAGAAACAACAAGCGAAATCACTACCTACCGATTTTCAAAGTATATCGGTACACATGCCGGATGAAACGCGCAATTACTTACCTAAGTTGCAGGCGGTTAAAACGATAATCGAACACCCTGAACAATTTGATCTCGATTTACCTAAAGTAGAAAATCAACCTTATTTTGTTGCGATAGAAAAAGGCCGGGATATTGACGTCAAAGTTGCAGCGCAATTGGCTGAACTACCGGTGCAAGAGTTTGTCGCCTTAAATCCCCAGTTCAATCGCCCGGTAATCACTGGTGACACGAAAATTCTGCTGCCTTGGGATTGCGTTGCCAAATACCAGGAAAACCTCAGCAAGTGGGACGGGCCATTATCCAACTGGTCAGCAATCACTGTTGCTAAAACTGAGCGCGTCGAAAATCTGGCAGCACGATTTGGTACGCAAGCTGAAGTGTTAAGAGAAGCCAATCTGATACCCGCGAAAATGCTGGTAAAGGCAGGCTCGACTGTATTAATCCCCAAAACTGCTGAAACGCAGGATCAGGATATCGCCCCCGATTTAGCGGACAACGCGCAAATCGCATTTGAAAAAAATGCGACGCGTACCATACGATTTAAAGTGGGTAAGCGAGACACCCTGGCCAGCATTGCAAAACGCTATCAAATCAGCGTTGATGAAATTAAGAGTTTGAATCATTTAAAACGTGAAGTGAGTTTTGGTCAGAGTTTGCAGTTACAAGTGGCTGCCGCAAGCAACAAATCAGCCAGCCGCGCCCGTCCTTATAACAAACCAGTTAGCCGGGTCGCAGTACATCGCAAAACCGTAGTCGCGCAAAATAAAGGCCGCAAACACAGTTAAACATGCTATCCAACAGGCCTATCACTGCACCAGATAGGCCGGTTTTTATCTGAGGCAATTGCAAAACAAAAGGCCGGTATTTACCGGCCTTTTGTTGTTACTGATGCGTCACCGCAAAGTCAGGAATTATTTCAAATTCTGATTTGCGTAAATGATCCAGTAACGTGCCAATTCAGCAGCACCGTCGCTACCCTTGACGTTTTTCAAGACTTTTAAAGCAGCCGCTTTTTTTCCGGCAGCAATATGCGCCACACCTAAGTGCAAGCTGGCATCATCTGGATTTTTCAAAGCATCCTTAGCGATACCTTCTTCCATCAAGGCTACGCCTTTTTCGTACTGACCAGCTGTAGTGTAGGTAAAGCCAACGTTAACTAAAGCATTACCGTCTTTAGCTTGTTTTGCTTCGGCTTCTGCTGCTGCGATACCTTTGCTCGATTCATCTTTAGCCTTGGTTGCCATGTCACGCAAACGTTTATGGCGATCAGCCTGATTACCTTCGCCTAAGAGGCCTGCTTTGTAACCAGCATCGATAATCTTTGTCGCTTCTGCGGGATAACCAGCTTGTACTGAGAACAAAGCCATATCCATATAGTCATTGCTTTGCTTGAGCAAACCTAAAGCCAGGCGCAAACGCATAACGTCCAAACGCAAGCGTTCAGAGAAGCCTTTTTTAGTTACGACGTTATTTAACAGATTTGGCCAGTATTCTTTTTTACCATGTGCGCTGACCATTTTTTCCAGGGCTTTGGAATAACCTTCCATATCCTTGTTTTTCAACGCGGCATTGGCCCAGTATTCCAGATTGGTCAGACTGGTAGTGCGACCTGCTTTTTCATCCGCCGCGATTTCAGCCATGACTTCTTTCATCGCTTTGGCACCATCGCCACTTTGCGACATCGCTTGTATCAGATACGGGCGCAAAGACTGATCCGTGCCGCCTTCAGCGTAGTAACGATTGTAAGCCTGTGCTGCTTTCGAGTAATTTCCAGCCTTGAAGTAAGCATTACCTAAGACCTGTATCATTTGTAATTGCTCTTTACCCGACAATTTATTTGCTGCCACGATGGTTTCCGCCGCACGGATCACGCTATCGTTATCACCTGCCGCCGAAGCGATCGATAAACGCATACGCTCTATCGTGAAATTTTCGTTAACAGTCTTACCGCTAACGCTGTTCGCTTCTTGCAATTTGCCCAAAGCATCCTTGTATTTTCTTGCTTTGTATAATTCACCTGCTGCATGAACAATTTTCGCAACCTCAGGACGCAGCGATTCTTGCGCATAAGCGGTGTTAGCTGCAATATTAGTCAATTCAGGTGCTACAGCCACACCCAAGGCTGCAACTAAAACGGCAACACGTGATAAGCGAAATTGCTTCATATAGTAAACTCTCTGACAAAAATAATTATCGGATTGTGGCTGACAGATCAAGCTGAACAACCGTTAACATGAAAATTGGCAGGGGTTTAAACCCTGCCAATTTCCAATCATACATCAAGACGCATCGATTTCACTGATAATTCCTGCAATTTTACTGATTCAGGAATTGCTCATTACCAACCATACCGAGCTTGGTCACGCCTAAGCGCTGTGCCATCGCCATCACGTGCGCTACCGATTTATACGGTACCACTTTGTTGGGGCGCAAATGCACTTCAGGCTGATTCGCTTCAGCTGCTGCAGCACGGAATTTCGCTTCCAGTTCCGCATCCGCTACCGCTACACCATCCCACAACACCGTACCATCGAAATCCACATCCACATTGTGGGTGATAGGTTTTTCAATCGGAGGTGGTGTTGGCCCGGTTGGCAAATTCAAATTCACCGCATGGTTTTGAATCGGGATCGTGATGATCAGCATAATGATCAACACCAGCATCACGTCAATCAAAGGCGTCATGTTCACTTCGATCATGACTTCCGGGTCCGATGACGAACCTCCGCCACCAATTTGCATTCCCATGTCTACTCCTTAATTGCGTGCCGGTGGCACGATCACAAAGCCCACCTTGGCGATACCTGCGCGCTGCGCTGCCAGGATAGACTTACCGACAAATTCGTAACGCGCATTTTGATCGCCACGGATGTGCACTTCAGGTTGCGGTACCTTGACCGACTCCACCTTCAGTTTGTCGAATAATTCATCGACGCCACCCGGCAACGGACGCATACCACCATTCCAGTACACGTCGCCATCTTTGGCGATCGAGACCGTGATATTTTCCGGCTTGGTTTTGTAGATCTGGTTGGTTTCCTGTGGCAATTTTAATTTCACCACGTCTGCCACTACCGGTGCCGTAATCAGGAAGATAATCAGCAACACCAGCATCACGTCGACTAAGGGCGTTGTGTTAATGGTGCTGTTGACTTCGTCTTCGCCATCACCATCGCCGCCTATTGCCATTCCCATAATGTCTGTCCTCTCAACTTGCCTGCGCCCTTGCGGGCTCAGGTGTTTGATTTACTCTTACTGATCAGGCTGCTTTTTTGCTGCCAGCTGCTTTTGCCATCGAACCCGACAAGACTACCGAGTGCAGGTCTGCAGCGAATGCACGTACGCTTTCCATCGACGATTTGTTACGACGTACCAGGAAGTTGTAGCCCAATACGGCTGGAACCGCGACACCCAGACCAATCGCCGTCATGATCAGCGCTTCACCTACTGGACCCGCTACTTTGTCGATCGAAGCCTGACCCGACATACCGATCGCGGTCAAGGCGTGGTAAATACCCCAAACAGTACCAAACAAACCGATAAATGGTGCAGTCGAACCGACAGTCGCCAGGAACGCCAAACCATCTTGCAAACGGCTTTGTACTTTGTCCACTGCGCGTTGGATAGACATCGATACCCAGGTGTTCAGGTCGATTTGCTCTAACAAGGCACCTTCGTGGTGTTCGCTGGCTTTGATACCAGTATCAGCCAAGTAGCGGAATGGGCTGCCTTCTTTCAGGCTTGCAGCACCGGCTTGTACCGACGCGGCTTTCCAGAATTTGGCGGCTTCTTTAGCCTGACCCGAGAGTTTCAATTGATCTAAAGTTTTGGTGATCAGGATGTACCAGCTACCCATGGACATGATCACCATGATGATCAGTGTGCCTTTCGATACGAAGTCACCAGTTTTCCACAACGCGTCCAAACCGTACGGGTTTTCGATCACTTCTTTGGCTGGACCTGCTTCAGCCGATGCGGCAGGAGCGGCCGCTGCGGGTGCTGCTTCAGCCGATGCGGCTGGTGCTGCTGCCGACGCTGCTGGCGCGGCTGTTGCCGAGGCCGATTCCTGGGCGCTCACTGGTGTCACAGCGGCGGTCAATGCCAACAAGGCGGCTGCTAAGATAGCGGTGAAACGGGTTTTCATTGAGGTGTTTCCTTTAACAAAATAAGGTTGGTGTTGCTTAGACTTTTTTCTGTATTTATTTCTTCGCCTGGCTTAGTGAATCGCTTCGTTGCGCTAAGCCGGGCTTGTTATGCGCTGACTGGCATTACTCCAGTTTCCAGACGTACTGAACCCGGGTCCAGGTCGCCTGCGGTTTGCCGTCTACAGTACCTGGTTTGTTTTTACAGGTACCCGATAACAACAAGTTCTTAACGGCATTGTCCAGATTCCGGAAGCCACTCGATTTGTCGATCTTGACTTCACTCACCGCACCATCTGCACCAATCAACACGGATAAAGCGACGGTACCGGTTTCTTCATTGCGTAACGAAGCACGTGGGTATTCAGGCTTACAGCCGGCTGCATTGAAGTCGATCACACCAGGAATGGTCACCGGCGCAGCAGGCGCTTTCGGTGCTTCCGGCGGGGCCGATACTGGCGGTGGCGTCTTTTGCAACACGTTCGTCGGTGGCCGCTCTTGCGTCGACTGCGTTATCACATTCTGTTGCGGTTGCGGTGCGACAGCAACTTCCGGTGGCGGAATAAACGGTGGCGGCGGCGCAGCCAGTTTTGGCGGCGGTGGCGGCGGCGTTTCGGGTGGCGGTGGGGGCGGTGGCGCCTCCTCCACGATCTTGGTTTCCATGGGCTTTTCTATGATCGATACGATCTTATGCCCCAAACCATTCATCAACGCGTACACCAGTACCGCGTGAAATGCTATTACCAGCCCTATGCCCGTGAACTTCTTCCCGGGCTCTTGCTGGCGGTCTGAAAAATCCATTCCTGCTCCTCCAAAACTACAGATCTGTGGCCTGTTGATAGTCAAGACTACTAACACGAAACCGCGATTATAAATGCAGAGTTACCGCTGCACTGACCAAAAATGACGAAATTATTTAAAACCGATAATTCATCGGGATTTCAGAGGAGCGACTTAAAAATCATCTGCAAATCACAAATAATTCACAAACAAATTTTGCCGACAACCAAAAAAAGTTTCATCAAAGAAATTTGCCTGCCACTTAATTAAGCAAAATTATCATCAAAATTTTGCAAAATCAGCACGTTCAAGTAGGACAGAAAAAAATCAAAACGCGAATAAAATCACCATTTGACTGGTCTCGTCAAGACATTTTTCCAGAGTCAAGCAAAAATACAACGACTTACATTCTGCCGAAAATCGTGAATTATTGAAATAATGTTTTATTGTGCTTCGCAGCAAATTAACAATATGAAATCACTTATTTTTCCTCTACAGGCATCAGCAATTTCCTGGCCTACCGAATTAAATACGTCAGCAACTACCTGACCTTGTTTTATGAGCTTGTGCTTCATACCGAGTGGGGATGCCCTCAAAATCAGACCTTCGCAACTTAGTGCCAGCGCCCACATCACCGGGTTGCTGCTAATTTGATAGATGCCTGACCGTTACGGGTATCCCGAATAAAAGTCAAAATTCAATAAATTTTCACATTTCGGACTGCAAGCTTGTGCGCAGCAAAAAAACTTTATACCACGACGAGTTTTCCCTGGATAAGAACTGGCTTTTTTTCAACACTTCTATACGCAAACTTAGTCTTTACTGAATTATTTTTACAAAGCCGCTAGGGCAAAATCCTGCGCTTGGGTTAAGGTAATGCCCTGTAACCATAGACTGGCGGGACCTGGCATGTTTCAGCGTAGAAATTCCTGAGCCCAGTCCTGTTCCCGATTACTTGTTCGCTTTAAAAACGATGCGTATTTTTTACAAACTACTCACTTGTATTAAGCCTGTCCGCAAGCTGTTGATCGCTATCTTATCTACTTTAAGTCTTGGCAGTTTGCACGCGGTGATGGCGGCAAATGCCGGCGACGCCAACAACAAGAATCAGCTAAAGTTAATTCGTCAAGCTTTTGAAGCCGCTGATGATGGTTTTGATATGGCTAAGACTCAAAACCATTATTCGGGCTGGGTCGCTGAAGCTATTTTTGAGCCCTTACTCAGCTATGATTACATGGCCAGGCCGCTCAAATTGATCGCTTTGACCAGCACCGCGATGCCGCAAATCAGCGACGATGGCCGGGTTCTGGAATTTGAAATTAAGCCTGGCATCTATTTCAGCAACGACCCTGCATTTAAAGGTAAGCGACGCGAATTAGTCGCCCAGGATTACGTGTATAGCTTTATGCGCATCATGGATCCGCGGAATCGTTCACCACATCAGAGTTTTATCGCAGGTAAAATCAAAGGTCTGGATGCCCTGGCTGAACAGGCACGCAAAAGCGGCAAATTTGATTACGATGCCAAGGTAAGTGGCTTGGTCGCCGTCAATAAATACACGCTGCGCATAGAACTCAACGATAGCGATTACAACTTCCCTTACGTCCTGGCCTATGCCGCGTTTGGTGCGGTGGCGCGTGAAGTGATAGAAGCTTATCCGAATCAGACTGGTTTACATCCTGTAGGAACTGGCCCTTATCAACTCAGCCAATATCTGCCACGCAGCAAAATTCAGCTAAAGCGCAACCCCGATTACCGTGGCTATACCTGGGATTTTGCGATTGAAAATACAGCACGTGATCAGGCGATCAAAAAACGCATGCAAGGTAAGCGCATGCCGCAAGTCGACCAGGTCGAAATCAGTATTATCGAAGAAGAGCAATCACGCTGGCTGGCATTTTTAGATCAGCAGATTGATTTAGATAAATTGCCGCAATCGGCCGCCCCCAGCGTACTCGAAGGAACTCAACTCAAGGCCGACTACCTGAGACAAAACATAGGCATGTACCGGGTGGCCGATGCGGGCAACACGTTTACCTTCTTTAATATGCGTGATCCGATAATTGGCGGCTACAGCAAGGAGAAAATCGCATTGCGGCGTGCCATTGCCATGGCTTACAACCAGGCCGATGATATTGCGCAAATGCGCATGGGGCAGGCTATCAAAGCGGAAATGATGATACCGCCCGAGCTGGGAGGCTACGATAGCCACTACCGCAGCAGCATTAGCTACGACATCGCACTGGCGAATAAATTACTCGATTACTATGGATATAAACGTGGTGATGATGGCTATCGCACCCTGCCCGACGGCAATCCATTGGTGCTCTATAAAACCGTAGAACCTGCCGCGATTTATAAAATCCAGTCAGAAATTTTTAAACGTGGACTGGACAAAATCGGCATACGAATAGAATTCCCGGTATCCAATTTCGCCGACAACATGAAAGCCGCCACCGCTTGTCAATTGATGATGTGGAGCACGGCATGGAACGCGGACATCCCTGATGGCGAGAATTTCTTGCAACTGCTTTACGGCCCTAAATCCGGTCAGGGAAATTATGCCTGCTACCAGTCTCCGCGCTACGATCAATTATTTCAACGTGCCTTAAGCTTACCACCCAGAGCCGAACGCTATGCCCTGTATCAGCAAATGAACCGCATTATGGAAGCAGATACCCCCTGGATTATGCATGTTGTAAGAGTGCGAAGCTGGCTATACCGACCCTGGGTCGTGGGTTTTAAAAAGCACCCTATCTTGCATGCCGACTGGGCATTTATGGATATCGACACAACTCAAGCCAGATAAGCTGCTTGCCTGATTCCAGTAAATTTCAATATGCAAAATTTCGCGGGGCACTATGCGACCACCTTACTTTCTGCAGCATCGTCTTACTAGCAAGCGGTTCACCACTTTACTGTGCAGCCTGGCGCTGACTCTCGGCACAGCGCCCGCTTTAGCCGCAGACGCGGCCACCTCGACCACCATAGCGAGTAAAGAATTTGCCGATCAGAAAAAAGTACTGCGTACAATTTTTCCGGTTGCTGAAACTGGATTTGATCCGGCGGCGACACGTGATTTGTATTCGAACGCGATTAATGAAGTCGTGTTCGAACGCTTATACACCTATGATTATCTGGCCAATCCAGCCCGTATCGTCCCCGAAGCGGCAGCCGCCCTGCCGGAAGTCAGTGCAGATGGAAAAAGCTATTTAATACGCCTGAAGAAAGGCATTTATTTCACACCAGACCCTGCATTTAATGGTAAGCCACGCGAGCTTAAGGTCAGTGACTTTGTCTATTCGTTTAAACGTCTGATGGACCCGCGTCTTGCTTCTTCACATAGCTGGCTATTTGAAGATAAGATCATAGGATTAAATGAATTACGCGATCAGGCAAAACAAAAACCACCTTTTGATTACGACAAAAAAATCGCTGGATTTGAAATCCTCGACAACTACACCTTGCGCATTAATCTGACGCGCCCCGATTTCAATTTGCCCATGATACTGGCTTACACCGCCAGTTCTGCAGTAGCTCGCGAAGTCATAGAAAAATATCGCGACGATCATGGCTTTGCGATGGCCAATCCGGTCGGCAGCGGCCCGTATATCTTACGCGAATGGGTGCGCGGTGCGCGCATGCTACTCGATGCCAATCCGGATTATCATCCGGTGTATTGGGATTTCCATAGCAGTGGCGACGCCGCTGATCAAAAGATTATCGCAGCGATGAAAGGTAAGCGTTTGCCGCAAATTGGTCGCATCGAAGTCAATGTCATACTCGAAGATCAGGCACGCTTGCTGGCATTTCAAAATGATGAAGTCGACTTATTTCAACTTTATGGCGGGCTCGCACCGCAAATGATGAATGGCGACAAACTCAAGCCCGATTTACAAGCGCGTGGCATACAATTATCGCGCATCATCGATCCTGAGCTCAGTATGTATTACTTCAATATGCTAGACCCGGTATTCGGTGGTTTAAGCAAAGAGAAGATTGCGCTACGGCGTGCGATTGCGATGGCGCATAATGTCGCTGAAGAAATTCGCATCGTCGACAATGGCCAAGGTGTACCCTTAGAATACCCAGTGCCTCCTGGTGTGGTCGGGCATGACCCCAATTATCGCAGCAGCATCCCCTATAACGTCAAAGCAGCCAATGCCTTATTAGATAAGTTTGGCTATAGAAAAGGAGAGGATGGGTACCGGAATTTACCAAACGGCAAAGCTTTCACGATGCCATTCACTTCGCAAACCGAATCGCGCGGTCACTTGCAAGCTGAAGTCTGGAAAAAAACATATGAAAGCCTGGGGATCCGGATGCAAGCCAGCTTTAAGCCATTTTCTGAAATTTTAAAAGCGGAAAAAAGCTGCCAATTGGTACAACGCATCTCCCCTTGGATGGCAGATTACCCTGATGCTGATAATTTTTTCCAGCTCTTTTACAGTAAAAACATTCATTTGAATAATAATGGCTGCGTCAGCATCCCTGAATTTGACCGGCTATATGAACAAAGTCAACGCCTGGCACCGGGTCCTGAACGCGATCAGCTTTACCACAAAATGGTGCGCATCATGGAAATCTATAGCGCACAACGACTCGGCTATGCACGCTACCGGAATATGCTGGCGCAAGCGCGCGTAATCGGTTATAAAAAGCACCCGATTATGCATGTGGAATGGCTGTATCTGGACATCGATCAAACTAAGTGAGCAAAGCATGACCGCCTATATATTACGTCGTCTCTGGCAAATGGCACCAACTATGCTGGGGGTGATCTTACTCGTATTTTTCTTGTTTAACTGGGTTGGTGGCGATCCGGCGTATATCCTTGCTGGGAAAATGTCGAATCCCGAGCAAATCGCAAACATCCGCAAACAACTGGGGATAGATCAGCCGTATTATGTGCAACTCTGGATTTTCATCAAGCAAATCCTGAGTTTTGATTTTGGCTATAGCTGGAGCACCGGCGAATCGGTTGCCTCGATTATTACCGGTCGCCTCGGCCCCTCACTGACCGTTCTGATCCCCTTAACCATCATCGAAACTCTGATCGCGATTGCGTTAGCGCTGACGATCGCGTTTCGTCGCGGCAGCCTGACCGACCGTGGCATTATGATAGCCTGCACGGTCGGCATGTCGATCAGTATTTTGGTCTACATCATTGTCGGCCAGTACTGGTTTGCCTACAAGATGGGGCTGTTTCCGGTACAGGGCTGGGGCAGTAGTTTTGCTGAAAATCTGCTGCGTTATTCAGCACTACCTATTTTGATTGCCTTGGCAGTCGGGGTCGCACCGAATTTGCGTTTATTCCGCACCTTTGTGCTCGATGAAGTCAATCAGGATTATGTGCGCACCGCGCGTGCCAAAGGTTTGAGCGAGCGTCGCGTGAAATGGGTTCATGTTTTACGCAATGCGGCGATACCAATACTAACCCATGTGATGTCGAATTTACCGGCTTTATTGATCGGCGCCTTTTTGATTGAACGCTTTTTTTCTATTCCCGGCATAGGACGCGAAGTCATCCTGGCGGTAGAACGCAGTGACTTTCCCGTGATTAAAGCAATTACCGTGTATGTGGCGGCTGCGACGATGTTCTTTAACTTGCTGACCGACTTACTCTACCAAGCCGTAGACCCTCGCGTGCAGTTGAAATAAGCGACGATAAGAAAAACCATGACAACCACCACCCTGACTCATTCCGCCAGCCTTTGGCAACTCGCCTGGCAACGTTTGCGAGCCGACCGCTTTGCGATGTTTGCCCTCACCATACTGGGCTGTTTTTTGTTACTACTCAGCTTGTCTTATAGCGGATTAATCGCCGCCGATTGGGAAGATGAAATCGCAATCAGCTACGCCCCGCCGCACTTTGCAGGCGCGCAAGAAGTAATCAATGAAGAAACCGCCGAGCCAAATGCGGTGGTTGACAATCCGTATGACCCCTTGGCCGATGTGTTGCAAGAATTACGTCAGCAATTGCAAGGGCAAGCGCCTGGCGCAAGCGAAGACTATGGAATTGCTGACCCTTTGCAAAAAGAGATGAAGGAAATCTATGCCGAGCTTGCCAAGCATGGTCAGGATAAGCAAATTGTCAAACAAAGCAGCTTACTATTCGGCGCCGATAAATGGGGTCACGACATCATTAAAAAGACTATTAAAGGGGCAGAAACATCGATACTGGTTGGTATCTTCGCGGCTTTACTGGCGACCTTGCTAGGCACACTATTTGGCGCGTTCGCGGGGTATTTTGGCGGCAAAACCGATGATTTTTTTAACTGGTTTTACTCGATTTTCACTTCGATTCCGTATTTATTATTGATACTAGCGGTAGCTGCTGTGCTACAGAAAAAAGGCGTGACGACGATCATACTGATTCTCGCCTTCACGGGTTGGACTGGGCCATTTCGATTAATCCGTGCCGAATACATTAAGCATAAAGCACGCGAATATGTCTGGGCGGCAGATGCTATCGGTGCCAGTCACTGGCGCAAAATGTTTGTCCATATCTTTCCCAATGTCAGTCATGTCGCGCTGGTACAAGTCTCTATCCTGGTTGTCTCCTTTATCAAATCCGAAGTCATCTTAAGTTTCCTGGGCTTCGGTGTGCCCGTTGGTGTGGTGTCCTGGGGCAGTATGCTGAATGAAGCACAGAATGAGTTAATTCTGGGTAAGTGGTGGCAATTAGTCGCCGCCACCGCTGCCATGGCGGCCCTGGTAACCGCCTTTTCTATGTTCACCGACGCCTTGCGCGATGCGCTCGACCCAAAACTCAAATAAGCCTGCGCTAACGTAGCTGGAATGGATACGACGATGACACACACAAACGAGCACTTACTGACGCTAGAAAATCTGCGGGTTGCGTTTAAAATCAATAAGACGGAATTTTCAGAAACAGTGAAAGGGGTGAGTTTCAGCATTCCCTATAACAGCACGGTTGCCCTGGTGGGCGAATCCGGCAGTGGTAAATCGGTGAGTTCCCTGGCAATTATGGGCTTGTTACCTGAGCACACCAGCCGCATAGACCCCGCCAGCCAAATCCGTTTTGAGGGCCAAAATATTTTAGCCATGACACAGATGCAGCGGCGGGCCTTGTGTGGCAAAGTTATTTCGATGATTTTTCAAGAACCCATGTCGTCCTTAAATCCGGTGTTTACCGTCGGTTATCAAATCATGGAAGTCTTGCGTCAACATAAATCAATGTCGGCCAATGCGGCACGCGCGCGCACGCTGGAGTTATTACAAGAAGTCGGCATTCCTGAACCTCATAAAAAAATCGATGCCTATCCCAGTCAGATGTCAGGTGGTCAGCAGCAACGCGTGATGATAGCCATGGCGATTGCTTGTGAACCGAAATTACTGATAGCCGATGAACCGACTACGGCACTCGACGTAACGATACAAAAACAAATCATCGACTTAATTAATGCCCTACGTATTAAGCATAAGATGTCGGTGTTATTCATCACCCACGATCTGGCCCTGGTCGGCGATATTGCCGATCAAGTCGTGGTGATGCGTCATGGCGAAGTACGTGAAGCTGGCGCAACCACCGAGATATTCAGCCAGCCCAGAGACAGCTATACGCGGGCACTCTTGCATTGCCGCCCAAATATCGCGCAGCGGCCGCAACGTTTGCCTGTGATCGCCGACTTTCTGGAACAGAATGGCGCGCCTCCGGTGCAGCCTGAACGCAGACGAGGCTTGCGCGGTGACGAAGAAATCGTCTTAAAGGTGGAGCAGCTTTGCAAAAGTTTTTATAGCCGCGCGGGTTGGTTTGGGCGTGACGAACACAAAGCGGTGCAAAATGTGTCGTTTCAATTGGCACGTGGTAAAACCCTGGGCTTGGTCGGCGAATCGGGTTCGGGTAAAACGACCGTAGGTTTAATGCTGATGCGCTTGCATCAGGCCAGCAGCGGTGCGGTGTGGTTTGAAGGAAAAAATATTCTGGCTTTTTCAGACAAAGAATTTTTACCGTATAAACGGCGCATACAAATTATTTTTCAAAACCCCTATGCCTCCTTAAATCCTCGCTTTACCGTGGCGCAAATTTTATGCGAACCCATGCAATTGCATGGCATAGGCACTACCCATGCAGAACGCCTGGCAATGGCGGCACAACTGCTGGATAAGGTCGGCTTGCCGGCGCAAGCCCTGCATCGTTATCCGCATGAATTCTCCGGTGGTCAACGCCAAAGGATAGCAATTGCGCGTTGCTTAACCATGAAACCGGAAATTTTGATTTGCGATGAATCGGTTTCGGCGCTGGATGTCTCGGTGCAAGCTCAAGTTTTGAATCTACTGCAGGATTTGCAAGATGAATTTAATTTATCGTATATCTTCATTTCCCACGATCTGGCGGTCGTCAAATACATTTCCGATCAAGTCATGGTCATGAATCAAGGTCAGGTGGTGGAAATCGCGAATGCTGACGATTTGTATTTAAATCCACAACAAGCGTACACGCAAAAATTGCTGGCGGCGATACCGCGTGGCATCGAGCACCGTTTGCTGATGCCTGCGCCACTGCAGCCAGCGATGCCAGCGGCGCAAGTGTTGGCGTGAGGCCAGCTGGCGCAACCAGACTAAAGGCTATTCCAGGTGCTGAAGTTCGTGTCTTTTTACCAAGCCCCATTGCTGGTTTGCGCCAGAGCTACTACAATTCCGACCTGTAAAAAGCGGGTTGTGTCGGAATTGTCAGTCAACTGGCTCGGATAACCTGAAGATCAAAACAGACAACCCAGTATTTATGCGCCTTACCAAAGCAAAATAAGCTAAAAGGTGCGTCCAGACTGCGTTCCCCATGGAGTCATTATGGCATTCTTACAAGGCAAAAAAATTCTGATCACCGGTTTGTTATCAAACCGCTCTATCGCTTACGGTATTGCTGAAGCGTGCAAACGCGAAGGTGCAGAATTGGCATTCACCTATGTTGGCGAACGCTTTAAAGACCGTATTACTGAATTTGCTGCCGAATTTGATAGCAAACTGGTGTTTGATTGCGATGTCTCCAGCGACGAGCAAATCGAACAAGTATTTAAAGACTTAGGTCAACACTGGGATCAATTAGATGGTTTGGTACATGCCATCGGTTTTGCACCACGTGAAGCCATCGCCGGTGAATTCCTCGACGGTTTTTCGCGCGAAGCTTTCCGTATCGCCCACGATATTTCTGCCTACAGCTTCCCGGCTTTAGCCAAAGCAGCTTTGCCTATGTTGCGTCAGGATTCAGCCTTGCTGACCTTGTCTTACCTCGGTGCGATCCGTGCGATTCCGCACTACAACACCATGGGTCTAGCCAAAGCTTCGCTGGAAGCTTCGGTACGCTATCTGGCCGAAGACCTCGGCAAAAAAGGCATACGCGTCAATGGCATCTCGGCGGGCCCGATCAAAACCCTGGCAGCCAGCGGCATTAAAGACTTTGGGAAGTTATTAGGCTTTGTCGCAGATCATGCACCACTGCGTCGCAATGTAACGATCGAAGACGTTGGTAATACCGCCGCATTCTTGTTGTCGAATCTGGCCAACGGTATTACGGGCGAAATCACCTATGTCGACGGTGGCTTCTCGCACGTGATGGGCTTAAACGCAGATACCTACAACCGGTAATTCTGCGACTATGCTGACCCGAAACCGTTCTGGCCAGCATCAACTGGCGCGTGATTTTAGGCGCGCCAGATCCAGCCCCGGCAAGCCACACATTTCAGGCACACGACGCTGGCTGTTGGCTAACCTGCTCAGTTTGCCATGGCTGCTTACCAACCCGGCTGATGCTGCCTCTTGCAGCTTTTACCAGCAATGGCCAGCCTGGGAAGCCTTCAAAAAAAATCTGATTTCAGCCGACGGCCGTGTCATCGATTACAGCCACAATGCCCAGCACAGTACCTCGGAAGGCCAGGCGTATGCGCTGTTTTTCGCCTTAGTGGCGCAAGATAAAACCAGTTTTGCCACGCTGCTTAACTGGACTTCAGCCAATCTGGCTGGTGATGATTTAAGCGCGCGCCTGCCAGCCTGGCAATGGGGCCAGAAAGCCGATAAAAGCTGGGGCATAATTGATGCCAACCCGGCTTCGGATGCCGATTTATGGTTAGCCTACACCTTGCTGCAAGCCGGTGAAATCTGGCGCGAACCGCGTTATGCAGCGCTCGGTGAATTACTCAGCCAGCGGATTTTGAATGAAGAAAGCGCCGACTTACCCGGACTGGGCTTAAGCTTATTGCCAGCACCGCAAGGGTTTAAACTCAGCGACAAACGCTGGAAACTTAATCCCAGTTATTTACCTATGCAAGTCTTACGCTGGTTTGAAAAACATAGCAAAGACAAACGCTGGACGCAACTAGCCGACGCTTCGTTAAAAACCCTGAAACTTTCCTCGCCCAAGGGATATGCCCCCGATTGGTTCATTTACGATAGCGAACTCGGTATGCAAGTCGATAGCGAAGGAGCAGAAAAAGGCATGGGCGGCTATAACGCAATTCGCGTTTATTTATGGGCAGGCATGCTGGACCGCAACGATCCCGCCCGCAAAGAATTACTCAAACTCTGGGCACCGATAAGCAAGCTAGTCGAACAACAAGGTAGTGCGGCCGAATTCATCGACGTAATGACGGGCGCAAGTCAAGGTAAAGCACCGGCTGGCTTTTCCGCCGCCCTACTGCCGTTTTTATACAGCAGTAATCTGCACGCGCTGGCGCGTCAACAAGAATTACGTTTGCAGGCTTATCCCCCCCAGGCACAACATTATTATGATCAGGTACTCTCGCTGTATGCCCAAGGCTGGCTGGAACAACGCTACCGCTTTGATAGCAAAGGACGTTTAAAGCTGCCGAAGTGCTGAATTCGCGATAGCCGTTGACAGTAACATTCAACTCAGCCCGTCGCTAGTGACTTATGTTAAGCTGCTCCAGCTTAACAAGCCCGGTTGCGCCAGACCGCGTCTTACCACTTCCGATTTCACACTCACGAGCCTCGCAACATGAAATTTGCCTACACCATCATCTATGTCGCCGACGTTGCTGCCAGTCTGGCGTTTTATCAACGTGCATTTGGTTTGAGTCTGCACTTCTTACACGAAAGCGGCATGTATGGTGAACTCGCTACTGGCGACACCAAGTTAGCGTTTGCCGCACACGAACTGGCCGAGCAAAATTTTGCCGGTGGCCATGTCCGCGCCGACCAAAGTCAGCAAGTGCTGGGCATGGAAATCGGTCTGGTTTGCGAAGATGTGACTAGCGCCCATCAACAGGCACTGGCGGCTGGTGCGAGCGAACTCAGTGCGCCACAACAAAAACCCTGGGGCCAGATAGTGTCTTATTTGCGCTGTCCGGACGGCAGTGTGGTCGAACTTTGCACCGCCATCTCTTAAGCGTTCTGGCCTGTGCAGACTCAGGCCGGATGCACAGGCAAATCGAAATGGTCGATGACAAATAATTCCAGACAACAAGCGACGATGTCTTCGTCTAACTGGGTGCCGGATAAATTGCGAATTTCATCCAAGGCCCGCTCAATTCCCAATGCTGGCCGGTAAGGCCGGTACGAGGCCATCGATTCAACGATATCCACCACCGCCAGCACCTGCGCTTCAGCTAAAATTTCTGCCCCTTTCAAGCCACGTGGATAGCCACTGCCATCAAGTTTTTCATGATGTTGCCGGACTATTTCAGCAATCGGCCAGGGAAAAGGAATTTCTTGCAAAATCTGATAGCCGGTTTCCGGATGTTCTTTAATTAGCGCAAACTCGCTGGCCGATAAACGGCGTGGTTTGGTTAAGATTTCTATCGGCACGGCAATCTTACCAATGTCATGCACAATCGCCGCCATTTCCAGCCCTAGTATACGTGCTTCATTCCAGCCCAGCTTGCGTGCCATCGCTACCGCAATTTGCGCCACCATTTCCTGATGTCCGGCGGTATAGGAATCCCGGCTTTCCATGGTTTTGGCCATGGCTTTAATCGTTGCAGTCAAGGCGCTGGCTAACTGGGCCTGGGTGGCTTCGCGATGCTGACGCTCTGCTTCAAGTTGACGACGTTCAGCAAAGGCACGCAAGCCATGCCCCAGCTCGCCCGCCAATTGTTCGAACAAATAACTATTGGCGGCATTGAATGCATCCGTCAGCGGTGAATACACCATCAGTGCCGCGCGCTTTGCCCCCGCCATTTCAAATGGAATCGCGATACTCGAACGTATGCCAAAGTTTGCAGCGCGCTCGCGCCAATAGGCAAAATTCGGGTCTTGCTGCGCATCACTCAAGCACTGGGTCTGGCCGCTGCGTATGGCCCGCCCGGTTGGCCCGCGATCACCCGGATGTTGCTCCGACCAACTCACTAAAACCCCATCTAAATAAGTTCTGGCTTTACCGGCAATAGCTTGTACCGTAATCGGGCAATCGACGCCCGCTTCGGGAACCCCAACCCAGGCCAGGCAATAGCGACTTTCATCGGTCAAGGCCTGGCAAACTCGTTGCATTAAATCGCGCTCATCACGAGCCTGGGTTAAAGCCATCGCCGCCTGACTGTATGCCGATAACTCCCACTCGCGCAATGCTAAGGTTTTCTGGGTGGCTTGCGCACTGCGCAAATCACGTAATCCACCGATCAAGAGCTTGTGCTGATCTAGTTGCAGACGCGCCGCGATTGAAAAATCGACGGGAATCAGCTGCCCTTGCTGATCAATTTCTAAGTCACTGACCACCCCGGTAAATTCAGGAACAGCCAGATATTCGCGCAATTTTTGTTCAGCCGCCGGGGTAAAAATCTGCCGCAAATACATGCCGTGTAACTCATCATAACGCCAGCCACATAAGTCACTTAAGGCCGGATTGCAGGCGTGTATTGATAAATCTTGCTGATTTATCGCAAGTAAAGCCACGCTAGACCGGTCCCAGGCCGCTTGTTGTATCGATTGCGTCGTCAATTCAGGCAGTTTCATCATCGCAAAATAGTTAATTCATCAATAAAATGCCGGCTTCAGCAGCCTGACTCGCTAGCTATTTTTAATATCAGCGTGCCACGCAACTCATTCGCGTATCCAGCCTTTAATTCGTGCGTCGATTTAATCTACACAACTTAGAAGAACGATGTTATTTCCACAAACAATTTCCCAGCGAAAATTTCGTTTGTCATGCTTTTTTCCGAGTTTAGTTTAATTTTTGCTGCACATCATGGCTAAATCGGTTATAGTTACGTTTTTGCGCCGCAACACAGCGCACTTACTTAGTAGCATACCAAGCCGGCTCTGGATTTCCTCCAGAACCCTGAAAAGCCCTCCGCCCCCTGATGTCGCCTTAGGCTCATGACATCGTCCTGGCGCAAAGCTTTTGTGCCGTATCCCAGATGAACACTCAACATTGCGTTTGAATTAATTCATTTGCCCTTTTGCTTGCCGCTATTTTTTCTGCTCAGCCGGATCGGGGCTGCGCGTATTTTTGAAAGTCATCAATGAGTTTTGAAGCATTAGGTTTACATGCATCGATTTGTCGCGCCTTAACTGAAGCGGGCTATAGCCAGCCTACGCCAGTGCAAGAGCAAGCGATTCCTGCCGCACTCGCTGGCAAAGATTTATTAGTTTCTTCACAAACTGGCTCGGGCAAAACCGCAGCCTTTATGTTGCCCGCCTTGCATAAATTGGCAACCGCTGAACAACCAGCGCGCACCGACCGTACCCCAAATCAAGAGCGTCAAGCTGCACGTTCACGCGGTGAGCGTCCTCGTTTCGTCGCCGCCAAGCCAAAAATGCTGGTGTTGACACCAACCCGCGAACTGGCTTTGCAAGTCACCAGCGCCGCAGACAAATACAGTGCCTACACCCGCCGCCTGAAGACCGTGGCAATCCTGGGCGGCATGCCTTATCCAAAACAAATGCAATTGCTGGCGCGTAATCCTGAAGTGCTGGTAGCGACACCAGGCCGTCTGATCGACCACATGGAATCGGGCAAGATCGATTTCTCGGATTTGCAAATGCTGGTATTCGATGAAGCTGACCGCATGCTGGACATGGGCTTTATCGACGACATCAATAAAATCGTAAATAACACACCAGAAAGCCGCCAGACCATGTTGTTCTCGGCGACACTCGATGGTGTCGTTGGCGCAATGGCACGCAATGTCACCAAAGAACCTCAGGTTATCCAGATTGCCAGTGCGGGCACCAAACACGAAAACATCGAACAACGCGTGCATTATGTCGACGATTTATCGCATAAAAACCGCATGCTCGATCACTTACTGCGCGACGCTGCAATTGATCAGGCGGTGATCTTTACCGCCACCAAACGCGATGCCGATCAATTGGCTGATCGTTTAACTATTTCGGGTTTCACCGCAGCCGCATTGCATGGCGACATGCATCAAGGCGCACGTAACCGCACGCTGCAAGCCCTGCGCCGTGGTCAGGTTAAAGTGTTGGTTGCCACCGACGTGGCTGCGCGCGGTATCGACGTGCCAACTATCACCCACGTGTTCAACTATGACTTACCTAAGTTCGCTGAAGACTACGTACACCGTATCGGCCGTACTGGTCGTGCTGGCCGTCAAGGGATCGCGGTATCGCTGGTGAATCACGCTGAAGGCATACACGTTAAGCGTATTGAACGTTATATCAAACAAACTATCCCTATCGATGTCATCGAAGGTTACGAGCCTAAGAAAGCACCGGCACCTGGCCGCAGCGCTGGCAATCGTAAGAGTGCTGGCTGGAAACCAGGCGACAATCGCAAACCACGTGGTTTCGGTGGCAAAAAACCAGAACAACGTAGCTTCAATAGCGCGCCAGCAGGTGCGCGTAGCGATCGTGGTGATCGTTTCGAACGCAGCGACCGCAATGACCGATTTGATCGTGCTGATCGCAGTGAGCGTGGCGATCGCGCTCCGCGCAGCGCCTACGGTCAGGAGTCTGGTCGTGGCCAGGGGCGCCCACAACGTAGCCAGGGCGCACGCTGGCAGTCGTAATTTCCAGCTGGAATAGTCAATATCATAAAAAAGCGAACACACTGGTGTTCGCTTTTTTTATACTTGCGGCTTTGTTGCGACTAGAAAGCCCGACAAGCGCGTATAATCAAGGGTCTGCCCGCTTGCCGCTTGACTATCACCATGAATGCTCAAGATCCGATACGTTTGACTAGCCTCGCCCAGGGTGGCGGATGTGGCTGCAAAATCGCCCCTGGCTTACTCAGCCAGATCTTACGCGACCAGGTTCCGACGCTGATACCGCCTGAATTGCTGGTGGGCTTGGAAACGTCAGATGATGCCGCAGTCTATCAACTCAATGCCAGTCAAGCCTTAGTCGCTACCACTGACTTTTTTACCCCCATCGTCGATAATCCCTATGATTTTGGCCGCATCGCGGCGGCAAATGCCTTATCCGATGTGTATGCGATGGGGGCGCAACCTATTTTTGCACTGGCCATTGCAGGTATGCCGATCAAGCAATTACCAGTTGAAGTGATACGCGAGATTCTGGCTGGCGGCGCTGCGATTTGCCAACAAGCTGGCATACCTATCGCTGGCGGTCACAGTATCGATAGTGCCGAGCCGATTTATGGTTTAGTCGCCTTAGGCTTAACTTCCCCCTCACAAATCAAACGCAACTCCAGCGCACAAGCGGGCGACGTTTTAATTCTCAGCAAACCCCTGGGCGTCGGCATCTATTCGGCCGCCTTAAAGCGTCAGCAATTGAGTCAAGCGGATTACCAGTTTATGCTGGCGCAATGCACTCAGCTGAATCAGCCTGGCAGCCACTTAGCTCAATTCAGCCAGGTGCATGCCATGACCGATGTGACTGGCTTTGGCTTACTCGGTCACTTACTGGAAATTTGCCGTGGCAGCCGCTTACATGCTGAAATTACTTATGCCCAGGTGCCGCTGATGCCGCAGGCCCGGCAGCTCGCAGCTGCGGGTTACGTGACGGGTGCCTCGACACGGAATTGGGCAGCTTATGGCGCAGAAGTCAGCCTGTGTAAGGAACTCGATGCGCTAGCCCAGCCGATCTTGGCCGATCCGCAAACCTCGGGCGGTTTATTGCTGAGTTGTGCGCCTGAGTATGCTGCCAAAGTATTAGAGATTTTCAATTTACAGGGTTTCCACCATGCTTGCGTGATCGGCCATTTGTCTGCCATTGAGCCCAGTCAGGCTGGCACCGTGCGGGTAAACTCCGCTTAAATTTTTATTGCAGATTTCTGCCATCTATTTACCTTTTTTTCACCAAGAGTTTAGCTATGAACCAACTTGAACAACTCAAAGCTTACACCACTGTGGTTGCTGATACGGGCGACTTTCAATCGATACAGGCTTATGCCCCACAAGACGCCACCACCAATCCCTCCTTGATTTTAAAGGCGGTGCAAAAACCCGAGTATCAGGCTTTGTTGCAACAAGCTGTAGCAGTCACTCGCGGCCAATCTATGGATGAAACCATCGATCATTTATTGATTGCCTTTGGTCAAAAAATTCTGGAATTAATTCCTGGCCGGGTTTCGACTGAAACCGATGCGCGTCTGTCGTTTGATACTGACGCTACGGTGGCCAAAGGGCGCAAGCTGATCGCTATGTACGAAGCAGCAGGCATACCTCGCGAACGCGTGTTAATCAAAATCGCCTCGACCTGGGAAGGTATTAAAGCCGCAGAAATTCTCGAAAAAGAAGGCATACACTGCAATATGACTTTGCTCTTCAGTCTGGCTCAAGCAGTCGCTTGCGCTGAAGCTGGCGCCAAATTAATTTCGCCCTTCGTCGGCCGTATCTATGACTGGTATAAAAAACAAACTGGCCAGGAAATTTTCGGTGCTGATGACCCGGGTGTGTTATCTGTCAAACGGATATACAGCTATTACCGCAAGTTTGGCTATGCCACCGAAGTGATGGGTGCGAGCTTCCGCAACACCTCGCAAATTCTGGAATTAGCCGGTTGTGACTTACTCACGATCAGCCCGGAACTCTTGCAAAAACTCGCCGACAGCAATAATACTGTGCAAGTTAAACTCAGCCCGGAATTGGCGCAGCAAGCCGATCTGGCACGGATTAGCCTGGATGAAAAAGAATTCCGCTTCCAGCTAAACGAAGACGCCATGGCCACCGAAAAACTCTCTGAAGGCATACGTTTATTCGTGGCTGACACCGTAAAACTGGAAAGTTTAATCAAACAAGCTCAGGCCAGCGCCTGATTTATTTGCAAAAACGAGGTTTAATTTGCTGGTGTCCTGCGACACCAGCAAAGCAAGTCAGTCGTTGAGTAGTATGTCAAAAACTTATCTTGATCTGGCCAATTGGCATCGACGCCAGCACTTTGATTTTTTCAAAGAGTTTGCCGAACCCTTTCATGGCATGACGGTGCAGATACCTTGCGGCCCAGCTAAAAACTATTGCCGCGAGCAGGGCTATTCGTTCTTCCTATTTTATCTGCATCAATGTCTGCTTGCAGTCAATCAAACCGAAGCCTTGCGTTTGCGCATAGAGAGCGACGCGACCGGTAGCGCCAGTGCGGTGGCGCATTATCAGCAAATTCATGTGAATTGCACGATAGCGCGCGCCGATCATAGCTTTGGCTTTTGTCCTCTGGAATTCCACAGCGACTGGCCGACTTTTGCGCAGGCCGCGCAAGCCCCCATGGCAATGGTGAAAGCCAGTCAGGGACTGAATTTGCAAGCTGAAGCGCGCGACGATCTGATTCATTTTTCTGCGATACCCTGGTTAAACTTCAGCGCACTGACCCATGCCCGCGCCCGCCTGCAAAACGGCCTTTGCAGCGATAGCGTGCCCAAAATAAGTGTCGGCAAATTGACCGAGGTGCAAGGTCAGTTAGTCTTACCGGTAGCTTTGTTTGCCCATCACGGACTAGCCGATGCCTATCATTTTGCACAATTTTATGCGCGCTTAGAAGCCGGACTTTTACTGCAAGCAAGGACTTGAAGCCTGTTTGCCGGTATTGCATAGTTTTACATTCTGCATGGTGAATTCTCTGCGTTAACTGCTATTGTTAACCTGATCGTGCGGCGATAGCCCTGGCCATTTCTGAGTGCATTTGCCGACACTTTTCGATCAGAAGTGAGGCTGGTATGCAGTTGCGCAAATTCAAAATCCGCACCCGCTTTATGCTGTTGCTGATGTGCTTTTTGGTCGGTTTCATCGCCTATGGCTTTGTTTCCTTTTCCACACTCAATCAATTGCGTGTGAATGGCCCGCTTTATCAGGGCATCGTTCTGAATAAAGACTTAGTGGCAGACATTTTACCGCCGCCGAAATTTGTCATCGAATCCTATTTGATTTGCCTGCAAATCAGTGAAAGCGATACGCCCGACGAGATACGTAAGCTGAAAGACAGGCTCAGCGTCTTAAAAGCAGATTATTTAAATCGCCAGGAATTTTGGCAAAAGGCTCAACTTGAAGCCAATCTGGCGCAAAATCTTTTAGTTGAAGCACACCAACCCGCTTTGCAACTGTATCAAATCGCTGAAACTGAACTCTTGCCTGCCGCCTTGCAACAAGATCAAGCCGCAACAAAAGCCGCCTTAAAAAAACTTCATCAAGTGTTTGAGGTACACCGTGCGGCGATAGATCGCAGCGTTGTTATCGCCAACCAGCGCATACAAAACGATGAGCTAGGGGCTCAGGAAATCATACAAAAAGCGAATTGGCAATTGGTGGGATTTTTAGTGTTAGCGATGGGCAGTGGCTTATTAATTGCCTGGATAATCACACAAAGCATAGTGCAACCTTTACATGACGCTGTCAGTATTGCAAAAACCGTCGCGGCTGGCGATTTAAGCTTGCAAATTGAGGCGCAAGGAAACGATGAAACCAGCCAACTACTTCACTCATTGAAAGAGATGAATCAAGGCTTATTCAGCATAGTTGAACAAGTCAGGAGCAGCACCAGCACCATAGAAGATGCATCTGGGCAAATTGCCGCTGGCAATCTGGATTTATCCCAACGAACTGAAAATCAAGCGCATGCGCTAGGTATCACCGCGTCGTCGATGGAGCAATTAACCAGCACTGTCAAGCAAAACGCTGATAATGCGCAACAAGCTAATTTACTGGCGCAACAAGCTTCAGAAGTCGCCAGTCACGGCGGTGAAGTTGTGACTGAGGTGATAAAAACCATGGGCACGATTAATGCCTCATCGCGTCAAATCGTCGATATTATTGCTGTTATCGATGGTATTGCCTTTCAAACCAATATCCTGGCTTTGAACGCCGCGGTTGAAGCAGCCCGTGCAGGTGAACAAGGGCGAGGATTCGCCGTCGTCGCCAGCGAAGTCAGAAATCTGGCACAACGTAGCGCAAGTGCGGCCAAAGAAATCAAGGAGCTGATCTTACACTCTGTAGAAAACGTCAATCGCGGCTCCGAACTCGTCGATAGTGCAGGCAGCACAATGAGCGATCTGGTTGCCAGAGTCAACAAGGTGACGCAACTTATTTCAGAAATCGCACTCGCCAGTAGTGAGCAAACTCACGGCCTGGAGCAAGCAAATTCGTCGTTAGTACAAATAGACGAAGCGACGCAGCAAAACGCGGCACTGGTTGAGGAGGCTTCAGCTGCTGCCTCCAGTCTGAGTGAGCAAAGTCACCAGTTGTGTAAATTGGTAAGTGTATTCAAACTCAGTCGTACTTAAATCGATTCCGTCAACTCAAGCCGAGGGCAGCCTGGCGGTTGCTCTGCAGGCTGTTCATACTTTCCTGCCAGAAAATTGCCCTTTAACGCGCAATAATTTCAGGGCATACCTTCAAGCAAGAACTCAGAAGCTGAGTTTAATACCACTTATCACCACATAAACACTCACTTTGAAATTACCACAAAGTGCCAGCCTCCGTTGGCCTTGTTCAAATCCGTGTCTGGCTTAGTTTTGCAATTCTGCGCAGATAAATTGACTAAATTGATTACAATTTTCTCACAAAAACCACTTGAGCAATCCACTCGTCAGATTACACTGCAAGCCATTGGCATCAAACCAAATTAATACCACTAAATTACCAAAATAAACCATATAAAATGGTGTCGTACTCCTAAACTGGCCACAGAGCCAGCTGCATTACCTGCGTCAACAAAGTTGGAAAATGGTGTAACCAAGCCTCACTCTTTTCCGGATAAGCATGGAATTAATTCTTATCTTTGTCACATAGCAGTTAGTGAGAGTGTCAGCAATTGTTTACATGATTTTCCCTGAAATAAGCAGCCCAGCGCTGCAACACTGACCTTAGGGGGAAACGCAATGAAATCAATAAGCGGTATCAGTTTAAGTTTTTTAATTTGTGCAATCAGCTGTAATCCAGCTTATGCACAGAGTCAGGCCAATCCATTTCTTAAAGCTAGCAAGGCGGCACCACTTGCAGCTTGCAGTTCACCAGCCTGGAATGCCACCGCGGTGTATACGGGTGGGGCCAAAGTTTCGTATGACAACAAAGAATGGAGTGCTAAATGGTGGACGCAAGGTAACACACCGAGTAACTCCGCCGATGGCCCCTGGAAATACCTCAGCGAATGCGGCGGTGGTGGTGGTGACCCTGGCACCGGCGATCCGGTGTTGACGACGCCACCAGCAGCCACTGGCCATGCCTTGTGCCGCCCCGATGGCATGACCAATTCAGCCAACACCAACCCACCTTATTGCCTGGCGTACGACAATAATGGTCGCGAAAAAATCGGCAATTTGAAGCGCCGGATTATTGGCTATTTCACCAGTTGGCGTAGCGGTGAAAATGGTGCGCCAGCATATCTGGTTCCGCAAATTCCCTGGGATAAAATCTCGCACATTAACTTCGCCTTTGCCCATGTGGATGGCAATAACAAAATTTCGGTAGGTGAAGAAAACGATCCGAAAAACAGTGCCACGATGATGCAATGGCCGGGTGTGGCTGGCGCCGAAATGGATGCAGCCTATGCCTACAAAGGTCACTTCAATTTACTGAATAAATACAAAAAACAATACCCGAATGTCAAAACCCTGATTTCAGTTGGCGGCTGGGCGGAGACTGGCGGCTACTTTGATGCCACGGGTAAGCGCGTCAACAGTGGTGGTTTTTATAGTATGACCACCAACGCCAATGGCACCGTCAATACCGCTGGGATTAACACCTTCGCAGATTCGGTCGTGGCATTTTTGCGCAAGTATAATTTCGACGGTGTGGATATCGATTACGAATACCCCACCTCCATGAAAGATGCGGGCAATCCACTCGACTTCAGCATCGCCAATGCACGTCGTGCTGGTTTGATGGCGAGTTATAAAGTTTTACTCAAAACGCTCAGAGAAAAACTCGACGCAGCTTCGACCAGTGATAATCGCTACTACCAAGTGACGATAGCTGCACCGGCTTCGGGCTATTTATTGCGTGGTATGGAAAATTTTTCAGCGCTGCAATATCTGGATTTCGCCAATATCATGAGCTATGACTTGCACGGAGCCTGGAATGAATTTGTCGGTCCCAACGCCGCCTTATTTGATGATGGCAAAGATGCTGAACTGATACGCTGGAACGTGTATAGCTCACCACAATACGGCAATATTGGTTACCTCAATACCGACTGGGCTTACCATTATTTCCGCGGTGCCTTACAAGCTGGTCGCATCAATATGGGTGTGCCTTACTATACCCGCGGCTGGCGTAATGTGACGGGTGGCACGAATGGCTTATGGGGCAAAGCCGTGGGCAGCAACTGTCCGCTTGGCGTACCGAATTGTGGCGCCGGTGCTATCGGTATCGACAATGTCTGGTATGACCTCGATGAAAATGGTAAAGAAGTCGCTGGTGGTGGCAATCCTATGTGGCATGCCAAAAATCTGGAAAAAAATATCGCAGGCAGCTATTTGAGTGCCTACGGCTTAACCCCGGCGACGGACCCCGATGACCGCTTAAACGGTACATACACACGCTATTACGATGCCACACTGGTCGCGCCCTGGCTCTGGAATGCACAGAAGAAAGTGTTTCTTTCGACTGAAGATGAAACTTCGGTGCAAAAGAAAGCACAGTGGATTATCGATCATGGCATAGGCGGGGTGATGTTTTGGGAACTTGCTGGTGACTATGATTGGTACGCCAACCGGAATAATGGTCAAGGTGAGTATTTCATGGGCACGACTCTGACGCGCTTATTTAATTCAGCCTTTTTAACTGCCAGCCCCTATGGTAATCAACGTTCCACTCAAGCCACGCCACGCGGAGCTATCGATGTGAATTTCGAATTAAGTGGCTACAAATTGGGCGACAGTAATTACCCAATTAATCCCACCTTAAAAATCACCAATAACTCTGGCTTTACGCTGCCTGGTGGCACCGAATTTCAATTCGATATTCCGACGTCGGCGCCCGCTACTATGGCAGACCAATCAGGATTTGGTATGAAAGTCATTAGCACCGGACATAGCGGAAATAACATCGGTGGCCTGAAAGGTGATTTGCACCGGGTTTCTGTGAAATTACCTGGCTGGTCCAGTCTGGCTCCCGGCGCTTCGACCAGTCTCGCTGTGGTGTATTACTTGCCTATCAGCGGCCCCAGCAATTTTGCGGTCTATATCAATGGCAAACCTTACGCAACCCGAAGCGAGCGCCCTTATTTACCCTACATCAAATAAAGCTTTGCCCGGTTAATCAGCAACAAGCAGCCTGCAGCAGCGCAGCGAGATTCCCGATCTCGCTGTGTCTGACAGCACGCGAAAATCGGCTGGTACGACCTGAGTCCGTTCAAAAAAACAAGGAGACACTATGTATTTGCGAAATTTCTTGACGCTAGGATTAACGCTGGGCTTGTTAAGCATCAGCCAGACTAGCCACGCAAGTTTACCGGTTTGCGGCACATGGCAAGCCAGCAAGGTCTACCTGAAAGGAGATTATGCCGTTGCGAATAACACCAGTTATCGCGCCAAATGGTGGAGTCAAAATAATCAGCCAGGGCAAGCCGATGTCTGGGAAGCGCGTCCAGCAGGTGAATGCCAATTCGACGATAGCGGCACACCTGGTGGTGGTACAAGTAATGGCATCCCTAGCTTACTTGAAGCGCAGCAAGCAGAGCAAAACAAAACCAGCAACGCCTTATTTCAACAAATTAAGAGCTCAGTACGCACTCTTGATACTGCTAGTGTTGAAGCAGTACAACCTGGCCGAGCGGCTAATCCTGCGAATGTAAAACGCGTCGAACGAATCTTAAGTAGCAACGATTGGCAAACCTTGTTTGCTATGCGTCACGAAAGTTATAGCTACACGCGTTTTTTGCAAGCGATAGCCAAGTTCCCTGCGGTTTGTGGCGATTACACAGATGGCCGCAATGCCGATGCCATCTGCCGCAAAGGTTTAGCCACGATGTTCGCCCACTTTGCGCAAGAGACGGGCGCACATGATCCGAATGCCAGCATACCGCAATGGCGTCAGGGTTTGTATTTCTTACGTGAAGCTGGTTGCCGCGATGACGACACCTCGTGCGGCTATAACGCCGAATGTGATCCCTCGACCTGGCAAGGACAAACCTGGCCCTGTGGCAAAGACAGTGCCGGACGCTGGAAAAAATATTATGGCCGGGGTGCTAAACAACTTTCTTACAACTATAACTATGGCCCGTTTTCTGATGCGATGTTTGGGAGTGTGCGTAACTTGCTCGACCAACCTGAACTGGTCGCCGATACCTGGTTGAATCTGGCTTCAGCAGTGTTCTTTTATGTTTACCCGCAGCCCCCCAAGCCATCAATGTTGCATGTGATCGATGGCACCTGGCAGCCAAATGCTGCCGATAAAGCCGCGAATATCAGCGCTGGTTTCGGTGCCACGATTCACATCATTAACGGTGGTATTGAATGCAATAGCGGTAGCGACAAACCTCAGGCACTCAATCGCATCAGCTACTACCAAAACTTTGCGCCATATCTGGCCGTACCCATCCCAGCAAATGAAGCACTGAGCTGCGCCAAAATGCAACCCTTCCCTGCAAATGGTGCAGGTGCGCAGTTACTGGCCTGGGAACAAGACTGGAGCTATGACCCAACACGTCCTGATGGCAAAAGTTATGCCTGCAAACTGGTGGGCTATCAAACTCGTTTTAATGCCTTAAAAGCGGGCGACTATGTGCGCTGTGTTGAGTACTACTTTAATGTCAAGTTGAAATAATCCAGCGCCCGTAAAGCGATTAGGAACGCAGTCTGGCCGTGTGGACTGGGTTCTGCTTCCTAATACACATGGCATTCACTATATGCGCATCACATTTTCTTAGGGGGAAATATGAAGTTGACACAACTCGTTGTTTTGCAAGGTGGCTTACTCTGCGCCAGTTTATTTTGCAGCAAACTTAGTTACGCGGTGGAATGCAATCCCTGGGCTAGTGGCCAGGTCTATACTCAGGGCAGCTATGCCAGCTACAACAACAAAGCCTGGCGTGCTAAATGGTACACCCAGAATGAAGCACCGGGTGCCAGCCAATGGGGTCCATGGGAAGAACGTCCTCTGAGCGAATGTAAACCCACCACGCCCCCTGATGGCGATGGCAGCGGCATTCCTGAACCCACACCTACCGTAGGGAAACACCTCGGTTCGTATTTCACACAATGGGGCATCTATGGCCGCAACTATAAAGTGCGCGACCTGGTCAATAGCGGGGGCGACAAAAAACTGACTTTCTTAAACTATGCCTTTGGCAATGTGTATGCCGATGGCCGTTGCAACATCATTACCCGCACAGAAAATGGTAATGGCGATGGTGGCGATGGCTGGGCAGATTATCAACGTGGTTTTGCCGCCAATGAATCGGTCGATGGCGTAGGTGACACCTGGGATGCCAAACTCAAAGGCAACTTTAATCAACTCAAAAAACTAAAGCTGCGCAATCCAAATCTGAAAGTTTTAATTTCCCTGGGTGGCTGGACCTGGTCGAAAAATTTCTCGACCTTTGCAAAAACCGATACTTCACGCAAAGCCATGGTCAAGTCCTGTATTGATCTCTACATCAAAGGCAATTTACCGGTCGCTGAAGGTACAGGTGGCGTGGGCGCAGCCAAGGGCGTGTTTGATGGTATCGATATCGATTGGGAATACCCTACCGGCGGTGGCTTACCTACCAATAGCAGCAGCCCCGAGGACAAACGTAATTTCACCTTATTGATGGCCGAATTCCGGGCTCAGCTCGATGCCCTGGCTGCAGCAAATAAGCGTCGTTATTACCTGACTGCTGCGGTAGGTTCTGGCGTCGATAAAATTCGGAATACTGAACCTGGTCCTTATAGCTCCTACCTGGATTGGGTGAATATCATGAGCTATGACTTTCACGGTGGCTGGGAAGGTACCGGACCGACTAATTTCCAATCGAATCTCTATCCTGATCCGGCTAACCCAGCTACGGGTGACGCCAAACTCTATGACGTGCACGATGCGGTGCAAGCTGTATTAGCGGCTGGTATGCCAAAATCTAAAGTAGTGGTCGGCGTGCCCTTCTATGGTCGCGGCTGGAAAGGCGTCGCCGCTGGCGCTAAAGGTGATGGCTTATACCAAAGCGCGACAGGTCCTGCACCCGGCACGTTTGAAGCTGGTTTTGACGACTACAAAAAGCTGGTGCTGAAAAATGGCAAGCGTTATACCCATCCTCTGACCAAGCAATTGTGGTTTTATGATGGCAATGAATTCTGGAGTTACGACGATGCCAGCGTGATTAATCTGAAAGCGACATATGTTAAAGACCAGGGTCTGGGTGGCTTATTCAGCTGGTCACTCGATGGTGATGATGCACAAGGTACACTGCTAAATGCCATGACGGCGGTACGCAAGTAAGTACGGGCATAGTGCAGCTCCGCCAGTATAAGCTGGCGGAGCCGACTAAGCGAGCCCATCAGGTCTGAGGAAAAACTGTGCCGCACCATATTCAGTTAGTGCAAATTGATCGCCCCCAACGCTTGCGGTTGATAGCAACAAGGTGAAATATCTTTGCCGTAAATCAATACACAGGTTCTGATGCCTTGGCCAGGTCGAAAAGTTGTCACAATTAAGCTCGCGCTCAGAGCACAACAGCTTAATTCCAATTAACAAGCGCCTGCCTGGCCTGATCGCTACACTTCCCCGCATAAAAACTCACACCGCGATGTATTTGTCGTAAGCATTCACAATTTCGCTGTTCTTAAAATTGGCTAGCCCAACGCGGCTCATCACTTACAAGCATTGCGGTTACGCTCCGCTATTGCCAATCGTTTTTTACGGCAGGGTTCAACGACTAACTTTTGTCCAGCTATACACGGCGAATTGAGATTGGGTAAACTACGTGTTTCTCTAAATAGTCGCCTCACCCAGATTTCTTCCTGGCGGAATGCGGATCATTTCCATACATTCACTGTTAAGTTTAAGCTCTCCCTCGCTATGAAAAAATTGGTAATCCTTATTATTTCGCTAGTCGCACTGGTTTTAGCCGGGCTTTACTTCTTACCGATTAAACCTAACTGGGTTAACTCGCCTAGTCTGGAAAACTATGACCCGGGCACACCAAAGAGTGCGCCGGTGGTCGCTCATCGTCAAGCTAGCACAGCGAGTACAAGTTGCCTTTCTGCTAGTCGCTACAGCTTACCAGTAAAGCAAAAACACAATAGCGACAATATCAAACTTGAAGTGGCGAGCTGCGAGATAATTCACGCGGAGGACTTTATTTGTACCGATGAAAAACTAAGACATATCTCGCTGCCGAAGTTCAACGACTTCGAAGTTATTTTAATTCCAGCAGATTGTGGCGACTTTAGTTATCGCTATTACCTGGCAACAGTTAAAGGCAACACTTTACTGGATAGCCTGTATGTTGAAGGTGAATGGTATGAACCAGAAAATAAAGACGCCACGCTGGAATTAAGCGAATTTGAAATCAGCCAGGATTACCTGATTTCGGTAAAGACACAGCCTGGATCAACTGCCAATACAGGCTTAGTGTTGAAAAATTACCGTATCGATGCGAGCGGTAAGTTTATCGAGCAAACCGCCAATTAATCTTCAACAGCATGGCCTTCGCTGTTTAGCTGGACGATAACTAAACAGCGGGGACCATTGCGGACAGTGCCTGTCATTACGAAAAATAGTCGTAAAATAATCCCCATGCTGTACACAGGGTGAGTTCTGTATCTGGACACCCAACCCTGCTCAGACTCAACGGACTTTCTAGTCGTAGCGCAGCCATATTGGGGAAATACACGATGACTACACGCCGTACTTGCTTACAAACTCTGGCTGGTGTCAGCCTGAATTTATTGTGGCCACTCCCCCACGTAAAAGCGAACACGGGCATCGCCCGCGTGGTCTCAACCTGGGACTTTGGCGTGGGTGCCAATCAGGCGGCCTGGCAAGTGTTGGCTAAAGCAGGTTCAGCCTTAGATGCCGTGGAACAGGGCGCACGCTGGGCCGAGAGTGAATTATGCAATAGCACGGTTGGGCGCTGTGGCTACCCGGATCGCGATGGTCACCTGAGTCTGGACGCCAGCATTATGGATGGCAGCGGTGCTTGCGGCGCGGTAGCTGCACTCGAAGAGATAGCTCATCCAATTTCGGTCGCCCGCAAAGTCATGGAACAGAGTCCGCATGTTTTGCTGGTAGGTGCAGGTGCGCAGCAATTCGCTTTACAACACGGCTTTAAAAAAGAAAACTTACTCACTGATGCTGCAAAACTAGCCTGGCAAGACTGGAAAAAAACCAGTCAGTATCAGCCGCAAATCAATGCGGAAAGACTGAACCAGGCACGCCCCGGCGATAAAACTAATCACGATACTTTGGGCATCCTGGCACTCGATCAGCATGGCAAACTAGCTGGTGCCTGCACCACCAGTGGCATGGCCTGGAAACTGCGTGGCCGGGTCGGCGATAGCCCGATTATTGGCGCAGGTCTCTACGTCGATAATGCAGTCGGTGCCGCTACTGCCTCAGGCGTGGGTGAAGAAATGATACGCAATGCTGCCAGTTTTTTAGTGGTCGAACTGATGCGCCAGGGCCGTACGCCGGCTGAAGCTTGTCTGGCGGCGTTGCAACGTATCGTGCAAAAGCGTGAAGCTGCCAGCAAGCATTTGCAAGTTTGCTTACTCGCTTTAAATAAGCAAGGCGAAGTCGGCGCCTATGCCTTGCATCATGGTTTTGTCTATGCTTTAACTGAGCGTAATCAAGATCAACGCTTGCTTGCAGCTGCTTCTGTTTATCCGCAAACATAAACAGCTTAATCCTCGTCACAATTTGACGATGAAGTTCGCCAAACAAGAGAGGATGATAGGCAAACACATTGAGTTGATAGCTGAACGTTAAGCCATCAACTCGATGAATTAAATGCCAGGCAATCTATTGGCTGCTTATATTAGCGAATTCAATTTGCGCTAAATATCCATGCTGCTTGCACTTGTCTCGCGGCTCGCTCGCGGCCAGATTCCAGCAGGTCGACTAAGCATGATCAATACCATCGCCAGGCCGATTAAAAGTTGCCGTAACACCGCCGCTTCGATCAAGATTTGTCCAAACAAATACAGCTGTAAAGGTTCAACCAGATGGCGTAATACTTCAGGTAAAGCCGCCAAAATCACGCTCCCTAAAATCACGCCGGGAATATGGCCCATGCCACCCAATACCACCATCGCCAGCACGGCAACGGATTCATTCAGCGCAAATGATTCGGGTGAAATAAAGCGTTGGAACGAAGCAAACAAACACCCTGCAAGCCCGCCAAAGGATGCGCCCAGCGCAAACACCAGCAACTTCGTATTGCGGGTATTAATTCCCATCGCTTTGGCCGCCATCTCATCTTCGCGTATCGCCACAAATGCCCGTCCCAGGCGCGAATTTTCCAGTCGCAAGGAAACAAATACAATCACCATGCAGAGCGCTAAAAACACATAGTAATAGGCATTCACCGAGGGCATAGCGAAACCCGGCAAGTTCACCATGCCGCCCTCGCCCGCTAACGACACGCCGAATACACTGACTGGGTCTATCATATTGATGCCCTTGGGGCCATCGGTCAGATTAATCGGTACATTCAGATTGATGAGTAATACACGGATAATTTCACCAAAGCCCAAGGTCACAACGGCCAGGTAATCGCCGCGCAACTTGAGTGTCGGCGCGCCCAGTACCGCGCCCAGCAAACCCGCCAACAAGGCACATAAAGGTAAGATCAGCCAGATAGGCAAATGCAAACCCTGGCTGGCGATGTCAGTACCAAAATAGGTGATCAGCATTTGCCCAAAAACGGGATAATGCTCAGCAAGCGAACTCAGGAATAAGGCAAATTGCGGTGAAGCGAGCAATGCCGTCAAATACGCCCCGAGCGCATAAAACGCAATGTAGCCGAGGTCGAGTAAACCCGCAAAGCCCACCACCAGATTCAAACCCAGTGCCATCATGGTATACAGTAAAACCATGTCCATCATGCGCACCCAGGAATTACCAAAATTCGCTGCTATAATCGGAAAGATGAGCAAAATCAGTAACAGCATTATCCAAGCCGTCGGGTGCCTGACTAATAAAGCGGAGTAAACCCAATATGAGTGTTTGCTAGTTTCCATGCGCAAATTGAATGTTAAAAACCCTGACAGCGTAGACAAATAAAATCGGCCTGACTATCAAAATCTTGCTCAATTCTAAGCACCTAGCACTGACGATCAGCTCGCATTGCTTGCGGAGGCACGCTATCGCTGACGTAAAATCACAGAACCGGCTTAAGGCCGCAGACCATACGAGGTGAGCGCGCTAAGGCGAGTCGGTTTCAAAGTCTATTTAGCATACATCCACTACTCACTCTGACTTTGAGGGAGGACTTATGCAAAGTTGCTGATACGGCGTGAAGTCGAAGGCAGTACTTGAGCACAAAACGGCAAATCAATGAGGCCAGCGTCTGTTTTGCCTAAGTACCAACTCAGAATATAATTGCAAACGACCAAGCAAAGTCACACTAGTGCGCAGGAATTGAACCAATGCCAAAGCCAAGGCCGCGTTTTGCGCGATCAAACTAAGCATATCGTTCGTAAGTCGGGGCAAAGCATAGGCTGCATGCACGAGCTGCGGTAATCCTTATTAATAAAGAGCAAGGAGCAAAAAGTCACTATGAGCAATGTATCAGCACAAAGCAAGGCACAAACCGACTCAATTTTTCAGTCACGTACTGAGTTTATTGAAGAGCACGAATCAGATTTTGAAACATTACTCTCGTTCTGGTTGGAAAAAAAAGACTATGCTGGCATGATATCAATCATGGTTAATAGTGCTTCGGAAGACTGCCTGATAGCTGGCGCCATCGCTCATGCCAGCTATAATAATACGGAGCTTGCGCAACAACTTTGGAATAAAGTTGAATGTTGCTACAAGACCATCGTACTAGCCTGCCAACAAAGACAACACACCCCGGCTGACTTCAAATTCGAAACCGCGCAAAGCGGAATTATTCCCGTTAACTACTTTTATCACTTGTACTGTTGTCTGTTAATGGGAAATCAAATTGATACGTGGCTAAAACTGGCTGATTTTTATCAATACGACTTCGTCAGACTAGATCTGTCATTAAATCGCGACCCTGACATCCTCGCCGCAGAGTCACGTATCATGCATGCAGCTTACGCTGGAGATTCGGAATTAACTGAGCGACTTGCTATCTCTATGCAAAAACACTACAAACAATGGAAACTCAATCCAGTTTATGCAACATTATGGCAAACACTGTGCAGGCGTGACATCACTGCGCTCAACGCCCTGCTGCCAGAAGCAGCTGCGGCCTACAAAGCGGCAAGCCGACGTCGAAGCTATGATATTTGGGGTGGAGGTAAAAGCTATAATCACGCTATGTTTGACGTGTACACCAGTTGCGTCTTGCGGATTGGCCATTTACTTGGCCTTAGTGAGCAAATCGACTTCTCGGTTGGGTCATCAATCTGGCCTGTCGATCTAATTTGCGCCCAAGTGCAATAGGGTTTCTGCTCAAGATTGTGCTCTTGCATACCGCTGACAACCTAGGTGTTGGCGTACTTCTGTTGGTGAAAAACCAAACACCGCACGAAAACTGCTGACGAAATGGCTATGCTGGTTAAACCCCGCAGCAAGTGCAATCTCACTTAAACTCTGTTTGCCTTCGGCCATCGCCGCGAGTGCTTGTAATAAGCGCGTGCGCAACAAATACTGATGGATAGGCAGACCGACCTGCTGGCGAAAAAATTCTATGTAAATGATAGGGCGTAGTATGCACTTCCAGCGCCAGCTTACTGAGACTCCAATCCGGTGCGGGCGCTAACGCGATGATTTCTTTAATACGTTCAACCTGGCAACGCTGGCGTGCCTGCGTCGCTGACCGCTGCGGCGTTTTCAAAGGTTCGCGCATTGCTGCCAGTAAGCTTGCCGTGCCAAGCGCCAGACATTGCTCTTCCACTTCGAGCTGGCTAGCCGCTGCGGTTCGCAAACGCTGCCATAACAGCTGGCGCTGCAATAAGGCCGACGCTGGCAATAAACCATGCGCGGCTAATTTTGTGCTAGCCAGATGCTCTGCACCTGATTGCTCAAACACCAGCTGTTGCAAGAGCGACGGTGCGAACTCCAGTACCAGACTTTCATCACCTCGCTGATCGGGAAAGCTGATGCGATACGGCTGCTGCGCCGCTAACAATAAAGCATGATTGGGATTCGCAATATAATGCTGGCCCGGTTTATCGTGTTTCGCAAACACGCCCGTCAAGGGCAACAACAGCAAATCAGCCGTTTCAGTTTCTATCTCACTGATGGCCTGAGCGCTTGGTCGCGCCTGCGCATAGCGTATCGCCAACAACGGACTTTCAAACACGGTTTGCAGGCTTAGCTTCATTTTTCGTTACGCTAGTCTTTATCGGGTTCTAAACTCGTACTCACAACGCAGATATAGCACACATCATCACCATGAAAAATTTATATTGCGCGACAACTTGAGGCGAATACACCGAGAAAAGATCTTAAAATTGGACACGCCCATTTTAAGCGCTCTGGCAGAGCAAAAGCGGCGCTAAGGCGCATAAAATGGGCGTGTTTCTGCGTAAATTTTTGCCCTTATTTGCCGACACGAAAAAGTTTACTCAATACGGCAGCGGACTCAGCACACGATTCAGCATTCCGGCAACTGCCTCAACAATGCCTCGGCTTCTTCCCAACCTGCAGGGCAAATATGCGTTGAAGCCAGCGCGCTGCACAACAGCTGTTTGGCGGCAGACAGGGATTTTCTCACACCCTGCCCAGCAATCAAACACTTGGCTAATTCTAGCTCGGCATCACCATCACCTAAGCGGATCGCGCGACGCCACCACGACACCATCAGACGAAGACGCGCTTGTTCGCGATGAAGGATGGCTATATTCGAAGCGGCGGCACTACTCCCCAGGCGATAGGCTTTTTTATACCAATACATCGCCCGCTTTTTATCAACGCCCGTAGCTAGACCTTCATCATAAAAATAGCCCAAACTCAGCATGCAACTCGCTGAACCACGATGTGCCGCATCGCTAAATAAGTTGAAAGCCAAGACCAAATCGCCCTCATCCCAGGCAGCATGAGCCTTGAGTTCAATTTGGGAAAGATTAAATGATGAGAGCATGCGTGACATTTATTGAGAGTACTCCTACCTATACTACGCGCCTATAAAAGATATTCGTAAGCCAGAAAAGCAATGGATGCCGCTAAATGAGTCGGTCCGGTAGCAACGTAGCGAGCTTGCGTGAGCATCCTACCAAACAAGACATGAATTACAGAAATCCCAACGAATACAATCCACACGACAGGCATTGCGACTAAACCAAACCACGCACCCGCCAATGCAAGAACCTTCATATCGCCACGTCCTATTGCCTCAATGCGAAGTAGAATCATCAAAATTAGCATCAACAGGTAGAGTGATGCGTACCCTGCAATCGCGCCATATAGATGGTCAAGTGGATTTCCGTGCCAGACATGAAACAGCAATGATATGACTATACTAGGCGCGACTATTAAATCTGGTAGCAGATAACTTTTCAGATTAATTACTGCCAACAAAAGTAAAACAAAGAAGTAAACACATGTTGCAAGCCCCATTACATTCATCCCGAAAGCACTGAGTGAAATGTAAGCAAGTACCGCACCTATCGCACAAATAAGGAATGCAGGTAAGCCAGAAAATTCAAACTTGCTAGCTGTATATGGATCTGACTCTCCAAGTTCGCCCTCTTCAGAACGAAGTTTGCATTCCAGGTACGACTGAATTCGCTTTGCTAACGGCAATAGTATGACTGCTGTCAGAAGCGCAAACGCGGCAGCACCAATCGCTGACGTTAAATGTAAATTCATGGGATTTCTTTTGTTTTATCGTTGTTTGGCAATAGGGACCTTAGGTTGAAGCCTAAGACTTCCTCTATCTGTACATCCATAGACTATCGCACGGATACAAGCAGAGCTTATCGCGTATTTAACGCAATCATCAGTCAGATCACCCAGTGTGTCGTCGTTTGACGAAAACTGGTCGAAAATTCTTAAGCTGGGTCTCAACAACAGCGGCCAGCCCGCGTTAAACCGGTCAAGCTCAATATTTCAACTGCTCACGATCTGTCATGAGTATCATAGTCTCGGAGCAGCAAGTATCACATAAGCAAATGAAATCAACAAATTAATCATCATCAACGCTTACGCTGAAGTCAGGAGCAAATACGATGGCACGCCGCCACATCGCATTCTGACACTTCTGAACCAATTTAACCGATCTAATCATGTCCGCTTTCGGCAAAGCCATAGCTCTCTCTTATTCCTGATGCCTGCACCTGATCCACCAACCCAGCCCAGCAAATTTTAATCGTCAAGCCTAGCACATTTGCTTACAATATCGACGATTAAAGTCCCTGTCTATAAAGGAGTCTGTAGTATGCGTGTTCAATCGCGACGAGTGGGTGGTTTGGTGTTGGCGACAGCGATCAGCCTGTTTGGCAAGTATGACCAGGTCTGGGCGCAAACTGCCGCAGTGGGAGCCGCACTTCAGGTAAAGACCGTTAATGTGTATGCGGGGAATGGCGCGAAAAAACTCGCCTTGGGTAAGCTGCCGTATTTTTCAGGTGGCGATGTGGCTACCTCAGTCAATGATTTTATCTACATCCGCGCTGTTGATACGCTGGCGCCCACGACTTACCAGGCGAATTGGCGCATTGATGCGGTTGATCCGGATGATAAGCTGACTTATTCGTATGATATCTATCATCAGGATGCACGCATTTTGTCGCTAGTGATTAATCGCGACGCTTGTGCAGCCTATTGCAATAGTGATGCAACCCAGATCAATCTGGATTTGCGCAACGCCCGTGAAATTATTTTGAGCGACTTGCTCAGTCAGCGGCGCCAGGATGAGATTGCGCTGCAGGGGCAAAAGAAAATTCTCGCCAAATTGAAATCGCTGCGTGATCAATACGACGATGACATCGCGCGGGAAGCGCTTGCTGATTGCGAAAAATCCTGGCGCTCTGAGAAGCCCGGCCTGAATGATTTCCGTTTCACTAAAAAATCCATCAAAATCACCATGGGTAGTTGTAGCGTGCCACATGCCTTGCAAGTGCTGAATGCCGAAGCCCAGATCGATTATGAACTCCCCTATGCCAGCCTGAGTGCCGATTTAAGCGCGTATGGCAAAAGCCTGTTGCTGGGCAACGCCCTGCCCGCAGATTACAGCGCATCATCGCCCTGGGGTGGCCGGGTCTTGAAAGGTAGCCTGGCGACAATGCCGATTACCATGTTGCTGGATCACTTCCCCTACCCGGCCAATTCAGGCAAAGTCAAATTCTCGGGATGGTACTTTTACGACAAATTTAAAAAACCAATACGCTTAGAAGGCGTGGTTGATAAAGAGCGCATCGAGCTGCAAGAAAAATCAGAAAAAGGCGAAGCCGCCGCCAAATTCACGCTGAGCGCGAATGCTGAGCAATTACAGGGAGAGTGGCTGGGCAAGAAAAGCTTTGAAGTCAAATTACAGGGCAAATAAGATGCGCGTGACTAGCCTTTCGAAATTGACGACACTAGTACAAGTTTTGCTAGTGAGTGCGGGCTTAAGCGCCCAGGTCAGTTGGGCCGCCGATGCGTCTCGCTGCAATAGCATTTCCGACGCTGATCAAAAACTGCATTGTCTGGCCGTGGCAAAAAAGGACAGCAGCTATTGCCATAGCATACGCGACTATCAAAAGCGCCAGTACTGCCTGGGTGTGGCGCGTGGCAGTAAAAGCGATTGCCAGTCACTGTCGTCTTACAGTGAACGCAATCAATGCCTCGCTGAAGCGGGTGCGACAATTTCTGGCAGCTCGGACTACGCCAGCTGTCATTCGATTTCGGATTACGATAAACGTTATTTATGCCTGGGCAAAGCCAAGCGCGCCCCCGCTGAATGCCATAGCATACGTGATTATGATTTGAAATATTATTGCCTGGGTGTGGTCAAGCAAGAGAAAAGCCAATGCCATAGCATAGGCAAGTCTGACTTAAAATCACAATGTCTGGCTGAAGTGAATTAAGCTGCTTTAACTTGCTTTCAGGTCTGGCTTGAACAAGCTGTTCAGGTGCAATGAGGTTTGCTTTGCGATTTCGTTGAACTGTGTGACGTCAATTATCGTGGGCAAAAAATTGCCCACGCTACGTAGTTAATAATCAAAACGAGTCACGCCTATTTTATGCGCCTTTTCTTCCGCGAATACACCCGCGCATAAAATCACCCGTTCGCACAACAAAATCAGAACGTTTAGTCAGTCACTCAATGAAACGCAAACGTGTAATTCACATCAAGTGCGGATTCATTGCCGGTGCGGGCGTTGATGCTGATGCGGCGGGTGAGTTGCCAGCTGAGTTTTAAGGCGCCGCTGGCGTCGGCTAAGCCACGTTCTACTGATAACACCAGGTCGGGGCTGATACGTTTGCCTAAACTCAAAACCTGATCGTTGCTGCTACTGTGATTCCCGGTTGAACCTGCGACGGTTTGGCTGGGCAGGCGGCTGGCTTGTGCGCTGGAGGCGCCAATAGAAAAATCATCGAAGCCTAAACCATTCACAATTTGCTTAGGAATATTACGCTGGCCTTCGCCACCAAAAATCGCACCGGCGGCTGACATCAACAAGCTGGCGTCACCAGCGGCGAGTTGTTCAGAGCCGCGTCCCAACACTAACCAGGCGAGTTTTTCAGCGTCGGGTACGCTGGGTTCGGAATACAAACTGACCTTGGGTTTGGCGACGGTGCCAGAGATTTCCACACCCGCTTCGACCGCCTGACCACGTCGCAGCGCTAACACATTTAAAGCGGGATTGGCGGGGCTATCCTGAAAGTTTAAGATGCCGCGCGCGATTTCTAACTTTTGGCCATAGGCTTCGTAATTACCGCCTTCAGTGCGTATGCTGCCCGAGGCTTGCAAGGGTGCGCCATCCTGGCCGCGCAAACGCAGACTGCCGCTTAAACCGGTATCTAAGCCGCGCCCGACGAAGACAAAGCGCGGGCCTAAATCAAAGCTGAAATCAAGCCGGGTTTTAAATACTTGTCTGGCTTTGCTGGTGTTTTCGCGCTGCGCCTTATGCACCACGACATCGCTGGATAAACTCGGTGCTGGCATTTTGGGTAATTTAAAATACGCGGCATCGGCTTGGAGCCTGCCGCTTAATTCCCAAATTTGCCGGGCTTCCGAAATTTCAGCGTTACCACTCACTACCAGATAACGGTCTTTACTTTGCAGCAAAGGAAATTGCTGCATTTCGGCGCGTATGCTGCCGCGTTCCTGATTCAAATCGATTTCACCCTGGGCGCGCAAACTGCCGTTTTGTCCGGCATTATTCCAGCCACGCAAACGTGGATGTGCCGGTGCCGTTTGTATGGCTTGTGAAAAAGCGAGCTTTTGCACTTTCAGTTTATTTTGCTCCAGACTCAGATCAAGTTCGCCATTCGCCAAAGACAAGCCTTCCGCCGCAAACGCAAGTTGCAATTCACGTCCTTGCGCCTCGGCTTGATAACGCGGTTGCGCCAGACTGCCTGAGAATTGCGCCTGTGCTTGTAAGCGGCCACGCAATAACAATCCCGGATTTAAGATAGGCCCCAGCCATTGCAAGTCAGCGATTTCCGCTTGCAAACTGGCTTGTTGATTGAGTTGCGCCCAATTTATTGGCTCATCCCCAGTCAAGTCGAATTGCCCATTCGCTTGCCAGCGTCCCAGCTTGTTGCCTTGCGCCAGGCTGCGCCAGGTCACTTGTCTGGCGTCGGCACGTGCTTGCAACTGCCATTGTTGCAAACCAAGTGCCACGGCAAGGCGCGTTCCTTCCTGATCGTGTATCAAAATATCGCCAGCCTGACGTTGCAAGTTAATTTCGGCTTGACGCGTTAGTCTGGAGTTAGCTTGCATCCAGGGCCAATCCAATTTCCAATCGGCGCTTAATTGCAAATCGCCTGCCAGCAAGGGGCTTTTTTGCAGATAATTCAACCAGTGTAAGGGCGCCAGTTGATTAATTTTGCCCTGACTGCGCACACCTTGCTGATCCAGTTTCAGTTCGGCCAGTTGCACACTCAGCCAAGGGCCGCGCCAATCGGCTTGTTGCAGACTAAAAGCTTGGCCATCCCAGCGTAATTGCGCGGTCTGCTGCAAACTGTATGTTTGATTTGCTTGTGCAGCGGGTTTGCTCAAATCCAGATTAAATTCCTGCACCTTAGCCTGCCAGACTAAATCGGTCCAGCTGCTTGGCGCGGCTTGCGCGGCGTTTTGCAAACTAGCTTGTAAGGCAAGACGCAATTCGGCTTGATTTTGCCAACGCTGCTGCAACTGAATCTGGTGTTGGGCGGGGGTGCCACTGACTTGCAAATTCAGGTTTTGCAACTGGCTTAATTGGCTTAACCAGGGCGGGCTTTGTGGCGATTGCCATTGCCAGTTTTTAGCCTGCACTTGCGCTTGCCAGATGCCGGCCGGTTTAGCTTTGGCAGCGGATTCTGGATGCGCTGTGGCTGCCCACTGTAAATCGGCGCGCCCGCTTAGCTCGGCCAATTCGAGGCTATTTTCCGGCCAACGCATTTGCAATTGGCGCGCGGCGACTTGCCACTGACTTTGTTTAGCCGACCAGTTGCCGTTCACTTCAAGTTCGCCAGCAAAGCGATAGGGTAAATTTAAAGCCGTGCAAATCTGATCAACTAAATTCAATTGCCGTGCCTGCAGTTGCAAGTTCAGTGTTTTTGGCCAATAGCTCTGCTCATGCAAGTCGGCTTGCAGAGCCAGATGATTATTCCCCCAATCCAGTCGCGCCAGCTCTATTTGCAAAGCCTGCGCCAGCTCTTGCCTGAATTCGGCCTCGCCCTTCAGGCTGGCTCCCGCTAATTGCCCCTGCAAATTTTTCAGGCTGGCACGCCAGACTGCGCCAGTTTTGTTTTCCGCAGTCTTTTTTTGCAATTCACCCGCGAGCTGCAATTCGGCACTGATGTCACCGGCAGGCATTTTCAACCAGCGTGCCGGATCGAAGCGCTGCATAATCAGTTGCGCGGTAAATGGCTGAGTCTGACTCAATTGAATTTCGCCCTGAGCGCGTAAGCTGGCTTGTTGCGCTTGCAAGCGCGCTTGATTTAACTGCAGCTTGTGCGTGGCAAACAGGTAATTCGCGTGTACTTCCAATTCGGCTTGTCGCTCGCGCAGCTGCGCCTGAATTTGCAATGCGGACAAAAGGCTGGCAGAACCTTGCTGATGCGTTTGTTTGGCCTGCACTTGCGGCACGCCCTGCAGTTTAATCTGGCCGTTAATCTGACTGTTTTGCAAACGCTTATCCAGGGCTTGCAAATTAATCTGACGCAATTGCTGGGTAAAATCGATCTGACTAAAACCGCGCTCGTGCCAGGCCAGTTTCGCTTGCCCCAGCATCTGTCCTTGCCCCGCCAGGCTCAGGCGAATTTGCCTGAGTTCAGCTTGCTGCAAACCGAGTTGCCCGGCCAGTTGAATTTCGTGTACCGGCAAACCATGCTGATCCCAACTTTGGGGTTTATGATTTTTCAAGGCAGCGTGTAGCTCCAGATTTGTTCCATCCTGCGACTTTGCCTGTGCTGATTGTGCGCCGCTAAGCTGCACACTACCCTGCCAATCGGCGTGCGGCCAAGCGGCGTGCCAGTCGGCTGGATTAAAATTCTGCAAGCGCAAATCCAGTTGTGCCAGATGCCGGCTTAAAGCGCGCGTGTCGAAATTCAGCACATCACGCAAACTCAGTTTCAAACTTAAACGGCTGGCTTGATGGTTGGACGCAGCAGGCGCTGAACTGACTGCAGCAGCCTGCACCTGAGCCGATAACTCAGCTGTTAATGCGCTTAAGCTGCCGTGCCAGTCACTTTGCAATTGCAGGCGCGCGGTATCGCTGGCGGACTGTTTATTGGCGCTGGCGGTGGTGCCCGATGTGGCAAGCACCGTGCTGGCCAAAGGCATTTGCGCTTGCCAGTGCGCTTGCAATTGAAACGGCGCAGCCGCAGCTAAATGGCCGTTTGATTGCCATTGCAAGTGCTGAGAATTGGCGCGAATTTGCCATTGCCATTGCTGTTGAAACGCCAGACTGCCCTCTGCATCGCGCAGCAATTCCTGCGCATTTTGCCCTAAACCCTGCCAGCTCAGACGTGCAATTTGCCAATTCACTATATTCAGGCGCAAAGGCAGACTTAAGTCTTGCACCACGTTGTCGTGACTGGCGCTGGCCTGCAATTGCTGCAAGTCGAGTCCAGCCATAGCCAGCCTGGATACCAGGACTTCGCCATGCAGCAATTCACGCCATTGGATTTCCATGTGCAGTTGGCGCAGCCGGAGTTTGAGCTGGGGGTTCTGGTAATCGATTTCAGCGATGCGCAAACCTTGTGCCAGGCTGCCCTGAACTTCATGCAGCCGCAATTGGCCGGGCACGAAACTGCTCAGCGTTTGCAGTAACCAGACACTGCCGCGCTGCGTTTGCATGAGCAAGCCGCTAGTCAGACTCAGCATCAGGAGCAGGCTGAGCACTAGCAAGGCGAATATACGCCAGCGTGACCAGCCCACTCTGGTTGCTGGCTGAGAGCTAGGCGTAGTGCCGGAGTTTGCGGGATCAGATTCAGGGCTGGCAGACGTCATCGCTCTGATTCCTTAAAAAGATAAAGAGATAGAAAAATCCAGCCGGATTTTTTTACTTTGTCGACCATACGCCAGATCCAGGCCCAGTGGTCCGGCCGGTGAGCGAAAACGTGCGCCCACGCCCATGCCTTGTTTGAGCGAAAATTCGCGCCAACTAGCCGCTGCGTCACCAGCGTCAATAAAGCTCGCTATGCCCCAGGTTTTGTTTAACCAATGTTGCCACTCAAGGCCCCCGGCTAACATAACACGACCACCGCGGATACTGCCCTGATCAGGTACGCCTAAGCCTTGATACGAATAACCTCGTACCGAATTACTACCGCCAGTACGAAATAAGTAATCTTCGGGTATGCCATGACTGGCATTAGCAAATACCTGCCCAAACTCGATCCGCGCAATCAGGTCATTCTGTGGACTCAAATTAAGCCAACGCTGGTATTTGCTTTGCACGCGGATAAAGCGCTGATCTGAAGCCAGCGCTTTTTCTGCACCAGCTAATTCCAGACTCAGCATTTGCCCTTGCAAGCGATAGTCGGGATTTTGCAGTTCGCGCCAGGTCCAGCCTATGCTGGCGATCAAGGAGCGGCTGCGTTCGATTTCGCCAGACAAGACTTGTACTTGTTCACGTTCAAAATGCAGCCCCAGTTTTTGTTCAAGCTTGCCGCGTTGCTCAATGCGTTTCAAGCCTATGGCCCAGCGATCTTGTTTTAAGTCTGAAACATCACTGCGTTGCACCAGCAAACCCAGCGAATCGCTTAAGCCTGCCTGACTTGGCGGCAAGTATAAATCGCTGTAAAACAATTGCTGTCTTTGTTCCAGACGCAGTGCACTGTGCAAATCCAAACCACGGCTGGCAATATTGCGATCACGGTAGGCAATTTCACCACGGTAGCCCGTATTCGTCGAATAGCCGAGCCCCAGGCTAAACTGACGCGATTGGCGTTCAGTCACAAGCAACTCCAATGGCAAGGCGGCAGCGTTGTCAGGATCGGCGTTGTAACTGACGCTGGCACCGGCAAAGTACACGGAATTTTGCAAGGCACGCTGGTAGTCATTAATTTGCGCTAAATCGAAGACCTCACCTGCAGATGGCGCACGAAATCCATCCAGCAAACTACGCGGATAACGTTGCAAACCTTTGACTTGCAGCGCGCCAAAATAAAACACCGGGCCGCTATCGATATCCAACAAAATACGTACCCGTTGAAACTCGGCATCAACTTCAGCCTGACTATGGCTGATACGCGCTGCGGCGTAGGCGTGACTGCGCAAGCTGTCTTGTAATTGCGTTTTTGCGGCCGACCAGTCGGCATCGCGAAACACGCTACCCACTGCCAAGCTCCAGTCTTCCTGCAATTGGCGACGTAATTGTTGTGCCGCCGGGCTGCTATCTTCAGCAAGTGCACCTTTAAAACGCAAGGTGACATTTTCGACGACGCTACGCGCGCCTGGCGCTACCTGCAACACCAGTACCGGCGTGTCAGCAGAATTTTGCCCGGAATCGGGGGCATGCCAGCGCCAATTGATGGTCGGGGCAAAATAAGCTTCCGTTGCCAGGATATCGGCGACTTGCAAGCGCACGCGGCGCAAAAATGCGGGGTTTAAGCTCACAGCCGGCGCGCTTAATTCAGCCAGATGCGTTTGCAGTAAGTCGGCCAGCTCACGCTGATCCAAGGCCAGCTCCAATTTAGCCTGACTCACACTGGCGCTGAGCGTTTGCTCGATATCGTCACTGCTCGCGCCGAGGGTCGCCGCGCTGACTGCGCCGTTAAGTGAGGCTTGCGGTGGGTTTTGCCCGACTGAGGTAATGACTGGATTTCCTTGCGCATACAGCAAAGGGCTAACGCTTAACTGTAGCCAGAACAGCAGTGTCGGCAAACGAGCGGATTGGAGTGCCCTGCTGTACGCAGAAATCGCATGGCACTTCAACGCGCAGTATCGCCGGAAAAAATTTTGCATAGGCATCTGAATAAGTCAGCGCTGATCTTAAAAAGACCGGGTTGGTAGGCAGACCGGCACTGATGCAAATCAACCGCGCTTATTTGGTAGCCAAACCTACACGTTGAATACCGATTTTTTTAGCTTCGGCGATAACTTGCACCACTTCGTCGTAAATTAAACCTTTGTCAGCCGAAATCAACACGGCTAACTCAGGTTTCGCCTGATGATACTCACGCAGTCTTTGCAATAACTGTTGCTTATCTTGCAGAGTTTCTTTAGCTTCCTGACGATTATTGCCATTATTGCCGATTTTACTATTAATGCTAATCACAGGCGGGCCATCAGGACGCAGCGTGACTTCGATAAAATCGGCGGGTGGCTGAGTCGATTGCCCAGCCGTCGGTAAATTAATCACGCTGGGATTAGTCATCGGTGCGCACACCATAAAAATAACCAATAACACCAGCATCACGTCGATATACGGCACGACGTTAATTTCTGCTTTGAGTTTGCGTTTGCGTTCGCCACGTAAGCTCGACATAGTTTCCTGACTGCGTGACTCAGCGCGACTGACGTTGCAAAATATTACTGAATTCTTCGATAAAGCTCTCAAAGCGTATCGCTAAGCGGTCAATATCGTGAGAATAGCGGTTGTAAGCCAACACCGCAGGAATCGCGGCAAATAGCCCGATCGCAGTCGCAATAAGCGCTTCGGCAATCCCTGGCGCGACCGCCGCCAAAGTAGCTTGCTGTACATTGGATAAGCCACGGAAGGAATTCATAATCCCCCAGACTGTGCCCAATAAACCGATATAAGGCGAAACTGAGCCGACTGAAGCTAAAAAGTTCAGATGCGCGTCCAGCATATCCATTTCACGCTGATAGGCGGCGCGCATGGCACGACGTGCCCCGTCTAACATGGCACTGGCATCGAGATTGGTTTTGCTGGCGTTTTTGACTTTGTGGTATTCGCTCATACCCGCTTCGAAAATACGCTCCAGCGCACCACCGCCACGCCCCAGGCGTTTGCTGGCTGTGGCTTCCTGGTACAAGTCAAGCAAACTCCCGCCCGACCAGAAATTACGTTCGAACTCTTCAGTTTGCCGACGCGCTTTTTTAATCGCAAACAGTTTATTGAAGATATACGTCCAACTGGTCAGTGAAACCAGCAGTAACAGGCTCATAACCAATTGCACAAAGATGGAAGCATTGGCAATCAGACTAATAAATGATAAATCTTCGGTGACGGTCATAATTCAGGTGTCGCTCACAGCGAAATAAGAAGTAAATCCAAGGATGCGCAAAATAATCGTTTTTTGCAGACTTTGTCAAACCTTTAGTTGTTGCCGGATGAAATCCGGAATGGCCTGAGGTTTCATGGTCTGACTTTGCACGCAAACCACTTTGACCTCCGCACTCACTAAAAGTTGCTGGCCACGCCAGGCTGTTTGTGCAAACGTCATACTGGCACGGCCTAACTGACTAATTTGCATACGCAGTTGCAGTTCATCATCCAGCCGGGCAGGCGCAAGGTAATCGAGTTGGCAGAGTTTAACCACAAACATCAAGCCCGTCTGCTCTTTCAATTCCTGCTGGGCCGCACCCAGGCTGCGTAAATACTCAGTCCGGGCCCGTTCAAAAAAGCGCAGGTAATTCGCATAAAACACGATGCCACCCGCATCGGTGTCTTCGTAATAGACCCTGACTGGCCAGTCAAACACAGAAACAAACTGTTCCATCACTTAAGCCTGACGCTTGATATTTAAGGCACCATAGCCCTGGCAAGTTGGCATCATTTCGATTTGATTAATATTGATGTGTGCGGGCAAGCTGGCGATCCAAAACGCGGTTTCGGCAATATCTTCGGCAGTCAAAGGCTGAGTTCCGGCATAGACTTTGGCCGCGGCTTCATCATCGCCACGCAAACGCACATTGGAAAACTCAGTACCGCCACAAAGGCCAGGCGCTATATTGGTGGCGCGCAAGCCAGTGCCAGCGAAGTCAGCCCGCAAATTGCGGGTAAATTGCTCAACGAAGGCTTTGGTTGCGCCATACACATTGCCGCCCGGGTAAGCGGTATTACCTGCGACCGAACCAATATTTATAATTAAGCCAGAATTTTTTGCCATCATCGCCGGCAACACGGCATGCGTTAAGCTGACCAAACCCAGCGTATTGGTATTAATCATGGTTTGCCATTCCACTAAACTGGCTTGCCAGGCGGGTTCGATCCCCAATGCCAGGCCGGCGTTATTGATTAAGACATCAATCGCTTGCCAATCCGCAGGCAGGCTGGCCAACGCCAGCGGCAAGGATTGCACATCACTCACGTCTAGTGTTAAGGGCCAGACCGCCTCACCCAATTCTTGCTGCAACGCCAACAAACGATCATTACGTCGCGCCGCCGCGATCACACGATGACCGCCTTGCACAAAGCGACGCACCATGGCTTCACCAAATCCTGAACTCGCCCCGGTAATCATTACTATCATGTTTAATCCTTATCGTTTGCTGGTCTAACGCTGGCTGCTTTTTCACAAAATGCGCGAATGGAAGCGAGATTTTACTGCTTTTACTGCAATGCGGCGAATTTCACACCAACATAGCTTTAGCAAACCGGATGATCTGCTTGCCAAAGGAATAATCCTCTCCTCACCATGAAGCTAATGCCGCAACTTAGCAGCTTAGCCATGCCAGACTTGTGCCAGCACAAACTTTTTCCTTAGCACTGCAAAAAAAACTTGCAAAAGCGAATTAGATATTCAATAATCTAAATAAGAATTGTTCTCGTTTATATTTAAAGCAAAGATTATGAGCCTATCCACATTTAAATCTGAGGAAAAGCCTGTGGTCGACACCAAGCCCGCAGTTAAACCTGTGCCCCGTATTAAAAGCTCAGACTTAATGCAACGCTTGCGTGAATTAGAAATTGACCACGAAGGCCGTATTTACCGCTTACGCATCACGCAACTGAATAAGTTGATCCTGACTGCCTGAGTGACCTGCTTAGATAAACACTAAGCGTATGCCAGCCAGGTGCCAGCCATATGACCGTTAAGCGCAACACCAAAAACGGAGCCGCTATGTCCAGCACCCAAAACGCCAGCCCTGAATTACTTATGTCTTCGGTTTTGTATCTGATGTCACATTACTCAGTTCAAGCCAGGCAGCAAAACGGTGCTGAAACCCGTTTAGCACAGATGATAGAACGCCATCTGGCTTTATTAGCGGAATCAGCCCAACTCGCGCCAGTCATTCGGGCTACTTGTGAGCAATTACTCAAGCAATGGCAGGAATTGACGGAAAAAACACCTGCTGGCACGCAGATCGTATCGGAGTCGCCGGCCCCGACATCGAAATTTTCCTGGTCCTGGCGCAAATCGCCCAGGGCTGCTAAAGAAAGCGCTTTATGATAGTTTGTGTTTGCAATAATGTTTCTGACAAGCAAATTCGCCATGCTGCGGCAAATGGCGCGACCTGCGTCAAAGATTTGCGTGCGAGTCTGGATGTTGGCTCCTGCTGTGGCAAATGCACAGGTTGCGCTAAGAAAATTTTGCGTGAAGTGCAAAACGATGCAGCTCACTTTAGTGTTCCGATGTTTATTCAAAATTTGCAATTTCCTGCAAATCCAGCCAACGCCCTGGCTGGTTAACAAGAAGTTTCAAAGCCTATAAATGGCTGATTTGCTAATTTTGTTTTTTACTGCTGGTTATTATGAGTACGCTGAGTCTGGATTACCCTGTCGCAAAAACTAAAAATCATACGTATGCGCTGGTGCTGATTGCGCTGGCTCATATCGCCTTAATCTATGCCTTAAAACATGGCTTAGTGCAAAAAGCGATAGAGATACTCCCGAAAGAGAGCATCATGATGGTGGTAAGTCCGCTCCCCAAACCCGTTGAGCTGACCCCACCGCCGCCGCCCAAAGTCGCAAAAAACACGCCCCAACAACCCAAAATAAGCTTACCTGAAGTACCAGTACCCGTAGTACAAACTGCCCAGACTGAACCCAGTATTACTGTAAAGCAAACACAAACCCCGACCCCGGCACCCGTTAAAGCCGAAACACCAGCTCCGCTGGCCCCGGTAGCGGCAACTGCCCCAACCCAACCCAAACAAATCAGCGCTGTTGAATATTTACAAGAACCGCATCCAGTCTACCCACCACTGTCACGCCGCATGGGTGAAGAAGGCAAAGTCACGATGCGTGTGTTAGTCAATGAAAAAGGTCAGGCTGAAAAAGTAGAAGTACAGAAATCCTCAGGATTTGCCCGACTTGATGAAGCGGCAAAAAACGCGATATTACGTGCTTTATTTAAACCCTATCTGGAAGATGGCCGCGCTTTGCCTATGATAGCCACGGCGACGGTCAATTTCGCTCTCGATAGCTAAGCTCTTCAATTCCCCGCCCGGACAACCTGAGAGCGCCTGGCAAGCCCGCTGCGACTGAAGGGATTTGGCCGACTTTGCAACGTCAAGATCGGGATAGTCATCCAACAAGTGACGAAATATCGGCCAAACGAAAGATATTTCTGCAAACTATTCCTAAGTTCGACAGGCTGTCAGACTCAAGCCAGTCAAACTATCATTCTGTCATGTTAATTTCTGACAATTCGAATATCATGTCGAAAACGTCGGTTTAAAACACTGACCATTGCTGGGATCCGCCGCCCAGTTCAGCCTGCCTGAACCCGGCTAGCGCTATTCCAGCCGACCTCGCACTCCCCCTTACCCGAACCAAAGGAAAGCAAAATGAAAGGCGACACCAAAGTCATCAAGTTACTCAACGCCCAACTGACTAACGAATTAAGTGCCATCAATCAGTATTATCTGCACTCGCGCATGTATAAAAACTGGGGGTTCGATAAGATCGCCAAGAAAGAATACGAAGAATCGATAGGCGAAATGAAACACGCCGACAAATTAATCGACCGTATCCTGATGCTGGGTGGCCTACCAAACCTGCAAGCCTTGCACAAGCTGATGATAGGCGAAGAGACGCAAGAAATGCTGCAGTGCGATTTAAAACTCGAACAAGCGGCGCAAAAAACCGTCAAAGAAGGTATTGCCACGGCCGAAGCCGCTGCCGATTATGTGTCGCGCGACTTATTCTTAATGATCTTGCAAGATACAGAAGAACACATCGACTGGTTAGAAACCCAGCTCGAATTGATAGGCAAAATTGGCATACAAAATTATTTGCAATCGCAAATGACCATGGAAGAATAAGCGATTTCGCAGCTTAAATGAATCAAAAAAAATAGCAGCGTTACGCTGCTATTTTTTTACCTGTCACCAACATTAAGGCTGGCAAGCATTTATTCGTGCGGTATCGTGTCTTTAAACGAAGCGCGTTCCGACAACTTATCAAATAAACGCGCCAGATTCGGGTAATCCTCGCGCCAGTTAATTTCGGGGAAACGGAAACTCAACCAACCCAGGCAACAGGCCACACTGATGTCAGCCAGGCTTAAGTGGTTACCCGAACAATACGCTGACTCGCCCAAATCCTGCGCCATTTGCTTTAAGCCTGCATTCACTTTCGCCATTTGTCGCGCCAGCCAGACTTCGCTGCGCAACTCAGCCGGACGCAATACATTTTCCATGCGCACCAGTACGCCCGCATCGAGTATGCCATCGGCCAGCGCTTCCCAGCGCTTAACTTCAGCACGTTCGCGACCATTTGGTGGTATTAATTTGCCGACCGGAGTCAGCGTATCCAGATACTCGACGATGACACGCGAATCATAAAGCGCTTCACCATCTTCCATTAACAAACAAGGAATTTGGCTTAAGGGGTTAGCTTGCTCAATTATCGAATCCTCGGCCCAGACATTCTCCAGTACAAAGCTATAATCAAGTTTTTTTTCCGCCAAGACAACACGGACTTTACGTACAAAGGGGCTGGTGGTAGATCCAATAAGTTTCATAGATGAAAACAAAAGCTTAAGGTAAATCGGTTTTCCTACCAACATAGTCGATAGGGCTGACACTAAACTTACCAGGTTTATAAGAATTACTTGCTCAAATTATAGCATTGTCGTCAGTTTGGCTTTATTCCTGTCAACAAGTAACCACAATTGTCAAAATAAACACTAAATTAGGACTTGTGCAAAACAGACGCTGACCTCGTGCAAGCGCCTGCTCTCACCTCAGCCTGGTCTTAGTTTTTACGCTTGGTCAGCATCATTTTGCGTCTAACCACCAGATCTGCCGATCGCAAAATTTTAAGTCTGCACCGGCCAAGCCTGCAGAGGCAACGCAGGAAATCCGCAACGCCCTGCGCTTCAATGGTAAAATCACGCCATCTTTGCGCAAACTAACCTGAGACTGGCCATAAGTCAGTCTCTTATCATAGTCAGGTTAGCTTAGCGCTGCTTAGCCCCGCTTCTGCAACTTTGTTCCTGCGAACTATCATGTCTTTATCCCAACTTAATGCTTTATCGCCCTTAGATGGCCGTTATGCTGCCAAAGTCGACGCCCTGCGTGCCACGCTTTCTGAAGCGGGTTTCATGCACCACCGCGTCAAAGTTGAAATTCACTGGCTGTTAGCCTTGTCTGAAGCGGGCTTTGCCGAAGTGCCAGCCTTCTCCGCCGCCGGTCGTGAATTTTTATTGCAGTTGGCCGAACAATTCAGCGAAGCCGATGCCGCCCGCATCAAAGAAATCGAAGCCGTCACCAATCACGACGTCAAAGCGGTCGAATACTGGCTCAAAGAAAAAGTTAACGACATCCCCGAATTACTCGCCGCCAGCGAATTCATCCACTTTGCCTGCACTTCGGAAGACATCAACAATACCTCGCACGGTATGATGATTAAAGCGGCACGCAATGAGGTCATGTTGCCGATGTTAGAAAAAGTCATCGCACGTTTAAGCGAAATCGCGCACTTGAATGCCGAGATTCCTATGCTCTCGCGCACCCACGGCCAGACTGCCAGCCCGACCACCTTGGGCAAGGAAATCGCCAACGTGGTCGCGCGTTTGCGCCGCGCCGCTAAGCGTATCGCTGAAGTGGAAATTCTCGGCAAAATGAATGGCGCCGTCGGTAACTACAATGCACACTTATCTGCTTACCCGCAGCACGACTGGCCAGCGTTTTCTAAACAAGTCATCGAACAGCGCTTAGGCCTGGTGTTCAACCCTTACACCATCCAGATCGAGCCGCACGATTACATGGCTGAATTGTTTGATGCCTTTGCCCGCGCCAACACCATTTTGCTGGATTTGAACCGTGATATCTGGGGTTATATTTCGCTGGGTTATTTCAAACAAAAAACCAAGGCTGGTGAAATCGGTTCTTCCACCATGCCACACAAAGTCAATCCTATCGACTTTGAAAATTCCGAAGGCAACCTCGGCTTAGCAAATTCCCTGTTACGCCATTTATCAGAAAAATTACCGGTCTCACGCTGGCAGCGCGACCTGACTGACTCCACCGTCTTGCGTAACATTGGCGTGGCACTCGGCTACACCTTGCTGGCTTACGATAGCTGCTTGCGTGGTTTGAATAAACTGGAAACCAATCCTGAGCGCTTAGCCGCTGATCTCAACGCCAGCTGGGAAGTTTTGGCTGAACCAATTCAAACCGTGATGCGCCGCTACGGCATCGCCAATCCTTACGAACAACTCAAGGAATTGACGCGTGGCAAAGGCATCACCCAACAAGCCTTGCAAGACTTCGTCCAGGGCCTGGCCATTCCAGACAGCGCCAAAGCCGAATTATTGGCAATGACCCCCGCCAGCTATATCGGTTTAGCTGCAAGCTTAGCTAAAGCAATTTAAATCAGCGTCACCGACGCAAAAAACGGCGCCAGGCTTTAGGGCTTGGCGCCGTTTTGGTTTGGGAAAGCGCTCGTAAGTGGAGAACTGAGAAATACATTTTGGTTTACATTCAATTCGCCATACCGTGTTATTTTAGGTTAATTTTTGTCACAATTGTAATTGGAGTCTTCTAGTGTAGCTCTAAAATTTGTACTACTACTCAAAGAATTCTGAGCTTCCCCTGAAATTTAGTTCCCCAAAGGTGACGTAAAATAGACGTAACTTTGGAAAGACAAATGATGAACAGGATACCCAAAAAAGCTTATACGACCGAGTTCAAAGAGTTGGCAGTCAAGCGTGTATCAGACGGTGAAGCTGTCTCCGTAGTTGTCAAGGAACTGGGTTTAAGCGACCATACGCTGCGAAACTGGATCAAGGCTGCATCAGAAGGTAACCTCAAAGGCGCAGGTACTAAAGTCGTGACGTCCGAAGCCATGGAGTTATCCCGATTAAGAGCAGAAGTTGCCAGACTCAAGCGGGAGAACGAAATCATAAAAAACCGCCCCACGCGGCACGCCGCCACCCTGATGAATAGAAACTCGGGTCGACTATACTGCAGAGATCGCAGGCTCTTGGCCGTAAGCTTCTTGGAGGTTTCAACCCCGTCAAAAAACCTGGCCTGGGGATAATTGCGGACTCAGTTGTGGTGGCGATGCTTATCGACCCCGTTTAGGAAGTTGATTTTAACCGTGTTCCCCGTCCTGCGCTTGACTTTCCAGGAGGGGAACTATGTCCCAAATACCTACCCGATCCAAGCCCTCGGGGCTACCGATTATTCATCCATTTGCTGCCGGCATTGACATCGGATCACGATTTCATGTTGTTGCCGTCAGTCCTGATTTGTGTGACGAACCTGTCCAGACATTCCAGGCATTTACCAGCGACTTGCAACGCATGGCTGACTGGCTCGTTGCGACGGGTACCAAGACCGTTGTGATGGAGTCAACCGGTGTCTACTGGGTTGCGGCCTATGAGGTGCTGGAATCAAGGGGCCTCGACGTCGTTCTGGCCAATGCCAGAGAGGCGAGAGCTGTCCCTGGCCGCAAAAGTGACGTCAATGACGCGCAATGGCTGCAAAGGTTACACGCCTGTGGACTCTTGCGTGCAAGCTTTCGTCCTGGGCGCCGTATCGCAGAATTGCGAACTTATTTGCGTGCGCGCGAACGTCATACGGATTACGCTGCTGCACATATCCAGCACATGCAAAAGGCGTTAACCTTCATGAATATCCAGTTGCATCATGTTATTTCTACGGTAACTGGTGTAACCGGTATGAAGATCATCCGCGCCATTGTTGCTGGTGAACGTGATCCAGACAAGCTGGCAGCGATGCGTGATGTTCGTTGCCATTCGGATATGGAAACTATCCGTAGCGCGCTGGTTGGCAACTATCAACCAGAACATGTGTTTGCTCTGAGGCAAGCACTTGAACTTTACGGTTTTTACCAACATTGTATCGACGAATGCGATGCTGAGATTGAGCGTGCAGTCGCCGCGCTCAATCAGCATCGCCCCACTCCAAGTGAACCATTGCCAAAAGCCAGGCATCGTACCAGACAGCCGAGCGAACCACACTTCGATGTCCGTTCAGCCATGTACCAGCTTGCTGGTACTGATCTCACCCAGATTCATGGTATCGGCCCGTTTCTGGCATTGCGCCTGATCGCAGAATGTGGCACAGATCTGAGTCGTTGGCCAACCGCGAAGCACTTCACGTCATGGCTTCCCCTATCGCCGGGATGTAAAATCAGCGGCGGTAAAGTGTTGTCCGCACACACACGAAAGACCAGCAGCAGGGTCACCGTTGATTTGCGCCTGGCGGCGGTCAATGTCGGAAAAACCGATACTGCGCTCGGCGCATTTTACCCACGCCTTGCTGCGTGTATAGGCAAAGCCAAGGCAGTGACCGCAACTGCCCACAAGATAGCCGTGCTGTTCTACAATGCGATGCGATATGGCATGGCGTATCGCGATCCCGGCGCAGACCATTACGAACAGCAATACCGAGATCGCGTCATCAAACAATTGCATCGCCGTGCCGCGCAATTTGGTTTTGCGCTACGGCCACAAGATTTACTTGCGAACGAGTGAGTTTCTTAGGAAGGCTGCGGCATACTTCGCGAAAGATGTTCTGTGAAGTATGCATGGATAGCTGGCAACAGCAAAACCTATTCTTTAACAGAGATGTGTGCAGTATTCGAAGTCAGTGTGAGTGGTTATCGCGCCTGGCAACGAGGTGGAGTTCCTGGCAGAAGGCGCTTAACGGACACACAGATGCTGGCAATCATTCGTTCCATTCATGCTGAACTCAAGGGCGCGTATGGCAGCCCACGCATGATCAGAGAACTGAGATTGCGCGGTTTTACAGCCAGCAAGGAACGTGTTGAAAAAATCATGCGGGAGCATGGCCTACGCGCACGGCATAAACGCCGCTACAAGGTAACGACAGACTCAAAACATGCCTTACCTGTCGCAGACAATTTGCTCGATAGAAATTTTATGCCAACGGCGCCGAATCAAGCGTGGACTTCGGACATCACGTATTTGTGGACAGATGAAGGTTGGCTCTATCTGGCCATTGTGCTTGATCTATTCAACCGGGAAGTGATTGGCTGGTCGCTCAAACCACGCATGACCAGCGACATTGTGACGGACGCTTTAACGATGGCATGGTTCCGCCGCCGACCACCAGCCGGAGTGATGCATCATTCAGATCGTGGCAGCCAATATGCCAGTCATGCGTTCCAGAGCAAGCTCAAGGAATTTGGCATGGTTTGCTCCATGAGCCGCAAAGGAAATTGCTGGGATAATGCACCTACAGAGATCTGGTTCAATAGCTTCAAGAATGAGCGCTATCATGGCATTCGTTACGCAACCCATGACGCAATGAAGGCAGCAAGCTTTGAATATATTGAAGTGTTTTATAATCGAACCCGCCAGCACTCCACATTAGGTTATCGCTCACCAGTTCAATATATGGACGACTGGATAAAGAAACAAAATCAAGAGAATCTGGCTGCATGATATTCACCTGATGGTGAACTAATTATCGAGGGAAGCTCACTATCTAAATTAGGTAAAATTCGACTCAATTAGCCCATCCGGCAACAAAATTTGCCTTCAACCACACCAACGCCTCAAAATTCCGCCCTTTCTAGCGATTTTCCCAAAAATTGTGCAGCCATCGTTTAAATTAACTTAATGATTAACCTCGGTGAATTTTAGAAAAAGTAGTTTTTCAAACGACCTCAGCATAATGCAAGCTTTTTTACTCGCCACGTCAATAGCCAGAATTCAGCCAGCCAGCAACTAGTAGTCTTGCAAAACAACCAATTCTTGCTTTCGTTGAGAATGCTTTGGTTCATCACCATTCTAAAAGCACAATAAAAACACACATTTTCAATCTTTTTAAACTTCAATCCTCATCACTACTACCTCTTTATTTTTTAAAATTTCTAAGAGCCGCGATATTTTGTAATTTAATTAATCTAATTGATAGATTCTATTCCGGCCGATTTCATAATTTTGAGATTTTTAGAATTCGATCCATTCACGATGCATCCCCTATCCGAAATCAAGCGGGGAAATGTTATACAACTTAACAACATCACGCCTAATAAAATCACATCAATATCATTATTTTAATTGACATTTATATATGCATAATTAACAATTATTGGCACATCTAATTTTTACGTAACTACTTTTCGTTCCGTAAATTTTTCGTGTTTTAATTTATTTGTCCTTGAAGAAAAACCTTCACAAGAGAATGGAGAATATGATGTTAATAAAACTAGACAAAGCTTGGGACAAAAGAAACATAAAATGTATTATCTTGGTGACTGGGTTGATCTCAATCTCGACACTTGCGTCAGCTGGCGAAGAGATAGTAGTAGTTCCTGGCCAGGTAGATTGTAGCGATGGCCATTTATCCGAAAGATGCCCTGGAAACAACATTGGCTTTCCTCGCGAAACGCGGGAAGATACAGGTGGAGGTGGGAGTGGTGGTGGTGGCTCGTCACCCCGGAAACGCACGCCTCAACAAAAAGCGACAGACGTTGCAAAATGCGAAAAAGAGTACGAAGACGAATCCAAAATAGCTTTAAATATATTTTCAGAAAGTATGAAAGTCTGTGCTTCTAAAGTCAGTAATTGGTATGGGAATTTACTCGAAAGATGGTTCAATTTGAGCCCAAGACTAGTTGGTGGACACCCACAAGATTGCGAAACCATCAATACCCAAACCTACTCCAGTGCAATCGATGCGATAAAAGGACGAAAGTCTTATTGCATAACTAATGCAAACAGAGATCAATGAAAATGAATACAGAACGTGTTAACTACATCGTGATGGCTTTTGGTTTAACAATCGCCCTCTCAGTTTATTTCTACACGAAGGAACCACAAATTCCCGTGAACGAACAAAAACTCGAGCTCAAGAAAGCCCCCACAATTCCACCTGTTGCGATAGATCAACGCAAACCTGAAATGGAACTTCTAACCGAGAAGCCTAAAGAACAACTCCCAAAACCAACACCGCAAAGTCAAGGTAGTGCAAATTGGAACAAATACCCAGGTACACTTAATGATCAAGCTCTATACGCCATAACAAATCAAGAAGGGCAAATGGCATTTGACGTGGCGGCTTTGCTCTTTGAGTGTCTACACATTACCCGGCAGTTGACACCAGCAACACAGCAGACACTCCCACCCGAATTGGTATTAAGTCTGCAAAGAGAGTACGCAAATTGCCAAACCCTGGCGGGTGATAGTAAACACATACGCGCTCGCTTACTGAAGCTGGCTATTGAAAAAGATATACGTGGTGCGGCGCTTGCGGGAATGCGCTCAGGTCTTATTGATCCGCCGATTTTGCAAAATGTGGTGCGTGACGCCAAGTCTGGTGATGTCGAATCGCTGGTAACTATTACTGACGACAAACCGCTTACTTTTGGTATTAGCAGCGATACACAGGCTGCTCTACGCTATGCGCTTAAACTGGCAAGTCAGGATCCCGAAGTCGGCAAAAGTATACGTCCTTACCTGAGTCTGGCTGAAGCGACGGCTTACGCATTAGGCAATAGTAAAACCAAAGAATTCGACCTCAGTGGTTTAAGCGAAGCCGCCAAAGCCGAAGCCAGAATAATTGCTGAACGCATTATCAATCTGGCTAAGCAAAAGCCGAAAAGCTAGTTTTCGCGCCAGCTTATTTTCCTGCGGCTGGCTGGATTACTAAGGCACAAATACGCTGATTCTGAGCCTGCACTAAAATCCACTGACAAGCTCTTAGAAACACCCTGCCAACACGCCCTATTCATGCGCATCTCCAATGCATGAGCTGAAAAGGTGCATCCCTATTACGTTTTCAGCCATCCTTTCAAACAGACTGAACTGCTTTATAAGCAAAGCATCTAAGCTCATAAACTAAGAATTGAAATCAGTCTGTGCAGAGTTTCTGAATTTTTGTTATATTTAGTCCTAATTCGAACTATTTAATTTCCATCATGAAACAACGTTACCCTGGCTTGATGATCTTTTTGCACTGGCTGATGGCGATTCTGATCATTGCGGCCTTTGCACTTGGCACCGTCATGGTCGATATGCGCATCAGCCCGACCAAGCTTAAGTATTTTTCCTGGCATAAATGGCTGGGCGTGACTTTGTTGGCGCTGGTGGCCTGGCGTTTGATTACGCGTTTATTGCATCAAAAAATGCAAAACATTCCAGCGCTGCCGGCTAGCATGCCTGGCTGGGAAAAGCTGGCGGCGCATGGCGGCCATCTGACCTTGTATGTGCTGATGTTCGCGTTGCCGATTACCGGTTATTTGTATAGCTCGGCTTCAGGTTATCCCGTGGTGTATCTGGGTTTGATCGAATTACCGACTTTAATCGGGCCGAATCCCGAATTAAAAGAGACTTTAAAAACCGCACACGATGTTTTGAGCAAGCTTTTATTTTTAGTCGTGGCACTGCATTTTGCTGCGGCGCTCAAACATCACTTCATTAGCAAAGATGGGATATTAAAACGCATGCTGCCAGGCTTTAACAGCACGCGACCTACTCAATATTAAGGAAATAGTATGTTCTTACGTCACACATTACTGGCACTGGCCTTGTTAAGCACGAGTCTGGCTCAGGCAGCACCGCTTAAAGTTGATGCGGCCAAAAGCAAGGTCACGATCACCTTTAAACAAATGAATGTGCCGGTTGATGCACAGTTTAAAAAGTTTGCGGCTTTGCTTGACTACGATGCGGCTAAACCTGAAGCAACCAAGGCGCAGGTTGAAATTGATGTTGCCAGTTTTGATTTAGGCGATGCTGATTACAACAAAGAAGTCTTGAAAAAAGAATGGTTTAATGCCGCCCAATTTGCCAAGGCCAGCTTTGTGCTGAGCAGCTTAAAACCAGCTGCGGCTGGCACGCTGACTGCAAGCGGCAAACTCACGATTAAGGGCAAAGTACTCGACGTGCAATTCCCTTTAAACGTGAAACCTGAAGGCAAAGCCTACCATTTCACGGGTAAATTACCGATCAAACGTCTGAGCTTTAATATCGGCGAAGGCGAATGGAAAGACACCGGCATGGTGGCAGATGAAGTCACTATCCAATTTAATTTTTACACCCAGCCATAACTGGCATTTATTTACGCTCACTTCCTGGAGACCCTATGAAATTTGCAAAACCCTTATTGGCTATGCTGGCATTAAGCTGTGGCACTGCCTTTGCGCAAACTTACACGATAGAGCCAAATCACACTTACCCCAGCTTTGAAGCGGATCACTTTGGAATTTCGTTTTGGCGCGGTAAGTTCAATAAAACCAGCGGTAGTGTGGTTTTAGATAAAGCGAAAAAAACCGGCAGCGTCGATATCGTAGTGGATACCAATTCCATCGACTTTGGTCACGAAAAAATGAATGAGCATGCCAAAGGTAAAGACATGTTCAATGTTGCACAATTCCCGACCGCGACATTCAAAGGTAGCTCGATTAAGTTTAATGGCGACACCCCGGTAGCCGTGGTTGGCGAATTCACCTTACTCGGTGTGACCAAACCTTTGACACTGAACATCACCCGCTTCAAATGTATTGATCATCCTATGTTGAAAAAAGAAGTTTGCGGTGCCGATGCCCATGCGACGTTTAACCGCGCCGACTTTGGCTTGAGCTATGGCGTGCCACGCTTCTCGCCGGAAGTGAAACTGGCGATCCAGGTTGAAGCGATTAAGGCCGACTAATACGGATTCATGCAGATTCATGCCTTAATGTGGCGGGTAACTGGATTTTTTACCCGCCCATACAGCCAAATTGTGCAAATTAGTCATCGTAGCAAGCACAATGTCACAGGATACGCAGGCAAAACCGGGTTTATGCAGCAGTTTTGCCTGAGTCCTGTCATATAATCAGGGGCTAGTCCCCTTTTTTACAGGACTTGCGCAGTATAACTGCTGAGCTGCTCGCCTCGCCCGGACAGGGTTTTCGGCGTCAGGTCGTGTCAGCACAGATGCGTTAGTCCGGTCTACTATCATGGCAGAACGTTATTTACGCAGCATACGCTTGCTTGCAGAATGCATGCAATTATTTGAGCACCGCTCAGCACAAAATGTCCGGCAATATGGTTTAACTCACGCCCAGTTTGATATTCTGGCGACGCTGGGCAATACCCCAGGTATGACGTGCAAAGAACTCGGTGAAAAAACCCTGATCACCAAGGGTACGCTAACTGGCGTGTTAGATCGCATGGAAGAGAAAGGCATCATCCAGCGTGATCGTGGCAATCAGGACAAGCGCCAGTTATTCATACGCTTAACTGAACAAGGTGAAGCGCAATTCGCAGAAATTTTCCCGCAAGTGGTGGCGCACGGTAAATGCCGCTTTGATGATTACACCGAGGCGGATTACCTGGAACTGGAAAACGCACTGCGCAAACTCAAGCAGCATCTACAATCCTGAATCTACAAAGCTGAAGGCGAACCGCAAATAAAAACGCCAGCCTGTGTGACTACGGGCTGGCGTTTTTGCTTTACAGGCTATCAGAGATGATCGCCGACAATAGGGCCACGGCCACTGTATTTATCCAGAGCCAAATAAATTACTGGCGTGATAAACAAGGTAATCGCTTGCGAGAAAATTAAACCGCCAACGACTGCCAGCCCCAGCGGCTGACGCAGTTCAGCGCCAGCACCTAAACCCATGGCGATCGGCAAAGCCCCCACCAAAGCGGCCAGTGTCGTCATCATAATCGGCCGGAAACGTTGAATACAGGCTTCGCGAATGGCGGCAGCGGGTGACAAACCCTCATTGCGTTGCGCATCGAGCGCAAAATCGATCATCATAATCGCATTCTTTTTGACGATACCGATTAATAATAAAATACCAATCGTCGCAATCAACGTTAATTCCATGCCAAATAATTCCAGGGTGATTAAGGCGCCGACGGCGGCTGATGGCAAGCCCGCTAAAATAGTCAGGGGATGGATATAACTTTCATATAAAACCCCAAGTAAGACATACATCACCAATAAGGCCGCCACTATCAACACCACTTGGCCGGATTGCGAATCTTTAAAAACTGCGGCGTCCCCCCCATAACTGGTAATTATCGATGCGGGCATTTTGATTGCATCACGATATTTTTCGATACGGTTGGTTGCTTCCCCCAAGGCCGTGCCGGGTGCCAGATTAAATGAGACCGTCACCGCTTGCAATTGCCCAACGTGGTTAATCGCCGTTGGCCCAACACTGCGTTTGACGGTCGCGACGCTGGATAAAGGAATCAAACTACCAGTGTTACTACGCACATAGATGCCATTAATGGCGCTCTCATCCTTACGCAATTCAGGCGCCACTTCGAGTATCACGGAATAGCTATCAACGCTGGTATACATCGTCGAAATCTGACGCTCACCAAATGCGCTATACAAGGCTGAGCGTATTGCATCCATGCCTACGCCCAGTGAATTTGCCCTATCCCTGTCAATTTGCAGACTCGCCTGCAAACCTTTTAACTGCGAATCTGTCGTCACATCTTTAAAACCAGGGTCGGCCTTCAATTTCTCTTGCAGCTTTACCGCCCAGTCATTCAACGACGCTGACTCTACGCTTTGTAAGACGTATTGGTACTGACTCTTACTCGGGCGACCACCTAACTGCAAGTTCTGCGTCGGCCGTAAAAACACCGTAATACCAGGTACTTCGGCAACTTTTTTACGCAGGATTTCGATGACTTCTTTCATCGGTTTGCGTTGATCGCGCGGCTTCAGATTGATAAACATGCGTCCGGTATTTTGTGAGCCGCTGCCACCATTAAATGAAGTTGCGGTTGCAACATTCGCGTCTTCACGGATAATCTTCGCAACCTGGTCTTGCAAAGCTACCATCGCTGCAAACGAAGTGTCTTCCGCGGCTTCAGTAGAGACATTAATCTGACCAATATCTTCCTGAGGGAAAAACCCTTTGGGAATAACATTAAACATGTAGGCGGTTGCGACAAAAGTCGCAGCAGCGCCAGCCAACACAAATTTTCGATGGCGCAAAGACCAATCCAGGCCCTTGGTGTACAAATTGAGTGAGGCATTAAAACTCACTTCAAAACTATGCAACATCGCAGCAATAGGTTTAGGTGGCGGTTTTAACTCATGCTCGTTGCGCAAAAACTGGCTCGCCAGCATGGGCACCAGGGTCAGCGAAACAAAGGCCGAAGCAATAATCGCCAAACCGACGATTACGGCGAATTCATGGAACAATTGTCCGAGTACGCCGGGCATGAAAAAAATCGGAATAAATACTGCGATTAACGAGGTCGAAATCGAAATAATCGTAAACCCGACTTCGCGTGAACCCTGCAACGCCGCTTTAAAAGGTGGCTCGCCTTTTTCAACGTGACGCATGATGTTTTCCAACATCACAATCGCATCATCCACCACCAGGCCCACAGCCAGCGTCAAACCCAGTAGCGAAATATTGTCAAGGGTGTAGCCAAACGCCCAGAGCAAACTGATTGCACCTATCAGTGACACGGGCAAAGACAAGGTTGGGATGATGGTCGCAACCATGCGACGCAAAAACAAAAATATAACTAGCACCACCAGGAAAATCGTCAAGATCAGTGTCAGATTGACGTCATGCAAAGCTTCGCGCACTGAAGACGATCTGTCATTGACCAGGTTCATCTTTACCGAAGCTGGCAATTGCGCTTGAAAGCCTGGTAAAGCGGCCTTGATTGCATCAACCACCTTGACAGTATTTGCATCGGGCTGACGTTGAATCGCCAGTGTGATTGATGACTCGCCATTAAAATTGGCAGAGGTTCGCACTTGTTCGTAACTGTCTTCTACCGTTGCCACATCACGCAGCCGCACAACTTGCCCGCCTTTATTACTAACCACCAGATTGGCGAATTCATTGGCACTTTCTAATTGCCGATTCGCCATGATGGTCAGAATTTGCTTGTCACCTTCGAGCGTGCCGACGGGTGTGTTCGCGTTGGACGTACGCACACTGGCCGACAATTCATCGAGGGTCAGGTTGCGCGCCGCGAGTTCGGCTGGTTTCACCCTGACCCGTACCGCATAGCGTTTCACACCGAAAATATTCACCTGCGCGACACCGGTAATGGTCGATAGACTTGGCGAAATCAAATGCTCAGCGAACGATGTCAACTCTGACAAATTCATCGAGGGTGAAGTCAGGGCGATGAATAAAACAGGGGCATCAGCCGGATTAACTTTGCGATACGAGGGCGGCGATGTCATGTCTATCGGCAGCGCGCGTTGTGCCCGCAATAAGGCTGCTTGCACGTCAACGGCAGCGGCGTCGATATTGCGGTTTTGCTCAAACTCCAGAGTGAGCGAAGTGGAGCCCAGGGTGTTCGATGAACTAATTGTTGCTAAGCCAGGTATCGTCGCGAACTGTTTTTCCAAAGGCAAAGCCACCGAAGTCGCCATGGTTTCGGGACTGGCGCCGGGTAAGTTAGCAAAGACACTGATGACCGGGGTGTTATAACTCGGCAGTGCCGCGATGGGGATAAACCGGTAAGCCAGAATACCTGCGACAACGATAGCCAAATTCAATAACACCGTCATCACAGGACGACGGATAAATAATTCAGATAAATTCATGGCACACTCACTGCGGCGTGATTGCCAGACTTACTGGTGGCAAGCGCCCCAGAGGAGCTCGCCGCTGCGGCACTGGCACCGCCCTTACCTGCATCGGCTTCTTTACTATTGCGTTCCTTAACCGGATTGCCAGGACGCAGATTTTGCTTACCATCCAGCACGACCTTACTACCTGGCTCTATGCCGGTGATGGCGACTTCGTCAGCAAAGCTTTGCACGATTTTGACGCTTTTTTGCTCCACTTTAGAATCGGCATTGACGACAAAAACGGAGTTACCACGCGCCCCGATCACCACCGCATCCTGCGGCACGACAATGGCATCTTTGAGGGTTTTAATACTCAACTCGAGGTTCGCATAAGCTCCCGGCCAGAGTTTGAGTTCTTTATTCTCAAACACCGCCTTGACCTTAATCGTTCCTGAACTGGCATCAACCACGTTATCGACAAACTGCAATTTGCCGAGAAACTTCTTATCAGTATCCGGCAAACTGGCACTCACCAGACTTTCCGGATTCTCCATGCTATGCAAGGCATCGTTCAAATTACGTTGAGGTAAAGGAAAAGTAATCGCAATCGGGTCCATTTGCGTGATGGTGACCAAGGGCGTGGCGCTGGCGTTTGCCTGTACTAAGGAACCGGTAAACACATTGATCAAACCAGTCCGGCCACTGGCAGGCGCGACAATTCGCGCATAACTGAGTGCCACTTTAGCCGCCGCGATGGCAGCTTTATCTGTGTTAATGACCGCTTGTTGCGCCTGAACCTGAGTCTCTGAGCTATCAACCACACTCTGCGCAATGTATTTTTTCGCGAATAAGTCTTTGTTGCGGGCTAACTGCCGTTGACTATCTGCCAGTGTCGCTAAATCTTTATCCAATTGCGCCTGGGCTTTTTGCAAGTTCGCCTCATCGGCACGACTATCCAGAGTAAACAATAATTCACCCGCTTTAACAAACTGGCCTTCTTTAATATGGACTTTGGCGACGGTTGCGGTGATTTGTGCTCGCACTTCGACGGTATTTAAGGAAGACACCGTACCATTGGCACTGAGTCTGACCGGGTAATCCCGCTTTTGCGCCAATATGGTCGTCACCGCCACCGGACGAGCTGCTGGCTTGGCATCTTTGCTATTTTTCGCCTCCCCAGGATTGAGGTTGGCACCCTGAGTTTGTTGCTTGTAATAATATCCGCTGCCAGCAAGTGCGGCGATCGCGACAACGATCAGGCTCGTTTTTAATTGACTCATCTGCTTATCCTGCGCTGTGATTTGTTCACGGCTAGTCTTGTTGTTATGAAAATCCTTTGTTTTTCTGCCTTAGTCAGACTCCTTAGCCAGTAAAAAGTTCGGACTTGAAACTCTTTGTCACATAGCCTGGCACCCGCCCGCTACAAACTTAGCGCCGCCAGATTTAAAGCTCAAACCGCAATGATAGTCGCGCTGCCAGGTTCTGTTGCAAGCATAAGGCACGGTAATCTGGTTAAGTCTCTATACGCGAACTCTGCACAGCTTACTGCGCAACCTGACTTGAAGCCAGTGATGTTCGCGTTGCTCTGACACAGGTCTGCTGCCCGACCTCAACCCTGAGCGCTCGCGACAGGAGTGCAGAGGTCTTAACAAGCCTGCAAGCGACACGTTTAAGCAGGCGCAGCAGCACTAGCGTTTTAGTCAGATTTTACCAACACCGTATAAGCAGAAAGACAAAAGGCCTGTCAGATTATTCATCTGACAGGCCTTTTACTATCGAATTATGACAAGCGATCAGACTACCGCACCATCGTGCTCGTCTTTTTCTTTAACCGGTTTGATCAAGTCTTCGCGTTTTACGCCTAACCACATTGCAATCGCGGCAGCCACGAAGACCGACGAGTAAATACCAAAGCAAATACCAATCGTCAGTGCCAGCGCAAAGTTATGCAAAGTCGGGCCACCAATTAACAGCATCGACAAGACCATTAACTGAGTACAACCGTGCGTGATAATCGTGCGTGAAATCGTCGATGTAATCGCATTATTGATGACTTCGGTCACATCCATTTTGCGTTGCTTGCGGAAGTTTTCGCGAATACGATCAAAAATAACCACCGATTCATTGACCGAATAACCCAATACCGCCAACACCGCCGCCAATACCGAGAGGTTAAATTCCCAGTTAAAGAAGGCGAAGAAACCCAGAATGATAATCACGTCATGCAAGTTAGCGATAATCGCTGCTACCGCGTACTTCCATTCAAAGCGTATCGCCAGATAAATCATCACGCCGACCACCACCATCAGCAAGGCCATCAAACCGTCGTGAGCCAATTCGTCACCGACCTGGGCACCGACTTGTTCTACGCGTTGTAATTTGACCTGAGCATCTTGCGCTTGCAAGGCTGCCATGACTTTTTTGGTTTGCGCTTCAGCGGTTTCTGGTGCCTTGGGCAAAGGTAAGCGAATTACGACGTCCTGAGCACGTCCAAAGGTTTGCACAGGCGCATCGAGGTAGCCCATGTTTTCAATGATTTTACGTATGCCATCGACATGCGCAGGTTTGTCATAGCTGACTTCCATCACGGTACCACCGGTGAATTCCACCGATAAATGCAAGCCACGATGAAACAAGAAAAACACCGCGGCTACAAAGGTCAGCGCTGAAACGATATTAAATATCAGCGCATGACGCATGAAAGGGATGTCTTTTTTAATGCGGAATAATTCCATTTTAATTTGCTCCCGGCTTATTTATCTTGGGTTTGATCTGGACGCCAGATCTGACCGATAGAAATCGAGTTCAATTTCTTGCGACGACCATACCAGAGGTTAACCACGCCACGCGAGACAAACACCGATGAGAAAATCGAAGTCAGAATACCCAGGCAGTGCACTACCGCAAAACCACGTATCGCACCCGAACCAAATACCAGCAAGGCGATACCGACGATGAAGGTGGTCACGTTGGAGTCGAAAATTGTCGCCCAGGCGTGATCAAAACCTTCTTCTATGGCTTTTTGTGGTGATTTACCGGCACGCAATTCTTCGCGTATCCGTTCATTAATCAAGACGTTGGCGTCAATCGCCATACCCAGCGCCAGCGCAATCGCGGCGATCCCCGGCAAGGTTAAGGTTGCCTGCATCAGCGATAACAAGGCCACCAGCAATAACACATTGACCGACAAAGCCAACACGCTAAAGAAACCAAACATCAGGTAATACGCACACATAAAGATGGCAATCGCGATGAAACCATACAAGGTGGAATTACGACCTTGCTTGATGTTTTCCACCCCGAGTTGTGGGCCTATGGTGCGTTCTTCTATGATTTCCATCGGCGCAGCCAGGGAACCTGCACGCAGCAACAAAGCCAGATCGGCCGCCGCATTCGGTGTGCCCATACCGGTAATCTGGAAGCGCGCACCGAGTTCATCGTTAATGGTTGGTGCAATTAAGACTTCGCCCTTGCCTTTTTCAAACAAGACGATGGCCATACGCTTGCCGATGCGGGTACGCGTGGTATCGCGCATTTTGCGACCGCCCTCGCCATTCAATTCAACCTGAACGATGGGTTGACTGGTTTGCTGATCGACACTGGAAGTCGCACTGGTAATGTAATCACCAGTCACCACGGGATCTTTATTTAAGATCAGCCATTCTTCACGGTTCGATTTGAACAATTCCGAACCATACGGCACTGGCGTATTTTGATCCACCACGCCAACTACGCTTTCATCGAGTAAGCGCACTTCTAAGGTGGCGGTACGACCGATGATTTCCTTGGCACGTGCGACGTCTTGCACACCGGCCAATTGCACAACGATGCGATCTGGACCTTGCTGTTGGATGATAGGTTCAGTCACACCAAGCTCATTCACACGTTTCGATAAAGCGGTGATGTTTTGCTTAACGCCTTCGCTAACAATGTCTTTTAAAGCCTGAGGTTTAATGCTGACCTGCAAAGCCAGCTCATTGCCATCACTGGAATTTTTTTCCAATACCTCGATGTCATTGAGTTGCGCCAGCAAACTGCTTTTAGCCTTGTTCTGGGTTTCAGCGTCGCGAAACTTGACATTGATTTTGTCACCATCGCGGCTAATACCAGCATGGCGTAAATCTTTGTCTTTCAGGACCGAGCGTATCGTCGATTGCAAACCCTGTACGCGCTTAGTCAACACCGCCTTGGTATCAACTTGCATCAAAAAGTGCACACCACCACGCAAGTCCAGGCCTAAATACATCGGCAAGGCATGCACGCTTTGCAACCAACCCGGGGTATTGGATAGCAAATTAAATGCCACCGTATAAGTTGGGTCGTTGGCATCAGGGTTCAAGGCTTTTTCGAGTGCAGCTTTGGCTTTAAACTGAGTTTCGGTATCGGCAAAGCGGGCACGCACGGTGGCGTGATTCACACCGTTTTCGAAAAACAAACCCGTAGTTTTGATACCCGCCTGGGTCAGGCCTTGCTCAACCCGGGTCAGCATGCTGGTATCGATTTTGACAGTCGCTTTGGCACTGCTGATTTGCACAGCAGGCGATTCACCGAAAAAATTCGGCACGGTATAGATGGTGCCAAATACCAAAGCCAGCACTATCAGGACGTACTTCCAGAGAGGATAGCGATTCATAATTAATATTCTGAAAAGTCAAACTGGCCGTTATATAAACGACCAGTCAGGGCTAAGGATTAAACCGATTTAATTGTGCCTTTAGGCAAGAGATTCGAGATCGCGATTTTTTGTACGATGACTTCAGTGTTTGCCGCAATTTCCAGCACCACATAGCTATCCGTAACCTTGATTACTTTGCCCAGCATGCCGCCGATGGTGATGACTTCATCATTTTTAGCCAGCGCATCCATCATGGCTTTTTGTTCTTTTTGACGTTTCATTTGCGGACGTATCATCAAGAAATACATGATGACTATCATCGGCAAAAACACGGCTAAGCTGGAAAAATCTCCGTTCATGCTGTTTCCTCTTTATGTAGTAATGGTAGCGTCTGGCATAGTGAATCATTCAATATGCAAACTGCTGCTTTATAGTGCAGGCGAATTAAATAGTGGCAAACGCTGAAATTTAAAGCCCCAGTACGGCTGCCGTAAAAATTAAACGCGCCATTCTAGCATCGCCAGCGCGTTTTACCGCAATTTCCCAAGCACAGAAAATCTAGACAAATTTACACGCCGCGACTGCGCTCAGCGTGGAATTGCTGCACATACTCGCTGAATTTATCCTCATCCAGCGCTTGCCTGACTTCCTTCATCAAATTCAGGTAGTAATGCAAATTGTGTATGGTATTTAAACGTGCGCCCAAAATTTCACCGGCGCGGTGCAAATGATGCAAGTAAGCGCGTGAAAAGTTCTTGCAGGTATAGCAAGTACAGCTTGCATCCAAAGGCTCAGTATCTTCTTTGTAACGCGCATTTTTAATTTTGACATCGCCAAAACGCGTGAAGATCCAGCCATTGCGGGCGTTACGGGTTGGCATTACGCAATCAAACATATCGATGCCATTGCTGACGCCGGCGATCAAATCTTCGGGTGTGCCGACACCCATTAAGTAGTGCGGTTTGTTTTCAGGCAATTTCGGGCCTACATGCGACAAAATCCGCATCATGTCTTCTTTCGGTTCACCCACCGACAAACCACCGATGGCCAAGCCGTCAAAGCCCATTTCACTCAGGGCCGCGAGCGATTCATCGCGCAGGTTTTCATACATGCCACCTTGCACGATACCAAACAAGGCATTCGGGTTTTCGCCGCCACGGAATTCATTAATCGAACGTTGTGCCCAGCGCAAAGACATGCGCATCGATTGCCCGGCTTCGGCTTGAGTGGCTGGACGTCCATCGATTTCATACGGCGTGCATTCGTCGAATTGCATGACGATGTCAGAATTCAAACTACGCTGGATTTGCATAGAGATTTCTGGCGATAAAAATAAGCGCTCGCCACTGATAGGCGAAGAAAATTTCACCCCTTCTTCGGTAATTTTGCGCATCGCCCCCAGCGAAAACACTTGAAAGCCACCGGAATCGGTCAGGATGGGCTTATCCCAGCCCATGAACTGGTGCAAACCACCAAATTTATTCAGCACCGATAAACCCGGGCGTAGCCACAAGTGAAAGGTATTGCCCAAAATTATATGGGCGTCGATTTCCTTGAGTTCAGCGGGCGACATCGCCTTCACCGAGCCATAGGTGCCAACCGGCATAAAAATCGGCGTTTCTATCACGCCATGATTGACTTTAACGCGACCACGGCGCGCCGCGGTTTTGCTGTCTTTTTTGAGCAGAGTAAATTCGAGCATAGTAATAGTCCTGGAACTGAGTCTTGCACCGGCTCAGGCGCGACGCAAAAACATCGCGTCGCCATAACTGAAAAAGCGGTATTGCTGCTGTATCGCATGTTGATAGGCGGCTTTGATGCGTTCATAACCAGCAAAGGCTGAGACTAACATCATTAAAGTCGATTTCGGTAAATGGAAATTGGTAATCAGCGCATCGACTGTTTTGAATTGGTAGCCAGGCGTGATAAAGATTTGTGTATCACGACTCTCGGCTTGCAACTGACCTTCACGGCTGGCCGATTCCAGTGCCCGCATGCTGGTGGTACCGACCGCAATCACGCGGCCACCTGCAGCACGCGCGGCGCTAACCGCAGCCACTGTCGCAGCAGGAATTTCATACCATTCGCTATGCATTTGATGCTCGCTTAAGTTTTCGGTACGCACTGGCTGAAACGTCCCTGCGCCAACGTGCAAGGTAACGTAAGCCAGAGTTACCCCCATTTGCTGGCATTTTTCCAATAAATTCCGATCAAAATGCAAACCTGCGGTCGGTGCGGCCACTGCGCCTGGCACGCGGTTATACACGGTTTGATAACGCTGTTCATCAAATTCATCGGCTTGATGGGCGATATACGGCGGTAACGGTAAATTACCGTATTGCTCGAGTAAGGCAAACACATCGCTGGGGAAGTACAGTGTGAAAAATTCGCCCTGACGCTCGCCCACGGTCACATCAAAGGCATCTGCCAAACGAATCAGCGCGCCCTCTGCAGGCGACTTAGAAGCACGCATTTGCACCAATACTTTGTGCTCGCCAGGCTGATTCGAGAGCACGCGCTCGACCAATACCTGGACTTTGCCGCCACTCGCTTTGACGCCCCAAAAACGCGCTTTTAAGACCCGCGTATCATTGAAAATCAAAACGTCGCCAGCGCGTAATAAGCTCGGCAAATCGGCAAACTGACGGTCGTGCAAAGCCTCGCTGACCACATCCAGCAAGCGCGACGCGGTGCGTTCAGCCAAAGGGAATTGCGCAATTAATGACTCAGGCAAATCAAAATCAAAATCGGATAAGGTATAGTTCATCATGTACTAAGATCATTGCGCCCCTGCCGTGCCTACGTAAACACGACAAATTATCAGTTGATGGCGCCAGCCACTATCTGGCTGTATAAAAACACAGTAGAATAAAGCTAATTTCCTGTTATTGCATCATTAAGACGTCGATTATAGGTTTTTAGCAAAACCGCTCATTTTACACCGATGACTAGCTTAGCCCCAAATTCTGATGATCTGCCCCTGAGCAAGCCGGAACCAGGCCAGCCAGCCAGCCGCAAAACTGCGGTGAAATCAGGCGCTGCCAATCCGGATAGCAAGCCCAAGGCCAAAGCCAGTGGCAACAGCAAATCATCGAGCAGTGAAAAGCTCGCCAAACTCGGTTTGCGTAAAGACATGGATTTCGTTTTGCACCTGCCTTTGCGCTATGAAGACGAAACTGAAATCGTGCCAATTAATCAAGCCGCCTGGCGCGTCGGCCATAGCCAGCAAGTCGAAGGCATAGTGCAATCGGCTGAAGTGGAAAACCGGCCACGGCGACAATTGCTGGTGACGCTGGCTGACGATAGCGGCCAAATCACTTTGCGTTTTTTGCATTTTTACGGCTCACAAGTCACACAATTGCAAGTGGGTGCCAAAGTCCGGGCGCGCGCGGAAATTCGCCATGGTTTTTTTGGTGCCGAAATGGTGCACCCGACTTATAAGCTGGTCCAAGACGATACGCCCCTACCGACTGCACTGACGCCAGTCTACCCAGCCAGCGCTGGTGTGCCGCAAGCCTTGCTGCGCAAAGCGATAGCCAATGCCTTACAACGCGCCCGACTGGACGACACGCTAAGCGCCGCCCAACTCGCTGCACTGGGTTTGCCGGGCTTTGCTGAGAGCGTGCATTATTTACACCATCCGCCACCTGCGGCTGATTTACACAGTTTGTCTGAACATGAGCACCCAGCCTGGCAAAGGATTAAGTTTGATGAATTGCTGGCTCAGCAACTATCTTTAAAACGCGCCCAGGCCAAGCGCCGCGCCCAGCGCGCCCCCAGCATGCCGCAAATTGCTCGTTATACCGAGGGATTTTTGGCGAATCTGCCATTTGCCTTAACTGGTGCGCAACAGCGCGTGTTGACCGAAATCCGCGCCGACCTGGCGTGCGCCCACCCTATGCAACGCTTATTACAAGGCGATGTCGGCAGTGGTAAAACCATCGTTGCGGCGCTGGCGGCAACCCAAGCGATAGACAATGGCTTTCAGGCGGCCTTGATGGCGCCGACTGAAATTTTAGCCGAACAGCATTTTCGTAAAATCGCCAGTTGGTTAGAACCCCTGGGCATACGCAGCGCCTGGTTATCAGGCAGCCAAAAGAAAAAAGACAAACAAGCGGCACTGGCGCTGATAGCCAGTGGCGAAGCGCACTTGGTAATCGGCACCCATGCCTTATTGCAAGAACAAGTGGTGTTCCAAAACCTCGGTTTAGTTTTGGTTGATGAACAACATCGCTTTGGTGTCGATCAGCGTCTGGAACTGGCGAATAAGACCCCGGCGGGATTAGTGCCGCATCAATTGATGATGTCCGCCACGCCGATACCGCGCACCTTAGCAATGACTTACTTCGCCGACCTTGAAGTCTCGGTGATTGATGAGTTGCCACCGGGGCGCAGCCCGATTATTACCCGCGTGATTGATCAAAACCGCCGCGATGAAGTAATAGCACGAGTCGGTGCTGCGGCCGCCGAAGGCAAGCAAATTTACTGGGTTTGCCCGCTGATCGAAGAATCTGAAGCCTTACAATTACAAACCGCCACCGACACCCTGGCGATGTTGCAAGAAGCGTTGCCCGGGGTCAGCGTGGCGCTGGTGCATGGCCGCTTGAAACCAGCTGAAAAACAGCAAATCATGGCCGATTTTCTGGATAAGCGTAGCCAGGTCTTAGTGGCCACCACCGTCATCGAAGTCGGCGTCGATGTGCCGAATGCCAGCTTAATGGTGATCGAACACGCCGAACGTTTTGGTCTGGCGCAATTGCACCAATTGCGTGGCCGGGTTGGCCGGGGCGCGGTAGCGAGTGTCTGCTTACTGCTCTACCAGGGGCCGCTTGGCATGATTGCCAAACAGCGGCTGGCGATGATGCGCGAAAGTCAGGATGGTTTTGCGATTGCGCGTAAAGACCTGGAGCTACGCGGCCCAGGTGAATTTCTCGGGGCGCGGCAATCGGGTGAAGCACTATTACGCTTCGCCAATCTCGAAACCGATGAACATTTAGCCGAAGCCGCGGCGGAACTTGCCAGCCAGTTATTGCACACGCAGCCGGAAGTCGTCGCCGCCCATTTGCAACGCTGGATGGGGCAGCGTGAGGATTATTTACGGGTCTGAGCCAGCATAGATGCAGAACGTAGCCTGCACTCACAGCCCAAACTGACCTGCCCCACATCGTAGCCACTTAGGATAAACATGACCCAGCCTGAATTTTTACTCGCCGATTTACAGCGCGCCGAACACGCCGCCGCTGTCTTGCACTTGCTCGACGCCTATGCAAACGACCCTGCGGGTGGCGGTGTCGCCTTGAGTGACTATTGCCGCGCTAATTTAATCGAGCGCCTCAAACAAAGACCGAATTGCCTGATTTTGCTGGCACGCTGGCAAGGGCAATTTGTTGGCATGGCACTTTGTTTTGAAGGCTTTTCCACCTTTGCCTGCCAGCCTTTATTGAATATTCACGACTTCACGGTCTTGCCGCAGGCGCGTGGCCTGGGTTTGGGTAAGCAAATGCTGCATGAACTCAGCCGACTGGCACAAGCACGTGGCTATTGCAAACTCACACTGGAAGTCTTGCAGGGTAATCGCCCCGCTTATCAACTGTATTTGCAGCAAGGCTTTGCCCCCTATCAGCTCGCCCCTGAATTTGGTGAGGCGGTAATTATGCAAAAGTACCTGGATTAAATCTGAACCTTATTGACTCATCGTATAAAAATTAACAAGGCAGCGCAGCCTGGTTTGATCCACTATAATTGTGCCCATTCGCCAACTTTTTGGAGTAATTATGACTATCGATTTTACTGGCCGCGTTGCCATCGTCACGGGGGCTGGTGGTGGCTTAGGACGTGAGCATGCACTTGCTTTAGCGAAACGCGGTGCCAAAGTGGTAGTCAATGAACTCGGTAGCGCCCGCGATGGCAGTGGCGCAAATAGTCAGGCAGCACTGGCAGTCGTCGAAGAAATCCGCGCGGCGGGTGGTATCGCGATGGCCAACAGCGCTTCGGTGACCGATTACGCCGCCGTGCAAAACATGGTGGCCGAAGTTGTGGCAGCCTGGGGCCGCATCGATATACTGGTCAACAATGCCGGGATTTTGCGCGATAAAAGTTTTGCCAAAATGGACATCAGCGATTTTCGTGAGGTTTTGGATGTGCATTTAATGGGTGCAGTGCATTGCTGCAAAGCAGTCTGGCCGATTATGCAAGAACAAAAATATGGCCGGATTATCATGACCACCTCGTCATCGGGTTTGTATGGCAATTTTGGCCAGTCGAATTATGGCGCGGCCAAGCTGGCGCTGGTGGGTTTAATGCAAACCCTCGCGCTGGAAGGGCAAAAATACGATATTCGCGTCAATAGCCTGGCACCGACTGCGGCCACGCGCATGACCGAAGCCTTGTTCCCCCCCGAGTTGCTGGCAACACTGAAAGCCAGTGATGTCGTACCGGCGATGTTGGTACTGGCTTGCGAAGCCGCTCCTAGCCGCAAAATTTTATGCGCTGGTGCCGGAACTTTTGAAGCGGCCGATATCAGCCTGACGCAAGGCGTATATCTGGGTCAGGGCGAAGGCATAGCCGAGCAATTACTCGAAAATTTAGCAGCGGTCAGTTCGCGCGAAAATGCCAGCGTCCCCGAAAGCGGGATGGCACAAGGGCATAACGAGTTAAGTAAGGCGATGGCAGCAAAAGCGCCGCTGACCAATTAAAATACTCCCCAGCAGTATCACCATCCACACCTTGAAAACGCGCTTCACCAGTGCGTTTTTAAGGCAATAAGCTTGATACTCCCTAGGCTTCATTTTTTTGCAACTTAATCTGGAAAACCAGCGCTGAGGTACTTTGCCAACACCACGAGCCGGACTACACTGATGTGTACGTTCTCCCTCCCCCGCGCCGGAAGCCAAATATGACACTAACCGAACTCAAATACATCGTCGCAGTGGCCCGGCAAAAACACTTCGGTCATGCAGCCGAAGCCTGCTTTGTCGCCCAACCCACTTTATCGGTCGCGATAAAAAAATTAGAAGATGAACTGGGCGTCACAATTTTTGAACGTGGCGGCACGGAAATCTCGACCACGCCTATCGGCGCATTAATTGTGGCGCAAGCGGAACGCGTGCTGGAGCAAACCGCCGTCATCAAAGAAATTGCCAAACAAAATAAAGACCCGCTGGCCGGCCCATTCCGGCTCGGCGTGATTTACACCGTAGCACCGTATCTCTTGCCCTTGTTGGTCAAAACCATGATACGCGACGTGCCGCAAATGCCTTTGGTATTGCAAGAAAATTTCACCGTCAAGTTATTGGAATTACTGCGTCAGGGCGAACTGGATGCCGCCATCGTCGCGCTGCCCCTGCCCGATCAGCATGTGCAAACCACCCCCTTATATGATGAACCGTTTGTGGTGGCGGTGCCTAACGAACACCCCTGGGCAGCACGTGATTCCGTTGCCGCCGAAGAATTAAAAAGCGAAACCATGCTATTACTCGGTAACGGCCATTGCTTCCGCGATCAGGTTTTGGAAGTCTGTCCGGAAATGGCACGATTTTCCACCAGCGGCGATGGCATCGCCCGTACCTTTGAAGGCTCGTCCTTAGAAACCATACGTCACATGGTAGCCTCGGGCATAGGGCTAACCGTCTTACCCAGCGCGTCGGTTCCTGAACAAGACAAGCAAGAGCTCTTGCATTATTTACCATTTCAAAACCCCGCCCCCAGCCGCCGCGTCGTCATTGCCTGGCGCAAAAGTTTTACCCGGCAAGCGGCCATACAAGCGATACGCAAAGCGGTGTTGCAATGTGCCCTGCCCGGCGTTAGCATGATCGCTGACGAGCTCCACTAAGCCGCGCCAGCTATGGATCAGGTGATTTTGTCGGGACAGCGCTTGCATTTGCGTTATTTGCTCGAGCAGGATGCAGCGCTTGCGCACGACTACGTTTGCCGTAATCGTCACCACCTGGCGCCCTGGGAGCCAGCGAGAGATGAGGCTTATTACACCCTGGACAAAGCCAGGGAGCGCTTACTAAGTAATCAAAAGCAAATCGAAGCAGGCCTGGCTAGTCTGTTTGCCGTTATCCATAACCAGCAAATGGTGGGTATTTGCCACTTCTCAAATATTGTTCGCGGCGCGTTTCAAGCCTGCCATCTTGGTTATGCGATAGACCAGCGTTTGCAAGGCCATGGCTATATGCAGGAAGCCTTGCAACTTGGGATTGGGTATATGTTTGCAGAAAAAGGCTTGCATCGCATCATGGCAAATTACTTGCCAGAAAACCAGCGCAGCGGCAAACTTTTGCAAAAACTCGGCTTTGAACGTGAAGGTTATGCCAGGGATTACCTGAAAATTAATGGTGTCTGGCGTGATCACATACTGACCGCCCTGATCGCCCCCGCCCCGAGTGAAACGACTTAGGGCTGCGTGGCACGGCTCCCGACAAAATAAAGACAGTTAACCAGATTGTTATCGGACGCAATTCGGCTATACTGCGCGCACTGGTTTTTTAGCAATTTTTGCGTCTACCCCCTATGTCTGCTTCTACCATGTCTTCCGCTTGCCGGCGCCAGATTGCAGGAGTGTTGTTCATACTCGCTGCTACCCTGAGCCTGATTAGTCCCGCCTCAGCACAAACCAATCCCAACGGCGAAACGGTGGTCATCAGTGCCAAGCCACCCAGTACCGTGGGACGCCCCAAAGTTGCACTGGTGTTGTCCGGTGGTGGCGCACGCGGCTTTGCTCACATAGGTGTATTGCGGGCTTTGCGAAAAATGCGTATTCCAGTCGATATGGTAGTCGGCACCAGCATCGGTGCGGTAGTTGGCGGAGCCTATGCGGCTGGTCGCAGTCCGGATGAACTCGAACAAATCGTCAGAGATACGAACTGGGATAGCGTGTTATCAGATCGCCCGGCGCGTTATGATCTGGACATGGCGCGCAAGGAAGAAGATATCTTATTGCCGACACGCATAGAATTTGCGGTCACTAAGTCGGGCATTTCCTTACCCAAGGCGGCAGCGGGCAATGTCGCCCTGGAAGACGCATTGACCCGGTTGTTACCAGAAGGCTTGCGCGATCAACCGGTGGATCAGTTGGCGCTGCCTTTTCGTTCGGTCGCCTCGGACTTGCTGACTGGAGAAAAAGTCGAATTAATCAATACCCCGTTATTGCACAGTATGCGTGCCTCGCTGGCTTTGCCCGGGGTATTTGCCCCGGCCCGGATACGCCAGCGGCTGGTCGTGGATGGCGGTCTGGTTAATAATTTACCCGTAGAAATCGCAATTGCTATGGGGGCCGAACGCATCATTGCAGTCAATGTTGGCACGCCACTCGCCAAGGAAAGCGAAATCACCAGCGCGATTGACGTGACCAAGCAAATGTTGAATATCCTGACCGAGCAAAACGTGCAACGCTCGATACAAAGCCTGAATAAGCGTGACGTTTTAATTTCTCCAGAACTCGCGGGTATCAGTTTCCTTGACTTTAGCCAATACCCGGCACTGATTAAAGCAGGCGAAACTGCGGCTTTCAAGTTGGAACAAAAACTGGCGGAATTGGTAGTCAGCGAAGACGATTACTCACGTTACGAAAAATACCTGGCATTTGGTAAATGGGCGAATGCGACGCCACTGGCAGCCTTACCTATCGCTGAAATTGAAGTCAAAGGGGTCAAGCATATCAACCCCAGCGCCTTGATTTCACAAACTGGCCTGCAAGTTGGCGAAAGTAAAAATCAGCAAGAAATTCGTCAGGCCAGCGCCAAGCTATATGGCCGTGGTGACCTCGATCAGGTTGAGACACATATCCGCGATGAAGATGGTAAGCGGTATATCACCATCGTGCCCAGCGAATCTACTGCCAGTCGTAATCGCTTACGTGTGGGTCTGGAACTCAGTAGCGATTTTGCCGATGAAAATGTGTTCAACTTAAGTGCCATGCATATCGCATCCTCACTCAATAGTTATGGCGCCGAATTACGCACCCTGGTCCGGGTTGGTCAGCAAAAGCAATTTGGCATGCGCCTGGCACAACCCTTGGCGCCAGCATCGCCTTGGTATATTGCACCTGAATTTGAATACAACGCCAATAGCATAGATTTGTTTGATCAAGGTTTCCGCAAAGCCAGGGTAGGCAATCAATCGACCACGGTTTCATTAAATCTGGGACGCCACTTAGAAAACTGGGGCAGTATAGATTTTGGCCTGATGCACGGTTTATCAAAAAATGAATTACTGATCCCAGCGAGTACGGATACCAACTTCAAAGAAAAAATTTATGGCTCTGCCGCCTATGTCAGATTCCGTCTGGATACGCTGGATTCGCTTGCCTATCCAACGCAGGGCAGCCTGATTACGGCATCGATACAAAAAGCCCGGGTACACGCTGTCAGCACATCGACTCTGGGCGATGCGCAAATTCAAGCCTTACGTGCTTTCAAGTATGACGATTGGTCAGGACATATTCTGGGTGAGTGGCAACGCACACAAAACGGTGGCAAAAACTCGCTGGGTGGTTTTTTACACTTGAGCGGTACGGCCAAAAACTCGCTGCAAGGTGAAAAGACCGTGTTCGGGCGTATCGTAGTGAATCGTAAATTAGGCAGCTTACCGAGCGCTGTCGGCGGCGCGATAGGCCTGGGGTTTTCGGCGGAATTGGGCGCGGCCTATGGCGCTCAACAGACGCTGTCGATACGTAACTTAAAACAAGCGGCAAGCGCGCATTTGACTATCGATACGCGCTTTGGCCCCTTGTATTTCGGTACCGGAACAACACGCGGCGAGGGTTCATCGATGTATTTGTTCCTCGGTCCGATCTGGTAAGCCAGGCTTGAGGTGCTGACTGCCCCAAACGTAGCAGCCAGCAAGTCGCTAATTTAGCGTTTTTTCGGGGCGATCTGATGGGTAAAGGTATTCACCGGTGCCGGGACATTGGCGCGACGTAAGGCTGTCAATGCCGAGTACTCCCAGGAACGGAAACCGACCAGCAAGGAAAAACCATCGCGTTGTTCGGGCGATAAGCGCCTGTCATCCTGATGCAAACGCGCCAACTCGGCCACCAATTGCTGCACTTTTTTCACAATTTCTTGGGCGCTATGTAAAGAAACCCGGGCTGGCACACACAATAAAGTCTCGCCCACGCCGTCAAAACGCCCCGAAAAATAATCTGCCACGACGTGTTCGCGGAAATATTGCTGTATCGGGCCATCCGGGCGCCAGTGGAAGGCGGGAGAAACATTCAAACGGTATTTATTGTGAGGACGTAATTCGATTAACTCGAGTTTATCCAGTGCAATCAATTTTAAAATGCATTCAGCTTCGGTTAACTGGTAAGTCTCAATAATCTGTTCCATAGTCCAGTGCCCGAGGCAGCAGATCGCAACCAGTAAGAGCTTGGGATCACTCATCAGTGATTGTTCTTGCTCCACTGTCAAGGTATCGGAATGCGGGGTATCATCAGCGGCCTGACGCAACACATCCTCCATCGCAATACCCGCTGCTTTGCAAATTTCTTGCAAGCGCGACAAACTCATGTCCTTTTGCCCAAACATGCGTTTAATGCTGGATTCAGACATATTGATGCGGTCGGCCAACATTTTATAAGTGATGCCTGCACCTCGTAACTCATTGCGCAGAACTTGCAGGACTAACTCTGGGGAACTCATGACATCTCCTTATTTTATTTGACCTAAAGCGCACATTGTAATGCCAAAATTAATTTTATTTAACATTGAGTCGCTTATAGTAATACGTTTTATGTAGTTTTTCATCGTTTTTTATGTACCTTCACGCCCCTGCCCAAGTTTGGCCAGAGCCAATGCTGCAGGGGCTTTGCACGGGGTATAATGGCAACTAAGCTTACTTGCCCGGGTTACTCATGCGCTTATCAGAACGATTTTACTGGTATTACAAATTAGTCCGTCTGGATAAACCAATTGGTACTTTATTATTACTTTGGCCTACACTTTGCGCGGTCTGGCTAGCCAGCCAAGGCCAGCCCGATTGGCGGTATGTCGTGATTTTCAGCCTCGGGACCTTGTTGATGCGTTCAGCGGGATGTGCGGTCAATGACTACGCAGACCGCGATTTTGATAAGCACGTCAAACGCACCGCAGAACGCCCACTAACCAGTGGAAAAATTACTGGCAAAGAAGCACTTTTGGTAGCCGCCACCTTATCGCTACTCGCGTTTCTGCTTATCTGGCCCTTAAATGCGCTGAGTAAATATTTGTCGGTAGCCGCCTTATTGGTTGCCGCCAGTTACCCCTATTTCAAACGCTTTTTCGCCATCCCCCAAGCTTATCTTGGAATCGCCTTTGGCTTTGGCATACCGATGGCCTATGCTGCAATTCAAAATCAGGTCCCGGCGCTGGCTTGGTTACTACTCGTCGGCAATGTTTTTTGGGCATTGGCTTATGACACCGAATACGCGATGGTGGATCGCGATGACGACATCAAAATCGGCATAAAAACTTCAGCCCTGACTTTTGGCAACTATGATGTTTTGGTCGTGATGCTATGTTACGGCGTTTTTCTGGCAATCTGGCTGTGGCTAGGCTGGGCTTTGCAGATGCATGCGCCATTCTTCCTGGGTTTAAGTGTCGCCGCTGCTTGCGCGGTTTATCACTATTTTTTAATTCGTGAACGCCAGCGTATGCCTTGTTTTGCAGCATTTCGTCACAATAACTGGTTAGGCGCAGCTATTTTTTGCGGCGTCGCAGCCGATTACGCCTTACGTTGATAGCTTGAGGAAAACCAAGAAATAACTTGCGCTGGAACAAATGAATTGCAGTATAGTTAGTTATGCTTATCAATAAACCATATAAAAGCTGTTTGTAAGACGTCATTCCGGTAGCTGACAATCAAAGCCTGTCACGCTGCATTACAGCAGATGGATTCTTAACCTGGTCAGAAAGGACATACTATGAGTACGACTGAGCAACAGAAAGAACAATTGATGCAAGACTTGAAACAAGTCATACGCGATGCCGAAGATATGTTACGCAATACCGAACAGCAAACAAGCGAAGGCTTTAAGTCAGCCAAAGAAAAGTTTGAACAAACCCTGAGAAATGCCAAATCTGAAGCCATGCGTATAGAACAAGCTGTCGTCACACGCACTAAAGAAGCAGCACAGGCGACGGATGTGTATGTCAAAGAAAATCCATGGCAATCCGCTGGCATTGCGGCGGGCGTGGGTTTATTAGTCGGTTTATTAATCGGTCGTAGCCGCTAAGTCTGACTAAGCGCTATGTCTATTAGTGCAACGCTGGCTCGTTTAGCGGCCAGCTTACTGCAAATCCTGGAAACCCGACTGGAACTGGTCAGCGTTGAAGTACAAGAAGTCCTTGAACGCTTTACCAGCAATTTGTTGTGGTCTTTATTCACCTTGTTTTGTGGCTTACTTAGCCTGTTGCTGTTGCTGATACTGGTAGTGGCAGCGTGCTGGGACCACTATCGCATCACCAGCCTGATTGTTTTAAGTGCCACAAGCGTCATCACCACCTTAGGCCTGAGTATCTGGGTAAAGAAACGCTGGCAACAACAAGCGCAGTTTTTCACCGACAGCTTGCAAGCACTACGCGATGATCGCAGTGCTTTACAGCACTATGCGAAGCCCGACCAGCAGGATCAGCGATGAGTCAGCGTCGTCAACAACTTGCGCGCAAGCGCTTAGCGCTGAGCACCAAAATTCAAGCGCAGAGGCAATTGTTTGCGCTGGAATTTCAACCGCTGGAAAAAAATCTGCAGGTTCTCGAAAAAGGTTTGGGGCTGGGACGCTTACTCGCTGGATTTTGCCTGCAACATCCTGGCAAAATGGGAGCCTTGCTGGCGCTGCTCGCCTGGCTCAAACCCAGTCGGGTTCTGCATTCGGCAAACAAAGTAGTACAAGCCTGGTTATATTGGGACAAATTTAAACAATGGCTGGCGCGTTACACTCAGGCCAGGTAGTAAGAGACCGCCTGAGAGCCTTATCTGCCGCGCTCGCTAAGGCGTTTAAACGCCTTAGCGAACGGGCAAAAGCATGCTCACTGCTGGCCAAATTCTTCGCCCAACTGACGACCTCGTTCGGCTGCAGCATGGATCGCATCGACTATCGCAGCATGTACCTGATGGTTCTGTAATTGGGTCAACGCGGCGTAGGTTGTGCCACCTTTCGATGTGACACGTTCACGTAAAACGCTGACATCATCACTGGCATGCAGAGCCAGACTCGAAGCCCCCTGAAATGTCGCCAGCGCAAGCCGACGTGCAGCCTCGTCCGACAAACCCAATTCGCGTGCTGCCGCCTGCATCGCTTCGATGAAATAAAACACATAAGCTGGGCCACTACCGGAAACGGCAGTTACCGCATCGAGCAAATGCTCTTCATCTAGCCACAGTGTTTGCCCTACCGCTTCCATTATTTTTTCAGCGATATCGCGCCCCTGTTGTGTCACTGCAGGCAATGCAAACAAGCCCGTCATACCTTGATTGATTAAAGCTGGAGTGTTAGGCATGGTGCGCACTATATTCGCGTACCCAGCCAACCAGCGTTGCATATCAGTCGCACGAATACCGGCGGCGATTGAGATTAACAGTTGCTGTCGCAGGTAAGGTTTGAGACTTTCTAAGGCATCACGAAATTGTTGTGGTTTTACGGCCAGCACAATGACATCCAGATCCGCTAGCCTGTCGTCGACTTGCAGCGCGGTGCTGAGCTGCCATTCCGTTTCGAGGCGGTTCAGACTTTGCTGATTGATGTCAACCACATGCAAACTGACTTGCCCCGCCATGCTGACATTCATACCGCCAATTAAGGCGCTGGCCATATTGCCACCACCGATAAAGCCTATCTTCAATTTACTTTGCATAGTCGCGCTTTCCAAAAATGGCACTACCTATTCTGACCAGAGTGCTACCTTCTGCAATCGCAGCATGATAATCAGCACTCATCCCCATAGACAAGGTATCTAACAGCATACCCTGCTGTTCCAATTGATCTCTGAGCAAACGCAAAGCGCGAAATGCTTGCGCTTGCTGCACAGTATCATTGCTGGCAGCTGGAATACACATTAATCCGCGCAATCGCAGACGCGGTAGCCTGCTAAGCTGCTGCGCCAGTTCATACGCTTGTTGAGGCAAAATACCGCTCTTACTCGCTTCGGCACTGATGTTTACCTGGATGCAAACATTCAGCACAGGTAAGTCATCCGGGCGTTGTCGGGATAGCCGTTCCGCGATTTCCAGACGATCTATAGTATGCACCCAGTCGAAATGACTGGCGATTAATCGGGTTTTATTGCTTTGTATCGGGCCGATAAAATGCCATTCCAGTGCAATTTCGGGGTGTTGAGTACGCAATTCTGTGATTTTAGCGACAGCTTCCTGCACATAGTTTTCACCAAAAGCCAATTGCCCCGCCTGAGCCGCTTCGACGATGGCACTGACGGGAAAGGTCTTAGAAACCGCTAACAATTGTAAATTTTCTGGATCGCGCTGTTGGCTCACCGCATACTGTCGGATATCTGCCAGCACGGCTTGCAAGTTATGACTTATTGAGGACATAATTTAAACATATTACCCTCCGGAAATATCAAGTAAAACAACGCAAGACAAAACCACAGTTAGTCGAGTTTTGCACTGCTCATTCCGGTCGGGCTGACCTATCATGTATCTTGTTTTTCGTTAATGCGCCGCGAAATTGGCGCTCACCTGATGGAATTATAAATGGACATCTCAGAATTACTGGCCTTTTCAGTCAAAAACAATGCGTCAGACTTACACCTTTCTTCTGGCTTGCCACCAATGATACGTGTGCATGGCGATGTCCGCCGCATCAACTTACCGCCATTAGAGCATAAAGAAGTGCATGATCTGATCTATGACATCATGAACGATGCGCAGCGCAAAGCTTACGAAGAAACCCTGGAATGCGACTTTTCCTTTGCGATTCCTGGCTTGGCGCGCTTTCGTGTGAATGCATTTAATCAAGAACGCGGTCCAGCTGCGGTTATGCGTACCATTCCCTCAAAAATATTGACGCTTGAGCAACTCAATGCGCCCAAAATTTTTGCTGAACTGGCGCTTAAACCACGCGGTCTGGTCTTGGTGACTGGTCCGACTGGCTCGGGTAAATCAACGACACTGGCAGGCATGGTGAATCACCTCAATGAAAACGAATATGGCCATATTCTGACCGTTGAAGACCCAATCGAATTTGTTCACGAATCCAAAAAGTGCCTGATCAATCAGCGTGAAGTTGGCCCCCATACCATGTCGTTCAGTAATGCTTTACGTTCTGCATTGCGTGAAGATCCCGATGCGATTCTGGTGGGTGAGTTACGTGACCTTGAAACCATACGCCTGGCCTTAACCGCAGCCGAAACTGGTCACTTGGTGTTTGGCACCTTGCATACTTCGTCCGCAGCTAAAACTATCGACCGTATTATCGACGTGTTCCCTGGTGAAGAAAAAGAAATGGTACGGGCGATGTTATCGGAATCGCTGCAAGCAGTTATTTCTCAAACCCTGTTAAAAACCAAAGATGGCTCGAGCCGGGTTGCTGCGCATGAAATTATGTTAGGCACACCAGCGATCCGTAACCTGATACGCGAAGCCAAAGTCGCACAGATGTATTCTGCTATTCAAACCGGTAGTGGCTTAGGTATGCAGACTCTGGATCAAAATCTGACTGATCTGGTGCGTCGCAATGTCATTTCCATGGGGGCTGCACGCTCTGCCGCAAAAATCCCAGAAAACTTCCCCGGTTGATTTAATTAATTACAAGCGACAACATCGCTATCGCAGCAATTTGCAGAGGAAAGAAACAACATGGAACGCGATCAGGCCACGAAATTTATGCATGATTTACTCCGCTTAATGCTGAGTAAAAACGGCTCGGATTTATTTATTACAGCCGAATTTCCACCGGCGTTTAAAATTGATGGCAAAGTCACCCCGGTATCGAATCAACCCTTAACCGCCGCGCATTCAGTTGACCTTGCTCGTTCGATTATGAACGATAAGCAAGCGGCTGAGTTCGAAGCAACTAAAGAGTGTAATTTTGCGATCAGCCCGGCTGGCCTGGGGCGCTTCCGCGTTTCGGCGTTTATGCAGCAAGGTAAGGTCGGTCTGGTATTGCGTACGATCACGACCACCATACCCAAGTTTGAAGATCTGGGATTACCAGATCATTTACGTGAAGTGGCAATGACTAAACGTGGTCTGGTCATCATGGTGGGCGCGACTGGTTCGGGTAAATCCACTACCTTGGCGGCGATGATAGGCCATAGAAATGCCAATAGCCATGGCCACATCATTACAATCGAAGACCCGATTGAATACGTGCATCCACACCACAATTGCATCATTACCCAGCGTGAAGTCGGGATAGACACCGAGCATTGGGGCGCGGCACTGAAGAACTCCTTGCGTCAGGCCCCTGACGTGATACAGATTGGTGAGATACGCGACAAAGAAACGATGGACTTTGCGATCGCCTTTGCGGAAACCGGTCACTTGTGTCTGGCGACTCTGCATGCGAACAGTGCCAACCAGTGTCTGGATCGTATCATCAACTTCTTCCCCGAAGAACGCCGCGCGCAATTGCTGATGGACTTATCACTCAACTTAAAGGCCGTGATTTCGCAACGCCTGATTCCGCGTAAAGGTAGTAAAGGGCGTATTGCTGCGATAGAAATTTTACTCAATACCCCCTTAATTTCTGATCTGATTTTCAAAGGTCAGGTTCATGAAATTAAAGACATCATGAAGAAATCGCGTGAACTGGGGATGCAAACTTTCGATCAGGCTTTATTTGATTTGCACGAAGCCGAAATGATTACTTACGAAGACGCCTTGCGTAACGCCGATTCGGTTAATGAATTACGCTTAGCCATTATGTTGCAAGGTAAAGAGGCAAAAGATCGCGATCTGAATGCTGGCACTAAACACTTAGGGATAGTATGAGTGTATTTGAATTTACGGCAAAAACACTGGCTGGTGTTAACCAGCCGCTGGCGGATTTTCGCGGCGACGTTTTATTAATTGTGAATACCGCCAGTGCCTGTGGCTTTACCCCGCAGTATCAAGGCTTACAAGAGCTGTATCAACGTTATCAACATCTGGGATTTAGTGTGCTGGCTTTTCCCTGCAATCAGTTTGGTGCACAGGAGTCTGGTAGCGAACAACAAATCGCTGAATTCTGCGAAATGAATTACAAAATCAATTTTCCGGTCTTCAGCAAAATCGCTGTCAATGGTGAACAAGCCCACCCTTTGTATGTATGGCTAAAAGAAAAAGCACCAGGCATACTCGGTACACAGGCAATCAAGTGGAATTTCACGAAATTTCTGGTCAGCCGGGACGGTAATCAGGTGAAGCGATATGCGCCTCAGGTAACTCCTGCTGAGTTGGAGGCAGATATACAAACGTATCTGAGTGAAACCCGCAATGGCAAATGAGCCAGTCTGTGGCACAATACCCAGCCAGATAATTTCTCACAAAATCAAGTGAGTGCGCGATCATCTGGCTGATTGCACGATCAGCATTTCCACCTTCCATTTCAGACATCCGGGTTGAGTCTATGAATACAGTAAGTTTGACAAGAATTGATAGCAATGATTTGTATGAGCACGAGGATGTTCATGCCCGCCTGCGATTTTTCAAGCACTTGCAGACTATTACGAATCAAATTCATGCCACCACCAATGTCGAACAAATCATGTTGGATTTATCACAAAATATTTGTGAATTGTTTGATTGTGAACGTCTGACTTTGTATGTCGTCAATCGCCGCTTGAATGTGATTGAATCAAAAATCAAAACGGGCTTAAGTTCATTTAAAGATTTTGCGCTCCCGATCTCTGATAAGAGCATCGCTGGGTATGTCGCGCTGAGCCAAAAGACTATCAGCATCACAAATGTGTATTCAGAGTCGGAATTAAGAAAGATTTCTCCCTCGCTGGAGTTTTTGCGTCGGGTAGATCAGCGCACTGGATTTAAAACTCGCGAAATGATGGCTGGCCCCTTGATACACGAGCAAAGCAATGAATTACTTGGTGTTTTGCAATTAATTAATAATCGCAGTCGCTGCCGCTTTTCAGCTTTACACGAAGAAGGCTTCCGCTATTTGCGCAACACTCTGGCTGTTGCTTTCGCACAGCGATTGATGTCGCCGGAAATTATACACACTAAGTTTGAATCATTAATCAAAGCGAACCTGATTTCGGCACCAGAACTGGTACTGGCTGCACGTGCCGCCCGCCGCAAAGGGGTGGATATTGAAGAAATTTTAGTCAGCGATTTTCAAATCAAGCAAACATCGCTGGGGCAGGCGCTGGGGGATTATTTCCAATGCCCTTATGTTAGTTTTCAGGCGGGTCGCGAGCGTCCGGAGGCCTTGAAAAACTTTAAGCGCGCCTACATTGAAGACAGTGGCTGGTTAATTTTGGAAGAACAACAAGGTGAATTGACGGTGATGACTACCGACCCTGAAAAGATCATGGTTTCTCACATCGTCAAAAATCTGTTTCCAATTGCAAAGATCCGCTATTGCGTGACCACGCAACGTGAATTCAGCCAGACTGTCGAGCAGTTTTTTCCAGGTGAAAGTATTTTTCAAAATACGCAAACTCGCGCCGACGATATCGACAGCATTTCGGCCGCCGAACGCAAATTACTCGATCAGGTCAGACAAACCCTGGCCACTGCTTTGGCTGCCTACCCAGAATTACGCGCCGATGTCTCGATACGTGAAGATAAAACGGTCAGCCGCTTACATAAAGATGGCTCGGTACAAAAAATACAGGGGCAGTTAATCGTGAATTTTGAAAGCGACTTCCTCGATACTGGCACAAAAACGCCATTAAATTAGGACATGTAAGCTAACTGGTTTTGCCAGTTAGCTTAATTCTTGCAAATCGCGATCACCGTACTGCATCAGACTTGAGTAACAGTTGCTCAATCGCTCCAAGTAAGCGCCACATTCTGCATTTGCCTTATCTCATAAACTCAAGGCTGAGCTAAATCAGGACGCAATTGCGTTATATATTGCCAGGCTGCACGCGCTTCTTTATGCATGCGTTTGCTTTGTAATAAACCCGCGTACAAAATCCACTCTTCAATTGCACTCTCTTTTTGTGGTTTAAGCTCATTGAGTAAGCCGAGCTCGGCCTGATCTAGTACAGAAAAGGTGGCGTTCGCGCTATACTGCTTACCGTCGCGAGCAGATTGATAGCGAACTTGCCAACGATAAGCCTGCCCCGTTTGCAGCTTCACCGTCGCTGGCAAGGCTAATTCTGAGGACGCCGTTTGCTCCTGATAAATTAGCTTATTTTCTTGATCACGCAGGCTAAATTCAGCCTCAACCTTTTCTGCCTGTGCCCAATTGAATATTGTTGGGCTTTCGGCTAAGACTGCATGCGCTTCGGGGCTTACGAGTAAGATGGCAGGAGGGAGTTGTCGCATACGTACTGCACCTGCTACAAAATTACTATTTTGACTGGCATTTACGATTTTCTCGGCGATTATTTTTGCCTGCGGTAGTACACCTTGCAACATCGTTAGCTTATCTTTATTGACGATAAACTGCGCAGGCCCCTGTATTTGAAATAATTGTTTGCTCGCGTACAAAGTAATCGAGATACGACTCTGCTGAGGTAAATTTATGCGTGTCTCCTCACTCAGATAACTCAGCAAACTAAGCTTTACTGGTTTGCCAGCTTGCTCAGCCTCAGGTTTGCCCTGTATATCAAGAACCATACCTATCGCAGTCGGATTAGCCTGGCATACCGATGTCCCAGCTACAGCCAGCCACAAACTGCAGATGAGTAACAGGTGCTGCCAGCACAAGCGAGGCCGAACAAAACTTGGAGACTTCATAGCGCGATACTCAATTCAAATAAAATTAATATGACATGCCAGACTAACCTGCACTGCTCAAACAGATTCAGGCGACAATGGTAAAACTGCATACACTGATAAAGCGGCACGCCCTTTCAATGCCTGTTCACCTAAGTCCAGAAACTGAGACGCTAATTGACTGGCTGCATCCTCAGGTAAATTGTCTATCACAGCTTGTGTGCAGAGCAAATCCTGATGCATATTTTTACAAAGCCCCTCGATACGCGCGCAGGTGTTAACCGTATCGCCTATTGCCGTGTACTCATGGCGCTCCGCTGATCCCAGTTGCCCGATTACCGCCACACCACTGTGCAAGCCTATACCAATTTGCAAGGTTTCCTGACCTTCTGCGATTAATTCCTGATTTAATTCGACTAAAGCCGCACGCATTGCCAGAGCAGCTTGCAGCGCCGCCATCTCAGGCTGCTTCAGTCTATTTGGGGCACCAAAAAAGGCCATCAAACCATCACCAATAAATTTATCGATCGTGCCACCATGTTGATGCACAATCGCTGACATACGGGCAAAGTAACGATTGAGCAAAGCCACAATATCCTCAGGCTGACTATGTTCGCAACGACTGGTAAATCCACGCACATCCGAAAACAGTACGCAAATAGCACGCCGCTGACTGCGCTGCACTTGATCCAGCTCACCATTAAAAATCGAATGCAGTACTACCGGGCTGACTCTGCCGCTAAACGCGCGAGCTAACCTTTGTCTGTCGATAAAACTAAGTAATGCCTGCCAACTGGTTTTTAACAGCAACAAACAGCCACCCGCAAGCAACACCTGAGCCAGCGGCCAATCCCAACCTGTATGCAAGGCATACGTAGAGACTAGTCCTGCCACCACTAAAAGGACTAGCAAGACGCTCATACGCTGTGCCAGACTAAGCCTGAGTGGTGCCTGCAACACCAGGCAAAACAACAAGATTACAAATCCGTAGCTGCTTGAGGGTACAGCCTGAATCAAACTTTGATTCATCATGCTACGTATCAATTGAGCATGCACCAGCACACCGGGTACGCGCGTATCGTCACCTAACCAGGCCGCCAACGGTACAGGTGTGTCGAGTAAATCCGTTGCTTCTAAAATCACGCCAAGTAAAACGACCCGTCCGCCAAAGAGTGCGCGCAATTGCTGCGATTTCCCTTCAGCATTCAATTGCAAAACGCTTTGCAAAGGCAGGTAGTTAAAGGCTGGGCCTAACTGATAATTGATTAAGCCATACCAATTTTGGCGCTGCCCGGCTGCAGCGACAACTTCGCTAGCCAAACCAAATGCCTGCCCATCTGGCTGGCAATCGGCACCGGGAAAGCGCCGCACCAGCTGGTCAGCATCGCGGCATAATTCAGCCGATGCTAAGGCTTGCCAACTGGTGTTTTGCAAGCTAAGTACGGCTTGGTAATCCAGATGCGGACTACGAAAACGCCGTTGCTGCTGATCCCATATTTTCGCTGCAACGATAGGCAGACCCGCCTGGGATTGCAGTAAGCCCTGGAGCAAACTCTGATGAAAATCACTCCCAGCTTGCTGGCTGGAAGTGATCTGATCATAACGTTTCTCAGGCAAACTCAAATCCAGCGCCACGACTTTCGCGCCAGCTTCGCGCAGTATCAGTAAAAATTCAGCCAGATAGCGATGACTCAGCACCAAAGGTTCCGCCGCCTGATCGAGAAATGCTTCATCGATGCCGACCACCACCGGTTCGTTGACGGCGGGCTTTAACTGTGTCGCACGTAAAAAGCGCCACTGTTGATCACGTAATTTATCATTGAGATTTTGCAGCGGAGAAAAATACGCTGCAACAAACAACACCACCCCACCCAATGCCAGTAAAACCCAGGTGGCGCGCTTTGCCTCATTCATGCTCAGGGCATGCAGTTTAGCGCTTATGGCAGACCAGATAAATTGCATGAAATCGCTAAAGAAGGGGTGAATAAAAAATCCATGAGTTTTTCTGATGCCGTCTTTCTTATTTAGTCTTTTGACTCAGTTAGTCTGATTTAGTTTTTCTGTATGGGCTTAGCCAACCTAGTCCGGTATATGCGACCTGACCACGACCAAGTAGGCTAAACGAATTGCCACTGCCATTGCGGCATAAATCGGCAACTATTTCAGCTAAGTCAGGCAAATGCAATTCCAGTTTTAACAGACTCGCACTGATATCTACAGGCACGCTACTTAAATTGAGTTGCCCACTCACCCCATCGGGTGCTGCCGCCTGTATCACATTGCCATAATTGGGCAGGGACTGTGGCGTAATCGCGCTCCCGCCTAAATGCAATTGCTGCGCCTCAGCTAACAGCGTGGGCGCTTGAATCTGAATATTGCCACCATTCGCTGCAGGCGCATAGGTATTCGCCAGTATCGTGGTATTTGCCAGCACCAGCACGGGCGCTTGCAAGTATATATTACCGCCATTACCCTGAGTTTGACCTGTGACTGACGTCGTAATTTGTGTACGATTTAATTGCAAGGGACCATATCCTGAAATTTGTATATGTCCGCCATTACCATCGACCGCAGAAGTTGAAATTTGACTGGCTTTACTATGCCAGGATAAGGCGTAGGCAATTTGAATATCACTCGCGGCCTGCGTGGCCAGCGCCGACGCCGATATTTCTGACTGTTGGGTTTGCAACTGCCCCGCCACTACACTGAGCTGACTCTTGCTCACATCTGCGGCTTGCGTAGCGCGATTTTTAATTGAAATCTGCGACTGATCCATGTTTAATAAACCGGCAATCTGCAGCTTCACACTCCCTACCTGAGCAGCAGAATCAGGTTCGGCTTGCGAACGAATCTCTGCCCGATTTTGTAAATTCATGGCATCGGCTTGAATCTGAACTTGCCCTGCGCGACCACGTGCATAGGTATCACTTGCGATTGCTGCACCATTTTTCAACTCGATTTGCTTTGCTACGATGTTGATTGCACCACCATTGCCACGTGAATACAAATCCACGTCATGCTGATTGGCACTGCTGAAGATACCCGTCTGCACTTTTTCAGTTGTGTTGTTGTCCGCTGGCTGACCATCTATGCTGAGCAAACCTGCATGCACTGATACCGAACCCGCTGAAGCCTGTTGATAACTATTAGTCTCACTGGAAATCTGGCCGCCATTACTCAATTTCAGATTTTGCGCCTGAATCTCGATAGCGCCAGCATCTTGCTGCGCTCCACTACTGGCCTCACTTAGGATTGCACTACCCGGCCCACTCAGATTTAAATCATTCGTCTGAATAAGGACGCGCCCACCTTTGCCAGCAAAACGAGTCGATGATGAAATTTGCGCGCCCTGCAGTAAGTCGATGCGCTGCGAGGCAAAGACCTGGATAGCGCCCGCATCGCCCTGACCTATGGTTTCGGCAAACACACCCGAGCCTGTGCCCTGCAACTCGAGCTGACCAGCCTGCACAAGAATTTGTCCCGATTTGCCACGCGTGTACGTGGTCGATGAAATTCGCCCGCTATCACTTAGCTTTAAACTGTCTTGTATCGCTAAATTTATTGACCCAGCGTCACCACCGGCAAAAGTTGCGGCGGTACGAAAATCGCCACTATCGCTATAAATTCCTCCGCCTAAGCCTTTACCATCAATCGTCAAATTACGTGCACTAAAGTGTATCTCGCCCGCTTTCCCAGTACCAAAACTACTGCTGGAAACACCGCCATAGTTTTTCAACAAAGCATCATCACTCACCACAACATGCAAATTACCCGCCTGACCAGCGCCGCTGCTAATACTATTGATACCAGTAGAAATCGCCTCACCGTCGATTTCCAATTTAGCCGTTGTGACCTTCAAGTCTGCCGCATTGCCGCTGCCCATGGTAGCAGATGAAATCTGACCACTGGCACGTATCTGCAACAAACCCTGGTTCACAATTTCAATATTGCCACCTGCCCCTTTGCCACCATAGCTCAAACTCAAAATGCCAGTATCGGGGCCGCGTGCTTCACTTCCATCTATCGAGATCGTGCCACTGCGGATTTGGATACCACCGGCAGCCTGATCGGAGAAAGTCGATGCTGAAATCTGCGCACCGTTTTTTAAACTTAATTCACGACTCAAATCAAGTGCGATGTTTCCGCCCCTGCCCGATGATTGCTCGCCAGATTGATTCGCCTGACTAAATACGCCAGCAATACTGCCGCCGCCGTTCACCTCCAGACTTTCCGCTTGCATACGGATGTCCCCTGCATCCGCGGCATTAAAGCTTGAGCTTGAAAACCTGGCGTCATTTTGCAAACTCACCCGCTGCGCTTTGACCAGAATATCGCCCGAGCGTGCCGCATAAGCATGCGCATTCGCCAGCACTGCCGTTTCGGCTGGACTAGTTAGTCCGTCGGCATTAGTGATACTGCCATCCAGGCTAATCTGAGCACTCTGCAACACAATATTTCCAGCAGCCTGTCCCTGTGTGCTGGAACTACTAACTTGCGATCCGGCACGAAGACTGATTTCACCACTCGTGTTTTCGCTCAATTGCCCGGGTCGTATGACCTCATCCAGCCTGGTCGTTTGCATGGAAATTTGCGCGCCTGGTGCACTTAACTTAGCCTCGTTCATGGTTATACGTGCCGCACTCAGATGCACTTCTTGCGCTTGCCCGGCATTTACGTTGGCCCCCGCGCTAAATTCTATGCTGGCTTGCTGGCGCGCTAAAAAGCCAAAGGCTTCGGGCGTTGCGACCGAGAGCTGACTACTCTTGGTTAAATCTGCATGAAAATCGCCATCTTTAAATCGCAAATAACTGGCACTGCTCAGATATAAACTGGCCGGTACATCAAGCTGAGCATCGGCACCGATAATAATGCCAGCCGGATTAATAAAGTAAAAATTGGGACGACTGCCTGCCTCACCCTTAACTTGCAGGTAGCCATTGATCAAACTACTGCCCCCTCCGGTAACCCGTGCAATGATATTTTGCGTCGTGGCGTTCGCAATAAACTGTGCCTGTTCACCTTGCTCTACGCTAAAGCGTTCAAAGCTATGGAAGAGATTAGCACCGCGCGTTGTTCCCAAATTTTGAGGAATCACAAATTTGCCATTCAGAATTTGACGAGGCCCCAAGCTGCCATCGGTTACGGCGCCAGCCCAGACCGGGCAGCAAGCGATGGGGAGAGTACAAAAAATGGCAAATTTCAAATAGTTACGATTCATAAGTGATTTCCTACCAGGATAAACGCCGCCCAGTAATACGCTTGTTGGTAATCTGGCTGACTCAGCAGATACAATTGAGCCTGACGTAATGCCGCTGCTTTATCCAGACCGTGCAAGCGAGCGCGATAGAACTCTTGCATTAACAAGCTAGTGGCTTGATCTGAGACCGACCATAACGATCCCAGTGCCGATCTGGCGTTGGCTTGCAAGGCCGCACCACTTAAGCCTAATGGCGCACGCTCATCGCCTTCTGCGGTTTCACAAGCTGATAAGCTTAGTAAATCAAGTCGCGACTTACTTTGCCTGGCGTGTAAGATGCGTTGTAGCTGCCGCAAATTAATCAAGTCGTCATAAGCCATGATAAAGGTATGTTCGGCGTCCCCACCAAATACGCCGTGCGACGCAATATGTATACTCGAATAATTACTTTGTTGAACTTGCCCGGCAAAGGCGCTGGCAGTGAATTGCTGATTCAGTAACGTAGTCTGACGGGAGCCAAATATCGTTTGCAATTGCCCGATTTCCTCTTCCACACCCTGCAGGGCTAACGCTTGCTTTAATTCCAGTGCACGCCGCGCACTCAGCGCTGCAGTGGCGCTGACAAGATTATCAGACATCCCACGCGTGGCACGCGTATTCCCCTGCATCGCCGTTTGCAATCGACCACCGCGGGCCTGACCTCGCGTTTCACTTGCTACTAACACTTGCTGCACCAGGTTCTCAGGCAATTTATTGACGACACTCCCTGGCTCGCTCATGCCTGCTAATAAATTCTGATTGCGCTCAGTTGCAGAGATCTGTGTCGAGTCGGACTTCAATAAACCTAGAGTCGGACTAATGCTGAGGCGATACTGCTGTATCAGGTAGTGCTCGCCATCGGATAAGGCCGCAAACGGTAGTAATCTTAGTGAGGCATCGGGAATAATGATTAGGTGCTTGATTTTTTGTTGTTGTAAGCTGCCTTGCAGCGGTGCGATTAAAGCTTGCCATAGCAGCCTGGAACCCGACTCGCTTTCGCTCGCTTGCCCGCTACGTACAGACTGCACCCAATTTCTGACCTGTTCTTGCAAATTTTCTGAGCTTAAAGGCACCGTGTAACGTTGCATGCCGTGTCGGGTTTCTAACAAAATTTCCAGCTGCGTACTCAACACGATAGGGTAAAGGATTGCGCTCTCCGGCGCCAGTTTATAAGCTGCAGCCGCTCCCGTCTGTTGCAATTGCTCGATACTGCAACGCTCACCTAAATACTCTTGCAATTCATCACGCTTACTATGCTCCATCACATCGCGTATCTGTTGTAGAGCACTCGACACTTCATGGGCTGGTTTTTGTGGAAGGTCTTGAAATAAGAGTTTGATGTACCCCAGATAAATGGGTTGTAGCAAAGTCTGATGATATGAATCGCCGTATTCATCAAACAGTGGCAAATCGCTGCGCAATTGCTGTATATAAAAAATAGCGCGTTGGTAAGCGCGCTTTGCAGCGTCGTTTTGCCGCAGTTTTTCATACAATTGCGCACGTTGCTGCTCTATCAGTAACGCTTGAAATTGCAAATCGGTGGTAGCGGAAGTCAGTGTGGATGCGGTCGATAAAAAACCCAGAGCCAGCGTAAAATCAGCTTGCAGTGCCGCAGCCCTGGCATTCAGACGCAGCGCTTGCACCTGATATTGCGGCATAGCCAATTCCTCACTCAACTGCTTGATATACTGACCCCAGCTATTGATCGCAGCGAGCCTGACTGGTGTAACTGTTTGCGCCATCTCGTCTGACACACTCATCAACATTATTTCAAACAGATGCAGACCCGCCACCATGGCTACTTTTTTTTGCTGGTTGATCTCGCTGAAAGCCCGAATTTTTTCTTGTAGCGGCTGGAAAGCAAGTGGGCTGGAGCTGACTTGTTCGTGAGGTAGTCTACGCAATTGCGAACGTAAGCGATTGAGTTCTAAGCTTAAGTTCCAGGCTTGATCAGTACCGGTTTCATCTTGCGCTAACTGCCACCATTTATCGGCTTGTTTATATAAGGTCTGGGTAGCGTTAATATTACCTAGCATTAGCGCAAACTCACGTTGCTGTGGTGGATTTTGACTGAGCTGATATGCCTTTTCATAAATCGCTTTAGCCGCCACAAATTGATGACTCTGCCAATACAGCTGAGCCAGATCGCTGGCAGCCTGCACATAGGCCGTAGCAGAACTTTCAATTTTCAGGCGGCTGAAATTTTGCTCGGCTCGTTCCAGCGCAAATTGAAAACTGCCACCGCAATTTCTGACCCCACCCTGATCCAGATTTTGCAAACCCTGTGCCTGCACCGGTTGCGGGAAAAAACTTTGCCAGCTCAGTAAAGCGGTAGTCAGCACAAAGGTAATCAAGCTCGTTTTTCGCGCAATCATCGTGAATACTCTCTTTTTAAAACAAGCGATAGGCCAGACTAAAGTGCAGCCCTCGGTCTTGCAAGGCACGTTGATTTGCCAAAGCTGGCGCCGGATACAAAGCCTTGGCCAGCGTCAATTCCGCAAGCCAGGAACCATGCTGCCATTTCCAGCCCAAAGCCAGACTTGCCAAATGCCGTGATGCTTCATTTTCTGCGACAGACACACCTGCTTGCCCAGCAACAAACCAGCTCCAGTCAGTCTGCGCGACGGCTTGTTGCCAGCGTCCATACAGTAGCACGCCCTTATTCCCCAGCACGGCATTTTCGCGGTAACCTGGCAGCGTATGTATCCCGCCCAAAGTATATCGTTCAAGGTTGAGCAAGGCGTCTGGGCTCCATTGCCACTGCAGACCGCCACTAAACTGCTTCGACTCACTCACTTGCCTTAGGTATTGCAATTGACCTTGCCAAATCTGATAGTGAGGTTTCACGGCAGAGACATTACCTTGTGCCAGGTTTTGTAAATTTTGCCCTAGTATCAAAGAATTATGCAAAGCCCAGGCTTGCTCTGCCTTAAACCAGCGCAGATCATGGCTTAGTTGCAAACGCCGTATTTGCGCATAGCCATCGACTTCACCAGCACTGAATGAAAATGGCAGACCTGCCAGACTATTTTGATTATCTCGCTGCGCCAGAGCCAGGCTCAACTCGTGTTGCCAGGCGCTCGATGAAGCTAATTTGTGCAAATAGGCGAATTCCCAGCCCGAACTTTGGCTGCGTATATCTAATTCAGCCAGTGTATCGCTAATTACTTTGGTATTGCCGCGATCAGCACGCAGACGCAAACTACTGGTGTAAGCCAGAAGCGGAATAGTCCAACTCACGGAAACAGGGTCTGCCCCCTTACTATGCGTCGTATTTAATTCGAGTAAATCGCCATAGCCCGTCAAATTGCGCTTCCACAATGCCAGCCCTAAACCCACTTCACCAATTGCCGGAGCGCGATAATTATCCAATGTGACTTGCCCACCCCATGAACGGGCGCGCTCCAACTCCAGGTCAAGAATCGCCGTTCCGGCTTGTTCTCCGGGCAGCACTCTGGATTGCACTTTGTTGAATAAGGGATCGCTGACTAAATTTTGATAGGCGGTTTGCAACTCTGGTAAATACAGCACTTGACCGATCTGAGGTAAGCGCTGTTGCAGATAGCTGGCTTGCAAATCGCCCAAGCCCTTAACCTGAATCGCGCTGATACGCCCTTCTATAATGCGTATTTTTTGTATGCCCTGTGCTTTTTCACTGCCAGTCTGTGTCACTAACAAAGCACCAGAATTAACATACCCTTTGCTGATATAAAATTGCGTCAGACTAATACGTAAGTCTTCAAGATCTTCTGGCTGGCAAATTGTAATTTTGCTCTGTGCGATATGCTGCTCCAGCTCAGAATTCGAAATTCGCTGATTTCCATGCAAGGTCACTGATTTAATACGGCATTCAGCAGCTACTGGCGTTTGATCTTTGGCAATTTCTTCAGCGCTCAAAGCTGGGGAATTGAGCAACAACGCTGAGGCTCCCATCCCAAGCAATGCAATAAGGTGAAATTTCCACTTGATACGATACACTTAACAATTTCCTGAAAGGGCAAGCCGGTCCGGTGTCAGACTAAAATGGCGGGTGATGGAATGGCATGGATGATAAAGCGCTGTGGATACAGAAACAAGCTCAGTATGTTACGGCCGATACAATCGGAAGCGCAGAACATAATGACCAGTTGATTGAAAAAACTGGCATTTCGTTGGTGCTCAGACTGCGGCAGGCGAATACTGCGACGTAGTTATCGACACGAACCATGACCAGTGGTCAAGCAGCTTGCCGGAGATTTACAGTTATCTGCACAAATTTACATTTTGTAGTCACCGATCAGGATGATTGCCAGGCAAGCTTAGCCGGTCTTAGTTTTGAGCAAACACATCTGACAGCGTTGGGCCAAGCCAATCACAAATCAAATTTAAGCTGACAAGTTACCCGCCAGTTTTACCAACCTGGCTTAGCCTGTCAGTTTCAAAAAAAAACCGCCATCTTGCGATGGCGGTTTAGCCTTAAGCTAATCCTAGCAGATTAGAAGGTGTAACGAGCACCCAGATTCCAGGCGCGTCCCACCGCACCAGCCTGATGCAAAGATGGGTTGTAGTTGGTACGGCCATAAGTTTGCACGTCCAATGGGGCAACGCGATCAAACAAGTTCGTCACAGAAGCGGTGAACTCCCAGTTTTTCGATAATTTGTATTTACCGAAAACATCGACTGTCGTAAACGAAGCAACTTCACAATTCAAGTAAGGTTTGCCATCGTCGTCAGTGTTCAGACAATCACCACCTTGTGAGTTAACGTTTTTAATCGCACTGACAAAGTTAGTATTGCTGCTCAAAGCCCAAGGGCCACGTTCCCAGCCTAAGTTAAAGGTCACTTTCGTGCGCGGTGTACCGCCGTTGCCCGACAAGTTCACGTCACCGTGAGTACCAGCAAATTCCAGGGTAGTACCATCAACTGCGGTACGACGGAATTCATGCATATAGGTAATCACAGCGCCAGCATTCAAACGACCATAGTCCTTCAAATCCCAACGAGTACGCACGTCGATATCAAAACCTGAAGTTACTGTTTTTGTCGCATTCAGGTAAGGTGCTTTAACCAACAGAATAGGGCCTGGCAAGTTCGGGAAATCGGTGGTTGCTTCGCCGCGAACGATTTGCGCTTGTGGGTAGCCTGCTGGATTTTCAACGATCGCACCAGGATCCGACAATTGGATTTCGTTGTCACGAGTGATTTTCCACCAATCTAACGAAATACTGATGTTTTTAGATGGCTCCATGACGAAACCTAAGCTATAGCTCTTGGATTCTTCTGGTTTGATATCTTTGTTACCTATCGTCACACCACCAACAGATGGCGAATTACAATCAGCCGCCAGTTTTGTGACTGGGCAACGGATAGGATCTTCGTGGATATTGGTGAAACCAACCGTTGCACTATCGCCATTTTCTGCTGCGCTAGGTGCGCGGAAACCTCGTGCATAAGTACCACGGAAAGCAATCACCGAATTAGGTGTGAATTTGAAACCCGCTTTCGGTGTGGTCGAACGACCATAATCCGAATATTTGTCAGTACGTGCAGCCAATTGGAACTCCAATGACTTCAATACTGGCAAGGCCAATTCCGAATAAATCGCACTGACATTACGTGAGCCTTTTGCTGCGGCATAACCTAAGCCAGCGATGTCGTTTTCTTTAGTAAATGGGGTTGCTTCACTATTGGTTTCTTCCTTACGGTACTCAGCACCAATCGCAATTGCCATTTTACCGCCAGGCAAATCCATTAATTCACGAGTGGCCTTGAAATCGATAGAAGTTGATTTAGTATCGCCATTATTCGTCAGAGTTGGTGACACACGTGATAACACATCTGCCGAATTGACGACATTCTGGCCGATACGGAAACTGCCATTCGCTAAAGCTTTACGCAATTCGCTGGTGCGATAAAAACCATTGGTAGTACGTTTGGTTTTACTTTGCGCATACAAGAAACCGGTATCGTAATCCCATTCGCCAAAATTACCTTTTACGCCAGCCAGGAAACGCGTTACCGTGGTATCCAGTTCATCAGTTTGAGGGCGATTCGCATCTAACCAACGTGGACGCGCACGGGCATCACTAAATGGGTTATCAGGGTGACCAATCGGCAGCAATAATTGATCTGGACCACTGGAAGTATTGTTAACACGGCTATTTACCAAGTCAAAGCCTGTTCCGACTAAGCCACGTGGCGTGCTGCTACTCTTAGCCAAGGTATTAAACAAGCCTAATTCTGCATAAGCGGTTGTCGTGTCATTAATCGCGAAACTACCACGTGTGAATAAGTTGATATTTTGCGATTCAGGTTGAATCTGGCTGTATTTCACGGAATCCCACAAGCAACCACCACCTGCGTTATCGTGATTCGAACCACCACCAGCCTCTAAACCATAGGCGTCGCAATTCCCTTTCAGGGGTTGCAGGCCGCGACCTGGAATCGTATTACCCGCTGCGTCGACTGGACGTACCGAGCCGACAAAGTTTTGACCACCACCATTACCTGCTGTAATGAAGCCGCCACGTTGGTCATCACCACCCCATGGGCGAGCATCGGCCTGACCGATATAGCCGGGGCGATCACTTTGTTTGATCGAATTTTGCTTTCTCGCGTCAATATTGAAGAAAACGTTGTAACGATCTGCTTGCAGGTTACCAAAACCAAAACTTGCCGAAGCGCTGGCTACCCGGCCATCACCACGCGATGTTTGACCTATGCTTGCGGCAACACTTTGACCAACATAATTCTGACGCAAAATTACGTTGACCACGCCGGCGATCGCATCCGAACCATAAATAGCCGACGCGCCATCTTTGAGCACTTCGATACGGTCAACCGCATCCAAAGGAATAGAATTCAAATCGACAAAGCTACGCGAACCATCATCACCGAAACCATAAGGTGCAGTACGACGACCATTAATCAAAACCAGTGTAGAACTAACGCTCAGACCGCGCAGCGATACGCCCGATGCGGTTCCTGCAAAACCATTGCTGAACGCGCTACTGACACTACCGTTATTGTCCGCAGAGATACTACGAATCACTTCGGCGATCGATGTTTTACCTGTTTGCTCAATATCTTTACGAGTCAAGACCTGAGTCGAGGCGACGCCTTCAGCCTCTGTACGCTTAATCGAAGACCCAGTAATTTCAACTTTTTGCACAGTATCTGCCATTGCAGACGTTGCAGTCAGACCTATCCCCACCAACATACCACTGGCACAGATTACTCTGACCGACTTGGATAAAAATTTTTCTTTCAACATTATTAGCTTCCTATGTTTGCTAGAGTGCAGGCTAGTGTTGGTAACGCTAACTTGTACCCAAAACCATGACTAACCGCTGCGTCAACTCAGGTGCACGAATTGGCCGGGAATTGATGTAGGTGAGTGATGGCAACTCTTGGTCTGATCTGACCATTCATTCATTCAGCGCGAATTGTGCGTCAGGGTGACCAATTATCATTGGTAAAAAAGACTGACAGATGCAAAATGAACAAACTCTATGCTAGCGCAGCAATTAAATAAGATTCAAGCATTACAATACTGAAACATTTCTACTCCAAAACCGGAACCAGATTTAATTTGGTAAATTCTTTTACAGCAAACAAATTCAAATCCATGTATATGAAATCGCCATGTAAACGTCGGCTCTGTTTCAGATAGTCATAACAAAAGTATGTTGTAATCATACAACGTTTGTAACAGTATTTTTCAACAATGCTGCTTTTTCACTGGAATTTAGCTCGGATTCGGCATATCGAAGTCAAAACGCGGTGCAGGACTAGACTGTTTTTTCGCGCCGCAGCAAATATCTGCATACTTATCTCACCCAAATAGTGACATCCTGACTGGGTTTAGATTGCTGATGCTGAAGGGATAACCTAAGATCCTAATTAAGTTCAACTCCAACTCTGGTGAAATTATCCATGTTGAAAACAAAACGACTCGGCGTCCGTCTGATTCTTAGTTATGGCGTATTGCTGGGTATTTTTATATGCGCGCTCACGCTTGCGATTGGTCAGATTCAAAAATTAACAGGCTTAAGCGCCAGATTAGCTGGCAAAGATATGCAAACCCTGTTAATGGTGCAGCAGCTTTCTGGCGCTACCGAAAACGTAGGGCGTGTTTTATTGCAATTACTCACCGTAGAGCGAGCGCAACGCGTAATTGAGTATCAGGCCGTTGATCAAAAAAACCGGCAAATTGATGGGCTCATTTCCGACCTCGAAGGCACGCTGGCCGACAATACCCAGCGCCAATTGCTTTTGAATTTGCGTGAAAAACGCAATACTTATCAATCCCACTTTCTGGATAACGTTAACTTGCTGGAGGACGAAGGGCAAGAGAGTGCTAAGGCTTATTTCATCAAACGCGTGCAACCTGCCTTGCAAGACTTACTGCAAGCGTCGAATTCTTTTTTGCTGGGGCAACAATCTCATCTGTTGCGCTTACAACAGAATACCCAGCGCGAAATTGAACAAATCAGTCAGTTGATTATGTTGTTTAGTCTGATCGCCTTAATTCTGGCGGTAGCTTTCGCCTGGTTGTTCACGCGCAGTATTGCACGCCCATTAGAATCTCTGAAACTCAACGCGCAACACATCGCCTCGGGCAATTACAGCGATCAGCGTGTACCAAGTGATATTGATGAAATTCGCCAGGTCGCAGACGCTCTGGCGCTGATGAGCAAAACCATCGCTGAACGCGAGCAAGCGATACAGACACTGGCGTTTTACGATAGCTTAAGTGGCTTAGCAAATCGCACCTTATTGCAACAGAGTTTTGCCGCCGACGCTTATCCAAACACGGGTTTAATCATAATGGATTTAGCGCGACTTAAAATCATCAATGAAACGCTGGGTTTTGATACTGGCGACACCATAATTGCCCAGGTCGCAGAGCGCTTACGAAAACAATTTCCCGAGTATGCCATCAAGCATCAGATTGCCCGTTTAAGTGGTGGTAGTTTTGCCCTCCTTTTACCGCAGCAATCGCAAACACAAGTGCTGGAGATACACCAGCAAATCACCCGACTAATGGAACACCCGGTTGCTTGCTCAGGTCATCTGGTGGATATTAGCTGGGTCACGGGTTTATGTTATAGCGCAGAACATCCATGGAAGCTCAGTCAGCTATTTCGTAATGCAGAAATTGCCCTGTACTCGGCAAAGCGCAATAGTCAGCACTTTGCTATCTACCGCGATGCGCAAGAAGCCTCGCGTTTATCTCATCTGAGTCTCTTAACAGATTTACGCCAGGCGGTTAAATTCGATCAATTGCAACTTTGGTTGCAACCCAAACTGAAATTAAACAGTGACCAGACCTATGGTTTTGAAGCCCTGGTGCGCTGGCAGCATCCACAACGCGGATTTATTTCCCCCGCTGAATTCATTCCTTTTGCCGAGCAAACCGGATACATAGGTTTAATAACCACCTGGATGCTAGAGCACGCCTTGGCTACTCTGCAAAATTGGCACAAGCAAGGACGTGAATTCAGTATTGCTGTGAATATCAGTACACATGATTTGCGAAATCCTGAGTTTGATTTGCACTTACAGAATTTACTCAGGCAATACGACGTGCCAGCCGGTTTGTTGCGGCTAGAAATCACCGAAAGTGGCTTAATGGAAGACCCAGCCTCAAGTCTGGAATTACTCGACAAACTCAAGGCTTTGGGTTTGTCATTATCGATTGATGACTTTGGTACTGGTTATTCATCGCTCGCCTATTTACAAAAACTTCCAGTGAATGAGCTCAAGATAGATCGCAGTTTTGTTACGCATATCGATAGCAATCCACGCTTGCAAAAATTAGTAGGGGCCATCGTACAGATGGGGCACAGTCTGGGGCTCAGTGTGATTGCCGAAGGTATTGAACGCACAGAAGAAAAGCAAGTCTTGCAAAATTTAGGTTGTGATGCCATGCAAGGCTATCTGGCAAGCAAACCCTTGCATGGCGAGTCTTTAGAAAACTGGCTGCTACAATCGCTGGCGGCCACGCCAAGCCAAGAAGCCGATAGATATTAAAACGATGCGCGTGCCTTACGCGTGAATTCGTTGAGCTTTTCCTTTTCGGGTTTGCCCACCACAAATTCAGCCTGATGATGCGTAATGAAGGCGACATACGGTGTTAATCCACGCCACTTCGGATTAACACCGTATTGCAATGCATTGCGATTACCTGAAAACACCAGCAATTTATCAGCCTGTAAGTAATGCCCCTGACTCAGTAAGTCTGGCTCCTCCTGACCATCCATCACCACCAGATACAAAGGGATTTTGCTGGCATTGGCGGGCTGAGCTTGCAAATAGGTTTTGAGATAATCCACTACCGCCGGACAATGGCTGCAATCGGTCGAGGTGAATACCACGATGGCCGCCGGCTTGGTTTTTTCTAATAATTGCGCCCAGCTTTGCGAATTAAATTCAGCCACACCATTTGCCGCTGCAAAAACATCGGAACTGATAAGCACGCCAACCAACCAGCTTGCCCCCACATAGTGACAAAACTTCGCCTTAAATTTCAGCCACATACAATTTTCCTTTCGTATTCCATACCCAAAATAACTTTGCTGGAGCCCCTGATTTTTCGGCTGGCTTACTCACTATGCGTGGGTAATCGTTTTCCTCCTGCGTTCGCGCTAATTCGCGCAAAGTAAAGTGTTGACCTTCATCCTCGGAGATCCAGGCTTGCACGCGCGTCGCCTCGCCATCAAAGCTACGCCAGATTATTACCAAGCGTCGTCCCTGAGTCTGTAAATCAGCATGTTCTGCCGCCGCATCCGGCAAAGCACGGATGTCTCCTACGGGGCGACCTTGTGCGTCCAGTCGCCCATACCGCAGCGCAAACTCTTCGCCGCGAGCACCGAACCAAACCGCATGAAACCCAGCCTGGCTGGCCGGAGCCAGCGCAGCACCATGATGCGGGCAAGCATCAACCCGCCAATTATCAAGCGTAGCCCGGGTCGGCTCAGCAAGCTCTGGCATCTCGGGCGTAACACGCGCAAACGCATGATCACGTACATTGGGTGTAAAAACATGACGCCACATCAACACCCAATTCCCTTGCTGATCCAGCGTTTGCGCAATCCGGCAACACTCGCAACTGTGGTCAGCCAATTTTATATCGGCACTAAAACTCGCGCCGCCATCGCGTGAATACACACGATACAAGGCACTGCCACGATAACTGCTCTTGCCTTTTTCGTTAACACCTTCTTGCGCAATGACTTGCGCTTTATCACGGCCATCCAGCCAGGCCAGATGCAACACGCCCTGTCCATCAAAGCGCATCACCGGAAAACTATGACTGATAATTTGCCGGTCACTGTGCACAGTCACTGGCTGACTGAAGTTGCGACCAGCGTCGCGCGAGCGAATCAGTCGCAGTTCTGCGGTAAAACGCTTACCCAGAGACTGCTGATACGCGATCAAAACTTGTTGCTGCGCACCAAAAACGAGCTGAGCCGGACTTTCGCCGCTCAAGCCTGGCTTGTCCGCGCCCAAATCCAGAATTTGTTCGGGCTCCCAGTTAAGTCCGGCATCCCGACTTTTTAATACTCGTAATTGCCCATGCTGATTTTGATTAATTAGCCATAAACTGCCATCTGGGGCGAAACCCGCAGTCGTCACCAGATTTTGTTTTGGGATTGTGGGCTGCGGCGTCATTGGCATGTGCTGGTGCTGCGCAAAAGTGGGCGTCGCATAAGCGCCAACCAATGCAATTACACTAAGGATGAATTTCGCTGCGTTGTTTCGTTGCATAAGTAATGCCCCCTTCAAGAAAACTCCACACTCAGTCAATAACTACGCAACTAAGTGTGGCAACACGAGTGAACAGTAACTGTTAGGCTCAGTAGGCCTGTCAGGTACGCCGATTCTGACGGCGTGGCTAATGCTGGAGATTGCCCAATAGCGCTACGTTTTACGCTTTGACAGCGCTACACCGAACCCGCACCCTTAACTACCGAGTCAACTTTTACAACTTGCCGCCCTGTACTTACTTAGCACCAAAGCGATAATTCAATCCCAGCATCCAGCTACGTGGCGCGCCCTGAGTGTAGGAATTTTGTTGATCGGGTAAATAGGCACCGACACCCGAATAAGAACTGGAAGCGGAATCTGCATACCTGCGATTGCTCAGATTACGGCCTTGCAACCAGATTTCAAATTGTTTGCTGACTTCGTAGTGCGCGCGCAGATTAAATAAGTGATGACCATCGTAACGCACGGTATTCGCATTATTTAACCAATAGCGCCCCTGATGGACCCATTCCAGCGCCACCCGCGCCCCAGCAACTGGTTTATATCCGAGTTCGGCACTGGTGATATCTGCCGGTGCTTGTGGCATATCTTTACCACTGTAATCGAGGCTGCTGGATACTTGATATTGCTGATAAGTGTGGCGCGCCAGGGTGGTGGCCAGGCGTGCATCCCAATCGCCTTTGGCAAAATTCAAAGCCAGCTCTACGCCTTCACTGCGCGTTTTACCAGCATTACGGTTTTCACTATTGCCTTGCGTAATGGTATAGCTGACTATGGTATCGCGACCATCTAAACGATAAATTGCGCTATCTAAACGCAAGGCGCCGTCGAGAAAGGCCATGCGCCAACCCAGTTCATAATTGCGATAACTGGCTGGCGACAGATTCGGAATACCGGTTTTGCCATACAATTGACTGATTTCCGGTGGCGTAAAACCTTCACTGATATTGCCATACACACTGGCTTGCGCTGACAAAGCCCAGGTCGCACCAATTTTTGGGCTCAGTCGCGAAAAGCTACGGACTTCATTCGGCGCACCATAATTGACACTGCCTTGTGGCGATAATTTATTCTGAAATTCGTAGCGAATTCTGTCGTTGCGCACAGCCGCCACCACACGCCAGTTTTGCGCTGGAGTGAATTCGTATTGAGCAAACCAGGCCAGATTATCAATGTCCGTGGTGTAATCGCGCACACCCTTGGCTTGAGTGCTATTCGCCAGGGTATAGTTGAGGTTTTTACCACTGACGGGATCGCGCACGACTGCCAGATTATTGCTGTAGTAGGGATTATCGCTTTTATCCCAATATATCCCGGCGATCAGGCGAGACTGTAGCCAGCTAAATTCTTGCTGGTGCTTTAGATCCACCCCCAAAGAGTCAACATGATTATTGTTTTCAGTGCCCTGGCACAGAGTCGCTTTGGCGCTGCAGCCAACCATGGTGTAGCTGGGAATTTGGCCATGATCATTTTGTCGCTTAAACAGCGTCACGGTACTCAATCCGTTCGCCAGAGTTTCCGCTTCCCAGGCCAGACTGGCACGCGTAGTTTTATCTTTGCGGTAAGTGAAGGTATTGACGCTTTTTCCTGCACTGTTGCGGTAATCGCTTTCATTAAGCGAACCCGCCATCGCCGCATCCAGATCGGTATGGATCAGTGTTGCGCGTAAGATCGCATTTTGGTTCAGGGCATAATCAGCGCGTAAGCTCAGCGAGTCTTTATTACCATAGCTATACTCTTGCCAGTTATTTGCATTTCGGCGTGAGCTGTAGTGCGAAAAGCGCAAACCCAAGTCACCAAAGCGATTACTGGCCATGGTATCGATGCGACGAAAACCATTGGTTTGGTCATAGCGCATACCAACTAAGGCGCTTAACTCACGCGTCGGGGCAGCAGTTATAAAGTTAACCGCGCCACCCACGGCGTTACTACCATATAGCGACGACGCCGCGCCTTTAACTACTTCCACCGAACCCGCGCTGACCATATTCATTTCATTGAGCGAGTTGTGATTGAAGACACCCAAGGGGCGGATAGGAATCCCATCTTCAAGATATTGATAGACCGCAGTCGTCGAGATCGGTTGACGTATGCTCATACTGTGTTGCTCATTGCCCAGATCATTCCAATACACACCGGCGATACGATTAATAATATCGCCGATATTTTTTGGCTTATCGCGCCGCATCGTCTTTTCATTGACTTGGCCTATGGCTTGCGGCGTTTCATTTAAGTCGGTGGCACTGCGTGACCCTGACACCACCACTTCACGCAAAATCTGTTCTTCCATAGGGGCTGGAATTGTGTCAGCCCAGGCACATGCCGAGCTCAGAAATAAACTGTTGAGTAGCACGCTACAGCAGCGCTTTTTGTTAATCGTTTTCATAGTACAGGCAAGTAAATTCAGCCAGCGCCATCCATACCGACAGGCGCAAGCAACCGATTGTTTGCGTTAAGCAACGTAAATTGATCGATTATTCATCAAGATTTTTGCCTGGCAATAGCCTGGCAAGCTGTGTGCGTCAGAACTAAAGCTCGTGCTGACGTTCGTGAAAAAGATCAGCGAAAAGGCGGGGCACGTGCGCTTGCCGGACTCCAGGCATGGGTCAGAAAGCGGGATTGGAAGTAAAGCGATGGGAAGTCAGCGGACAAAACCAGAGCGAAGTCAGTCGGCTCGGAATCAGCAAGATACTGATAATCACTGGCGTGAGGCAGACATAAGGAGCAATGCTTGCCTTGCGTATCGTGTTTGCTGCCCTGACTAGTCGATGTAAAGGGAGCGGTATCGTCAACTTGTGATTTGCGCGCTGAACAAATTTCCCCCAGGTAGATAAATTCCCCCGCGCGCGCTGCCAGTGCCATCGACACAGATGGCGCAAGCGTTGCAAATAGCATCACACAGAGTGTGATCCAGCAACTAAAGCGAGTGTGGGAGCAGGAAAATTTCATAGTGCTGAACTATACCAGAAATGGTTCTCATACTTTAGTCTATCCTGCTAAAGCTTGCTCCAGAATAAATTACTCGGATAAAGTCTGGACTCCATCTAACTCCTCGCAATTTTTAAGTTCATGGCGAACCACACTATATCTATAGGATTACTTACTTGTAGCTTGGCACTATCGTCAACAAGTTCATATGCAACTGCCCCCGACTACGACCAATGGTATCTCAATGTTAGCGATCATTCTCGCCTATACGTTTATGAAACCGGTAGGTCTGACGCTAATACTATCCTTGTTTTGCACGGTGGTTATGGTGCCGAACACAGTTATTTACTCAAGCCGCTAGAAGTTTTAAAGCCAGAATTTAGACTAGTATTTTTCGATCAACGTGGCTCTTTACGCAGTCCTACAGATCCGAGAAACATTAATTTTGATAAGCTAGTCGAAGATATTGAAATCCTAAGAAAACAATTAGGTAAAGAGAAAATCACTATCCTCGCACACTCGATGGGCAATTCACTCGCTTATGGCTATTTACATAAATATGCCTCACACGTCAACGGATTAATTTTGGTCGGTGCCGTACATCCCGCCTCATTCAATAATGGGGGCAATCTTGAATTCATAAAAAAAGTCTGGCCAGAGGTCGACGCCAATGAATTAATTGAAGACAAGAAAAAATGGGAACTTAATTGGAGAAATCAGGCAAAAATCCAGGGTTTAAAATCCGGCGTCATCCCTGAAGAATTAGCAGGAGTTGCTTACGATGATATCGAAAAAATCTGGAAAGAAAAGAAGTTAGAAAAACCAAATGATAAGCGAGCAACTCAATTGTGGCGGCTAAGTTTCGCCGCAGTAAATTCTTGCAAAGCTGAGCGTTGGCGAGAGATGGAAGGCGGCATGATTTTCTACAATTCAGTTGTCGGTAGTGCAGTTTTCTCCCCTGCAAACGCAAAATCATTGAACGCAGCGATGAAAAATTTATGGCCCGATTTACAAGCTTATTCAGGCCCGGTCAGAGTGATTATGGGGAGTTGTGACTATGTTGATTACGGGCCTAAAATCTGGCCGCACATCATTCCTAAACTAAAAAATGCAAAACTGAACGTAATCAACGATAGTGGCCACTCAATTTGGATGGATCAACCTGAGGAATTCTCGCAAACCTTGCTTAATGCTGCTCGCGAGATTAATGCACCTGGTCATTGATTAGCTTGCGCTTAAAGAAGCTCGAGGTCAGGAACTACGCTGACCTCGACAACCATACTTTACTTCGCGACCTGCACCATGCGCTTAGTATTCCACAACGGGGTCTGACCAGCGTCGGTACCAACCAAGGCCAATTGATAAGTTTCACCCGGATTTTTTTCTGGCAAATTCACCGTAACCACACGCGGATTACCATACACACCGACATACTGGCTCTTCAACAAGACATTATTGACGTAGATTTTCAGGTGTTCGGTATTCGTAACTTCGATACTCAGCGAGCGTGCAGCCGGGCTTTGCGCGATCACATTCCCGGTTGCCGTGGTAAAGCGGTAGCTCGACTTGCTTGGGCTGCGCGCCAACAAACTATCCGCAACTTTATTGAATTGCAATTGATCGCCACTGCTTAAATCGCCCGCAACACGAGGTACATCGACTTGTGAAGAGCAACCGTAGTCTTCTATCAAATCGTGGTTGTAGTTGTTACGCACACTTTGACGCCAGGATACGCGCATACTGACACCACCTGGCAAGGGTTTGAACACCGCAGGTTGATAAGTATTAAAGAAGCCATATTCCAAAACGTTGGCACCACCTGAACCAGTACGTTTATCTTCACCAAAGATAGTCGCAGCCGCGTTGTCGGTCATCGCGCAGGTGAATAAATCAGTTGCCGAAAAACTGCGGGCATTCATTAAGACACCCACCGGCTTATAGTACATTTGCCCCATGGTGTTCGCATCGGCAGGCGTGGTGAACACGCCCGTCGCGCTATACCGGCCTTTGCCCTGCTGGGCCTTGGTAATCAAGTCTACCCAGTTTGGCCAGTAAAATTTGAAAATATCCTGATTTAAGAAGTCAAAGTTTGCTTTGGTATTTAAGAAGCGCGCCGAATTGGTTTTAGCATTCCCCGGTATGAACATTTGTGGCAATTTATCGGCATACACGATACTGCCACCGCCATTGTTACGCACGTCAATCACCAGAGCATCGGTGCTGGCTAATTGATTGCGCAATAAATTCGCGATGATCGCTAAGGCTCCATTATCATTCACGGCGCTAGGGACGAAAGATGAAATACTCAGGTAACCCACTTTCTTGCCATTGCGATCCACCACTGCCCATTTGATACTGGGCTCGGCCGTGCTTTGTTTAGGAATAGCCGCAACATCTTGCTCAAGATTGCTTTGCTGGAATTGATTGAATAATTCCTGTATCGGTTCATTACTCATCAAAGTCATGTCGGCCAGACTTTGAGGTGCGGCACGCATTTTAAAGCTGGCAGGTGCCGCAGCTGGCACAGGATTTAATTTTGCATCGTCGTATTGCACCAGCCAGGGCACTGTAATTGTGTAGACCTCACCATTCGCCGCAGACCGCAACTTCAATGTGACTTTATCTTTTGCTGGTGGCAAATACACGCTTTGCGGCACAAAGGTCAGGAATTGCAAGGCCCGTGAGGCACCCGCATAAGGATTAGCGCCATTGCCCTGATATAAGGCATTCGTAATCGCGGTTTGTATAGGCAAGCCATCGTATTCCAATACTTCATCGCCTAATTGTGGCTTGCGCTGATCCCGTATTAAGGCATCGAAAAACGCGCCATAAACGGTGCTCAAGCGCACTTCTTCCTGGTTATTTTCGCCCACTGTGCGGGTAAAGTTCACGGGGATAAAACTTAAAAACGCCGCATGGGGCAGCGGCAAATTGTAATTCAAATGCAAATCACGCTGATTCACAAAAATCTGACTCAATTGTTGATGCAATTCAGTGGTGCTCAGACTATCTAATTTGCTAATCACTTGGGCGACTTTGCTGGCAGGATCAACGTGCCCGTTAAAATAAGGGCTACTGCCATAGTATTCGACCTTTTGATAGCGATTCACATACAGATCGCGCAATACTATCTGTGTTTGCTCGGCCAACACTTGTTTTTCAGCTCGGCTTAACTCATTAAATTTAATTAAGGGACGTGCGTTCGCCAGATAATTTGTCCTGACCACTGCTTGCGCCTGAGTTACACCTGCCAGTGCCAGTGCCATAACACTCAGTTTTAACCAACTTTTGCTGTGCTTGATCTGCATTTACTGCCTCCATTTGTCGTTTGAATAAACTCTCTGATGCCTTGCGCAATCAGATTAACCAGCCATCGTGTAATTGTTGTGGAGATGTCGGCGTTGCGAGTATGGGCAAGCGAAATGCAGCTAGTCAATTAAGAAAATTTCAATGGAAATAAATTAAGCTGGGATAAATTCAGCAAATTTTGCACCGTATTTTAAAAAGCAATAAGACCAGTGTTTAGCAAAAACAAAACAAAAGCTTATATTGTCTAGACAAATTATTTAGCAATTTACATTTTTTTGCAGTCCAGTTTACTAATGGCTGAATTTGAAAACTTCATGAATAACAAGTAATATATTTATTTAAGTTGCAAATACACAACATTTCAGCATTATTCCACCGCTTCCATGCCCTGCTTCAGGAACTTTTCTTTACCTCAGGCATTCATAGCTGGGTATGACGCATGACGTCAGACTCATCAACAACAATAACCAGGCTTTAGTGCCGCCGCAGTGCGCACTATGGCGCGGTGTTTGATTAACCGGGGAGCACCATGAAACCTACCTTACTTACGTTAAGTCTGCTTAGCGCACTCAGCATCAGCCTGCCTTTACAAGCCGAAACGGCAAAGTCGCCAGTCAAAGCCAGCAAGTCAACAGGCTCATCAGGTCTGGATTTGCAATGGCTGGATAAATCGGTACGTCCGCAAGATGACTTTTTTCGCTTTATGTCAGGTAAGTGGTTAGCGACCGCTGAAATTCCATCAGATCGTGGCCGCTGGGGTTCATTTGATCAGTTACGTGAAACTTCAGAAAAACGCATTCATGAGATCGTTGACGGTTTAGATAAAAACCGTAAATGGAAAGATGGCAGCAATGAGCAAAAAATCGCTGATATGTATGCAAGCTTCATGGATGAAGCGACGATAGAACGTCTCGATATCCAGCCGATCAAAGCGAAATTGCAACAAATTGACAGCATCAAAAGTAGCGCTGAACTTCCTGCCCTGATGGCCCAACTCAGCCGTATGGGTGTCGCCAGCCCGTTTGGCACTGGAGTGGGACAAGATGCACGCGAATCGACGCGCTATGCTGTGTATGCCAGCCAAAGCGGGTTAAGCCTGCCTGATCGTGACTATTACCTCAAGCAAGACGATGCAAAAATGGCTGGGTTCCGTCAAGCTTATTTGCAGCATCTCGAAAAAATGCTGGCCATGGCAGGTGAAACCGATGCCAAGGCAAGTGCGCAAAGCATTTTGCAATTGGAAACCGAACTCGCCAAAATTCAATGGTCTAAGGTGGAAAACCGAAATCCGGTAAAAACCTATAATAAAGTCCCACTCGATCAACTCACGACGACCTTAAGCAATTTCGCCTGGGATCAGTATTTCGCTGAACTCGGCATGCAAGGCAAAATGGATTATGTAATCGTGCGTCAGCCTGGCTATTTCAATAATCTGGCCAAGCTGTTCAAAGAACAAACTCTGGAAAGCTGGAAAACTTATTTCAAATGGCAAGTGTTGCGCGCTTATGCACCTTATCTGAGTAAGCGCTTTGCCGATGAAAGTTTTGCTTTCGGTGGCAATATCCTGCGTGGCGTACCTGCTCAGGAAGCACGCTGGAAACGCGGCGTAGGCGTGGTTGAAAGCGCTTTGGGAGAAGCTGTCGGGCAAATCTATGTGGCGAAGTATTTCCCGCCCGAGCACAAAGCACGCATGCAGGAATTGGTTAACAACCTGGTACGGGCTTACAAACAAAGTATAGAAACGCTGGAGTGGATGAGTCCGCAAACCAAACAAGAGGCTTTGCAAAAACTCGCTAAGTTCACTCCGAAAATTGGTTACCCTGATAAATGGCGCGATTACAGTCAACTGCGGATTAATCGCAATGACCTGGTCGGCAATGTCTTGCGTGATAATGAATTCAGTTTCCAGCGCCAGTTAGCCAAATTGGGCAAACCGATAGATCGCAGTGAATGGGGTATGAGCCCTCAAACGGTGAATGCTTATTACAATTCGCGCTTAAATGAAATCGTCTTCCCCGCCGCGATTTTGCAACCACCTTTCTTCAATGCCAAAGCAGATGATGCGGTAAATTACGGTGGCATCGGTGCCGTCATCGGTCATGAAATCAGTCATGGTTTTGATGACTCGGGCAGTCAATCGGATGGCGATGGTAATTTACGTGATTGGTGGACTGCCGAAGACAAATCCAATTTCGGCAAACTGACCAAGGCCATGGTAGAACAATACAATGGCTATAGCCCGGTGCCTGGTTATCAAGTCAATGGCGCCCTGACATTAGGTGAAAACATCGCGGACAACTCGGGTCTGGCGATCGCTTTTAAAGCTTATCAATTGTCCTTGCACGGCAAAAAATCCCGCGTAATTGATGGGTATACGGGCGAACAACGTGTGTTCATGGGTTGGGCGCAAGTCTGGCGCGGCAAAGCACGTGAAAAAGAAGCGATACGCCTGGTTGCAGTTGATCCTCATTCGCCGGCAGAATTCCGGGGCAATGGTCCTTTGGTGAATATGCCCGAATTTTATACCGCGTTTGAGGTAAAAGAAGGCGACAAGATGTATGTCGCCCCCGAAAAACGTATCAAAATCTGGTAATAAAAACTAAGCCGGCCCTCAGGATTTACCCTGCAGGCTGGCTCGGTTAAAATCGCGGCAGATCAGCTCCGGTCTGCCGTTTTTTTTGCAAGGAAGCCAGCACTTCAATGAAATTACGACACAAACTGATTTTGCTGGCGGTCTTACCTTTATTGCTGGCGCTGGCTGCCATCACCGCCACATTGCTGTATCAAGCACAACAAATGGCGCTGCAACAGCGCGCCGCCATACAGCAAGTCTTTTTACAAAATAAACAAGCCGAATTGCGCCATTACCTTAAGCTAGGTTTGGCTGCAATCGATGAACTTTATCATCAGGCACATAATCAGGCTGCCGCGCAAGCGCAAGCTAAACGGGTCTTGAGTCAGTTGGATTTCGGCAGCGATGGCTACTTTTTCATCTACGACTTAAACGGCACGAATTTAATGCACCCGCGCCAACCTGAACTGGTGGGACAAAACCTCTGGGATAGCCGCGACCCACAGGGCAGATTCACGATACGCGAATTAATCAACACCGCCCAAGAAGGCGGCGGCACTCTGCTGTACACCTGGCGCAAACCCTCGACCGGCAAACTCGCGTCTAAGCTTGGCTATGTACAAAAACTCGACCATTGGGATTGGGTGGTGGGCACTGGCTTATACATGGATGAGATAGATCAGACCTTGCAAAAACTGGATCAGCAAGTCAGTGAAAACCGTCGTCGCACCCTGATCTGGATTGCCATCATCGCCTTAATCAGCACCGTTAGTATTGCGGCTTGCGGCTTATTGTTGAATATCTCAGAGTCGCGACTGGCCGAACATAAATTAAAAATGCTGGCGCAGAACGTGGTCAACTCACAAGAAGAGGAGCGCGCGCGCTTGTCGCGGGATTTGCACGATGGTTTAAGTCAGCTTTTAGTCTCGACCAAACTCTTGCTGGAATCGGCGATCGAACGCCTGACACCGAACCCGTCCAGTATCTTAAGCACCCCTTCAGTGCATGCAGCTAGCAGCCCGCTGGCCCCCATGCAAAGAGCCGTCAGTCAACTCAATCAGGCTTTGGCAGAAGTCCGGCAAATTTCACACGATTTACGTCCTGCCTTACTCGACGACCTCGGTTTAGAAGCCGCATGCCAGCAACTCGCTGACGAATTTGAACAAGTCAGCGGCATGACGGTCAGTTTCGAAGTCGATGGTGAGAGCCCGGCCTTATCCAGTGCTGCCAACACCATGTTGTACCGCATCTTACAAGAAGCGCTGACCAATATTCATAAGCATGCGAAACACGCCAATCAAGTGCGAATTTGCCTGCATGGCGACGCGCAGCATTTTTTATTCAGCATCCACGATAATGGTGCGGGCTTTGTCTGGGCCGATGTCGCGAATAATCCGCGGCGTGGTATCGGTATTTCCAATATGCGCGAACGATTGGCAGCGATAGGCGGGCAATTGAAGATACATTCGGGCGCCCAGGGAACCAGTGTGATTGCCCAGATTCCGATACATGAACAGACCTGACACGATGTCGCCTTTAATAACAACCACCATGACTAACTCGTCCTCAACGTCCATCCCACAAGCCATCCATTTATTATTGGTTGATGATCACCCGCTGGTGCGAGATGGCTTGCGCCTGCGCTTAGAATCACTCCCCGGATTAGTGCAAATCCACGAAGCGGGTGATGCGGCACAGGCCTTGCAAATTGCACGGCAACAGCACTTAAGCCATGCCCTGATTGATATCAATCTGGGCGAGATCAGTGGCTTGCAACTGGCATCGCAATTGAGTCAGGAATTTCCGCATATCGGATTAATCATGTTGAGCATGCATGACCGTCAGGAATATGTGAATCAAGCCTTACAAGCCGGGGCGCAAGCTTATGTATTGAAAGATGCGCCAGCCCAGGAAATTATTGATGCGATTGCAGCGGTACTCCGTGGCGAACAGTATTTCAGTCAACGTTTAACTAGTCAGACTACTACCAGCACACAAAATCTGACACAGCGTGAGCTCTGTGTATTGCAAAGCATAGCCACGGGCAAATCAAATAAACACATCGCACGTGACCTCGGTTTAAGTGTGCGCACGGTAGAAACCCATCGCCTGAACATTAAACGAAAACTGAATATCGAAGGCCAGGCTGACTTAATTCGATACGCTTTACAGATAGCACAAAATTGAGCGCGGCTACGCGCTAAAGCCCGGCCAATAAAGACGTAGCGACTGACTGATCGTTACTTGCAAACCCAGCCATGAACAGGATGTAATTATGCGAAAGCTACAGTTAATCACTTGCTTGCTGGCCTACAGCTTGCTAAGCAGCAGTCTGCTTTATGCCGCCAACGTGTTAGCGCAACCCGCTAGTGCGGCAGTGCCAGCAAAGCCTGATACCGGGCTAGCAAATTGGTTATCCCAATTTCAGGCAGCGCATGAAGCGGGCACCACCATATTACTGAGCCAACGTGACAAAGTCTTGCAACAAGAAACCCTGGGCATGGCTAGTTTGGAATTGGCGGTCCCTTTACAAGCCAGGCACTTATTTCGGATTGGCTCGATCAGCAAGACTTTTCTCGCTGTGCTGACTTTGCAATTAGCCGAGCAAGGTAAGCTCGACTTAAATCAGGCAATTCACCATTATTTGCACGATATACCAGCTAGCTGGCAACATATAAGCACAGCCCATTTACTCAGCCATACCTCGGGAATAGCCGACTACCTGGGTGGGCCACAAGGTGGATACAGTTCCTTGCGCGGACGACGCTTGAGTAAAGATGAATTAATCCGTCTGTTTTATGGCTGGCCTTTGCAATTCCAGGCAGGTCAGCAATTCATTTACAGCAATAGCGGTTATGTAGTCTTAATGAAGTTAGTCGAAACGGTTTCGGGTAAAAGTTTCGCTGAACTATTGGCGCAAAATATTACCCAGCCTTTGCAGATGCATGCCACTTATGCCCAGGCCCAGGGGGAATACATCGCCGGATTAGTCAGCGGCTATACCAGCTCAACTCAAGCGACATACCTCAGCCAGTTGGATGGCGCATTTGCGGATGGCAGTATGGTGAGTAGTAGCGCTGACTTGCTTAAATTTGCTCAGGCCTTGCTGGATGGCCGCTTACTCAACGCAGCCAGTTGGCAATTAATGAGCACGCCCTATCGGTTTAACGATGGTACTTATTCGGAGTATGGCTACGGCCTGTTTATCCGCGACTCACAAGGGCATAAATTAGTCGGTCATGGCGGCGATATTTTTGGTTTTCACAGCATGCTGGAAATCGACACCGATACTCAAGCGGTTGCCATCGTGTTACGCAATAGCGATCAATTTGGCGCGCGTCGTCTGGTGAATGCGGATTACCTGAGTCGCCGTATGCTGGCGCGAGCCAATCACCGCCCCATTAACGAACCACAGGCTATCGAGTTGAGCCCGGCACAAATTCAGGCTTTGCTGGGCGACTATCCAACACCACAGGGTGTGCGCAGTGTGCGTTACCACCAAGGCGAATTGCTGACACGCCTAAATCAGGGTCGTGAAAGCCGTGTGCTGGCGGCCTCGGCCACCGACTTATTTGCACCGCACCAGGAATTACGTCTGCACTTTACGATGCAGCATGGTCGTGCAGTGGCGGTCGAGGCGCACGAAGATCAGGGGCAGCCGTGATTACGCGTAATCAGAAACTGGCTAAGCCAATATCGTTGACCAGGTCACGGAGACGTATCGGGTAATTTCCACTTAGAAAGCAAAAAAATAAAAACGAAGTATTCATGCGCCATTCCAAACCAAATTGATTGAAAAGTGGCGTGGTTATTACGTTTTCAAATCCGGGCACTTCTAAAAACCTCGATTTCTAGCAATTTGATGAGGCTAAGTAGTTGATTTTATTGAAGCCGTTTTTTTAAATTTGCGGTTTTTAGAAGTGCCCATCCAAATTGACTATAACTTTTCTCTGCATACAGTTAGCAATTCAAGCACCCTGTGCTTCAGGCATAGGCAAGCTGATGCCACTTAAGCGCTGCAACTGACGATGTGCAGAATATGCGCGTAATCGTTCGCGCTGACCGATTACACTGCCACGCCGCAAGGCATGGGCTTGCATATAGGCCAAAAAGCTTTGGCGATTAAAACCCAATTCATGCAATATCGCCGGTTCAGCGGCAGTCTCGGCACCAGTCTGGTTTTGCAATTGGCTCACAGTCCAATCAGCGAGTGCAGAATAATCCGCAAAACGAAAGGGCAATCCCGATGCAGGTGCGGCATTAAGGTCATCGGCAAAGGTATGTAAAGGCACGGCGTTGACTTGCTTTGCTTCAGACTGTGCAGCACTGACACTACGGCGTTGAAACAAGGCGGTAGCCTGAGTTTGCTGTAAATTCGCAACCAGTCCTGCGCGCAAGGGATTTAAATCGACATACAGGCAGCAAGCCAGTAAAGCAGCTTGATCCAATATCGCCTGACTCTTAAAACGGCCTTCCCAAAAGCGTCCCTGGCAAGCCTCTTCGCGATTTATCCGGCGCGCCATGGCTTCGTTAAAACTGCGTAAATACCAGGAAATGTCGCTTAAGCGATTGCGTAAATCCTGCACCACGTGCTTAGCTTCGGCCAGCTCCTTAGCTTTTGCTGTGCCCGCCAGCAGCTGTTGCAACGACTCGGGTAACTTAAATAATTGTGCCCAGCGTTGCGCGACTTCCTGATCACTCAAACTTTGTGCCTGACTGACATTGACGTACAACACCAGATGGTAGTGATTCGGCATCAGGGCATAGGCGCAAACAGAAATCGTAAATACCTGAGCCAATTCACGCAGTTTGTCTAAGGCCCATTGCTGACGATAAGAATAATCACGACCACTGCTCTCATCGTTGCCCCACAACATAGCACCGCGAACACAACGCGCAGTGCAGTGAAAATACGGCGTGGCAGCAATTGCCGTTTGCATTTGTCTGGCTTGCGTCATGGTCGGACTCTCAAAAGCAAGGAAAGTCTCAGTCTAGGCAAATTTGTGCAAACTACAAGCTTAGTTTGGGTGTCTGCTTAACACCGTGCTTAACACCGATTTGCCTCATTACGTCGCGGCCATTCAGCATCGTCAGCCTGCGATTTAGTTGCTGAGCAAGTTTCAGAGTGAGCTTTGCATAACTTTGCTGGCGTCGTAGTTTATGCAGAGGTCTCTCAGGAAAGATTTGAAAATGCCCATAAAAAAACCGGCTGTTTGCACAGCCGGTTCATTATTTAAGCCTGGACTTAAATCGAAATCATGTGAAATTACATGTTTTCTATCATCACGTCGCCAAAGCCTGAGCACGATACCTGAGTCGCGCCTTCCATCAAACGAGCGAAGTCGTAAGTGACTTTCTTCGAAGTGATGGCTTTTTCAGTCGAGCTGATCAACAAGTCAGCTGCCTCTACCCAACCCATGTGACGCAACATCATTTCTGCCGACAAGATCAGGGAACCTGGGTTCACATAATCTTTGCCTGCGTATTTTGGTGCAGTACCGTGAGTCGCTTCAAACATCGCTACGGAATCCGACAAGTTAGCACCAGGAGCAATACCGATACCACCAACTTGAGCAGCCAGCGCGTCAGAGATGTAATCGCCATTCAGGTTCAGGGTTGCGATCACGCTGTATTCAGCTGGACGCAACAAGATTTGTTGCAAGAAGGCGTCAGCGATGGAATCCTTAACGGTGATTTCTTTACCTGTTTTTGGATTCTTGAATTTGCACCATGGGCCGCCATCGATCAATTCAGCGCCGAATTCTTTTTGTGCCAAAGCATAAGCCCAGTCACGGAAGCCACCTTCGGTGTACTTCATGATATTACCTTTGTGAACGATGGTCACAGAAGGTTTGTCATTGTCGATTGCGTATTGAATCGCTTTGCGTACCAGACGCTCAGTGCCTTCGATAGAAACTGGTTTGACGCCGATACCCGAAGTTTCTGGGAAACGGATTTTCTTAACGCCCATTTCATCTTGCAAGAACTTGATAAGTTTTTTAACTTGATCAGTACCTTGAGCAAATTCAACACCAGCATAGATATCTTCAGAGTTTTCACGGAAGATCACCATGTCGGTTTTTTCTGGTTCACGCACTGGCGAAGGCACGCCTTTGAAGTAACGTACCGGGCGCAAGCAAACGTAGAGATCCAGTTCTTGGCGCAAAGCCACGTTCAGGGAACGGATACCACCACCAACTGGGGTAGTCAAAGGACCTTTGATCGAAACGACGTAGTCTTTCAAGACTTTCAAGGTTTCTTCTGGCAACCAAACGTCAGGGCCATACACTTTGGTGGATTTTTCACCGGCATAGATTTCCATCCAGCTGATTTTGCGTTTGCCAGCATAGGCTTTAGCAACAGCTGCATCCACAACCTTGATCATGACTGGGCTGATATCAACACCAGTACCATCGCCTTCGATGTAAGGAATAATTGGATTATCAGGAACATTCAGGGAAAAATCGGCGTTGACCGTGATTTTTTGACCTTCGGCTGGTACTTTAATATGTTGATACATCATTTTCTCCATAGTTCTGGCGCGCCGCGCCGGTTCAGGTTAGGTCTGCATTATATGAGAAAGCCTGCGACTGCAAAGGCTGAAAAGCCTGTCCTGCATGATTCCTGGCTGATTCTTGCTATCCAGCAAATTCAATAATCAACAGACAGCGTGCTTGCTGGCAAATCCAGTGTAACTTTAATCAATACTTAGCAGCACCGCTGCTTAAATTTTGACAATTTACCTAATATTGCAACTCTTATATAAGACAAAAGACCCACATTTCGTATTATGCACGAGTATTTTACAGTATGCCATGAGTAATCCTGTCCAAGGCGCAGAAAATCAAGCCTCATCCCTGTCTTGCCGAGGTTTACTGCAAGTATTGAGTTGCTCAGGCAAGGGTGTGGAGCTACACAGGCTCTATAATGCGGCTAAGGTTTTCAAGTAACGCAGAAAAATAAATCGGCGCCATTTACCACGCAAGTGACATGGCACCGTCTATGAGTGCGACAGTAGAAAGTTTTTATGAAATTGATCTTAGTAAATAAGCCTTTTGACATGATGTGTCAGTTTTCTGCGCATCCCAGCCGCCCTACACTGGCGGACATTATCGATATTCCAGGCGTGTATCCTGCGGGCCGCCTGGACGCGGACAGTGAGGGCTTAATTTTATTGACTGATGATGGCAAACTGCAAAATCGCATTGCCCATCCCGATCATAAACAAGCAAAAACCTATTTGGTGCAGGTTGAGGGCGATATCGATCAGGCTGGATTGGATAAACTTCAGCAACCGCTCAATCTCGGCGATTTCATCAGCGCCCCTTGCCAGGCCGTAAAAATTGCCGAGCCCGAGTGGCTCTGGCCTCGCAATCCACCCGTGCGGCAACGTGCCACTATTCCAACCAGTTGGCTGGCTTTGACCTTAATGGAGGGGAAAAACCGTCAAGTCAGACGTATGACAGCCGCCGTTGGCTACCCCACCTTGCGTTTGATACGGAGTGCGATAGGTGGCTTCAGTCTGGCTAGCCATCCACTCTGGCCTGGTCAGGCGATGGATGTCACTGAGTATGCGAATCAGCTATAAGCCAACAAATTACAAGACCAAATTCAAATATTTAAACCAAAAGAACCAAATAATAATACCTGACTACCAATTTCGATTATGACAGTTTGATGTCAACGTGATTTTTCTGGCTAGCGTTAAAGACTCAGATTCAAACGAATCGGCCCTAAAAAAATCGAACCCACGTTGAAGGAAAACATCATGAAAAACGCACTGATCGCATTATTCGCTACTGTATTCGCTACTGCTGCTTTTGCCCAGGCACCCGCTTCCGCATCTGCGAAAGCCTCAGCGCCAGCTACTACCGCCGCCCCAGCCGCAGCCGCAACTGCGGCATCGACTGAAGCAGCAAAACCAGCGAAAAAAGCCAAGAAAGCTGCAAGCGCCAGCGCTTCTGCCTCAGCTGCAGCATCAGCTGCTTCGGCTAAGTAATGTTTCTACGTGTCAATTTGCAAGCTGACGACATGGTGACCTCACTGCGCTTACAGAAAGGCCAATGAAATAGGTCGCCAGCAAATTAAGGGCAGGATATTCCTGCCCTTGTTGTTTTGAGTTAGCATAGTGTTTTTGTCTCGATAGCAAGCTATGTCATCCACTTTACATTCGGCTTTATGCACACCGCGCTTTATGTCCCTGATTGCACCACTGAATAAGCGTTTATTGCTAAGCGCGATTTGCCTCAGCTTAGGATTAAGCAACCTGGTCCTCGCACGCGACAATGGGAAATTACCCGTCAAACAACTGACTGCTGGCATTTACCTGATACAAGCTGAAGTTGCCGACACCGACGCTACACGTCAACGCGGCTTAATGATGCGCAATCAGATGGCAAACAATGAAGGCATGATTTTTGATTTTGGCGAACCAGCGGCAGTTTGCATGTGGATGAAAAACACCTTGATTCCCTTGTCCGTGGCATTTATCGACGCAAATGGCCAAATCGTAAATATTGAAGATATGCAGCCACAAACGCTGGAGTCACACTGCGCAAAGAAAGCGGTACGCTATGCGCTGGAGATGAATCGGGGTTGGTTTAAACAAAAAAATATTCAGGCTGGCTTCAAAATCGGTGGTTTGGATAAATTACGCTGAAGGCTAGCGACTCGTCGTCAGATCTCTGGCACTTCACCGCCGTATCTCCCCTCTACCTCGGCCCCACCTAAGCAACAGTTAAGCAATTGAGCTACTTAAGCAGACTTAGCGTGGGCTGTCCGGCTCTACGCTTGCCGAACGCTTGCTGTAAGCAGCTAAGCATCAATGCACAGAAACTGCGGCTTAGCGCATATAGCGATGCAAGAAATCCATCAAGCTAGCATACCGCTTTGCGAACCGGGTTATGTCACTATTGTTGGCCTGAATTTTTTGGCTACATGCTTAGCCAGTGGTTACCCGCCTCATTTTACGATTCAAACATCTCCATTCAGGCTGGACGATGACTCTGGTCGATGAGATGGGTCGTTGATAAACTGGCTGCATCGATGTGATGATGCCAAATCTACCCTGCCCAAAGCTGGCGCTGAAAAAGCAAAAAGACCACAGTGCTAATGCAGTGCGGTCTTTTTTGACTTACACCAGAACATGAGTCTGGCGCAACAGCCACAAATTATGCCATTGCTTTGATAGCAGCGGACAAACGGCTCTTATGACGAGCTGCTTTGTTTTTGTGGATGATTTTTTTGTCAGCGATGCTGTCAATAGTCGAAACCGATGCCTGGAATACGCTTGCTGCAGCAGCTTTGTCACCTGCTTCGATAGCTTTACGAACAGCTTTGATAGCAGTACGCAAAGTCGAACGTTGCGACGAGTTGTGAGCATTCAGTTTAACTGCTTGACGAGCACGTTTGCGTGCTTGTGCGGTATTTGCCATGAGATTTCCTAAACGTGGTCAAAAGCGACGAGGACAACTCTGGTTTTGTCACGCCGCAAAAATTTTAAACAGCTTTCTAGTATAACTTTATTTGAGTTTACGGGCAAGCGGGAATTTCGTTTTTTGCGCATTGTACCGTAAACCCGGATTTATCGGTCAAGCGGCACACTATATAGCGCCCACTGCACAACTAACTGCGCGGCCAAATTTGAAGCCTGTGATACTGGCACAGGCGCGCTTCTCGACATCATCTTGGGCCGCTCGCGACTTTATGCAGAGGCCGCAACTATCGACTAAAGTCGGTCTGAACTAACGAATGCGCTGCTGCTTAGCATACTCTCTCAGGACGCAATTGGGTCTGCAGGCCAGGCCTATAGCCAAACTCAGTGCCAAAGCAATGCCAGAAAAACAAGAACACCAGCATTTGCTTTGCCTATGCCCTGGCTTTTTACTCTCGTGTATGAATGTTATGATCGCTGGAAACTTTATCTCTACCCTATCTCACCATGAATTTGCATCCAATAACTCTGACTGGTCAGTACGCCCAACTCGAACCTTTAACTCAGCAACATTTGGCGGAAATTCTACTGGCTGCCGCCGATGGTGAGCTTTGGCAATTATTTTTCACCTCAGTCCCGACTCCCGAGAAAACGGCTGATTGGCTAAGTCTGGCTTTGCAAATGCAAGACTTGGGTCTGGCGCTGCCATTTATCGTAAGGGATAGGCGCGACGGCAAGATCGTTGGCAGCACGCGATTTTGCAATATAGACAGTAAAAACCAGCGCCTGGAAATTGGCTACACCTGGTATAGCCAAAGCGTACAACGCAGTGGTATTAACACCGAATGCAAACTGATGTTGTTAAATCACGCCTTCGAAAACTTGGGCTGCATCGCTGTCGAATTTCGCACAGATTGGTTTAATAAGAGCTCGCAAGCAGCGATAGAAAGACTGGGCGCAAAACGCGATGGGGTATTACGCAACCACATGCTGCAGGCTGATGGTCGCATCCGCGACACGGTCGTCTACAGCATTATTCAAACCGAGTGGCCTGGGGTAAAAGCCAATTTACGCTATTTATTACAACGCCGTGGTTCAGCCCAAGCTGGCATAAATCCAGTTTGAACTTGAGTCAGAAAAGGAACTCCATCGTGTTAATCGATTTCTTTTATACCCTGCGTGACGCCAAAGTACCTGTTTCCATCAAAGAATTTTTATTATTGCTGGAAGCCTTGGATAAAGGTCTGGTTGAACTCTCTTTTGACGACTTCTATTATCTGGCACGCACCATCATGGTCAAAGATGAAGCGCACTTTGATAAGTTTGACAAAGCCTTCGCCTTGTATTTTAAAGGGATCACGACCTGGTTTGAGAAAAATCCCGACATCCCACTGGATTGGCTCAAGCAGCGTTTACAACGAGAATTAAGTCCCGAGCAAAAGGCCGCGATAGAAAAATTTGGCTACGACAACTTAATGCAGCGCTTGCAAGAACTCTTACGTGAACAAAAAGAACGTCACGAAGGTGGCAGTAAATGGATAGGCACAGGTGGCACCTCACCTTTTGGTCACGGTGGTTACAACCCGGAAGGCATACGTATTGGTGGCCCAGGCAAACAACGTACGGCGGTCAAAGTCTGGGAACAACGCGCTTTCCGTGATTACGACAATGAGCGCGAATTAGGCACACGAAATATTAAAGTCGCGTTACGGCGCTTACGTCGATTCGCCCGACAGGGTGCAGCCGATGAATTTGCGCTGGATGCAACCATCAGTGCGACGGCGCAAAATGCCGGCTATCTGGATATCAAGATGCAGCCTGAGCGCAAAAACAATATCAAAGTACTTATGTTGCTCGATGTCGGTGGCACCATGGATGATCACGTTGCGCAAACTGAGGAATTATTTTCCGCAGCCAAGGCCGAGTTTAAAAACCTGGAGTTTTTCTATTTCCATAACTGCGTTTATGATTACTTATGGAAAAACAATCATCGGCGTCATGCAGAAAAATTCCCAACCTGGGATGTATTACGTAAGTATCCCGCTGATACCAAACTGATTTTTGTCGGCGATGCCACCATGAGCCCCTATGAAATCTTGCAAGAGGGTGGCTCGGTCGAGTATTACAATGAAGAAGCTGGCGCAACCTGGTTGCAACGCTGTACTCAGCAATTTCCCAAATTTGTCTGGTTAAATCCCGAACCCGAAGGCTTATGGCAATATCGTCAATCCATTTCGATAATTCGCCAGATCGTAAGTAATCGTATGTTTCCGGTTACCCTCTCAGGTCTGGAAGCGGCGATGCGCTTGCTCAGCAAATAAAAAAACCGGGCTGGCCCGGTTTTAATGCAAATTCAGAAATTTTTGAATTGTTGACAAGACTTGCTTGCGCGATAGCGGCTTAGTCAGATAGCCATCGCATTGCACTTGCTCGGCTTTACCGAGTTTATAGTCAAACCCACGATCGATCAGAAAAATAACCGAAGTCCGGCAATCGGCATTTTGTCGCTTCAGCTCCGCACACAATTCATACGAATTTAAGCCTTCGAGCGAGGTATTAATCAAGGTCAGTCCGTGCCGGTTATTTCTATCCAGCATCAATGCGCTACGTTCATCGTAAGCCAGGGTTACGGGCACCTTGTAATGATCCATAATCATTGCGACGTATTCGCGAAAGCGATTATCTTTGTCAACCACTAAAATTCCGCCCTTTGCCAGCGCTGGTTTGCGCATGCGTTGGTAATCAGCTGGTTCGGTTAAGTCCAGGTCCAGGCGTTCGCGACGGCGGCGCTCAGGCACGAGTACCGTGTTATAGGCACTCAGGGTAGTCAGCAACATTTCGCGCCGGTCGATTAACCCATCCAGCACTTCAAATAATTTACGCCAGCGTATAGGCCTGGGCATAGTCGCATAGCTCAGCTCAATCTCGGTTCTACCAATTAATAAGACGGGCTGGGCTTCGCCGAGGTTTAAATCAGACAAAATAGCCAAGGCTTTCAAATTTTCAGCATTGACGATATGAACATCAGGGTCTTGTAAATTTCCTGCTTTCAAGCAAATATAGCGATAGCCTTTTTCACGGGCGACCGCCAGTACAGATGCAAAAGTATCCTCTTCTTTCGGAGTAAAACCCAATAGCCGGATTGCAATTGTTGGTGTTTTAGTCGGCATTCTTGTTCCATTACCTTGTTGCAGGCTAGCTCTTTACGGCTACAATAGCCGCCGAAACGCCCGCAGAACCGTTCGAAATTCTGCCAGTGTTAAGTCATTATTGCAAAAAATCATCAGAATAATCGCTACAAAATCTTAAATTATTATTAGCATGGCAACTAAAAAGACAAATTCCCTCTCAGATTACAGCGAATCGTCGATACGCGTACTCAAGGGTCTGGAACCGGTCAAGCAAAGACCCGGCATGTACACGCGTACCGAAAACCCCTTACACATCATACAAGAGGTCATCGACAATGCCTCCGATGAAGCTTTAGGTGGCTTTGGTAAGCACATCGAAGTCAGCTTGAATGCCGATGGCAGCGTGACGATAGAAGATGATGGCCGTGGCATTCCCGTCGGTATCCACCCGGAAGAAGGCGTCTCGACTGTGGAAATCGTCTTCACGCGTCTGCATGCCGGTGGCAAATTCGACAAGGGCAAAGGCGGCGCCTACGCCTTTTCAGGCGGTTTGCACGGGGTTGGTGTCTCGGTGACCAATGCTTTGGCAAAACGTCTGGAAATCACGGTCTGGCGTGAAGGCGGCGTACACAATATCGTGTTTGCCGATGGCAATGTGATCGAAGCCTTAAGTAGCCAGCCAGCAGCACGTGGTGATAAAAAAAATGGTACGCGCGTCACAGTCTGGCCCGATCCTAAGTATTTCGATAGCGCGAATATCCCCCAGCAAGAATTGCAACGCTTATTGCGTTCCAAAGCAGTGCTCTTGCCTGGCGTTAAAGTCACACTCAATTTAGCCAAATCGGGTGAAAGCCTGAACTGGCAATACGATCAAGGCTTGCGCGGTTACCTGACCGAAGCCTTGGCACAAGGCAACCACAGCGATACCCTGATCCCCTTGTTCGAAGGCGAGCAATTTGCTGGCTCTGACAGCGATGGCTTTGCCGAAGGCGAAGGCGCGTCCTGGGTGGTGGCCTGGACTGAAGATGGCGCCGTGGTGCGCGAATCCTATGTCAATCTGATTCCCACACCCGCTGGCGGCACCCATGAATCGGGTTTGCGCGAAGGCTTATTTGGCGCCGTTAAAAATTTCGTCGAGATGCATGCACTCTTACCTAAGGGCGTCAAACTCTTGCCGGAAGACGTCTTTGCGCGGGTATCTTTCGTGCTCTCAGCCAAAGTGCTGGACCCACAATTCCAGGGCCAGATTAAAGAACGTTTGAATTCGCGCGATGCAGTGCGTCTGGTTGGTTCCTTTGTACGACCACCGTTGGAACTCTGGCTGAATTCCCACGTCGACTATGGCAAAAAGCTGGCTGAATTAGTGATACGCCAAGCCCAGTCACGTTTGCGTTCGAGTCAAAAAGTCGAAAAGAAAAAATCTTCGGGCGTGGCGGTCTTGCCAGGCAAACTGACCGATTGTGAATCCACCGATATTACGCGCAATGAAATCTTTTTAGTCGAAGGTGATTCGGCAGGCGGCTCGGCCAAGATGGGCCGTGATAAAGAATTTCAAGCGATTTTGCCGCTGCGCGGCAAGGTCTTGAATTCCTGGGAAACCGAGCGTGATCGCCTGTTCGCGAATAATGAAATTCACGATATCGCTGTGGCGATAGGGGTTGATCCGCATAGCCATAATGATGAACCTGATTTATCCAATCTGCGCTACGGCAAGATTTGTATTTTGTCAGACGCTGACGTTGACGGCGCGCACATCCAGGTCTTATTGCTGACCCTGTTTTTCCGCCACTTCCCGAAACTGATAGAACGCGGCCACATTTGCGTGGCGCGACCACCGCTATTCCGCGTCGATGCGCCAGCGCGTGGTAAAAAGCCGCAACAAAAATTGTATGCCCTTGATCAGGGTGAGTTGCAAGCCATCGAAGATAAGTTACGTAAAGAAGGTTTAAAAGAAGGTAGCTGGAGCATTTCACGCTTTAAAGGTTTGGGTGAAATGAATGCCGAACAGCTCTGGGAAACCACCATGAATCCGGATACGCGCCGCTTATTACCAGTATCGCTGGGTGAATTTGCGCACAGCCATGCCGAACAACGCTTCCACATGCTGATGGGTAAAACCGAAGCGGCAGCGCGCCGCTCCTGGCTGGAAGAACATGGTAATGCGGTCGAAGCCGACATCTGAGTGCTACCTAGCTAAGCCAACGATTACGACGATATAAAAATTATGACTGAACAAGCGAATTTATTTGAAAACACCACGCCACCTGGCGATGGTGAAAGTCTGACACTCAGCAGTTTTGCTGAGCGCGCCTACCTCGACTATGCGATTTCGGTGGTCAAAGGCCGCGCCCTGCCGGATGTCAGCGATGGCCAAAAACCGGTGCAGCGACGTATCTTGTACACCATGAATGAGCTCGGCTTAATTGCTGGCAGCAAGCCACGTAAATCAGCCGCGGTGGTCGGTGATGTGATGGGTAAGCTGCATCCACATGGCGATCAATCGATTTACGATGCCTTAGTCCGCATGGCGCAAGATTTTTCTTTGCGCTACCCACTGATTGATGGTCAGGGTAACTTTGGTTCACGCGATGGCGATGGTGCGGCAGCGATGCGTTACACTGAGGCGCGCTTAACACCGATTGCCAAATTATTGTTGGAAGAAATCGATGAAGGTACGGTCGATTTTCAAACCAATTACGAGGGCACGACCAATGAACCCACGCTGTTACCAGCACGTCTGCCCTTTGTTTTATTAAATGGCGCTTCCGGTATCGCCGTCGGCTTAGCGACGGAAATCCCTGCGCACAATTTAACTGAAATTGCCAAAGCCGCGGTGGCTGTGATTAAAAATCCTAATCTCAGTCATCAGGAATTGATGGAAATCGTGCCGGGTCCGGATTTCCCCGGCGGTGGGCAAATCATTACCCCCGCACAAGCGATTGCTGATATTTATGCGAGTGGCAAAGGCAGTTTGAAAGTCCGTGCGCGTTGGAAGATAGAAGAACTCGCGCGTGGTCAGTGGCAAGCTGTGGTCACTGAATTGCCACCGGGTGTCTCGAGTCAAAAAGTGCTGGAAGAAATTGAAGAACTGACCAATCCCAAGATTAAAGCTGGCAAGAAAACCCTGGCGCCGGAACAAGTCGCGACTAAGCAATTGATTTTATCGGCACTCGACACGGTGCGCGATGAATCGGGTAAAGATGCGCCAGTGCGCCTGGTGTTAGAACCCAAATCCAAGAATCAGGATCAGACTGAATTCATGAATTTGTTGTTGGCCCATACCTCGCTCGAGAGTTCGGCTTCAATCAATCTGGTGATGATCAGCGCGGATGGCCGGCCGCGACAAAAACCGCTGCTGGAAATTATCCAGGAATGGGTAGGCTTCCGCTTTAAGACGGTAACACGCCGTTCCGAATTCCGTCTGAAAAAAGTCGATGAGCGCATCCATATACTTGAAGGTCGTCAGGCTGTCTTGTTGAATATCGATGAAGTCATCCGCATCATTCGCGAATCTGACGAGCCTAAACCTGCCTTGATCAAGGCCTTCAACTTAAGTGAAATTCAGGCTGAAGATATTTTAGAAATTCGCTTACGCCAGTTAGCACGCCTCGAAGCGATTAAGATAGAGCAGCAATTAAGCGAATTGCGCAAAGAAAAAGCGGGCTTGCATGATTTGCTCGATAATCCGGGTTCGATGAAAAAACTCATCATCAAGGAAATCGAAGCCGATACCAAGCAATTCGGTGACGAGCGTCGGACTTTGATCGAAGAAGCCGCACGCGCCAGCATAGAACAAAAAGTTGTCGATGAACCAGTGACCGTAGTGGTCTCAGAAAAAGGCTGGGTCAGAGCGCGCACTGGTCACGGTCACGATACAGCACAATTTGCCTTTAAAGCTGGCGACAGTCTGTATGGCACGTTTGAATGCCGCACCGTCGATAATTTACTGGTGTTTGGCTCCAATGGCCGGGTGTATTCGGTCGCAGTCTCAGCCTTGCCCGGCGCGCGTGGTGATGGTGTCCCGGTCACCACCCTGATCGACCTGGCCAGTGGCACGAAAATCTTGCATTATTTTGCTGGCCCTGCTGAGCAAACCCTGTTATTGGCCAGCGATGCCAGCTATGGCTTCAGCGCCAAAGTCGGCGATATGGTCGGTCGCATGAAAGCCGGTAAGGCTTTTATCACCCTGGAAGACGGGCAAAACCTGTTAGCGCCACAAGTCTTACGGGCGCAAGATTCGGCCATCGCTTGCCTGTCGGCTCAGGGTCGCTTATTGGTATTTGGTCTGGATGAAATCAAGCAATTAAGCAATGGTGGTCGCGGCGTCATTTTGATGGAACTCGAAGCCAAAGAAAGCCTCTGCGCGGCCTTGCCGATTAGTGAAAAAGGCGTCATCGTGTTGGGCACAGGGCGCGCCGGCAAAGCCAGTGAACAAAGTCTGAATGCCAAAGATCTGGCTAAACACATAGGTAAGCGGGCGCGTAAAGGCAAAGCTTTGGAAATTAAATTCAAGGCCGACAGCCTCCGCGCGATTTAAACCCTGCGATTCGAGCAGACAATAGTAAGCGCGCTACTTGTTAGCGCGCTTTTTTATTGGCTCGCAAGCAAAAGCGGTAAATGGGTTTGTATCAAACGCTTTAATTCAGGCTGACATGAACCGCAGCCCGCACCGCACCCGAGTTGCTGCTTAATTGCCGCTAGCACGGCCTCAGGCCTGCAATTGGCGGACTGCTGTATCAAACCGATAATCTGGCTTTCAGCAACTGGCTGACATTGGCAAATTCGCTTATCCACGGCTAGCACAGGTTGCCGTGGCGGCTGTTGTTGAAATAAACCAGCACGCGCAAATGTAATGGTCTGGTTAGCAAGAAACAGCGCTTTCAACCAGCAATCCAGACTGTGTGCTCCGGTTTGTAACACCGCGCTAAGTCGCCCCTGCTGCAATTTCAGGCGACGCTGACGATGTGAGCTATCTTGATAAATCAAGGTATCCGGACTAGTCAAATCGGCCAGCGCCAGCAAGCGCGCGACAACGCCTGCAGGCTCGCTATTGTGCGCCAGCATAATTTGCAAGGCAACTTCGTCAGCTTGTTGATTCGCCCCCGCTACGCTCTGCGGCAGGCATTGCGCATACTCAACCAAGCCAAACAAGGCCCGTGCCGCCACTTGCGTCGCGGCCAGGTCGCTGAGTTTTAATTTAAAGAGTAACAGCGCTTGCCAGGCAAATTCGTGCTTAGTCAAATTGATGGTGCTGTATTTCAATTCCGGCTGACGCGAGCAGGGGTCAAGTGCCGCTGAAACCAGGCCATTCACCGCACTTTGTTGCGCACCTATGCCACCCATAAATTCACTGCCCCAATGCATCGCCAGAAAGGCACAGCCCGGGCGTAAACCAGTACTGGCTTTGACCCGCCAATATTGCTGAGCCCGGCCATTTTTGACTAAGGCAAAATCACCATCGCGCAAAAACCGCGCGCGCATATCGTCTTCATGCAACTCTAAATAAGCTTCACTGACTTGATTAAACGCCGAAGGTAATAAACCCGTGCGACTCATGCCATGCCATTGATCACGCAAGCGGCCGGTAGTTAAAATTATCGGCGTACGCGGGCTGAGGCTATCTTGTGCCGGACGATAGGCGGCAGCGACAAATCTGGCGCGACCATCAGCAAAAGCAAAGCGCGCATCCTGATACAGTCTGGCCTGGGCGCTGGCAGTTGCCTCAGGAAATGGCCAGTGTTGCGGCCCGTGCTGTTGCAGATAGGCATAGCTGAGTCCGGTGATGTCCAGGTCACGACCACGAGTTAATTCGCGGTGTTCATTCCAGATCATTTCCGGCTCACTATATGCAAACTGCACTTGCCAGGCTTGCCAACGCGCTTGTAGGCGTTGCGCCACCTGGCTCGCTATCCACCAATCGGGCCGCGCTAGCCCAGGCGCAGGGACAGCCGCTTGTATCAACGAAATCCGCCGTTCCGAATTGGTGACTGTGCCTTGCTTTTCGCCCCAACTACTGGCTGGCAATAAGATATCGGCAAACTCTGCGCTGGCGGTATCGCGAAAGGTTTCTTGCACGATCACCAGCTCGGCTTTACTCAGGGCGGCGCGCACGCGTGCCTGATCGGGCAAGGATTGTAGTGGATTGGTGCACACTATCCAGATAATTTTAATCCGGCCTTCGAGTAAGCCATCTATCATTTCCATCGCCGTATCACCGCTCTCGCTGGCTAGCGGCGGCGCTTGCCAGAATTCAGCGAGTTCGGCACGATCCGCGGCATCGAGTAAATCTCGGTGACCCGGCAATAAATTCGCCATCGCACCGACTTCCCGCCCACCCATGGCATTCGGTTGCCCAGTCAGCGAAAATGGCCCGCAACCCGGGCGACCAATTTGCGCCGTGGCCAAATGCAAGTTAATCAAGGCACTGTTTTTATCACTGCCCTGACTCGATTGATTTAAGCCCTGACAATATAAAGACAGAGCTGCAGGTGCTTCGGCGAACCAGCGTGTTGCGGTGACTAAGTCATCGACACGGATACCACAGAGACTGGCGACATAATCCGGTGTATACGACTTGACCAACTCGCGTAAGTCCTCAAAGCCCGTGGTATGCGCAGCTATCCACTCGGTTTTTAGCCAGCCATGCCAAAAGCACAGATGCAGCATGCCGTGAAATAAAGCAACGTCAGTACCGGGCTGGATTTGCAAATGCAAGTCCGCCTCGGCGGCGGTATCGGTTTTCCGCGGATCAATCACCACCACCCTGATCGCCGGATTAGCTTGCCGTGCTGCTTCTAAACGGCGGTATAACACGGGATGGGCATAGGCTGGATTCGCGCCTGCAATCAAGACCAGACTGGCTTGCTCGATATCGTCGTAACAAGCGGGCGGGGCATCACTGCCTAGCGAGCGCTTATAGCCTGCCACGGCACTCGACATACAGAGGCGTGAATTGCTATCGATTTGATTGGTGCGTAAGAGTGCGCGCGCCAGTTTATTAAAGACAAAATAATCTTCCGTCAGCAATTGCCCGGACAAATACAAGGCGACACTGTCACGGCCATGCTGCTCGACACACCGCGCGATTTTATTCGCCAGCAAGTCCAGACTCTCTTCCCAGCTACTTACTTGCCAGGCTTGATCGCGTGCTGGCCGGATTTGCGGCGTCAATAAGCGTTTTTGCTGACGTATCAAGGGAGTATTCGTCAAATGCAATTGCTGGCCTTTGGCGCACAACTTACCGCGATTCGAAGGATGCGCAGGATCACCACGCACCCCAAAAATTTGCGCACCATCGCTGGCAATCAAGACGCCACAACCTACCCCGCAATAACAGCAAGTTGCAGGAATTTCTCGCACCGCTGTGACGCCTGTCATCATTCTGCTCCCAGGCTGGCTAATTCAGTTTTTGATAAATACACCAATGCCTGTTCAACCACCACATTAAAGCGCCGCGCACACCCCACATCAGGCGCGCTCGCCTCACCATTTTCTAACTGTATATGCCAGTTATGCAAAGGGCAGGCGACCTTCTTCCCTATCACCATGCCTTGCGATAACGGGCCGCCGCGATGAGGGCAACGATCAAGTAAGGCAAACACTTGATCGTCTACGCTACGAAACAGCGCAACATCGGGCATGCCTGCTCTTTGAATCACGCGCGCCCCTTGCCGTGGAATGTCTTCCAACTGGCACACCAGTGTCCATTCATTTTGCATCATGAGCTCACTTTAATTGACAACCGCAATTGGAATAAACTGACGCGTATCGACTTGCGCAGCCAATGGCTCTGCCCAGGGATCACGCACCTGACTTAAGGCAAACACTAATTCTTCATAGAGTTCGCGACGTTTTTCTGGCTGCTCAAGAATGATGGCCTTAACATGATCCAAACCCACCCGGTGCAAGTAATGCACGGTGCGCTCCAGATACCAGGCTTCTTTGCGATACAGTTGCAAAAATGCGCAGGTGTATTCCATCACTTGCTCACGCGTACTGAGTTTGACTAAAAATTGTGCCACCTCAGTTTTAATCCCACCATTGCCACCAACGTAAATTTCCCAGCCCGAATCGACGCCGATGACGCCAACATCTTTGATACCCGATTCAGCGCAATTGCGCGGACAACCAGAAACCGCCAACTTGACCTTGTGTGGTGCATACATCAAACCCAGCGCTCTTTCCAACTCTTGCCCCATGCTGGTTGAATCTTGCGTGCCAAAGCGGCACCACTCGCTACCTACACAGGTTTTTACTGTGCGCAAACCTTTGGCATACGCCAACCCGGAAGGCATGCCTAAATCGGCCCAGACCTTGGGCAAATCAGCTTTACTGACACCGAGTAAGTCGATGCGCTGACCACCAGTGACTTTGACTGCCGGAATTTGGTATTTATCCACCACATCAGCGATACGGCGTAATTCGGCGGCGCTGGTATTGCCACCCCACATGCGCGGGATCACTGAATACGTACCGTCTTTTTGGATATTGGCGTGGCTACGCTCGTTAATCAGGCGGGATTGCGGCTCATCGATCGCTTCGTGAGGCCAGCTCACCAACACATAGTAATTCAGCGCTGGCCGACAACTGGTGCAGCCATCACTGGTGCGCCATTCAAGGAAACGCTGGACGGCGGCGACACTGGTCAAATGATGCTCGACTATCGCTTGTTTGACTTCGTCATGAGTATGCTGGGTGCAAGCACAGAGTGGCTTGGTTTTCGGCGTCATGGAATAATCAGCGCCAGCTGTCACCATCAGGATTTGCTCAACCAAGCCAGTACAGGAACCACAAGAAGCCGAGGCCTTAGTATGTTGCCTGACCTGTTCCAGCGTCAGCAGGGATTTTTCACGTATGGCCTTGACGATAGTGCCTTTGCATACGCCGTTGCAGCCACAGATTTCGGCATTATCAGGCAGTGCCGCGGCCTTACTTTGGCCCTGATGCCCGGTGTCACCCAAATTCGCTTCACCAAACATCAATTGTTCACGTATCGCACTGATATTGGTTTGCTCACGGACTAATTGAAAATACCAGCTGCCGTCGCTGGTGTCGCCGTATAAACAAGCACCAACCAGCTTGTGATCTTGCAATACCAGCTTCTTATAAACCCCGGCACCGGGATCGGACAAAACGATTTCTTCGGTGTCTTCGCCACCCGTAAAATTCCCGGCTGAAAACAAGTCGATGCCAGTAACTTTTAATTTGGTTGAAGTTTGCGAGCCCAGGTAACGTGAATAACCCAGATTCGCCAAATGATTGGCGCAAACTTTCGCCATTTCAAATAAGGGCGCGACCAAGCCATAGCATTGCCCGCGATGATTAACGCATTCACCAACCGCATAAATGCGTGGATCATAAGTTTGCATGGTATCGTTGACGACGATGCCGCGCTCACAATGTAAGCCCGCGCTCTGCGCCAGTGACACATTGGGTCGTATGCCGACCGCCATGACCACCAGTTGCGCCGCGATTTCACTGCCATCGGTAAATTGCACGCCACACACCCGCCCCCCAGCATCGCCCAGAATTGCCGCGGTGTTTTTCCCCAGATGGAATTGCAAACCACGTTGTTCCAGACTGGCTTTTAATAAATCGGCGGCGTGTTTATCCAACTGCCTTTCCATCAACCACTCAGGCAAATGCACCACGCTGACTTGCATGCCGCGCTGACGTAAGCCATTGGCGGCTTCCAGCCCGAGCAAGCCACCCCCTATCACGACAGCTTGGGTATACTTAGCCGCCGCTGCAATCATCGCCTCGGTATCGGCTATATCACGATACGCCAGCACACCTTGCAAATCCCGCCCAGGCACAGGCAACATAAAGGCTTGCGAACCGGTCGCCAGCAATAATCTATCGTAAGGCAAGCAAGTACCATCAGCGGCCAACACCTGACGTTTTACGCGGTCAATTTGCAGCACTTTATTGTTGGTATACAGCGCGATATTATTTTGCTGATACCAATTCCAATCGTTGAGAATAATTTCATCGACAGTTTGTTCGCCCGCCAAGACGGGGGACAATAAGATGCGGTTGTAATTTGGGTGTGGCTCTTCGCCAAATACGCTGATCTCATACAAGTCCGGCGCCAGTTTAAGTAATTCCTCTACCGTGCGTATGCCCGCCATGCCATTGCCGACCACCACTAAACGCATTTTTTTCATAGCGCCTCCTGTCAATGTGCCGCAGCCAGCGGATGCCGTTGTCTGCGATAGAGAAATTCCAAAACCGCAGTCCGGCAAGCCTGGTATTCGGGATTATTCGATAAGCTGACACGCTCGCGTGGGCGCGGCAAATCCACGTCCAGAATTTCACCGATAGTCGCCGCCGGGCCATTGGTCAGCATCACGACCCTATCCGACAGCAACACGGCTTCATCGACATCGTGCGTTACCATCACCACGGTAGACTGGGTTGCCGCGACTATCTTCATTAACTCATCTTGCAAATGGGCGCGGGTTAAGGCATCGAGTGCGCCAAACGGTTCATCGAGCAATAACACTTTGGGTTCCATCGCTAACGCCCGGGCGATGCCCACCCTTTGCTTCATGCCGCCCGAGATTTCATGCGGATGCTTTTTTTCGGCATGGCTTAGCCCCACTAATTCCAACGCCCGCAGCGTGCGTTGCTGCAATTGCTTGCGTGTCTCGTTTGCAGCAAACACTTTTTCCACCGCCAGATAGACATTTTCAAAACAAGTCAGCCAGGGCAGCAAGGAGTGATTTTGAAACACCACGGCGCGCTCAGGGCCAGGAGAACGAATTTCCCTTTGCGCACACAATAAATTACCGGTACTTGGCAAAGTCAAACCCGCCAGTAAATTCAATAAAGTCGATTTCCCACAACCCGAGTGTCCGATTAAACTAATGAACTGTCCTTTGGAGATCTCCAGATTAATTTCCTGCAAGGCCAGAATATATTGTCCTTTGCTGGCAAAGCACATGCTGACATTACTGATTTCTAAGTACTTGCGCTCTTGCCTTTGTAGTGCGGCATTTTCAAGATGGCTCATATCAAACTCCGCTATCGGTATAAGTGACGGTCTTAGCCAGCAAAATGAGTAAATATTCGAGTAACAAGCCGACCACGCCTATCACCACGATGGCGATGAGGATGTGGGCAACATTCAGGTTATTCCACTCATCCCACAGCCAAAACCCTATGCCTACGCCACCCGTCAGCATTTCAGCGGCAACGATGACTAGCCAGGCCGTGCCTATCGCTAAACGGACACCCGTTAAGAGATAAGGCAAAACCGCTGGGAATAAAATCGTGCTTAAAATCTTCCATTCGGAAAGCTGCAAAACCCTGGCGACGTTCAGATAATCCTGCGGTACTTTTTGTACGCCAATCGCGGTGTTAATCAACATCGGCCAGATCGAGCAAATAAAAATCGCCCAGATCGCTGCCGGATGCGCGGCCTTAAACATCAGCAAACCCAGCGGCAACCAGGCCAGCGGTGAAACGGGTTTGAGTAAGCTGATGATGGGGCTGAACATCTGACCGAAAAAAGCGAAGCGGCCAATTAAAAACCCCAGCGGTATGCCACATAAAGCCGCCAGACTAAAGCCTGTGGCCACGCGTTTCAATGAAGCCAGAATATTCCAGCCTATACCTTGATCATTCGGCCCGTTTTGATAAAACGGTTGAGAAAATAAGTGCCAGGCTTCTTGTGCGGTCACCCAAGGCGAAGGAAAAGCACTATTACCATGTGCGATGATTTGCCAGCATAAAAGCAAGAGCAGCAAACCACAGCAAGCCGGAAAAACTTTTTGCCACCACCAAAGCTTAAGGCCAGATAAACTTGGCACAAGCCGCTTGCGATGACTGGAGCTAATCACCTGGCTGGTGGGTAGCCCATTTGCCTTGGCGTTTGCACTTGTATCGCTACGATTTTCCAGCGCCGGAGGAATAGCACTATGTGGTTTAGTACTGGCCGGACTATCCGCACACTTGATAGACTGCGTATCGACAGGTGAGCTAAGCGTCGTCATGGTCCGCCTCCTTATGCTTTTATGCTAAAGCCAGCGGCGTACGCCGCCGGATTTTTGCCATTCCAGATACTGCCATCACCAAGTTTGCTACTGCGCATGCTGTCGCTGGGTAAACTGACCTTGGCTAAACTGGCAGCTTGCTTGTATAAATCGATGCGATTGACGGCTTGAGCCACGGCCAGGTAATCGGGTTCACCTTTTAGCAAACCCCAGCGTTTATGCTGAGTCATGAACCAGATCGCGTCTGATAAATAGGGAAAATTCACCGCACCGTCGGCGAAAAATTTCATGTGAAATTTATCGTCCCAGGTCTTGCCTAAGCCATTTTGGTAACGCCCGAGTATGCGTTGATTAATCACATCGACACTGGTATTGACATAGGACTTTTCAGCGATAACTTGGGCCATCTTGTTTTTGTTAGATAAAGAACTGTCGATCCAGCGACTGGCGTCCAATACCGCGGCGATTAAGGCGCGCGCAGTATTCGGATAGGCCTGGGCAAACTCAGCGCTGCAACCCAATACCTTTTCGGGATGATCGGGCCAGATTTCTTGCGAGGTCGCCGCGGTAATACCTATGCCATCGACTATCGCGCGGTGATTCCAGGGTTCGCCTACGCAAAATCCATCCATATTGCCGACCCGCATATTTGCTGTCATTTGCGGTGGCGGTACGGTAATTACTTTGACGGCTTTCAAAGGATGGATCCCATATTGCGCCAGCCAGTAATACAACCACATCGCATGGGTGCCGGTAGGAAAAGTTTGGGCAAACACGTATTCACGTTTTTCGCGTTGTATCAGTTGCGCTAAACCCGCGCCATGTTGCGCGCCTTTGTCGGCCAGGACTTTGGACAAAGTGATCGCCTGACCATTTTGATTTAAGGTCATCAAGACATTCATGTCTTTTTTCGGACTGCCTATGCCCATTTGTACGCCATACAGCAAGCCATATAAAACATGGGCAGCATCGAGTTCACCATGCAAGAGTTTGTCACGTACACTGGCCCAGGAAGCTTCTTTGACTGGCACGATTTTGATACCGTATTTTTTATCAAAGCCGAGTACCGATGCCATCACGATAGAGGCACAATCGGTTAAGGGGATAAAGCCGACTTTTACCTCTTCTTTTTCTGGCTTATCGGAACCTGCCGCCCAGGCCATCTGACTTGTTGCCGCCATACTTCCCCCTACGATCAGCGCACTGTTTTTTATAAATTGCCGGCGCGTCGCCGTTTTTGAACCGGTATCAGAGCCTGGCTCTGAGGTTGTTGGCCTATGCTTAGATTGCGTCATCATGACTCCTCGATTAAACCGTACAAAAAGCAAAAGGCGTCTGCTGATTCATCGTAATGAATCGACAGACGCCTTTGTCCGGGATGCCAGGCCGCCTTTAGCCTGAACACGTGGTTTTACCAACTTTGGTATCCCCCGTAATTTAGCAAGTTGTATGCCATGCTTTTCGGCGGGATTTTCATGATTGCTTTGACCATTTTGCACAAACACAGCGCATTGCTTTGCACAAAATTGGATCAAAACTACCGCACCGCACCAAATTAATCCAATCAACCAATTAAGTCGACCGCTTCTAAAATGCGCTGCGCCAGCTCTACCATTTTGAGGTTTCTATCCATGGCCTGACGTCGCAAACGCTGATAGGCCTGGTCTTCGCTTAAACCATGCTTAGTCATCAGTATGCCCTTGGCTTTTTCTATGAGCTTGCGTTCAGATAATTTGAGTTTGGTCTGCGCCAATTCCTCACGCATCTTTTGTTCCAGGTTAAAACGCGCCAGCGCCACGTCGAGCACGGGCTTGATACGTTCCTTTTGCATCCCGGCGACGACATAGGCCGAAACCCCGGCCCGTAAGGCCGCCTGGATTTGCTCATCATCACTGTGTTCGGTAAATAACACCATGGGGCGCGGTGCCTGACGACTAGCGATGACCAAATCTTCGAGTACATCACGCGCATCTGATTCGGCATCAATGATAATTAAATCCGGTTGCAATTGCTGAATACGCTGCACCAGATAAATATCACCGGGTATCATCGCCAGTATGTCGTAACCCGCCTGCAATAAGGCGATGCGTAAGCTGGCAGAGCGCTGTAATAATCCTTGCTGTAACTCAGGGTCATCGATCTCGGTTTGCATCGAGGTAGTGACAACGACTATTTGCAAAGCTTTAACCGTGGTAGCAGACATAGCGAACTCTCTATCTTCAAATTGCATACGCCAGCAATCAAGTCAGGGCGAAAAAATATTGCGATGCAAAAAATGCGCCATGTATGCACCAAGCTTGACAAGCTGGCAATTTCGCACCATCATTTTCTGCCATCCTGGCACTCCCGACTTGTCTACCGCGAAGCGCTGCTAAACTATGTTGTATCGAATTTGCTCATTATTTCTTGGCTTCATTATGCTGAATATCCTGACCCTGCCCGCCGTCTTCGCCATCGATTTTCCTGTCCATGGCGAAGTTAAAGGCAGTTTGGTGGCAATAGGCGGGGCATTGCGTCTGGATAATCACCTGGTCTGGCGCAAAATTGTTGAACAAGCCGGTGGAGATGGCGCCAGGATTGCCGTGATTCCGGCGGCCGCCGGTAATCCACAACAAGCAGCCGAACGCGCTCGCAGCGCCTTGCAACAAGCGGGTGCCGATGCCTACATCGTGCCACTTTCGATAAAGCTGCAAGCGGATACGACTAAAATTGCAGAAGACCCAATCTGGCTGGCGCGTCTGAAAGAAAGCCGTGGCGTGTTTTTTACCGGTGGTGATCAGGCGCGTATCACGGCCGCCTTGCGCCATGCTGACGGCAGTGCCACAGCGATGCTGCAACAAATCTGGCAACTTTATCGCGATGGCGGGGTGATTGCCGGCAGTAGTGCGGGTGCGGCGGTGATGAGTGAAACCATGTTTTACGATGCCAAACCCGTTTTGCCGACCTTGAAATTTGGTGTCAGCGAAGGCAAGGAAATCGCTGCGGGCCTGGGTTTCACTGGCCCGGGTTTATTCATCGATCAGCATTTACTAATTCGTGGTCGCTTTGCCCGTATGCTACCCGTGATGTGGCAAAAGCAGATACCACTGGGTTTGGGTATCGATGAAAATTCTGCCATGCTGATACGCCAACAGCGCTATGTTGAAGTCCTCGGATACACCGGAGCCATCTTGCTTGATTTACGCCAAGCTAAACAAGCTACGCAACAAACCCATTTCAATTTACAAAACGCAAGAATCAGCTATCTGGCTTCGGGTGATCACTATGATCTCCAAGAACACCGGCTGACACCAGGTAGCGATAAGGTAGCGCTAGACCCGGGCAAACCCTATCACCAAAGCCCGATATTTTATGGCGATATCCTGGCTAACTCAGTGCTCAAAGATTTGTTGTTTCAACTCATAGACAGCGCCCAACAACACGCGCGTGGGATTTGCTTTGGCAATCCGGCCAGCGCTGCGGCCGATTTACCTGAACTCGGTTTTGCTTTTGATTTCAGTAAAACCGGGGACAGCCGCGGCTGGTTTAGTAATGCAGCAGGAGCAGATGCCTATACCGTCAGTAATATACGATTAGATGTCAGCGCTTTACGTTTCAGCTTGCCCTGGTACCAAACTATCCAGACCGCAGAATAGGCGCTGCTGCTGTGAATAGTCTGCGCGACTACCCAGAAGAATTGTGCTTGCATCGATGACAGACTTTACACGCAAGTTCACCCAGGCTGGACCAGGTTCAGACTTTGCCTATCCCAGATCAAAACCATGACTATCATGAGTAAAGCCAATACCGCATAATCGGGAGCGTTGATGGCGAGCAAAGCCGCTTCGAGTGCAAAACTCAGACGCAAGCTGGCGTGCATCGCTTGCACCTGAAACTGGCCGTCAGCGTGATCGGCCGCGCGCCAGCGCTGACGCAGCATTAACCAGGCATACAGCAACGCGAATACCAGGCTTAAACTAAGCTTGAACGCCAGCTCTGTCAGCGTAGCATTGTTTTTCAACCAGCTACTAAGTTGCACTAGCACCAGACCAGCAAGCGTTATCAAAGGCAAGCTCAGGAGTGGAATACGCCAAGACGGTAATTCGCGGAGTAATCCCATTTGCAAGCGATGAATAAAAAGTAGTGCGACACAAATCCAGGTCAACAAATCTGCTTGGGTTTGATTATTTAAAAACGCAATCAGATAAATCAGCGCCGTTTGCAAAGCCAGCGCAAAGTAGCGGGCTGGCCTCCCCCCTATCGGAAGTTGCTGCACTACACTGACGATGAATAATAAAATCGCCGCTCGAAAGCCAGCACTGGCGGTGGTTGCGTGAAAAATCCAGCCTGCCAGCAATAACAATACGCCCCCAGCAAAAATTGCCCCCGCTTTAGTTTTGAATAAAACCGGCCGCGCAGCGCCCGTCTCATGCTGCGCCAACTGTGCCATCGCTTGCCGCAAAAACTCGCTGCCCAAGCTAACGCAAGCGATCGCTATGGTTTGCCAGACGATTAAACGAATATCGACGGCATGCCCCTGCATAGCGCTGGCAATGATATTGGCAATGATGACCTGGCTGCAGCAAAATAGTAAATCGACGAAACACGCGTTTTGCCACGAGTAATTGGGCTTTTGCAAGGGCATACTCAAGTTCATTCCTTTCACCGCCTGAGCGAGCGCTCTGCACCAGCTTAGGCGCGACAAAAGTTTGAAGCCTGCAAAGCTGGCTGTGCTCTGGCACAGGTGCGCTTTACGGCTGCGACTTCGAGCGCTCGCAACAGGTGTGCAGAGGTCTCTGAAAACAAATCTGAAATTCCATTCGCCAGCTTCGTCCTGCTTTTGCAGCCTCCTAGCAGGTGCGACTGTGCTATGAAAAGCGAGCTGCAGATCCGCGTGGTATCAACGGGGGTGGCGAATTTGACTATCAGGGTGTAAGCAAATCATGTGCCAAGGAAATAAACAGCATGCCTTTGGTTTTTACCGCAGATTTGGCGGGTTTTCGCCAATTATTGGCTGCCTTTAGCCTGCTAAACTAGCGTGTCAATTACCTCGACTGCGCTATTTACATGGCAAAACAACGTGCGTAAAACTGGCCGGGTTGAGCGCGAGCTGGCAGCTTGTCGTACTTTGGGCATCGAAGCGTCTGCCACTACGGCAGAACAGATTTTGTCGGTTGTGCAGCGGCTATATCGAGATATAGCCCAAAAAGACGGCGAAATTGCGCCAAGCAGTGGATTTTGCAGCCGATTTATTCCAAGTCAGAGCGCCTGCTAGCCCGGCAACTTTAAATCCCAGCGCAAGGCGGCCATGCGCAAACTGAAGCAGGCGAAGCTGCCTGCGAACATACAAAACCAGGGATCAGCATCGACAAAGTCGAGCAAGATAAAAACCCAGCAACCGATGAAGGAGCAACTTGCATACAATTGCCCGCGTTTAAAGACCATGGGAATTTCATTGCAAATCATATCGCGCAAGACGCCGCCAAATATCCCCGTAATCACGCCCATCATAGCGGCGATAAACCAGGGCATTTCTGCGTTTAAGGCAATCGACGCCCCAGTCACACTGAATAAACCCAGACCCAGCGCATCTGCCACTTCAATAATTTTTTCGGTGCTATTGTGTTGTAACTTACGCCAGAACGGGGTTGCCAGCAAGGCCGCAAAAAATATGATGACGGGGTATTCCTGATGCTCAACCCAAAACAAGGGGCGCCGATCCAGTAGTAAATCGCGCAAGGTTCCGCCGCCAAAGGCGGTAATAAAGGCGACCGTAAACACCCCGACCCAATCCATTTTGCGACGTCTGGCTTCGATAAAGCCGGAACTGGCAAAGGCGATAATGCCCGCCACTTCCACCACATGCACCAGAGCCTTCATGCCCAAGTGTAAATTTGCCATAATTTCCCTTTACTGCAGACGACGATACCGTGGTATTTACCCTGATTTCGCAATCTGACTACCTAGCTTGTTTCGGGCACCATTATACTCCCGCAATTTATCTAAGAAACTGACTCAACACGCGCGTAAAATAAGCGCCTTTAAAATATACTCCCCAGAGTATTTAAACGAGCCCATAACGACGGTGTAAGTTTACTGCGTTGTGCCAGAAAACCTTGTATAATCGCGGGCTTGACTAAATTCAGTCTGGAATTACGCAAAATCGGCGCTGGCTTGCTTGTTTCGCCTTGCGGTACGCAAGTACTGTGTTGGGCTTAAGCTTAGCTCAGCATAATTTTGCGCAAACCCTGATAGTCAAATTAATGATCAATCTGGCAAGTGATAAGCAATCGGGTCAAGAAGCAAGACGACCGACGAAGTGCGTATTGGCTACCAACACTTTATGAGGTTAGCATGAGAGAAGGTATACACCCAAATTACCGTGAAGTTCTGTTTCACGACGTTTCTAACGATTTCAAATTCATCACACGTTCGACTATCCAAACTAAAGAAACTGCCGAATTCGAAGGCAATACTTATCCTTTAGTTAAGATCGAGGTGTCTGCTGAATCGCACCCATTCTTCACTGGTAAACACAAAATCGTGGATACCGCAGGTCGCGTCGAAAAATTCCGTCAAAAATTCGGCAAAGTCGGCTCGAAAACTGCAGTTGCAAACTAATTGCAAACGCAACATTATGCAAAAAAGGCAGCTTTGGCTGCCTTTTTTTGTGACTAGCCATCCTTGCTTTCGCCTACAATAGGCAGCTTTCCATCTTATTGTCGCCCATGAAACCCGTTCGTCTGCCTGCCGCAGCTACCGTCGCTTTGCCGCGCTGGGGGATTTTCGCCCTTTGCTTGTTGTACATACTTCCTGGTCTGGTTGGGCGTGCGCCCTGGAAAGGTGATGATGCGGCGGGTTTTGGCATTATGTGGACGATGGCGCAAGGTACCTGGGCCGATTGGTTATGGCCACACATTGTTGGCTTACCGGTCCCCGAAGAAGGTCCGTTGAGCTTTTGGCTGGGCGCGCTCTGCATTAAATTATTTGGCAGCAGTTTCGGCGCTCCCGCAGCAGCCCGCATCAGCACCGTTATCGCCTTTGCGCTGGGCGCGTGCGCGGTCTGGTATTCCACTTATTTACTCGGCAGACGCGCTGAAGCACAACCTTTAAAATTACCATTTGGCGGTCAACCCGACGCCAAAGACTTTGGTCGCACCCTGGCTGATGGCGCATTGCTGATTTATCTTGGCTGCCTGGGCTTATTGGTGCGCTCGCACGAAGCCAGCGCAGAAGCCTTGCAGATTGGTTTAATTGCCTGCGCCTTGTATTGCTGTGCGCGACTATTCGATACACAACACCCTCAACCTAAACGCAGTGCCTTGAAACTCGGTCTGGTACTGGGTTTGCTGGTATTGTGCCGTGGCTGGGTGTTACCACTCGGTTTATTTCTGAGCCTCAACCTGCTTTGCGTTTATTTGCAACTCAGTTGTCGCATGCGCTATCTGTGCTTAATCAGCCTGCCGCTGATGCTGGCAATCAGTGCGATCTGGCTGCTCTTGATTAACACCACTCATCCCTACGACAGTTCGCCGTATGCGGGCTGGATGTTATGGAATTACCGGCAAATTTATTCCCCGAATCTGGATAATCTGGCTTATCTGTTCCGTAACGGCATTTGGTTTACCTGGCCCGCCTGGCCTTTTGCAGCCTGGGCCATCTACGCCTGGCGTCGTCAGGAGCGCGCATTACACATCGCCCTGCCACTGAGCTTCATCCTGTGCTTTATGTTGCTGGCTTGTTTGAACCGGTATACCGAAGAAAGTTTATTACTGCCTTTGATACCCGCCATGGCCATCCTCGCCGCCTTTGGTTTGCCAACCATGAAACGCAGTACGATTAATGCGGTCGACTGGTTTGCCGTCACAGTCCTGAGCGGCAGCGCGATCTTTATCTGGCTGGGCTGGCTGGCACAAATGACGGGATGGCCAGTACAACTCGCGCATAAGGCACATGAGTTGAACCCGGATTTTCAAGCCGAATTTTCCTGGCTCAGCTTTCTCTTTGCAGTCAGCGTCAGCCTGATCTGGCTGCGTCTGGTTGCCTGGCGTATCGCCCGTCGCCCACTGGTGCTATGGCGCGCGGTAGTGTTGTCTTCAGGTGGTTTAATCTTATGTTGGTGTCTGTTGTTAAGCTTGTGGTTGCCGTGGATAGATGCGCGCATTTCGTATGAAAAAACCGCACTGGACTTACGCACTCACCTGCCGCTGGATTACCGCTGCGTGCAAGCCAATATCGGGCCTTCGCAGCGCGCCAGCTTTGCCTATTTTGGCTTAATCCATTTTGCTGGTTTCAGCGATCAGGATTGCAATTTATTTTTAACCCAAAGCAGTCGTCGCCATGCGCTGCCGCCGACCTTACCGGCTGAATACCAAAATCAGGATTGGCGTATTATCTGGCAAGGCCACCGAGCCGCCGACAAAGACGAATTATTTACCCTTTATCAGCGTAACTAGCATGAGCCAGCCCGCCTCCGATTTCGCCAAAACCAGCAAGTCAGGTTTGTCGCAACATTTACGCCGCATCGCCGCCTTAGCCTGGCCCATGATGATAGGGCAAATGGCGATAGTCGGAAATGGGGTTATCGATACCGCCATGACGTCGCGGTTTTCTGCCACCGACTTAGCCGCACTCTCTATCGGTATTTCAATTTACGTGAGTATTTTTGTCGGCTTGAATGGCGTGTTGCAAGCTATCTCACCGCAGGTAGGGCAACTGTTTGGCGCGGGCAACCTGCGCCAAATCGGCGCGGAAGTCAAACAAGGTATGTGGTTAGGGGTGTTTTTGTCGATAATCGGATGCCTCTTATTATTGTTTCCGCAGGCATTGCTGGGCATCGCTCAGGCGCCCCCCGATTTAAACGCAAAAGCATCACTGTATTTACAAATACTCGCTCTGGCCTTACCTGCAACCATGGGTTTCAGGATTTACGGTGCCTTAAACAATGCCATAGGTCGCCCTAAGATGGTGATGGCGATTCAGCTTGCAGCACTGGCGTTGAAAGTCCCGTTAAATACACTGTTTATTTTTGGTGGCTGGGGCATACCTGCAATGGGGGCGCCTGGCTGTGCCGCAGCGACTGCCGTGTCTTCATGGCTGATGATGAGCAGTGGCTGGTTAATTGTGCGGCATGTGGACCATTACCGCCAATTTGCGCTATTCGGTAGTGGCTGGGTCAAACCGCATTGGGCCGCACTGAAAAATTTACTGCAATTAGGCATACCGATGGGGCTCAGTTATCTGATCGAAGTCACGGCATTTGCCTTCATGGCCTTATTTATCGCCAGATTGGGTGAAGTGGCGGTTTCCGGGCATCAGTTGACGGCAAACTTTGGCACCATTTTATACATGTTGCCACTCTCGATAGCCAGTGCCAGCGGTACTCTGGTGGCGCAAGCGATTGGTGCGAATCGCTTTGATCTGGCCGAACAAATAGGTAAGGCGGGTATCGTTTTTGCTATTTTGCTGGCTTTGCCGCTGGGTGTCACAATCTGGTTTGCTAAACCATGGATATTGCATGCCTATACCTCCAATCCGGTAATTATTGCGGCAGCCTTACCGTTATTTAGTTTTATTTGTTTTTATCAGGTCTTTGATGGCATACAGGTGACGGTCGCGTTTATTTTGCGTGCCTATAAAATTGCTATCGTTCCCACTATTTTGTATGCGCTGGCGCTTTGGGGATGTGGCTTAGGCGGCGGCTATTTACTGGGACTTGATCCCTATTCGATCAGCCCCGATTATATTCAAGGTGCAGCGGGCTTCTGGCTCGCCAATAGTATTAGCCTGGCGATCGTCGCCACGGCACTGTATAGCTATTTACGCCTGGTACAGCGACGCTTCGCCCACTTTGCGGCGACTGAAACAGCGCGCCCGGCGCACCTTAACAAGCTGTCTTAACGCCTGAATCGAAATAAATCATTTGGGCAGGCTTGCAAAACCTGGCCCACCCTGTCATAATTCTTCTTGTGCGTTGCCGAGATGGCGGAACTGGTAGACGCACTGGACTCAAAATCCAGCGCCGCAAGGCGTGCCGGTTCGATTCCGGCTCTCGGCACCAAAAGTATTTAAGCCTCTTGAGAAATCAAGAGGCTTTTTGCTTTCCTGCTTAAGCAAATTAACTGATTGCGACTCAGGCACTAACTGCGCTTAAATCACGCTGCATAAAAATCCATTCCTGCTGCAACAGCTGTGGCACTTCAGTACCCGAATACGCCTGACAGCGAGTAAAACCCTGACGCAGGTAAAAGCGATGCGCTTCGTGCATAAACGGTGCGCTATCGAGTAATAAGGATTTATACCCTAAATGGCTAGCGCGCTGAATAAGGAAATCCAGGAACATCGACGCATAACCCTGACCGCGCAGCGCTGGGCATAAATAAAAACGCTTAAGCTCAGCAAGTTCGCCACTTAAACGACGCAATCCCGCCATCGCAATATAGTCGTCGCCCTGTCTGAGCAAATAAAAAGCGCCATCATCGGCGCTTTGCTGAAGAAAACTTTGCTGAGTTTGCGCCACATAATCGTCCAGCGACTGCCCCACCAGCTGGGTCAGAGAAAGCTTGAAATGCTCCTCAAACTGATTTGCCAGCCACTTAAAATAATCCAGGCTCAGGCCATGTAAGGCGCGCTGCTGTTCCGGCAAACAAACCTGTACAATTTGCACTGATGCACCTAACGCTGGCATTTAATTGATCTTCGCAACGGTCACGTTTTTGAACGAACCCGAACTAATTTTTAAGGGCTGAGCCAAAGGCAGTTTTTTTAATTGCGGATCCGTTACGGTTGCAAATAAATCCCCCTGAAATTCACCCGATAACTGTGCGTATTGCAAAGGACCGCCCGCCTTATTAATTTTAAATTCGGTAATCCTGACCTTAATACTCAGTGGCTTACTCACATAGTGGAACTCGCGATTATTTTCGTCACGTAAGTGATAGGTGGCGGTCGCTTGATATTCACCGGTTTTTTCATTGTAATTTTTCACCCAGAGATCGAGTTGACGGCTTTTGCTATCTGGGCTGATATAACCATATAAATAGATATGAAATGCCCCGCCGAGTAAATTACTGGTCGCTTTATTTTGTACATCCTGATTACGCGCTGCCTGCCCATTTATCACAAACTCAGCACTGCTTTGATTGGCATACGCTGAAAAGCTCAACAGCAAACCCAATACGCCAGCAAGCAGACTCAACCACGACTTGAAATTAATTTGCTTCATGCCTCACTCCATTCTAATTTTGATGACAAACTTCTTATCTGCATACGTGGAAATCACTAAAGTCTAAGCCACAAAATTCGTTGTGCTCAGGTTTGTTGCGCGGTGATTTTCCAGCGCGTCTGAACTCCATCAGTCAAGAGAAAAACCGACTCAAACCCACATGATGGTGCCATAAAAATCATCTGCACTCCCAAGGTGACAGGCACAGCTTAGTCTGTATATTGTTTTTATTATTTTTCTTTTTGTGGGCATATGCAAAACAGACACTGACTTTTTACACCTGGTCCGGCACAAGTAAAGTTTCTGCCTTCACCTCTAGTCAGCACAGATGCCTGAGTCTTATATTTGATACTCACTATTTATTGAAAATAGTAACACACAAATTCCGCCTGTAAACACACGAACTAGCCGGGACTTTTCCTGATACGCGCAAACACGCGCCTATCCCTTGAGCAATGAGTTATCGCGCCGCATCTGAGCATGCGCCGAATAAAAAACAGCCAGATAAATCTGGCTGTCTGAAGTATCTGCTGCGGTACATCAACAGCAAGTCCAGCGTCGTACACTGGCGCAAAAAACGGTGTGGTCAGCTCAATTGCGCTCGAACAGATTCGCCATGCCACCAAGTACCGAACCTTCTTCGCCGCCCTTGCTCCCCCCCATGCGCGAGGCACCAACGATGCGATTCGCCATGCGTGCTAAAGGCAGGGATTGCAACCAGACTTTACCAGGTCCGCTCAGAGTGGCGAAGAATAATCCCTCGCCGCCAAACAGTGCCGATTTCACGCCACCAACAAATTGAATATCGAAATCGACATCCGCGGTAAACGCCGCCACACAGCCCGTATCTACGCGCAGCACTTCACCTGGCCGCAAGGTTTTTTCAATTAAGGTGCCGCCTGCATGCATAAATGCCCAGCCATCACCTTCAAGCTTTTGCAAAATAAAGCCTTCACCACCAAAGAAACCCGCCCCCAGACGTTTTTGGAACGCGATCCCCAATGACACACCTTTCGCCGCACAGAGGAAAGCATCCTTTTGACATAAAACCGTGCCACCTAACTCAGCCAGATGCACTGGAATAATGCGACCGGGATAGGGCGCAGCGAAGGCAACTTTTTTCTTACCCGCACCTTGATTAGAATAGACTGTAGTAAATAAAGATTCGCCAGTTAGCAAGCGTTTACCAGCACCGAGCAATGAACCAAAAATGCCACTGTTTGCGGCCGAGCCATCGCCAAAGATGGTTTCCATGCGAATCTGGTCTTCCATGTAAAACAAAGCACCCGCTTCACCAACCACTGCTTCTTGCGGATCTAACTCAACTTCTACAAATTGCATATCGTCGCCGAATATACGGTAATCAATGACGTCCATTGCCATGGTTTATCCTCTTCTGAACTGAATTGACAGGAATTGCCCCGCGGTTTGCGCGCACGTTGAATAATCTCAAGGCTAGTGGGCAGGGCTGAAATTCTAAGCGAAGTCATCGCGATCGCGCACGGTAATCATAACGAGTATTTACCGCACTACGCAAATTTGAGGTGCATCAAGTGCCTGGGCTTAAGGGCGAGTATGCTAAAACTACCACAATACTTTTTCACCAGGAGAAATCATGAGCCTGAATCAGGAACAGTTATTCACCCTGCAAAGTCAGATTCTTAGCCTGCAGCGAGCATTAAAAGACGAGCTGGCAGCCAAACATCCGCAACATCTCGACGTTGTCACAGAATCAGGTGACCGCGCCGTGAACGATGAAATGCACCATGAAGAACTCGCTCACTACTTGCATCAACAACACGAATGGCAAGCGCTGCTAAGCGCTCAGGCCAGGCTTGAGCAAAACAGTATCGATATTTGTTGCGAATGTGGCCAAGCCATACCTTACGCGCGCCTGCATGCAGAACCGACGGCCGAACGTTGTATCACCTGCCAGCAAGCACTGGAAGACCACGATAAGCGCTTGCATCTGCAACAACATTCAAGCATGTAGTCATTTATAGCTTGCGCCAGCAACAAGGCAGGCGCAAGCTCTCGCATATCACATTTTGCTATCGTGTAGAGCACCGCCGCTCAGATCGACCATATCCAGATTCAGATCGTGGAATGCCATTACATTGCCACCATACTCTTTTGCAAATTGCTGAGCCTCGGCTTGCGCTGCAAAACTCGCTAAAGTCGGTCCCATGGATCCGTGTTGCTTGCTGCCTTGCACATACCAGGCGTCTTGCGCTTTGATCCAATTTCCCTGAGGTTTATTCCAATCTGCTTTCGCCATATTTTGCACGTAAGCGGCGCTTATCACGCGCTTTTGTTCGGGTGCCAGCAGTGTGTGAATTAACTCCAGCGTATCGCAAAAATAAACCGCTGTGGTTTGTCCCTGATAAATGATTTGCGCCTTAGGCCCGGGATATTCAGCCAGTAACATGCCATCCAACTCGCAACTACTGTTCTCACTAAAATCCTGTGCGTCCAGCTTGAGACTTTCCGACTGTGAGCAAGCCAGTAAACACAGCGGCAATACCAAATAAGCCAACGACTTTCCAATTCTGATTTTCACTTAAACCTCCAACGCGCTACCACTAAAGGAAACACTATCCAAATCACCATCACCGCTAACAACAAAGCCTCATGATTCAACACCCCAGGTAAGATGCTGCCCATACCATAGGCGCTGGCGATGTCATTCGCTGAAAACATATTTAATAAACGAAACACGTCGGCTGGGCTCAGCATTAAAGCGACACCCAACACATCACCGATGACCGCACCACCGCTGAGCACCAATAAGCCCAGCAAGATCAGATCGAAAACTAACACAAAGAAAAACCACAAACTAATGGCTATGCCTGACGCCAGCGTACGATCGCTTGCTATCACCGACAAACACAGCGCCAGACTTAAAAAAGCCAAGCCCAATAAAACGCTGCTTAACATAAAACCCAGATAGTGAAATAAACCCGTCCAACCAAAACGACTCACCATCAACACCGCAACCAGGCTTAAACCAATCAAAATCGCCAGCGATAAAGCAAGTGCAAGTCCCAGGTATTTACCCAACAAGAATTCAGCACGGCTTATTGGCAAGCTCAGCAGCAAAGGCAAGGAACCACGTTCCCGTTCGCCGACTATCGCGTCGTAGCCCAGCATCAGCGCAATTAAAGGAATCAGATAGACCGCCAGGCTGACCAGACTTGTGATGGTCAGTTCTATACTTGCCATACCGATCTGCCCTTGCTGAGCCGTACCAAAGTAACTAATAACCAGTGATAAGCCCATAAAAACCAGCGTCACCGCCATTACCCAACGATTACGTAAGCGATCTCGAAATTCCTTCGCTGCCAAAACGAATAAGGGCGCACTTATAAGCTGCATGTTGTTTGCTCCCGGGGACGATTCATATCAACAAATACTTGTTCCAGCGAGGCCTCTGAAATCTCAAAATCAATCAAGTCAGAGGCTAATTGCTGGAGTAAGCGGAGTAACTCGTGCTTATCGCGACCAGCACAATGCAGATAACAATATTCGGGGGAAAATTGTGCCTGAATCCCAGTGCAGGACTCAAGCAAGTTGGTCAGCATACGCTCACCGGAAAGTGTCAGCTTCAAGCGGCATGTCAATGGTAAATTTGCCGCCTTGCGCAACTCCATCACACTCCCGATTGCCTGCAAACAGCCCTGGTTGAGTATCGCTAAGCGGTGCACTCGTTGCTGCAACTCCGCTAAGATATGCGAGCTGATGACGATGCTCACCCCTTGCCGGGCAAGTTCATTCAATTGCAGATAAAAATCGCGTATGGCCATAGGATCCAAGCCATTGGTCGGTTCATCAAGGAACAAAACCTGCGGCTGCCCAAGTAAGGCCTGGGCGAAACCCAAGCGTTGCCGCATGCCTTTTGAATAGTCACGCACCGGTCGTTTTGCGGCGGCAGCTAATCCCAGTTTTTCCAATAAAGGCATGCACTCTGCTAGCTTTAGCGATTTCATGCGGGCAAAAAACTCCAAGGTTTCCAAACCTGTCAAATTATCGTAAAGCATGACATTTTCGGGCAAGTAGCCAAGTTGTCGCCTGACTTCGATAAAACGTTTATCCGTGTTTGCTCTGCCATTGATGAAAACCTGACCCTGACTTGCCTTTAGCAAACCCAGCATGATTTTGAACAAGGTGCTTTTCCCTGCGCCGTTGTGCCCCGCCAAGCCCAGGATTTCGCCTTTGCCTATGTTAAAACTAATGTCGTGTAAAACCTGGTGTTGATTAAACTGATGCGTAATCTGCTTGAGCTCTATCATGGCAACCTGCCTTGCGTACGAACTTGATCAAAATGGCGGCCGAGCCAACGCTGCGCATCATCGAATTGAGTACGCATGCGAGGGTGTGTCTCGGTCACCCCCGGAACATGCAATAACGGGAACTGCCGGCTTAATAGACGTAAGCTCTGCACTGATGGGCTACTGTGCAGCAAGCGACTGAGTGGATAGCGCCAGGTTAAGCGATCGACCAGATCATTCGCTTCATAGGGGATATCTCCGCGCTGATCGGAATTTTTGTCCCAGCCCAGGTAATTACTCCAAAAATTCCCCAGAGCCCCACCCCAGACTTCGTTGCGGCTACCGACGTAGCGCACTTGCTGGCGATTGCCGATAAAGTCATTGTTATCGACTTGATTGTGAGTTGAGCCGGCAGCCAGATGCACGCCAACCTGATTATCAATGATGAGGTTACCTTGCAATTTTAAGTACTCGGCGTCATAAATAAACAAGCCACGTTGATTGCCTGCGATTACGTTATTCTCAACCTGGGAATCCTGCATCGTTCTGAGCATAATGCCGTGATCGGAATTTCCCCAAGTCCGGTTATTTCTGACGATGTTGTCGCGCACTTCCATCAGGGCTAATCCGCCACGATTCGCATAACTATCATTTCCTTCCCACAGATTGTGATAAGAATTCATGTAATGCGTGCCATATCGACTATGGTGCAAGCGATTATTTTTAAAGATAGCGTTGTGACTGACATCGACATACAGCGCATCGCGAACAAAGCTGATCTGGTTGCCAATGATACGGGCGCGCTGCGTGTTATACAGTTGCACGCCGTTGCCGCGCAAAGCGGAGTTATATTCACGTTTCCCCGTGATGAGGTTATTTTCTATCAGTACGTCGTCCGACTTCTCTATCCATAAACCAAATAAGTTATAACTCAGATCGCAATATCTGACTTGAGCACGATGTGAACCTGGCCATATATATACGCCAGCATTTTGCTGTTTGAGCTGATCGCCAGAATCACGAATGATTAACTGTTCAATATGGACATCCGGACTTTGTATACGAATCACATCCGCCCGATTGTTTCCAGATAAAACTGGTCTTAAGTTATTCTTGCGAACACCACGTAGTGTCAGGTCTTTTCTGATTACCAGATTTTCATCATATCGACCGTATTCGAGTAGAATTTCTGAACCAGGCTCTGCCAGATCAAGCACAGCCTGAATACGCTGACCTGGCTTGACGACATAGGTTTTCGCGAGACATTCACTCCCTAGCAAGATCAGGCTGAGCATCAGCAAACCCGGGACGACGGGCTTCATATTCCACTCCAGCTACGTAAGCCTATGAACAACATGGCACCAACGATCAGATTTTTAAAACTCACATAGCAAAATAAATCCATCCAACTCGCTAAACGCCAACGCCGCCCCCACCATGGGCCCTCTTTAACCCAGGGTTTACAATATTTGCGCAAGACAATTTCATAGACACTCCAGCACAACCACCAGGCGATAAGTGCACTGCTGGCGATATTTCCTGTCAGAGCAAACAAACCTCCCAAACTCAGCAGCAAAGCGAAGCCCGCGCCAGCTAAGACTCCCCATTGCGACTTGGTGTTTTTTCGCCATGGCCAGAAGTGATCGATACACTCCAGTATCAACCATCGCCACCAGGTAATTTGCTCGACATCCTTGCGTTGATACGCGCTACTTTGCAAATCGGGATCTGGACCAGCGAGTGCCGCTGGCGCTATTTGTTCACGATAACTTTGCACCGGGTAAATCGGAATGAAATAGCCGTTCGCCGCGATTTCCCCTGTCGCTAAACCCTGATGCTGACGCCGCTTAGCTTCCTTCACCAAAGGCGGGCAAGCATGTGCATCGCTATAGAGCACCATGCAGTCCAGGCAGAGCAAACATTCACGGGTATCGATACGCCCTTGCTGATCGATAGCTTGTGAACCACAGCCCTTGGCGCAAGCTTTACACTGATTGCAGTCCTGTTTGCGTCGTAATCCAAACCAACGAAAAGTTGAAGGAACCGCCAGCGCTGCGCCGAGCGGACATAAGTATTTGCAATATGGTCGTTCAATAAACAGGGATAAGCTCAAGAGACTTAAAACAAATAAACCATATGGCCAGGCACGATGATTAATGCCTACCAAGAAGCTGGTTTTAAATGGTTCGATTTCAGCCAGGACTTCTGCCAGTCCCATAGAGAATAGGGATACCACCAATAAACCGGCAAATATCAGATACTTCAACCACTTCAATTTATCATGCCAGTGTCGTGGCAGTTTGCGTTGCCAGCGTTTAAGGCCGCACACAGCTGCCAACTTATAAATGGCTTCGGATAATGAGCCAAACGGGCAAAGCCAACCGCAAAATAAACCGCGGCCAAATAAGAAGACGCTGACAATGATAAAGATCCAGAACAGGAAGATGAAGGGATCGCTTAAAAACAAGGGCCAATTCCACTGAAATAAAATCGCGTGAAACCAGGTCAGTACCTGGGTGATAGAGGGTTGAGCCATCACCCCAAAACCCAGCCAAAAAATACTGATCAACCAAAAACTGTATTTAAATAGATTGACTGGCCATTTATTCTTGTGACTGGCTCGTCGTGTCAAATAATTACGCGAGGCAAATACTACGAGTACGCTCAGCAATAAGCCGGCAAACAAGGCTATTTCTATTGCCCGTTTACGCCAGATAGTAAGCCATGGGGCATCTTGATCTGGCAGTGACGGGCGACCGGATTCCAGCAAACCATCTGCCATCCAGTAATCCTGAGAAAAATTACTAAAACTACGCGCACCAGTGGCTTGATCCACCCGATTCGCCAGAAAACTTAATTTCCATGGATAGGCAGCAGAAAAACTGGAACTACGCAAAATAAAGATGGCGGACTCCGTAAAGGCAGGAGCACCTGCTGCGGCTATACCATATAAATTGAAGTAGTCCAGATCGCGAAAGGTGTAAGTATCGCCACCCTGTGTCAGATGAATGCGATCATAAATCCCGCCACGTACAAACCCCGAGCCTTTAAAGGATTCTTGACCTGCAGTACGTATGACAAAAATCGCTTGCTCATGGGGTTGTAAACGGCTGCGTAAATTATTCCAGGCTAGTTCACCTAAGATACTCTGCCCTATATCCGGATGGTTTATATCACCAAACCAGATTTCGATGGCGGCTTGATCTGAATGTGGCAATCCAAGTTGCTCGGACTTCACTTTAAGCTGTTGTATCGCCCCCAACTTAATTAATTCGGTCCAGGTATAGCGGCGATGTTGAAGCTTAAACCTGGCGGCAACGCGATTATCCGCAGCCAAGATGCCCACTTGCCGCGCTACGACGGCTGCGGCAGTGGTGATAACCTGATTTTGTGCAATCACGGTAACGGTCGCGCCGGAAATCGCATCGACACCGGTCACACCCTGATCGGCCCGATTTTGTCCGACCTCAATTTTGTCTTTGACTGACTTACCCAGGTATTGCTGATTGAATTTATATAAGGCAGTCTCGGGAATGCCGAGTAATAAAATAGGTTCAGAATGCTTTAAGACTTTTATGCCAACATAATGACCTGAGGTATCGATACCAATCAGGTTGACCACAGGCTTCCCCGAGTAAGCCGGAGTGTCCGTGATGTCAGTCGAGAGCATCACATAGCCCAGTAATTGCTTTTGTTCCGTGTCAGCATAAGCCATGGCATAGGGTGGCATTCCCACCCGCTTAGAAAAACTTTTCGCTGCAGGAAAAATTTCACGGCAATCCAGAAGTTTGCATAAATCTGGGTTACTCGACAAGTCCGCAGGTAAGCTCGCTTCATATGCACCCGCCAGCGCCCCGGCGTTAAAACTAGCGAACAGAAAAAAAACGACCAGTAAGCTTAAGCATCTGGTCGCCAAGCTCTTGCTTTTGCAAATCATGGTTTTTTATTTTTAATTTGGAGTAAGCCAGGCAACACAAGCCCGTAGGTAAAGCATCAGGCTTGTGTTGTATTGTTAAGCCTCAACGATCATGCGCGTGCGCATTTCTAAATGCAGCGCATGGCAAAAATGGGTGCAATAACACCAAAAGACACCCGGCTTATCCGCAATAAAATTCACCGAAGCGGTTTCCATGGGATTCACAATGAAATTGATGTCGTACTTGGGTATCGCAAAACCATGAGTCAAATCTTCAATCTTATCGAGATTGGTGAGTATCAAGGTAACCTGATCACCTTTCTTCAGCGTGAATTCGCGTAGACTGAATGCAGGTGCTTGCGAAGTCAGTTTGATCGTGACTTTTTTCCCATCGCGGAATACGCCCGATTCTTTGGCATCCTTAATTGCCAGTGGAAAATCATCGAGTTGATAAACCTGCTTAGGTTTTAACAGTTCACGTTTGAAGATGATAAAATCGTGAGGCTCACCACGCACAGGGTGATCCGCTAACAAACTCATTTTTTCACCCGAGATATCGATAATTTGTTCGTTTTCCGGGTGCAAAGGACCTGCAGGTAAGAAGCGGTCTTTCGAAAATTTGCACCCTACTGCCAGGTATTTGCCATCGGCTGCCTTTGTTTCCGATTGCGAGGCATTTAAATGCCCAGGCTGATACTGCACATCTAATCGATCGATGACATACTTGGCGCTCTTATCGCCGTGATGGAACTTAATCGCTGCTGCAACATTCCATTTCACAATCTGACTGTCTAAGAATAAGGTGGTGAACGCATTTCCCCGGCCATCGAATGCGGTGTGCAGCGGCCCAAGTCCCAACTCAACCTCGGCGACGATCGCATCATCTAATTTAGCCAGACGTCCATCAAACCATTCCAGCACTTTTGTTAATTCGATGACTGTTGCAGTCGGCGACAACTTGCCCGCGCAGATGAAGTAGAGACCATCTGGACTTGCGTTAACACCATGCGGGTTTTTCGGCACCGAAACGTAGGCCGTCAGCGCGGTCTTAGGATCACTGTTTGCCGCCTGAGTCCCATCCACGACTGGCACTTTCGAATCACCTATCGTTTTAAATTTGCCCGCCTTTACTGCAGCTTCTATACGTGCGACATTAAAAAACAAACAGGCATCACGTTCAGCTGACATCATGTCTTCGTAATGTGCCCCCATCTCAGTATTGTACTGATTGGTTGCCGCTAATTTCCCATCATACGAAGTTGCGACCAGATCACAATTACCATCAATCAGCACTTGCCAGCGCACTTCCATCGTTTCGGCATCGACACAGCTAAATAAGGAGCGATACTTACTGCTGTCAGCGATTCCGGCATTAGGTAAAGGAATGGCAAATTCGCCGCCGCAAAAAACTCGTGTGGTATGGTTTATTTTTTCATCCAACGGATCACGTTTATCTGGAAAAATCCCATGAAAACCCTGTACATTCGGTAGTTCCGTGATCTTGTCGCAAATAAAGTAATCGAGCCGTATGCGCGCAATTCTGGCATTTATTTTGTCATTAACCCAGGCATAGCGCCCGTCGTAATTTCCATCCTGATAGGATGCATGCACATGATGGGTATCGGCGACGTGATATTTCAAGCTACCATCGGCCTTGGTACCCATGACTGACTTTGATTCATTGGTAATGCCCCAGCCAACCAATGCGTCGGGCACAAAGCAAGGAATACGCAAAATTTCCCGTCCTGAGGGAAAACCCAGCACGCGTACATCACCAGTATGACCACCACTCCACAAACCATAATAGCTATCTAATTCACCCGGTTTTAAATGAATAGACGAGTTCTGCGCATGCGCCGGATCACTATGATTTGCTGCATTCGTGCCAGTGTTGGCAACGCCAGGTAAGTCTTTGTTATTGCACGCAACTAAACCTGTAATTCCCGCAAGTGCTGCCGTATTTATAAATCGCCGCCGGCTGTTCATGCCCGGCACTTTATCAAGCTGGTTTTCCTTACTCATGGTGTATTCCCTAATTTTGTCTAACCCGAGAAATTTCGCTGGTGATTTTTTTCTTTTAAGGTGCTGCATCACCGGATGCGACTATGCAAGAAGCACAGTGAAAATTGTTTGCGTTTTCTCAAACTACTCTGAGCAGATTAATCTGGCTTTTGAAATTCTTGACTCAAGTCATGTTTTTACGCGAATGCCTGTGCCACCATGCGACGCCATAGCAATGACTTGCACGGCACGAGGCAGGAGATGGAAAACACAACATCGCATCAGTAATGCAATTTAATCAGACATCCAATTTATTGCTGATTAAATAGAACAGTAAACACGGCAGTATCATTGCCTCACTTTTTCACAAGTTGAACTCATTTTTTACAGGGAGTATGAACATGAATTTTCAGCAGTTAGCCCTAAGTAGCATTGCGGTTTTAATTCTTACTGCTTGCGGCGCCAAGGAAAATAGCAATCTCAATGAAGCCCCAGCCAAGCCGATAGCAAGTGCCAGTGCTCCCGCTTCGTCAAGCCCGCCAGTCAAAGCAGTTAATGAAAATAGTGTGGGGAAAACGGTCTTTAATAAAACCTGTTCGATGTGTCATGCTGCAGGAGTGGCTGGAGCTCCCAAGCCTGGGGATAAGGCTGATTGGCAACCACGAATTGCCCAAGGGATGGAGATACTCTATCAACATGCCATCGAGGGGTTTAGCGGCGCGAAAGGTATGATGCCTGCGCGTGGTGGTGCCTCGTCACTCAGTGATGAAGAAATGAAAGCTGCGGTAAATTTCATGGTCGATCAGTCGCGCTAATTATTTTTTCTAAGCGGTTACGGAATACGGGTAATCGCCATCAAACTCAGTTTGTAGCCAGGTATTCGACCTGGAACTGACGACACGAAGATGGATTTGTGCAAAATCATGAGCTTCAATTCGACAAAATTAAAGCAGTGCCTGCGGCGGCGTCAATTTTTGATGGGGATGGGTGTTGCTGGATTCGGCCTGATCCAAGTCTTACCTGCCTCTGCCATCGTGCCCAACTTAGCAGCACTCAGACAAAGCCAGCAATTGATGGGAACCCTGGTGGAAATCCAGGTTCAACATCGGGATCAGCGCTTGCTTGATAATGCTATGCAAGAGCTCTGGCCGCGATTGCAAAACGCTGCACAGCGTTTGTCGCGCTACCAACCTGACAATGCAATTCACGAGATAAAACAACTCAGACCAGGTGTGCGCTACAAAGCAGACCCACAATTATTCGAGGTGCTTAAGCAAGCCGAAGATCGTCACCGCAGCACGATGGGTTTATTTGATATACGTGTAGGAGCATTGAGCTCCTGGGATTTCAGGCCTGGTCAGATAAGAATCGCTGATCAATTTGAGATCTGGCAACAACTACAGCAATTGCATCGCAGCCAGCTTGATTTAAATTATCGCGATCAATCATTGATGGTCAGCTCACAAGGTGTGAGTCTGGATTTGGGTGGCATCGCTAAACTAGCAATATTGAATGACGCTCTGGTTTTTTTGCAAGATGCGGGGATACGTCACATCCTGATTAATGGTGGTGGAGATGTTTTGCTAGCTGGATTAAACCATGGTCGACCCTGGCGTATCGCAATCAGAGATCCACGGCAACCGTCTCGCATTATTCAAGTCCTGGAATTGGAGCAAGCGGTAATTGCTTCGTCCGGCGATTACGAACGTTGCTTCGATTTTCAAGGTCAGCATTATCACCATATTCTAGATCCTCGCACTGGTTACCCAAGCTCTGATCTGGCTGGGGTTAGTTTGCTTGCTGCGGATTATCGGGCCTTAAATGGATTAGGTGCAGCGATGATGGTGGCGGGTCGGGATTTGGCGATAGAAATTTTACGGCAACATCATGGTGTTGCTGGTTTAGTCGCGCGACATAATCATGAAGTCTGGAGCAGCCCAAGCTGGCCCACTTTGCGCCAGGCTTAGGCTAGAGCAAATAAAAAGCGAGGCCATCGCCTCGCTCGATTCTGCTAACTGAAAACTCAGGCTTCATAGCCCAGGCTGGGCGCTGATTTTGCCGAAGCCCGACGTATGGACGGTGAATTGGATGGGCTGCTTGCATCCATGCGGAAAGCAGCCATCGCCGCTTTCAATAATCCCACTTGTTCTTCCAGGGAACCTGCAGCTGCAGCCGCCTCTTCCACTAAGGCTGCATTTTGCTGCGTCGCCTCATCCATATGCGACAAAGCTTGGTTAATTTGCACGATACCATCGCTTTGCTCAACGGATGCGGTTGTAATTTCATTGATGATCGCAGCAACCTGATCAACCGCAGTGACAATACGTGTCATCGCGGCGCCTGCCATATCAACTAACTCAGTCCCCTCTTTTACCTTGGACACCGAGTCTTCAATCAGGCTCTTAATCTCTTGCGCCGCTGCAGCACTTCGTTGCGCCAGTGTTCTGACTTCACTTGCAACGACCGCAAAACCACGCCCTTGTTCACCAGCACGGGCGGCCTCGACTGCTGCATTCAATGCCAGAATATTGGTCTGGAAAGCAATCCCTTCTATCACACTAATAATATCGACGATTTTTCGTGAACTATCAGAAATCCCCTGCATGGTATCAACCACCCGATTCACCACTTCACCACCATCGGTTGCAACTGTCGACGCATTGACCGCCATTTTATTCGCTTCACGCGCGTTCTCGGCATTATTGCGCACAGCCTCTGTCAATTCTTCCATGCTGGCAGAAGTCTGTTCGAGTGAGGACGCTTGTTGTTCTGTGCGTCCGGACAAATCCATATTTCCGGTCGCAATTTCACTGGCGCCGACCGCAATCGAATCGGTGGCCTTACTAACATTGATGACCATGTCTCTTAATTGCCCAAGGAAGCGATTAAATGCCTGCGCAGTTTGTGCGACCTCATCGTCACCGTCTATATCGATAGTTCGGCTTAAATCACCACCACCTGCCGCAATATCTGACATGGCGTCACGTACTCGCTGCAAACCAGATAACATATGACCCAGCAACCAGGTGCTCATAGGTAAGACTACAGCCAGCAAGATCGCCAACACCACAAATGAAATCATTAATAAATGATCTAAGGCTGACAGCGCTTTCTTTTGATCGATCACTAATGCCAGGTAAATTTCGGAGCCACTAATTTGTTGCAGCAATAAAAAATGTTTTACACCGCCGATTTCAACTTGTACCGGATCTTTATTCTGGCTTAATTTGCTGAGATTATCGGTTGCCAATTCAACCGCCAATTCTTTGCCTGGCTTCATCACTTTTGCCTGATCAGGATGCGCGAGCACTTGTCCGCTCTTATCAAGCAAGAAAGCATACCCACCGCCTGCCAGTTTGATGTTAAGAATTTGCTCGACTATCTTGGTCAGAAATACATCAGCGCCCACCACACCCGCCTCACCACCTTTGACAGGTGCGGCGAAAGTAATCATCAGGCCTGGCGGAGCCACGCCCATATACGGTGAAGTAACTATCGGTTTTTTAGCCTCTAAGGCAGCTTTATACCAGGGACGAACTGTAGGATCAAAACCTGCTGGAGGCGGATCAGCGGGAATATTAGTGAACTGTTTATCAGGCTGGCCCTGATAAACACTCAGGAAATTACCGCCTTCACGCATCATTGTCAGACTGGTCTGCAAATCAGCGCCATTGCCCAGACTCTTGGCAAGGCTATCAACCAGCGAGAGATTGATCTGTATCCAGTTACTCAAGACCGCGTTATATCCAGTGGCAACACCACGCATTTCATTATTGAGATCAGTCTCAATCTGTGAACGCATGCGCACATAACTACTGACTGTTAATATCAAAGTAAGTGCCGTGACTAAAACAGCGATCACGACAATAAGCCTGACTTTTAGCGATTTCATGACTTCCCTTTCTGGGCCAACCAAAAATGCGATAGTGCTTAATATTATGTCGTGACCATGCCTGAGTGCAAAAAAATTTATTTAAAAAATATTGCTTCGGACAACACTTCCTCTGGGAAATTAACAATCGTTTTCCTTAGTTTAAGTTCTCGTACTCAGGACGCGTCTATTTGAACTTAACTGGCAAAGATGAATAATCGACTATTTTGGAAGGTAAGACGGCAACTCTTGCAGACCGCGGCAATTGAGTGCTTGCAAGTGCAAACACTGTGATGGACGAGAACTCAATTTACTTGCCCCAAATTGGTTACCAAGCATTCCAAGAGTCCCGTCCAAATTGCTCGTTCAATTTGCTTCTATGGCTAAAATTTGCGCTGCGGCGTGAATGACAGCAGCAATCCGTCCTACATCGCGTAATTGCACGGTAGTCATACCTTCCTGACGCAGTAATTGATAATGCGACTGTACACAGAAATGGCATTTACCAACAATCGATGCGGCTAACGCATACATTTCGAAACGGCGCTTATCCACACCACCATGCGTTGCATAAGCATTCATGCGCAATTGCGCAGCCTGGGACTTCAGGTCGGCGTCATCTGCCATCTCTAAATACGGATACCAGACATTATTCATCGCCATCAGGCTTGCCGCCGTTCTTACCGCGTCGAGTTCAGTCGCGTCCAGAATGCCGGCATTTTTAATTAGATCGACGATAAGCTTACTTTTGCAAGCAAAAGCCGCTGCTAACACGACCGCTACTGCGTCATTCCCTTCGAGACTCGAGCGCACTACGGTGCTATCAAGATTCAAACGTATGTCTTTTGCATAGTCTGGAATCAAATTTTTAATCGAATTAATAAATTCCATAGTATTTACCTATAATTCAGTGATTTTAAAACCCGCTTGCGCGGGTTTTTTGATTACAGAGTGGCACCGCCTACACTGCGATTGCATGGGCATAATTCATCGGTTTGCAAGGCATCCAGAATACGCAAGATTTCCGTTGGGTTACGACCAACATTTAAGTTATTCACAGAAACGTGTTGTATGACGTTATGTGGGTCAACCACGAATGTTGCACGTAAGGCTACACCGGCGGCAGGATCACGCACACCTAACATATCCACCAACGAACCGGTTGCGTCACCGAAAGCATAGTGATTCAAGCGATCTAAGTCTTTGTGTTCACGACGCCATGCCAATTTACAGAATTCGTTATCAGTCGAACCGCCCAGTAAAATCGCATCACGCTCTTCAAAATCTTTCGTCAATTTTGAAAACTCAACGATTTCTGTTGGGCAAACAAAGGTGAAATCTTTTGGGTAAAAATAAATGATTTTCCATTTGCCTGGGAAAGAATCCTGAGTGATCGTTTCGAAAGCGGAAACACCGTTTTCTTCATGATGATTAAAGCCTGGTTTCGCAGCTGGTACGCTGAATGCGTCGAGTTTTTGACCTACAGTTTTCATGTATTTCTCCTGGTTAGATAGCTAAAAGTTTGCCAGATGATTCGATATCATCTCACTATGGCGCGTCCGAATTTAGCGCCTTTGCATTAAACTTGAATGACAGTTAATTACCGCAACAACGGCAGCAATATTATCACTATGAACCGATGATTTCTAATAGATTTTATCTAATGATCGATTTATAAAAACAATCCCCTGTTGATGGACTTTAAGCAGGATTTTGATTAGCTGAGCGGTCGGTAACGCGCTTAGTTGCCGCTATCAGGGTGAACCAAAACGTCGTTCCCTTCCCTAATTCGCTGGAAAAACCGATTTCGCCGCCCATCTTTTCCACCAGGGTTTTTGTGATATTCAATCCCAGACCCGTGCCACCACGCGGTCGTGTGTCGGTACCATCGGCTTGGGCAAATTTTTTGAATATCTGATCGCGAAATGAATCAGGAATCCCCGCTCCCCTATCTATCACTTCGACGCGATAAATACTTTCATGCTCGTGTATACAAATATCCACTGTATCACCGACTGGGGCAAACTTTGCCGCATTCGAGAGTAAGTTGGCAAACACTTGCATAACCCTGGCATTGTCGCCCATTACCCAAGCCTGACTGGGGCTGGAAAGTAAGCGAAAACTGACCTGCAAGGTTTGCGCATATGCGGCATTCGCTTCTAAAGCATGTCGCGTTAAGGCAATCAAATCCATGCGCTCGATATGCAATTGCATTTTGCCGGAACTCAGCTTTTCCATATCCAGCAAATCATTGACCAATGCCCCCAGACGTTGACTATTCTTGTGTGCGATTTTCACCAATCCTATCGCTTTAGCGGGCAACTCACCCAGAGCACCGCTTTCCAATAAACCCAAGGCGCCACGTATTGAGGTCAATGGTGTGCGTAACTCATGACTTACTACGGAAATAAATTCTGACTTAATCTTATCTGCCTTGCGCTGTTCAGTCAGATCAGACACAAAGCCTACCCATTCATCGAACGAGCCTTCTAAATGAGATAAGCCAACCAGTACGGGTACCTTCAATCCATCTTTTCGTATTAAGTCAGTAGTAAATGGCTTCGCCTGACCTTGTTCATTCAATTCCGTTAAGGCATTGTGAAAAGCTTCATGCTCTTCAGGAGAGCTTCGCTCTAACCAATTCATACCGTGCTCTGCAAACTCTAGCCTTTGCACCCCTGCCATTTGCAGCAAGACATCATTTGCTTCGGTTACTACTCCAGAAAAGTTTCCTTGCATAATACCAATCAAACTCGAATTGACGACACGTCGCAAGCGCGACTCGCTGATCAACAAAGCTTCCAGCATGCGCGACTTTTCTTTGCTCGCCAGCTCAGCACTATCACGCGCCAACACCAGACTATGCTCTGCCTGTTTCATCTGTGTGATGTCACGTACGCTAAAGACCCGGCCTATACGACGATCGCGCAAAAATTCAGGTTTGGACACCAGTACAAAATACCGTGCATCGAGCAGGGCCAACACCAGTTCAAATTCCTGATTCGGTTCCACACCGATTGCCCGCATGTACTTTTTCAAGTCTTCTGGCTCATGTAATTGCTGATAAATATGCTGCAAAATCAGTTCGAGTTCGCGTCGCGCCACTAATTCATCGGGTATCGCCCACATCGCCAAAAAGCGTTGATTCAAGTTGACGACATGGCCATTCAAATCGGTAGAAAGTATGCCCTCTGCTGTTGCTTCTAGTGAGCTTTGCAATTGAGCGACCAAATGGATTTGTTTATCCGTTAATTCGCGTTTACGACGCAAGTCTTCCGCCTGTATAACCCAGTAAGCACGTTGCGCATCTTGAAAAAATGAAACTCTTTTTTCAACCGGCAGAGCAACGCCATCACTGCGCAACCATTCGCTTTCGGCAACCCTGTGGGTATCGACGTGGGCGTGCAAGTCATCCCAGAAAAAAATGTCTTGTAAAGAACACTCGATTTGCGACAAAGCTAGCGCGCACAACTGGTCAGTGCTGTATTGAAGAAACTGACTGGCGTTTTTATCCGCATACACAACTTGCATAGTCTGGGCATCGACAACCAGTATTAACTCCTGGGTATGATTGATTATATGCTCGAAGACGCGAGCACTATCAAGCTCCTGCAAGCCATTGCTCATCAGACTACCCTCATCCTTTCGGTGAATTTTGCGTTTGCTTAGACTGGCTATCGAAGTAATAGTTAATGCGTTTCCTTGGGCTCAAGTAATCAAATACGGGCTTGGGAATCAGTCCTGGACGTATCGAAGCACTGATATTCAAATCCTTACTTTCCTCAGCGAGATCAAGAATAATTGCGTCATCTTTAGGAATTTCAGCGTCGTAGACCAACACGCGAGGTCGCAGTGGATTCCCAACATTGACATTCATCACCAGGCCTATTGCTTCATTGGATAATTTAACCAGAGTACCAGGCGGATAAACTCCCAGGCTCTTTACCAAAGTTGCGATGGCTCGAGCATCAAACTGCATACGACGATGCGCATATAAATTGGACAATGCTTCGTGGGGAGTCAAAGAAAGCCGGGGATCGTTATGGTTGCATAAATTATCATAGGCGTTTGCCAAGGCAACGATACGTGCCGGATAGCTGATGGCCTCACCTTTTAACTTAGCGGGGTAGCCAGTACCATCAGAAAACTCATGATGTTGCGCAATCACGTCCAGTACTAATTTGGACAATCCCGCTTTGATACCTAACTCAACCCCATAATGAGGATGTAACTCGAAAAAATTTTGCTCATGTTTATTCAATGGGCCTAATTTATTTGTGATCGACTCAGGTAGATTAACTTTCCCTAAGTCATGAAATAGCGCTGCGAGTCCTACATCCTTGATTTGCGATTCAGTGCACTTCATTTGATGAGCAAGCATCATGGACAACACGCTGACGTTCAAGGTATGAAAATACAACTCTTCGTTCGCCCCGGTCTGCTGTATCAAATGCATGACAGTATCATTTGATGAAGTGAACACCTCAGCAATATTATTTGTCAATTTGATGGCTTCAGCAATCGTCTCTTTGGGACGCGAAAAAATCAGCTTATTAATGTTTTTCACTACCGCAGCAGCTTTGACAAATTTCTCTTCGCAACGCTGTATCTCATCGCGTTGTTGCTGCAATTTTTCAAAGCGAGCTTTTTTTGCTTCGAGTATGCTGGAAAAAACCACGGCATTTTCGGGTAATGAGGGCTTGCTATTACTATTTTCTGCGTCTGACTTGGCAGAAACGGGCTGCGCCAATTGATCCGATTTTGAGGGAATGTAGCGCACATGTTTGAGATTTAAAGCGCGCAGTTCTTGCAATTGCTGTTGACTCACAATTTTGAAGGAGTTCATCGGAAACGAATGCTCGAACCAACTCAGATCGAGCTTGATATACATGCCGATCTTTACTTGATCAATCAAAATTAGCTGACTGTCTTCAGACATATGCAAAGATTTAATCGAGATACATTGACGATAGCATAGCTTCTTGCTTTTGCAAAACCCGGCGTGTTCGCAAATTTACACGTACTGATAGGCGAACTTGGCTTTGCGCCGTTATAATCGCGCATTACAGCCAACTCTTGTCTATTCATCATGTCTGATCGCCTAGCTGTCTTACCACAATATTTGTTACCCAAAGTTTTACTTACACGTTTTGCGGGGCACCTGGCACGTGGTAGCTATGGTCAAATCACTACGCGCTTCATCGCGTGGTTTATCAAGCGCTACCGGGTTGATATGAGCGAGGCGAAGCAACAAGAGATTACACAATTTGCCAGTTTTAATGAATTCTTCACTCGTGAGTTGCGTCCAGGCATAAGACCCCTCGCAGCAACCGATCTGATTTGCCCAGTAGATGGAGCAATCAGCCAATTTGGACGTATCGAACAAGGGCAAATTTTCCAAGCCAAAGGTCACCAATACAGCACAACAGCCTTACTAGGCGGTGACCGTGAACTTGCCAAGCAATTTGAGCATGGCAATTTCGCCACCATTTACTTAAGCCCTCGCGACTATCATCGAATTCATATGCCTTGCGCCGGTCACTTACAACAAATGATCTATGTTCCGGGCGAGCTATTCTCTGTCAATCCTACTACGGCGCGTGGAGTGCCGGGTTTATTCGCCAGAAACGAGCGCGTAGTGTGTATATTTAATTCTGAATTTGGACAATTTGCCCTGGTACTGGTCGGTGCAACAATAGTTGGCAGTATGGCGACAAGTTGGCACGGCATAGTCAATCCTCCACGCCCTGGAAAAATTTTAAGCTGGACTTACTCTGATCAGGATATACACCTGGAAAAAGGTCAGGAAATGGGCAAATTTTTACTGGGCTCTACCGTGGTCTTACTCTTTCCAGAACAAGGTTTATCGTTTAACCCGGTATGGCAAGCGACCAAGCCTGTCAAACTGGGTGAAGCTATGGCCAGTTTTGGCTGAGACCAATAACCTGCGAGCTGGGGATCGCTTCATTGGCTTTAACGCCCATCGATGAGTACCCAGTCTGGCTTAGATCACGCCCAGCTTAGTGTTACCAGAGGTTTGCGGATCTATGGATAACCAATTTGATTCCGTCTTTGTTGCGCTAGCGGCCTTACCAGCAAGCTCATCTGAATATGTCGTTCTGGCTACCCTGTTAATCTGCTTCAGCACCCAGATAAAAGCAAGACTAAAACCTGACTCGACCCACTTATACCTGGGCAATCAGCATTCCTACTTTAAGAACATAGCGAGACGCACCAAGTTCCCGCCTGCCATCGACCAGCAACAATGAATTCAAAAGCCGTATTACTCCTCTATTTCATTGCGGAATATAGGCAATCTCACTGTATTCAATACAGTTACAGCGTGCTTGTTTTTTTCTACTCTGTGCCTACAGCACAGTTGCCAATTTACGTATTCACACGCTTGCCCTGTTAGCGTGCATCACGTACAATCAGCCGCACCATTTACTCTTATGTTACTGGCGTAAAAGGTAAGTTCCGCTAGAAAAACCAGCTGACTTACTGACTAAGATGGAGTCCCATCAGGGAGCATAAGATATCGAAGTTATCAACTTCAGCCGTTCGCCTGGGCAGCCTGATGGTACATCAATGAGGCTGCCTTATCTGGATTTTCTTCATTGACGAGCACAATCGCTATGACCATCGTCTGGCGTTTGCATTGACCAATTTATTTTGTCTGATTACTCAACTTTTCAGGAATTGCTATGTTTTCGAAAAATCATACACTCGCCCAGGTAGACAGCGAATTATTTAATGCCATTCAACTGGAAAACGTACGCCAGGAAGAACACATTGAATTAATCGCTTCCGAAAACTACACCTCACCAGCGGTGATGGAGGCTCAAGGTTCTCAATTAACCAATAAATATGCCGAAGGCTATCCAGGCAAACGTTATTACGGTGGCTGCGAATATGTCGACATGGTCGAACAATTGGCAATCGACCGACTCAAGCAATTGTTTGGTGCTCAATTTGCCAACGTACAACCGAATTCAGGATCACAAGCAAACCAGGGGGTTTTCTTCGCCCTGTTGAATCCAGGTGACACGATCATGGGTATGAGCCTGGCTGAAGGCGGTCACTTAACCCATGGTATGTCTCTCAACATGTCTGGCAAATGGTTTAACGTGGTCTCGTACGGCTTGAATGAGCAGGAGGATATAGATTATGACGCGATGGAAAAGCTAGCGCATGAAACCAAGCCAAAATTAATCATCGCTGGTGCTTCTGCATTTGCCTTACGCATCGATTTCGAACGCTTTGCAAAAGTTGCTAAAGACGTTGGTGCCTATTTCATGGTTGACATGGCTCACTATGCAGGTTTAATTGCCGCAGGTGTTTACCCCAATCCTGTGCCCTTCGCGGATGTAGTTACCTCAACCACACATAAGAGTTTGCGTGGCCCACGTGGTGGCATCATCTTGTGTAACGATGAAGCAATCGCAAAAAAAATTAACTCGGCGATATTCCCTGGCTTACAAGGTGGTCCATTGATGCATGTGATCGCAGGTAAAGCTGTGGCGTTTAAAGAAGCCTTGTCGGATGACTTCAAAACTTATCAACAACAAGTTGTAAAAAATGCCGCGGCGCTCGCTGAGACTTTAATCGCTCGCGGCTTACGCATAGTTTCTGGTCGCACTGAATCGCATGTCATGCTGGTTGATTTACGTCCCAAGGGTTTGACGGGCAAAGAAGCTGAGGCAATTCTCGGCTCTGCCCATATTACATGTAATAAAAATGGCATCCCTAACGATCCCCAAAAACCTATGATTACCTCGGGTATTCGTTTAGGCAGTCCAGCTATGACCACCCGCGGTTTTAAAGAAGAACAAGCAATCAAGGTTGGTCATTTAATCGCCGATGTATTGGATAATCCCAATGATGCAGCAACCATAGAACGTGTGAAGGCTGAAGTTAAGCAATTAACCAGTGCCTTCCCTGTCTATGAAAACAAATAATTTTTGAGTTTTTTCATATAACGCCACTCAATCGAGTGGCGTTTTCGTTTATATTTAGCAATTATCTTTTTAAAACCAGCGTTCATGAAATGCCCTTATTGTCACCATAAAGACACTCAGGTTTTAGACACTCGCTTCTCCGAGGAAACAAACGTAATACGTCGAAGACGTCGTTGCAGTGACTGTGATAAACGTTTTACGACTTATGAGCGCATAGAATTAATTATGCCCGTGGTTGTCAAAAAAAATGGCAGCCGTAGTGAATTCGAATCGGGTAAGTTACGCGCCAGTTTTCTTTTAGCTTTACGCAAACGTCCAGTTTCCGCTGAAGCAGTTGATATGGCGATAGAGCGTATAGAAGAGAAGCTCTTAGCTAGCGGTGAGCGTGAGATCAATTCCAACCAAATTGGCGAACTGGTCATGCGTGAACTCAAGCGCCTCGATAAAATTGCCTATGTGCGTTATGCCTCGGTGTATAAAAGCTTTGAAGATATCGCTGAATTCGCCGAAGCAATACAAGAAGCCAAAAAAAATTAAGCGGTTATTTTTCAATAACCGCTTAGTTTAGTTACTCAGTCAGGAATTTACTTCCAGCATTTATCACTGGTCATGGGGGATACAAGATTCACATTCCCTTTTACACCTAAATTCGTTACAGTGAATGAGCCACAAGCATCACCTGCCATAGACTTTCCGGCAACGGGGTCTGCGCGGATTGTATAAGTGGTTTGACCAGCCGCTGGGGTCAGGCTTATTGTGTATAAAGCGTCTCCTTTCTGAGGAGACTGCAAAACAGGTAGTGCCACGGCTGTACCCGACAAACTCCTGTCATAACGATTATTGGTTGTAAAAAATCTTTCCATAAATTGAGCATTTTGCAACACTAACCCACGCGCCTCTGCTCGACGAGTTTGTCGAATATTATCCCGATACGTTGGAAGCGCAATTGCAGTAATAATCCCGATTATTATTACAACTATCATCAGCTCAATTAAGGTAAATCCTTTTACGCCAGAATTAAGGCGTCTAAAACGTGTGCTTTTCATACTTTAATCTCGCCCAAAAAGTTGTCGCCAAAGTCGCACTGTTGGCAGTTTAATTTTATCAGTTTCTTCAGGTTCAGGATTTTGACATACAAGGGCATTAGCACAAGGATGATAAACATAACCCTTTTTGCCTTTTTCCAAAATTGTAGTACCAAATGTTAAGGCACCTTGTTTACCACTAACAAAAAGCACACCACCTATCAAATCACCACTATCTACAACCCCGTCATTATTTCTATCTATGGTCTGATAAGCCAAGGGGCCGCCAGTCAAGTAATTCAATTGCATAAAAGTTGACTTACCATCCGATGAACAGGGATCAGTCGTCGTACCTGGAATAATCGTGGTGAATACGGCTTGATCATAGAAAATTAAGGGATCAATCGTAACACGTTCGCCAGTACTACCAGCCAAATCCAAATCGATATACCAACCACGTTTATTAGTCCAGTTGATGGTGTTATTTGATACCTGATAAAACTGCGTACCATTCAAAGTCAGGGTTTGTTGCACCAAGGCTGAACGTCCCGAAGTAATTGCCGACGGAGTAACACCCGACACATTGTAGTTATCCCAAACACCAAACATGGACTGCACATTCATGTTAGCTGCATCGGTATCTTCAAAAATTTTCCCAGTACCAAACACGACCATTGCACCACCATTAGGATGGGAAACAATCTCAGGTTGAACAGTAATAGGTTGCTCTACACCGCTACGAACTGCCTTAAACAAAGGTTGACCACTATATGCAACTTGCAAATTCCCGGAAGCATTAAAATCGAACTTCCATAAATTACCACGAAGATCACCAGCGTATACCTGTTTAATGGTTGCATCTGAACCGATAACCAAACGTGGTGTACTTAAACCATTATTACTGCCTATACCAGTGTCTATCTTCGAGATTGCGCCTGTAGACATATTCACCACGAACAATATGGCCTTGCCGGAATTTGAGTAGTAACCATTACCGAATATCGCCACCCAGTTACCGTTTGGCAAACGACCAATCTGAGCGCGTCCTATGGTGTAGCCGATATCAGTATCGTTGGAAGAATTAACCTCCCACAAAATCTTGTTCGTACCCATCTGCGAAGCCAACGGCGTGGTCACATCAATCGCAAAAACGGACCTGCCACCCGCGCCTGTGGTACCAATTACCGCAGTCTTCCAACCACCACTATAATAATCAGCGGTAATTGGGGTTCCATCAACATAGTAACGGTGTGCATAGGACTTGTCAGCAAGCAAAGGTAAGTTATTGATCACACCGTTTGGTACATAGGCCCATTCTTCTGCACCAGTCGTCGCATTAAACGCGTGGAACATACCATCATTCCCACCTATATAAACCATTTCCTGACGTGATTTCTTGGAGGCCAAATAGTTTTGGTAACTATCTTTACCTGCAGTACCTGTAGGTAAATATATATACCCCTCGTCTTCCCCCTCCTTCAAGTACTCGGGTGCAGAATTAATGAAGTCACCAAACGGTTTATTAGTTGGACGCGGTCTAAATATACCAAGATCAGGTCCCCCACGTATGTAATCAAACAATTTTTGTCCGGTCGAACCATAAGTTGTACCGGCATTATCGAATGTGGTCTTTTGAGCCGCAGTTAAATTCGAGTAAGTAAAGTCTTTAGCGCCACTATTCCACGTATAAATTTTACGTTTATCAAATGTCGTGTTTATTTTGGATACCCAACCGGCTGATTGATCAGTACTGACCTTACCGGTTGCCGGATCCAGCACAACTTTAGATACATCACCAGACCAATCAGTCGAGCGATATGTCGACGTAAATAATGAGGTGCCAGCTCTAATCGTATTACTCGAAGCTCCAACAGCCGCCGCATCACCCGATCTGTCGGCAATTTCTTGCAAAGCATCACCAAGCGAATCAGAAAATTCTTTAGGATTCGAGGCACTGTAATACTTCCCTCGACTATTAACAGCAGCGTGCCACAAATCGTCCACGGCACTCGCACTATCAGCCGCTGGCGCTGGCCAATTCAACGTCCCCGCCTTTAACGCGTTATAGTCTCCGGGAAAATTCAATTGTCCATTTACGCCGAGACCCACTGTAAAGTTCACCAAATGTTGCCAATAGGCCGGATCAGAACGATTCTTTGTCGCAGTCGGTACATTGTTTGTCAAGTCAGGGCGTAAATCTGTACGCCAATAATACATCGCTATATTAGCCAAGGTATCGGTGTAAGTAGTTCCGGAATTGGTGTCTTTATAGGGAGCTTCGGCAACATAGCCTTTATAGGTTGGCGCTGGCAATACGGGAGTTGCATGGATAGGACCATTTGACATGTCATAGTTACCATTGCGACCTGAACCTGCTCCAGAACCATTCCAATAACCATCCGTCATCAAAATATGGAAATTCTGCCGGCAAGTAAATTGACCGCTAGTACTATTTCCAATCACGTTCTGCCAAGGGCCATTGACGTCAGTTCTGGTGAAATATTGCCCCACCTGATCTAAGGCCGTTCTAAGTGGCGTACCATTAGATGGATAGGTATTTTTATATAAAAAATCAAAAAAAGCATTACGATTTGGCGTGGAAAAATCATTTCTAACTGGTGCTAGCATGACGCTACGATTAATCGCCCCCCAACCCACGCGTAATGCGTCACCCTGTTTGGCAAATGCTTTACCAACACCACCGCGTGCAATTAAAGTTCGAGAACGCCAGAACTGAAACCAGTTCGCATAATTTTGGATTTCTTGATCGTAGGTACAACTTGTCCCTGGGCAATCTGTGCGAGCTGCAGACTTCGTTGTTCCATTCATTCCATAGTAAGCAGAAACATCTGGACGAATTTCCACCTGTTCATAACATGCAGGAACTTCATTTGTCGCCGCATAACCCGTTGCTTTTGGTGTTGCTGGACAAGACCCCTTTGGATTATAGCGATAATAGACTGCTGGATAGGCCCCAGCATAAGAACTATTCCAAGGAAAGGGGGTCGTCAAATTGTAGGTAGACATACTGGCAACGCCAGTAGGCAGCACAGGATTAAACTTAGCTCGTGTTGGATCCGCAGGATCCATTGCAGTCCCGTCAGCATTTGACCATGGTTCATAAAGCAGGTCTGGATTGTAATAAATTTTATTCACCGCAATCGAACGAAAACGCCTTGCATCAATATTTGTGGTACCAGGTTTTTCGAAAGGTGCCGCAGTGACACCACCATCGCCGGAACTCCGGTATGTGTTCGACGGGATGGGGTAGCCGTAATCATAATCCTGAATGGCATTATCCGGCATTGCCTCCCAACGCATAGATCCAGAATCATCCAAAGTAAAAACGACATTGGGTGGAAGACTGGGACTCATCAATGGCGGTAAATTTGAAATTCCAGCATGAGCTGCCATGGGCATCATCAGTTCCAAGCCCAGAGTCAACACCAAAGCGCGACATATCGGTTTCATTAAGCGATTCAACATAATAGACCTTTACTTAACATCATTGCCAACACGCAAAGTTTCCTGCAACCATACCACTGCTGTATTGGTTGCCCCCACGCCACGCGATGTAATCACATAGGCGGTATAAACTTTGGGCTTTAAATCATCTTTAATTGGATATTCTTCGATCATGCACTGCGGCTGACTCGCAACGTTAGGAACAGTCCCAGCGTTTAACGTACGTACATCTGCGCCTGACCAACTTGCCTTATCTTTCCATTTCGATGGCGGCGGTGGAACTTCACCACTTGCGTTTGTCGCTGGATATTGATGGATTGGCGTACCATCAAAAGTTTGCGTTGTTCCCGGCAGCAATGGTAATGAACCACCAGGACCTGTCTGCTCGAGGCTGCGCTGGCAAGCACGCAAAGCCTGTTCTGCGGCTTGAAAAGCCAAAGTCTGCGCCCGCAAATTTGCCGAAACTTTTTCGTCTAACGATGCACGTTGCACAGCGGTAAGGGCAAGTAATGTCATGATGATTAAGAACATCATGCTGACAAAAAGAACAAAACCTTTCTGCTGTCTGAATTGAGTTCCTCTCATAAAGTACTCCCTGACGCACGACTGCGTATAGTCACCACGGTTGAATACGCCCCATAAATTCGTCTATCTATTGGTGTAACCAAATTATTATTGCAGTCGCGGTACTGTTGCCCTGTGCTAGCAAGTCCATCACCAGCTGTTCGCATGACCAGGCAAATTCGCACCGACACTACACTGTCCCAATTCGTTACGGCTGACGCTGGCAGAAAATTATCTGTCGATTGATCTCCATCTGAATCAAATCCATACGTGAGCTGCATGGCGACTACGTTTTCAGCAATCGGTTGTGGGCTACTGGCAAATGTTGTAGCAACCGAACTAGTGCCACCATTGCCAGCACAATACAATTCAGAAGCCGAGGTTGTAGGGTTACTTGCGACGTAATAACGGTTTTCGACAACAGTCGGATTAAGCACAACAGCCTGCCCTAAACAATCGGTAGGTAAATTCGTTGCGGTGGCATTCGCGTTATCAGTATCAACTTTATAACGCACTATCATCGAGTCTCGCGTTGCATCCGTTGTGCAAGCAGCAGGGACTGCTTTGGGATCAGTAAATTTTCCCGAGCAACCAAAGATCGCGGCTAAACGAGGCGCCCCCAGATAACTAGTCTTTTGCTGGGGCGATAAAAAATCAGACATGGGCCCCTTCTCGGGATCAAGTGGCTTAGCCGACAATAAGGCGCCATAACCAGCCATGCGTATTGATTGTGCCATCTGATGCAAAGCCAATCGTGCATCTTCATCAAGGCGAGATTTATCATCCGTGGTTCGATAGCTTTGATGACTACCAAAGTACACACCAACTATACCCAGCACTATGATGAAAGATATTGTCATAGCAACCATCAGCTCTATGATGGTGCGGCCATATTCTTTATCAATCTGCCCTGTTTTCATTTTGATCGCTCTAACGTTCATGGCTCAAACCTAACAACAAAACAACGAACTCCCGCACCAGTTGCCGGACCTGCCGCAGGACAAGCCGGATCTACATACGTATCGTCACCAACACTATTTCGTTCTTGCCACATCACAACCACATCATAAGTCCGTCCTGGACCTTGCAAAATATTACCGGCACCACCAACCAAACGAAGCGCTAGATTTCGTCGCCAGTCAGCAATGTCAATATTGGCTATCTCAACAGGTGTACATTTTGGTGAGGAACAGTTTGGCACTGTTGGTAATGCACCAGAAGACATGCTGCTATAAGTGTCATTGGTAATATAGTTATTTGCAGTGACACCAAGTCCGTTTGCACGCATACGCTCACTTAAATCGTATGCACTTTGTACTGCTTCGGATCGCTGCCCAGCAGTTTTTTGGTATTTAACCGAATTAAGCAACAAGCTACCCAGACCTAGCAAACCTATGGTTACGACCAAAATCGTAATAATGACCTCAACCATAGAGGTACCTCGTTGATGCTGCTTTAATTTAATTAGATTCATAATTTGACCTAATCCACGGTACAACTAGTTTTTGAAACCCGAACACGTCCACCATTCGCCATACAAACATAGCGATAATATTTGGCATTGTCATCGTTAGCCGGAGGCTTCACGTCAAATCGCACCACACCATTGAAATTTTGACCAAATGCGTTAAATGTGATTGCATCGGCGACTGTTGAAGTTGTGATGTTAGTTGGAATAATCGCGCCATTACCCTGAGCCGAAATCAAGCGCTGCTGCACTCGTAATATCACATCAGTCCCCGAAGTCACACTTTGATCACGATTCACATCCGTGAAGATTATCCAACCATCTCCCCAACCTGTATTTGCACCTGCACTACTACCGGATGTGCACGAAGCGCCATCGGTACTGCGACAAATACTTACGGGAATACCACGGCTGATTGCTTCACTTCGAGCTAAAGAAAGATGTCCCTGCAACAAATTGCTCTGCGTTGCTATTCCGCTTGAGATAACAAATGATCGATAACTTGGCAACGCCACGCTGGCCAAAATACCGAGAATTACCAGCACGGTCATTAACTCAATAAGCGAAAAACCATTTTGTCGTTTCAACTGTCTCATTTCACCACCTTATTTCTTACAAGTATAATTATGGGCGCCAATTTCCCCTAGTCGCTGCTGATATACGGACGTTTTTCCCCGATGGATGGTACAGTGCAGTTCGATATTTAAAATTTTCCTGCGTTTTTGAGGGCTGTTTTTTTGCCGCAGACTAATTACCAATGTAGATCAATTGCATTGTGGCATTTATTTCTTTTTCAGTCCAACAAGCTGAATATTACTTACAAAGTACGTACTTCCGACGCTAATTAATGTGCTTACAACTCACTTTTTAGGCGTGCCTTGTTAGCCCACTTTAATAGCAGTAAGTAACAAGGTGTTGTGGAAGCAAATTCGTGGTATGTGCCGATGGGTTTAACTTTGTCGGGGTCTATTCTCAAATCACTGGCTATTTCAGACATAAATTTTTTCTCACATACGTTACAACTTACCCTATTCATGTGCCTTACCAAGGAAATGAGCTGCAAAGGCTTATTGAATAAGTATTTCCAGCCTGCTCGTGCCAAATCGATTTCGATTTTGAACTCATCCTTCAGGATTCTCATGCCGTCGTTGGCGGATGTGGTGTTGGCAAGGCCGAACGAATGCAAGCCAGTTCCGCTCGGCTGCCAGAGTACATGATGCTTAGCAGATTACTTTCTTGCAGAACAACTTGCAGCTAAAGCGCATTGCCTGGGTGTGTTGAGTCTACGAATTTTCGTTTTAACCTATCAGGTAATGGCAAGGTGAAGTAGCGTGGGGGCAATTTTCGCCGATTTACTTTGAGGTGGCGGTAAGAAGTTGCATATTGATTTACTATTTTCCGCCGTAAAAGTAAAAACCCCGCCTCTGTTGGAGAGCGGGGTTTTTGAATGGGGA